>NZ_JACHCQ010000004.1 GCF_014205835.1 Pedobacter sp. AK013 | reverse complement strand
AAACCCCTTTTTTTCCTCTTTCCTCTATTTCAATACGCCGATGTTGATCAGCTTTCCGTCCTTCCGAACCGGGCTGCAAAGGTAGCAATCTTTTCCAATCCAGCAATATTTATTTTAAAATAAATACCGCTCTCCCTTAACCTCACGCTATCTTTTCAGTCTGTTGCCACCTCCTCCGGAGCGGGATGCAAAAGTAGAAAAAATATCCCTCAATCCAAAGTGTTTTTGCTGGATAGACCAGGATTAAGCGTAAGTTAATGGTTTTCAGACAGAAAAAATGTCAGCACGAACAAAACTTTTTTTGCAGATCTAGTGTTTATGCGTGCTTATAAAGCTCGCAAGTTTTAAAAACCTGCGGGGTTTGATCTAAAGACTTACGAAGTTTCCTCGGCGCATGGCCTTAGAAACTTCGTAAGTAACCCTGTCCCCGCCAGCCCAAACCCGATAGCAGCGGAAAACCCGAAGGTGAGGAACGAACCAAGGCTTTGCAGCGCATAGCGGGAACAAACCTATATAGGTAGTACTAACCCTGCTTTGCTGAAAAAACATGAGACATATACTATTATATATAGTGTAGGAACAAAAACCTCCAGATAAATTAGGTTATACTATAATATATGTTAAAAATTGTTAACTGTTATATTGTACTGAATTGCTTTGCATAGCTTAGTGCCCAATTGTTTTTATTGATGTTATCGTATTATTAATTATCTTTGCAGAATGTTTAAAGTTAAACACTTAATTATTTTAGTATTTATTGCCGCTTTAGGTATTGCGGGTTGTAAAAGTCGTTTCGAGAAATTGAGAGCGAGTAATGATGTTGCAAAAAAATACCAAGAGGCTCTTCGTTTGTATAATAAACGCGATTACAGTAAAGCTTTGGTGCTTTTTGAGGATCTTTCTCAAAAATATAGGGGCCGTGCAGAAGCGGAGGATCTGAATTATTATTACGCTTATACACTATACAGATTAAGTGATTATACAACTGCAAGATACCAGTTTAAAAGTTTTGCAGAAACCTATCCGGCAAGTAAAAATGCCGAAGAAGCTAGATATATGGGGGCTTATTGTTTCTATTTAGAGTCTCCAAATTTCTCTTTAGATCAGGAAAACACCTATAAAGCTATTGATGCACTACAATTATTTATCAACTTATACCCTACTAGCGATCGCGCTGCAGCTGCTGGCAAATATATTGCCACACTAAGGGGCAAGTTAGAGGATAAAGCATTTGAAAATGCTAAAATGTACTTAACTACAGGGCCTAGTAATGTAGATAATTATAGAGCAGCTGTTATTGCCTTAAAAAATGCGCAGAGAGATTACCCAGATATTAAATATGCTGAGGAAATGGATTTCTTGATGATTAAAGCGCAATATTTATACGCAAAAAACAGCTATGTGATTCGCCAGGAAGACCGTTATAATGAAGCGCTTGCTTTATATACTGAGTTTACCGAGAACCATCCTGACAGTAAATACACTAAAGACGCAAAGGCGCTTAAGGATGATGTTGAAGCAGGAATTGCAGCTACGAAGCAAGAATTGGCATTATATGCTGCAGATCAGGAAAAATACAAGCAGATGCTGATCAGAACCGGGAAGTTAAAAGATACTTCTGCTACAATTAATAAAACGGATATTAAAAACAAGTAATACATGAATACTAACAAACCTGCTGTACCCAACACTACAGTAACCAGAAACGTACACGATTTAGATAAAACTACAGATAACTTATACGAATCTTTAGTGGTAATTGCTAAAAGAGCAAATCAGATTTCGAACAACGTTAAAGAAGAGTTACATGGTAAATTGGCAGAATTTGCTTCAAGCAACGATAATTTAGAAGAAATTTTCGAAAATCGTGAGCAGATTGAAATCAGCAAGCATTACGAGCGTATGCCGAAACCTGTTTTAGTTGCTATTGATGAATTTTTGAACGAGAAAATCTATCACAGAAATCCTGCTAAAGAACAAAAGTAACTGGCATAGCGCATAGCGTTTAGGGCAAAGCGTTTAATACTACGCTCTATGCTTTATGCCCCATGCCCTAAACACTATGCTCAAAAATAAAAACATAATCCTTGGCGTTTGCGGTAGCATCGCGGCATACAAGTCGGCTATTTTAGTTCGGCTGCTTGTAAAAGCTGGTGCAAACGTAAAGGTTATTCTTACTCCTGATGGTGCTAATTTCATTACACCACTTACCCTTGCTACGCTTTCTAAAAACCCGGTTTATACGCAATACTTCGAAGAAGAAACAGGCGTATGGAGCAATCATGTTGAACTGGGCTTATGGGCCGATCTAATGATCATCGCTCCAATAAGTGCCAATACACTGGCTAAGCTGGCAACGGGCATCTGCGATAATATATTAACGGCTGTTTACCTTTCTGCCAAATGTCCGGTTTATGTAGCTCCGGCTATGGATCTGGACATGTGGAAGCACGAAACTACCCAGGGCAATATCGAACGTATTATTAGCTACGGTAATACGGTTATAGCTCCTGCTAATGGCGAACTGGCCAGTGGGCTCTGGGGCGAAGGCCGAATGGCCGAACCTGACGAAATTGTTTCTTTTCTGGATGGTGCCATAAAAAAATCGATGCCGCTATTTGGCAAAAAGGTAATGGTTACCGCTGGCCCAACTTACGAGGCGATTGATCCGGTACGTTTTATAGGCAATCATTCATCTGGTAAAATGGGCTTTGCCCTGGCCGATGAACTGGCAACGCTTGGGGCTGATGTTACTTTAGTTGCCGGGCCAACAGCACAAAAATCTGCTCAAACTTTAAAAAGGATTGACGTAATAAGTGCCCAGGAGATGTTCGATGCCTGTTTATCGGTATTTCCCGAAACCGATATTACCGTAATGTGTGCAGCCGTGGCAGATTATCGTCCTAAAGTAATTGCCACTCAAAAAATTAAAAAGCAGGATAGCGGATTGGTTTTGGAACTGGAAAAAACAAAAGATATACTCGCTTCCTTAGGTGCAACAAAAAAAGCACACCAGATTTTGGTTGGTTTTGCTTTAGAAACCAATGATGAAGAGAATTATGCCAAAGGCAAACTAGAAAAGAAAAATCTAGATCTTGTTGTTCTAAATTCTTTAAATGACAAGGGTGCAGGTTTTAAATCAGATACCAATAAAATTACTATTTTTAACAAAGCTTTGGAACGGACTGTATTTGAAATGAAATCGAAAACGGATGTTGCTAAAGATATTTGTACTGCCATTTTAAAAATTGCGAAATGATAAAAAAGATTGTTTGGGTATTGATATTGGTTGGTTTTGGGAAACTGCATGCGCAGGAGTTAAATGCGAGGGTAACTTTGCTGGCCCCTCAGGTTTCGAACATCAGTAAGCCAACTTTAGATGCGCTGCAAAAAACAATCCGCGATTTTTTAAACAACAACAAATTCAGCAACGAAAGTTATAAGCCCCAGGAGCGGATTGAATGTAGTTTTATCATCACCATCAATTCGTGGGATGGTGGTTCCGGATACACTGCAGAAGCGCAGATTCAAAGCAGCCGCCCGGTTTTTAACAGCTCTTACAACAGTACTTTGTTAAATATGAGTGATAAGAATTTCGATTTTAATTTCAACGATGGTTCTACAATCGACTTTTCTGATCAGAATTATATTTCCAATATCAGTGCCCTCCTCACCTATTACGCTTATACCATCATCGGAATGGATAAAGATAGTTTTAGCAAAATGGGTGGAACTCCTTTCTATAAAAAAGCCCAAAATATCATTAACCTGGCGCAAGCATCGGGCAATACTGGCTGGAGAGCAGCAGATGGCTTACGTAACCGTTTTTGGTTCAACGAAAATGTTTTAAATCCAATTTTTAGCGAGCTGCGCAATTTCATTTACAGTTATCATTTAAGCGGATTGGATCAATTAACCGATAATGATAAGGGTTTAACACAGATTGTAGCGGCATTACCTGCACTGCAACAAATGGATAAGCAGAAGCTGGGTTCTATTTTTCCTAATGTTTACTTTGCGGCTAAAGCAGAGGAAGTAACCAATGTACTTTCTAAACTGAATGGGCAGGAACGCATAAAAGCTTATAATATGCTGGCAGAAATCGATCCGGCGAATATTGGCAAGTACGAAGGGTTGAAGAAGAATTAATTCATTTGTCAATGGCTCATTGGTCAATAGTTTGATAGTTCATGGTTGATAGCTTTGCAGTTGATATTAAATCGGTTAATTGTATATCATGCCATCAGTTAACCAATTAACCAGTTTCAGCAGTTAACCGCTATAGGGCGTTGGCCAGCTGAAATATAGTTTCTAAAAATGATGAAAAGATTTTTATTAATTACGATCTGCCTTTTACCATTAAACCTGCTGGCACAATCTTTATTCAGTATCAAAGGGTATGGCAAGGCTTATAAAGATGGAGATAAGATGTTTTTATCCTTCAGGCAAGGTGATCAATTAATTCAAGATTCTACTGTAGTTAGTAAAGGCTCATTCGAATTTAAAGGCACTTTCAAAACCAGGGTTAGAGGTTATGTTTGCAGAAAAGATAATCCACGTTATGCAGCCGACTTATCCGATTCATTTTCAATTTATATTGAAGGAGGTAACATCATACTTCAATCACCGGATACCTTAAGTAACTCCATTATTTCCGGAACCCCATTAAATAATGATTACGCAAAACTACTTACTGCGTTAAAACCCCTTTATAACAAAAGGAAAAAGTTAGATAATCCAGGTGAACTAAAAGATAACACATCAGCAAACCTAAATAAAACGGAAACTACTGTTGTAGACAATGAAATAATTTCGCAACAGTTTATCTTTACCGATAACCATCCACATTCGTATGTAAGTTTATTAGCATTAAGTGAGCTGGCGCGTACAAGCAAAAATTTACCTCAGGTAGAACGAAGTTTTGCCAAATTATCTATAGAGCTTAAAGTGATGCCAGAGGGTAAGGAAATAACCAGAAGGATTGCGGAAGGTAAAAAAATCGCTGTAGGAATGATGGCAAAAGACTTTACCCAAAATGATGTAAATGGTAATCCGATCAAACTTTCAGCTTATCAAAACAAATATGTCCTTGTTGATTTTTGGGCTTCGTGGTGTCTGCCCTGCAGGGAAGAAAATCCAAATGTTTTAGCTGTTTATGAAAAATACAAGGAGAAAAATTTTACGGTTTTAAGTGTATCAATCGATGTATTGGCAAATAAAGCCAAATGGTTAAACGCTATCAAGGAAGACCGGTTACCTTGGATGCAGGTATCTGATCTTAAAAAAGAAAACGAAGCAGCTAAACTTTACGGTATTACTACTATACCAGCAAATGTACTGATCAGTCCTAATGGAAAAATAATTGCCAAGGATATTAAAGGAAAAGAATTACGGGATAAAATGGCTGAATTATTAGGCGATAAGTAATTGCATTGAGACGGTTAACTGGTTAATTGTATATCATGCCCATCAGTAAACCAATTACCGGTTTCAACGGTTAACCGATAAGTAGTTTCTCTATTTGTGGTGATTAATTTTTTTAGAAAAGCAATCTCAGTATTTCAATTAAAGTCAGTCCTGCTTTCGTTTATACGCCTGCAGGCCTTATCCACGGGCCGGTATCCATATCAATCAGGTTTAATAACCTAAGTCAGTTTTTCATAGTGGGGGTTTTCCTTTCAAAAGCCAGATAGGCATGCAACATTTGGCTGTCTCATGCGTCTTATATCGCAGTTAACCGGTTAATCAGTTAAGCCAACAGTTAAAAATTTGTTAAAATATTTTGATCTTACGAATATCTTCGTACATTTAAATACGAAATAATTCGTACAACTTGTAACATATGACTAATCATAACATCAAACCAACAGAAGGTGAAATGGAAATCCTCCAGGTGCTTTGGCAAAAGGGGAATGCAACGGTAAGAGAAGTTCATGAGGCATTGAATAAAAAAGACGCTGGGTATACCACAACTTTAAAACTGATGCAGATTCTTCACGAGAAGGGAATGGTAGAAAGAGATACCAACCAAAAAACGCATATCTATAAAGCACTTGTTAGTCGGGATAAAACTGAAAAACAATTGGTAAACAAAATGATCGATAACGTATTTAACGGATCGGCAGCGAGATTGGTCATGCAGGCTTTGGGTAACCACACCGCAAGTGCAGATGAGATTGACGAAATAAAAAAATATTTAGATAGCCTAAAGTAAGGTTAGCATTGAAGGTTGAAAGGTGTAGGGTTTAGATCCCTGATAAACAGTAAAATTTTCGGATTGTCCCCGTATAAAAATTAAAACCACCGTTATGGAAACTTTATTACAACAGTTCATCAAAGCATTTGGCTGGAGTATTTTAAACTCACTTTGGCAAAGCGCCATTATTTATGGTATCCTATTTATCGTAATGCTCAGCATTCCGAAACTCGCGGCAAAACATAAGCACAACCTTGCTTTTGGCGCCATCATTTTAATGTTTATTGGCTTTGGCTATAATTTCATTCATCAGTTAACATTGAATGTAAATAATCAGCCTCCTGCAATCAATGCCCAAAATATACAGGTTTACCAATACTTTAACAACCTACCGCCAAGTTTTAGCAGCAAGGCAGAGCAGTATTTTCCTGCTGTAGTGGTATTTTACATTATTGGTATTTTACTTCAGTTATTCGTTATTATTAAAGGCTATGGTCAGCTTTCAAAACTAAAGAAAGAAAGTTTAAGTGCCATTCCAGATAGTTGGAAGGCCATTTTCGAGCAGGTAACCGCCCACCTTAAAATTAATAAAGTTATCCAGTTCCATTTATCTTCTATTGTTAACGTGCCTTTGGTTATCGGTTATTTAAAACCTGTGGTATTATTTCCATTGGCCCTGGTAAACCAGTTAGACAACGACCAGGTAGAAGCGATATTAATCCATGAGTTATCACATATCAGAAGAAACGATTTCTTATTAAACCTGATTAAAACAGCCATTGAAACATTATTATTCTATAATCCATTTGTGTGGATGGCAGGTAGATTTATACATATTGAGCGCGAGCATGCCTGCGATGATCTGGTATTAAAAATTACCGGAAAACCACTGAACTATGCCCATGCCCTACTTAAACTCGAACTATTAAAAGACAAAAACAGTCCTGCTTATGCACTAGCGGCAACAGGCAAGACCCAGAATTTATATCAACGCATAAAAAGAATAACCAATATGAAAACAAATTATTTAAACGCCAAACAACAAATGGCAGCCTTAACTTTAGGAGTAGCCTGCTTGTTTTCTATTGCTTGGATCAATCCAACGGAAAAGAAAAAAGAAACTAAAAAATCGCCTAAAATTGAGGTTCTGAGTGTAATCGACCACCATGATGTAAAAACCATTGTTTGCACGGACACTACAAAAAAACGCAAAATTAAAATTGTAACCATTGATGCGGATGGTAAAAAAACCGAATATAACTCGGTAAAGGAAATGCCAGATAGCCTGAGAAAAGATTTTTACAGGGATGAGCTTTTTGCAGGGAAAAATATCTACAGACTGCGTACCGATAGTAATTTTAACTTTAAGTTCAACGATTCGCTGTTACTGGCCAAAATACATAAAGACTATAATTCTCCTGAAGCGCAAGCTAAATGGAAAAAATTTGGCGAAGATATGG
The DNA here is from genome assembly GCF_014205835.1 of Pedobacter sp. AK013. Taxonomy (GTDB): domain Bacteria; phylum Bacteroidota; class Bacteroidia; order Sphingobacteriales; family Sphingobacteriaceae; genus Pedobacter. Next base: position 219,970 of record NZ_JACHCQ010000004.1, on the reverse strand, counting down.
CCAAACAATATAACTCACCAGAGGCCCAGGCCAAATGGAAAAAATTCGGGGAAGATATTGCCAAACAATACAATTCGCCGGAAGCACAAGCCAAATGGAAAAAATTTGGAGAAGAGATGCAAAAGAAAATGAATTCTCCAGAAGCGCAGGCCAAATGGAAAAAAATGAGTGAAGATATGGCGAAAGAGTTCAGCAGCCCAGAAGCACAAGCAAAATGGAGAAAGATGGGCGAAGAAATGTCTGCCAAAATGAATTCACCTGAGTTTAGAGCTCAGATCGATAACATCAGGATGCAGGCTTTAAAATCTGGAGACATTGCAAAATTATCTGGCTTAAGCAGATTACATGCCGATTCTTTATTTAAAACCAAAGGCTATCAGCTTTCTTCAGATGGTATGATATTTAGATACAACGATAACTCGAACAGTAAGCTGAGACAAACTGAAGAGTATAAAAAATTGAAAGAAAAATTCGATAACGAAGTAAAGGAGCTGAAAGAGAGAATGGAGAAAAAAGAGAAAAAGGAAAAGGCAGAAGGTGGTAACAAAAGCTCACAGGTAACTCCAGCAGTAATGTTATACAATAATCAAGACTTTACTAGTGCTTTTAAAGCACTGAACACACTAAATGCGGTAGTAACGTTTAAAAAATCAGATTTTACCAATGCCGATCAAATGGCAATAAAAAGTTATGTTCAGGCAGCTAACTTAAAAATTGATAATGGTAATGTAATTAACATTTCGATAAAATAACAACACATAAACCAAACAGATCATGAACAGCGAAGATTATTCTTCGCTGTTTTTGTTTTGTATTCACCTGTTGAATAAATTTTAATATTTTTGCTTAGCATGCTACAAAAACTTTCTATACGTAATTACGCATTAATTGATACTCTCGATATCGAATTCGATAAAGGCTTGAATATTATAACTGGTGAAACAGGAGCTGGTAAATCTATCATTTTAGGGGCATTATCGCTAATTTTAGGACAGCGGGCAGAAAGCAAATACTTTTTTAACCAGGATAAAAAATGTGTTATTGAAGGAAGCTTTGCACTGGCAGATGAAAACCTGAAAGAACTTTTCGAAGAAAATGATTTAGATTTTGCAAACGAAAGCATTTTACGTAGAGAGATATCTATAGATGGTAAAACCAGGTCGTTTATTAACGATACACCGGTTAATTTATCAATCCTGAAACAAATCGGCGAAAAACTGATCGACATTCACTCTCAGCATGCCACCCAAGAAATTAATGATGCCGATTTTCAACTGTTAATTGTCGATTCCTTAGCTAACCACCAATCGCTATTGCTTAATTACCGCAGCGGATTTAAAAAACTCAGGCAAGATACCAACCTGTTGAAGAAATTGGTGAGTGAGGCAGACGAAGCAAGAAATAAGCAAGACTATGAGCAATTTCTATTTAACGAACTCGAGCAAGCAAAATTACAGGAAGGTGAGCAAGAAGATTTAGAGCAGGAACTAGAGCGGTTAACTCATGCCGAGACCATAAAAAGAGCTTTACTTACTGCTTCTGGTTTAATTAACGAAAGTGAACCTTCTGCCCTCCAGATTTTAAAAGAAGCTTCGTTACAGTTACAGAGTATAGAAAAATTCGATCCTGCAATTAATGGACTGTATGAACGTTTACGCTCATCAATTATCGAAATAAAGGATATTACCGACGAGGTTTCTGGTATTGAAGAGAATACCATACATAGTGCTGATCGTTTAGAACTGGTAAATCAAAGGTTAGATCTTTTTTATTCACTCCAACAAAAACACCGGGTTGCTGATAATACCGAATTACTAGCACTTCAAAAACAATTAGAAGAGAACCTGAATAAACTCCTATCTTCTGATGAGCACATAGAAAAACTACAGAAAGAAATAGACCAACTTAAAAAAGAATTACATAAACAGGCCGATCAATTAAGTGCCAACCGTAAAAAGGCAATTAAGGTTGTAGAAGAACAAACCGGTATTACCTTAAAAAAAGTAGGGATGCTAAATGCCAAGTTGGTTTTGCACCAAAAAGTATTGAGCGAATTGAATAAAGATGGCTTAGATGAAATAGATCTCCTCTTTACGGCAAATGCTGGCCAGGCGCCTGCGCCAGTTAATAAAGTAGCATCCGGCGGTGAGCTATCGCGACTGATGTTAGCCATAAAAGCTTTATTAGCCAAACATACTTCGTTACCGACCATTATTTTTGATGAGATTGATACGGGGATTTCTGGTGAAACTGCTTTAAAAGTTGGAGAAGTAATTGCAGATTTAGGCCAGAATATGCAGGTAATTTCGATTACGCACTTACCACAAATTGCCGCGAAAGGCATATCACATTACTTTGTTCACAAAAATGAAGACCGTGGAAAAACCACAACCGGAATCCGCAAACTTAAGCAAGAAGAACGTATTGGTGTTATTGCCGAAATGTTAAGTGGTAAAAATCCAGGCACATCGGCTATAGAAAATGCGCGGGAGTTGCTCGCTTAGTTTATCAATCGGTCGTCACCGTAATTTCTAATCCATGGTCTGTGTCCCCACAGGCCACGGCGATAAACACGTAAAATTTCAAAAAGCACTAATAATTTTACATCTACACCTTATTTAAACTAAAAAATTAGTTTATATTTAAATGATGAAACCTTTTATACTTCTACTTTCATTATTAATCATCGGCAAATTTTGTGCTGCTCAACAAAGTTATATGCTTTCGGGTATAGTTAAAGATAAACGGGGTGAGGCTTTACCCGGTGCAGGTGTATATGTAAGCGGTTATAAAATTGCAACTGTTTCTAACAATGATGGCACATACACACTACCGCTAAAACCTGGTAACTACGATATTTTAGTACAATTAATCGGCTATAAAGCTTTAAACAAAAATGTAGTGATTGCTGATAAAGCCGTAAAACTGGATCTTACCCTCGAAGAAAGTATAACCCAATTGGCCGAAGTAACCATTAAACCCGATCCGAACAGGGAGCATTATATTGCCATGTTCAAGGGGTATTTTATTGGTACTACCCCCAATGCAGAACAATGTAAACTCATCAACCCGAATGTACTGATTATCGATTACGATAAAGAGGAACATAAACTTACGGTAAAAACCACACAATTTCTGATTATTGAAAACAAGGCACTCGGATACCGCATTAAATACCTGCTGAATAATTTTGAATACGATAGCAAAACCAGGATCATTTATTATGAAGGATTTCCGTATTACGAAGATTTAAAAGGATCGGCACGCCGGAAGAAAATTTGGGAGCAAAAGCGGATTACCGCTTATCTAGGTTCTCCACAACACTTTTTTAGATCCATTTATCATCACCGAGCCACCGAAGAGGGCTTTATTATTAATAAACTGGTTACAATATCAAATCCGGATAAACCTTCCGACAGTGTGATTAACGCCAACATTAAACGCTTAACAAAAGTACAGGATGGCTTAACACGCACATTAACTTTTACATCTGGAGATTCTTTGAGTTATTGGATAAAAAAGAAAAACCTTCCAAATGGGATTTCTATTTTAAGCCGTGCTCCGGTAACGCAGGATACATTGGTACACGTGAAAAATCAAAGTATTAAAAGCTTCAATTTTACTGATCAACTTTATGTTATTTACACCAAAGAAAGAGAAGATCCTTCTTATGCCAACCGGATCGGCCTGTCCATCGCAAGGCCATTAGACATACCAGATTACCAGATTTCTACCATTACCTTACAAGTTGTTCCGGTATATTTTTACGAAAATGGATCTATTTACAACCCTCGTTCGATGATTTATTCGGGTTATTGGGGCTGGGAAAAAATTGCCGATAGTGTACCTATGGATTATTTACCCCCAGTTAATGTGGTGGAAAAAAAGTAGAAATATCATTAATAAAGTGAGAGAGACAACTACCAGATGTCATTGTTTCTTTTTTTGAAAAGCAAATACAGTGCTTCTTGGTTGCTACTGCCCCGCCCTCCGTTACAAATCCTCGCCCTCATACTTCGGGCTGTGGGTTTTTCACTTTGGTCTGGTTTAGCTGGCAAGGGCCAGTAATACTATTGAGCGTTTTGGAACCACGCAGCACCTACCCTTGTTAAATAAACCCGATAGAGCGGGTAGCCCACAGTGAAGTGTAGCGTAACGAGGACTACAAGCGATGGCGGGACTTCCCCAGCCATGGAAAAACAGACCTTTCGTTTCCAAATAGAAATAATCTTTATGACGAACCTGATCTATTTTGGAAATAGTCGTCATCTCCTGGAGCAGCGCGGAATGGAGAGATCTATCTAGCAAGATTTTGCTTAGCAGAGCCTTCGGGTTCTCAACTGCGTTGCACTCCACTCAAAATAACGATCACCATCAAATGTTAAATTTGTTAAAAATCTTTTGCGTTTTTAATAAATATTACGCCTTTTGGTTACATTCGTCTCCATGATTAAAAGCCTTTTAGTAGCCCTTACGCTGATCATATTGGGCACTAATGCCATTGCTCAAAATACCTTCTCGATTAGTGGTTTGGTTAGGGATCAAAAAGATGGATTACCCGGTGCAAGTATCTATTTAAGTGGGTATAAGATTGCTACTGTGGCCGATAACGATGGCCGATTTAAACTACCTAATCTAAAACCGGGCAGTTATGACCTGCTCGTTCAACTGGTTGGTTACCTCCCCTATTCCAAAAGTGTAATCATTTCCGACAAATCGGTACAGGTAGAGCTGATTTTGAAAGAAAATGTTGCACAACTGGAAGAAGTTGTAATCAGGGCCGATCCCAACCGTCAGAAATATATTAACCAGTTTAAAGACTTTTTTATTGGGAAAACCCCAAATGCGTTACAGTGCAAGATATTAAATCCGCAGGTGCTAAATATAGATTTCGACATCACCAAAAGTACCTTAACGGTTTCTACAACCGAGTTTTTGATTGTAGAGAATAAAGCTTTGGGTTATCGGCTTAAATATATGCTGGACCGTTTCGAGTATAATTCGAGAACACATATCATTTATTATTCGGGCCACCCGTTTTTTGAAGAATTAAAGGCATCGGCGGCTAAAAAGAAAAAGTATATTGCTGCCAGAGAGGTTGCATATTATGGCTCGTCGCAACATTTCTTCCGTTCGCTTTATGCCAACAAAACACAAGAAGAAGGGTTTATCATTAATAAGATGATTAAAGTACCCAATCCTAACCGTTATCCTGAATATTTAATTAATGCCAATTTAGAAAAGATTAAGGCCGTACCAGAGAAAACAGGCATCAGACAGAATAAAGGTAAAATAGATACTGCACTGCTCGCCTTTTGGACCAAACAAAAAGAAATGCCCCGAACAATCGACAAATTTTCGAGAGCAGAGGTACTTACCGATACATTAGTGCACTATTTTAATCAGAATTTAAAATATCTTAATTATACTGATGCACTCCTTATCCAGTACACCAAAGAAAAGGAATCTCTGGCTTATTCTAACACCGGGTTTTGGATCTTCAGGCCCTTAGATGTACCCGAAAATGAAATTTCTGTTGCCAACCTAACAGGCGAAGGTGTCCGTTTCTATGAAAATGGCGGCATTTACGACTCCCGATCGCTCCTGTACGAAGGTTTCTGGGCTTACGAAAAAGTGGCCGATATGGTACCGATGGATTATGTACCGTTACCGAAGAATAAGTAAGGAAAGATGTGATACCAAGGAGTGATTTAAAACTAAAAATGTTGAAAAGTCATACTTTTTAGAAACTAAAATTGCTAATATTTTTAGTAATTTTAGTTTATGATTGGCGAAGAAGAAAAACAATATTTTAAGGGACGAGGCGCTCAAGTTAATCCACACAACAAATTTTTAAAGGATGTTTACGTAAAAGAGCATGATGAAGGAATAGACGATTGGGAAGAAAGCGATCGTAAAACATCCTTTATTTTTGAAAATTCGAAAACCATTGTAAACAAAGTTGACAGCCCCGATGTGGGCATGGCTTATTCTTTAAATCCCTACCAGGGTTGCGAACATGGCTGTACCTATTGTTATGCCCGCAACTCACATCAATACTGGGGTTATAGTGCAGGGATTGAGTTTGAACGGAAAATAATCGTTAAAAAGGAGGCCCCAGCGCTATTTAAAAAATTCCTCGAGAAAAAGGGTTGGGATGCGACCACCATTTCTCTTTCTGGTAATACCGATTGTTACCAACCTGCCGAAAGAAAGTTTAAACTCACCAGGCAGCTGCTTGAAATTGCATTGGCCTACAAGCAGCCCATTGGTATGATTACCAAAAATTCACTTATCCTTCGCGATCGGGATATTCTGCAAGAAATGGCGAAGTTGAATCTCTGCATGGTTTATGTTTCCATCAATAGCTTAAATGAAGATTTGAGGCAGGTGATGGAACCCCGTACTACAACTGCTAAACAGCGCTTAAAGGTTGTGGAGGAACTTAGTAAAGATGGAATCCCTATGGGGGTTATGGTTGCTCCTCTTGTGCCTGGTTTAAGCGACCATGAAATTCCTAAAATTTTAAAGGCGATAGCAAATGCTGGTGCCATTAAAGCGGGTTATACGGTGGTTCGGTTAAATGGTGCCATTGGACAGATATTTGAAGACTGGCTGCTGAAAAATTTTCCAGATCGTTTTGATAAAGTTTGGCATATGATTCAGAGTTGCCATGGTGGGCATGTTAACGATAGCAGATTTGGAGACCGTATGCGTGGTGATGGCAATATTTCACAGATGATCAGGGATAATTTCAGACTTCACTGCCGTTTAAATGGCTTAAATGTGAAGGATATTATTTTAGACCATACTTTATTTAAGATCCCAAGTAACCAGGCGAGTCTGTTTTAAAAATTTTGAGGAGAAAGCCCTCAGCGCTCAAGGCCGTGGTTTTATCATCACGGCCATCTCAAATATTGTTGGTCACAATTTGTAATCGTGGCGCTTTGAACCGTGGATTTGTAATCTACATTGATTAAACTTAGTTTAGCTTTATGAATATTGCATTAGTAACCTACCTAGATAAAGGAGCTTATGATAGCGCCACAGTTGAAAGTGAGGATGATAAACTCTTAAATTTCCTGAAAGAAAAAGGACTGAACATTAAAAAAGTAATCTGGAACGATCGGGATGTAAACTGGGAAGATTATTCGCATGCTATTTTAAAATCACCATGGGATTATTTTGACCTAATTGAAGAATTTTACCTTTGGCTTGATTACTTAGAAGCAAAAAAAATAAAATTGCTTAATCCGATAGAGGTAGTAAGATGGAATGCAAACAAAAAGTATCTGAGAGAAATTGAAGCAGCAGGATTAAAAGTTACGCCTAGTTTTTTTATTCAAAATCAAGAAAAAGTAAATCTTGCGCATTTCTTTGAAGAATTTAATACCCATAAATTAATTGTAAAACCATGTGTGAGTGGTGGTGGCGCAAAAAATACCTTCAAGGTAACTTTTGATAATGTGAACGAGGTTAATCAAAAATTAAACCTTCTTATCCAAAATGAAGATTTTATCATTCAACCTTTTCTACCCGAGATTTTGGAAGGCGGCGAATGGTCTTTCATTTTCTTTAATGGTGAATATAGTCATTCGTTAATCAAACAGGCTAAACCTGGCGATTTCAGGGTACAACCGGCACACGGTGGCTCTGTACATCCACAAAAACCAAGTGAAGAACTGGCTGCTACTGCACAACAATATGTAACGTTATTTGCCAAAGATTGCCTGTATGCGCGGGTTGATGGTACTTTTGTTAATGGCGAGTTTTTGTTGATGGAACTGGAATTGATAGAACCTTTCCTGTTTTTAAATACCGAACCCGAAAATTATGATAACTACTATAAGGCATTGATGGAGTTGATTTGAATGACGAACTTAATATAAATAAGTCGTCATTTCGACTGAAGCATAGCGAAACGGAGAAATCTATCAAGACAGATTTCTCGGCTGCGTTACTCTCCGCTCGAAATGACGACCCTCTTTAATTAATTTTCTTATTTAGCCGCAAAAACCTGTACCCAGTAGTTATCTGTTTTGGCTGCACCCATTTCTTTAAAAGATGCAGTCATGATATTTTTGCAGTGACTTTCGCTGGCAATCCAATCATTAAAAACCTGTGCTTCTGTAGTTTGCCCTAATGCAATATTCTCCCCCACAGTTGTCCAGTTATAGCCAGTAGCCGTAACCCTCAAACCAACTGTTTCGCCATTTGCAGAGGTGTGTACCATGCTTTTAATCGATGCCATGTATTTACTTTGATAAATTGCAGCCGCGGCCAGGTTGGCATTCCAGGTTAAAGCCGCAACAGGCGGCATTTTAGTAGTACCGCAATTACAACCAGCCAAACGGGTATCATTAACCAGTTTTAACAGCACATCGTTATTGATGTTCGTTGCCGTAGAAATTTCTATTTTTAATGTTTTAGATGTTGTATCTGATGTATCGGAATCAGCTCCTTTTTTACAGGACAATGCACAACATAGCGCTAAACACGCCAAGCAAAAGGTAATTGGTTTCATTAATAAGGAATAGTTTAAGGAAAGGTACAATGATTTTCTTTATAAAAAATAATTTCTACCTATTTTTTTATATTCCAAAAAACAGCTAAATAGTAGGCTAATATCTTAAACAAAAAAACTCCCGATTTTTATCGGGAGTTTCTTATTTATTTACTTGAAGAATCTTCTTCTTGTTTTGGCTCTTCTTTTTTCTTTTCGCCTTTTTTGTGGTTGATCAAAATCAGTTCGGTAGTTTTGTCATAATCAATTTCTAAAACGTCACCTTCAGCTAATTCACCTTTAAGAATCTCTTCTGCAATTGGATCTTCTAAATATTTCTGGATTGCTCTTTTTAACGGACGAGCACCAAAATTGCTATCAAAACCTTTCTCAGCAATATATTCTTTAGCGTTTTCAGTTAATGCAATTTCATAACCAAGGGTATGAACGCGACCAAATAAAGCTTTTAGTTCGATATCTATAATTCTGAAGATTTCTTCTTTTCCTAAGCTATTAAATACCACTACATCATCAACACGATTTAAAAATTCAGGAGCAAAAGCACGTTTTAAAGCACTTTCGATTACACCACGGCTGTGAGAATCGGCCTGATTTGTTTTTGCTGTTGTAGAGAAACCAACGCCTTGACCAAAATCCTTTAGTTGACGGGCACCAATATTAGATGTCATGATGATGATTGTATTTCTAAAATCAACTTTACGGCCTAAACTATCGGTTAACTGCCCTTCATCTAAAACCTGTAATAAGATATTGAATACGTCAGGGTGCGCTTTTTCAATCTCATCCAATAAAATTACCGCATAAGGTTTTCTTCTAACTTTTTCAGTTAATTGCCCGCCTTCTTCATAACCTACATATCCTGGAGGCGCTCCCACTAAACGTGATACTGCAAATTTCTCCATATACTCACTCATGTCGATCTGGATCAAAGCATCATCGCTATCGAACATAAAACGGGCTAGTTCTTTTGCCAATTCTGTTTTACCTACACCGGTTGGACCTAGGAAAATAAATGAACCAATTGGTTTTTTAGGATCTTTTAATCCTGCTCTTGTACGTTGGATCGCTTTGGTTAATTTTTTGATCGCATCATCCTGACCAATAATTTTCTCAGCAACTTTATCGTACATGTTCAACAGTTTAGCACTGTCTGTTTGTCCAACACGTTGTACCGGAATGCCAGTCATCATCGAAACCACTTCGGCTACATTATCTTCTGATACTTCGTAACGTTTAGTTTTAGTTTCGGCTTCCCACTCTGCTTTAGCTTTATCTAATTCTTCAATTAAATTTTTCTCTGTATCGCGTAGTTTTGCAGCTTCTTCATATTTCTGGCTACGTACAACCTTGTTTTTCTCTAATTTGATATCTTCAATTTTAGCTTCAATATCAATAATGTTCTGAGGAACATGAATGTTGGTTAAGTGAACACGCGAACCTGCCTCATCTAAAGCATCAATGGCTTTATCAGGTAAGAAGCGATCAGAAATATAACGCAATGTTAAAGTAACGCAAGCTAAAATAGCTTCATCAGTATAAGTTACACCATGGTGTTCTTCGTACTTATCTTTTATGCGTGTTAAAATCTCTACAGTTTCATCTGGTGTAGCAGGCTCTACCATCACTTTTTGGAAACGACGGTCTAAAGCTCCATCTTTTTCAATGTACTGACGATATTCATCTAATGTTGTAGCACCAATACATTGAATTTCGCCCCTAGCCAAAGCAGGTTTGAACATATTGGATGCATCTAATGAACCTGATGCGCCACCAGCACCAACAATGGTATGGATCTCATCAATAAATAAAATTACATCAGTAGATTTTTCAAGCTCGTTCATCACGGCTTTCATACGTTCTTCAAATTGGCCACGGTATTTTGTACCGGCCACCAGCGATGCCAAATCTAATGTAACTACACGTTTGCCAAAAAGCACACGCGAAACTTTACGTTGCACAATGCGTAAGGCTAGGCCTTCTGCAATTGCAGACTTACCCACACCCGGCTCTCCAATTAAAATTGGATTGTTCTTTTTTCTGCGGGATAAAATCTGCGATACGCGTTCAATTTCTTTCTCGCGCCCTACAATTGGGTCTAAACGACCTTCTTCTGCCGCTTTTGTTAAATCACGGCCGAAATTATCCAAAACAGGGGTCTTAGATTTTATATCCGAAACCTTTTTAGGTGTACTAAAGCTTTCCTCTTCGCGATAATCGTCATCGCCTCCTGTGGAAGCACTATTTGAGATATCATCTCTAAAACCATTTTTATTCACTTCAACCTCCTGTTTAAAAACATCGTAAGTAACACCATACTGTAATAAGATCTGTGAGGCGATATTATCATCATCTCTCAAAACCGATAACAACAAATGCTCGGTGCCAATTAAATCGCTTTTAAATATTTTGGCTTCTAAGTAAGTAATTTTTAGAACTTTTTCTGCCTGTTTTGTTAATGGAATATTGCCTAAGTTTACTGTAACACTCGAAGTACCGCGAACGGCATCTTCAATTGAGCGGCGCAATTTACCGGTATCAACTCCTAACGATCGTAAAATTTTTATAGCCATGCCATCGCCTTCGCGGATGAGGCCCAATAATAAATGCTCGGTTCCGATGTAATCGTGCCCTAAGCGGAGCGCTTCCTCCCTACTAAAAGAGATTACATCTTTAACCTGTGGTGAAAATTTTGCTTCCATAATACCTTTCTTAACAGCTACGTCCCTAAACTATAAAATAACTTTATAAAAACGAACGTACTGTTTTCTTTATTTTATCAACAATTGCGCCATATGGGTGGATAAAGAGGCTTTCGAATGCCTGAGAACCCAAAATTCAATGTAAGACTATCGCTTCGACAAATATTATTTTATTTATATCTATCTACGTAATAAGTGTTCTATAGGTTTTAAAGGGACATTTGCCAAAAACATCCGATTACAGATATTACATTGTCGGTTTATTGTAAGGATTTTTTCGCCGTCAAAAACTGACAATATGTATCTTTTTACTAAGGCAATTTACAAGTTTTGACAGAAAAACAAAAACAACGTGACATCATTTAACAATTTCATTAGATAAAAATCAACAAACGAATTCAATCGACCCTACCTATAATAACCTTAATACGAAGTTAACTGTAATTAGGTTGTTTTTGTTTTTTAACATAGTAGTTTATTGTAATTCATTTATCATAAAGAAAAAGAATAGGTATACCCTTAGGTAAGGGGCTTTAACAGTTGGGCTATAAAAACGTTTCAGCAAATTGCGCTTTATTGTTTGAGGATAACTTCTGCAAAAACTGCAACGGAACATCAGTGGCACCAAGTTTATTACATCGTGAAACTAAATCATTTAAATCGAAATGGCCTGATAATGATTGATAAAGTTCTTCTGCGGCCTGTTCAAACCCCACACTCCAATCTGTAAAGCAGCGTCGGTCATATTTGCCAATTTGGAGTAAAGCAACTGATTCATGGCGTTCGTCATTTACAATTTTTTTAAAAAGTCTGCGGATGATCCGTTCATCTCCTTCAAGCAATTGCATAAACCTCCCTTTACTCTTTGTAATTTGCTGACCTCTTACATACAATAATATCCCGGTAATATTATTTCGGTTATTAAAATCCTTACACTGATTAAGCAACACTTTAAGTTCATCTTTATTAAATAGGTCGCTCTCTACGCTTGTATAAATTAAATAAAAAATGGGTTTTAAAATTTCATTCTCGAATTTCATAGGGATAATTAACGCTAATTTTTATATTTCCCGATAAAATACGCCAATTATCTGACTATTCTTAAAAAAATTAAACAAAACATAACCTCAATCACTTAAACTCAACTAAAAACCATTAACAAACCTATTATTCACCTTCATAGGCCAACTATCTAAAAAATAACAAGCATATTTTTTTGCATTTATTTTGGGCACTAAGAAAAAATCATCTATTTTCTTTACAGCACCACCTATAAATCACATTAAAAAAAGATTAGGATTGATGGTTTACGAGTTTTAGATTTCCTTGGCTGTTATTTACAACCGGGAAAATCTAAAAATCAGGCAGCTTTAAAATGAATATTAATTTTTCATTGTACTAATGAAAATGGCTGATGCTATTACATCAGATCTAATTATTATGGGGTATAGGGTCCGCTGAATTCTGTTAAACCATCTTTGCGCATGGCTTCAATAATTAAGCAGGTATAGGCAAAATCCCAGCTTGAAGTAACCTCTGAATTCTGATTAAGGCCATAAGGCCAGTAATGTTGGCTATCACCACTAAGTTGGGCTGTATTGTCATTTGTGATCAGCCTCAATATTGCTGTTACGCTTGGTGCCTGCAGTTTACCATTTACAAGTGTATTCCACCACCACGAAGAAGTTCCGGTACCTAAAGTGTGCGAACCTTCATGAAGCATTGTTCTGAGGTTTTGATAGGAAGAATTGGTTCCAAACCGCATCCAGCCTTGATTGTTGGCATCAGCTGTTGGTACACCATCAACATAATTTAAATACACGTGTTTCGTAACAGAGGTATAATTATTAAAATACCAAAGTGCACTATCAATAGCCACCTGTAACCTGCCATATGCTGCAAGCTCTTCTGCTCCAGGATTCTGAGATTTGTTAAAGGTGTAGGTGAAATTACCTTTTGCAATGGTTTTAAAGGTAACTTCATTACTATAACTCACGCCTTTTGCATTAATGGCATAAGCCCTGATATAATAGGTGGTTTTTGGCGTAAGGTCTTTTAAACTCACTCTAAACTTACCAAGTCCGGCATTATTATGCTTCACTTTGCTGTTGCTGATGGTAGGATTGGGTAAGGAAGCATAAACAATGCCCCGTTCTGTAATGGCATCTCCACCATCTGTTAGCACTTCAATATCTGCTGCTGCTACCGTTGAGCCTATAATATACATAGGCGAAAAACCAAATGTTGAGCTGGCTATACTGGCTGTGGTGAGTTCGATTTCATTACCGTAAGCAACTCCTGCTTTATTAATGGCGAAGGCTCTGACATAATATTTAGTAGAGGCAGTTAAACCTGTAAGCTGACTGGTAAAAACACCTGCCCCATTAATGCTAATAACACCAACCTTCTTACTTTCTATAGTGGGTTTTGGTGAGGTACTCCAGCAAATCCCCTGGTCAGTAACAGCAAAACTTCCCTTATTGGTAATGGTTCCTCCACTTATCGCTCCGGTTGTTGTAATGGAAGTAAATTCGGTAGTGGTTAACGTAGCGACAGAACCGGTTACCTCCGTCTTAGTAGTTGTGGTTTCTGTTACTTTTTCAGTTTTTTTACACCCAACAGATAGGGCAATAATAAAACATGCTGCAATAAAATATTTTCTTGATTGAGTTTTCATTTAGTCGTTATTTAGTGAGAAAAAAATTTAGGCAATAGCAGGTCAGAATCAAGAATTAAAGGCTTGTTTCTATGTTTGCTAAAGAAATTCTGAATAAAAACACCCTAAGCAATTAAGCTTAGGGTGATAAAATTATTTAGCCCACTTCAATAATTTGACGCTTTTAACTTTTATATATTGGCCAGAATTATCTATCGATACAGCGAAACCTATTGATACAGTAGTTTGTTGCGTAAGTGAAAAATTCAATTCACCATCAGCGATATTAGCATAAGCAATAGCTGCAGCCGGAATATCAGTTACATTAGGTAAGGTATTACCTGCAGCAACAGCAATATACCTTGACCCTCCACTATTCTGATCAATACCGGATAACCTAAAAGTATATTTGCCTGCGGGCAATGTGATGGTTTGATAAATAAGACCATTGGTAACAGGTGTATTGATTCCCCAGCCGGATTCGAAAGACAATACACCAACGCCACTTCTTAACTCATATCCACCGTATTGATTATTGTTGATATTTTTGGCACCTGCACTGGTGGTCCATCCGGCTAATGTCCCCCATCTTGATCCATCATAAGCAGCTCTTACAAATGGGCCGGTATTCGACAATAAGCTGGTCATATCTTCATCTACAGCGAGATTGGCAGAATAAGCTACTCTGAAAGTATCTACGCAATTTGTATCTGGCAGAAACAATGTGCGGTACTTAAATGTTGAACCACTCTTGTAATTTTTAAGAATTGTTTTGGTAGAATCAATTGGTGTTCTAACCGTAACCAGCGTATTGCTTGAATTTGTATACTGAAGCTCAGTTGTAAAAACGCCAGTTAATTTATCCATACCTAACCACTGGATGGTTGCGTTGCCATCTGTTCCTTTAACCGCTGTGGAAATACCGCGGTTACTTAATGAAGCTTTATAACGATCTCCATAAGATCTGGCATTGGCATAAACTGGAATAGATTTATTACCCGCTTTATCATAAGTGTATATGGTAAAATTCTGCAAACCTTCCGCACTAATGGGTATAGAGTAATTAAGCGTATCTACAATATTTTTTTTCACAACCGGGATTACTATCGAATCTTTTTTGTTGTTCCAAAATATTTTACAACTTACAACTTTAGGATCTGCCAGAAAAAGTCCTTTTAACACTACTCTCGAATCACCAGAATACATTTTCACAGAATCCAGCTTACCTGTGTAAGAAATTTCACCACCTGCTACAAATTTCTTAAAGTCATCCTGTTTGGTACAGGCACTGTAAATGCCTGCAACCAATATAAGCAAGGCAAAAACAGTTAACTTTTTATATTTTTTTGATTTATAATTATTCATCTTTATAATTTTTAAATGAAACTTAAATCGCTATCGCGGATCTCCATAACATTGAATCTCAGAAATGGATTGAAAAGTTGTACCCTGCCAGTTTTTATTAGATTTAATACGCAGATAACGGAATTTTTTAGCAACAGCTCCAAAAGTATAACTGATACCGGCATTGGCAAAGGCATAATCTTCTGATGTTTGAACACCATAAGCACTACCTGATGGTTTTGTAGATTTATACGATCCAATCATTACCCAATTATTAAAGCTACCATCTGCAGGAGGGTTATCCGATGCCCAAATCTCAAAATCCTTTAAATTTCCACCATAATAATACATCCTTCCGGCATTCAGATATTCCGGATAGTTCCACACTACAATTCTGCTTAAAACAGCAGGTTTTCCGATATCGAAAGTTACCCATTGTGGTGTTATCTGTGTTACATCTGTAAGTGAACACCTTGGCCAATCAATAAAATTATTATCCCACATATTCTCTAATGCAGTTGAAGTGTAAGTCTGTACTGCATCTGTTGGAAGTTTTAAGGCCTTATACAGTGATTTAGAAAGCGCTGTTTCATACAGCGGCTTTAAGGTAGTATATAAGGTATCGCTATAATTTAACCACCTGTCGCGAATAGTAATGGCAAATTTACTGGTAAGTGTATCCAAACCACGGATTGACTGGTTAATATCTGCCGCAGAAGTGTATATGTTTTTACCCAGCGATTCATATTTACCATTTTTCATGATCATTACTTCAATGGATAAATCGGCTTTGGCCGGATTGCTTGATGTAAAGTTAATCCCTGCAAAATCAGGTATCACTTTTAGGTTTCTGAACACACCCCTGATTGGGTTTTCCAAAGGTTTTATTTTGACAATTGTTGGTGCTGAAGCGACCTCACTTCTGTTTACAGCATAAATCATAACTTCATGCTCATTGATATCGCCAAAGCCTTCTACCAATAGGCTGTTGCTATAATAAGATGCTTTAACTTCAGCCACCGTACCATTTGCCAATTTATATACCGCTTTAACATAAAGTAAATCCTTATCAATAGGCAAGGTATAGCTAATTTTTGCATTTGCCGGACCGTTCTCTACTAAAATGTTAGAAACCTGCCCTGGTGGCGTTTCATTCTTCTCGAATGGTATAAGTGCATCCTGCTTACATCCTATAAATGATACTACCACCATCGATAGCACCAAAAAAAATAGTTTATTAATCTTTTTCATATTTTTCTATTGATTAATGATAATTTTACCATCCAGGGTTTTGTACCAGATTAGGGTTAACTGTCAAATCATAAGTTCTAATTGGCCACAAATAATCACGCGGTGCTATAAAATTCTGGCTTAATACCGTTCTCACACGATAATAAGACTGCTCGTCAGGCTGGTTTACACTCCATGCCGTAATGGGCTGGTTAAACATTTCGGCTGCACGTTTCCACCTTCTGATATCCCAATAGCGGCTACCTTCAAAAGCCATTTCAATTAAACGCTCCTGTTGAATAATCTGGCGCATACCATCTTTAGTGGTATATTTTGATGGATTGGTTGAATAGTTCGTCCATGATGTTTCTACACCTTGTAAACCTGCCCTGGTTCTGATTTTATTAATATAATTATACACATCTGAAGAAGGGCTTGATAAAGTCTCATTTAGTGCTTCCGCATACATCAGATATAAATCTGCTAAGCGGACCTCCGGCCATGCATAAGTTCTATATGTTGCCCCGCTGTTGCTTTGCGACATATTCCAATCTACCACTTTCTTAACAAAATAACCGGTTTCGTTATACCAGCCAAAGTTATTTGCACCGGCCAATTGCGTAGATTTGGCTTCAACCGTATAGGTATTTTCATCAGAGCCTGAAGGGCTGTCATATTTGTACCAGGTAGCGCCGTCAAATGCTAAATCGGCATAAAAACGTGGCTCTCTGTCAAAA
Source organism: Pedobacter sp. AK013 (assembly GCF_014205835.1). Lineage (GTDB taxonomy): Bacteria > Bacteroidota > Bacteroidia > Sphingobacteriales > Sphingobacteriaceae > Pedobacter. Next base: position 202,780 of record NZ_JACHCQ010000004.1, on the reverse strand, counting down.
TTTAACCTTGCAGTGTTATACCCCTCTTTGATGTAAAAACGCTCTGCTTTTACCGCTTTCCTAATGGTATAGCGATTACTGAAATCGAGTGTTTTATCTTCATTGATAGGCACCCCGTTCTGGGTATAGAACATTTCTGCAATTTTAATAGGAGGAGCTAATTGTTGTCTGGCTGCTCCTACCGGGATCGGATCTGAACCTTTCATTAAACGTGGCATAGCTACCTGTTGCATAAATGATGATAAACTATTTGGGTTAGCCCAAACATGCTCAGAATTTTGAGCAACTCTCTCCGTCAAAGCTCCTCTGATGGTAAGCTGCCTCAATGTACTGTCAGATAATTTAAACTGTGACCCAGGAAATTGATATAATTTAAATCCTGCACCTTCGGCTGCATCTACCGCAGCTTTTGCCGCATCCTTAGCCTTTATCCATTTAGTAGCATCGTATGTAGTATTAAAAAGGGCAACCCCATCTTTATCCCTGAAGCCTGCATAATCTGTATTTCCGTTAAATAAAGGACTTGCAGCCGTGAGGAGTAATCTAGCCTTAATTGCAAGTGCGATCGGTTTTGTAATACGCCCCAGCTCATTGGTCCTATCGGTAATAATCATGGGTAAGTTGGTTATCGCTTCATCCAACAAATTATTTACATAGTTTACACAATCATCAAAAGGCATCCTTTTAACTCTTACTTCCTCAACAGATGCATCAAGATTCAGATTTTTATCTACGATTGGAATCGGGCCATACATACGAAGCAGCAAAAAGTTATAATATGCTTTTAAAAATTTTACTTCTGCTATCCAGCGCTGTCTTTCATCCAATTTAAGATCCGGAACTTTGGTTTGATCCTGTACATTATCCAAGAAAATATTGCAAGTTCTGATCGCTTTGTATAAACCAAAGTTATCACCATTTCCCCCTCCCTGATAACGTCCATTCCATGCATCCATTAATGGATTGTCGGCATTCTGGCTACCTCTGGCTATACGCCAACCATAAGAAATAAATTCCCGCTCTTCTATATTTGACCAGATTTCATCCCCGGCCATAAACCCCATATTATATAATGGTTCGCCGTCTTTAGGCAAAAAGGAATAACAGGTAAATAAATACTTTTCTGCCTCACTTCTTAAGGTAAATGCATTGTCTATTGTGGCCACGTTATCAGGAACAATATCCAGATACTTTTTACACGAGCCCAATAAAACTAAACTCAGCATTAAAATGGTGGCAAACCCCATTAAACCAGGCTTCTTTTTATTTTGAAATAATATTTCGGTATTTTTCATTGTATTTTCTTTAACAATCTTTAAAAACTTAAACTCACACCTAAATTGTATACCGTTTGTACTGGGTAACCTAAACCGTTTCCACCCATTTCGACATCCCACAAGCTAAATGAACTAAATGCGGTAGGATTACTGGCATTTAAATAAAACCGGGTAGCCTTGATTCCAAGTTTGTTTTGGATTCTAGTTGGAAGATTATAACCAATCTCTACCGTTTTTAATCTTAAAAATGATCCATTACGCATCCACCAGGTTGATGTTTGATTATTATTAGCAACAAATTTATCGCTCAGTCGTGGCCAGAATGCATATATATCACGATTTTCTTCACTCCAGTGACTCTTGGCAATCACATCAAGAAGACCATTTTGCGAACCTCCGTTAAATACAAAAGGAGAAATATTTTGCGGATTGATAAAGAATGATGAACGGGCAGAACCTTGAAAAAAAGCAGAGATATCAAAACCTTTAAAGCCAAATGTTCCTCCAAAACCATAAATAATTTCTGGTGCTTGTGGTAATCCGATAGGCACAGCATCTGCTTCTGATATAATACCATCGCCATTTACATCTCTGTATTTGATATCACCGCCACCGTAATCAAGTCCAGGTTTACCGGCAAATTGCACAGGTGAATTTTTAGCTTCAGCATCGTCAACAAATAGCCTTTCTGCGATATATCCAAAAGTTTGTGTACTTGGTAGTCCTACACGGGAGCGGTATGCCTCATTTGTATTATAAGCAGGCTCATCGTTGATTAAGATTTTATTAGTGGCATAGGTAAAATTACCTCTTAATTGCAAATACATGCCGTTTCCAAAAGACTTATTATAGTTAGCCGAAAAGTCAACTCCCCTGCTTTCCATCTCATTGGTATTGGCCTTAACTGCCGCCTGAAGTCCCATTGTGCTTGGCACATATACCCTATCTGTTAAAATATTTGAGCGGTTTTGTTTATATACATCAATATTGAGACTTAATGCATCGAACAGGGTCATATCCAAACCAAGATTGAGTTGCTTAGATTTTTCCCATGTGATTAAAGGATTTGCATAACGAGAAATTGAGATACCATCTTTATAATAAAAGTTATTCTCCCCAAATGTTCCACCAAAAGATCCGTTATTCATGTTTACCTCTGAAAGATAAAAGAAACGATCCTGAGTTCTTCCAATTTGATCATTACCGGTTATCCCATAAGTGGCTCTTAATTTTACATTGCTTAATACACTGCTCAATGGTTTGAAGAATTTTTCATTTGAGATCAAATAACCCAAACCAAAGGATGGGAAGAAACCAAAACGATTATTTGCAGCAAAACGCTCCGATCCATTATAGCCAAAGTTGAATTCTGCCAGATAGCGATTATCATATCCATAAGTTGCACGTCCGGATACGCCCTGATTACGGGACGGCAACGACAACTGAAGACTTCCTGCGTTCGCAGCCAGATAATTCCTCATATTGGTAATCAACATTCCGGTTACCGCATGTTTCTCTTTAAAAGTATGATTATAATTTACAGCTACTTCTGTATAAAAAGTAGAGTTTAAACTTTTAGTTCCCTCTGAATAATTCAGATATTCTGTTCCGGTAAGTCCATACGTTGGAGGTGCACCACTGTTTAATAAGTTGAGCATAATATCTCCACCTGCCGGATTAGGAACAGCCGAATAGTAAAAAGGATTATAATTCCGCGCAATATCAAAGTAGGAATACCTGATTACGTAAGACATCAGCCGTGCACTTAAACCTGGCAGTACCCCTTTTAAATCTTGCTTTAGTTCAATTTGTGTTTGTAAGGTTGAAGAATTGTTATCCTGATATCCTTTAACCATTTCTGCGTAAGGATTAATATAAAGTGATCCACTAGGAGAAATTGCGTTACCGAATAGAGGATGTTTGGAATAGGGCTGATAACTAGCAGGATAAACTGCAGGGAACATTACCGGATTTGACCAAAGCGCCTGGTTAAATATTTTCTGACCACCATTAATCTTATTTCCGTTACTATCATATCCACCAACTGGGCCTCTGTAATCATCAAACTGACCATAAACCCTAATAATAGCTTCAGTGGTGTTGGTTAGGTTAATATTAACCGTAGATCTCAAAGAATAATTTCTAAGTTTGATGTTACTATTGAAATTATTGAGATCTGCCACTTTCAACACCCCGTTATCAATATTATAAGTACCCGAGATGTAATAGCTTGCTTTACTTCCACCACCCGTTACGTTCATATTATAACGTTGGTTAAATGTATAGTCCTTAATTAACTCTTTTATCCAGTCGTTATTTGGATATAAAAGCGGATTATCACCAGCCGCCGTAGCATCAATTTTAGTCTGCAAGTAAGGTAATATCGCCAATCTGCTTCTGGTCAAAGCTGCTTCGTTAGCAAGTTTCATATAGGTAACATTATCTGCGAATTTGAAATTTTTCGTATTACCGGATAATGATGTTTCAGCACGGAAAAAATATTTGGTTTCTCCAGCCTGTCCTGCTTTTGTTAAAATCAAAAGCACACCGTTTGCACCCCTGGCCCCATAAACTGCTGAAGCAGTTGCATCTTTCAACACGTTGAATGAAGCAATATCATCAGGCTGTAAACGTGCCATATCATTTTGGGTAGATTCTACACCATCAATCAAAATTAATGGATCTTGCTTACCAGCACCGAAACTGCCTAAACCCCGAATAAAAAAAGAAGCATTATCTGCACCTGGTTCACCGCTACGTTGATAAGCAATCATACCAGCCACCCTTCCAGCCAACATTGTTGTTAGGTTACTGGTTGGTCCTTTTAGCTCTTTTGGATTAATGGAAGTGATTGAACTGATTACGCTTTGCTTTTTCTGTGTACCAAAACCAACTACTGCAACATCCTGTAGGGAATTGGCATCAGGCTTCAACACCACATTAATTACATAAGTTCCATCGCCCGAATTTTCGTAGTCGATAACAGCTTTAGTTTGTGCTTTGTAACCTACCAAGGAAAAAAGTAATTTACCGGAACGGGCGACTTTTATGGTATATCTTCCCAGATCATCTGTAGAGATTCCGCGGCTTGTTCCCGAAACTTTAACGTTTACCCCCGGTAATCCGCCTAAAGTGTCTTTGACTACCCCTTTTACCGTTACTTCATTCTGAGCTGAGGCCGAAAAGCCTATGCCCAAAAATAACAGCATACTGAGCAGCGTTCGGAATACGCCTCCACGGAAAAATAAGCAGCCCGAAATCAGGGCATTCTTTTTGTAGATTTTTCTCATTTTTTGATTTTAGTTGAAATTGTTTGTTGATTAGTTTATTCATGAGCATACCAATCACCATATGGTCAAACCTTATGATGGCAGATATGCTTACTTTGCAAAACTCAGCTGAAAGCTTTTCTAGTTAGTGAAGAGCTTGATGATAAATTAGGCAAAATCATCCATTATAGAGATAACTATAAGCAGATGTTATTCCAATGTTTTTAATAGTTTGGTTTTCTTCATATGTGCATTATTATATTTGGTTGGTTGCAACAAATTAACTACTAAAATCCCTATCCGAGTGAGGGGCAATATGGTAATTTTTAGGGGCCAAATTAATATGAAAAGCCTATCCAGTACTGAATTAAACATATATCATCAAATTAAAACGTTTAAGTAACGTTTATTTTTTTTTGAAAAAATTATAACTAACGCATGAAGTTTTGCAGAATACAGTAAGTGGTTATAATACTTTGTTAAAGTTTAGATACCATTCCGTTTCGATGACACTATAATATAGCAGGGATTCTAAGTCTTCAATTCGATATTATGATCCAGCCGTCGCCAAAAGTTAAGATATACTTTACAAACCACTTTGTAATGGGCTTGTTGTTCTTATCTTTGTAAGCAATTTGGCATTGCCATTATTTGGTTAGGCAAAATCAGTCTGTAAGAAAAACTGTTAACCTTCCTTTAATATCAATCTTAGCATTAAAAACTACTTTAAAAACAATACATTATAATGTCTGACGAAAAAATAATCTTTTCAATGGCAGGAGTAAATAAAATTTACCCGCCACAAAAACAGGTTTTAAAAAATATTTACCTTTCTTTCTTTTACGGTGCCAAAATCGGGGTTATCGGTTTAAACGGCTCCGGTAAGTCATCCCTTTTAAAAATTATTGCCGGTTTAGATAAATCTTACCAGGGCGAAGTGGTTTTCTCACCAGGTTATTCGGTGGGTTATTTAGCGCAAGAACCGATCTTAGATCCAGAAAAAACTGTTCGCGAGGTGGTTGAAGAAGGGGTTGCCGAAGTTACCGCCATTTTAAAAGAATATGAAGAAGTAAATGAGGCCTTTGGTTTGGAAGAAAACTATTCTGATCCTGACAAAATGGATAAGTTAATGGCCAGACAGGGCGAACTTCAGGATAAAATCGATTCTTTAGGTGCTTGGGAAATTGATTCGAAATTGGAAAGGGCCATGGATGCCCTACGTTGCCCTGATCCTGACACTAAAATAGGTGTATTATCAGGTGGTGAGCGTCGCCGTGTGGCCATGTGCCGTTTATTGCTCCAACATCCTGATGTATTATTATTGGATGAGCCTACCAACCACTTGGATGCCGAAAGTATCGATTGGTTAGAGCAATTTTTACAAAATTACGAAGGAACCGTTATTGCAGTTACCCACGATAGGTATTTCTTAGATAATGTGGCCGGATGGATTTTAGAGTTAGACCGCGGTGAAGGTATTCCATGGAAAGGGAATTACAGCAGCTGGTTAGATCAAAAAGCAAAACGTTTATCGCAGGAAGAGAAAACAGAAAGCAAACGCCAGAAAACATTAGAGCGTGAGTTAGAATGGGTACGAATGGCGCCTAAGGCACGTCATGCAAAATCTAAAGCACGTTTAGCCAACTACGATAAATTAGCCTCAGAAGATGGCAGAGAAAGAGAAGATAAATTAGAACTCTTTATTCCTGCAGGCCCACGCTTGGGTAATGTGGTAATTGAAGCAACCAATGTTACCAAAGCTTATGGCGATAAAGTATTGTTCGATAATTTAAACTTCTCCCTTCCTCCTGCAGGTATTGTGGGGATTATTGGACCCAATGGCGCAGGTAAAACCACATTATTCCGTTTAATTACTGGACAGGAAGAAGCAGATGCCGGTACTTTCCGTGTAGGCGAAACCGTTGAACTGGGTTATGTAGATCAGATGCACAATGATTTAGATGCCGATAAAACCGTTTATGAAAATATTACCGATGGATTAGACAATATACAACTGGGTACTAAAGCCGTAAACGGACGTGCTTATGTTTCAAAGTTCAACTTTAACGGTGGCGATCAGCAGAAAAAAGTGGGTATTTTATCAGGTGGTGAGCGTAACCGTGTGCACTTGGCCATTACTTTGAAAAAAGGAGCCAATGTATTGCTACTGGATGAGCCGACCAACGATATTGACGTAAATACCTTACGTGCATTGGAAGAAGCCTTAGAAAACTTTGGTGGTTGTGCTGTAGTAATCAGTCACGACAGGTGGTTTTTGGATAGGATCTGTACGCACATCCTGGCTTTTGAAGGTAACTCTGAAGTTTATTTCTTCGAAGGAAACTATTCAGATTATGAAGAAAACCGCAAAAAACGCTTGGGCGATGTTACCCCAAAACGCATCAGATATAAAAAATTGAATTAATAAAAAGTCCCGATGAGAATCGGGACTTTTTTGTTTGAGATGATTGCGTTAATAAAAATTATAAATTGTTTTTGGCCGTAAATATTCTTAGAGACTGAAAATAAAACAACATTGATATAATATATGCTATTACAAAATTTATTATGAACTCATAATCACTTACTATTTTATCTTTAACTATGGAGCTAATAAGTACAAAAGCTAAAAAAGTTAAAAAAAAGCCCGTATTTGTTTTTAAGAATCTACTAAGTACTTTATTTTGCCTAATTAGGTGAATCAAAAAAATAGAGATTACTATTAATATATACATTCCAGGTAAATAGTAAAATAAGACCATTAAAAATAAATCAATAGGGTTAAAACTGGGTTGTTGAATCGTACAAAGTAATGAAAGTATAAAAATTCCAACTATCGCGACTAAAAAAGAATAAATAAATCGAATAATCATTTTAACAAATTTTAATTTGTAATACAGTATTTTACACTTAAACTCTAATGCACTTAAAAACTTGATCTCTTATTGCCACTACATAGATGGTTGGAAAGGATTTGGCCTTTGATTTTCTTTTGCTTTGCGTTTCCCTCTAAAAAAGAAGTACAGGTTAATAAACAGCATCATTCCAAGATAAATGGCAAAGCCACCGATTTTAGAACCCAATGCCTCAATTAAATTCCGGTAATCGTTAGCCTCTATCGTAATCTTCATAATGAGCAGCGCGAAGCCAATGTTCAATAGGTAAAAACCCGTTTCGAAGAGTTTGTTCGTCGCATTGGCAATCTCTTCTCTTCCCTTAAAAATATCTAACATATATACTTTACTGTTTTTGAACAGCGTTTTTGAAACATAAAAAGTCAAAAAAAGTGCAACTGGCAAATAAACTGCATAACCGATTAAAATTTTTGTCGTTTCCATAATTGAAAATTTTAGATTGTTACTTTATTAATTTATGAATGGTATTGGTAAGCAAATAGATATTTAAATAGTGAAGAATAGACAGGATGCAAACAATGGTGGCCACTTTTACCGCCATAACTTCTACAAGCTGCTGCGATGAAAGAATTGTCTCCCACCCTATTAATGTCATGGCACAGTAGCCAATATTCACCAGATAGTAAGAAACCAAAAGGGATTTATTAATCTGCTGACAGAGATCGAGATGATCGGGAATGAGTTCGGCCACAAAGATATTTCCGTTACGGTAACATATTTTTCCTACTACTACGATGATGAATACGATAACCGTTATAAAGATGCCATAGCCGAGTACATTGTAATCCATAACCAACAACTTTAAATTATTTAATTTTCAGAAAAAAAATGAAAGTATAGATTAAAAAAATAAGCCTCATTTAAGGGCATTATGTATAATCTACTATTTTATTTCCCTTTCATGAAGTAAAACTAAATAAAACTTATTAAACTTTCAAATATTATTGAAAATTCATAAAAACAAATTATCCCATCAATTTTATTCTAAAAAAATCAATATGAATGACATATAACTTTTAGGAGCTATCTCCTAAAAGTTATCGTCATTTAGAGCGGAGTGAAACGAAATCGAGATGACGACGTTTCTATTTTATATACACAATGCTAACCAATGAACTAATGACCAATGAACTTCTAGTGTCTATTTTTCAAAGCTTTTTTTATCGCCACATCTGTTACCTCTTCCATAATCTTATAGCCGGCCAGGTTGGGGTGAACACCGTCAACCGTTAATTCAGATCGCTGGCCACTGCGTTCATCAACCAATGGTGTCCAATAATCCAGTACGGTGTAATTTTTCTCTTTTGCATAGGCAGCAATCATTTCATTCAGGGAAACAATAATTTCAGCGGGCTCAATATTTTTATTCCATGGATATTGATAAACAGGCAGATATTTACAGAGTATCACTTTAATGTGGTGTAAGCGGGCCAGTTCTGCCATCGATTTGATGTTGTTCATAATCTTTTCGTTGGTTACATGACCTGTATTACCTGCAATATCATTACTACCCGCCAAAATAATTACCACTTTTGGCTTAAGGTTAATTACATCCTGCCGGAAACGGATAAGCAGTTGCGGCGAAATCTGCCCACTTATCCCCCTATCCAGATATGGGTTTTTAGTAAAATATTCAGGATCTTTCTGTTTCCAGAATTCAAAAATCGAACTCCCTAAAAATACCACCCGCTTTTCTTTTCGGTTTGAAGGAGGCAAAAGTTCGTTCTCTTTCTGGTACTTCGTAAGCGCCGCCCAATCATCGGCAAAGTTTTCTTTTTTAGACTTATTGTTTAAGGAATCTGCTTTCTGAGCCTGGGCAAACAAACTGCCTGTAGAAATCAGCAAGATAAAAAACAAGAATTTACTTTTCATGAGATAGGTAATTGGTAAAGGAGCGAAACGCTAAACTAAATAATCTGGGTTTAATTATTTTATTCGTCGGCATTAAAGTTACCATTCGTTTTACCTTTTTTATTTCCAAACTGGCTCAGGTTATAACTCAAGGTAGCCTGTACAAAACGGCTGATAAACCTTGTCCTGTTCTCGGAAATGGAGTTGTTGGTAATACTGGTACTAAAAAGTGCCCCCTGATTAAATAAATCGTTCGCCTGGACAGAAAAAAGGAGTTTGTTGCCTTTAAGGAACGAAGTATTTATCCCCATATTTACCAATAAAGGATTGCCGGCATATAAACTATAGCCAAAATTCAAGCTTTTAGAAGCCGATGCATTTACCCGAAAATGCTTGCCGGGGATCCAGCTGGCACTTCCACTCAAAGCCACCACCTGTACATTTTTAATGTTTTGGTTCATAACCGAATAGGTATTTGAACTGAAACTGTATGATGCACTGGTATTAAAAGAATATTTTTTCTGATTGAGGTTAAACCTAAATCCATTCGAAACATTAATGCCGCTACTCTTGTTCAATACATTATCGGTATAAAAAACATTGTGGCTGTAAGCAACATTCCCATTTATAGATAAAGACAGTTTATTATCAAGCATCCTTTTATTGAAAGAATAATTTCCACCTACATTATAAATGCCATTCACATTTTCGTAGGTGGTTTGTTGCTTTAAACTATTCAACGTATCTCTGAGAAAAACCGTATTACTCACCACGCTGTTGATGGCGAAAGTTCCCGATAAGCCGGCCATAATACTTAAGCCAGATTTCGTACTAAATTTATTAAAACTTAGATCAGCAGTGTGGCTCGATGTTGCTTTCAGGTCGGGATTACCAATAATCAGGTTCTGCACATCATTATTATTCCTGATAGGCTGCAGTTTGTTAAAATCAGGTGAGTTGGTATAACCATTATAGCCAAAACTCAGATTTCCATTGTCTTTAATCTGATAGCTTAAATTGGCCGAAGGGGAAAAATTCAGCTGATAATTTTTGAGTTCCTGCCCCGTGTTCTGGTATTTACCAATAATGATGCTTGGCGAAAAATTAAGTCCAAAATTATAACTGATCCGGTTGCTATTGGTATTGTAACCGATGCTGATATTCTGGTTAATGAAATTCGATACATAATCCTGCCCTAATGAATCGACCACAAAACTATTTCCTAATGGACTGGTAACCGATGTAGTCTGCAGGTTCCGGCTCCTGCTTACCGAAAAACGATAGGAAAAATTGATAAAACTGTATCCGCTAGTATCATTTGCCTTTTTTAAGGAGTTCGAAAACTGAATATTTCCGCCAAAGTTCGAATTTGAAGTATTGTTAGCTACCAAACGGTTTAATAACGAATCTTTAACCAGCACATTGGTGGTTTCATTATAATAGCGGATAATATCGTTAATGGTGCTGTTGCTATTTCCGCCACTGCTACCAAAGTTGAAACCCATGGATAGCGAACGTTTATTATTGGCCAAACGCCTCGACCAGTTGATACTTCCGTTAAGATTTGGGTTACTATTGCGGGAAGCTGAATTGGAAATAAGATCTTGCTTGATATAGCCTGTTTTATTGGAGGTGGAAAAAGCATCATTCCTGGTATCGGCCAAAGAGCCTGCCAGCGAAACATTGAAATAATTCTTTTTTGTAGCACCGTTTAACCCCAGGTTAATGTTATTGTTTAAAGAGTTGGAGTTATTGGTACTTTCCCTTAAATCGTAAATGGTTCCCTGAGGGTTAAAAGTTTCGAGGTAGTTGCTCTGAATGGATTTATTGGTACCATTGCTAAAATTATAACTCCCGTTAACGCTAAATTCTTTTGAAATTTTATCCCTGATATTGCCGTTCAAGGCACCATTATTCATCTGGCTGAACGCATTATTGGTAATGCCATAGCGACCGCCAAAACCAATCTGTTTTGTTTTTTTCCATATACTGCCGTTGGTTCCCAGATTATGCGCATTATTGGTGGCAGAATTCACATTTATTCCGCCAAAAACACCCTTATCCATGCCAGGCTTGGTAACCAGGTTCAGCATTTTTTGAGGAGTACCGATTTTAATGCCGGTAAAATTAGCTTCATCACCATAATCATCAATTACCTGTAGTTTGGCAATAATATCTGCAGGCAACTGTCTGATGTAATCTTCTACATTGCTGGTAAAAAAATCTTCACCATTCACCCGAAGCTTGGTCATTTTTTTTCCCATTGCCGTAACAGCACCTTTTTCATCAACTTCGATGCCCTGTAACTGCTTTAAAAGGTCTTCAACCTTATCGTTGTCCCTAATGGTATAAGCGCCGGCATTGTACTCAATGGTATCTTTTTTGATTTTAATGGGATCAACCTTTACTTTAACTTCTACATCTTCGAGGCGGATGCTTTCGGTTTTAAGTATAATTGGATCCAGGTCGGAACTTTTTTTGGAAGATTCGACTTCGTAAATTGATGCATAAGGTTTATAGCCCAATGCCGTTATGCTAAGGTAGAATTTGTTGTGGCCTACTTTTGGAAATGTAAAATTGCCCTTCGAATCTGAATTAGACCGTAGCGTATCTTTATCGGTAATCAATCGGATACTTACCCCATCAATGGGCTTTTTTAAAGAATCGATTACGCGGCCGCTTATTTTAAACTGAGACTGAGCGAGAGCGTTAAAGGAGAAAGTGATCAGTATAAAAAATAATAAAAAGCATAAATTATTGCTTTTTCTCATCCCTCGGACCTCTTTTATAAATTACCAGACCATTTAAAAAATTACGCAGGATCTGATCGCCACAGGGTTTAAAATTCTCGTGGTCTTCATTCCTGAAAATATCGCCCAGTTCTGCCTTGGTTACCTTAAATCCAACGAGATCGCAAATGGTTATAATATCCTCTGTTTTTAATGATAAGGCTACTCTCAGTTTTTTTAATATATCGTTGTTGCTCATTGTTAATTATTGAATGGTAGAATACTGAATTAGTGAATGTTGTAAGTTGTAATGTTATAAAATGCTACAACTTCGGACTTATCGATCTAACTGGCCACTTCTAATTTAAGTTTTTTCCCTTTAATTTTTTCGCCACTTAATGCTTTTAATAATTTCTCTACTTTGCTTCTTTTAACCGCGATGTAACTCGTAGTATCTTTAACTTCGATCAAGCCAAGATCTTCTTTTGTTAAATTACCTTTCTGCAAAAATAAACCTACAATATCAATTTTGTTAATTTTATCCTTCTTGCCATGTGCAAGATATAAAGTTACCCAATCGCTGGCTTCTGGTAATTTATACTGCTCTGATAAAACTTCTTCTTCAATATCATCCGGTAAATATTTATAATGCTCTTCTGTAGTTAAAATAGCATATGCCGTTCCCTTTGCATGCATCCTTGCCGTTCTACCGTTGCGATGGATATAAGCATCTTCGGTGTAGGGCAATTGATAATGTACAATGTGCTCTACTTCAGGAATATCGAGACCACGGGCGGCTAAATCTGTTGTAATTAAAATCCGATGGCTACCATTTCTAAATTTAAGCAATGCCTTTTCACGATCGAACTGTTCCATCCCTCCGTGAAAAACATCATGTCCTAAACCATTTTCATAGAGTAAATCACTTATCCGATCTACCGTTTCCCTATGATTACAGAAAACCAATGTATTTTTACTGCCTATTTTACTCAATAATCTGAAAAGATAATCTAATTTATCAGCCGTAGGTGCTGTTATTTTTTTGAGCTTTAGATCTGGCTTTGTCTCGATATTTTTTGAAAAATCGACTTCAATAGGTGCATTTAACTTTACGAAAGCAGGAATTTCTTCCATTTTGGTAGCAGAAGTAAGTATACGCTGTTTTAATGAAAGCAACGAGCCAATGATGTAAGACATATCGTTTTCAAAACCAAACTCGAGCGCCTTATCAAATTCGTCTAAGATTAAGGTTTCGATAAAAGATTCATCAAAGTTCTGATGCTCTAAATGATAAGCTATCCTACCAGGCGTTCCGATTAACACTGCAGGCGGATGCGCAAGGTTATTCTTTTCTATCCGCACAGCATGCCCACCATAACAGCAGTTTACTTTAAATGGAGTACCCATTTGTTTAAAAACCTGCTCTATTTGTAAGGCAAGCTCTCTCGAATGCACCAAAACTAAGGCTTGCACGCCCTTAACTCCGGCTTTTAAGTTGGAAAGTAATGGCAATAAAAAGGCCAGCGTTTTCCCCGAACCCGTTGGCGCAATCAATATCACATCTTTACCAGTCTTGGCTGCTTTTACAGAAGACTCCTGCATCTGATTAAGTGCAGTAATGTTTAATTTTTTTAAGGCATTTTCTATCATTCCGCCATAAAGGTAATCATTTCTCTTTAGGGCAAAAACGGCACTCTTGGTTAGGGCCTGAAAAATCTCTTCCTAAGTTTCCGCAGGGTAGAAAAGTTTAATCTTTTTTCGAGTAACATTAACATGTTACCACGTTTAGACATTGATGATAGCACTTTTTCGTTAACTGCATCAACCGAAGATAAAATCTTGTCAGCCAGTTCATCTGCAAATTTATTCGCTCTGCTATTTTGTAATAACTGAAGCTCTTGAATCAATTCTGCTCTCATAATTAAGAATTTTTAATGAATGTACAAATATTAACTGACCGAATAATAATTTGTTTCAAGAAATAATAAGTCCATCTAAACTATTATGAGTAACTTGTTGATAACTAACTTTTTGTTAGCAAATAAACAATCTGCACTTAACATATATTTAATTTTTAGCGCCTATTTTTATAAAAACCTGATTACCATTCGTTAACCTCAAAAACTCAAATGTATGACGTGGAAAAAATTTAGTGGTGAAATTATTCAGTCTTCAATCCTAGAAGAAGTAGAAAATGCGATTATCAGAGAAACAGAAAATGGCTATAAGCTTAAAGTTTGCATCGGTACCGATTCGCAGGTTAAAGGGGCAGTAACCGATTTTGCAACCGTAATTGTTCTGTTAAGAGAACATCATGGTGGTTTTATGTATATCAACCAGGAAAAGAGCTCACAACAGGTAAGTATAAAAGAAAGAATGTTAATGGAAGTACAAAAATCTATTGAAACAGCTTACTCTATTTGCGATTTACTTGACATTTATGATGTTGCACTCGAAGTACATGCCGATATCAATACGAGTCCATCGTTTAAATCAAACAAGGCGCTTAATGATGCCATGGGATATATTTTAAGCATGGGCTTTATTTTTAAGGCTAAACCAGAAGCATTTGCAAGTTCAACCTGTGCCGATAAAATGGTGCATTAGCATAAATGCTTTGACAAATTTCTTATCCAAGTGTTAAAAATTTGTCAAAGCTGGTTGTTTTAATACAGAGTTTATTTTTCTTGGAAAGCAAATTGCAATATCTTTTTGGTTATTGCAGTCTTGCCCTAGCTTCTGCCGATTGAAATATCGGCATTTCGCTTCGGGTTTAAGTGACTAAAACCGTACAACTTTGCGATAAAAAAAGATGTAAATAGATTAGCATACCCAAACTCTGCGATCTCTGCGCCTTCATTATGTGAACTTTACGATTAAACCTAAACTATTCTCAACAAAACTGCATCTTTATTGTTGTGCTCTAAAACGGAAACTTGAAAACATATAGATTAGAATTTACGCAAAAACTTCCTGCCGACCTAGATACCGCATGGGACTTTTTCTCTTCACCATTGAATTTAGCCGAGATTACACCGAAAAACATGACATTTGAGGTAACTTCCCCTAACATGGCCAAAACCAAAATGTATCCCGGTCTGATCATTACTTACAAAGTTTCGCCTTTGTTCGGTATCAAACTAAATTGGGTAACAGAAATAACGCATGTTAAGGATAAAGAATATTTTATTGACGAACAGCGGTTTGGTCCATTTGCATTCTGGCATCACCAGCATCATTTCGAAAAGGTACACGACGGCGTATTAATGCACGATATTTTGCATTACGGCATCGGTTGGGGACCAATCGGCATTATTGCAAATACCGTTGTGGTGAACAACAAAATCAACGAGATTTTTAAATTCCGCTCCCAGAAAGTAGAAGAGTTATTTGGAAAATTTCAGTACGCATCAACTACCATTGTTTAGTAGAAATGGTTTCGACTTTCTTTTTGGCTTTCTCCACCCTGCTGGTCGCTAAATACTTTTTAAAATCGTCGCCAAATTTTTCAACTTTAAGATAAGTGCTATTTAAAATATCTTTCCATGCACCTGCATTCAGCTTACCTGGCGTACGCTCTAAAGGCACACCAATTTTTGTAGTCGGCACAAAATTTCCATAACGATCTCTCTGGTATGGAATAAACAACATATCAGTTAGCCAGAATCTATATTTTCCATTGCGTGCCTCAAAAACAAAATTATAACTTACCTCCCCACTTGGATGGCCAGCAACTAAAATTGTTTTATCAATTACTATCGTACCTTTAGCTAACACAGAAGAATCAGTAACACTTTCCTCAACCATCGATTTTTTATAAGCAACATTAACGAAAGCTTTCGCTCTTTGCAGCAAAGTATCTTTGCTTACCCGTTGAGAATCTACAACCTTATAATAGATAAATTTACCGTTATCATCTTTAGAAAACTGTTTTTGCTGTGCAGATAATTGAATTGAAAAGGTGGCAACAATAATAAAAAGAAGATATTTCATGTAAAATCGGTTAATAGATAAATCTAAATATTTAAAGATAAGAAAAAGCCGTCCCGATTTTACATCGAGACGGCCTAATATTATTTATTTACTTAAAAAGCGTAAACAGCTGCTAAAGAGAACTGACCTCCATTTGGTGCCGCAGCGCCACCTTCTTTAAAGAAAGGTTTATCACTGTTGTGGTCTAATCTTACCTCTGGGATAAAGGTTAAACCACCAGATTTAATGTTTGCGGTAAGTGTTACTGCTGTAAAGGCTGTAGCTGGAACTGCACCTGCTGCTTTAAATTTGAAGTATTCACCTCTTAACCCTAAAGTTACGGCATCTAATACTGCGTACTGAGGGTATAAAGCAGCACCAGCATAACTTCCTGGTACAGCACTATCCTTAATATCATAATTAGCAGCATTTAAACCTAATTTAAACTTTTCCGTAATCTGATACGCAGTAGTTAAATCCACAATGGTTCCGTACCCACCAAAACCTGCGCCCAATAAAGCATTAATGTAGGCTGTCCAACCTTCTACCGGTGCAACCATTAGCTGGCCGCCAATGGCCGAAACACCTCGCGATGCGCTGTAAACATTCCAATCATTAAATAAACCAGCCATTAAACTTACTTTATCGCTGAATTTATAAGTTGCTTTAATACCTGCATTTTGGAATGGACCATTGGTAAATAAATATGAAGTTGAGTAGTTGAAGTTTCCAACCGGAGAAATTACCTCATATCCAATAAACGTACCCATGTAACCAGCCGTCATGCTAAACTCATTTGTGAACTCGTAGTTAACATATAAATTCTGGATATTAAATGAAGAACCACCAGCGGCAGCATCAGGAATAGATTGCGATTGTCCTCTCGGGCCAAAAGAAAGCTCTCCAACAAATGAAGCCTTGCCTGTTTTTTTCTTCAGCGCAATATCAATCATCCCTAGTGATACTGAGTTGTGATCTGTTACAAAAGATGTTTTTGCATTTAATGGATTCTTGGCAAAATCATATTTAAAGTACGTATCTACCGACCCTGAAATTTCAAGTGGCGATGTGGTGGTTTCTTGAGCCAGGGCACACGTAGTGCTGGCCATTGCAAAAATAGCTGTTAAAAGTTTCTTCATGTTTGAGCTTGATTTGAGTTTAGATATATAAAATCTTTAAGAAATTGATTCGGTTAATGGGCTGTTTTTTTCGATATAGATGGCTCTTTCTTCAACCAGTAAGGTTCCTTGAGAGTATTTCTCATCATGTTGAGATGCATCAAGACCTAACTCTTCTTCTTCTTCAGAAACCCTGATTGGATTGATCAGATTTACCAGTTTGAAAATAACAAACGATACAACGAAACTGAAGATGATTACGATTACTGCACCTTTTAATTGTGTAATAAAGAAAGCTGGGTTACCATAAAATAATCCGTCAGCACCGGCAGCATTTACTGTTTTTGTAGCAAAAACACCAGTTAACAACATACCAACGATACCACCTACACCGTGACAAGGGAAAACATCTAATGTATCATCCAAACTGGTTTTTTGTTTCCATGTAACCACAAGGTTAGAAATAACAGCAGCAATAGCACCAATAAATATACTGGCCGAAATACTTACAAAACCTGCTCCTGGTGTAATGGCCACTAAGCCAACTACTGCTCCGATACAAAAACCTAACACAGAAGGTTTTTTGCCTCTTGCAACATCAAAGAACATCCAAGATAAGCCAGCAGCACCGGCAGCAGTATTTGTAGTTAAAAATGCCGAAACAGCTAAGCTACCCGCGCTTAATGCAGAACCTGCATTAAAACCGAACCAACCGAACCATAACAAACCAGTACCAATTAATACATATGGAATATTAGCTGGTGGAACTTCTTTATGCTCTAAGTGAGATTTTCTACGTTTTAAAACCAATGCTCCTGCTAAAGCTGCCATACCTGCAGAAATGTGTACTACTGTACCGCCTGCAAAATCTAACACGCCCATTTTAAACAAGAAACCTTGTGGGTGCCATGTCCAGTGGGCCAAAGGAGAATAAACAAATATTGCGAACAAAACAATAAACAGAATGTATGAAGTAAAACGAATACGTTCTGCTACTGCCCCAACTACCAAACCTGGTGTAATAATGGCAAACATTAATTGAAACACAGCAAATAAAGAAAGCGGAATAGTTAAGTCTGATCCTCCTTGAAGATGTGGTGCTCCAGAATTTACACCTTTGAAGAACAAAAATGTTGATGGATTTCCGATAAAGCCACCGATGGTATCTCCAAAGGCCAAACTAAAACCAACAACTGTCCACAAAACTGTAATTACTCCTGCCGCTACAACACTTTTAATCATTGTGGATAATACATTTTTACGGTGAACCATACCACCATAAAAGAATGCAAGACCTGGAGTCATTAAAAATACAAGCGCAGCTGCGATTAATATAAATGCAATATCAGGTCCACTGTACTTGCCTTCATCAAAATTAGGGAGAAGTGGAATAAATAGAGCGAAAATTGCGACAATCATCAATATCGCAAAAGGCGCATACTGTTTAAAGGAGAATTTACTCATAGTTTTTAGTTTAATTTGTTTGTGATTTTTAACTATTGATCAAACGATTGATAATTATAGATCAAACGTTTGATTTATTTTTATAAAAATACGACATATTGTAGTTTTTACACCATTAAATTGAAATATTTTAATAAAAACGAATGATTTTTATTAAACAGAACAAAAATTAACCGTAAAATTAAAAATAACAAAAAATTGAGGGGATTTTAATATAAGTTTTTAATAAAAACAAAATCACATATTAACCATCATTTACCTGATTTTATCTAAAATTTACAAAAATTATCCTAAAAAACTTATTAATAACAGAAAAACCCATGAAATTTCATGGGTTTTTCTAAAAATTATTAAGAATTTTATATTTTTAAGAAAAATAATCAGATCCCTGAACTATTCCTCTTTTTTCTATTTCTTTATCCATATACGTTTGAATTGCTGATTTATTAAGCCCCCAATTTGGTGCAATTAGCAAATCCCAGTCCGAAATGCCAAAAAGGCGTTGAATAACAATATCTGGACGCAAAAGCGGAATCAACTCGCAAAGCAGATCCGTATATTCTTCAAGTGAAAATAATTTAAAAGGCTCTTTTTTGTATTTAGCACCCATTATAGAACCCTCTACAACATGAAGATGGTGAAATTTAACAAACTTAATTTGAGGAAAACGGTTAATTTCGTGAATATAACCGTACATCTGCGCTCTGGTTTCCCAAGGGAAGCCAAAAATAGTATGCACACACAAATCAAGCTTACTGTCTTTTAAAAGCTCAACCGCGGCAACAAATTCGCCATGGCTGCAGCCCCTGTTAATCTGATCGAGGGTTTCATCATAGATAGATTCCATACCCATTTCTAAGTCTACATCAAAACGATCGGTATAACTTTCTAATAAAGCTACCTTTTCGGCATCGATACAATCTGGGCGGGTACCCACTGCAAATCCCACTATATCTTCAGTATTAATAGATAAGGCCTCATCGTACATCATCTTTAAATAATGCACCGGAGCGTAAGTATTGGTGTTCGGCTGAAAATAAACAATATACTTATCAGCTTTATAAGAAGTTTTAGCCCTTAACATGCCTTCGGCAAGCTGATCTTTAATATTTGGATTTTTACGCGAGGGTTCTGGTGTAAAAGAATCTACATTACAATATGTACATCCACCGTAGCCCTTACTGCCATCGCGATTAGGACAGGTAAAACCACCATCTACAATTACTTTAAACACGCGCTGCCCTTTATATTTTTCGCGCAAATACGTACCGTAATTTTTATATCCCTTTATCCCTGAATCTACAAGTGTTCCCATTAATTGCAAAAATACGCTTTTTGTTCGAGACACGAGGTTAGATTTAAGATATTAGGTTTGAGATGTGAGATTGGGCCTACAATTAGGGTTTAAGGGAAACACGCTGCAACTCACTAAAGTTTAAAATATAGTTTATTTATTTTTTAGAAAAGCAATACCTGTGTTTCATTTTCACGTCAGTCCCGCCACATGCTCATACACCTGCAGGCCTTAAACACAGGCCGGTATCCGCAATGTCGGGTTTAGAAAACGTTGTTACCTGCACAGACTTAAGTTAACTAAACCCGGTAGTAGCGAACACGATCCCGATTTTTCCATCGGGAGAAGTAAAGCGAATAACGGAGATTTCGGGACCGATTGAAACAGAACCCTGATTTCCAAAACTGTTTAAAGAAAATGAGCTATAATATATAAGTATTCTATTTTTTTTAGAAAAGCAATACCCGTGTTTCATTTTAACGTCAGCCCCGCCACATGCTCATACGCCTGCAGGCCTTACACTTGAGCAGGCATCCGCCATGTCGGGTTTAGAATAGGCTGTTACCTGCACAGGCCTAAGTTAGCTAAACCCGGTAGCAGCGCACACGATCCCGATTTTTCCATCTGGAGAAGTAAAGCGGATAACGGGGATTTAGGAACCTATTGATACCAATTCTTGCTTTTCAAAATCAGATTGAAGGGCTAATATAAGGTTGAGGTCTAAAAGCCGGGTTGGCAAGCAGTATTCTTTAATGTAAAAACCCCGCAGTTTTTAAAGCCTGCGAGGTTCCCTAATAGATTATTCATTGGCACCATCGCCCTGAACATTTTCAGGATCTATACTACCATTGAGATACTGAAACAAACACCCCTGCTTACTCCTGCTGTTCTTTTTTGTTTATAAAAAAATAAACTGGAAGCCCAAGTAAAACAATTACAAGCCCAGGCCAGGTATATTGTTGTTTATAAATGAGCAATAAAATGCAAAATGCTGCCCCTATTAATAAATAGATAATTGGAGTAATTGGATATAACCAGGTTTTGTAAGGTCTTTCAAGTTTAGGCTGTTTTATCCTTAAATAAATAACCCCAAAAACAGTTATCATATAAAAGAGCACAATAACAAAAGAGATCATATCTAACAGATTGCCATACTGCCCACTTAAACATAAAGCAGATGCCCAGATCCCCTGCATCCAAAGTGATTTTTCGGGAACACCATTTTTATTGTTTTTAAGCGCCGCTTTAAAAAACATGCCATCTTTTGCCATCGTCTGAAAAACCCTTGCCCCAGCTAATACAATTCCATTAACGCAACCAAAAGTAGAAATCATCACCAATAAGGCAATTACAATTGTACCGATTCCGTTACCAAAAATTTGTTCTGAAGCGGCAACAGCAACTCGATCATTTAACGCAAAAGCAATACTATCTCTGTTAAGGGTATTGAGATAAATAAAGTTGACCAACAAATAAAGAATCATTACTGCTGAGGTACCTAAAACCATAGAACGCACTACATTTTTTTTAGGATTTTCAATCTCTCCCGAAACAAAAGTTACGTTTTCCCAAGCCACACTCGAAAATACTGAACCTACCATTGCCGCTGCAATTCCACCCATTATAGTCATTCCAGAAATAGATTCCCATCCAGATTTTAAGAAATTTCCACTCGAATCTGTTTTGAGATTATTAAAAGCACTAGACCCAAAACCTAAATTTTCAGCCCAAAAGCTATTTTTTATTAAGAAGAAGCCTAAAATAATTAAAGCAATTAACGCCACAATTTTAGATCCTGTAAAAATATTCTGTAATATTTTACCGCTTTCAACGCCTTTCGTATTAATATAAGTTAAAAGCAGAATAACACCAATAGCAAGAATCTGTATCCAGGTAATTTTATAGCCACCGCTTTGGAAAATCGGAGCAGCATCGTTTAATGCAGGGATTAGATAAGCCGTAAATTTACCAAAAGCAACAGCAACGGCTGCAATAGTTCCGGTTTGGATTACAGTAAATAAGCCCCAACCGTAAAGAAATCCCATCATTTTGCCAAAAATCTCCTTCAGGTAAGTGTATTGTCCACCCGCTTTAGGAAACATAGAAGAAAGCTCCCCATAAGAAATTGCAGCTGCAACTGTCATCACCCCAGTTATTACCCACACTACAATTAACCAATAACCAGAACCTAAATTCCTCATTATATCGGCACTGACAATAAAGATTCCGCTTCCGATCATTGAGCCCATTACCAACATTGTAGCATCAAAAAGGCTTAATTTTCTTTTAGAAGGTCCATCTTCTTTTTCAATTTTCATCTTTAGTTTGGTTTAGTTTGTGGCTAATTTATTTAAAAAAAAGAAAATAGGCGTGATTCGCTTGTATTATTTTAATTGAGCAAATTTTATTTGCCTTGGCAATGAAAATTTTAATCACAAGAAGAATATTTTATTATCTTGCTAATTATAAGTCCTAAGTCCACAGTAGATTAACGGATGAAAGAAGTTCGGAGTTTGAACGGGATGTTTGGAGTCGATAAACAATTTAAACAATTAACCGATTTACACAGTTAAGCAATAACAACTAACCAAATATAAAACCAATTATTAACTATGGATTTTTTACAAAACAATTTAATTTACTGTATCCCGGCTCTGGGCCTTGTTGGGATTATAGTTATGATGATTAAAAGTGCCTGGGTAAACAAGCAAGATGCGGGCGATAAAAATATGCAAGAACTTGCGGGCTACATAGCCGATGGTGCTATGGCCTTTTTAAAAGCCGAATGGAGGGTATTGAGCATTTTTGCTGTTTTTACGGCTGCGCTCCTAGCCTACTCGGGAACAATTACCGAAATTAAAGGTGTTCCGATGCACTCGAGCTGGATTATCTCTATATCTTTTATTATAGGAGCGGTATTTTCTGCAACTGCGGGTTATATCGGAATGAAATCGGCCACAAAAGCCAATGTTAGAACCACTCAGGCGGCCAGAACAAGTTTAAAACAAGCATTAAAAGTTTCATTTACCGGAGGTACGGTAATGGGTTTGGGGGTTGCCGGACTAGCCGTTTTGGGTTTAGGTGGCTTATTTATTGTGTTTTTAAAGCATTTTAACGTAGTATCTGTAAGCAGCGTTGAAATGAAAACTGCTATAGAAGTTTTAACCGGATTTTCTTTGGGTGCCGAATCTATTGCCTTATTTGCCCGTGTAGGCGGTGGTATTTATACCAAAGCTGCCGATGTTGGTGCAGATTTGGTGGGTAAGGTTGAGGCCGGTATTCCTGAAGATGATGTACGCAATCCTGCTACCATAGCCGATAATGTTGGCGATAATGTAGGTGATGTGGCTGGTATGGGTGCCGATTTGTTCGGTTCATATGTAGCTACCATATTAGCTACTATGGTTTTAGGGCAGGAAATTGATGTGAAGGATAATTTTGGAGGGATGTCTCCTATTCTTCTTCCAATGGTAATCTGCGGCTTGGGCATTATATTTTCGATTATAGGAACCTGGTTTGTAACCATTAAAGATGAAAAATCGAATGTTCAAAATGCATTGAACCTAGGTAACTGGTCGTCGATTGTGATTACGGCAGTGGCGTCATTCTTTATTGTGAAATGGATGCTGCCAGAAACCCTTAACCTCCGTGGATATGAATTCTCGAGCATCAATGTATTTTACGCCATTATAGTCGGTTTGGTAGTGGGTACCATTATGAGTCTTGTGACCGAATATTTTACAGCGATGGGTAAGGGACCAGTAAATTCTATTATTCAACAATCTTCAACTGGCCATGCCACCAACATTATCGCCGGTTTATCGGTAGGAATGAAATCTACAGTAATCCCTATCCTGGTATTGGCAGGAGGTATTATGACCTCTTATCATTTTGCAGGCTTATATGGCGTTGCTATTGCTGCAGCTGGGATGATGGCTACCACAGCTATGCAATTAGCTATTGATGCTTTCGGACCGATCGCGGATAATGCAGGCGGCATTGCCGAAATGAGTCAGTTACCGCCGGAAGTGCGCGAGCGTACCGATAATTTAGATGCGGTTGGAAATACAACCGCAGCAACCGGTAAAGGATTTGCTATTGCATCTGCGGCTCTAACGTCTTTAGCTTTATTTGCAGCTTTTGTGGGTATTGCAGGCATTACAGCGATAGATATCTATAAAGCGCCAGTTTTGGCCGGACTATTTGTTGGTGGTATGATTCCGTTTATCTTTTCTGCACTTTGTATTCAGGCGGTGGGTAAAGCGGCAATGGATATGGTTCAGGAAGTTCGTCGTCAGTTTCGCGAAATCCCGGGCATTATGGAATACAAAGCTAAACCTGAATACGAAAAGTGTGTAGCCATTTCTACCAAAGCTTCTATCCGTGAAATGATGATGCCAGGAGCTATTGCTTTAATTACCCCGGTAATCGTAGGCTTTACCTTTGGGCCAGAAGTTTTGGGTGGCTTATTGGCGGGAGTAACCGTTACAGGTGTATTGATGGGGATTTTCCAAAGTAATGCCGGTGGTGCCTGGGATAATGCCAAAAAGTCTTTTGAGCAGGGGGTAATCATTAATGGCGAAACATATTACAAAAAATCAGAACCGCACAAGGCTTCTGTTACCGGAGATACCGTTGGCGATCCTTTTAAAGATACTTCGGGCCCTTCGATGAACATTTTGATTAAATTAATG
Organism: Pedobacter sp. AK013; assembly: GCF_014205835.1. Taxonomy (GTDB): domain Bacteria; phylum Bacteroidota; class Bacteroidia; order Sphingobacteriales; family Sphingobacteriaceae; genus Pedobacter. The sequence continues at coordinate 178,197 of NZ_JACHCQ010000004.1, read as the reverse complement.
TCTATTGTTTCACTGGTTATTGCTCCATACATCGCAGTTAAGGCAATTGCAAGCGAACATAAGCAAGAAGTTCGGAAAGAAATCAGAATTGAGCAAAAAACCGATAATCTGGGGCATACAATTACCGACACTTTAACAAATACAACCGATACATTAAAGTTTTAGTTGTAAAATCATAGATATAATAAAAGTAAAAGGGATTTTTAACCAAAATCCCTTTTACTTTTCCGTAATTTTTAATTACGTTTGGGGCTGAAATAATCTAAACAAAAACTAAAATATGGGTTTATTTACTAAGAAGCCAATGCATTTACTGCTAGAAGAAGCAGGAGATTCAGCAAAAGGCTTAAAGCGTACACTTAGCGCAGGTGCATTGGTGGCATTAGGTGTGGGCGCAATTATTGGTGCTGGTCTATTTGTTAGGACAGCAGCAGCAGCAGCACAAAATGCTGGGCCATCTGTTACCATTGGCTTTATTATAGCCGCAATTGGTTGTGCACTGGCCGGTTTATGCTACGCAGAATTATCATCATCTATTCCAATCTCAGGTAGTGCTTACACTTACACTTATGCCACAATGGGCGAGCTTATGGCCTGGGTAATTGGCTGGGATTTAGTGTTAGAATATGCTGTTGGAGCTGCAACAGTAGGTATTGCCTGGAGCGAATACTTAAATAAATTACTGGTCGAAGTATTGCATACCTCGCCCATACCCTATGAGTGGTGCCACTCCCCTTTCCAGTCGCATCCAGATGGTACCGTAAATGGAATAATCAACCTTCCTGCGTTATTTATTGTAGGATTATTGAGCTTACTCTTAATTAAAGGAACTTCAGAATCCGCTTTTGTAAACGGCCTGATCGTAATTACTAAAGTAAGTATTGTAATTTTAATCATTATTTTAGGTTGGGGCTTTATTCATGAAGCCAATCACCATCCATATATTCCAAAAGCAACTACTTATGTAGATCATGCAGGTATCAGCCATAGTTTTGGTGGTTTCTGGGGTGTTCTCGGTGCTGCCGGAACAGTATTCTTTGCATTCATCGGTTTTGATGCTGTAAGTACTGCCGCACAGGAAACTAAAAACCCTAAAACAGCAATGCCAATCGGTATCTTAGGTTCATTAGCAGTATGTACTGTTTTATATATCTTATTTGCGCACGTTTTAACCGGTATCGCTCCTGTTGAGTTCTTCAGAACCAAAGGTGGTGAAGCATCAGTTGTGGCAGCAATTAGCGAATACATGACGGGTTATGGCTGGTTAGCTAAGTTGGTTACCGTAGCTATTTTAGCTGGTTTTTCTTCAGTAATTTTAGTGATGTTATTGGGCCAGAGCCGTGTATTTTATTCAATGAGTAAAGATGGTTTATTACCAAAAATGTTCAGCGATTTACACCCTAAATTCAAAACACCTTACAAAGCAAACTTAGTAATTTTGGTAATCGTAGGTTTATTTGCCGCTTTCATCCCTGGTGATGTAGTGGGTGATATGACCAGTATTGGCACTTTATTTGCCTTTATGCTGGTTTGTATTGCAGTAATTATTTTAAGAAAAACGGATCCTGATCTTCCACGTCAGTTCAGAACACCTTGGGTACCTTTAATTCCAATTTTAGGTGTAGTTACCTGCGGATTAATGATCCTTGGTTTAGGCTGGACAAACTGGTTAAGGTTATTTGGCTGGTTAGCTTTAGGCTTTATTATTTATTTTGGATATAGCAAAAAGAATTCTCATTTAAAAGATTCCAAATAAGCCTAATATTTAAAAAATTTAGAGCCCCGACCAAAAGTCGGGGCTTTTTTTATGTTAAATAATTGTTAATAAAACTACCTTTGCAAAAAATTGATAACATGTACCGCCAGCCAGCCAAATTTAAGCGCATTTATTTCTCCTTAACTATTATTTTGCTATTCATTTCTGCTGCAGGATATGCACAAAGAACAATTAATGATGTAATGGATTCTACAACAGTAAACCATTTGCTCATTATCTCGAAGAAATATGGTTCATTGTCTTTCAGCGGCTATTTACAGCCACAGTTCCAATTGGCGCAATCGAAAGGTACGCAGGCTGAGTTTCAGGGTGGAAATTTTGGTGATTTTACCAATAACAGGTTTAGGTTAAGAAGAGGCCGTTTGAGAGCAGATTATATGATGTTAACGGAAGACGGTGCTCCCTCTACCTACTTCGTACTTCAATTTGATGGTACAGAACAGGGTGTAGCGATCAGGGATTTCTGGGGACGTTATTACGAAAATAAATGGAAGATATTGGCAGTAACACTTGGTCTTTCGGGACGTCCCTTTGGTAATGAGCTCCAGCTGTCATCATCAGTAAGGGAAGCACCTGAACGTGGTCGAATGTCGCAGATTTTAATGAAAACAGAACGCGATCTGGGCGTAACCTTTACTTTAAACCCGCGCTGGAAAGATGCCAAACTCAAAAATTTTGTACTCGATTTTGGTGTTTATAATGGTCAGGGCTTAGCCGGCAACGGAGAATTCGATAACAGCAAGGATTATATTTTAAGGTTAAGCCATAAAACTTATGCATTTAAAAACTTTACCATTGCCGGTGGTATAAGCACCCTACAGGGAGGTTTAGATCACCGCTTACCTGTGAGCTACAAGATGGAGCAAATAAATGATACATGGAAAATGGTTAAAGATTCATCTACAGCTACCATAAACAAGGTAGCGCCAAGAAGATATTATGGTACGGATATACAACTGGCTACCAAAACCAAAAGTTGGAAATCGGAGTTTAGGGCAGAAGTAATATCGGGCTTACAAACAGGTACCTCAACCACTTCAACTACGCCTGGCTCTTACCCTGTTGATAATAAGGCCATTGCTTTGCCTTTTTATACACGCACATTTAATGGCGCTTATTTTACCTTTGTACAAACCTTGAACAGTACGGATAACCAGCTAATTCTAAAATATGACTGGTACGATCCGAATGCTAAAGTAAAAGGCATGGATATTTCTAGCGATAAAGGGCTTTCTCCTGCTGATGTGCGTTTCGATACCTTTGGATTTGGCTTTTTACACCACTTTAATCCACATTTTAAAGCGGTGCTTTATTATGATATTATTAAAAACGAATCGACCCAAATTCAGGGCTATACAGCTGACAGAAAAGACAACGTGCTTACTTTAAGAACGCAGTTCTATTTCTAATAAATAACTGTACAATTGAGGAATTGATACAAATTCCACTACCTTTGCTTAAAATTGCGCCGCTATGAAATTCGATTTTATGACGTTCAACTTAAGCCAGATTCTGTCGACAACGATGGTACTCTTTGCTATTATCGATATTTTGGGAGCTATTCCTGTTGTGATCGAATTGCGTAGAAAAGCTGGTCATATCGAATCAGAAAAAGCATCATTAGTGGCTACAGGCTTAATGATCCTCTTTTTGTTTGTTGGAGAATCGTTGTTAAAAGTTATCGGACTAGATGTAGAATCTTTTGCCATAGCAGGTTCATTTGTGATCTTCTTTATTGCCATGGAGATGGTATTGGGATTAACCATTTTTAAAGAAGAAGCACCCGAAACGGTTTCTATTGTTCCATTGGCCTTTCCTTTAATTGCCGGAGCGGGCACAATGACCACTTTGCTATCATTAAAAACAGAATACCATACCCAGAATATCTTAGTAGGCATTATACTTAATATGTTGTTTGTTTACTTTGTATTGAAAAACACCAACAGACTCGAAAAACTTTTCGGAAAATCTGGTTTAAACATCTTACGTAAAGCTTTTGGGGTAATTTTATTGGCTATAGCAATTAAATTATTCAGAAATAATACAGGGCTTTAAAGTGCCATTTCAACGATTCATTACCCTGACCTCTAGCGAAGCGAAAAGCTATGAAGTAAACCGAACCTTAAGCGAGCTCACCGAAGGTAATTTATTTCAATGTCCGCTTACAGAAAAGATGCTGAAATAAATTCAGCATGACGATTAATCGAGGTAAATAACGTTTTTAAATGACAATCCTTCAATCAATCTGTAACAATAATTCCGTACATTCATCTAAACATAAAGCTTACATTATGAACGGCTTTGAAGAATATACTGTAATTATCGGAGCAATAGCCGTTTTAATCGAGGCGGTTAAATACTTCAAAAAGAATTTCAAATCTTGGTTTGAACATACGTAACGTTGCTAAAAGCGTTGTTATGCTTAATTTATTTCATCTATGCGCTAAGACCCTGAAATGAATTCAGGGAGACGAACCGAGTGATTAATCCTGGCTTTTCTTAATCAACCTCGCTACAAACATCGTATCGGCATTATTTTCATAACCTTTAATCAGTTCCATTTTTTCCAGTTCTAATGGCAACTGCTCAATCATATGCTGCACAATGGCTTCATTTTCTTCGGCAAAGGCAGAGCAGGTAATATAAATTAAAGGCTTACCAGGCTTTAAATATTTTACAATATTTTGGACAATCCCCTTTTGGATGTTTGCAAATTGATTGATTTTTCGTTCTTCAAAAAAAGTAAGCATTTCTGGTGTTCTGCCCCATGTTCCGGAACCGGTACATGGGGCATCCAAAATGATCCCATCAAATTGATAATGATGTAAAACCTGATCATTGTTCTGTAAAAGATCTAGTTCTTTTTTATGGTACTTTTTGATACCTGCCAAGCGGAAACGTTCATCTAAATTTAGGAGTACACTTTCTCTCAGATCGGAAACCAAAAGTTCGATAACAGGCTCCAAACTATGTAAAAGCAATGTTTTGCCACCAGATGCTGCACAGCAATCCCACCATTTATCCCATTTGTTAGGCTTAAAATAATGGCCCGTGTGCTGAGAAGATAAATCCTGAACCTGGTAACTGCCTTCCTTTAAAACAGTTTCGAGCTTGGTTCCGTTAGGTAAGGCTAAAGCAGTTGGAGAAATAGCTTTAACCTCAATTTTTTCATCTTCTAATTTGGAAATAATACTTGCAGATTCTTCGGCTCCTACCCTAATAAACAGATCGGGCTGTTTGAAGAATGAGGTATAAAATGCTTCCCGATCTAATCCGTCAGATAGATTTGCATGAAACGGATATACCTCCTGCAAATTAAAATCCGGATATTTCGTTTTGATAATGGACATTTTTTCTTCAAGCTGCAGCGTAATGCTTTCTTTTAATTCTGGCAGATTTTTCTCTACAATAAGGCTAAGCGTATCGTGGCACAAGAAATCGGCAATACTCAAACGCTCTTCTTGTTGAAGCCCTGATAAAGCCTTACCTAATCTAAAAAAGCTATATATATGGCGTGTGGCCCATCTCCTATCGGATGACCCCATTTGTTTATGTTGCTTAAAATAGGTTGGCAGAAAACGATGCAAGGGCAAACTTCCATCATAATTATTTAAAATCTGTTCAAATGCTCTTAACTGATGATCTGCTCTCATGTAATAATTAAAATGGAAGAAAAAATATAGAATTACTCAACTATGTTTAAAGCAAAATTTTTAAACTTCAGTAACATTAAACTGGTGTTAATATAACCTAATTTTTCATCATGGATAAATGAAAAGTTATTATGTAGCCCTTTATATTTATCTTTTATCAGATAATCTCTATAATCCTCTCCGTATGTGGTTAACAGTTTACCGAAATAGTACCCAATATCAAAGCCCTTAAAAGCGTATTCTCCAGGCTCAAATCCGTACCTGTAGCGGTATTTTTTAACAAAGGCAATAACTGCACTGCTTTTGTAGTCTATTTTATAAGAAGAGCTGATAATCGTATTCAGATCTTGTAATTTATCTGTAGGATAATTCTGTTTTACCCAGTTAGGATGACCAAACAAATTAATACTATAACCACCTGCAGGTAGATGCTTTAATTTATACAGTTTTTCTATTGTTGGCAATACAAAAGTCCTGTCGGATGAGGTAAGCACTACTACATAGTCTTTACCTTTAATCATTTTTGTTTCAAAAGCATAAGCCGAAGCATACTCCTGTACCACAAACTTTGTATTGCTTTTAAAATAATTCCTTATTGGTGCCGCAAACTGTTCGTCTTCTGTTTTCTTAGGATTAATCAACACCACTATAGTATTAGCAGGATTATAGTTTTTAGCAATGTATGTGACTATCTTTTTTCCATGTAAGTCAATATTATTTACAATTGACACCAGATTTGGATTATTAAATTCAGCGGGTTCGGAAGCGGCCAAAGGAGACACAATAATTGCGTTATTTTCTTTGGCATAATTGGCGATAAACTTTAATCCATCGGGAAAAACGGGGCCAATAATTAAATTGCTTTGTTTAAACCGCTCATTTTTGTACAAGAGCGATATATGTGCATTATCATCTTGCGTATCGAAAACATTCAGTTTAAAATTTAGACCCTGGGCTGCGGCAGAATCCAATCCTAATTTAAAGCCCTGATAGAAATCAATAGGCATGGCATATTTCTCAATATCGGCTTTTGTGGCTGTTTTTAAATTCAGCTCATCCAATTTAAAGGGAACAAGCAGGGAAACGCTTGCCTGCGAAATTTTTTTGATAGGCTTTTTATCTGTTGGTTTTTCTTTTTCAACCGGTTTACCTGCTTCAGGTTTGGGTGTCCTGATTTTAGGCGAACAAGCACCCAAAACTACCGCAAACAAAACCAGCAACCCATAAACCTTCTTGAAATTCATACCTATCATTTTTAACAAAATATGCTAGCAAAGTTTATTCCACCTTGCTAGCATCACCTTTATTTTATGCTGTTTGTACTACAAACTGAAAACTCACAATACCAAACTAAAAGCTATTCCCACTCGATAGTCGCAGGTGGTTTAGAGCTGATATCATATACCACTCTATTGATGCCTTTAACTTTATTGATGATTTCGTTTGAGATTTTAGCCAATACCGGATAAGGTAGGTGGCACCAATCTGCTGTCATTCCATCAAGCGATTCTACCGCTCTTAGTGCAATTACATTTTCGTAAGTACGTTCATCGCCCATTACTCCAACGGATCTCACTGGCAAGAAGATAGCGCCTGCCTGCCATACTTTATCGTAAAGGCCTGCTTCTTTTAAATTGTCGATATAAATTTTATCGGCATCTTGTAAAATGGCTACCTTTTCTGGAGTAACCTCTCCAATAATGCGGATGCCTAAACCTGGTCCAGGAAATGGATGGCGACCTAAAATAAACGATTCTAAACCTAAAGTGGTACCTACTCTTCTTACTTCATCTTTAAACAAAGTTTTAAGTGGTTCTACTACTTTAAGTTTCATAAAATCTGGCAAACCGCCTACATTATGGTGCGATTTAATGGTTGCAGATGGACCTTTAACCGAAATAGATTCAATAATATCCGGGTAAATTGTACCCTGAGCCAACCATTTTACATCTTGAATAAGATGAGATTCTTCGTCGAAAACTTCGATAAATACACGGCCAATAATTTTACGTTTTGTTTCTGGATCTTCTACTCCGGCCAACTGACCCAAGAATTTATCCTTTGCATCAACCCCCTTAATATTTAAGCCAAAATCTTTGTATTGCTCTAAAACACTTTCATATTCATTTTTGCGCAATAAGCCGTTATCAACAAATATACAGTGTAGGTTTGTACCAATGGCTTTATGCAAAAGTACCGCCGCAACACTACTGTCAACACCGCCCGAAAGCGCCAGAACAACTTTATCGTTACCTACAGTAGCTTTAATATCGGCAATGGTAGTTTCAACAAAAGCAGCAGAAGTCCAATCCTGGCTACATCCACATATATCAACCAAAAAGTTTTCTAAAAGGATTTTTCCATCAATACTGTGCGTTACCTCAGGGTGAAACTGGATAGCATAAGTATCTGAATCTTTAATATGATAAGCTGCCACTTTTACACTATCGGTACTGGCAATCAATTCAAAGTTTTCAGGAATATCGGTAATGGTATCTCCGTGGCTCATCCAAACTTGCGAGTCGATGTTTATACCTTTAAATAATTTGTTCTCCTGGTTTACAAAATTCAGGTTAGCACGGCCGTACTCGCGTGTTGAAGATGGCTGAACAGCACCGCCAGAATGTTGGGCAATATATTGTGCACCATAACAAACAGCCAATAATGGATATTTTAAATGGTATTTCGATAAATCGATTTGAGGTGCATCTTCCTGACGGACAGAATAAGGACTACCTGAAAATATAACTCCTTTTACATCAGGCGTAACCTCAGGAAGATTGTTGTATGGATATATTTCACAGTAAATATTTAGTTCGCGAACCCTACGGGCGATGAGCTGTGTAAATTGCGAACCAAAATCGACGATAATGATTTTCTCTTGCATCCGCAAAAGTAGTAATTAGATATGATATTTGAGACCAGAGATTTAAGATTTTTGAAGGAAAAAGTCCGGAGTCGGTTTGGAGCTGAGCGTTTGGCAACAGGAGTTAATTAACCGATTTGAACAGTTAATCAAAAGAATGCTTTAAAGATATTTCCCAAAAACTTATTGCGCTTACCGAAATTATATTTTTTTTGTTCTTTAGAATTTCTAAGCAATTATTAGAGAGCTTAGAAGAATACATTAGCGACCAAATTAGTCCATGGGTATCTAACAAGTAAATCATAATCCTAAAAACTCCTCTTCGGTCATTTCGAAATCGTCTTTAAATATTACTTCAGCCTTTCCATCTAGCATACCGATTTTACGTTCGCTATTACTTTTTTCTAATTCAGGAACAAAGTAACCAATGACTTCCTTTTTCCTGCCAAAAGTTACAGCTATGCTGAACCTGCTTTAATATCTTCCAAAACTTCAGAAAAATGAGCTTTAAATTCACCAACCGACATTGTTTTCATAACTAAAAGTTTTATAATCAAATACAAGCAAAACTTGTCAAATTGTCAAGATAAAAATGAGTTATGTTTTAAGTACAAACTCTGGTGAACTGTTATACAGCTCACAGTCGCCAATAAACTAATAACAAATGGACCACAGAACCTTTATGATTCTATCAAAATCACTTCTACCCCAAATTTTCTTAAAAAATCTACGCCTTCGTCGCTAGGCAAACCTTTATAAGCTGCATAAGATTTAGAATAGTATACCAGTTTGATTCCTGAAGATAAAATTAAGCGGGCACAGGCAATACAAGGCGACAAGGTGGTATATAAAGTACATCCTTCTATCTTGGATCCATTTTTTGAGGCATAGAGGATCGCGTTTTCCTCCGCATGTAATGCCAAAGAACAACTTCCTTTACTATCGCGCGCGCAGCCATGCTCTGGCCATTCTTCGTCACAATTATGGGTACCGGCCGGCGGACCATTATAACCAATAGAAATTATGCGGGTATCTTTTGTTAATACTGCACCTACATGAGCACGCACACAATGTGAACGGGCAGCCAAATCGGTGGCCAGGTTCATAAATATCGAATCGAAACTTGGTTTATCTGTCATTATAAAAATCAAAAAAGCCACAAAGAACTAAATCTCTGTGGCTGTAAAATTACTTTATTAAAAATTAATGTCCACCAGAAATTTTCTCATCAAAATTAATTCCCTGTGTCTTCAAAATAGCACTTCCTTTAATTGCATAGAATGCAAGATATGCGAAACACACCACCCCGACTAAGTAACTGTATTGGATACCTGTAAACTTTGAAAGGTATCCTTGCGCTAAACTCACAATACCACCTCCCATAATCATCATAATTAAAAAACTACTTCCTTGACTGGTGTGCTTACCTAAGCCACTAACAGCCAAAGTAAAAATACACGGCCACAAAGTGCTGCAGAATAAACCCACACTGGTAAACGCGTAAACACTAGTCATACCTGTAGTAAACATACCGATAAATAAGGCTATAATGCCCATTACCGAAAAAATTAATAACATGCGCGCCGGGTTTCCTTTACTGGCCATATCGGCGCCAATTAATACAACTATTACGGCTGCGTATACATAAAATGGTGTTAAATCGTGTTTGGCGATAGCATTTGCAATTAAGAAAACACCAAAAGCTAAATAAGGTGCTACAAATCTCAATATTTTTTGCAAGGTCATATCTTCAGTAAAAGCTTCTACCGCCCCTGTCCAACGACCAATCATTAAACTGGCCCAGTATAAAGAAACATATGGCGCAATATCTTTAATGGCAAATCTTAATTTCTCTTCCATATATGCCGGCAAATTACTGGCAGTAGACACCTCTACGCCAACATATAGAAAAATAGCAATCATTCCCAGTACCAGCTGTGGGTAGTTCAAAGCAGAGCCCTTAATCGATTTAGTATCATTAGCTGAAGCTTCTACTAAAGTAGGTCGATCAGGCAAAGACGACATTTTTAAAAATACAGCTACTAAAAGAAAGGCTACTCCTAGTATTAAATATGGAATTTTTACACTTTCGATGCTCACATTGGTAGTAGCGCTTGTAGCAACACCAAAAATAGCGAAGTTTACCAACAAGGGGCCAATGGTTGTACCAAAATTATTAATACCCCCTGCAAGAGTTAAACGTTGTGAACCAGTTTTAATTGGCCCCAAAGCAATAGCTAAAGGATTTGCAACAGTTTGTTGTAAAGAGAAACCCAGGGCAACAATAAACAAGCCAGATAACATTAGCGGAAATGAGTGCAGATTTGCTGCCGGATAAAACAAAAGCGTTCCAGCTGCCGAAATAACAAGCCCCAAAGCCAAAGAGTTTTTGTAGCCTAGTTTATTTACAATGTCCTGCCCCATTACTACCGAAATGCCATTATAAATTAAAGCCCCAACCGTGTATGCAATGTAAAATGCAAATGATACCAACTGGCTTTGGAATTGAGTTAAATTAAAAGCCTGCTTAAATACCGGTATTAAAATGTCATTACTGGCGGCCACAAAGCCCCAGAAAAAGAATACCGTGACCAAAGGAATAAATTGCCCCCATTTGGTTTGTGTTTGTTCTGAACTCATTTTTTAAATTTAGTTTTAGTGGCTCTAAACATAAATAAAAAAAAATGAAAACCAGTAATTTTATGCAACCTATGCAACAAAAATAAATGTTATATGTTTAGGTATAAAGTTGCATATTCGCATATTATAAACAATACAATGCATGTTTGAAGCCATATTACTCGGTATAGGAGCAGGGATTATTTCGTCTTTTTTAACTGGGCCGGTATTTTTTGCAATGATCAAAACCAGCATAGAAAGGGGCTTCAAAGCTGGGTTTTCTTTAGCTGTTGGCGTAATTATTAGTGATGTGATCTTAATTGCATTGGTCCTTTTTGGGAGTCAGTTTGTTGATTATAAAGCCGAATTTGATAAATATGTTGGCAGTATTGGCGGTGTATTTCTGCTTGCCGTAGGTATATATTACCTGGTTTCTAAAATAACAGTGCACTATGATAGTTCAACGCTTCAAAAAGTGAGTAAACGGGGGTATGTGCTCAAAGGCTTCTTAATGTGCATCCTCACCCCTTCTACCCTTATGTTCTGGATTATTGTAAGTGGGATCATTTCGGTTAAATTGAACAATATGCTGAACGAAAAATTAGTTTGCTTTTTTATCGCCATGGCTACTCAATTAAGCATCGATGGAGCAAAGAGCTTTTACTCCAGTAAACTCCGTTATAAAATAAAGGAAGATGCACTTAAAAAGCTGAATAAAATTGCCGGTGTAGTCATCATCTTCTTTGCTTTCTGGCTCATCATTAAAACTTATCTGAAATTCTACGCATAGATTTTCCGCGATAAATAAATCCTGGTTCTGGCCATTTGGAATAGGATGACAGATGGCACCAGTTAACTATTTTGCTTCTCTATGCCATGGTGATTAAAATTATGTTTTGGAAAGCAGGTGAAGTGCTGCTATTATTTTTAGTCCTGCCAATGCTGCATTCCTCACCCGATGGAGGATCGGGCTCCGGGCTTTCCGCGAATGTCAGGTTTAGGTACGAAAAGGCAGTATTATTAAATGAACATGAACCTTCTTAGTGTCTTGATGGTAAAAATCATAGGAATGACGGAAGAATTTTATGGAGACCATCTCCTAAAGTTATCTTCCGCCGTGGTTTGTGTCCTCACGAATCAATAAAACATTAAACACCTGTTATCCAATACATTATCAAAAAAAAAAAAAAAAAACAGATCCTGAAATAAATTCAGGACGACGCGTGGGCGGGAAAAACAATTGAACCCTCAACACTGACGAAGCAATGATGACCTTTCCCTAAGAAACTGCCAATAGTAGCAGAGTCTAGGAACTCTTTCTTTCTCCGCAGCAAAAAATAAACGCAAAAAAATAGCCCATATTACTATGAGCTATTTGTTATTCAAGTCCCCTTTAGGGGATTTAGGGGCTAGTAAGCCCTTTGGTTATTTCCTTCTTTCCAGTTAACAAAAGCTTTATTAACTACTTTGTTCCCGCCTGGAGTTGGGTAATTCCCTGAGAAATACCAATCACCTTTATTTTTCGGACAAGCCTCGTGCAGGTTCTCTAAACTTTGATAAATTACCTCCACCTCGGCAACAGTACCTTTTGGGGTGATGATCTGTGCAATTTTAGCCGAAATTTCTTCTGGCGTAAACGGTTTGTAAATATCTTTAACGTGGTTTACAATCTCCTCTTTAGGTAATAGTAACGAAGCTTTACATTTAGTGTAAACATCCTCTATTACCTGCCACATACCGCGCTCTGTTAACAACTGAATAGCCGCATCGAAAGCCACGAACTGTCCCATCCTACTCATATCGATACCATAACAATCAGGGTAACGGATCTGAGGGGCCGAAGAAACAATAATGATTTTCTTAGGGTGTAAACGGTCAACAATTTTAATAATACTCTGCTTTAAGGTGGTACCGCGTACAATCGAATCATCAAGTGCAACTAAAGTATCTTGGTGGTTATTGATAATACCATAGGTAGTATCGTAAACGTGTGCCACCATTTCGCTACGATCTGCATCCTGGGTGATGAAAGTTCTTAACTTTACATCTTTAACGGCCAGCTTTTCTACACGAGGAGCTAAAGACAACAAATCTTCGAGCTGTTGATCTGTTAGCGTTTCTTTTTTATGTAAGAGGACATCTTTCTGGTGCCTGCGCACATATTGCTGAACACCGTCAACCATTCCAAAAAACGCAACTTCTGCCGTATTTGGAATAAATGAAAATACTGTATTTTTTAAATCGTAATTAACCGCCTGAAGAATTTTATCACTCAATAAACGGCCTAACTGCTTGCGTTCGCGGTAAATCTCTACATCACTTCCTTTTGAGAAATAGATACGCTCGAAAGAGCAAGACAACCTTTCGGTAGGCTCGCGGAATTGCTCCATGCTTACCTCACCATTTTTCTTGATAATTAAAGCATGACCTGGATCGATCTCTTTAATATCTTTAAACTGAATATTAAATGCAGTTTGCAAAGCTGGCCTTTCAGAAGCCGCTACAACGATCTCATCATCATAATAATAATATGCCGGACGGATACCTGCCGGATCTCGCATAATAAACGAATCACCATTGCCAACCATACCACAGATAGAATAACCACCATCCCAGGTTTTGGCCGAGCGGCGAAGAATATTGGCAATATCTAAGTTATCAGATATTTTATGCGTAATTGCAACGTTATCGTGCCCTTCTTTTTTGTACTGATCAAAAAGCTCCTGGTTCTCATCATCTAAAAAGTGACCGATTTTTTCCAATACCGTTACGGTATCTGCTTTTTCTTTTGGATGTTGACCTAACTCGTATAATTGTTCCAATAACTCATCAACATTGGTCATGTTAAAGTTACCTGCAATAACCAGGTTACGTGTCATCCAATTGTTTTGCCTTAAAAAAGGGTGGCAATTTTCGATACTGTTTTTACCATGCGTACCATAACGCAAATGGCCCATTAACACCTCGCCGATAAAGCTTACGTTGTTTTTGAGCCATTCTGTATCCTGCATTAATTCAGGAGTGTTTTCTTGGATATCAACAAATTTGTTCTGCACATATTCGAAAATATCAGCTACCGCATTTGATGCCATGCTACGATATCGGCTAATGTACCTACTGCCGGGTTTCATATCCAGCTTAATGGTGGCAATACCTGCGCCATCCTGGCCACGGTTATGCTGTTTTTCCATTAAAAGGTATAATTTGTTAAGGCCGTAAAGTGCTGTACCGTACTTTTGCTGGTAGTAAGAAAGTGGTTTTAACAGGCGAATAAAAGCGATTCCGCATTCGTGTTTTATCTGATCACTCATTGTGTGGGTTTGAAGCCGCAAAGTTATCCTTTTAACTCATTACAACCTAAAGAAAAATGCTTTCTTTTATTATGATGAGTTTAGACTGACAGATGTGCATAAAACCTAGGAATTGCCCTTTCAACTCAAAAGCCCCTATTAATAATTAAAATATTTCTAAATCACTCGCATAGTTAGTGTAAAATTTACACCTTTAAGCAATTCAATATGGCCACAAACGATAAGTTATTAAAAGCCAGTCAACAGTTTGCGATTTTCAGTTAACCAATTTAAACAATTAACCGATTAACCAGCATTCAGTTTACAGTTATACAATCATTCTATCTGATTTCAGCGACTCTCCAAAAAAAACAGAGGCATGTTCATCAAAAGCAATTGGATCGCCGCTGGTATAAAAAGATTTCTCTCCCTGCTTCCCTAATTTTTGTTCCATTTCGGGGTGTCTCTTTAAATAATCAGCTAAACTGTTGGCTACAATCTCGCCTTGTGTTAAAACGCTTATATGATCAGGGAATACTTTCCTCAGTTTAGGCATTAACAAAGGGTAATGCGTGCAGGCCAATAATACACAATCGATATCTGCCGATTGGCCCAATAGCTGATCACAATATTCGTTGACAAAAAAATCTGCCCCCGGTTGTAAGTGTTCGTTGTTTTCGATCAACGGAACCCACATCGGGCAGCTTTGCTGGTAAACCTTAATTTCAGGAAAAAATTTATTGATCTCTAAAAGATAAGATTGAGAATTAACCGTTCCCCTGGTTCCCATTACACCAACTTGTTTTGTGCTGGTATATCCATCTATAACCTCTGCGGTGGGCCTGATTACACCCAGTACCCTTCTATTGGGATACTTGCTTAGCAAATCCCTTTGCTGGATGGTTCTAAGTGCTTTTGCAGATGCGGTGTTACAGGCCAGGATAACCAAATGGCATCCTTTAGCAAAAAGCCATTCTACGCATTCCAAAGTATATTTATAAATGGTATCGAAAGAATGATCGCCATAGGGCGAACGGGCATTATCTCCCAAGTAGATATAATTGTAATCGGGTAATTTATCGGCAATAGAACGGAAAACCGTTAAGCCACCGTAACCTGAATCGAAAATACCTATTGGAAATTCTTGCATTGTGCTGGAAGTTGAAATATTAAAAAGTTGTAAAGTTAGCTTAAATGTTTGAAGGTTGAAATATTGGAACGTCGGAATGTTTTAGCGCACCAGAACAGAATTTTCCTACCTTTACAACATTAAAACTTCTCCTAAACAAAAAAGCAGAACTAAGTTAAACTTAATTCCGCTTTATATTTTAAACTGGTTAGGAGACTAATGACTCCGAACTCGAAACTCAATACTATTTTTTAGGTGCAGCTGGTTTTGCAGTAGTTGCTGTAATACCTAATTTAGATTTAACTGCGGCAGTAATATCATCACCACCATCCCAGAATACCAAATTGTTACCACCCTGTCCGTTTGCGATATCGAAAACGTAAGCTAAACCTTTTTCTTTAGCTACAGCAGAAATTGCCGTTGCAACTTTAGATTGGATTGGTTGGAATAATTCACCTTGTTTAGTACCTATATCTTGTGAAGCTTTAGTGCGCGCATCAGTAATGCGTTTTTCTAAATCCTGTAATTCTTGACCTGCAGCTTGTAATTCTTTACCCACTGTTTCTTTATTAGCTTCGCTTAAAGTTTTTTGTTTAGCTTCTGCGGCAGCCATTTTACTTTGATATTCTTTGATCATTGCATCAATATCGGCTTGCTTTTGTTTACCTAAGGTTTCTAAAGTGGTTTGAGCTGTTTTAGCTTCTGGTAAATTTGCAAATACCTCCTCAGAATTAATGTGACCCAATTTTTGTTGTGCACTTGCCATATTCGCTGTAAACAATAAACCTGCTGCTACAAAGAATACGTTAATTAACTTTCTCATCGTTTTATTTTACTTTTTTATTTTTTTCTAATTGTTTTTCTTCAAAAATCAGGGGCGAATATACTAATTATTTACAGTCCCGGTTTATAACCTAATTTTACAATTACATCATTACTAACATCGTAACTGCTACTTGCATAAATCATCATTGTTGCTTCACTGCTCTTGTCAAAAATGAAGTCTAAATATTTAGATTTTGCAATCTGTTTAATGGCCTCGGCTACTTTATCCTGAATGGGTTTAATTAATTTTACCCTGCTTTGAAAAAGGTCTCCATCTGGTCCAAACTTAGAACGTTGAAATTCTTTAGCCTGTTTTTCTTTTTCAATAATTTCGTTTTCACGGCGTTTGCGCATATCATCAGTTAATAAGACCTGATCGGCCTGATAAGCCTTGTACATCCTATCTATTTCAGAAAAATTCTGATCTACTTGTTGTTGCCACTGTTTAGAGGCAACATCTAACTGAGTTAATGCCGATTTATATTCTGGTAAATGCTTCAAAATATACTCTGTGTCTACATAAGCAAACTTCTGTGCAAAGGCACCAAAAGAAGTGCAGAGTAGGAATGCGATAAAAAGATATTTTTTCATTTTGTGTGTGTGTTAAATGATATAGTTAATAACCTAAGCTTTCTTTAAACTCCTATTGCAATGATTTATTGCATAATTAGTTAATTTTTTGTTCTTTATCAATTAAAATCCACCTAATTGTTGTGCGATACTAAAATGGAACTGACCTTTGTTCGCGCTTGGTAAACCAGGTATAGCATCAAAACCATATCCGTAATCAATACCTAGCAAGCCAAATATAGGAAGGAAGATCCTTGCACCAACACCAACTGATCTTCTAATGTTGAAAGGGTTAAAATCACTAAACCTGTTCCAGGTATTACCACCTTCTGCAAAGGCCAAAACAAATGCAGTAGCTTGTTGACTTGCAATAACCGGATAACGCGCTTCCAATACATATTTAGTGTAAATTGGGCTACCAGACTGTTGTGCTACGTTTGGATTAGAACCTACCGGAATTACAGTATTATTAGAATAACCACGCATTGCAATTAACTCAGATCCTTGTAAGAAATCGAATCCTTGCATACCATCACCACCTAGTTTGAAACGCTCGAATGCTGACTGGCCAACTGCTTTATTGTATTGACCCAAGAAACCGAATTGTGCTTGTGCTTTAATTACCAGGTTACCTACAACACGTTGATACCATTGTGAATCAAATTTCCATTTATGATATTCTGTAAAACGGTATTTTTCTTTATCAGATGCTGTTGCATAATTCACCTTGTTAAACAGTGAATATGGTGGCGTTGCCTGAATAGTGAAACGTAAGAACGATCCAGATTTAGGGAAGATAGGCGAATCTCTTGAATCGCGGCTAATCTCTTGTGATAAGTTTAAGTTATAAGAAGTACCTGTGCTAAATAAATATCCTGAATAATTATTTAAGATATATTGTTGCAGGTTAATAGCATGGCTTAATTGGAAATAGTTATCTGGCCAGTTTAATCTTCTACCCAAACTAACAGTTACACCATTTAAACGTATTTTTTGGAACTGCGCGTTATCAGAACTTAATCCATTAGATTGTAATGAAGTAAATGCACTCACCCCAAAACTTACCGGTTTCTCGCCACCAAACCAAGGTTGTGAGAATGAGAAACTATACGATTGGTAATATTTACCGTTCGTCTGTCCACGTAAGCTTAATTTTTGCCCATCACCTTTTGGCAACGGTTTATAAGCTTTTAAATTAAATAAGTTACGTAATGAAAAGTTATTGAAAGTTAAACCTAACGTACCAATGATACGGCCACCACCAAAACCACCTGATAGCTCAATCTGATCTGAAGGCTTCTCTTCTACTGCATATTCAATATCTACGGTACCATCTGCTGGGTTAGGACGAGGCGTAGGTACAGTTTTAGACTCATCGAAGTTACCTAATTGACCAATTTCGCGAATGGTACGGATTAAATCACTTTTGTTAAATTTCTGTCCTGGTTTAGTGCGGATCTCACGTAAAACAACCTTATCGTTTGTAATCGTGTTACCTTTTAAAGTAATGCGGTTGTTGGTATACTGCGGCCCCTCGTACATGCGTAATTCCACATCAACAGTATCGCCATAAATTTTGGTCTGTACCGGATCGATATTAAAAGTTAAATATCCATTATCGGTATACATACTGTTAATGTCGCCACCGTTTTCTCCACCACCGTTTAATTTTTTATTTAATTTTTCTTCGCTAAAAACATCACCTTTTTCGATGGTTAATACTTTTTTCAAAATACTATCCGGATAAATGGCATTACCTGCCCAGGTAATATTACCAAAATAATACTTTTTACCTTCGTAAAGGTCCATTCTAATGTTAACCTTTTTCTTGTTATATTGGTAAATGGTATCTTTTAGTAATTCTGCATCACGATAACCTTTCTCGTGCATTTTAGCAATCATTTTTACCTTATTCTCTTCGTATTTCTCTTTCGCGAATTTTCCCGAGCCCCAAAAACGCCACCAAGCAAACTGTTTAGGGTTTTTAAGGTATTTTCTCAGTTTTGCTGATTTGAAATCTTTGTTCCCGGTAAAATCGATATGCTGTACTTTAACACGGTGACCTTTATCTATATTAGCTTCTAATACCACACTGTTCTCTGCATTCGGATCTTTACGTGTTTTGTAATCGATCTGAGTAAAGAAAAAGCCCTTATCCAATAAGTATTTTTTAACAATGGCCGAGGTGGTATTGTACAAGTTATCGTTTACGATTTTACCTGTTTTATCATTTAGCTTTTCCTGAATGGCAGTTTTTTCAGATTTGCGGATACCTTTTAAATCTATAGAACTTAAACGCGGGCGTTCCACTACTTCAATTTCAAAATAAACAGAATCTTGAACAATTTTTTCGATGTTAAGTTTAACATCATCAAACAAGCCCTGTGCCCACAACGTTTTAATTGCATCAGAAGTCGCCTCGCCAGGAAGAACGATTTTATCACCTTTAGCTAATTTAGATAAGGTAATTAATACCTCTTTATCTAAATACTGGGTTCCCGTTACTGTTGTACCACCAATGATGTATTCCTTTGGACTAAAATAATCGAGATCTAGGCCACCAACCTTTAAAGAAGGGGTTGCCGGTGCCTGACCTTGTGGACGTATTTGAGCGAAGGCCGGAGCGGCTAAAACTAGTAGGATTAAAACTTGAAATATTCTTTTCATTAAAATTAGTTGTTCAGTAATGGCCAAAAGGTAACGATATTTTATAAAGTAAAATTTCTTTACGTTGTTCCCTTATTATGGTTTCATTTATCGTATAAAAGTGGTGCTAAGTTAGTTTAAACGCTTGTTAAAAAGTGTTAAAAGAAAAATTAGTTTAATTGTTCACTAATTTTACCAAAACGGCGTTCGCGTTTTTGATAGTCTACAATAGCCTCGAAAAGATCTTCACGTCTGAAATCCGGCCATAAAACATCAGTAAAATAAAACTCGGTATAAGCCATTTGCCAAAGCAGATAATTGCTAATCCGGTGTTCGCCACTTGTCCTGATCATGAGTTCAGGATCGGGTATATTTACAGTTGTTAGTTTAGAAGAAAACAGGTCTTCGTTAATATCATCCAAAGAAACGATATTGTTTTTTACTGCTAATGCAATTTTTTTTGCAGCCTCCAAAATCTCCCATTTTGCACTATAACTTAATGCCAGTGTTAATGTACATTTTTCGTTATGGGCTGTTTTCTCCATAGCTTCTTTTAAATCATCAATACACTCTTGGGGTAAAGAAGCAATATTGCCAATAGCATTCAGCTTAATATTATTTTTATTAAGTGTTTCGGTTTCCTTGTTGATGGTAGAAATCAGAATCTGCATCAAAGCATCTACCTCTTCTTTGGGTCTATTCCAATTTTCAGTAGAAAAAGCATATAAAGTAAGGTATTCAATACCTACCTCAACACAACCTTCTACAATGTCTTTTACAGAAAGTACACCTTGTTCATGTCCGAAAACCCGCACTTTGCCCTGGCCTTTTGCCCATCTTCCATTACCATCCATGATTACGGCAATGTGCTTTGGCAGGCGGCTATAGTCTATTTGTTCTTTAAATCCCATTAATTATGTCAAAATCAGCTTAAAAGGAATAGCATTTTGAGGATACAAAGGTAAAAGATATGCCAACACTAACAAATAGATAAGTGTCCCTTTTTCGAAAATCGCCTCTTTGGGTTCCTGGCTGTCCGATTTGATAGCGTGAAGGATCGGATAAATTAACCTGATTTTGGCCTTCTCCAACAAATACAGGATTAACCGGATAACGGCCGCTCACATCATCCAGATAATCGGTAAATGGTGTCCTATAACCTAATTCTGTAAAAACGCTCCAGGTGTTTTTGTAGTTATACCTTAGCCCTACTCCATATGGGATAGTTAAAACAGCATTGTTATAACCATTTTCCTGACCTTCGGTTCTGAGTCGATCTAACCGATATCTTTCACCATCAATTTTTACCGTAGGTTTAAATATAAGTAGACCAGCCCCCGTAAAAAGGTATGGTGTAAATTGTCTGTTTCCTCCACCGAGATTAAAATTGAAAAAATTGAAATCAATTAAGCCGCTAAATTCGTTCAGCATCGTTTTAAAACGCAGGTTCCTTTCTCGGAACTGCTCATTGCTCGAATAAGAATCATCGGCTTTTATCTGCCCGTAAGTATAATTTAAACGCACACCAAGGTATTGGTTAAAGTTTCGTTTTACGTAAAGCCCACCCGAAAGACCACTAATTAGCAAAGGATTGTTCTGATTAAGATCGCCGATATAACCTGCACCACCAGCCATCACCCCAACTTCCCAAGAGGGTTCGCCTATTACCGTACGCTGTGCATGAACAAGCTGCCCGCTAAAGATGAAAAAGAGGATAATTAATAGCTGTTTGTTTGGCGTCATACTTAGTAGTTACGGGTATCGATGCCCCATAATAATTTATTTCTTAACGTGTTTAAGTAGGTTTCATTATTAAGGCGGACAAGATTTATACAAAAATCTGCCTTTTTTATACTAATTTTTACTGAACGCTCTACAGTAACGGTTCGGCTATCGCAGGAAACCAAAAATTTTGATTCTCTGGCTTCTACCTCGAAAGAGAGCTTATTGTTATCTGGCACAACTACTGGTCTCACATTCAAATTATGTGGCGCAATAGGGGTAATAACAAAATTTTCAGAATCTGGATAAATAATCGGTCCGCCGCAACTTAATGAGTACGCTGTTGAACCTGTTGGGGTGGCAATAATTAATCCATCGGCCCAATAAGAGTTAATAAACTCATTATTCATCGAAGCATGGATAATCATCATTGCTGAATTATCGCGACGATGAATGGTAATATCGTTCAATGCAAAATTTTCTTCACCAAATAAACCATTATCAGATTCTAAAGTTAAAAGTGAGCGGGAATCTAAGGTATATTCTTTATTGATCAGGGCATTGAGCGCCGATCCAATTTCATTTTTGTTTATACTGGCCAAGAATCCTAGACGGCCAAAATTGATTCCGATTACAGGTATGCCCGAATTGCGGATTAATGATAGGGTATCGAGTAAGGTACCATCTCCACCTAAGCTCAGCAATACATCGGCAAGTTCCTTTAATTCGGTATGATTATGAAAAATAACGGTGTTTGCAGGCAATTTAATTTTACCATGAAGCGATGTTTTAAACTTAGAATATAAAACAGGCTGAATGTGATGCTCGGCTAAATGATTAAAAACCTCTTGTACATAGGGCAAAACCGTATCATTAAAATCTCTGCCGTAAATTGCAATCCTCATAAAGTAGGTTTATACATTTAAATAGTTCATGAAAGAATCGTAACGCTCCTGCGATCCATCATCAATCTGGGTGTTATTGTATACCTCTTTAACCAGATAATCATATCTTTCGAAAGAGGCTACCAATGAAGTAATTTCTGTTTTATTTACTTTGAGCGTTACTTCTAAACGGGTAGAATCTTCGAAAGAATTCACATAAGAAGAGAGTACCTGTGCATTATCGGCTTCAACAATCTGCGCAATATGTGCCAGCGAATTATCGCGGTTACTAATCTCCAAAACAATAATTCCGCCGGGTTCGTTTACGGCATACTGTTCGGCCACAGCATTTACCATGTTATTGATAGAAATTAAACCAACATAATTTTTCTGTTGATCTAAAACCGGAACAGCCGTTAATTTTAGCTGGCTCAATAACCTGATTACATCGTAAGCATGTGCATTACCCAACACGAAAACATTAAGTATATTTACTGCACTATCGCTTAAAAGGGTATCGTGATTATCAATATTTAGTAAATCATCTTCAGAAACCAAACCCAATAAAGTTACCTCGTTAACAACTGGTAAGTGCTTTAGTTTAAAATCGTTCATGCGATCTAAAGCTTTCTGTACCGTGTCATCGGTTCTTAGTGATGGAATTGCACCTGATATGATTTCTGCTGCAAACATTTATTTCAACAATATTCTATCTAAAAATTTCTCTAAAAATGCATTAAATATTTCGGGATGCTCCATCATAGGTGCATGACCGCATTTATCAACCCAGTTCAATTCCGAATTCGGCAGCAATTCGTGAAATTCTTCTGCCACTTCTGGCGGAGTAACCTTGTCGTTTTTACCCCATATTAAGGAAACCGGTATGGTAATTTTAGACAGTTCCTTAGCCATATTGTGGCGTATTGCCGATTTTGCCATGGTTAAGATACGAATAACCCTCGATCTATCGTTAACTGTTTTAAAAACATCATCAACCAGTTCTTTAGTTGCCGTAGCCGGATCGTAAAAAGTAAATTCTACTTTTTCCTTAATATAATCGTAGCTCTCTCTACGTGGAAAAGATCCTCCAAAAGCATTTTCGTATAAACCAGAGCTACCGGTAAGCACCAGGGCCTTAACAAATTCCTGATGAGCAACCGTAAATACTAGACCTACATGGCCACCAAGTGAATTACCAACAAGCACTACCTGGTTTAAATTTTTATATTTTAAAAAGCGATGAAGATATCTCGACAATGCTTTTACGCCCAATGTTAAAATAGGCAAATCGTAAATTGGTAAAATTGGAATAATTACACGATAGCGATCTTTAAACTGTTCGATAACCAGTTCCCAATTGCTTAGTTCGCCCATTAGGCCATGTAGCAATACCAGTGTCTCGCCTGTTCCAGCTTCGATGTATTTAAATCCGTCTTCTTCTATTATCGGGTAAGTCATATATATTCTAGATGGTATTGTGCTACTAAGTTAGTAGAGTAAAATTAAATTTATGCATTTATATGCCATTTTTCTGAAATAAAATCGAAAACGGTATAAAAACCCATTTATAAGTATCGAGAAACAATTATTCAGTACCCAGATACGCATTTTATAATAAGCTTTTAGCTTTAGTTTTTACGCTTTTAGCTTTAAACTATGCTAGTTTTTCTTTAACAATCTCTGCAATTAATTTACCATCAGCCTTACCTGCAAGTGCTGCATTTGCCATCCCCATTACTTTACCCATATCCTTAACCGATGTAGCACCAGATTGTTTGATTACACCCTCAATAATTGAGGCAACCTCAGCCCTATCTAACTGTTTTGGTAAAAATTGATTAATCACTTCAATTTCTTCTTCTTCTACCTGATATAAATCTTCTCGATTTTGTTGCTTATAAATATCAGCAGATTCGCGGCGTTGTTTAATCAGTTTCTGAAGAATTTTAAGTTCAGCTTGTTCGGTAATTTCTTCTGAAGATCCCTTCTCTGTTTTAGCTAAAAGTAAGGCTGCTTTTATTGCCCTTAAACCTCTTAACTGTGCATTATTTTTAGCCAACATGGCTTTTTTTATTTCCTGATCTATTGTATTTGATATCATTGTTAATTGTGGTTAATTGGTTAACTGTTTAAATCGGTTAACTGTTCAAGGTTGTTAATTATTGAATTACCAAATTGGTCAACTGAAAACTTTATACTCTATTTATAATTGTTGCTGTAGCCTGTACGGTTGGCATAATCAGCATATCGTTAATGTTAACATGTTTCGGCCTGCTTACTACATACCAAATCGCATCGGCAATGTCATCGGCAACTAGCGGCTCCAGGTTTTCATACACTTTTTTCGCCCGGTCTTCATCACCTTTAAAGCGCACTACCGAAAATTCGGTTTCTACCATGCCTGGATTAATTTCGGTAACCTTTATCCCATGTGGCAATAAATCGATACGCATACCTTTACTCAAAGCATCTACAGCATGTTTGCTAGCACAATATACGTTTCCATTTGGATAAACTTCTTTCCCGGCAATAGAACCAATGTTAATGATATGGCCCGATTGATTTGGGATCATCCAGTTGGAAACAATTTTGGTTACATAAAGCAAGCCTTTTACATTGGTATCAATCATGGTATCCCAATCGTTGGTATCACCTTTATCAATGGGATCTAAACCTTGGCTCAAACCAGCATTGTTAATCAAAACATCAACCTTTTTCCATTCTGCTGGCAAAACTTCTAAAGCAGTAGTAAGACTTTCTTTATCGCGAACATCTGCAAAAACCTGTTTAATGCTAATGGCATATTTATCTTCCAAATGATGGGCAATTTTAGCCAACCGATCTGCTCTGCGGGCCAATAATACCAAATTATAACCTTGTTGGGCAAATGTATGTGCGCACGCCTCGCCAATACCAGAAGTTGCACCTGTAATTAATGCGATTTTAGACATTTTTATGAATTTTAAGCCTTGGTAATCCTTTAAGATCTCATCTTTGATTTACCTACACCAACAAAGGTAAGTTTTTTTGGATTGCAGGACTATTGAAAAATCAAACTGAATGTTAATTGACGTAATTTCAACTTATCTATCGGATTGGCATAAACAGTATTGTCGTGCTGAAGCAAATCATTGGTTGAATACGAGAGTTTTATTTCGGGCGACATTTTAAAATACTCGAAATAAATATCGAAACCGATACCTGTTTCGTACGACAGGTAATTTCTTTTATTTTTTAAAAACTTATTTACGGCTGTTTCTCCTTCATCGAAGGTTTTCTTTTTCGAAGCTATATCTATCGAATATTTAGCACCACCCAACCAGTATGCCCTAAAATTGTTCATCCGGTTCGATTTTACCTTTATGCCCAATGGAAATTCAAACATCGTGGCCTGAACTTTTCTTTCTACAACTGTTTGAAAGTTTTTTGTTTGTCCGTTGCCCAAGTTAATCGGTGCCATGGGCTCATACTCATAAATTACCATCCTATCGCTAAAAATAAGGGAGGGCGTTGCCCTGATATCGAAGTTATCAGAAATCATCCTATTCATTACAAAACCCAATCCAAAACCTTGAGATGGTGGGCTAGAAATAGAATTTAATGTTGAGGTAACCGGAATGCCCGAATTCGGATCGTAAGAGGGATCCAGAGAATTTGGCACCTCATAAAAAGACGATCGCCAGTTTGGCTTTTTAAGTATCTTGTATTCGGCTGAGATATATTGAAAATTAAAACCAAAACTCCAATCTTCATCATCTATTCCGCCACCCCAATTTTGAGCAAAAGTGGTTTTAGAAGCGATAAAAAGTAAAAGAATGAGGCTTAATTTTCTGATCATTTGGTTCCTACATATATCGAACTTATTCCAAACGTTAAAATTCTTTGTTTGGTACTTTTAAAGCCAACTTTTTCCATCAGATTGGTAAAATCTTCTCCGTCAGGAAAAGCAGCTACCGATTCTGGCAAATAAGTATAGGCTCTATGGTCTTTAGAAAATAGTTTTCCAAAGAAAGGCGTTACCTGTTTAAAATAAAAACTATACAATTGTTTTACGGGGAAAACCTTTGGTTTAGAAAACTCTAATATCACCATTTTCCCGTTAGGCTTTAATACCCTGTACATATCGGTTAATCCTTTTTCGAGGTTTTCGAAATTACGCACACCATAAGCGCAAGTAATGGCATCAAAAGTATCATTTTCGAAATGTAAGCCTTCAGAATCACCTACCTGAACAGTAAAAACTTCGTTTAAGCTACGTTCGTTAATTTTCTTCTTGGCCACTTCTAACATTCCTTCAGAAATATCAACGCCAATTACCTTTTCGGGCTGAAGCTTTTTTATGGCTTCAAAAGCAAAATCACCAGTTCCTGTAGCAACATCAAGTAAAGTTCTTGGATGGATGGAAACCAGTTCTTTAATGGCTTTTTTGCGCCATAATACATCAATGCCTAAGGAAAGAAAATGATTTAAAAAATCGTAAGTGCCAGAAATGTTATTAAACATGGTTGCAACCTGTTCTTTTTTAGTTGCATCTTCTACTTGGTATGGGGTGATATTCTGATTCATGATATGGAGCAAAGATAGCTAAAAGAGTTTGCAGTTGGGCGTTTAGAGTTTGCAGTTTAGCAATTCCTCTAAACTTTACGAATCGCTGACGGCAACGGGTTTTCAACTCCGAACGCCCAACTCTCAACTCAAAACTAATTGTTACCTTTGCACTATGATTATCAAAACGGCAACATTTGTTTGCAGCAACACGCAGATTTCGGCACTACCTGTACCAACCATGCCCGAATATGCATTTATTGGCCGCTCTAACGTAGGTAAATCTTCATTAATCAATATGTTGGTTAATCAGCATGGATTGGCCAAAACCTCGCAACGTCCGGGAAAAACACAGTTAATTAATCACTTTTTAATTAATGAGGCCTGGTATATTGTCGATTTACCTGGTTATGGTTATGCCAAGGTTTCTAAAACCAGCAGAGAGAAGTGGGAGAAATTTATCCGCGCCTACATCACCAAAAGAGAAAGTCTGCAATGTGTTTTTGTTTTGATAGACAGCCGCTTAGATCCTCAGGGAATTGATATTGAATTTTGTTATTGGTTAGGTGAAAAACAGATACCGTTTTCGCTAATTTTTACCAAAGCCGATAAACAGGGCATGACCACCACCCAGAAAAATGTAGCTGCCTTTAAGAAAAAATTAGGCGAATTTTTCGAAGAGATTCCGGCTACCTTTATCACTTCTGCCGAAAAAGGGAACGGAAAAGATGATGTTTTAAATTTCATCTACGAAGTAAATAAGGATTTTGTTGTACCAACAGATTATAAGAAGTTCTAAATGGCATATTGGTTCACTAGTCATTAGTTCATTGGTAAATGGTTCGTAGTTTTGTAGTTCATGGTTGGGTTGTTGGTAGCATGTTTCAGAAATCGTTTTAATGACTGATTTTTCTTTGAACTTTTAAGCTATGAACGATTAAACCATTGACCCAACTAACACAATTAACCAGTTAGCCGATTTAAACAATTAACCAGTTAACCCGTTTTAACAAACAAATGAAAAAATACTTTTCACTCGTATTATTTGCTCACTCTGTTTTTGCACTACCATTTGCCATGATTGGTTTCTTTTTGGGCGTAACCACAACAGAAAACCCATTTTCCTGGTATAAACTGATTTTAGTTTTGCTCTGTATGGTTTTTGCCAGAAACTCAGCCATGGCTTTTAACCGTTATCTCGACAGAAATATTGATGCAAAGAACCCGCGCACTAAAATGCGCGATATACCTGCAGGGAAAGTTTCGGCAAATGAGGCGTTGATTTTCGTTATCGCCAATTGTGTACTTTTCGCCATTACCACCTACTTCATTAACCCGCTTTGTTTTTATTTATCGCCAGTGGCTTTGTTTGTGGTCTTGTTTTATAGCTACACCAAACGTTTCACTGCGCTTTGCCATTTGGTTTTGGGCTTAGGCCTGGCACTTGCTCCCATTGGTGCTTACATTGCCGTAACCGGACATTTTGCGTTGGTTCCTGTACTTTACTCCTTAACCGTATTATTCTGGGTAAGTGGATTTGATATTATATATGCCTTACAGGACGAAGAATTTGACCGTGAAGAAAAATTACATTCCATTCCATCGGCGCTTGGCATAAAAAATGCGCTGAACGTTTCGGTTTTATTGCATGTATTATCGGCAGCCTGCGTAATTTTACCTGTATTCTTTACCGAGTTTAGCTGGGTTTATTATGTAGGGATTATATTTTTCTGTTCGATGTTGATTTACCAGCACCTGCTTGTAAAACCAAACGACATAAGCAAGGTAAACCGGGCATTCCAAACCTTAAACGGTTATGCATCGGTAGTATTTGCAATATGCTTTTTAATAGACGCGTATTTAAGACATAAATAAAAATGAGTGAATAACTGAATTTTGAATGGGAGAATATAGCATTGTGCAGTAAACCATTCACTCCTTCAATCATTCTCTAATTCAATAATTAATTACTATGATAACTAAGAAAACTAGAACATATATTCCACAGGAATTAAACATTACCTGGGAAAATTTAGAACCACTTTTTACCGAACTGCAAAACCGCGAAATAACCAGCACTGCTGAGTTAGAGCATTGGTTAAAAGACCGCTCTGAACTGGAAGCCGCTTTGGAAGAAGACTTTGCCTGGAGATACATCAGAATGAGCTGCGATACCACAAATGAAGAACTGGTTAAAAACTTTCAATATTTTGCGACTGAAATAGAGCCAAAAATTTCTCCATTAGCCAACGAATTGAACAAAAAATTTGTCGAAAGTCCGTTTATGGATGATCTGGACAAAGAAAAATATTTTGTATACAGTCGCGCCATTAAAAAAGCCCTGGAACTTTACCGCGATGAAAATATTGAGCTGTTTACCGAATTACAGGTAAAACAACAAAAATACCAGGGTATTACAGGCGCCATGAGTGTTGAGCTAAATGGCCAGGAATATACTTTGGAGCAAGCCTCGATTTTTATTAAAGATTTAAACCGCGAGGTACGCGAAAATGCGTGGAAAACGATCCAACAGCGCCGTTTGGTTGATAAAGATGATTTAAACATTTTGTTTGATGACCTGATTAAACTGCGTAATCAGGTTGCCTTAAATGCTGGTTTTGAAAACTATCGCGATTATATGTTCCAAGCCTTAGGCCGTTTTGACTATACCCCGCAGGATTGTTATGATTTTGCCAATGCGATTGAAAAAGAAATTGTTCCGATTTTAAAAGAACAAGCTGAAAAACGCCGCGAAGCATTAGGCCTGGAGGTGTTAAAACCTTGGGATTTAGAAGTGAGTATAAGTGGTAAACCAGCTTTAAAACCTTTTAACAATGGTGAAGAACTCATTGATAAAAGTATTGCCTGCTTTAATGCCATTGACGAAAAATTAGGTTCAAAACTCGCTACAATGAAAGCCAATAACCTTTTTGATGTAGAGAGCAGAAAGGGTAAAGCGCCAGGTGGTTACAATTATCCACTAGCTGAAACCGGAGCACCATTTATCTTCATGAACTCAGCAAATTCACTGCGCGATTTAACCACAATGGTTCATGAAGGCGGCCATGCCATTCATACCTTTTTAACAGCAAATTTAGAGTTAAACGATTTTAAGCATTGTCCGTCTGAAGTGGCCGAACTGGCATCGATGAGTATGGAATTAATCTCAATGGATAATTGGGATGTTTATTTCGACAATGAAGAAGATTTAAACCGTGCTAAAAAAGAACAGTTGGCCGATGTCTTGAAAACATTGCCATGGGTTGCCGTAATTGATCAGTTTCAACACTGGATTTACACCAACCCTAACCATACCGCAGCCGACCGTGAAGAAACCTTTAAGCAGATTTTTAACCGTTTTGGTGCAGGTTTTGCTGATTGGACAGATTTAGAACAACAATTCGGTAATGGCTGGCAAAAACAGCTACATTTATTCGAAGTTCCTTTTTATTATATCGAATATGCAATTGCCCAGTTAGGTGCCATTGCAGTTTGGAAAAATTATAAAGAAAACCCTAAAAAAGCTTTAGAACAATATTTAGCAGCGCTTGCTTTAGGTTATACAAAACCAATGAACGAAATATATGAAACTGCCGGAATCAAATTTGATTTTAGTGCCGAATATGTAAAAGAGCTGGCGAATTTTGTGAAAGATGAACTAGAGAAACTAGGGTAAGAAAGGTAGAAGGTTTTGAGGTGAAAGACAAAAGGCTTTTCCTCCTCATCATAATAAATCAAAGGTCGTGGTATTTTATCACAACCTTTTTTGCTTTTATGAAACACAGACAAAAAGGATGAATACAGATTACTACCAATTCTGGTCACTCTTACCTGGTCTTAGCGTCTCGCTAAAACTAAAGTTTAGTTCTTTTATCACGGCCCATGGATGTTGTAAAGGCTATTCGACCCCACTAAGCGTGGTAAGCCGAATGAGAATAAAGGATTGTAACAAACAGCGGGACTGAACCTTACCTATGTATAACAGGCTTTGCGCTCCAAAAAAATATGCTACTTCACATAGAGGAAAAAAAACACATCATCTCCTATAAACTACACTTCATTCTTTTTCCTGATCCTAAGGATGATAAACATCACCAAAATCGATAACAAAATCATGATCAGATAACTGTAACTAAGGTTACGTTCATCTTTGGCCGGGATCAGGTTTACAATGCCATAGCTCAAAAAAGAAACAATCACATAGGTAATCCCTCCTGTTAATCCACCTGCAATGCCGGCATTTTTCGGGAATTTGCTTAGGCAGAAAGTAAAGTAATTATTAAAGGTGAAACCCGCTCCTACATGAATCAAAAAGGCGAAGAAAATTAACGACCAGAGGTTAGAAACAAAATTTAAGCTCACCATCATCAACACTACAAAAGCTACCTGAAATAAGGCGTTTATGGTTAATCTTTTAAAGAAGGGCCTGTTAATGGTAGCCTTGCCGATAAAGCCTCCAACCATCCATGCAAAACCTAAAAACAAGGAGCTATAACCGGCAATAACCGGCGAAAAATTAAAGTGGTGCTCAATAATAAACGGACCGGTCATATTATAAACCATCACCATACAATAGGCTAGTCCCAACATTACAATCCCCAATGTAAAGCTCGTTGTTTTAATCATTTCGATATAAATGCCCGTTATCTTTTTCAGTTGAAAATCGGTAAAATGTTTTAAGGTTTCGCCACTGAACAATAACTCCAGCACCGCAAAAACAAGTGCAAAACCAGCCAAAAAATAGAAATTAGATTCCCAGCCAAATGCCGTTTGAAGATAACCGCCAATAAAAGGCGCTATAATTGGCCCTGTAGACCAGATGATGGAAAACATACTGAGATAGTGCTTTAGCTGGTCGCCTTCATAAAGATCGACAAAGTAAGCCCTTTTTGCTACCACAATTGCGCCAACAGTAAGTCCATGAACAATCCGCATCAAATAAATGAGGTAAATGTTGTGGGTAACCGCGATAATGATACTTGCTGCAGCAAAGATTAATAGCGAATATAAACAGATTTTATACCTGCCAAAACTATCGAGCACACTCCCGATAAAAAGTTGTGCCACCCCATAGCTAATTAAAAAAATGCTCAGTGTAAGTTGAACCTGAACGCTGCTTACCTGCATTTCGCCAGCCATTGTTGGTAAAGAAGGTATGTAAATATCGGTAGCAAAACCCGATAACGGGATTAAAGCAAAGGCCAGTAAAGTAGCCAAACCCTGGTGACGTTCTTTAATGTATTTTATTTGTGTTGTATCTGCATTCATATTGGGCACTGTATCGTTAAAAATATTCAAATCAAACATCCATTTATGAGCTCTTATTTACCTGATTGATTATTGACAACAAAATTAAGGCTTTCACTTATTCAAAAATTATGCGAATCAAACAAAGGATTATTTAAGCCAAATAATTGCAAATTTTTACTTTAATCTAATAATTACCATTCTTTTCGACGGCATTATACCATCCAACGAGTAGTGAAATGAAAATTATATCCTGCTTTAAACGTTTTTAACCAAACTTTTTATAAGTTTGGAGAAACAAGCAAATAAAAGATGTTCGAAAAGCTATTCAGAAAGAAATCTATTTCCAAGATATTACAAGATGCGGCAAAAGGCTATGGCGACCATGAAAATACACTACATAAAACACTCGGTGTACGCGATTTAACAGCTTTTGGAATTGCAGCGATTATTGGAGCAGGAATTTTTAGTACGATTGGCAAGGCAAGTGCAGATGGTGGTCCGGCAGTAATCTTTTTATTTATTTTTACTGCAGTAGCCTGTAGTTTTGCGGCCTTTGCTTACGCAGAGTTTGCATCAATGGTGCCCGTTTCTGGTAGTGCCTATACCTATTCTTATGTGGCCTTTGGCGAATTGATTGCCTGGATTATCGGGTGGTCGCTCATTATGGAGTATTCCATCGGTAATATTACGGTAGCCATATCCTGGTCTGATTACTTTACAGGATTACTCTCTACCATAAAAATACCTCCTTTAGGCATAGATGGCATCCATGTACCCGATTGGATGACAATGGATTATCTCAGTGCTTATAACGGACATAAACATGCTGAGGCGCTTTTAGCAGCTGGCAAAAACCTAGCAGATTTAGATTCGGCTACAGCTTTGGCCAATAATGCGTGGCTTACCGCTCCGAAAATCGGTGGTTTTCACCTCGTTGCAGATATTCCTGCTCTAGGCATTATCATTTTAATTACCTGGTTAATTTACCGCGGTATGAAAGAGAGCCGTAATGCCAGTAACGCCATGGTGGTGGTTAAACTTGCGGTAATTCTTTTGGTATTGGCCGTGGGTATATTTTATGTAGATACAAAAAACTGGGATCCATTTGCTCCAAACGGAGTTTCTGGAATTTTAAAGGGGGTTTCGGCAGTTTTTTTTGCTTATATCGGTTTCGATGCCATTTCTACAACGGCTGAAGAATGTAAAAACCCTCAACGCGATTTACCTCGTGGAATGATGTGGGCGATTATTATCTGCACCATCCTTTATGTAGCTATCGCATTGGTTTTAACCGGCATTGTTAAATCGGATACCTTAGCCGTTGGCGATCCGTTAGCATTCGTTTTTGATCAGATTAACTTAAAATTAATGAGCGGTATTATTGCCGTAAGTGCCGTATTTGCAATGGCCAGTGTGCTCTTGGTTTTTCAGATGGGTCAACCACGTATCTGGATGAGTATGAGCAGAGATGGGCTATTACCTAAATCTTTTTCTAAAATTCACCCGAAATACAAAACACCTTCATTTGCAACTATTGTAGTAGGCTTTGTAGTGGCTGTACCATCATTGTTTATGAATCTGACCATCGTTACCGATCTCTGTTCTATCGGAACACTTTTTGCTTTCGTATTGGTTTGTGCAGGGGTTTTAGTATTACAGAACAGGCCCGATGTTCAACGTGGGAAATTCAAAATACCTTACATAAATAGTAAGTTTATTATTCCGATTATATTAATTGCGACCATAATTTTTGCATTCACCAAATATGGGAAAGAAACAAAAGCATTCTTTTTCAATTCGCCTAAAACCATCCAAACCGTAACTTTTGTTACTTCTTTAAGTGGCGATGAGCTGAAAATTGTTAAAGAAGAAATTGTTAAGAATGCTGCACCACAAATTTTATTGGCAGAAAAAGTAGATGCAGAATCTTATCTAAGTGCATTACCTGCTGATCGTTACGAGCAGTTTATTTCAACTTCCAAAGTACCTATAGAAAAGAAATACGAAAGTGGCTGGGGTTTATTTAAACACAAAATTCCAATGTGGATTTTCTTGATCATCTGTGTAATCATTACCTACTATTGCATTACCAAGAACTTATCGTTAATTCCAGTTTTAGGGCTGATCAGCTGTTTGTACATGATGTGCGAGCTTGGCATTTCGAACTGGATTGGTTTTGGCATCTGGCTGGTAGTAGGGCTTGTGGTTTATTTTGCCTACGGTTACAAGCATAGTAAATTGGCAAATCCAGAGATTTAAGCTATAGATGAATGATATGACAATTTTTGAGAAAATAGAGAAACTTCAGGAAGAGAAAAACTATGTCAAAATTAAAAGAGACGTTGGTAACAAATATTACGCACTTTCTCACGGTTATATCTTAGGTCACTCATTTGATTTCGTTTTCCTTAAAGAGAACGATGATTTTCTGTTTAACGGATTTGCCATTTTCCCAATATCTTCTATTATCAAAATCAGGCACAACAATTATGATCAATTTTTCGATGCTATAATGGAACAGGAGGGACAGAAAAAGCTGATCGAAATGCCTTACCAAATTGATTTAGAAAGCTGGGAAACCATTTTCAATTCTATAAAAAACACAAAGTTAAACTGTGTTGTAGAAAACGAAAACAATAAAAGATTCTTTTTTAAAATCGGTGAGATTGTAAAAGTGAAAAAAAGAAGTTTAAAAATTCTGAACTTCGATCCCGCAGGTTATCTGGATGATGAACTGACAAAGATAAAGTATAAGGAAATTTCTGCTATAGGCTTTGATGATAACTATACCAATACAATGAGTAAATATTTAAGGGGAAAGCTATAAGCTGTTACTTAATTACTCATTACGCTATCGGTCGGTGTCTCACCGACCGAAAAAATTTGATAATAATTGGAATATCTGTATATTGTATAAAAGTTGTCCCTGCAACTCAAATACGAATAAATTATGAATATTTTCCACAAAAGACAGGGACAAATGGATTATCATTATCCATATTTTTATACCAATACCATCTGCAGTTTTGCTCATTTATTAATAGATGATAACTTAAAAATGATCATCATAAATTCGCTGAAATTTTTAGTCGATCAAAAACTTATTGAAGTTTATGGTTATGGCATTATGCCTAATCATATTCATTTAATCTGGAACATGCTCAAATTAAATAGAAAAGAAGCTCCAGCAGCAAGCTTCACTAAATTCACAGCGCACCAGTTCAGAAAATATTTAATGGTTAATAATCCTACACTTATAAATCAATACCGTTCTCAAAAGAGCGATAGGATTTTTCAATTCTGGAAAAGAGATCCATTAGCCATTCCATTAAGTAGAGAAAGCATTTTGATTCAAAAATTAGATTATATACATGATAATCCAATTAAAGAGAAATGGAATTTATGTACCTATCCTGAAGACTATAAATGGAGTAGCGCAAACTTTTATGAAACAGGAATTGATCAATTCAAGATACTAACACATTTTAGGGATTGATTGTTTCGGTTGGTGAGACACCAACCGATAGCGCAAATGGGATGAGGATAAGTTTTTTATTGAAACAAAAATCCCCTTTCTTTAATAGAAAGAGGATTATATTTATTTCTTCTTTATAAAGGCCAGAGCGGTAATCATCACCAACCCTAATCCAGATGCTATCATATAATTATTGGCATGGTCTAGATGATATATTTTTGCTATGGGGCCAGCTAAAAACAAGCCGATTCCCATTATCATGATCGCTTTTCTCATTAATTAAACTGGCAACCTGTTTAATTCAATATCATCTGGTGTAACGAAAATTAATGGAACTTTCTCTACATCAACATAACTGCTATCCAAACCAAAACTTCGCTCTTCAGACAAACTTAATTTTTTAAGGATAAAATAGTAATCCATAATCTGCCTCTCGTAGAAACTCAACTTGGTAAACTTAGATAAATGTTTTTCTAAAAGAACAAACCTGAAATCGCCTGCAATTTTATGTTTGTTTAACGAGGTATACTGGCTCGTAATATCGATCTCTCCATTTTTCACTAACTCTTCAACCACTTTACGATACAATAAATTTACACGTTGTTCAATCCTGAAACCTAACCTAAAGTCGATTCTGATTAACTTGCCCGGAATTAGGAATTCAACCTTATAATCTAAAGTATATGGCTCGTCCATTACATCAACGTGTACCAACCAGTATACATCAGCACGTTTTGGTTCCTTTTGAATAATGGAATAGATAATCTTCGATTCGATCTCCGTTTTAAAGTTAGCGCTGGTTAAATAAACCAGCTGAGAAGAGTATTTTGGAACCGATTCATCGCTGCTTAATTCAGTTAAAATCTCATAATAATCTTCAATTTCGACATATTTAACAAAGCGGTTTTTGATTTTTCGGGCCACAAACCAACTCCACATCACGGTAAATAGTAACGAGCCGATTAATACCGTTACCCAACCACCATGTAAGAATTTGGTTAAATTACTGATCAAAAATGTACCCTCAATAATGACGTAAGTAAAAAAGAATAAGGCTATTAAATATTTCGGAAAACGTTTACTTCTCAAATAAAAACTCACCAAAATAGTGGTCATTAACATGGCTATCGTAATTGATAAACCATAGGCTGCATCCATTTTCTCTGCTTTTTGGAACAACAATACAATGCCACAGCAACCAATCCATAACATCCAGTTAATCGAAGGAACATATAACTGGCCTTTAGAAACTGATGGGTAAACAATTTTAATTTTAGGCCAAAGATTTAAGCGCACTGCCTCGGCAATTAAGGTAAAAGAGCCACTAATTAAAGCCTGACTGGCAATTACTGCTGCCATTGTAGCCAGTATAACCATTGGGATCTGAAACTGATCTGGAACGATCTGGAAAAACGGATTCATCTTTGCCCCAGGAACGTAACTCCCACTGTTCTGCAAAATCCAAACACCCTGCCCCAAATAGTTTAGAATAAGGGTAAGTTTCACAAAAATCCAACTGGTTCTAATGTTATTTCTACCGCAATGCCCCAAGTCAGAATATAAAGCCTCTGCCCCTGTTGTACATAAAAAGACACCGCCCAGAATTAAAAATGCTAGTTTATTGGTAACCAGTAAATGAATAGCATAGTATGGATTAAATGCCTTTAGGATGCTGAAATCCTTTACAATAAAAGACACACCTAAAACACCCAAAACAGCAAACCAAACAAACATGACCGGACCAAATAGCTTCCCTACCAAATTGGTTCCGAACTGCTGGATAACAAATAAGATAGTTAAAATGGTTAGTACAATTGGAATAACCGGTACCTCAAACTTATTGGTAAGCCCTTCAATTGCCGATGTTACGGTAATACTGGGTGTGATAATACCATCTGCAAGTAATGCACAGCCCCCTACAACGGCCGGAACCACCAGCCATTTAGCCTTTTTGCGCACCAGGGAGAATAAAGAGAAAATACCACCCTCGCCCTTATTATCGGCTCTTAGCGTTATAATAACATACTTAATGGTGGTTTGTAGGGTTAATGTCCAAATGATACAGGATAAAACGCCTAGCACATTTGTTGGATTGATATCTTGCTTACCACCTAAAATTGTTGTAAAAATTGCATTTAAGGTATATAGGGGTGATGTACCAATATCACCGAACACAATTCCTAAACTAATTAGAACACCGCCGGCGGTTAACGCGTTGACATTTTTATGATTTGACACTTCGTTGATTATTTTAGTGCGGCAAAAGTAAACTAACTATAACAATTTAACAACCAAATTATTGTGTATTTTTAACACTATGAAAATTAAATTTTATTGTTAAATTGTGTTAAATTATGGGTTTTAAACAAAATGTTTAATTTCTTTGTTTTAAATTAATACATTTGCTATACCAATTTGATGAAACCCTACACTAAGATAACGTTACTCACAAAACTTGCATGCACATTGTGCATTGTTTTGCTGTGCAGCGTAAACTCTTGGTCGCAACAAACTGATAGCATTCACATCAGCTTAAAAAACAGAACAAAAAAAACAAGCCGGATTCCTGAAATTAAAGCCAATATCACGCCCTACAAGCCGCTTTATATGACTGTAGGTGGTTCTGGGATGTTCAATACTTATGCTACAACCCCTAAGAATGCAACAGTTGTAGCGAAAGATAAATTGTTAAGCATCGTAAAAATATATCCTAATCCAGTAGAAGATCAATTAAATATCGTTTTATCTATAGGAAAAGATGGCACCCAAACTACGATCAAAATCATCGATTTATTGGGAAATGAAGTGGCAACACTTTTAAATGAACGCTTAAATACAGGCGAACAGACCAAAAGTTTTGTTATTCCGAATAGAATTAACCCAGGCATTTACTTTTTAAGGGTTATTGCTGGTTCTGAAAGCCAGGTAAAACGGATCTCAGTTTTATAACACCATTTTCTTTTCTATTTTTGATTGATGTGGATTTAATTCCTGTCTATTTTATCATATTTCATATTCTTAAGAATGAAAATCATCGCCATTGGCAGAAACTATGCCGAACATGCAAAAGAACTGAACAACCCGGTTCCAACCACACCAGTAATTTTCCTAAAACCTGATACAGCAGTTTTAAAAGATAATAAACCTTTTTATCTACCCGATTTCTCTGATGATATTCACTACGAACTGGAAGTTGTGTTAAAAATCTGTAAGGAAGGAAAACACATTGCCGAAAAGTTTGCGACTAATTATTATGACGAACTAGGTTTAGGCATCGACTTTACAGCACGTGATATCCAGAGCAGGCACAAAGAAAAAGGATTACCCTGGGAGCTGGCCAAAGCATTCGACAATTCTGCCCCCATTAGCGTTTTTCTTCCTAAAAGTGATTTTGAAGATCTTTACAATTTAAATTTCGAGTTAAAAATAAACGACGAAAGCAGGCAGATTGGCCATACTAAAGATTTGTTATTCTCGTTCGAGAAGATAATCAGCTTTGTTTCCCAATATATTACTTTAAAAAAAGGCGATCTAATTTTTACCGGAACGCCCCAGGGCGTCGGAAAAATAAATAAGGGCGATAAACTGGAAGCCTGGTTAGAAGGAAAGCAACTTTTAAATTTTGATGTAAAGTAACGAATGATTAAAAACCCGATCCAATACAAGTTCAAATTTTCCATTTCAATTTGCCTTTTATTTGCTTCAACCTTTGTTCAGGCGCAACAGATTTTCAGTAATAACAAATATCCAATTACAGATTTCAGACAGCCTCTGGATATCACCCCTCCTGCCCTAGCAGGTTCTTTTGGAGAGCTCAGAGGCAACCACTTTCATTCTGGAATTGATTTCAGAACCAACCAACGCGAAGGTTATCCCGTTTACGCAGTTGCGGATGGATATATTTCGCGCCTAAGGGTTCAGAACAGTGGTTTTGGGCAGGCATTGTACATCAATCATCCTAATGGTTTTACTACAGTTTATGGCCATTTACAGCGTTTCGCCCCAAAAATTGCCACAATTGTTAAAAATCTCGAATATGAAAAGAAGTCTTTTGAGATTGATGAATTTCCTGATGCTACATTAATTCCGGTACATAAAGGCGAAATTATTGCCTGGTCTGGTAACCGTGGCAGCTCAGGCGGTCCACATTTACATTTCGAAATCAGAGATACCAAAACTGAAGAAACCATAAATCCGCAGTTTTTTGGGATCATCATTCCCGATAATATTCCGCCTGTTATTCATGGCTTGTATGTATATCGCTTAAATGGCAAAACCTTTAACGAAAATATAGCAAAACAAGCCATTAGCATTAGTGGAACAAATGGCAGTTATAAGGCCACTGCACCTATTAGTTTAACAGGCGAGGTTGGCTTCGGTATCGTGGCAACCGACAGGCATAATGGTTTATCGGGCACCAATGGAGTATACTCCATTCAGTTAGAAGTAGATGGTAAGAAAGTATACACTTCTGCTCTTGAACGTTTTGCTTTCGAAGACAGTAAAGCGATTAATTCGCATATTGATTATCCTACCTACTTAAATACTAAAGTAAGTATCCAGAAAAGTTTTGTTGAGCCTGGTAACCCTTTAAAAATTTATAGTGGCTTAGTCAATAGCGGGAGGATTAATTTCAATGATGGTGCTACACATCAGCTTAGTTATATCGTTACCGATTCCAAAGGAAATTCGTCTGTTTTATCTTTCACAGTAAATGCGGGCTTAGCGCCAATAGCAAAAGCAAGTGTTCCTGCGGGGATAATTTATCCATATAATAAAGTGAATGAATTTAATACCGACGACGTTAAGATAGTTTTTCAACAAGGAACATTGTACAGTGATTTAAATTTCACTTATAAAAAACTGCCTAAACCAGCTGGTAATGCCTGGTCGGCCGTACATCAGATTCACAATAAGTATACGCCACTGCATGTTGGTTTCGATATCTCAATCAAGGCTGATAATCTACCGGAGAACCTGAAGAGTAAAGCATTAATCGTAAATTCTAACGGTTCATCTCAAGGCGGATTTTTCGAAAATGGTTATGTTAAGGCTACTCCAAAAAACTTTGGCAGCTTTTATATTGCCATCGATACCATTGCGCCGAGAATAGTACCCGTTAATATCTCAGAAGGGAAAAACATGGCAGGTTTGCCGAAAATATTTTTTAGGATCAGCGATAACCTATCTGGAATAAAAAGCTTTAATGGCTATATCGATGGCAAATGGACTTTGATGGAATTCGATACTAAAACGGCAACATTGTGGCACAGTTTCGACGAAAGAACCGCTTCTGGAAAACATACGCTTGAACTGGTTGTAGCAGACATGAAAGAAAATACACGAAAATACACGGTAACATTTTTTAAATAGCAATAAGATGCTTAAAATTATGGGATTTCAAGCTCAAATTGATGTCAAAACCCATGTTTTAAGCTAAAAATGTCATCTTTTAACATATATAGAACACTATAACAGCTTAAACTGTTTAAATTGCACAGCGGTTAACAATAACGATTAACCGATTCAAAAAGTTAACCGATTAACCAATAATTATGGCAGAATTAAAAGAAGGTGATCAAGCACCAGCAATTACATCAAAAGATCAAAACGGTATTGATGTTTCTTTAAGCGATTATAAAGGCAAAACAGTTGTGCTTTACTTTTATCCAAAAGACGATACTCCTGGCTGTACCGCCGAAGCTTGTGATTTCAGAGATAACTATCAAGGTTTACAGGCCAAAGGCATTGTAGTTTTAGGCGTTAGCGTTGATGATGAAAAATCGCATCATAAATTTGTAACCAAGCATAATTTGCCATTTACCTTACTGGCAGATACCGATCAGAAAATTGTAAATGACTATGGTGTTTGGGCAGAGAAAAACATGTATGGCAAAAAATATATGGGTACAGTTCGCACTACTTTCATTATAGATGGCGATGGAAAAATTATCCGTATCATCAAAAAAGTTGACACCAAAAACCCAACACAACAAGTACTCAATTTAATCAATAACTAATTATGATATAGCGGGTAAAATATTACCTTTGTTATATAACAACAACCTCTTATTTTAATGAAACATACAATTAAAGAGCTAGAAGATATTGCCTCTCAAATCAGAAGAGATATCGTAAGAATGGTTCACGGATGTCAGTCTGGCCACCCTGGTGCCTCACTTGGGTGCACAGATTTTTTCACTGCATTATACTTTGAAGTAATGAACTACAAAACCGACTTCACGATGGAAGGTGCAGGCGAAGATTTATTCTTCCTTTCGAACGGACATATTTCCCCTGTTTGGTATAGCACATTGGCTCATGCTGGTTTTTTCGACAAAAGCGAACTGGCAACTTTCCGTAAACTAGATTCCAGATTACAAGGTCATCCAACTACACATGAACATTTGCCTGGTATCCGCATTGCTTCAGGTTCATTAGGTCAAGGCTTATCAGTTGCCATTGGTGCTGCATTAGCTAAAAGGCTAAATGGCGATAAATCTATCATTTTTGCCTTATTGGGTGATGGAGAATTACAGGAAGGACAAAACTGGGAAGCAGCTATGTTCGCCCCATTTAACAAAGTTGACCATTTAATCGCATCGGTTGATTACAACGGACAGCAAATTGATGGCCCTACAAGCAAAGTTCTTGCTTTAGATGATTTACAGGCTAAATTCGAAGCTTTCGGATGGCATGTAATTAATACAGATGGTAATGATATGCAAGCTATAGTTGAAGGTTTACATTATGCTAAAACCTTAACCGGAAAAGGCAAACCTATTTTGAATTTAATGAGCACGC
Organism: Pedobacter sp. AK013; assembly: GCF_014205835.1. Classification (GTDB taxonomy): domain Bacteria; phylum Bacteroidota; class Bacteroidia; order Sphingobacteriales; family Sphingobacteriaceae; genus Pedobacter. The sequence goes on along the minus strand of NZ_JACHCQ010000004.1, from coordinate 136,142 downwards.
AGATGGGTGCTGGTGTAGATTATATGATGGGTACACACAAATGGCATGGTACAGCGCCAAATGATGAGCAATTAGCAGCAGCGTTAGCGCAACTACCAGAAACTTTAGGGGACTATTAACCCCCCTTACCCCTTGAAGGGGGAGTAAATAACTTTTAATTTTAACTACAAATAAAGCCCCTTTAGGGGTTTGAGGTATGAAAAAATATACATATACAGAAAAAAAAGATACACGTTCGGGTTTTGGTGCTGGTCTACATGAGGCTGGAAAGAAAAACGAAAATGTGGTTGCCTTATGTGCCGATTTAGTTGGATCGCTTAAAATGGATGCTTTTATTAAAGATTTTCCTGAGCGTTTTACGCAAGTTGGTATTGCTGAAGCAAACATGATCGGTATTGCAGCAGGTATGACCATAGGCGGTAAAATTCCTTTTACAGGCACTTTTGCCAACTTCTCTACTGGCCGTGTTTACGATCAGATCCGTCAATCGGTAGCTTATTCTAACAAAAACGTTAAAATCTGTGCATCACATGCTGGTTTAACCTTAGGCGAAGATGGTGCAACACACCAGATCTTAGAAGATATCGGTTTAATGAAAATGTTGCCGGGAATGGTAGTAATCAATCCTTGCGATTACAACCAGACTAAAGCAGCAACAATAGCCATTGCAGAATATGAAGGCCCGGTTTATTTACGTTTTGGTCGCCCGGTAATCCCTGTTTTTACAGATCCGGATCAAAAATTTGAGATCGGTAAAGCATGGATGGTTAACGAAGGTACTGATGTGACTATTATTGCTACAGGCCATATGGTTTGGAAAGCGATTGAGGCTGGTGAAAAATTAGCTGAATTGGGTATTGACGCTGAAATCATTAATATCCACACCATTAAACCTTTGGATGACGAAGCCATCTTAAAATCAGTTAAGAAAACAGGTTGTGTGGTTACCTGCGAAGAGCACAATAAATTTGGTGGCCTGGGCGAAAGCGTAGCACGCTTGTTAACTACTGAATTGCCAACTCCACAAGAGTTTGTAGCCACTAACGATACTTTTGGCGAAAGCGGAACACCAGATCAGTTAATGTCTAAATATGGCTTAGATGCTGTAAACATTGTTGAAGCTGTTCAAAAAGTAATTGGCAGAAAAAAATAGAATTTAAAATTTAACCACAAAGACACCAAGAGCACTAAGCATAACCAAACCTTTGTGTATTTAGTGTCTTTTTGGTTTTATAATTATCATAAATGAAACAAGTTGAAGATTCAGAAATCCTTACCATGTTTGCTGTCGAGCGCACGCGTAATGAAGCCTTTAACCTGTTATTAAAAAAATACCAGCAAAAAATATATTGGCACATTAGGAGATTGGTGATAAACCACGACGACTGCGACGACCTTTTGCAGGAAGTATTTGTTAAAGTTTGGAAAAACCTTGATAAATTCAGAAGTGATTCACAATTGTACACCTGGATATACCGCATTGCTACAAACGAATCAATTACTTTTTTAAACAAGCAAAAACAAAAAAACAATACCCCTTTAGATGAAGTTTCATCTGAACTGGCCGATAATCTGGTAGCATCATCTTATTTTAACGGCGATAAGCTTGAGCTTAAACTGCAAAAAGCAATCCTTACCCTACCCGAAAAACAACGGATTATCTTCAACATGAAATATTTTGATGATATGAAATATGAAGAGATTTCGGAGGTTTTAGGAACCTCGGTAGGCGCGCTAAAGGCATCATTTCACATTGCCGCAAAAAAAATTGAAGCTTTTATTACAAATGATGAAATAGACTATTAAACCTTTTCACTTTAATTGTATCATATATCTGTGATGAACGAAAATATAGAAAATAACGATTGGATGAACGAAGCCCCTGCACTTGCGGCAATGGGGAAACGCAATCCTTTCTCCGTTCCTGATGGATATTTCGAAAATTGTGATGAGGCCATTTTTTCTGGTGTCTTTTTAAATGGATTGAAACAGAAAACCAGTGACAATAATTTTGAAGTTCCGCAGAATTATTTCGAAGATTTAACGGAACGCATTCAAACCCGGGTTGCCCTTTCCGAAATGCCTAAGGCAGAACAAGCCTTTGCAGTACCCGAAAATTATTTCGACACGCTGCAGAATAGAATTGCCGATAGGATTGCAGCATCAGCGCCTAAAAAGGAAGTTAAAGTGATTCCTTTATGGAGACGCAACATTGTTAAATATACAAGTGCGGCGTGTTTCTTATTAATGACCTCCTTTGGTATTTATTTTTACCAGAACAGCTCAATTACTACAGCTCAACAGGTACAATCACCGGAAGCTATAAACGAACAACTGTTATATGATATTGATGAAAGTACAATCATTGATCATTTAGAAGCGCAAAATACTACATCACCTAATACAAAAACTACTTCTGCCTCAGATACAGAAATGGAAAACTACATCCTGAGTAATTTCTCTTCAAGTGATTTATCTCAGGAACTAAATAATTAAGAAATGAAGAATTTACTTTTTGTTGCTTTAATGTTTTTATTACCTACAAGCCTATTGGCACAAAGACCAAAGGCAGAAGAAATAGAATCACTTAAAATAGCTTTTTTCACTCAAAAACTGGATTTATCGCCAGAAGAGGCTAAGATTTTCTGGCCAATTTATAACGATATGCAGGCCGAACAAACTGCTTTACGCAAAGAACGGATGCAGAAAATGATCTCTTTCAGAAAAACAACTGAAATAGATAATCTAACCGATGCACAGGTGCAAAGTTTAATTACCAGCGAATTCGATTTCAAGCAAAAAGATCTTAATCTTGATAAAAAATATTACAATAAACTTAAATCAGTATTACCGATAAAAATTGTTGGAAAGTTTTATCGGGCGCAGGAAGGTTTTAAACGTGAGTTACTCAATAGATTTAAAGGCGGCCAAAAGCAATAAACAAAAAAGACTTACAGCAATGTAGGTCTTTTTTGTTTTAAAGCACTCTTTCAATTCCGTACTTTTGTGCCATGCTTACCCAACGTCAGTTGTTTTTACAACACAATGCACAAACCTCTCCAGAGCCACTTATGCTCGAATTTGTAAGGGCAAAAGGAATCTACATTTACGATGCGCAGGACAAAAAACATATCGATCTTATTGCCGGTATTGGTGTAAGTAATGTTGGCCATTGCCATCCTGCGGTAGTGAAGGCTATTCAAGATCAGACAGAAACCTATATGCACCTGATGGTTTATGGCGAATACGTGCAAACGCCTCAGGTAAATTTTGCCAAAGCCCTTGCCGATATTTTACCCAAAAGTTTAAGCTGCACCTACTTTTTAAACTCAGGAACTGAGGCTGTAGAAGGTGCCATGAAGCTGGCTAAACGATATACCGGCAGAAAAGGGTTTATTGCCTGCAAAAATGCTTACCACGGCAGCACACAAGGAGCAGAAAGTTTAATGGAAAGTGATTTCTACTCTTCTGGCTATGGCCCTTTCTTGCCTCATGTAAGTTTTATTGAACATAACAAAGTTGATGATCTCGAAAAAATCACTTCAGAAATTGCTGCGGTTTTTATCGAGCCTATACAAGGCGAAGCTGGAATAAGGGTTGCTGATTTAAACTATATGCAGGCTTTGCGGGCAAAATGCACAGAAACCGGAACTTTATTAATCTTCGATGAAATACAATCTGGCTTTGGCCGCAGCGGTAAAATGTTCGCCTTCCAGCATTATAATGTTGTGCCCGATGTACTGCTTCTGGCGAAAGGAATTGGTGGTGGAATGCCAATTGGCGCTTTTATCAGTTCATTGGAAATAATGTCGGTATTATCGCACACACCAATTTTGGGCCATATGACTACTTTTGGTGGTCATCCGGTTTGTTGCGCTGCTGGCTTGGCAACCTTACGCACCTTGGTTGATGATCTCATTGTTGACGAAGTAGAAGAAAAAGGGCAATTGTTTAAACAGCTCCTTCAACATCCCGCCATTAAAGAAATTAGAGGAAAAGGTTTAATGCTTGCTGTTGAGTTTGAGAATTTCGAGATCAATAAAAAAATCATCGATGCCTGTATCTTAGACGGCGTATTATCAGACTGGTTTTTACATTGCAGCAATTCTATGCGCATTGCCCCTCCTTTAATTATTACAAAAGAAGAAATTAAAGAAGCTTGCAAGACCATCTTAAAAAACATTAACTTAGTTGCAGGGTAAAAGCATAAGGTATAGCTTAAAATGCTGAAAAATAAAACTACTAACTGTTAGCTGAAATGAATGTATTAATCGTTGAAGATGAAAAAAGCCTGGCGCTAGAAATGGATGAATTCTTGAGTAAAGAAGGATTTATTGTAGAACATGCCTGGAAAAAATCTTCTGCAGAAGAAAAGATATTTGTAAACAATTACGATTTCATTTTATTAGATCTGGGCTTGCCAGATGGCGATGGTTTCGACATTTTAAAACAATTAAAATCTACGAAAGACCGAGATGATGCTGTAATCATTTTAACTGCCCGTAGTGCTGTCGACGACCGTATTAAAGGCCTTGATGAAGGTGCAGATGATTATTTACCAAAGCCATTTTCGTTAAACGAACTTTTAGCACGTATGCATGCTATTACCCGTAGGAAACACAAATTAGAGAAAAACGAGGTAAACATTCATAACTTTTTGCTCAATATCCAGAATAGAACCGTTTCTTTTGGTGATGAAAGATTAAACCTTACCAAAAAGGAATTCGAAATATTTAACTATTTGGTGTTGAACAAAAACCGCGTGGTATCGAGAATGAGCTTAACTGAGCATGTTTGGGGTGACATTTTAGAAGTTAATTCTGATTCTAACTTTGTAGATGTACATGTTAAAAACCTGCGAAAAAAACTTGCAGGGATTAGCTCAATAGATTGGTTTGAAACGGTAAGGAGTATTGGATACAGGATTAATTGCTAATCAGTTGGGGGCTGGAAGCTTAATGGGTTGCAATTTTCAGTCAGCAGTTTGCGGTTAGGGATTTAGAAAATACAAAAATTCAGTTAACCGTTTTAAACAATTAACCAGTTAACCCAATGCCCAATAAACCATCCCCCTATTTTACATCAAACATCATATCCATATAAATGAAGTTACAGGTTAAATTTTCTTTATATAATGCGATAACTAAAATTGCCATCATCTTGGTGTTGGGTGCCATCATTTTATTTTCGCTTGACAGACTTGCCTACAACCAGTTTGATAACCGCCTGATCAAAAAAAAGAATAAAATTATTAAGCACTTAAATGATGATGAAATTGACAGCCTATTAAATAAACAACAATCTTTTACCGATTATAACATATTAAAAGAAGAATTTATTGTTTTAACAGACATTCCAGACAATCAAAAAGATTCTACAGCAAAGGTATTTACAGAAAAGAGGGAAATTGAAGGTGATATTGAAGTATACAGAATTCTGAATTATAAATTTTCTTATCATACAAACTGGTATAACCTGGAGATTGGAGAAACCATGACGGCGCTCCAGTCCATTAAAAATTCGATCCGTTTTTACATGCTGATTGTACTGGTGGCTGCCTTACTTATTACCCTAGTAACCGACTTTACTTTTTCCAACTTCTTATTGAAACCTTTTTATCTAATAATCGATAAAAAAATTAATCTGGTCGACGATCCATCTCACTACAACTATCAGAATATACCAACCACTACCAACGATTTCAAAATCCTGGATAACAGCATAAATTCTCTTATGCGTAAAATAAACACACTTTTCGCCTTAGAAAAGCAGTTTATTGCTAACGTTTCGCACGAACTACTTACCCCAATTTCAATTTTAAGTACACGCTTCGAAAATATGCTTAACACACCGGGTATTCCTGTAGAGCATGAAAATAAGATATACGCGTCGTTAAAAACCCTGAACCGATTAAAGGTGATTATCAACAGCTTGTTACTTATTTCGAAAGTTGAAAACAATCAATACCTAAAAACGGAAGAAATTAGCCTCAAACGCGAAATAGATGATATATATGAAGATCTGGAAGATCGAATAGTGGATAAAAACATCAGTTATAGTGCTAATCTTTCAAAGGATTTCCATTTCACAGGAAATAAAGCATTGATACATACACTTTTAATCAACATCATCAATAATGCGATAAAGTACAATGTTGTGGGCGGTTCCATTACCATAACGGATAAAACCGAAGCAGAAAAATATATCCTTTCCATTAGCGATACTGGATCTGGCATGAGTATGGCACTTGTAGAAAATGCATTCGATCGTTTTAAAAGGGGAAATACCGAAGAAAATGGCTTTGGCTTAGGGCTCGCTATTGTGCAAAGTATTGCCCGTTTCCATAAAATAGAAGTCGATATTAAATCTGAAGAACACAAAGGAACCACCATTTCGTTGTTTTTTTAAAATAAAACTTCCCAAATAGACTTATCACGTTGCCCCTATATTTAGTACAACTTAATTCCGATATAAAGTTCGGCACAGGTTGACTAATTTTTTTGGCAAAGGCTTTGCTTAATAATAAAAAATCAATCTGATAAGAAAAGAATATATCTTAATGAAAAACATCATCCCAATACTAGGAGCAACGGCTTTATTCATGGCATCTTGCCAGGGCGGCACAGCAAAAAAAACACAGGCCAAAATCGATTCCACCATAGTAGCCAATGCATCGGCAAACCCCGATTCTATCCGGTGCTACCAGTACATTAAAAACAGAGATACTGCCATCCTATCGTTAAAAACAGAGGATAATAAGGTAACAGGTACACTAGGTTATAATTTGTACGAAAAAGATAAAAATGCAGGTACTATAACCGGAATTGTTAAAGGTGATACCATAATTGCGAACTATATTTTTCAGTCTGAAGGCAAAACATCTATTAGAGAAGTGGCTTTTTTGAAAAAGGGTAACCAGATAGCGGAGGGATTTGGCGATGTGCAGGAAGAAAAAGGGGAAACCAAGTTCAAAGACCTAAGCAAACTAAAGTTTGATGGATCGATGACTTTTGATAAAATAGAATGTAAATAAAAGAGGTTGCATACTTAAATAGCATTGTCATCCTGAGCCTGTTGAAGGACACTTAAAATATATTTAAGGCGTTTCGACAGGCTCAACGTGACAGTTTCTAGCCCGCATTATGACCAGTTTTCTTATTATTTTAAAATTACTTTAAAGCGTCTTTTGCAGCTTCCGTCCATTCTTCACTTAACTTAAGTACGTAATCAGAATATTTTTGTATTTCATCTGGCTTTAGCTTGCTTGCCCAGCCTGTTGCCTGATTCGCCCAAGCAGTGTATTTATCGCTTATGGCTTTAATTTCAGCAGCATTTTTACTTTTTACTGCCGCAACATATTCGTCTTTTAATTTGCTATACTCAGCAAGGCCTTTATTTACTTCTTCACTTGAGAAAGTCGGAACTTCTGTTTTAACGGTTTCAGTTGTTTTTGTAGTCACTTTCGTAATGGTGTCTCCATTAGCAGAAATTTCGCTTGAGTCTTTAGTTGTTTCCGTTTTTTTAGTACTATCGCAGGATACTAATGTAGAAGCCAGCATGCCTACTGCGGCAATTGATAAGAAGGTGTTTTTCATGATGGATTTAGTTTTTAGCCGAAACATGACTAAATATTGTGCCAAATCCTTAAAAGTCCGATTAATCGAGAGATAATTTAGTCTATAAATCTTCAAACCGTTCCCAAAACCCATCAACAGGTAATTTAGCGAATATGTTTACAGGTTCTTTTTTTACTGGGTGTATAAACTGTAAGCGCCGTGCATGTAGGCAAATACTTCCTTTTCTGCTTCCCCTCGGATAGCCATATTTATTATCACCCATAATCGGGCAGCCCATTGATGATAGCTGAACCCTAATCTGGTGCGAGCGGCCTGTTAAAGGATCAACTTCCAAAAGATAATAATCGCCAACCTTGGCTTTTACTTTATAAGAAAGCTCGGCCCGCTGGCTGCCAGTAACTTCTGTATTATAATAGGAAACCACATTTTTCTGTGGGTTTTTAACCAGCCAATGCACCAAAGTAGCCGATTCTTTCTGCGGTTTGTTCTTCACCACCGCCCAATAGGTTTTCTTTACTTCCCTGTTTTTAAAAACAGCATTCATCCGTTCTAAAGCCTTACTGGTTTTAGCAAACAAAATTACACCACTCACCGGTCGGTCTAAACGGTGTACTACCCCTAAAAAAGCACCATTGGGTTTATTGTACTTTTTAGCGATATACTTTTTTACCTGTTCATCCAAAGGCTCATCGCCAGTTTCATCAACCTGCACAATGTCACCTGCCCTTTTGTTAATAGCGATTAAATGATTGTCTTCAAAAAGAATGTCTTTATCGGTAATTGGCATTGTAAAGGTGAACTGGTTAATTGATTAAATTGGTTAACTGAAAATAGTGAGCGTTCAATTGTTGAATGGCTAGATTGTTAAAGCAAATTGCAAACTAATCATTGGTTGTTTAAACCGATTAACCGGCTCAGAACTCCAGGCTTAAGACTAAGGACTTAATACTGTTCTTTTTCGTTCGGGAAATCATTTCCCTTTACATCGCGGATGTACGATTGTGCCGCACCCAAAATTTCGTTATAAAGATTTATATATTGGCGCAAAAAACGGGGTTTAAATCCTTTGGTTAAACCAATCATATCATTTACCACCAAAACCTGTCCATCACAGTTTGGTCCGGCACCAATACCAATAGTCGGGATATGCAGGCTTTCTGTAACTTCTTTGCCTAGCGCAGCAGGAATTTTCTCCAACACGATTGCAAAGCAACCAGCAGCCTGTAAAGCCAAAACATCTGTTTTTAACTTATTTGCTTCTTCTTCTTCCTTAGCGCGAACAGTATAGGTGCCAAATTTATAAATAGACTGTGGTGTTAAGCCCAAGTGTCCCATTACAGGGATTCCTGCTGTGATGATTCTTTGAACGGATTCGATAATTTCTTCGCCGCCTTCCAATTTAACGCCATGAGCCCCCGATTCTTTCATAATCCTTATTGCCGAGTTCAAAGCTTCCTTAGAGTTTCCCTGATAAGAACCGAAAGGTAAATCAACTACAACAAAAGCCCGTTTAACCGCTCTTATTACAGATGCAGCATGATAAATCATCTGATCTAGCGTTATAGGCAAAGTAGTTTCATGACCAGCCATTACATTCGAAGCAGAATCGCCAACAAGTAAAACGTCTAATCCAGCATCATCTAGGATAGTTGCCATCGAATAATCGTAGGCCGTTAACATAGATATTTTTTCACCACGTTGTTTCATTTCCTGTAAAATGTGTGTGGTGATGCGTTTGATTTCTTTATGTACCGACATGGGATTTGTTTTGTGTTGCCAAAAGTATTGTTTTTTCTTTAAAAAGGTATAAGATTTGAGGCATAAGGTTTAGGGTTGAGCCATCTTAAGCCCTACACCCTAAACCTTTCACCTTATTTCACTTTTCTCTTTACATTCCCAATCTAAAATTCTATCTTTGTACCCCGAAATGGAAGGGATATATTCATCTTTTTTTGCACCCTGCAAAAACGGCTTTAATGCCGAAAGCCATTCTTTTTTCAACTCTTTTTTAAATCAAAATCCATATTGTAATTACCATGACTAACTACACCAAGTTACCTGCGATTTTATTACTGGCCGATGGCACAGTTTTTTACGGCAAAGCGGCCGGAAAAATTGGCACCACTACTGGCGAAATTTGTTTTAATACCGGGATGACAGGTTACCAGGAAATTTTTACAGATCCAAGTTATTTTGGGCAGATAATGGTTACCACCAATGCACACATTGGTAATTATGGTATCCATAAAGACGAAATCGAATCAGGTTCGATCAAAATTGCTGGTTTAGTTTGCAAAAATTACAACATTGTTTATAGCCGTAAAGAAGCAACAGAATCTATTCAGGATTATTTCCAGAATGATAACCTGGTTGCCATTTCTGATATCGATACACGTGCATTGGTTCGTCACATTAGAGATAAAGGCGCAATGAACGCAATTATTTCTTCTGAAATTACCGACCTTGAAGAGTTAAAACAAAAATTGGCTGAAGTACCTTCAATGGAAGGCTTAGAGCTTTCTTCTAAAGTAAGTACCACCCAACCCTATTTTTACGGTAACCCTGAAGCAAGCCTAAAAGTTGCCGCTTTAGATTTAGGTATCAAGAAAAATATTTTGCGCAATTTCGAAAACCGCGATATCTATGTTCAGGTTTTCCCTGCTAAAACCTCTTTTGCCGAAATGGAAAAATTTAACCCTGATGGCTACTTTATTTCAAATGGCCCTGGCGATCCATCGGTAATGCCTTATGCTGTAGAAACAATCACTGAAATTTTGGCAGTTGATAAACCATTGTTTGGTATCTGCTTAGGTCACCAGTTATTGGCCGAAGCTAACGGTATCGGCACCATGAAAATGTTTAATGGCCACCGTGGATTAAACCACCCGGTAAAAAATATTATCAAGAACCACTGCGAGGTTACTTCACAGAACCACGGCTTTGGTGTAATTCCAGATGAGGTTAAAAACTCAGACAAAGTTGAGATTACCCACGTTAACTTAAACGATAAATCTATTGAAGGTATCCGCGTTAAAGGTAAAAAAGCATTTTCAGTACAATATCACCCTGAGTCTTCTCCAGGCCCGCACGATTCGCGTTACTTATTCGACGATTTCGTTGAAGTAATGAAAGGCCAGCTGATTTGGTAGTGTTAAAGTAGTAGGCTGATAGGCGAAGGGTTAAGGTAAAAAACCAGCGCGCGAGGTTAAAGGAATAAGCATAAATAATCTGCGGATTTGCGGCAAAAATTAAGCTGCCGATCCGCAGATTTCTTTTATCATCTATTTTCGCCCGTATAAAACATCATTTCACCGACATTTTCGGTTATGTATTCAAAAATTCATTTCCTATTCATTCAAAGCTCCTTACATTCGCAATATGGAAACAAAAAAAGCCATTATCAGTGTTAAAGACCTGGTAAAAAAATACGATGATTTTGTGGCCGTTCAAGGGCTTAGTTTTGAGGTATATGAGCACGAAATTTTCGGTCTGCTTGGCCCTAATGGTGCCGGAAAAACCACTACCCTTGAAATTATTGAAACTTTGAGAGCGAAAACATCGGGTGAAATTATTGTTGATGGTTTTTCTGTCGACAAACAGCCGCAGGATATTAAACAGATTATTGGCGTACAGCTACAGGCAGCTGGTTATTACCCAAATCTAAACCTGATCGAACTGATTGAACTTTTTGCCGGTTTATATGGCGCTAACATTAAACCCATGGAGATGCTGGAGAAAGTAAACCTCCAGGACAAGGCCAAAGCTAAATATAAAGCGCTTTCAGGCGGACAAAAGCAGCGCTTCTCTATAGCCACAACGCTCATTAACCAACCGAAGATTATTTTTTTAGATGAACCTACAACAGGCCTAGATCCACAGGCACGCAGAAATCTCTGGGACCTGATTACGGAAATCCGCGATGCAGGAACAACTGTGGTTATTACCACCCATTATATGGATGAAGCCGAACAGCTTTGCGATCGCGTAGCTTTTGTAGAACGCGGACAGATTATCGCTCTGGACACGCCCGACAACTTAATAGATAAATTAGTAAACAGCGGTTTTGAGCGTAAAAAAGAGGTTAAAAAAGCTAATCTGGAGGATGTTTTCATTAATCTTACAGGTCAGGAATGGCGTGAATAAGATTTCGGGGTCTTTAAAAAAGTTAAGACAGTGCCTGTATCAATGTAGGTCCTGCTCTTTTCGCTGCAATCTTTTTGTGAATGTTATGTCGGGCAATTACAGCATTTAAACAAAAACGACTTACACTAATACAATACGGGCCTAAGAACATAAAAACAGTACCACTATTAATCAAATAGTAAATGAAAAAATACAATAACCTTACAGCAACCTTAGCCCTTGCAAAAGCAAGTTTCAGGTCTATTATGCGGAGTCCTTCGGCGGTGGTTTTTACCCTCGCTTTCCCCTTGATATTTATCCTTGTTTTTGGGTTTTTGGGTGGGGGCGGAACACATATCGATGTGGGCGTTACCCCCGGCTCAGACGTTAACAACCCAGTGATGGGTATGCTCGAAAAAACAGGCATGATCCGTTTGATAAAAGACAAATCAAAAGCCGAGTTTGATAAATTACTTGAAAAAGGTAATGTTGATGCCATGATTGATGTACACAGAAAAGTAAATTCTGCTGCCTATTCGGTTAATGTAGTTTATACTTCTGCATCGAGAGATAAAGGCGGGATTTTAAAATCAGTTTTAAACAACATCTTTTACGATAAAACCTTAAAACCCACAGTAGCAGAAATTAAAGAAAGCACTATTACCGGCCGCGAATATAAAACGATTGATTTTATCCTTCCAGGCCAACTGGGATTTTCGCTATTAAGCACGGGCGTTTTCGGAACAGCATTCGTATTCTTAAGTCTTCGACAAACCCTCGTAATTAAACGCTTTTTTGCAACTCCGGTAAAGCGTTCGAGCATTGTAATTGGCGAAGGAATTGCCCGTATTGGCTTTGCCTTAATTGGTGCGTTATTTATTATTTTAATTGGCCATTTCTTTTTTGGCTTTACCCTAGTAAATGGCGCACTCACTGTCGTCAACATGCTTATACTGGCTACACTTGGTGTTATTGTGTTTATGGGTTTTGGCTTTATTATTTCGGGTATTGCCAAAAGCGAAAGCATGGTACCTCCAATATCGAACATTATTACCCTGCCGCAGTTTTTATTATCGGGAACCTTCTTTTCTATCGAGGCTTTTCCAAGTTGGTTACAACCGATTAGCCGGGCCTTACCCCTTACCTATTTAAATGATGCTATGCGCAAAGTAGCCTTTGAAGGTTTAGGTTTGTGGGATGTTAAATTCCAGATTATGATCCTATTGATATGGGGCATTGGCATCTACGCAGTAGCGGTAAAAGTATTTAAGTGGGAATAAGTACTTTAAAAAACAATTATAAATGATAACGTATATGTTATCATTTATTTTTGGAGAAAAAAATTAATATCGGATATGTTTATTTTTAAGTACAACCGATAATTATTACCTTTGGGTATGTGGGATTTTGATTTAAGTGATTTAGAAGAGCTATTACCTCAAATAGAAAGGTTATACGAAAAAAAGGCCAAGTTAGAAACTTCAAGGCCATTACCTAATAGCGCCCTACACCGTATCAAAGAAGACCTTACGCTAGAGTGGACTTATAACTCGAACAGCATAGAAGGAAACACCCTAAGCCTGAAAGAAACCCAAATGGTTTTGCAGGAAGGTATGACCGTTAAAGGCAAATCGTTACGAGAACATTTTGAAGCTTATAATCACGAAAAAGCTATTGATTATCTCTACACCTTAGTTAATAAAAACTATACACTCAGAAGTATTGATATTTTATCGCTTCATGGTCTAGTGCTTAGAAGTATTGAAGATGATTATGCGGGCCGTTTAAGAAATGCCGGTGTGCGCATTGTGGGCGCAAACTTTACGCCGCCCAATGCCAATAAGGTTTCTGATTTATTAGATCAATTAATCAGCTTTGTAAATAATAACCCATTGGGGTTAAATGATATTCTATTATCTAGTATTTTCCATCATAAACTCGTTTGGATCCATCCTTTTTTTGATGGGAATGGGCGTACCGTGAGGCTTGCCATGAATTTACTACTCATGCGAAATGGATTCCCTCCTGCTATTATCCTTAAAAATGACAGAAAGAAATACTACGAAGCACTTAACCAAGCTAATAAGGGCAATTACCATAAACTTTGCTTATTAATGCTACAGGCCTTAGAGCGTTCGTTAAATATCTATATAAATGCATTGCCTGGAAACAATTATGGCGATTATGAACCAATATCACATATCGTTTCTGAGCCTGATGTTCCCTATGGCCAAGAGTATGTTAGCCTTTTGGCGAGACAAGGCAAAATAGATGCCTATAAAGAAGGTAGAGATTGGCTTACTACAAAATCTGCGGTACAAAGCTATATCAAAACACGCAAAAGAAAACGTTAACCTTTTTTAACTTTTCGGTGGATGGTATTGGCGTAATTTTACCGAAAAAATTTAATGAAAAGTTTGATCATCTTTTGTGGTATTTTACTTATTGCCAATACTTCGGAAGCACAGTTTAAATTCTTGGCAAACAACAGCTCTGACGAATACAAGGCTAAAATTTTTGTTGATAAATGTGAAGGGAATGCCTGCGGTGGGAAAGCAACGATTATTGTTTATGATAAGGTCACAGACAGAGAAGTAGACACCTTCCACTCTGAAGACCTGTACTTTAGCTTAACTGAAACTCAAAATGCTAAACTTGGATGGCTGGAACTTGGCAAATACCAAACACCTTTAATTTTTGGCGATTTTAATTTTGACGGTTTTGAAGATCTTGCCATCAGAAATGGTAATAATGGTGCTTATGCGAGTCCGTCATACGAGGTTTATCTTTCATCAAAAGAAAACAAATTCTTACCGAACAAGGAACTCACCAAACTGGCCAGCGAAAACCTGGGTATGTTTGATATTGATAAAAAAACAAAGCAAATTGCCATCCATCAGAAAGATGGTTGTTGTTTTGATAAAACCATCAATTACAAATTTGATGCTAAAAATGTATTATACGAAGACTCATCGATAATTGAAGATTCGAGCATCGCTGATAACGTTACGGTGATTACTCAAAAAATAGTTGATGGAAAAATAAAAAGAACCGTACAAAAATTTAAGATGAAAGATTATTATAATCAATAAATCTGATTATTTATTGCCTGCTTATCAAATCAAGGACATAACTCTCGAGGATACGCTATAGTTACTAGATCCGCATCACCCTGAATTCATTTCAGGGTCTATACCGCAAAGAAAGATGCTGAAATAAATTCAGCATGACGATCGCCTTTATATAGCTTAATGGATTAAAGCGCCGCTTTTACCAAAAATGGCAATATTTCTTTCTGGAAACTTACAAAGTTCTTACGAACATCAGAATCGCTAACCGAAGTAAATGCAAATGAAAACACAATACTTTTACTTGCTTTTAGTAAAAAGGCCAATCCTTCTCTTCTTGCAGGATTATTCTTAAAGTTATCCAATTGCAGATAGGCAGCTAATAATAAGGCCTCAAGCTGATCTGATAAATGTTTTAAAAACTCCTGCGAATTTGCATTTTCACGAACAAAGTCCCAGCCGATAAATTCGTTACATGCCGTAAATGATAAACGGCTAGTTTTCATTACCAATGCTTTTAAGTGCTCTTCTTCTGAAGTGTAACTTACTTTATTATGCAATATTTCGTAAAGGTTTTGATCCAGGTAATCCATCAGGATACCATCTAAAACCTGTTCCTTACTCTCAAAATATTTGTAAATAGTAGCCTTAGCTATACGGGCTTTTTTTGCAATTTCGTTTACACTGGTTTTATGGTAACCGTATTTTCTAAATAGTTCTTTGGCAGCCTTTTTTACTGTTTCTTTTATTTTTTCAGCTTCCATTTTAATTGCTTACGTGTATTAGTGTATTGCCTTGCAAAGAAACATTGTATGCTTTTAAGCTTCTTTCTGCAGGTGCTTTTTGTGGGCTACCATCAAGCAATGAAAATTTTGCACCAGAACAAGGGTCGGTTGCAGTTACGCCACTGTCATCAGGCGCTACTTTGCAGATTTTTTCCGGGTTTACGGTGCTGCAGCGATCGAAGGCGACATATCCTCCGAGTGGTGTTTTTACAATTAGTAGCCCACCCACTCCATTATTCGAAACTACCAATACATTATTTACCGATTTAAGGCTAAATTCGGTTATGGTCACATTATAATTTACAGCTACATCAGGAATGTAACCTCCATCTTTACCGCAACCTGTAACAATTAGCAGTACAAACAATATGCTATATAGATATTTCATCATTAAATTAAAGCAGATTTAAATTGCTTTAAGAAACGTGCATCATTCTCAGAGAATAAGCGCAAATCTTTAATTACATATTTCAGATTGGCAATACGTTCTATCCCCATCCCAAATGCAAAACCACTGTATTTTTTTGAATCAATACCACAGTTTTCCAAAACATTTGGATCTACCATACCACAACCCAAAATTTCTACCCAACCACTGTATTTACAAAATTGGCAGCCAGTACCTTTACAAATGGTACAAGAAATATCCATCTCTGCAGATGGTTCGGTAAAAGGGAAATATGATGGTCGGAAACGCACTTTTGTACCTTCTCCATATAACTCCTGAACGAAATAAAACAAGGTTTGCTTTAAATCGGCAAATGAAACATTTTCATCAACATACAAACCTTCTACCTGATGGAAAAAGCAGTGTGCACGGGCAGAAATGGCTTCGTTACGGTACACACGCCCTGGCATAATTGCCCTAAATGGCGGCTGGCCCTGCTCCATCATTCGCACCTGTACTGAAGAAGTATGCGTACGTAAGGCAATATCGCCTTTCTCACTATCTTTTTTTATAAAAAAAGTATCCTGCATATCTCTTGCTGGATGCTCTTCAGGAAAGTTCAGTGCCGAGAAGTTATGCCAATCATCTTCAATTTCAGGACCTTCAGCTACCGTAAAACCAAGTTTTGCAAAAATCTCTACAATTTCTCTACGTACCAAGGCTAAAGGATGGCGCGAACCAATTTCGAAACCTTCGCCAGGTAAAGTTAAATCTTGTTGCGTGCTTTCAGTTTTCGCTTCAGAATTTTCAGTAGATTCTTTTAAAGTTAAGTATTTAGATTCTGCCAGTTGTTTAAACTCATTTAATACTTTACCCAATGATCTTTTTTCTTCAACAGAAACCGATTTGAATTCGTCGAAAATCTCTTTGATTATACCTTTGCTCCCTAAATATTTAATACGGAACTGCTCTAACTCATCTGCTTTTTCAGTTACGAAAGCATTAATTTTATCGGTATATTGTGTTATTTTATCCTGTAACATGGCTTCAAATATACGGCAAATTATCCAATAATTTTAGGGTTGGTGAGTTCAAATAATCTGTTTACAATACCATTATAAAAGAAAATGAACCCATAAACTACAAAAGCCGCTTAAAGCGGCTTTTGTAGTAATCGTAAATCTATAAGTTTTAAATTACACCTAATTCTTTACCCACTTTGGTAAATGCAGCAATAGCCTTATCTAAATGATGTTGCTCATGTCCGGCGGATAATTGTACGCGGATCCTCGCTTTGCCCTGAGGTACAACCGGATAAAAGAACCCAATTACATAAATTCCTTCTTCTAACATTTTAGCGGCAAATTGCTGTGCAATTTTTGCATCATATAACATTACCGGAACAATTGGATGGAAACCTGGTTTAATATCGAAACCGGCCTCAGTCATTTTCTCACGGAAATATTTTGTATTATTTTCTAATTTATCTCTTAATGATGTGGTTTCGCTTAGCATATCTAATACTGCGATAGATGCACCTGCAATTGCTGGCGCTAAGGTGTTAGAAAACAAATAAGGACGTGAACGTTGACGCAACATATCGATAATTTCTTTTTTGCCAGAGGTGAAACCACCAGATGCACCACCTAAAGCTTTACCTAAAGTGCCGGTAATGATATCGATACGGTCGATCACATTAAAATGCTCGTGTGTCCCGCGACCATTCTTACCGATAAAACCTGTACAGTGCGATTCATCGATCATAATCAATGCCTCATATTTATCAGCTAAATCAGCAATTTTATCTAATGGAGCAACAGATCCGTCCATAGAGAAAGCACCATCGGTAACAATAATCCTATGTCTGCAATCTTTGGCTGCAATTAACTGTTTTTCCAAATCCTCCATATCGGCATTTTTATACCGGAAACGTTGTGCTTTGCACAATCTAACACCATCTATAATGGATGCATGATTTAACTCATCAGAAATAATTGCGTCTTCTGCATTAAATAATGGTTCAAAAACTCCGCCATTTGCATCAAATGCGGCAGCATATAAAATGGTATCCTCAGTACCTAAAAATTTAGAAATCTTAGCTTCCAGTTCTTTGTGCACATCTTGTGTTCCGCAGATAAAACGCACTGAAGACATTCCATAGCCATGATCGTCGATTGCTTTCTTAGCTGCTTCTATTACTTTTGGATGAGAAGAAAGACCTAAATAATTATTTGCACAAAAGTTGACTACTTCAGCACCACCACTTACTTTAATGTCGGCACCCTGAGGTGTAATAATTATACGTTCGCGTTTAAATAATCCAGCGTTTTCGATTTCTTCAAGTTCTTTTTGAAGAACAGGTTGTAATGTTTTATACATGGCCTTTTTATATGGTTGATTTTACGTTCAAAGTTATAAAAAAAAGTCTTTTCCGACCTAAAAAGGCAATTTTCGCCATAAACCTTACAGACAAACGTTTGATCGGCAAACCAATTGACGTGATGCATTTTATTATTACCATAAAATATTGTGCCATCGCTATTTTTTTTTCGATCTTAACAAACTTTAACATGTAACTATGTGTATATGTTAAAAGATATTCGATATTTAGGGTATACTAATTAATTATGACAAGAATTTGCGCACTCCTGTTTTTTTGTGGCCTTACCAATATTATTTTTGCTCAACAATCTACTGTTACAGGTGTAGTTAAAGATAATAGCGGTCAACCTATTCCTTTTGCCTCTGTTTATTTAAAAAATACAACTAGTGGAACATCTGCAAATATTGATGGAAAATACTCCATGAAGTTAAAAAATGGCGAATACACTTTAAGTTTTAGGGCTGTGGGCTATAAACAGCAAGATCATATCATTAACCTTTCTGCAGATCAATCGCTTAACATCACATTAACATCAGAAAGTTATACTTTAGAAAACGTAAATATTAGGGCAAATGCTGAAGATCCGGCTTACGCTATTATCCGCAAGGCTATTAAACAGAGAAAAACACATTTAAATGAGGTTAAGGAATTTAGTTGTGATGTTTATATCAAAGGTGTACAACGTTTAAGGGGTGCCCCTAAAAAGTTCTTTGGTCGGGACATCCAAAAAGTTTTAGAACTCGATACCAATAGGAAAGGCATCATTTATTTATCAGAATCGCAAAGCAAGTTCAATTTTAGAAGGCCCAACGATGTGCACGAAGAAATGATTTCATCAAAAGTTGCTGGCAGAAACAATTCCTTTAGTTTTAACAAAGCATCTGATTTAATTATTAATTTTTACGACAATTATCTACTTGAAAACAAATTAAGCGCAAGAGGGTTCATTTCTCCAATTGCAGACAATGCCTTATTTTATTATAAATATAAATTATTGGGCGAAAGCAAGGAAAACGGGGAGACTATCCACAAAATAGAAGTGATTCCCCGCCGTGAAAATGACCCGGTTTTTAGGGGGATTATTTATATTATTGATGATAGCTGGAGAATTTACAATACTGATGTTTACCTCACCAAGAACGCGGGAATTAACTTTATAGATACTTTAAACATCAGTCAGCAGTTTACCAAGGTTCAGGATACTTATATGCCTACCGCTATTAATTTTCAATTTGCAGGTAATGTGCTGGGCTTTAAAATTGCAGGTTATTATGTTGGGATTTACAATAATTATAACCTGAACCCTAAATTCCCTAAAAACTTTTTTAGCGGCGAGATCTTAAAAATTACCGAAATGGTGAACAAAAAAGATTCCCTTTACTGGAAAAATAACCGACCTATCCCTTTAACAGAAGATGAAAAAATCAATTATGTTAAAAAAGACAGTATAGCGAAGTTAAAAGAATCGAAAAAGTATCTCGATTCGCTTGAAAAAGACAATAATAAGTTCGGCATAGTTAAATTGTTATTACACGGCTACAGTGTTAACGACCGCTATGATAAGGAGTATTGGTCTTTTGATCCAGTACTTAGGGCCATATTTTACAATACCGTAGAAGGTTTTGCAGTAAAATACGGGGTTACCTATAGAAAGGATTTCGAGAATAGGAGATCTTATTCCATCCGTCCTGAACTGAGGTATGGTTTTGCCAACCAAAAACTTACCGGAAGCTTAACAGGAAGTTACTACTACAATCCCCTTAAAAGAGCAAGTATAGGCGCATCATTCGGAAATGGCATTTTTGATTTGAACAACTTAGGTTCAATGACTGCATTGGGTAATACCATTAACTCGTTACTCTACGAAAAGAACTTCTCAAAATTTTATGAGAAGAGTTTTATTAACATTAATACAACCAGAGAATTGGCAACGGGCCTGCAGGGAAGTGTAAGTGTAGATTATAGCAAAAATAAAAGCTTAACCAATAATTCTACCTTTAAATTCTTCGACGCAAAAGATAGGGAGTTCACATCCAACAACCCTTTTAGTCCGGCTACCGAAACGCCACTTTTTCCAACCTATAACTCGTTCAGTGCAACTGCAAGTTTAACTTATACTATTGGGCAGAAATACATTACACGTCCGGATGGCAAGTTTTATACCGAATCTAAATTCCCAAAAATGACCTTATTGTATAAAAAAGGGTTTAACGGTGTATTAAACAGTGATATTGATTATGATTTTGTAAAACTTGAGGTTTCTCAGGACAGGATCGGGTTGGGTTTATGGGGTTATACTTCATTTTTGGCTGGTGTGGGTAAATTCCTGAACAACAAAAGCATGTTTTATCCTGATTTTAAACACTTTGCAGGTAACATTTCTACCATTTTCCCTCCTAATCTGCGGAAGTTTCAATATTTAGATTTTTACCAGTTCAGTACCAATCAACAATATTTCGAAGCACATTTAGAACATAATTTCGCAGGCTTTTTCATGAATAAGGTTCCATTGTTGCGTAAGGCCAAGTTGGAAGAATTTATTGGAGGTGGCTATCTATCTTCTCCAGAAAAGCGGAATTATAAAGAATTTTATTTTGGTATCCAACGTTTGGTGTTAAGGGCAAGTTATGGCTTTGCATATGATGGCGGACGTAAATTAACACAGGGATTTAGGATTTCTTACGGCTTCTAAGCCCTCGCAACCCTCCCCTAAAAAGGGAGGGCCTTGAAAACGTGGTAAAACCTTCTAACTTCAACCTTTTCGCCTTCTACCTTTTTTTATTATCTTTGCACCGCTTTAAACGCCGTTTGCAACGGTATCAACAGCGTTATGAAAAAATATCAAACACTACTTTACTATTGCTATAGTTACATAGCGGAGGCAGAACAATTTGCTGCTGATCACCTTAAATTTTGTAAATCGTTAGGTCTAGTTGGCCGTATTATCGTTGCTGACGAAGGTTTAAATGGCACTGTTTCTGGAACAGCCGAAGCCTGCGAAGCCTACATGAAAGCAGTACATGCTGACGAAAGGTTTGCAAAAACTGAATTTAAAATCGATAACGTTGAAGAGCTTTCGTTCTTGAAAATGCACTGCCGTTACAAATCGGAAATTGTGCACTCGGGTTTAAGGGATACATCGATTATTGATCCGAACAAACAAACGGGTAAACACTTAGAGCCAGTCGATTTTATGAAAATGAAAGACGACGAGGATGTGGTTATCCTTGATGTGCGTTCTAATTATGAGCATAACCTTGGTAAGTTTAAGAATGCAGTAACCCTGGATATTGAGAATTTCCGCGATTTCCCTGAACAGATTAACCAGCTTGCCCAATATAAAGACAAAAAAATATTAACCTATTGTACTGGAGGTATAAAATGCGAAAAAGCTTCTGCTTTGCTTTTACACCATGGCTTTAATGATGTTTATCAATTACATGGTGGTATTATTAAATACGGAAAAGAAGCAGGTGGTAAAGACTTTGAAGGCAAATGTTATGTTTTCGATAACCGCATTGCAGTTGATGTAAACGAGGTAAATCCGACTATCGTTTCGGTTTGCTATAACTGTGGTAAAACGACTCCAAAAATGATCAACTGTGCCAATCCGGAGTGTAATGAGCATATTACCCAATGTGATGAATGTGGTGATCAGCTGCAGGGTTGTTGCTCAACAGCATGCACCACAAACCCGCGTAAACGCCCATACGATGGCACAGGGTATTATGTGAAGGTTCCGCAGCCGGTGGCTATGAAAAGTTAAAAAATTATTTTAAATTCCATTATTAATTTAACGCGCTCGTAATAATGGAAATACAAATTTAAAAAGTAAGATATATCAGGTCAGAGGGTTGAATGTATTATTCGATTTTGATCTTTCTGAACTCTATGAAACGGAAACCAGAATTCTAAAGCAGGCGGTTAATAGAAATATTGACCGCTTTCCGAAAGATTTTATGTTTCAACTGACAAAAGCAGAATGGCAAGAGGTTATCACAAACTGTGATAACCTTCCTGCAACAGCTAAATTCTCCCCTTCAAAACCGTTTGCTTTTACTGAGCAAGGAATAGCCATGTTATCTAGCGTATTAAAGAGCAAAAAAGCAATAGCTATTAACATTGCCATCATGCGAACATTTGTATTGATCAGGCAATATGCATTCTCACATGCAGATTTAACACAAAAGTTAATCGAATTAGAAACAAAATTCGATCAACAGTTTAATGATGTTTACAAGGCTTTAAATTTTTTGGTTGGAAAACAGGAAATAAATGACAATCAACAAAATCGTAAAAAAATCGGCTTTAAAATCACAAAAGACAACGAATAAACTTCAATTTTAACATTCTTTCTTAAATTCCTGAATTTTTGCGCATATATCAGTCTCTGGAAAGTTCTTAGCCCATTTAAACAATTTTTCATTTACTTTGTGTAATAATGGGTTTACCCAATTACCATTTTATGCTAAACTACTTCAGGCTTCTAACACTGTTATTCTGCTTTGCTATAAACACCTATGCATCAGAAATTAAAAGCATAGGTGTTCCCTATATAGAAAACTATCCTAAATCTGTTTATTCATCAGGAAACCAGAACTGGAGCATAGCAAAAGATAAAAATGGGGTAATGTACTTTGGTAATGCAGAAGGCTTATTAACTTTCGATGGCCGTTACTGGCAGAAATACCAGATGCCCAACCGACAGATTGTAAGATCAGTAGCTACAGACAATAAGGGAAGAATTTATACAGGTAGCTTTGGAGAGTTTGGCTACTGGTCTATTAAGAACAACAAACTAAACTATAGCTCACTTACCAATCTACTGCCAAAAGGCATCAAAATCAATGATGAGGTCTGGAAAATTTATGTAGACAAGGATCGGGTAATTTTTCAATCCTTTTCTAAGGTTTTCATTTACAAAAACAATAAAATAGAGGTGATAAAATCACCGTCTTCATTTCTTTTCCTTCATAAGGTAAACAACAGATATTTTATCGAAGTGCTTGAAAAAGGTTTGTTCGAACTCGTTGGCAACAAATTAGTCTATATCCTGAATAGCGAAAAGCTAGGCAAAGAGGGTATATTATCTATTCTTCCTTATAAAACCAATGGCCTGATCATCGGAACCAGCAAACAGGGACTATTTACCTATGATGGTAAAGATTTTATACCTTTAAACACACCGGCCAATAGTTACCTAAAAACCTATCAGCTCAATAATGGAGTAAGTTTACTGGGTAAATATTTCGCTTTCGGCACCATTCTCAACGGTCTGATCATTATAGATGAAAATGGAAAAGTTGTACAGCGGATCAATAAATCGAGTGGTTTACAGAATAATACTGTTTTAAGTTTATATGCGGATAACGAGCAAAACCTTTGGACCGGACTGGATAACGGAATCGACCGGATAGAACTTAATTCGCCCCTGTATTTCTATTTCGATAAAACAGGTCAGTTTGGAACCGTCTATTCCAGTATTATCTTCAATAATAAAATTTACCTCGGCACCAATCAAGGGCTGTTTTATAGCGAGTGGTCGCCTGATAACCTATTGCCTTTTAACTTTAGACTGATCCCAAACTCGCAGGGACAGGTATGGGAACTTGCCATCATTGACAATGAGTTAATATGTGGCCATAACAGCGGTACATTTAAGGTAAATGGTGATAAAATTGACTGGCTATCGAGATCGGCGGGTGGATGGACTATCAAAAAATTAAATTCAAATCCCAATTACCTTATTCAGGGTACCTATACCGGACTTTCACTTTTTATAGAATCTGCGGCCTCGGGATTAAAGTTTACTACTAAAATTGCTGGCTTTGATGCTCCATCAAGATATGTAGAGCAAGATAACAAAGGCGATATCTGGGTAGCCCATGCCTATAAGGGTTTATATAAATTAAATTTAAGTCCTAGTTACACCAGCGTAATGAGTACTAAATATTTTGATGAAAAGAACGGCCTGCCAGGCAATTACAATATCAACATCTTCAATTTAGAGAATAAGATTGTTTTTTCCTCAGACGCAGGCTTTTACACTTACGATGAGTTAAGTGATAAATTCACGAAGTATGCCGCGTTAAATAAAGAACTCGGGTCATTCCAATCATCGAACAAAATCATCAATGCAGGAGGTAAAAAATATTGGTTTATCAATCATGGAAAAACGGCCCTGGTTAACTTTAGTGAGCCAGGTAAGGTAGAAATAGATTCGAACCAGTTCAGTATTTTAGATGGTCGGATGGTTCAATATTATGAAAATATTAGCCGCATAGGCAATTCTATTTACCTTATCAGTGTTGATGATGGTTTTGTGATCTACAACTCCTCTTCACAGCTCAATGCACAAAAGCAAAAACTTCCTGCAGTCTTGATCAGACGGGTAGAAGACATTACTGATAAGTTTTCGCTCATTAGTGAAGCTGGTAATGGTGAGGGAGCTACTGAGATCCAAAACAGCCGTAACAATATCCGTATTTCTTATGCCCTTCCCTATTACCGACAGGCTAAGGTTAAATACCAGTTCTATTTAGAAGGCTATTCGAGAGCCTGGTCTGATTGGACCTATGCCACACAAAAAGATTTCACCAACTTGAGTGCAGGGAACTACGTTTTTAAAGTTAGGGCAAAAACGGATGACAGTTCAGTAAGTGAGGAGGCCGTTTACACATTTACCATTTTGCGCCCTTGGTATTTAAACAACTGGGCCATTTTGTGCTATACTATATTATTTGTGGTGGTATTGATTCTGGGTAAGAAAATTTACGAAAGAAAACTCCATAGGGATAGTCAGAAAATAAGCGACCGTTTACAGGCCGAGCAAGAAGAAATATTAAGACAAGAAGCAGAAACCAACGAAAAGCAGATTATTAAACTCCAAACAGAAAAACTACAGGCCGAACTGGCCTCAAAAAACAGGGAACTGGCCAATTCTGCCATGACATTGGTATATAAAAATGAGCTGCTCCAAAAACTTAGCGATGAGATCACCAAGTTAAAGGATGAGAACGGGAAGAAACTTTCTGATGATCAAACCCGTAAAATACAGAAAGTAATTAATGACGGGATGAACGATGAACGTGATTGGCATCTCTTCGAAAATAGCTTTAATGAGGCACATGAAAGTTTCTTTAAGAAACTAAAAGCGCAACATCCCGATCTTGTTCCGAATGATTTAAAACTCTGTGCTTACCTTAGGATGAACATGAGCAGTAAGGAAATGTCGTCGTTACTAAATATCAGTTTACGTGGGGTAGAAATCCGCCGATATCGCCTACGCAAAAAACTGGAAGTGCCACACGACAAAAATTTAACAGAGTTTTTGATGGAACTTTAATCTTATACCCGTAGTCAAATTCAGCAAATCAAAATTGCTTAAATCTGCCTCGGAAACATCTAAGAAAAAAACGGCTCTAGAAGCTTTTTAGTGTTATCCTACCAGATCAAGACTACATCATTACCTCTCATAGCTAATTTCTGCACCCCACAAAATACTTAGTGTTATTAATACACTTATATATATGTTAATATAATGTTAAAATCAAAAAAAACTGCATTTTTAGGCTAAAATCGCATTTGGTTTTATTAAGTGAGATAGTCCGTCTCCTACCATGATGTATTAATGTTGAGGTAAAAACACTTGCACATCAGCAAAAACAACCCCACATTTAACTAACAATTAAACTAAATTTATAATAAGGCATGAAAAGAATCTTTACAAGAATTTCTGTTCTCGCTGCATTTTGTTTGCTAACAATTAACGTAGCATTAGCGCAAAACATTACTGTAAAAGGTAAAGTAATTGATGGTGGTGATAAGACATCATTACCGGGCGTAACTATCTTAATTAAAGGAACACAAAATGGCACGCAAACAGACGAAAATGGCAACTACTCCATAAGTGCGCCAGCTAACGCCACATTGGTATTTAACTTTGTAGGCTATACAGCATTAGAACTAGCTGTAAATAATCAAACTACACTTAATGTATCACTAGCTTCATCAACCCAACAATTAGAGCAGGTTGTGGTTGTGGGTTATGGTACGCAGCGGAAAATTGATGTTACGGGATCTGTAGCTTCACTTAAAGGTGAAGAGATTTCGAAACAAGCTTCTACAAATGCAGTTAGTGCATTACAGGGTAAAGTTGCAGGTGTTTCTATTACTAACAATGGGGCACCTGGCTCATCACCACAGATCCGAATTAGGGGGTTAGGTACTATTTTCGGTAACGATAAACCATTATATGTTGTAGACGGTGTTTGGTATGATGATATCAATTTCTTAAACCCTGGAGATATTGAGAACTTAAGCGTATTAAAAGATGCTTCTGCTCAATCCATCTATGGTATAAGGGCAGCCAATGGTGTAGTTTTAGTAACTACAAAAAAAGGAAAGCTTAATTCTCAGGCCACTATAAATTATGATGGTTATGTTGGCTTTCAAAAAGTAACTAACCAAGTTGAAATGGCAAATGCAACGGAGTATGGTACAATTATTAATGAGCTATACACTTCTAACGGCTCAGCGCCATTGTTTGCAAATCCATCGAGCTTAGGTGGAGGAACCAATTGGTACAACCAAATTCTTCGCGATGCGATGGTTACAAACCATCAAATATCAATTATGGGAGGTTCAGAAAAATCAACTTATAATTTATCATTAGGTTACTTAAATCAGGATGGAATTGTTAAAAACAACAATTTTAAAAGATATACTGCACGTTTATCAAACGATTTCCAAGTATTTAAACCCTTAAAAGTTGGATACAATGTTACAGGTGTGATGAATAACTCTAATGATGCGCCAACCAGCATTTTCCATCAATTGTTTTCGGCGTCACCAACAGTACCTGTATTTAACGCAGATGGCAGTTATGGAGACCCTAACTCACAAAAACTTGGGGATGGGGCAAATTTCAATCCCCAGGCAACACTTGATTTCTTTAATCAAAAAACAAAAAACTATCAATTTACAGGAAATGTATATGCGGAATTAAAGTTTGCAAAACATTTCACTTTTAAAACCAGTTTTGGTGGCGATTTTGGTCAATCAGAAACACGTACATATGCGCCTGCATACTACGCTACCTTTGCTCAAAAAAGAGCCGTTAGTCAATTAGACATTAAACGTATTGAAACCCGTAACTGGATTGTAGAAAACACTTTAACTTATCAGAATACATTTAACGAAAACCATAACTTAACATTTTTGGTTGGTCAATCGGCACAGCGCAGAAAAACATACACCTTAAATGCAGGAGCAGCCAATGTGCCATATAACAGTGAAAGCGATCTTTATCTTGCCTTAGGAGATGCTGCAACACGGAGCGTACTTGACGCTGGTGCATTAACAACTTTTGCGTCTTATTTTGCCAGGGCTAATTACTCTTTCAAAAATAAATACCTGTTAAACGCTTCAATCCGTGCTGATGGGGCTTCTCAATTTTTTGGATTTGATACTTGGGGATATTTTCCATCTGTTGGAGCCGGATGGGTGGTAACTCAGGAAGATTTTATGAAGGATCAACATATTTTTGACAACTTAAAAATACGTGGTAGTTGGGGTAAAGTAGGAAATGCAAATGTTCCTTCTAACCCAGCAACACAATTGGTAGCACAAAATGCTGCATTAATTGCTATTTTTAACAATACACCTGCAACAGGCGCTAGTATTAACACCGTTGTTCCTCCAAGTATTTTTTGGGAAAGAGGTGTTGGAACAAATATTGGTTTCGAAGCAGCATTCTTAAAAAACAGGTTAACGGTTGAGGCAGACTATTATAATAGAAAAACTTCTAGGGCTATTTTCTTCCTTCCAACTTTCTTTAACTTAGGAACGGTTGACAATCAAGTTTTAGGTAACCAGGCAGATATTCAAAACAGAGGTGTTGATGTTTCTGTAAACTGGAGTGATAAAACAGATGGTGGATTTGCTTACTCATTTGGTGCAAATCTAAACTATAACCAAAACAAAGTATTATCGGTAGAATCAGGAGCAACGCCAATTTATTCAGGAAGCATTGGTGTAACCAACGGCTATTTAGCTACAAGAACGGTAGTTAATGAACCAATTGGACAGTTTTATGGTTACAAGGTAATAGGTATTTTCCAAAACGCGGCCGATATAGCAGCATCTCCTACCCAATCAGGTGCCGCCCCAAGTAACTTTAAATATCAGGATACCAATGGCGATGGAGTAGTTGATTCTAGAGATAAAGTTACCTTAGGTAATCCAAATCCTAAATTTAACTATGGTTTTAATACTGCTTTTTCTTATAAAAACTTCGATCTGGCTTTAGACTTCCAGGGTGTTGCTGGTGTTCAGGTATATAATTCGAATATCGCTTTCCGTTATGGAAATGAAAACTTCACTAAAGATTTTTATGATAACAGATGGCATGGAGCGGGTACATCAAATACTTATCCATCGGCAAATGTGGGTTCGGCAGCTAATTCAAGTCCAAACTCTTTTTATGTAGAAAACGGTTCGTATTTCAGGGTACGCAATATCCAGCTGGGTTATACACTTCCTAAAACTGTTCTTAATAAATGGAAAATCCAAAAAATAAGATTCTATGCAAATGCACAAAACGCGCTGAACATTTTTGGATATAAAGGTTTTAGTCCTGAAGTTGGTCCTTCTGCAGTAGATAATGCCGCCAAAATAAGTTCTAGCTTAAGCAATACTACTTTGAACGCTGGTCTTGATGCTAATGTTTATCCACTTTATGCTACTTACAATTTTGGTGTAAACGTTACTTTTTAATCCCATTTATCATGAAAAAGAATTTAACAAATAAATATATTAAAGCTATAGCAGGAGTTGGTTTTGTAGGTATTTTAGCCATCACTCCATCTTGCAAAAAAAGCTTTTTAGATGTTCCTGCACAAGCACAACAGGCAAGTCAGATATTCTGGCAAACCTCAGATGATGCGACTAAAGGAGTTAATGCTATATATGCCGGACTTAGGGCATGGGGAAATACCGCTTTCCCTGCAATTGCAATTGAAAGTACCGGAGCAGATGAGGCTGAAAAAGGTAGCAGTCCAACTGATGCCACATTTTTTAACAGTTATGATACTTTTACGGTAGACGCTTCTGATGGTCAACTATCTGGTTTTTGGAGTGCTCAATATCAAAATATCAATTACTGTAACCAAGTATTGGATAATGTGCCAAAAATAAATATGGATGCCAGCTTGAAAGCAAGATATTTAGGAGAGGCAAAATTTATACGTGCATTATCTTACTTTCGTCTTGTTAGGGCTTTTGGAGATGTTCCGTTAAGATTAACAGTTCCAAAAGAAACCAATCAGTACAACATCCCAAGATCACCTAAAGCTACGGTATACGCGCAAATTGAGGCTGATTTAAATGATGCAGCCAGTGTTTTACCTCAAAGTTATGGTGCTGCCGATTTAGGTCGCGCTACCAAAGGAGCTGCATTGGGTTTACATGCGAAAGTTGCCATGTATCAGAAAAAATGGACCGACGTATTATCGTTAACCAATTCTGTAATGACAATGGGTTACTCTTTACTGCCTAATTTTGAACAGGTTTTTAGAATTGCAAATGAAAACGGGCCTGAATCTATTTTTGAAATTCAGTGCGCATTAGTAGTTGGAAATCCTGGGGCTTCAAACTCTCAGTACTCGCAAGTGCAAGGGGTTAGGGGAAGTAAAGGAGGAGGTTGGGGCTTTAATGTGCCAACGGCAGCACTTGCCGCAGCCTTTGATATTACAGACCCTAGAAGGGATGCAACCATTATTTTTAGGGGAGAAACTACCCCAGAGGGTGATGTTATTCCAACAGATGGAGATAATCCGATGTATAACCAAAAATCATATGTGCCATTTAGTTTGTTTCAAGATGGTTACAACGAAGGTTGTCAACAAAATTTCCGCGTAATGCGCTATTCTGATGTATTATTAATGAATGCTGAAGCTGCCAATGAATTAGGAAATCCAACACAAGCCATCAGTTCCTTAGAAATTGTTAGAGCAAGAGCCAGACAAGGTAATCCTGCAATTTTACCTAAAATCACATCAACCGATCAAAGTACATTGCGCAATGCCATCTGGAATGAAAGACGCGTAGAGCTAGCAATGGAATACGACCGTTATTTTGATGTAATTAGACAAGGACGTGGGGCCGCTGTTTTTGGTGTAAAAGGTTGGAAAGCAAACAAAAATGAAATTTGGCCAATTCCTCAAACAGAAATTGATTTAAGCGGTGGCTTATTAACCCAAAATCCAGGATACTAATTTTTAATTAACATACTTAATGGGGTTATCCAAAGCGAGAATTAATATTTGAGAATTGGCGATAGGAAAAATCCCTCCATTAGGTACCCGAATAAAAAAGGGGCTGTTCGAAAAGGTCGAACAGCCCTATTATTTCACTTTTCTCATGCTTAAAAACTGGATTCTTTATTTAGCAATTATCGCAACGCTTTTCTCATGTAAAAAAGGCACTGAAAATCCTATTCAAGAAACCGGTACCACTCTACCAACTTATGCTTTTGCCGATTTAAAAGTAAACGGCACTTACAATGGCTTTACCTATTATGGACTAAACAACACGCCTATTGTTAAAATTACGTTCTCTTCGCCTATCAATCTATCTTCTGTTGGCGAAAATATTACCTTTACAGATGCCTCTGGAAATCCGGCTGCATTTACCTCCAAATTAGAAAACAACGACAATACCGTTGTAATTAGCCCTTCGGCTTTGCAACCTATTACAAAATATATCTTAAATATTAATACAGGCCTATTATCAAAAGCAGGAAACAAACTGCAATCGGCCATTGTGGTAAATCTGATTACTGCTATAGATGATGCTGATAAATTTGCCCGTATCGGTGATGATGAACTATTAACCTTAGTTCAAAAAGAAACATTTAAATACTTCTGGGATTTCGGTCATCCTACAAGTGGTCTGGCAAGAGAAAGAAATACATCAGGTAATATTGTTACCTCAGGAGGCTCGGGCTTTGGCATTATGGCTATGATAACTGGTGTTAATCGTAATTTTATCAGCAGAGCCGACGGATTAACCCGGATGCAAAAAATAGTAGCTTTTTTAAAAACAGCCGATCGTTTTCATGGTGCTTACCCACACTGGTTGGATGGAAATACCGGAAAAGTAATCCCCTTCAGTACAAAAGACAATGGCGGCGACCTGGTTGAAACTTCCTTTTTAATGGCAGGTTTAATTACTGCCAGGCAATATTTTAATGGAACCGATGCTGCAGAAACAGCATTAAGAGCCGATATTAATGCAATTTACAGTGGCGTAGAGTGGAATTGGTACAGAAAGGACAATAGCAATACACTATATTGGCATTGGAGCCCAAATTATAATTGGGATATGAATCTGCCGATTAAAGGGTGGAACGAATGCCTCATAACTTATGTTATGGCTGCTGCTTCCCCTACTTTCTCTATTCCAAAAACCGTTTATGATAATGGTTGGGCACAAAATGGAGCAATGAAAAATGGTAATACTTATTATGGTGTACAGCTTCCTTTGGGTACAGCTAACGGCGGCCCTTTATTTTTTTCACATTATTCTTTCTTAGGTATTAATCCAACAGGTTTAAGTGATACCTATGCCAATTACGAAACGCAGACCAAAGCGCATACTTTAATTAATTATAACTACTGCAAAGCTAATCCACTTAATAACTATGGCTATAGCGAGAGCTGCTGGGGCTTAACCGCAAGCGATATTCCAAACGGATATACCGCTAGTGCACCAGGTAATGATGTGGGTGTAATTGCGCCTACCGCGGCCTTATCATCTTTTCCTTATACGCCAACAGAATCGATGCAGGCGCTAAAATATTTTTACTATAAATTGGGGAACAAAACCTGGGGAGAATATGGATTTTACGATGCATTTTCTTTAAAAGATCAATGGTTTGCCTCTTCTACATTAGCAATAGATCAAGGACCAATCATAGTCATGATCGAAAATTATAGAACCAAATTAATCTGGAACCTATTTATGTCAGCACCTGAAGTAAAAGCAGGCATGAAAAACCTAGGGTTTAATAGTCCTAATCTTTAATATTATAACTCACCAATGAAAATTATATTCCGCAACTTCCTTTTAGTATTATTTATCTTTTTCACATTATCATCGTGTGCACAGCGTGAAAAACAAACATATAATCCCAACCTCACTATTAAAAAAAACCTTTCCGATATCGAGCTGTTAGATCTGGTTCAAAAACAAACCTTTCAATACTTTTGGGATGGCGCCGAACCAACATCTGGCGCAGGTAGAGAACGTTTCCACGTAGATAATGTATATCCAGAAAATGATAAAAACACTGTGGCTACAGGCGCTACAGGTTTCGGTTTAATGGCCATTTTAAGCGGGATAGATAGAGGTTATGTAACCAAAAAAGATGGATTGGAAAGGTTAAATAAAATATTGGATTTCCTATCTAAAGCCGATCGTTTTCATGGCGCCTGGCCGCATTGGATAAACGGCGAAACAGGAAAAGTGCGCCCATTTGGACGAAAAGACAATGGAGGTGATTTAGTTGAAACTTCTTTCGTTGCGCAAGCTTTAATCTGCATTAACGAGTATTATAAAAATGGTACCGAACCTGAAAAAGCATTAGCAAAAAAGGCCGATGAGCTTTGGAAAGGAATTGATTTTAACTGGTACCGTAACGGACAAAATGTATTGTACTGGCATTGGTCGCCAGAGTACAGCTGGGAAATGAACTTCCCGGTAAAAGGCTATAACGAATGTTTAATTATGTACGTAATGGCAGCTTCCTCTCCTACCCATACGATACCGGCCGAGGTTTATCACCAAGGTTGGGCAAGAGGTGGTGCAATTAAGGCAAATTTCGATCTATATGGGCATCACATTCCCTTGGATTATCAAGGTGCGAAAAATTCTGTGGGTCCATTATTCTGGGCGCATTACTCATATTTAGGTTTAAATCCCAAAGGATTAAAAGACCGTTATGCCGATTATTGGCAGAACAATGTTA
Organism: Pedobacter sp. AK013; assembly: GCF_014205835.1. Classification (GTDB taxonomy): domain Bacteria; phylum Bacteroidota; class Bacteroidia; order Sphingobacteriales; family Sphingobacteriaceae; genus Pedobacter. Next base: position 102,791 of record NZ_JACHCQ010000004.1, on the reverse strand, counting down.
ATCAAACTTTGGCCATACACGATTATTGCGTGGCCAATCCAAAAAAATTTAAAGGTTATGGAGAAAATAACTGGGGCTTAACCGCAAGTTATTCAGTAAAGGGTTATGCCGCTCATAGCCTTCAGGAAGATTTTGGCGTAATTTCCCCTACTGCTGCCATATCATCTATCCCATATACGCCAAAAGAATCGATGAAAGTAATCAGACACCTTTATGAAAATTTAGGCACAAAAGTATGGGGCAAGTATGGCTTTTATGATGCTTTTTCAGAAACCGATAACTGGTATCCAAAAAGATATTTGGGGATCGACCAAGGACCTATGGTAGTTATGATCGAGAATTACCGATCGGGATTGCTTTGGAAATTATTTATGAATAATGTTGATGTAAAACAAGGTTTAACCAAACTTGGGTTTGAAAGTCCGACGTTGAAGAAATAAATCGATAATTAAAATTCCAGCATATCAAAATGAAGCATATTCTATTCATCATATTAATCAGCCTAACTATTGGATTGCAGGCGCAGCAAAAAACCTATTGCAACCCGATTAATGTGGATTATGGATATACCCCTTTCGAATCTTTTACCGAATGGGGCAAACACCGCGCTACAGCCGATCCGGTAATCGTAAATTATAAAGGCGATTTTTACCTTTTCAGCACCAACCAATGGGGTTACTGGCATAGCGCCGATATGCTGAACTGGAAATTCCACGAAAGAAAATTTCTCCGTCCATGGAACAAAACCAAAGACGAACTCTGTGCACCGGGCGTTGGCATTATTGGCGATACCATGGTGGTTTTTGGTAGCACTTACACTAAAAACTTCACCTTATGGGGAAGTACCGACCCCAAAGGCAATAAATGGTTTCCATTGGTCGATTCACTAGAAATAGGTGGATGGGATCCTGCATTTTTTACCGACGATGATGGCAAATTTTACATGTATAATGGAAGCAGCAACAACTATCCGATGTATGGTGTAGAATTAGACCGCAAAACTTTTCAACCGAAAGGTACCCGTACACCAATGTACCTGCTCCAAAGCTGGAGGTATGGCTGGCAGCGTTTTGGTGAATATATGGACGATACTTTCCTTGATCCTTTTGCCGAAGGTGCCTGGATGACCAAGCATAATGGCAAATATTACTTTCAATACGGCGCACCGGGAACCGAATTTAGTGGCTATTCTGATGGCGTAGTAGTTGGGACCAAGCCTTTGTTTTACGATACGCCTACAATTCCCCAATCGGACCCTTTGAGTTATAAAGGCGGAGGATTTTCACGTGGTGCTGGTCATGGGGCAACCTTCCAGGATAATAGCAAAAATTACTGGCACATCTCTACCAGCATTATCTGTGTAAAAAACACCTGGGAGCGCAGAATGGGCATTTGGCCAACTGGTTTTGATAAAGACGACGTGATGTGGACCAATACGGCTTTTGGCGATTACCCGCTTTATTTGCCATCAGAAAGAAAAGAGGACGGTCCGGCAGGCCCAGGCTGGATGCTCATCAATTATAAAAAGCCTGTAACCGTTTCGTCTACTTTAGGAGGCTTTAATGCCAACAACGCCGTTGATGAAAGTATAAAAACCTACTGGAGTGCCAAAACCGCCAATAATGGCGAGTGGATCCAGACCGATTTGGGCAGTTTGGTAACCGTAAACGCCATACAGATCAATTATGCCGATCAGGATGCTGAATTTTTAGGAAAACAGATCGGAATTTATCACCAATATAAAATCCTTTCCTCAATAGATGGGAAAAAATGGACAACCCTTGTTGATAAAAGTCAGAACAAAACCGATGTTCCGCATGACTATATCGAACTTCAAAAACCTGTAAAAACCAGGTTCATCAAAATGGTGAATATACACATGCCTACAGGGAAATTTGCCATTAGCGGTTTACGCGTTTTTGGAAATGGCAATGGTGAAAAACCCACGAAAGTTAAAAATCTGATCGTATTAAGGACTGAAAAAGACAAACGCAGCGCCTACATTAAATGGGAGCCTGTTGATAATGCCTTTGCCTACAACCTTTATTACGGTACTGCACCAGATAAACTGTACAACTGCATTATGATCCACGATTTTAACGAATACTGGTTTAAAGCAATGGACAGCCAAAAAGCATATTATTTTGCTATAGAAGCAATAAATGAGAATGGTGTATCAGCAAAAACCGAAGTAAAGAAAGTTGATTAATAAAGAATAAAACACACATATAATGAATAGAGCGAATATCCTGGTTGTTTTTTTAACCCTGTTTGTGCTGAACGGATCGGCACAAACCAAAAAGACAGAAGAAGCGAAGATGAACACCTTCATCAGCAACTTGATGGCGAAAATGACCGTTGACGAAAAAATTGGCCAGCTGAACCTGCCTAGTTCTGGCGATATCACCACCGGACAGGCCAACAGCAGTGACATTTCTAAAAAAATAAAAGAAGGACAGGTTGGTGGTTTATTCAACATCAAAGGTGTAGATAAGATCAAAGCTGTTCAAAAAATAGCGGTAGAAAACAGTCGCATGAAAATTCCTTTGCTTTTCGGAATGGACGTTATACATGGCTACAATACCGTTTTCCCGATTCCTTTGGGTATAAGCTGTATCTGGGATATGGCAACTGTACAAAAATCGGCCCGTGTAGCAGCCATAGAAGCCAGTGCGAGCGGTATTAACTGGACCTTTTCTCCTATGGTTGATATTTCGAGAGATCCACGCTGGGGACGTATCTCAGAAGGCAGTGGAGAAGATGCTTATTTAGGCTCGCAGATTGCTGCCGCCATGGTAAAAGGTTATCAGGGTAAACTTCAGGCTAATAATGAGATTTTAGCCTGTGTAAAGCACTATGCACTTTATGGTGCTGCCGAAGCTGGTAGAGATTACAATACCACCGATATGAGCAAAGTACGCATGTACAACGAATATTTCCCACCTTATAAAGCAGCTATTGATGCAGGGGCAGCCAGCATAATGGCATCTTTTAACGAAGTTGATGGCATTCCTGCAACGGGGAACAAATGGTTAATGACAGATGTTTTACGCAATCAATGGGGTTTTAAAGGCTTTGTGGTAACCGATTATACGGGTATTCCCGAAATGATTGCACATGGTATGGGCGATTTACAGACCGTTTCAGCACTTGCCTTAAATGCAGGTATTGATATGGACATGGTTGGTGAAGGCTTTTTAGGAACGCTAAAAAAATCATTAGCTGAGAAAAAAGTAGGAATCGCTCAGATCGATAGAGCATGCAGATTGGTACTTCAGGCAAAATACAAACTCGGTTTATTTACAGATCCTTATAAATTCTGTAACGCAGAAAGAGCAGAAAAAGAGGTTTTTAGTCCGGCTAATCGCCAAGTGGCGCGTGAAATTGCTGGCGAAAGCTTTGTATTGTTAAAAAACAATAACAATATCCTTCCGTTAAAAAAATCAGGCACCATTGGTTTAATTGGTCCATTAGCCGATAATACCGCAAATATGTATGGTACCTGGAGTGTCGCTGCCCTTTTTGATCAATCGGTAACCGTGCTTCAAGGTTTAAAAAATGCTTTGGGCAATAATGCCAAAATATTAACTGCACGTGGTGCCAACTTCCTGTCCGATTCTACCATGGAGCACAGATATGTAAATATCCATAACCCTACTTACAAACGCGATCCACGTACAGAAGCCGAAATGATCAAAGAAGCTTTAGAAGTAGCGAAAAAATCGGATGTAATTGTGGCTACTATTGGCGAAGGCTCCGAATTTACAGGTGAAAGTAGCAGTGTTACGGATATACAGATACCGGAAACACAGAAAAATTTATTAAAAGCTTTGGCCAAAACTGGTAAACCAGTAGTATTGGTGCTCTTTACAGGCCGCCCATTGGCATTGAATTGGGAACAAGAGAACATTCCGGCTATTTTAAATGTATGGTTTCCAGGCAGCGAAGCAGGAAATGCCATTGCCGATGTCCTTTTTGGCGATGTGAATCCTTCAGGCAAATTAAGTGCAACCTTTCCTCAAAATGTTGGTCAGGTGCCATTGTATTATGCACATAAAAATACCGGTCGTCCATTGGCTGAAGGCAAATGGTTCGAAAAATTCCGTTCTAACTATTTAGACGTAAGCAACGATCCATTATATCCATTCGGCTTTGGTTTAAGCTATACCTCATTTAATTACAGTGATGTTAAACTGAGCGCAAATACATTAACCAAAGGGAAATCGATCACTGCATCGGTTACATTAAGCAATACAGGCAAATATGAGGGTAAAGAGGTTATTCAATTATATATTCAAGACCTTGTGGGTAGCATTACCCGCCCGGTAAAGGAGCTAAAGGGTTTTCAAAAAATTAATTTAAAAGCTGGAGAAAGTAAAACCGTTATTTTCAATATTTCCGAAAACGACCTGAAATTTTACAATTCTGATCTAAAATTTGTTGCAGAACCCGGCGATTTCAAAGTATTTATTGGTACAAATTCACGCGATGTAAAAGAAGCATCTTTTACGTTAAGATAAAGACAATTTGGTTTGTTTATAAACCCTGAGCTATTGTAAAGTAGCCAGGGTTTTCTATTTTTGTTGAATGAAACCGTTATGATTTATTAAATAAAAATAACTATTCATAACAGTTTCATTACCATTAAAAATAAATCGAGCTTAAGCACTCATTAATCCTGCTGAAAACAACACGTAACCAATTAATAATTAAACAGATGAAAAAGATTATTTTAACTACCTGCATTCTTTTTTCTGTACTCTTTTTAAACGCTCAAGACTTAAAAAAATACGACAAGGGAAGTTATATCAAAGGAAAAGACTCTATTTATTATAGAATCCTGTTTCCAGAGAATTTTAATCCCGACCAAAAATATCCACTCGTAATTTTTCTGCATGGTGTTGGAGAAAGGGGTATCGATAATGGCAATCAATTATTGCACGGAGGAAAACTGTTTTTAAAGAACGATGTGCGTAAAAATTTCCCTGCTATTGTGGTTTTCCCTCAGTGCCCACCTAACGATTTTTGGGCAAATGCCAATTTTGAGAAAGATGCCAAAGGTAAAAGGAAAATCACTTTTGTAGAAGGTGGAAAACCAACTAAAATTATGCATGCGCTACAAGGAATGGTTAGAAATTTCCTTAATAAACCTTATATAAACCAAGATCAAGTATACGTAGGCGGTTTGTCTATGGGAGCAATGGGTACTTACGAATTGTTAAGAAGGGAACGGCGTAAATTTGCCGCAGCTATTGCTATTTGTGGTGGAGATAATACCAACAACATTAAAAAATATCAAAAAATACCACTTTGGATCTTTCATGGTGCAAAAGATGATATCGTAGACCCTGCATTTTCGATTGCCATTGCCGAGCGACTAAAAACCGTTGGCGATGAAGTGAAATTCACCCTGTATCCAAATGCCAACCACAATAGCTGGGACAATGCCTTTGCCGAACCGGAGTTGTTGAGCTGGTTGTTTTCACATAAGAAATAATAGACATCAATCAAACCTCGCAGGTTTCTCGCTATCGTCACCCTTTTATTTCAGGGTCTTTCTTAGCATTGATGCTGAAACAAGTTCAGCATTGACGATGAAGTGCAAAAAAAAGGCTTGAGGAAGATCCCCAAGCCTTTTTCTATAAATATCAATTTACTATTACTCAGCCATATTATGGTAAACCGCCTGCACATCATCATCTTCCTCCAACTTATCGATCAATTTTAATACATCAGCAGCCTGCTCTTCTGTAACCTCGTGGTGAGATAAAGCAATACGCTCCAATTTAGAGCTTTTTAACTCGATGCCTTTTTCTTCTAAAGCTTTTTGCAAAGAACCAAAGTTTTCGAATGCACCCTGTGCTACCGCAATATCATTTCCTTCTTCATCAGCCTCAACATAAAGTTCTTCTAGGCCCGCATCAATTAGTTCGAACTCTAATTCTTCCAGATCTAAACCTTCTGCAGGTACGAAACGGAAAATAGATTTGCGGTTAAAAACAAAATCCAACGATCCGGTTTTTCCTAAAGTTCCATTCGTTTTATTAAAATAACTACGAACGTTTGCTACGGTACGGTTGGTATTATCAGTAGCTGTTTCAATTAAAACGGCTACGCCGTGCGGTGCATAACCTTCGTATACAATTTCTTCATAGTTAGCCAAAGATTTATCAGATGCACGTTTAATTGCTGCCTCCACCCTATCTTTTGGCATGTTTACGGCTTTCGCATTTTGCATAGCCGTACGTAAACGAGAGTTGGTTTCAGGATGAGGTCCTGATTCCTTAACCGCCATTACGATATCTTTACCAATACGCGTAAACTGAACCGCCATTTTGGCCCAACGCTTAAATTTTCTCTCTTTTCTAAATTCGAATGCTCTTCCCATTTTTTGGAGTATTGAGATATGAGATTTGAGATGTGAGACCTTAAGCCTTCAACCTTCAAACCCTCTACCTTTACATTATTTTTTTAAATTATTTAACATATCAGTCGTCAGTTTCGATAAATCGAACTCTGGTTTCCATCCCCAATCTTTTGCTGCATAGTTATCATCAATAGAACGTGGCCAGCTGTTTGCAATTTGCTGACGAGGATCGTTCGCGCTGTAAGTTAGTGTAAAATCTGGAATATGTTTTCTGATCTCGGCCGCTAAAACCTCTGGCGTAAAGCTTACCCCGGCAAAATTATAGCTGCTGCGCACTGAAATCTGATCTGCAGGGGCATCCATTAGCTCAATTGTTCCACGGATGGCATCATCCATATACATCATAGGCAATTCTGTTTCTGCATTTAAGAAACTCTGGTAACTACCTTTTTTCAACGCATCGTGGAAAATGTGGATGGCATAATCTGTTGTTCCGCCACCTGGTGCAGCTTTCCAGCTGATTAATCCCGGATACCGGATACTACGGACATCTAATCCGTATTTTTGGTTATAATATTCGCACCAACGCTCACCTGCCAGTTTACTAATTCCATAAACGGTATTCGGATCCATTACACAATATTGTGAAGTATTATCTTTTGGCGAATTCGGGCCAAATACTGCGATAGAACTTGGCCAATACACTTTTGCAGTTTTGTATTCTAAAGCTAAATCTAAAACATTCAATAAGCCATTCATATTCAAATCCCAGGCTAGCTTTGGATTTTGCTCGCCCGTAGCCGATAATAAAGCCGCTAAAAGGTAAACCTGTGTTGGTCTGTATTTATGGAAAATGCCATTGATCATTTCCTTATCAAGTACATTCACAAATTCAAACGGTGCAGAGTTTTTGATATCATAATCTGGCCTGCGTATATCGCATGCAACAACATGATCATCACCATATATTTTACGTAACATGGTTACCAACTCGGTACCAATTTGCCCGTTAGAGCCTAAAACAACAATTTTTTCTTGCATATTTTTTTTGAGATTGAGCAAAGGTAAAAAAATGAGATAAAAGGCGATAAAATATTTATACTTAGTGTATAGAATAGTGGTGAATTGTTTAAAATAGGTTAATTGAATAAACTGGTTAATGGTTAACTGCAAATTGCCAACTGAAACTTCAACATTAATTTTATACATTTACTACACGCGTACCGTATAACCAAATAACAAATGACTCTCCCTGAGCCTGAAAAATCTGAAGATTTAATTAAACGCCTAAAATTAGGCGATAAGCAGGCTTACGAAAAAATATATTTCACCTACAGTAACGAACTTTTATTGGCAGCCTACAAAAAAACAGGCGATAAGGTAATTGCTGAAGAACTGGTACAGAATATTTTTATCTCGCTTTGGGAAAAACGACAAGAAGCACAGATCAATAATCTCCAGGCTTATTTATTCGGTGCCTTGAAGTTAAGTGTAATCAACTACATTAGGAGTTTGGTGATGCAAAACAAATACATGGAGTACCAAACCCTAACCTATTCAGAAAACCATCAGGATACCGCAAATCTGGTCGATCTTCATGATCTATCTTCCATCATTGAAGAAGGTATCAACTCACTTCCTGAAAAAACACAAGAAGTTTTCAGGCTTAGCCGGTACCAACACCAATCTACTAAAGATATTTCTGCTGGTCTAAATATCTCCGAAAAGGCTGTAGAGTATCATATCACCCAATCTATTAAAAGGATAAAAGAATATATCAAAAATTTCTACATCTTTTTATAACTGAATATCAGCAATTTACAATTTATTTCGTTTTTTATCGCATCTAGCTTTAGGGGTTCGCTCCTGTTGTGTTACTTGTACAGTATAAGACCAAATATTCTTTTTTATGGACCAGAAATCATTTTACGATTTACTAAGCCGTTACGAAAACGGAAATTGTACTGAAGCTGAAAGGCTATGGGTAGATAAATGGTACCATAACTTAAATAACCAGAATTTTAAAGATTTATCATCAACTGCGCTCGAAGAAATGCGGATGAAGACCTGGTTTAACATCAATAGCATTGAGCAGAAACCAACAAACACATTAAGAGTCAAAAAGCTTTGGCCAAAATTCGCCATTGCAGCATCTATCATCATTGCATTTTTTATTGCAGGTTTATATTTAACCAGTTACAACCATGCCGAACAATCTTTCATTGATGAAAATGAAGGTTTAAGCTTAATCAGCAAAACAAACGAGAGCAACAATAGTCTGGTTATAACACTTAGTGATGAAAGTACGGTAACACTTAAACCACAGGCAAACATTATTTACCCTAAGTTTTTTGCAACTAACAAAAGAATGGTTTACCTAAAAGGAGATGCATTTTTCTCGGTAAGCAAAAATCCTAAGCGCCCGTTTTATGTATATAATCAAAAATTGGTTGTTCGGGTTTTGGGTACCAGCTTTTGGGTAAAATCGTCAACTGATAAACTTACAGCCCAGGTTGCGGTAAGAACGGGTAAAGTTCAGGTAGCCGAAAATCAGAAAAGTGCGCTGTTTACTTTCGCTAAAGAGAAATTGGCTAAACCAATTTTACTTACACCAAACCAAAAGGGCATTTTTGCTGATCACCAATTAAACAAAACATTGGTAAGCAAACCCATCCCATTGGCCGAAGCTTATAATATACCCACAAGTTTGAGCTACAATTTTAAAGAAGAAAGCGTTAAGGAAATTTTCAAGACTTTAACTGAAGCTTATGGGATAGAGATAAAATCGGATAATGAGCAGATTGCGGCCTATACTTTTACCGGAGATTTAAGCAAAAAAGGTCTATATGAGCAACTCGACCTGATCTGCGGAACCATATCAAGCAAATATTATATTCAGGGAACTAGTATTATAGTTTCCAATAAAAACTAACCAAATATATAAACATGATGAAGAAGAACCACAACACTAACAGCTCGTAAGCGCGGCTCCGCTTTCCATAATATTTTTCTAAAAACAAAGCCGACAATGTGGGGCATTGCCGGCGAGTTAAATACATCAGAAATGTATTCATGGTATTTCTATGTCCAATAAATCCAATCATTTAATGAACAATAACCAAATTTATGAAAAAAAATCAACTTATTTCGCTGGCGATATATGCAATGAGAGTCTCGATTTACCAAATACTTGCAATAATAATTTTTACTTGTGCTGCATTTGCAAATAATGTAGGTGCACAGGATTTTTTGAATATACCCATTTCGATCAAAGCCGATCAAACTGATATTAAAACCATTATTGAAAAAACAGAACACTTAGCCAATGTTAAATTTGTTTACAGTCCACAGTTAATAAACTCTAACCGTAAAGTTTCTATTAATGTGGTTAACCAAAAACTTAAATACTTTCTTGAGAATTCGCTAAAACGTTATGACGTGGGATATAGGATAGTTAAGGATCAGATTCTGCTCTATTCTATTCCCGCAAATAACAACCTCGAACTACTCAAAGCCTTCGAGGGTATTGTTACCGGAAAAGTAACCGATAGTAAAGGCAATGCCATTCCCGGTGTATCGATTACTGTTAAGGGGAAATCAATAGGAACCACAACCGACGAAAATGGAGCCTTTGCTTTAAAGGGCCTAACTGTTGATAGCCGAATACTGGTGGTAAGATACGTAGGTTTTATTTCTAAGGAGGTAAATCTATCACCAGGCAATGCCGACGAAAACCTGAGCATCAGCCTATCAGAAGATAACCTACAATTGGAAAGTGTGATGGTAACCGGCGGTAACCCAAAGAAAAAATTAGAAAGTAGTGTGGCTTTAACCTCCGTAAGCAATAAAGATATTACCAACAGGGCGCCATTAAACAGCACCGATTTATTAAAGGCGATACCGGGCTTAACAGTAGAAAGTACAGGTGGCGACGGACCAGGTAACGTTTGGGTGAGGGGCTTTCCACAGCAGGGCGGCTACATTTTCTTAGGCATACAAGAAGATGGGTTACCGCTTTTGCCAACAGGTTTCAACACCAACCCCTCTGTAGATCAATATTACAAAACAGATTTAACCATCCAGAACATCGAAGCCATTAGAGGTGGTAATGCTTCAATTGTACAAGCCAATACACCAGGCGCTGTGGTAAACAACATCAGTTATGTTGGTGCAGATAAACAGTATGGTCAATTTAAGTTTACCACAGGTTTTTCGCAAGGTTTATACCGTTTTGATGGCAACACCGGTGGCAAAATAAACGATCAGATTAAGTATAATATAGGTGGCTTTTACCGTACTGATAATGGCGTGGTAGATCAGGGCTTCAATCCGGCTAACCAGGGTGGGCAGATTAAAGGAAACATGACTTTCAATTTTAAGAACAACAAAGGCTTTATCAGGGTATATGGCAAATACCTCAATGATAAGGTCCAGTTCTTATTAACGAGTTATTATCCTTACGATGGTACCGGAAAACCAACTACTTACCGCGATTATAATATGGCAACGCAATCAATTACACCGATTCAAACCGATTGGAGCTACAATGATCCTACCAACGGGAGCCATAATTTTAGTTTAACAGATGGAATCCACACTAAATTGGGTTCAGGCGGATTTCAATTCAACTACTTAACCGATAACGGTTGGCAGATTGTTAACAATTTCCGCTACCAAAATACACATACTAATTCTACTTATACAGCCCCTGCAGGCATTGTAGCGAGAACAGCAGCAACACCTTATTACTACCCCGGTGGTTCAGTAGCGCCTTTTGTAGCCGGAGATTATGTAATTACCTCTAACGCACAGGGACAAATTAACAGTGATGTTCAGATCATTAACTACCTGGATTTAAGAAAAAAAGTAAAAGATCATAGCATTAACATCGGATTGGGCATTCACCAATATAACAGAGATGATTTACGTTATGCTTTCCGTTCATTTACCGAATTTAAAGAACATCCAAGCATTTTATTACAATCACCAACAGCGGCAGAACGCACCATTCAAACAAAAAACACTTTCATTGGCGATACCAGAACGCTATCTGCTTATGCAGGCGATGAAATTAAAATATCAGAAAAATGGCGTTTGGATATTGGAGCAAGGATTGACAATCAGAATGTTAAAGGCGACCGGCCATACTATGCATTAAAGGCTGATGGCACAGTTAATACAACCGCCAGTGCAACCCCTACAATTTTAGGTTACACGCATTATGATGAAACTTTAACCAATTGGGCAGCTTCAATAGGTGCAAACTATAAAATAAATGCAACATCAAGTATTTTCGCCAGAGCAACCAAAGCTTACAATGCACCAAACATTGGCGATTACAACGCGTCAGCTTACAATGCGGCAAACATTAAAAAACGTCCTGTTTATTTAGGTGAAGTTGGTTTTAAATATGCTAAAAATAACCTGGCTATATTTGCCTCCGGCAGTTACTCGGCAATTAAAAACACATCATTAACCATCAATGTTCCTACAGTTGCATCGGGCTTACAGGCACTGGTGGCATTTGGTTCTACACGTACCTGGAGTGCCGAGTATGAGGTTTCTTACAAAATTGCCAAACCACTAAGCTTACGTTTGACAGGAACATTGCAAGATTCTAAATACACAGATTACGAAGCAAACACAAGTGGAAATGCTGCTGTTGCGGCCGAATTTGGCAATCGTATTTACAGTTTCACAGGCAATAGAACCGAACGTGTTCCAGTACTCAACACAGAACTTGGTGCCAATTACGACTACAAAAACTTCAACCTGTATGTAGCAGCCAATTACGTTGGCAGCCGTTTCACTTCACCTAGCGAAAGTTATAAACTACCAAGTTACGTAGTAATGAAAGCTGGTGCAGGTTATAACTTTACTAAGAAAATAGCAATAAGATTTTGGGCAGACAACTTGTTAAATGCAAAAGTGTTGACAGAGGGTGATGTTCGTGGAGATCAGTTTAGAGATTTCTCAACAGTAAGCCCTGGTCAATTAATGATTGGCAGAACTTTACTTCAACGTACCTTCTGGGGATCATTAGCTTATTCATTTTAACAAATAAAACCGGAGTTTACGCTCCGGTTTTTTTAATTCTAAAAACATCATGACAACAAGAAGATCATTTTTACAAAAGGTAAGCGTTGCTGGTGCAGCAGCTTTTTTAAGTCCATCTATCATTACAACAGCTTTAGCCCAATCTGCCAAAGTCTCAAAAATCGGAATCGGTCTTTTTACCCTACGCGAACAATTAACGGCAGATGTAAAAGCCACCATTGAGCAGGTTGCCAAAATTGGTTATAATCAGGTAGAAACCTATTATGGCTATCCGGGCAAATATGAGGTAAAAGGCTTTTGGGGTTTGGAGGCAAAAGACTTCAATGCGTTGTTAAAAGCAAATGGTCTCTCCTCTCCCAGCGGCCATTACAATGTAACGGAGTTTTTATCCTCAGGTGATGATAAAGTGCTAAAATCGCACATTGAAACTGCGGCCACTGTTGGACAGAAATATTTCGTTATCCCTGCCTTGCCCACCGATATCAGAGCCAATGGAACATTGGATGATTATAAACACATGGCCGCAAAATTTAACCGGGCAGCCGAGCTTTGCCGAAAATCAGGTTTAAAATTGGCCTACCACAATCACAACTTCGAATTTAAAGATCAGGGAAATGGTGTTACGGGTTACGAAATCCTGCTCAACGAAACCGATACCAACCTGGTAGGTTTTGAACTCGATATTTTTTGGGCAGTGAATGCAGGCTTAAATCCGGTTGATATGTTCAAGAAAAATCCCGGACGCTTTAAAATGTTCCATGTTAAGGATATGGACAAAACAGATAAAGCCGTTTTTGTAGAAGTGGGTTCTGGAAGGATCCATTTCAAAAGCATTTTTGCAGCGTCGAAACTCGCCGGAGTAGATTATATTTTCATAGAGCAAGACATTATTAAAAAACCACCCTACGAGAGTATAACAGAAAGCTATAATTACATCAAAAAAAATCTACTTTAGGCCGATTTTCTCTTAAAAAAATCGGTGTTTTTAAATTTATTGGTAAATAATATGTTCACCTATACTAAATGTACTTTTTACACCAAGTAAAATCCACGTAAAAACATGCTTTAAACCACAATAGAGCGGTAAAATACCGTCTATTTAGAATAATTCTACTCGGTAACAATCACATTGCATACTAATAATTTAACTTAAAAAATTTATTCTTTCCGCTATATTTTTTCTAATATTACTAATTCAACACATATGTAACCAATATATAAAATCATAAAGACAATGCACAGAAGAGAAGCACTCAAAAACGTTGCATTTTTGCTGGGAGGAGCAATCTCGGCAAGTACAATGGGCGTTTTATTTGAAAGTTTTACGCTCCCGGAAAACGAAAAGAATTTTGTACTTTATTCACTCGAAGATGAAAAGATCTTTGCTGAATTCGCTGATATTATTGTCCCGACGACCAAATCATCTGCTGGAGCCAAAGCTGCAGGCTTAGGAAAGTTTATTCCTATGATGATGAAAGATTGTTATCCTGCTACAATGCAAGCCTCATTTGCACAAGGATTTAAAGATCTTCAGGCTAAATCAATGAAAGATTTCGGAAAAAGCTACATTACCTTAACACCTGCCGACCGTAAAAAACTAATGATCGATTTGAGAACAATTGCACTTGCCCAAAAAGAGAGCAAATCGGAAGAGAACAAAGATTTAGCCTACTTTTTTATTACCGCAAGAGATTTAACCCTACTCGGTTATTATTCTTCAGAAATTGGTTGCACCAAAGCACGTGAATATGTGCTTATTCCAGGCCGATATGACGGCAACGCACCTTTAAAACCCGGCCAAAGATCTTGGGCAACGTAATTTCTAACAACAACTACAAAACATCATGAATTTAAATACAAATTTAAAAGCAGAAAATACTTACGATGCTATTGTTATAGGATCGGGGATTAGTGGCGGCTGGGCTGCGAAAGAACTTACCGAGAAGGGCTTGCGCGTGTTAATGCTCGAAAGAGGAATGAACATCGAGCACATTACCGGTTACGAAAATGCTATGAAAAATCCATGGGATTTTAAACATGCAGGTAAACTTACCGAAGAGCAAAAACGTACCCACCCAGTACAAAAAAGAGATTATCCTTACCAGGAAGCAAACGAAAAATGGTGGGTAAACGATTTAGAATGTCCATATACTGAAGATAAACGTTTCGATTGGTACCGTGGTTTCCATGTAGGTGGTAAATCCTTGATGTGGGGCCGTCAGAGTTACCGTTTAAGCGACCATAACTTTGAAGACAATGCAAAAGATGGTCACGGAAGTGATTGGCCGCTTCGTTATGCAGAACTTTCACCGTGGTACGATTATGCAGAGCGTTTCGCAGGGATCAGCGGTTCGAAAGAAAACTGGCCTACCTGCCCTGACGGGGAGTTTTTACCCCCAATGGATTTAAACATTGTAGAAAAATCGGTAAAAGCGCGCATTGAAGAGTATTATAAGAGAGAACGGATCATGATGATTGGCCGTACAGCCAATCTTACTGTTCCGCATAAAGGCCGCGGTAATTGCCAGTACAGAAATTTATGTAGCCGTGGCTGTCCGTTTGGTGCATATTTCAGTACACAATCTTCTACCCTGCCTGCAGCAATGGCAACCAAACGTTTAACGTTAAGGCCATATTCTATCGTAAATCATATCATTTATGATAAAGATACCAAAAAAGCTAAAGGCGTAATGGTTATTGATGCACAGACCAACAAAACGATGGAATTTTATGCTAAAATTGTTTTTGTAAATGGTTCTACACTAGGTTCAACATTCATTTTGTTAAACTCTACATCAGAAGCACATCCAAACGGACTGGGCAATGGAAGTGGCCAGTTGGGGCACAATTTAATGGATCACCATTTCCGTTGTGGAGCATCTGGCGAAGCAGAAGGTTTTGACGATAAATATACTTATGGCCGCCGTGCAAATGGTATTTACGTACCAAGGTACCAGAACATCGGTAACGATAAACGCGATTACTTGCGTGGATTCGGATATCAGGGCGGTGCAAGCAGGGCCAACTGGCAAAGTGATGTGGCCGAATTATCATTTGGTGCAGACCTGAAGGAGAAAATGACCAAACCAGGCAAATGGACCATGGGCTTGGGTGGCTTCGGAGAAATGCTTCCTTACTACGAAAACAAGGTTTATATCGACCATAATAAAAAAGATAAATGGGGACAACCTGTATTGGCTATCGATTGCGAATACAAAGAGAACGAGAAAAAAATGCGTGTGGATATGATGAACGATGCGGCTGAAATGTTAGAAAAAGCTGGCATGAAAAATATCCAAACATACGATAATGGCTGTTATCCAGGTATGGCGATCCACGAAATGGGTACCGCTAGAATGGGTAACGATCCTAAAACTTCCGTGTTAAATAAATGGAACCAGATGCACGAAGTAAACAACGTTTTTGTAACTGACGGATCGTGCATGCCATCAATTGCTTGCCAAAACCCTTCATTAACATTTATGGCACTAACTGCACGCGCTGCAGATTACGCAGTAAAAGAATTAAAGAAAAAGAATATCTAGAAAGGTCTAAGGTAAAAGGTTCGAGGTAGAAGGCATAGGATATAAGGTTTAATAACCCGAAACCCATGAACCTTTACCCTGAACCTTTTTAAGGTAGCAGGAACAGGAAAATTACCGTAAACCTTACACCATAACACTAAAATTAAAATCAAAACCTAATAAAAAACAGAGCAAGAGGCCGAAGACTTAAGGCATAGGGAAATCACCCTAAACCTTTTACCTTAAACCTCACACCTTTATAAAATGAAAAGAAAATTAAGAATGGGCATGATAGGCGGTGGAAAAGACGCCTTTATCGGTGCCGTACATCGTTTGGCTGCCAATATGGACGGCCTAATCGAATTATCTGCCGGAGCGCTTAGTATAAATCCCGAAATTGGTTACGAATCAGGAAAGATCCTTTTTCTTCCTGACAATAGGATTTATACCAGTTACGAAGAAATGCTGACAAAAGAAAGTGAATTGCCAGCTGATGAAAGAATTGATTTTGTAACCATTGTTACCCCAAATTTTGCTCACTTTGCACCTGCAATGATGGCATTGGATAAAGGTTTCAATGTGGTAATAGAAAAACCGATGACTTTAACCTTAGAAGAAGCTAAACAGCTACAGGCTAAAGTACAAGAAACCGGATTAACCCTTTGTTTAACACACACTTACTCGGGCTACCCGATGGTTAAGCAAGCCAAACAAATGGTAAGTGAAGGTGAATTAGGTGCTATCCGTAAAATTGTGGTAGAATATCCACAAGGTTGGTTAAGTACACTTTCTGAGCGCGAAGGCAATGCACAGGCAGCTTGGCGTACCGACCCATCTAAAACCGGAAAAAGTGGTTGTATGGGTGATATTGGTACACACGCAGCACACCTTGCCGAATATATTTCGGGATTAAAAATTACTAAAATTTGTGCTGATTTGAATATTGTAGTGCCTGGAAGAGCCATTGATGATGACGGTAACGTACTGTTGAAATTCAATAATGGAGCTAACGGCGTATTGGTGGCCTCACAAATTGCTGCCGGCGAAGAAAACGCACTAAAAATTAGGGTTTACGGCGAAAAAGGTGGTTTAGAATGGCACCAGATGGAACCAAATACACTAATTGTAAGATGGTTAAATGCACCTGCCCAGATCTACAGAACCGGTAATGGCTATATGGGTAGCTTTGCAAAACACAATACCCGTACACCAGGTGGTCACCCTGAAGGTTATTTAGAGGCATTTGCTAACATTTATAAAAACTTTGCACTTACCGTAAATGCAAAATTAAA
The DNA here is from genome assembly GCF_014205835.1 of Pedobacter sp. AK013. GTDB lineage: Bacteria > Bacteroidota > Bacteroidia > Sphingobacteriales > Sphingobacteriaceae > Pedobacter. The sequence continues at coordinate 85,551 of NZ_JACHCQ010000004.1, read as the reverse complement.
TAATGAGCAACCAACAGCAGAAATGCTCGATTTCCCTGGTACCTCGGATGGAATCAGAGGAATGGCATTTATTGAAAATGTAGTGGCTTCAAGCCAATCAGATCAAAAATGGTTCGATTATAAAATATAATAATCAGGCATGACAACGATAAAAGGACCAGCAGTATTTTTAGCCCAATTTATAAGCGACGAAGCTCCATTTAATTCACTTGATAATATTTGCAAATGGGCTGCAGATTTAGGATTTAAAGGTATCCAGATGCCAACGCTTGATACCCGCTTTATTGATCTTAAACAAGCAGCTGAAAGTAAAACCTACGCTGATGAATTAAAAGGTAAAATTGCAACTTACGGTTTAGAAATTACTGAACTTTCTACACACCTACAAGGACAGTTAGTTGCAGTTCATCCTGCTTACGACGACTTGTTTGATGCCTTTGCACCAAAAGAAGTACATAAAAATCCAAAAGCCAGAACGGAATGGGCTGTACAACAGATGAAATATGCTGCCAAAGCATCTCAAAACCTAGGTTTAAATGCACACGCTACTTTTAGTGGTTCGTTGTTGTGGCAGTATTTCCACCCTTGGCCACAACGCCCTGCCGGATTAGTTGAAGAAGGTTTTGCGGAATTGGCAAAACGCTGGACCCCCATCTTAAACGAATTTGACCAGTGTGGTGTTGATGTTTGCTACGAAATACATCCAGGTGAAGATTTATTTGATGGCGAAACATACGAAATGTTTCTCGCTGCCGTAAATAATCATCCTCGGGCATGCTTATTGTATGATCCATCTCACTTTGTGTTGCAACAATTGGATTACATTCAATACATCGATTTTTACCACGAACGCATAAAAGCTTTCCATGTTAAAGATGCAGAATTTAACCCTACAGGCAAACAAGGCACTTTTGGTGGATACCAGAGTTGGGCAAACCGTGCTGGTCGTTACCGCTCGCCTGGTGATGGTCAGGTTGATTTTAAAACCATTTTTAGTAAATTGGCGCAGTATGATTTTAAAGGTTGGGCCGTTATGGAATGGGAATGTTGTATCAAAAACCAGCAAGATGGTGCCCGCGAAGGTGCAGCGTTTATCAAAAAGAATATCATTAACGTAACTGATAAAGCATTTGACGATTTTGCGGCATCAGGTAGTGATAGTGCTTTCAATAAAAGAATATTAGGATTATAAAAATAACAGGACACACAAAAACATGCATAAGTATCAACTAACAAACAATACTGCTTATGCAAAGCTTGAATATCAATAAAAACAATAAACACACATGAAAAAAACATTTTTAATTTTAGGCGCTGTAGTCATTTTTATGGCGTCGTTTTCAAAAGCAGATTTAGCGAAAGAGAAAACCGTGGTTGCAACGACAACAACAAACCATGTAGCTTTTCAATCAAATCCAGGCGAAAAACTGATCAATAAATCAGATTGTTTAGGTTGCCACAATAAGACCAACAAAATTATTGGTCCTGCTTACGTAGACATTGCAAAAAAATATCCGGCTACAGAGAAAAACATCGACATGTTAGCAGATAAGATTATTAAAGGTGGAACAGGAGTTTGGGGCAACATGCCAATGAGCGCTCATGCTACGCTAAAAAAAGACGATGCAAAATTGATGGTAAAGTATATTTTATCTCTAAAGAAAAAATAATCGAATTCCGTTAGCAAATCGATTTACTACATATGAAAACAGAGCAAGAAAATAAAAACACGAGTAACCGTCGTGATTTTATTAAAACTTCGGCAATCGCTGCCGCTGCCTTTATGATTGTTCCGCGCCATGTTTTGGGCGGAACAGGCTATTTAGCACCAAGCGATCGCCTATTGGTTGCCGGCATTGGTGTTGGCGGAAAAGGTCAGAGCGATTTAGACATGTTTTACAAAAGCGGAAAAGCAGATATTGCTTTTCTGTGTGATGTAGACGATCGCCGTGCAGCCAATAGTGTAAAAGCTTTCCCTAAAGCAAAATATTATAAAGATTGGCGCGAGATGTTGGATAAAGAACATAAAAACTTCGACGCTGTTTCTGTTTCAACTCCTGACCATAACCATGCCATCCAGGCTTTAGCAGCTATGCAGTTGGGCAAACATGTTTACGTTCAAAAGCCTTTAACACACGATATTTATGAAGCGCGTATTCTAACCGCAGCTGCAAAAAAATATAAAGTGGTTACGCAAATGGGTAATCAAGGTGCATCAAATGACGGCCCACGGCAAATGAAAGAATGGTACGAAGCTGGTTTAATCGGCGACGTACATACCGTTTATGCCTGGACCAACCGTCCGGTTTGGCCTCAAGGTATTCCTTGGCCAAGCAAAAAAGCAGAAATACCTAAAGAGTTAGATTGGAATTTATGGTTGGGAACGGCCCCTGAAAAGGATTTTGTAGATAAATTAGTTCCTTTTAACTGGCGTGGCTGGTGGGATTACGGAACCGGTGCCTTGGGCGATATGGGTTGCCACTTGATCGAAGCTCCTTTTAGTGTGTTAAACTTAAAATACGCCAAAGAAGTTGAGGCCAGCGTAGGTTCTGTTTATGTAGATGAATTTAAACGCGGTTACTTCCCTGAAAGCTGTCCGCCATCAAGCCATGTTACCTTAAAATTCCCTAAAACCAACAAAACCAAAGGTGATGTAACCTTACATTGGATGGATGGCGGTATTCAACCAGAACGCCCAGAGGAGTTAGAAGCAAACGAAACTTTTGGCGATGGTGGTAACGGAACCTTATTTATCGGAACAAAAGGTAAAATGATGTCTGAAACATATAGTGCAAATCCAAAATTATTGCCTTTAAGTAAAAACAAAGACATTAAAGTTGCACCAAAATATGCCCGCGTACCAGATGGCGCAAACGGCCACTACAAGCAGTGGGTTGAAGCTGCAATTGCTGGTTATGGCAAACAAGAGGTGAGTTCGCCTTTCGAAATTGCAGGTCCATTAACAGAAGCTTTATTGATGGCTAACCTGGCAATCAGAAGTTTCGATATCCAAAAAACGGTAAACAATAAAATTACTTATCCAGGCAGGTATACCAAAATGCTATGGGATAACGATAATATGAAAGTGACCAATTTTGATGAAGCAAACCAGTTTGTAAAACGCGAATATCGTAAAGGCTGGAACAATTTAACGCTTTAATAAAAAGTACTTACAAACCTGATGGGTTTTAAAGCCCATCAGGTTTAAATTTAAAAAAATGAAAAAAATCTTTCTTTCTGCTTTTATCCTATTAGCAGTTACGCAAATATCAAAAGCACAAAAAGGCTTTAAGCCATTATTTGATGGTAAAACAACAACAGGTTGGCATACTTACAACAAAACTACTGTTGGTAGCGGTTGGCAAGTTCAGGATGGTGCATTACACTTAGATTTAGCTAAAAAGGGCACTGATGGTGGCGGCGATTTGGTTACCGATAAAGAATACGGCGATTTCCATTTGAAGTATGAGTGGAAAGTGGCTCCAAAAGCAAATAGCGGTCTGATTTTTTATGTTCACGAAGAACCTAAATACCATGCTACCTATTCTACAGGTTTAGAAATGCAGGTTATTGATAACGATGGCCACCCCGATGGAAAAATCACTAAACACCGTGCCGGCGATCTGTACGATCTGGTGAAAAGCTCATCAGAACCTGTTAAAGCGGTTGGCGAATGGAACAAAGCCGAAATTATCAGCAAAAAAGGCAAATTAACGCTAATTTTAAATGGTGTTGAAGTGGTAAAAACCACCCTTTGGGATGATAACTGGAAAAAGATTGTTGCTGGCAGTAAATTTGCTACCTGGGAAAACTGGGGAACTTTTAAGACTGGTAAAATTGCCCTACAAGATCATGGAGATGAAGTTTGGTACAAAAATATCTCTATAAAAGAACTATAACCGAAGTTAAAGGCATAAGGTAAAAGGTTGGGGATTTTTCTCCCCTAAACCTTACACTTTAAATCCTCCGCCCTAACCTAATAACCTTATATAACCAAATGAATAGCACTACCCGCTTTAAACTCTCTGCCATGATGTTCCTAGAATTTTTTATCTGGGGCGCATGGTTTGTAACACTTGGGACTTTCTTAGGAAACAATCTTAAAGCTACTGGTTCAGAAACCGGAGCCGTATTTTCAACACAATCATGGGGCGCCATCATCGCACCTTTTATTGTAGGCTTAATAGCCGACAGGTATTTTAACGCTGAAAGAATTTTAGGCGTACTTCATATCATTGGTGCAATATTAATGTATCAAATGTACAATGCCACCGATATAAGCGTATTTTATCCTTACGTTTTAGGTTACATGATCCTTTTCATGCCTACCCTTGCCCTGGTAAATTCTGTTTCTTTCAATCAAATGAAAGATCCCGAGAAAGAATTTTCTTCTATCCGTATTTTCGGTACCATTGGCTGGATTGCAGCTGGTTTATTAATCAGTTACCTTTTTCACTGGGATTCAAAAGAAGGTACCGAAGCTGGTTTATTGAAAAACACTTTCCTAATGGCAGGTATTGTTTCTTTAACCCTGGGCTTATTCAGTTTCACACTGCCTAAAACACCACCAAAAGTTTCTGCGGACGAAAAAATCACTGTTTCTGATGTTTTAGGCCTTGATGCTTTAAAACTATTAAAAGACAGGAACTTCCTGATTTTCTTTATCTCATCTATTTTGATCTGTATTCCTCTTGCTTTTTACTACCAAAATGCAAATCCATTCCTTTCAAATATTGGTATGGATAACCCTACCGGAAAAATGACTATTGGCCAGGCTTCAGAAGTTATTTTCTTATTGTTTATTCCTATATTTTTTAAAAGATTCGGTTTCAAAATGACCATCTTGGTCGGTATGCTGGCATGGGCAGTACGTTATGCATTATTTGCTTACGGTAACGCAGGCGAATTGAGCTTTATGTTAATTTTAGGAATCGCTTTACATGGCGTCTGCTACGATTTCTTTTTCGTTTCAGGGCAGATTTATACCAATTCAAAAGCTGGTGAACGTTTTAAAAGTTCAGCGCAAGGCTTAATTACCTTAGCTACTTATGGTGTTGGTATGTTGATTGGATTTGCTGTAGCAGGTAGAATTTCTGACGCCTACAAAGCTGCAGATGGGGTAATGGATTGGAAAATGATCTGGATTATACCCGCTGGGATTGCCCTAGTGGTATTTTTATTATTTGCACTAGTTTTTAACGATAAAACCAAGTCTGAAATAGACGCTAAAGCAGTTTAACATGACCTCAAACATAAATAGGAGAAATGCATTAAAGAACATCGTCGCAGGAACCGCTGCGATTGGAGTTTCTTCAGGACTATCTGCCCTCGCAATGGATAAACGAGAATCAAACGAGCCGCTTAGGCTAAAAGGAAATATTAACCATGCCGTATGCCGCTGGTGTTTTAGTAGTTTCGAGGTAGAAGCACTCTGCATCGAAGCAAAAAAAATAGGTATCAAAGGCATTGATTTGGTGGGACCGAAAGATTGGCCTACCTTAAAAAAACATGGTTTAGAATCGACCATGTGTAATGGTGCAGAGATCAATTTAGTAGACGGCTTTAACGACGAAAAATTCCACGAAAAGTTAATTCAAAATTATACCGCAATGATTCCGCTTGTTGCCGAAGCTGGTTATAAAAACCTGATCTGCTTTAGTGGAAACCGTCGGGGTAAAGATGATGAAACTGGCTGGAACAATTGCGTTAAAGGATTAAAACAGTTAATTCCATTGGCCGAAAAGCACAATGTGGTATTGGTTATGGAGTTGCTAAATAGCAAAGTTAACCATAAAGATTACCAATGCGATAGAACATCATGGGGCGCTGAGCTTTGCAAACGTGTGGGTTCAGAAAACTTCAAATTGCTTTACGATATCTATCACATGCAAATTGATGAAGGTGATGTAATCAGAAACATCAGAGATTATCACCAGTATATTGCACACTATCACACTGCAGGCGTACCTGGCCGTAATGAAATAGACGATACCCAGGAGCTATATTACCCAGCTATTATGAAAGCCATTGCCGAAACCGGCTTTAAAGGTTACGTGGCACAAGAATTTATACCTAAACAAGCAGATAAAATTGCCTCATTAAAAAAGGCTGTTGAGATCTGCGATATTTAATCTACACTATGATATCAAGAAGAAATTTTATAATCAACAGCAGCATGGCTGCGGCAGCGGCACTTTTAGTTCCTTCATTTGTTTTTGCAGCAGCCGATAAAAGAGCGGTTGGCCTCCAACTGTACTCTTTAAGAGAAGAATTGCCAAAAGACGTAAAAGGGACAATAGAAAAAATTGCCAAAGCTGGTTTTAAAGAAGTTGAAACATATGGTTTTTCAATAAAGGATCAGTTTTGGGGTTTAACGCCTGCTCAATTTAAAAAACTGCTAGATGATAATGGACTGAAAGCTCCAAGTGGTCATTACGGTTTAGGCACTTATTTAAGCGACGGCAATACCACCGAATTAAAAGCTGCAATTGCAGCAGCAAAAGTACTTAAAAGCGAATATGTAACTATTCCCTGGTTAGATTCAAGCATCAGAAAGAATGCTGAGGATTATAAGAAAATTGCAGCCAGAATAAATGAAGCCGGGAAAATGTGTAAAGCAGCTGGCATCCGTTTAGCTTACCACAACCACAATTTTGAATTCGAAAAAATTGGCGATACCACCGGTTACGAAATTTTGTTAAAAGGTACCGATAAAAAATTAGTCGATTTCGAACTCGATCTGTATTGGGTGGTACGTTCAGGAAACGATCCTATAAAACTGTTTAAAGAAAATCCGGGCCGTTTTACCATGTGGCATGTTAAAGATATGGATAAAGCTAATCCAGCCTTAAATGCTGAAGTTGGAACCGGCGCTATAAATTTCAAACCAATTTTTGCCGATGCTAAACTTTCGGGCATGAAACATTTCTTTGTAGAGCACGAAACCAACTACAAACCAAACCCAATGGCATCTGTTGCAGCAAGTTGTGCTTATATTAAAAAGGAGATTATTTAAAAGAGATGAATTCAAGAAGAACATTCTTAAAGCAAGCAGGGTTAGCTGCCGGAGCAGCATTCTTAATCCCTTCCTTTGCCTTTGATAAAGCAAATAAAAATATTGGTTTACAACTGTACTCTTTACGTAATGAATTGCCAAAAGATGTAAAAGGCATTATCGAAAAAGTAGCACAGGCCGGTTACAAAGAAGTTGAAACCTATGGTTTTTCTAACGGAAAATTTTGGGGCTTAACACCAAAAGAATTTAAAGCATTACTTAATGCCAATGGTTTAAAAGCACCAAGCGGTCATTATGGTATGGATGATTTTTTAAAAACAGGCAAAACTGATAAATTAAAAGCAGATATCGAATCTTCAGCAGCTATTGGTGGTAAATTCTTTACCATTGCTGGTGCACACGTAGATACGAGCAAAGGTGTGGATGGCTTTAAGAAAACTGCTGAAGCTTTTAACAAAGTTGCCGAAATTGCAAAAACATCGGGCCTAAAATTTGCTTATCACAACCACGATTTCGAATTTAAAAAATTAGGCGATACCACCGGTTATGATGTTTACTTAAGCGAAACCGATAAAAATCTGGTCAATTTCGAAATGGATTTATACTGGGTAGTACGCTCGGGTAATGATCCGCTTGCTTTGTTTAAAAAATATCCGGGCCGCTTCCCAATGTGGCATGTTAAAGATATGGATAAAGCCAAACCTGAATGGAATACCGAAGTAGGTAAAGGTTCTATTGATTTTAAAAGCATTTTTGCCCAGGCAAAACTTTCGGGCATGCAACATTTCTTTGTAGAGCACGAAACCAATTATCAACCTGATCCTATTGGTTCAATCAAAACAAGCTGCGATTACATCAAAGCCAATTTGATATAAACTTTCTCAACCTTGCAGGTTAATACCCTGCAAGGTTTATTCCCTTTTCCGGCCTTGAAGCCGTCTCCCACCTGATTCTATTGCGTTTTCTTCAAAAAACCGCATTATTTATTGAAAAAATAATATTTCTGCCATTAAAAGCAAATTAAATTGGCAACGATAGGGATATAAGCTTAATTTTTAGCATATTTGGCCTTATATCAAATGTTTAATAAAAAATAATTAAAATTTAAAATGAAAGTAGCAGTAGTGGGTGCCACCGGATTGGTGGGCACTGTCATGTTAAAAGTATTGGAGGAAAGAAATTTCCCTTTAACAGAGTTAATTCCCGTAGCATCAGAAAAGAGTGTTGGCAAGGAAATTACTTTTAAGGGTAAGAAGTTCCCAATTGTTAGCATGGATACTGCAATCAGCATGAAACCAGATATCGCTTTGTTTTCAGCAGGTGGAAATACTTCATTGGAACATGCGCCACGTTTTAAAGAAGCCGGAACAACCGTTATCGATAACTCATCTGCATGGAGAATGGATCCTGCAATTAAATTAATTGTACCAGAAGTTAATGCACACGAACTTTCTATCGACAACAAAATAATTGCTAACCCGAACTGTTCTACCATTCAAATGGTTGTGGTTTTAAAACCTTTGCACGATAAATACAAAATTAAACGTGTAATCGTTTCTACTTATCAATCGGTTACCGGTACAGGCGTTAAAGCAGTTGAGCAGTTAATGAACGAGCGTAAAGGCGTTGATGGTCCTAAGGCTTATCCATACGAAATAGATTTGAATGTTCTTCCGCATATCGATGTTTTCACAGACAACGGATATACCAAAGAAGAAATGAAAATGGTTAAGGAAACGAACAAAATCATGAGCGATGATACCATTAAAGTTACCGCTACTACCGTTCGTATCCCGGTTATGGGTGGTCACTCAGAGTCTGTTAATATTGAGTTCGAAAATGATTTCGATTTAGCTGAAGTACGCAGCATTTTAGAAAAGGCACCAGGCGTAATTGTTGTAGATGATGTTGCCAACCTAAAATACCCGATGCCAAAAGATGCACATGAAAAAGATGAAGTTTTTGTAGGTCGTATCCGTAGAGACGAATCGGCACCAAAAGCATTAAACCTTTGGATTGTTGCCGATAACTTACGTAAAGGCGCTGCAACCAATGCAGTTCAAATTGCCGAATACCTGGTTCAAAAAGAATTGGTTTAATCAATAAATACAAGCCCCCCGATGTAAAATCGGGGGGCTTTTTTATGCGCTCCATTTATAAAAAAATATTCCGCTGGCCTTAATTTACTCGCGGCAATTGATTGGTTTTGCAACTATTCTACTCAGTGTTTTTAAGGCTGTACATTACCCCTCTCTAGCCATTATATTAATATTCATTGGTTTGCTAACTAATGTAGTTGATGGTATTATTGCCCGCAGGCTCAAACATTTGTAAAGATGTTATCATAACAACCATCACCTTTTAATTAATTTTATCTTTGCTAATCCTCAAACAGATAAAATCCCCATGCGATTAAAAATATATTCACTATTCCTTTTAATTTTTGCTGCAAACATTGTTGATGCCCAAAACCGAATTCAAAACATCGAAAAAGCTTTTAATAATTTATTGAACGACGAACAGGCAAAGCATGCTATTGTTTCACTTTGTGTTTTGGATGCCAATACAGGTAAAACGCTTTATGCCAAAAATGAGCAGATCGGTTTGGCTACCGCTTCAACCTTAAAAACCATTACCGCAGCCACTGCATTTAGTATATTAGGAAAAGATTTTCAGTTCCAAACTACTTTGGCTTACACGGGTATAGTTAGTGCTGATGGCACATTAAAAGGGAATTTAATGATTATTGGCAGCGGTGATCCTACCTTAGGTTCGTGGCGTTACCAAAACAAAGAAAATACCGTTTTAACACAATGGGTTGCAGCTATAAAATTGGCTGGCATAAAAAAAATTGAAGGCGCCGTAATTGGCGACGACCGTATTTTTGGTACACAAACTACACCCGAAGGCTGGGTTTGGCAGGATATAGGCAATTACTACGGTGCCGGAACTTCTGGCTTAGCCTGGCGCGAAAATCAGTTCGATATCCATTTGAAACCTGGAAATAGCACTGACGACGAGGTAAAAATTATAAAAACAGTTCCGGCTACACCTTATGTGCAGCTAGTAAATGAACTAAAAACCGGCGCATCTGGTACGGGAGATAGAAGTTATGCTTTTCTTCCACCTTATAGTAATGTTGCCTATCTCCGTGGAAGCTGGGGAATTGGCATCGCTAAAGCGGGCATTTCAGTCGCCCTCCCCGACCCTGCTTTTGATTGCGCCTACCGTTTACAGGATACTTTAAAAAGATTGGGCATTTCGACCGGTCTACAGGCCACAACTACGAGGTTAATGGCTTTAAACAATCAGGTTATTCCTTCTGTTACACAGAAAATCAACACGATCAGTTCGCCAGGTTTAAGCGAGATCACTTATTGGTTTTTAAAGAAAAGCATCAATTTATATGGCGAATCACTTTTGAAAACCATTGCTGTAAAATCAGGAAAAACGGGTACAACAAGCAAGGGAGCAGAAACCGAAATCAATTTTTGGGCTGATAAAGGCATCGATAGAACGGCATTGAATATTATCGACGGCAGCGGACTTTCTCCAGGTGACAGGATAACAACCTCGTCAATGGCCAGTATACTTTTCCAGATTCAAAAAGAAAATTGGTTTCCTGATTATTATAAAGCCCTGCCAGAATACAATGGCATGAAGATTAAAAGCGGAACGATAAATGACGTTTCGGCGTTTGCAGGTTACCATACTGATGCTGCAGGCAACAAATATGTGGTAGTGATTAATATTAATAATTATAGCGGAAGCGCGATTAACAAGAAGCTGTTTAGGGTATTAGATGAATTGAAGTAATATCAACACAAAACATTACTCTCCCACTCCATGATCTGTGTTTTCACAGAACATTCGTAAATTAATTATTTACTTTTTACGATATCGCATTATCATTCAAATAATTCCTTCTAAACACCATCCAAGCAGCAATAATATTTACAGGAATTAGCACTAAGCCTAAGCCAAACATAATAACGATGTAAAAAAAGAAAAACAGGCTAAAAACTTTTATCAAAAATCCTTTAACCTGAATTCCATTCAGTAAAAGCAAACTTCTAAACAACAAGATTGCAGAAAAGGCAAATATGATTAACTCAAACGATGTTAAAATGCCAAAGTTGGTAAATATCCAACATATTTCGGGCAATAATAAAACGAGATAGTTTAAGCAAAAGCTAAAAAATATCTTCGATTTGGTAAATGGAAAATTTGAGAGGAAAGACAGGTAGCGATCGTTAAAGATCTTTTCCTGATAAATGAGTATCACATGTGCCACTACAATACAGGAAGTAATCAGCATAAGTAACTTGTCATTATCTTTAAGATCAATAAAAACGAAAAACACGCTCGAAATCAATCCCCATGAAAGCAGCTTGGTAAGCGTATAAGCCAACTTCGATTGATTGAAAACCTGAAAACTGTATAACAAAAAGACCGGCTTATTCCATTTTCCGGTAATCCTGATCAACCAACTGGGTCTATTAGCATCGATTAAACAATTACTTTCTTTTAAACAGATATATGCACCGGCCATAATCAGAAGCAGCTGAAAAAGTAATATAACTATAGAAATAAAATAGAAACCAAATATCAGTCCAATGGTTATTGCATATAAGGTATAACTTAAAACCGGGATGAAAATATATACTTGTACAATAAACCAATTTTTAAACTGCTGTTTTTTACTTGATGCGGTAAAACTATAATAGAGAAACTCTTGTTGGGGCAAAGCAAGCTGGCTTAAAACATATTTTAAGCTTTTATACGCATAAAGAGAACTTCCTATCAGGTAAAAAGTTAAAATAAGTGGGTTACTCACTATACTAACGGTAAAGAAAAACTGCCAAAAATCTATTTGCTCTGGCCGAACAGTGCCCAAAGTATTAATAAACAAACAGTAACTGATCAGTATCACGAAGATGAATACCAACATACCTGCATGGGTACGGTAAAATCCATCAACAAATATTTTCTTTAAGGCGGTGTTAGAAAGCAAAGACATTAAAAATTCAATGTTATTTTTTTATCTTCAATATTAATCTGTTTTAATCCAGGCAGTTTCGCTTCATCTAATGATTGATGTGAAGACAATAGAAAACTGATTTTTTCATTTTGATACTTTTTATTGATCCAACGGTATAATATTTCTAAAGATTCTACATCAATTGTATTTAAAGGTTCGTCTAACAAGATTAACCTTGGTTGCCCTAAAAAAGCCAAAACCAACGATAGCTTTTTCAACATGCCACTAGAATATGAACCCACCGGGTTATGGATGTATGGTTTCATTCCCATATCAGTTATTAAAGTATCTCCTTGGCCGGAGACAGCTTCTTTTGCTTTAGCAAAAAGATCGACCATTTCAAATCCGGTTAAAAATTCAGGATATAGCGGTTCGGCTTCGGCAAAATTTACAAGCTTTCGATAAGAAACGCCATGATGTTTCAAGTAGACTGTACCAATTGCGATATCGCCCTTAAAAGACAATATTCCAGCAATTGCTTTCAGCAGCGTGCTCTTGCCTACCCCATTGCTACCTTTTATCCAGAAAATGCCTTCCGGGATTTTAATATTATCTATCTTTAAAATAAGATGATTGAAATAAGATTTTTCAAATTGATTGAAGTGTAACATAAAACCATTTTATTTCTGACTTTAGTTTTAATAAAAAGTTACAGATCTTATTTATCTTGATAAAATTATAAACGATGCAATTAGTTTTACGCCCTTATCAACCTAGTGATGTTAAAAATTTGGTTAAACATGCCAATAATTTTAATATTTCTAAATACCTGACCAATAAATTCCCTTTCCCATACGAAGAAAAAGATGGAGAGGCTTTTATACAGTTAGCTCAGAGTCACGATCCATTACAGATCAAAGCTATTGTGTTGAATGATGAAGTAATCGGATCGATAGGTGTGCATCAACTTGCAGATATCTACAGCAAAAGTGCAGAAATGGGTTATTGGATTGCTGAGGAACACTGGGGCAAGGGCATTGTTCCACTTGTTATAAAAGAAATGCTTAAATACGGTTTCGAAACATTTGATATCGAAAGGATTTTCGCCAGGACTTCACATACCAACCTGGCCTCACAACATGTTTTAAAAAAAGCTGGTTTTGTTTTCGAGGCGGAGTTGAAAGGAACCATTTTTAAAAATGGCGAATACTTTGATGAATTAATTTTCGGGTTCAGGAAACATCAGCTAAGCTAAGAACGGAATTAAAACATTTTGTTAAACTCAAAGCTTATTGCGTAAATTCGTACAAACCAAAAACAACAAAACAATGAAATTATCGATCAAATCAGTAGTGCTGTTTATTGCACTTTTGGGTGCAATAGATCTTGCCAATGCCCAGGGGGTCAAATTCCCACAAGCCAGTAGTGGGCAAACCTTAATCCAGGATTTTGGATTGGGCAAAATAACTTTAACCTACTCACGTCCTAATGTTAAGGGCCGTAAAATTTTTGGCGGTATGGAACCTATGGGCGTGGTTTGGCGCAATGGCGCAAATGCAGCAACACGCATCAAATTTACCGATGATGTTAAAATTGAGGGCAAAGATCTGCCTGCGGGCGAATATGGCCTGTTCAGCATCCCAGGTAAAAACGAATGGACGGTTATTTTTAGCAAAACGCCCGATCAATGGGGAGCCTACACTTATAAAGAAAGTGACGATATACTGCGTGTAAAAGTAAAAACGACAGCTTTAAAGGATAAAGTAGAAACCTTAACCATGCAATTTTCGGCTGTAAGCGAAACCTCGGCTACTTTAAATATGATGTGGGAGAATAGTGCATACGCCATTAATATTACTACTTCTATTGATGAAAAAGTAATGGCTAATATTGTTGAAGCGATGAAAGGTGAAAAGAAACCATATTTTGCGGCCGCACAATATTATTTTCAAAATGGAAAAGATTTAAAACAAGCTTTAGAGTGGATGACTGAAGCAGAAAAATCAGATCTAAAAGCACCTTGGTTTAAGCTATGGAAAGGCCGTATCCAGTTAAAAATGGGCGATAAAGCAAGTGCAGCAGTTACAGCACAACAGGGAATTGAGGCTGCAAAAGCACAAAAGATTGATGAATATGTGCGCTTAAATTCTGAACTTTTGGCCGAGGCTAAAAAATAAGGGGATAGAAAGATCGTCATTGCAATGACGGTTTATCACAGACTATCACCATAATAGAAATCTTCTGCAATTTATATTGATTTTTATATAATAAATTATAACCTCAGCATTACAGAACGCTAATATTAACTTAAAATTAACCATCAGTTAACTCAGACAACTATCGTAACATTAAGCCTTAAAACGCTTTATTTATTTAAAAAATATACTAACTTTGATGTTGCGCTTAGTAATTGTACTTTATACACTAAGCAGGTTAAAAAATCAATAAAAAATCAAATAAAAATGAGCATAATCGTTAATGTCCATGCCAGACAAATTCTCGATTCGAGAGGCAATCCAACAGTAGAAGTAGAAGTTGTAACAGAAGCAGGTGCTTTTGGCCGTGCAGCTGTACCAAGCGGTGCATCTACTGGACAATATGAGGCTGTTGAATTACGTGATGGTGATAAATCTACATATTTAGGTAAAGGTGTTTTAAAAGCTGTAGAAAATGTAAATACTAAAATTGCTGATGCATTAAGAGGTATTGATGTTTTTGAGCAAAATACAATTGATAAAATCATGTTAGACCTAGATGGTACTGAAAACAAAAGTAACTTAGGTGCTAATGCTATTTTAGGCGTTTCTTTGGCGGCTGCTAAAGCTGCTGCTGATGAAATCGGTCAACCATTATACCGCTATATTGGTGGTGTTAATGCAAACACTTTACCAATTCCGATGATGAACATCATTAACGGTGGTTCTCACTCTGATGCGCCTATCGCTTTCCAGGAATTTATGATTATGCCAGTTGGTGCCCCTTCTTTCTCTGAGGCTTTACGTTGGGGAACTGAAGTTTTCCATAGCTTGAAAAAAATTCTTCACGATAGAGGTTTATCTACTGCTGTAGGTGACGAAGGTGGTTTTGCACCAACTTTTGATGGTACTGAAGATGCAATTGAAACCGTATTAAAAGCAATTGAAACTGCTGGTTACAAACCAGGATCACAGATCTGTTTAGCTTTAGATTGTGCATCGTCTGAGTTCTACAAAGATGGTAAATACGACTATACTAAATTTGAAGGTGCTACTGGTGTAATTCGTTCTAGCGAAGAGCAGGCACAGTATTTAGCCGATCTTTCTGCAAAATATCCAATTATCTCTATTGAAGATGGTATGGACGAGAACGACTGGACTGGCTGGAAAAGCTTAACAGATAAAATCGGCGACCATGTTCAGTTGGTTGGTGATGATTTATTTGTAACCAACGTTACGCGTTTACAACGTGGTATCGACGAGGCTACTGCTAACTCAATTTTGGTAAAAGTAAACCAGATTGGTTCTTTAACTGAAACCATCAATGCAGTAACTTTAGCGCAAAACAGTGGTTATACTTCGGTAATGAGTCACCGTTCTGGTGAAACTGAAGATGTTACCATCGCTGATTTAGCTGTTGCATTAAACTGCGGACAGATTAAAACCGGTTCTGCATCTCGTTCAGACAGGATTGCAAAATACAATCAATTATTACGTATTGAAGAAGAATTAGGTGAAAATGCACGTTTCATCGGTTCAAAATTCAAATACGCTAAGAAATAGTCCTTATGTTGAGTGTCATTCTGAGCTTGTCGAAGAACTTTTCGATAGATGTTTCGACAGGCTCAACATGACAATCCAATTTAATGTTAACAAGTTGAAAAACTTATTTGGAAAACATCCGGAGATTTTAAATCTTCGGATGTTTTTATTTTAATACTATATTTGTTCTACAAACCTTACAGGCTTAATAACGGTTTTCGAGAAAAATATGAAACGTTTAATAGATCTTTTCCGCAATAAATATTTCCTTGCAACTGTCGCTTTTGCGATGTGGATGCTATTTTTCGATAAAAACGATATGATGTCGCAATACGAATACCGTAGTCAGGCCAACAAATTGCAGCAAGAAAAAGAATATTTTGAGAAAGAAACCGCTCAGGTTAAAAAAGATTTAAACGAACTAAACACCAATCTGAATACAGCTGAAAAATTTGCCCGCGAAAAATATTTCATGAAAAAAGACAATGAAGATGTTTTTGTGATTATCCAGGAAGAGAAAAAAGATTAGTTTTCAGTTGACAATTTTCAATTGGCAGTTGACAATCCAACTATTAAACAATTCGCCAAAAAGTTAACCGATTAACCAATTCAAACAGTTAACCATTCGAATGCTCCACATCCTTTACATTATCGCCATAACAGCCGAAGCTATGACTGCTGCGCTTTCTGCTGGTAGACGTGATATGGATTGGGTTGGTGTTTGTATTATTGCCTGGGTTACAGCATTAGGTGGTGGAACAGTTAGAAATGTACTGTTTGGGCATTACCCGATGAGCTGGGTAGAACACCCTGAATATTTAGTGATTACCGCTGCCGCAGCCTTGCTTGCTGCATTTATTGCTTCGATCATGACTAAGCTTAAAAAGTTATTTCTTTATCTCGATGCTTTAGGTTTAGTGGTATTTACCATTATTGGCTGTCAGGTAGCGCAGCAAATCCATTTACCTTATTTAATTGTACTTTTTAGCGGCATGATAACCGGTTGTGCAGGCGGCGTGCTTCGCGATGTACTTTGTAATGAAGTTCCATTTCTTTTTAGAAAAGAGATTTATGCCAGTGCAGCTATTGTTACCGGTGCCATTTATATCGGCATAGAGCATTTTCATGGTTCAGAAATGCTGGCTACTGTTCTGGCTGCCATAGTAGGCTTAACACTAAGGTTGCTTTCCATACGTTTCGAATGGCACATGCCCAAGTTTGTTTACCGGGACGAATGGCACTAAAACAGTTGGGGGTTTTAATTTCCGTAGTGTCAGGTGTTACCAGCTGACACTTTTCGAATTAATCTAAGAGCTTCAACTATTTATCAGAAGATATCTAGCAGTCAGATGAAAACATCTGACTGCCCACCCAACTCCAAACTTAGAGTTCCCCGTTCCGCTTTCTTAAAAACCACTCAACTCCTAGCAAAATCAAAATTAAGCCGAACAGCCATTTCATACTAATCAGTTCATCGTACTTACGGTCTTCGTAGCTGATGGTTTTAATATTTTCATTTTTAGTAATCTCGTCGGCTATTTTAAGCAGGTTTTCTGGCATAAACAATTTGCCATTGCTTTGTTTAGATAGGGTATTTAAAAGCTGGTGATTGGCTGTTGTTTGTTGGAATTCCGAAATCAGCGCATTTATATAAAAACTACCGGTAGCTGTAAATTTCTTTCCGCCCAGTTCGGTATTGGCGTAATAAGAATAATTTCCTGCAGGCATGGTTCCTGCATCTAGCTGATAACCATTTTCTGTTTTAGAAAAAATATAACTAAACACTTTGCCTGCTTCATTTTTAACCTGAAGGTTAACTTCCGACTCATTTACAGGTTGATAGCTATCGTTATAAAGATTGCCATTAAACTGGATGCTTTCATTTTCATCGTAAGCAGACTTTGAAGTAAACACCTTAAACCTCCGCTTATCATCTTTAACCGAAAGGTATTGAACTGTTTTTGAAACCAGGTCGTTTAAAACTGATTGATTACTTTCATTTTCGGCTTCTGAAAGTTTCCAGCGCCATAACCCCTCTCCCATTAAATAACCTGCTTTAGTGCCGTTTTCGTTAGCAAAAAACAACAATGGTTGTTGCGTACTTACTTTGCCTATGCGTTGGTTAAAAACAGGTATTGCGCCTGCATTTACGCTCAACCTTCCAAATGGGCTAAGCAAAGGATCGAAGGTAGAAATTTGTTTTTTATCTTCCTCCGTAAGATTAAAACTAGTAAATCCATTAGCAGGATCGGCATATACTTCCTGGAGCGAACCATTGGTAGCACTTAAATTCACCTGATTTTGGATCTGGTTAAAAGTATTGATATTGCTCTGTGCACCCAAAATATACCAAAGTGGTTTTTTTAGGTTTGTCAACTTCTTGAGAAAGGCTGATGAAATATTCTGCGCATCTGGCAATTGATATAATACAATTAAATCGAATTTAGAAGGATCTGCCGCATTCAAGCCATCAGCAAGGGCTAATTTAGCTTCGTAATGTTTATTGAGTGAAATGGCCTCTTTTAATACGCTTAAATCGGGATGTGGTGCAGCCGCTGCAAGCAATACCTTCTGCCGACCGTCAATAACTTCTACGTAAAAGGTCTGGCTATTATTTCTGGTCGTGATTTCATTTTGTAGGGCTCCCAATTGCACTGTATATTTCTGAACGCCAATTTTACCTGCATGAATCTTAACAGGAATCGTTTTAACAAAAGCGCTTCCATTAATGGCTATGTTCTGTTGCTCAATCTTAGCTCCGTTTTGACTAACCGTTAAAGAGGTGTTTTCACCATTGCTTTGAAAAGCCTGCACTTGAACTTCAACCGTAAAGTCATCATCCAAATACACAATATTATTGTAATTTACATTTGAGATCAATAGATCACGCTTTGGAATACTATCACCCAAGGCAACCGTGTATACCGGGGCATTAATCTGATTAACGCTATACAGCGGATTTCCACCGTGATTAAAAATACCATCCGTAGCTAAAATAATGGCACCAACATTTCTGTTGGTATATTCATCTCTAATTTTCTGAAAAAAGGCCGAAGCATCAGTTAATTTTCCCTGATTTTTAAAATCAAAACCATCTGATACCTGGTCGCCAAAGTGAAGCGTTTTCACTTCGTACTTGTCTGATAGTTTATCTTGTAAAGTTTTGAGGTTTTGCTCATATAATTTTTGGTCGAAACCAACCGCTTTAACCTGACCTACAGAGAGGGAATTATCCTGTCCGATAATAATTATGGGCTTATCTAAGGTGTAATTTAGCGTTTTGATAAGTGGTGCAAATATTAACCAAGCAATGGTAGTTACTGCGATAATCCGTAATGCAGTTAAGCCATACTGAAGTTTTTTATCTAAATTTTTGTTGTCGCGATAAAGCAACCAGGCATACAGCACACCCAAAGCCAAGCAACCGAGAAAAAACAAAATAGATGTACCTGAAAAAAAACTATTCATACTTTTATAAAGATGGTAATTTTGAGGAAATTTTCAAGGGTATTAACCGTAATTGAGCAAAGAATTTACGTAAAGTACCATAATGAAAATGTACATCCTGCAATTTCAAAACTTAGCGTCCTTTGCGCGCGACAATTAGAAAATCTTGGCGACCTTAGCGGTTAAAAAAGATAAATTCGTTAGTTTTAACCAAATCAATCTTTATGAAATTAATCTGTTTAACGTTTCTGCTATCTCTAAGCCTCATGGTGAATGCCCAAAATAATTTTAAAGAAACTCAAATCAAATTTGAAAGAGTAGAAAAGGCCTATAATGAAAAATGGGAAACGCTGAAAAAATTTATTCAGGCTGGTGGTTATGGAGATCAATTCTCTATGATAATCAATGCCTACAAAACTGAAGGCAAACTGGAAGTATGGTTAAGGAGTAATTCTGCTAAAACCTATTCTTTATTCAGAACTTACGATTTCTGTGCACATTCTGGTACTATTGGTCCAAAAGTAATTGAAGGCGACGGACAAACGCCGGAAGGTTTCTACTACGTTAACGTTTTCAACCCAATGAGTAATTTTCACTTATCTCTTGGGGTGAATTACCCAAATACGGTAGATTATGCCAGAACAGGAAAAGATAGAAAACCTGGAGGTGATATTTACATCCACGGCAATTGTGTTACTGTGGGCTGTATTCCATTAACGGACGAAAAAATTAAAGAAGTTTATGTTTTGGGCGTTGAAGCCAGAAATGCAGGTCAGGAGAAGATTCCTGTTAACATCTATCCTTTCAAAATGACAAATGAAAATTTAAAGAAATATTCAGCACAGTTTCCGGCTCAGGCAAGTTTTTGGAAATCATTGCAGCCAGGGTATTTAGCTTTTGAGAAAAATAAAAACCAAGCTAATGTAAGTGAGGTAAAAGGGAAATATGTTGTAAAGTAGTTGAAATGTTATAAAGTTCTGTTCTTAAACAAGGTAAAAGCTAAAAGGCGTAAGGTTTAGGGTAACTACCCGCCTTACGCCTTTACTATTTTACGGCTTTGGAAAGAAAACCTCCACCTTAAACCTTATGCCTTCTACCTCCCTACAGCATCCCACCGCAAACAGATAAAGTTTGACCAGTTACATAAGCGCTCATATCTGATGCTAAGAACACACAAACATTAGCAATATCTTCCGTTTCGCCAGCACGTTTTAATGGAATATCTTTTTCCCAGCCTTCAACAACCTTTGGATCTAAAACCTCAGTCATTTCGGTACGGATAAAGCCTGGTGCAACCACATTAGCACGGATATTCCTCGAACCTAATTCTTTAGCTACTGATTTGGTAAAACCAATAATACCTGCTTTAGAAGCTGCATAATTTGCCTGACCTGCATTACCAGTAATACCAACAACCGAACTCATGTTTATAAAAACACCTTTACGCGCTTTCATCATCACTTTAGAAGCTGCTTTGGTTACATTAAAGATCGATTTTAAGTTAATATTAATCACATCATCCCAGTTTTCTTCGCTCATACGCATTAACAAACCATCTTTAGTAATACCAGCATTGTTTACCACAATATCAATGGTCCCGAATTCAGCTACAATATCATTGATCAATTGCTCAGCTTCAGCAAATTTAGACGCATCAGAACGGTAACCTTTAACCTTTGTTCCAAAACTTTGTAATTCTTGTTCCAAGGCTTCACCTTTTTCTACTGATGATAAATAGGTGAATGCTACATTAGCACCCTGCGCTGCAAATTTCTCCGCTATTTTACGGCCAATTCCTTTAGATGCGCCGGTAATTAACGCTGTTTTTCCTTCTAATAATTTCATTATGAAATGTTGTAAAATTGAAATATTTTAATGTTGTAAAGTTATAATTTAAAGCAATAAAAGATTATGCTTTTTTCCGGCTAAGCTGAAAAACGTTTCCCTCTATGTCCTCCCCGTCGCAAAAAAGAAAATCAATGCCTTCAAAAGATTTGATATCTTTCATTTTTGCACCTCTTTCTATAAGTTTTTTTCGAACCTCTTCAATATCTTCTTCAATACTGAAAACTAGTTTAACATTACTTTCTGCATGAAAAGAATCCTCATTTCTGAATGAGTCCCCAATCCGATGAAATGCAATTTCGATAACTCCTGCGTTGAAAACTAGCCATTCGTTTTCAATTTCTTCGATTAACGAAAAATTAAAAATGGACTGATAAAAGACCTTTAGCGCACTAATATCATTACCGAATAAAATTATTCTGCTCAGTTTCATATCAATAAATTATACTGCAGGTTCCTGCTGACTCAAACAATGAAAGCTTCCCAATCCCCAGATAATATCTACTGAATTAATACCGATCACTTTCCGATCAGGGAAACAATCTTGAATAATATCTAAAGCTTTCTGGTCGTTTACATCGTTAAAAATCGGAACAATTACTGCTGCATTGGCAATGTAAAAGTTTGCATATGAGGCAGGCAAACGAGTATCTTCATGAATAACTGGCGAAGGCATTGGCAATTCAACAATGTTCAATGGTCTACCATCTTTAAGCTTCATGGCTTTTAGGGCCTCTAGATTCTCTTGTAACAAGATATAATTTTCATCCAGCGGGTTGCTTTCTACAACAGTTAAAACCGTGTCTTCATTTACAAAACGCGTAATATCATCAATATGGCCATCCGTATCATCTCCAACAATTCCATCACCCAACCATAATACCTGATCTTGGCCATAATATTCTAGCAAATATTGTTCAATCTGCGCTTTGGTTAAATGTGGATTACGGTTTTTGTTCAATAAACAGGCTGTTGTGGTTAAAACTGTTCCGGCACCATTAAACTCTACTGAACCTCCTTCCATCACAATATCTGGTGTAAATAAAGGCAGATTGAAATGTTTGGCAATTTTAGTTGGCACAACGTCGTCTAGATCAAATGGTGGATATTTTCCACCCCAGGCATTGTATCCCCAATCTACAACAGCTTTTTCATTTCCTTTCAGCACAATTGCAGGACCATGGTCACGGCACCAGGCATCGTTGGTTTCGTTGAAATAAAATTTAATCTGGCTTAAATCGGCACCTATTTTTGTTAATTCAGAAACCGCAAAAGCTTTCATTTCTTCATCCTTAACATTGATGCGTACCTTTTCACCTTCAGCAACAGCTTTAATAAACTGGCAATACGGTTCGTAAATTGTTTCGATCTTTCCAGGCCATGAAGCTTCTTTATGCGGCCAGCTCAACCAGGTAGCTTCATGCTTGGCCCACTCGGCAGGAAAAGCATAACCCTGCTGCTTTGGAGAATAATCGAATTGATTAATATTTAAATTTTCTCTAGGAGGGAAATTTGACATCTGATTTAATTTATAAAATGAATGGTCCGTGAGGACACGAACCATGGATTCTCGTTTTATGCTTTGGTCTTTAAGCTTAGTCGCCATCAATATATCTCTTAGTAATCGGCTGGTAAGAATCTATTCTTCTATCCCTTAAAAAAGGCCAGTGTTTCCGGAAGAAATCAGATTCTGATAAATCGAGTTCAACCACCTCGGTTTCTTCCTGATCGTGAGAACCCAAATAAAGTATTTTGCCCTGTCCATTTGTGGCGAAACTTCCACCCCAGAATTTCATTGCACCATCTTGCTCAAAACCTACACGGTTTACACTTACTACAGGCACACCGTTTGCAACTGCATGCGAACGTTGGATCGTTTGCCAAGCATTGTATTGATCTTGATTGGTTTCTTCATCCTGGTCAGTCGCCCAGCCAATTGCGGTCGGATAGAACATGATATCGGCACCCATTAAAGCCGTAATACGTGAAGCTTCAGGATACCATTGATCCCAACAGATCAGGATACCAATTTTAGCAAACTTGGTTTGGAATACCTTGTAACCCAAGTCGCCTGGGGTGAAATAGAACTTTTCGTAGAAAGCAGGGTCATCAGGAATATGCATTTTACGGTATTTACCTAAATATGAACCGTCGGCATCTAAAACAGCTGCGGTATTGTGATACAAACCTTCAGCACGTTTCTCAAACAAAGAAGCAATAATTACCACACCCAATTCTTTCGCTACCACCTGTAAAGCATCAGTAGATGGCCCTGGAATAGCTTCAGCTAAGTCGAAATTGTCGTAATCTTCAACATCACAGAAATACAAAGAAGTAAAAAGCTCTTGCAAACACACAATCTGTGCACCTTTTGCAGCGGCTTCCCTTACTTTCGTAATCGCTTTATCTAAATTTTCCTGCTTATCTTTAGTACAGCTCATCTGCACCAAGCCAACTTTTACCTTCTTCATTTTTTAAAATTATTGGATGAGAGAACGGTTGAATGTGTACTTTCACAGTATCATTCAGCCATTCAAAATTCTATCATTCTAAATCGGCTGCAAAGTTACTAAAAAGGTTTAAGGTATAGGGGCTGCGGTTGTAAGTTATATAAAAAAGTAAATGTAATTAGAACCAGCTTTCTTTTACTGTTGCCTACCTGTATAACAAGTTTAAGATTCCTTTTTTCATGTCGATCTCTACCCTATCGTTTAAAACATAGTTTTTAAGGATACTGGGTTTCGTTTCAAGGATTATTTCCCTCCCTGTTTGGTCCTGTATGGTAAGTTCATATAAATCAACTGATTTATAACGCCCTTTTTTTTCGATTTTCTTTATTACAACCCCCTTAATTTTAACAACTTCATTTCTTTCATATATCGAATTCATAAAAGTTAATGCGCAACCTAACAAACTCCTCACTACAATAAAATAGATTATAATGATGAGGAATAATGTTTTCACCATCGAATCCAATAAAATGTAATCGCCACTTTTAAGTTTGCGATAAATAAAATATATCATTCCAGATATACCCACTGATAAAGTGATATAATCGATTATCTTCTTCGCTTTGGCACATTCATATAAATCAAACCGTAATGGATAGAAAATTAAAAAGCCACTAATAGCAATTAGTAAAACAATAAAAAACGTAATCTTCCTATTATTCATTTTTAGTTTTATAGTTGGAAATTAAAGCATCGAAAATTAAGATAAAAAGCCCCAGTTTACGCCAGGGCTTTCGGTTTTAATTTAAAACCGATTAAGGATTAATATTATCCTTTTTAGGTTTTGGTTTTGTTTCTACAATTCCCGCTACGGCAACTACCTCTTTACGTTTTTCGGGATCCATGAGTTCCATTAGTTTCAAGCCCAGTAGGCCATCCATAGCCGATCCTCCATGATTACCGCCACTACCACCAATCAACACGTCAGGAATCAGTTTCACGTTACCTTTAGATAACTCTTCTGTAATTTTATAACGGGTAAAGTTTTCGCCACCCAAAGCCTTAACAGCAAGCTCATAAGCCTCGGCAGTTGATTTACCTACGGCTAAAATTTTACCCGCTTCGGCACTGCCAGTTAACGAAATCTGCTCTGCTTCTGCTGACGCTCTTAACTTAATCGCTTCCGAATCGGCCTGTGCTCTTGCTTTGGTTGCTTCTGCTTCTGCATGCGCCCTCATTTTAGTGGCCTCAGCCTCTGCTCCTACTGCCAGTTTTACTCCGGCCGCATCACCTTCTGATTTTTTTACCGTTGCACTTGCAGTACGTTCGGCAATCTCTACACTTTGTTGTGCTTTCACAATATCTTTTTGCATATCAGCAATCGCTGTTTCTTTCTCCATCCCCTGACGTGTTTCTTGGGCCTGTTTTTGGGTTTCGTAAGTAACCTTTTGCTCTTCCGCAATTTTACGGTCAGTTAAGGTTTTCATTAAAGACTCTGGCGGAACAATATCACCGATTAGCGTATCCACCGCGTTTACATTATATTCATCAAGCACCTTCCGAATGTGTTCTTTAGCCGATTCCTGACGCTCTTTACGGGTACTCAAGAAAGCAATTACATCACTGCCTTGTGCAGAGTTACGGAAATAGTTACCAATAGTAGGTTCCAAAACCTGCGAAACCAGATTTACCATATTACCAAAACGGGCAATTACTTTAGGTGCTTCGGTAGTAGGCACGTGGATAATCTGTGCCACATCTAAATTAAACGGGAAACCATCTCTCGAACGCACAGTAATGGTGGATAGGTTTTTATCCAGATTGTGTGCTTCGCTGCGTGCCGATGCCCAGTTCAATACCAAATTGGTTGTAGGCACCAGTTCTACCTTCATAATGTACTTATTAATTGGGTATTTACCAGGGCCAAGTGGTTCCAGCCAAACCCCTTTCGATCCTTTAGCCACAATATTTCCATGTTTAAAATCGACACCAGTTAAATCATCTCCTTCTTTACCAATGAATGAAATCACTACTCCTACATAACCAATGGCAATTTCAGTCATGGGGATTTCTTCTAACTGAATAGCCCAGGGATTGAGGTTATAAGAACCGGCTAAAATTACCTGCGGCTGCAAACCGCGGTTACCACCTTGTTTAACAAAGGCATCAAAATCCTGAAAATTATTATGCCCCTCTACCAGTTTACCGGCAATCTGATTGGCCTCAATAGGCAAGCCATCCAAAGTAGTTACAATACCTACCATACTTTCCTGAATCCGGATCATATCAGTAACCGAGACCTGAAATAACATGGTATTGATACGATAAGAACCCGAGGTAATATAAGAGGTTTGCCGACCTCTCTGACCGCCATTTTCGAGGAATTTCACGGCATCCTGAAAATTATCAGACTCCACTTTTTGTCCGAGGATATTCCCTGTTGGGATCTCTGCTCCATCTTTGGCCATAATCAGCCCGATTTTACCTTCCGGGATGATGGTAAATTGTTCCATGGTTACGCTGTACTGCCAGAACCACATCCCAAAATATAACCCTGGCGCCAGAGTTTTTCCCTGGAAACCAGCTTCGCCTTTAATAGCGATAATCCGTCCATCGGGCAGCTCCCGGTCGGAGCCAAAGAGCACGAATTTTTTGGTAATCAACCCAATTCTATCTTCGGGTACAATCACCATCCCGAATAAGAAACGTAAAATATATTTGTATAAAACCACGCACAACAGTGCCACTAAAACCCACCAATAATTAGAAATGAGCGCTTCCATAATGTTTTGTATTTTTCTGTTTTTTAAACTCGATAAACCATTTATCAAGCACGATATAGATATCAAACGGTGTGCTTTGTTACTGTTTTTAACACTTATTTTTAAACTATTTTTTATTGATTCTAAGGCCTAAAAGACGATGTAGGATCGAATGAAAGTAAAGAACCAACTGCAGATGACATTTTGAAGATTACCCCAGCTAAACGCTTATAAACGCTAAAAACTACCCTTTTAGGTTTTATGATATAGCGGGGGAAATTTTAAATGTACAAATTACAATTAATAGGAAAAACATGTCCTTTTTTAGACCTATATCAATGACCAGATTGGAGTACACCTGTGAGACTTGGGGCTAACCCAAAAGTGCAGGAACTCACTTTTCAAATGATTTTAAACACTAAGATACAGAGATCATAAGTTTTATAAGCCAATTTCTTCCCGATACTCTTGCTGTAACTCAAACAGGCATTTGGCGCAGAGACAGCCATCGTACAGCTCAGAGATATGCTGTACTTCGTTTATACTAAGCTGTACCACACTGCACTGGCACTTGGTATAAGCATTTGCTTTGCACTCAATAGCGGTTCCACATCTTTCGCAGGGAATGATTTCGTGTTTGGCGCTATGGAAATGTGCAGACATTTTTAATATTCAATTGTTCGCGGGTTCATTAGTCATTAGTGAAATTCTCTATTGGCTTTTTTAAAACCAATGAACCAATGGCGAATGAACTATTGAACTAAACACAAAAGTAAGGACAAAAAATAAGGTTTTGAGCATTTGCCCAAAACCTTACGATATTATTAGATTCGTCATCCTGAACTTGTTTCAGGATCTGCTTGATAGATGCTGAACTAAATTCAGCATGACGATTATTCGAGACTAACCTGAGCAACTAATGCAACCTTCTTCCATTGAACAAACTGGTCCGTCAACGATTTCTTCTGCAACCTGATCTTGTGTCATTTCAGCAGGGATAACGGCTTCAATTGCTTTACCACCTTGATTCTCTACTGTAAATTTAACTGCCTGAGAAGCGGCTTGTGTACGCAAGTAATACATACCAGTTTTTAAACCTTTTTCCCATGCATAGAAGTGCATTGAAGTTAATTTTGATGTATTTGGTGCATTTACGAACAAGTTTAACGATTGCGACTGGCAGATATAGGCACCACGATCGGCAGCCATATCGATGATATTACGCATCTTGATCTCCCAAACGGTTTTATACAATTCTTTAATATAATCTGGAATGGAATCAATAGCCTGGATTGAACCGTTAGCCAAAATGATCTGGTTTTTCATATCATTGTTCCATAAACCTAATGCAACTAAGTCTTTCAATAAATGTTTGTTTACCACTACAAACTCTCCACTTAATACACGACGGGTGTAAATGTTAGAGGTATATGGTTCGAAACATTCGTTGTTACCTAAAATCTGAGAAGTAGATGCAGTTGGCATTGGCGCAACCAATAATGAGTTGTAAACCCCATCTTTAACTACTTTTTTGCGCAATGCATTCCAGTCCCAACGGCCGCTATCTGGCGTAACATTCCATAAATCGAACTGGAATTTACCTTTAGACAATGGAGAACCTTTAAACGTTTGATAAGGACCATGTTTCACCGCTAAATCGTGTGAAGCTGTCATCGAAGCAAAATAAATCGTCTCGAAAATATCTTTATTCAAACGTTTAGCCTCATCACTTTCGAAAGGCAAACGTAATAAGATAAAGGCATCAGCCAACCCTTGTACACCTAAACCAACGGGACGATGGCGCATGTTAGAGTTTTCAGCTTCCTGAACAGGATAATAGTTATGATCGATGATTTTGTTCAGGTTTAAAGTAGCCTGATAGGTTACATCGTATAATTTTTGGTGATCAAATTGTCCGTTGATTACGAAACGAGGTAAAGCCAATGATGCTAAGTTACAAACCGCAACTTCATCTTTAGAAGTATACTCAATAATTTCGGTACATAAGTTAGAACTTTTAATGGTACCTAAGTTCTGTTGGTTAGATTTGCTGTTCGCGGCATCTTTAAACAACATGTATGGCGTACCAGTTTCGATCTGCGAATCTAAGATAGCAAACCAAAGTTCTTGTGCTTTAATGGTTTTACGACCACGGCCTTCTGCTTCGTATTTAGTGTAAAGTTCTTCGAATTCTTTTCCGAAACAATCTGCCAAACCTGGTGCTTCGTGCGGGCAGAATAAGGTCCAATCGCCATTATCTTTAACACGTTGCATAAACAAATCGTTAATCCAAAGGGCATAGAACAAATCGCGCGCGCGCATTTCTTCTTTACCATGGTTTTTACGAAGATCTAAGAATTCGAAAACATCTGCATGCCAAGGCTCTAAATAGATGGCAAAAGCACCTTTACGTTTACCCCCACCCTGATCTACATAACGTGCAGTATCATTAAATACACGTAACATTGGGATAATACCGTTACTTGTGCCGTTTGTTCCACCAATGTACGATCCTGTTGCGCGGATGTTGTGGATGCTTAGACCAATACCACCAGCACTTTGCGAAATTTTAGCTGTTTGTTTTAAAGTATCGTAAATACCTTCGATGCTATCATCTTGCATAGTTAACAAGAAACATGATGACATTTGCGGTTTTGGTGTAGCTGCATTAAACAAAGTTGGCGTAGCGTGTGTAAACCAACGCTCGCTCATTAAGTTATAGGTTTTAATTGCACTCTCGATATCTTCTTTGTGGATACCAACAGAAACACGCATAAACAAATGTTGGGGGCGCTCTACAATCTGACCATTAACTTTTAAAAGGTAAGATTTTTCTAAAGTTTTGAAACCGAAATAATCGAAGCCGAAATCGCGGTCGTAAATGATAGAACTATCTAAAATATCCTTGTTTTTTTCTATGATCTCATAAACATCATCAGCAATAAGAGGAGCCTCTTTCTGCGCTTTCGGGTCGAAATATTCGTACAACATTTTCATCGTACCCGAGAATGATTTAGTAGTATTTTTATGCAAGTTCGAAACCGCAATACGCGATGCCAGCAAAGCATAATCAGGGTGCTTCGTTGTTAGCGATGCTGCAGTTTCTGCGGCAAGGTTATCCAACTCCGACGTGGTTACACCATCATATAAACCTTCGATAACCTTTTTGGCTACATCGATCGGATCTACCAGATCTGAATTTAAACCATAGCACAACTTTTGAATACGGGCTGTGATTTTGTCAAATTGCACCGCTTCTTTGCGGCCATCTCTTTTTAGTACGAACATATTTTATGAGATTTTAAGTTAATATTTAGTAGCGAGTATCAAGCATCAAGACTTAATGATCACTTTGTATCTTTTGTTATTTATTTTAGTAGTATCAAGTAACAGGTATCGAGTATCAAGATTTTAATAGCAAGATTAAATCTTCCGCCTTCTACCTTTTAACCCTTTACCCTAGAAGTCTTCATCTAAAGAAAACGCTTGTTTATTATTATCAGCAGCGGTTAATACACCACTTTTCTGATAATCGCCCACACGTTTCTCGAAGAAATTGGTTTTACCCTGCAATGAAATCATTTCCATAAAATCGAATGGATTGGTTGCATTGTAGATTTTTTTGTAACCCAACTCCTGTAACCATCTATCGGCTACAAACTCGATATATTGACTCATTAATTTTGCATTCATACCAATCAGTGCAACTGGCAAGGCATCAGTAATAAATTCTTTTTCAATTTCTACGGCATCGCTGATGATCGAGTGAACCTGTTCTTCGCTTAGTTTATTGCTCAACATGCTGTACAACAAGCAGGCAAATTCACAGTGAGAACCTTCATCTCTCGAGATTAACTCATTACTGAAAGTTAATCCAGGCATTAAGCCACGTTTCTTTAACCAGAAGATAGAGCAGAAACTTCCGCTGAAGAAAATACCTTCAACCGCAGCAAATGCCACTAAACGCTCGGCAAAAGTTCCGTTTTCAATCCAGCGTAAAGCCCATTCTGCTTTCCTTTTTACCGCCGGTACGGTATCGATAGCATGGAACAAACGGTCTTTTTCTTCAGGATCTTTAATATAAGTATCGATTAACAGGGCGTAGGTTTCAGCATGAATGTTTTCCATCATAATCTGGAAACCATAAAAACAACGTGCTTCTGGCAATTGAACCTCACTCATGAAGTTTACGGCAAGATTTTCGTTCACGATACCATCACTAGCAGAAAAGAAAGCAAGGATGTGAGAAATGAAATGCCTTTCGCCATCATTTAAATTGTCCCAGTGTTTCTGATCATCAGAGAGGTCAATCTCTTCTGCAGTCCAAAAACTAGCTTCGGTCTTTTTATACATTTCCCAAATTGCCGGGTACTTAATCGGCAAAAGCACAAATCTATCTTTATTTTCTTGTAGTAATAATTCCTGTTCCATACGCTGATATTTTAATTCCATTTTTAACAGAGCCGACAAAGGCACGCATCCATCAATTTTATATGATGATTGTAATGTCTTTATCAAAACGCTGTTGTGAAAGTGCTAACCCTATTGCCTGGCAAACAACTGAGTTTTTAGTTCGGAAAATTTAAAATTGCAATCAGAATGATATACGCATAAATTACTAAAAACTAAGCTTTTATATTTGTTTTCAAGCGCAAGAAGTTAAAGAACTTTGTTATAACAAATATATATACGGTGGCCCTTTTTTGTGAACCAAAGTTGTTAACACCCCACCCAATTGTTGGGGAAAAACGATCAGCCAAATATCATTTTCAAGCAAAAAAAAAGCTAATTGTTTCTTTTCAAGGGTTTAGCAAACAAAAATGAGTGTTAATAACTTAAATTTGAGGGGTATAATCGGCACTAAATAGAGCTAATAGGAGTATTACTCAACCGTGTAACTGAGTTTCACTTTGGCAATGCCTTTACGAAAGATACCGATCTGTTTTGCAGCACGTTCAGACAGATCTATGGCCAATCTTTTAGAAAAAGGACCACGGTCATTTACCTTTACTACTACCGATTTTCCGTTATCTGGATTGGTTACTGTAACCATAGTGCCAAATGGCAGGGTACGATGGGCGGCTGTTAGTTTTTTTGCCCGGTATTTGGCCCCGCTGGTGGTTCGGCGGCCTTCAAATTTTCTGTGATAATAAGTGGCGAGAACTGTTTTTTTGATGCTATCCGGTTCGTTTGATGAATCAGAATCTTGTGCTTTACCTTGTAAAAACAGGAAACAAAAACTTAATAACAACAGATACTTCATAGGCTAAATTTTCTTTATCGAGCCTGCAAATATAAGTATTTAGTTTAAAATGAAGCTGTTAATTAACATCTGCCCGCCAAAACAGGACTCTTTAACCCTATGCCACGCCATTGCTTTACCTGCAAAATCGCTACATAACACCATGTCAGGTAAGGTTTTTGCCTGTTGAAAAAAATCTCAACACAATGCGATAATTTATTTCATTTCCTGCTCTAAAACCGGAATTAAAAAGTTGGATAAGGCTGGGGTACGGTGCTCCTTCTTACTGATTTTAATCATTTTTTCGACAATATCCGGATGCTTTTCAGCCAGGTCGTTTTCTTCTTTAATGTCGCTCTCCAGATTGTACAAGGCCCAATGTGCATTGCCTTTAAGCATATTGAGGCGTACCCCTTTCCAGTTACCTAAGCGGATAGCTTGCTGACCACCATATTCAGGGTATTCGAAATACAAATAAGGATGTGTATTTTTCTGCGGCTGCCCCAGCAAAGTAGGCAAAATGCTGATGCCATCAACCTCTCTGGGCGTATTTAAACCAAGCAGATCGCAAAAGGTAGGCATCATATCCATGGTGGAAGCAATCAGATTACTGGTACTACCGGGCTTCACTTTTCCGGGCCACGAAACAATAAACGGTTCGCGGATACCGCCTTCGTGAACAAAACCCTTACCCCAGCCATAACTGCCTTTAAACGGACCTGTACTGTTGAAAAAAACTGGATCAACCCCAGCATTAAAAGCTACACCATTATCGGCCGAAAACAGGATGATCGTATTATCATACACGCCTTTTGCCTTCAGCTCCTTAATCAATTCGCCCACCTGCCTGTCAAGCAAGGTAATCATAGCGGCATAAGTAGCACGCGGGTAACGACAAGGAAAATAAGACCCATCGCCCAGAAAGGGTTTTTCATCACCAAATTTCTGATGGTAATAAGCCACCAGATCTTTAGGTGCCTGCAAGGAAACATGCGGTAACGGTGTTGGATAATACAAGAAAAATGGCTTGGCTGCATTTTTATCAATAAATTTTAATGCTGCCCTGATCAAAAAATCGGGACCATAATCTTTCTGCGCATATTTCTCGTAATTTTTCTCATCCCGACTATCCAAATCTTTAGGAAAAGTAACTGTTGGCGGCTGAATTTTGTTATCTAAAGGGATTCTGTTTTCGTTTTCCCACAGGTGGCCACTATAATAGGTATGATCTTGCCGCTGACAGATATAGCCATAAAAATAATCAAAGCCCTGTTGCGTTGGGAAACCAGTAGTAAAGGGTGCGCCCAAGCCCCATTTACCTACCATACCTGTAATATAACCTGCACTTTTTAACACTTCTGCTAAGGTAATTGTCGAATCGGGTATTGGATACTGCCCTTCCAGATAAGGGTTTTCTTCCATGGCCTTAAAATCCCAAACAGGTCCGCGTTCGCCCCACTCGTGGTTACCACGTATAAAGGCTTTCCCGGAGTTTTGGCCCGTCATTAAAATATAACGTGAAGGCGCACATACCGGATAGGCATAGTGCTGGGTAAAGCGCATACCGCGTTTGGCCAAAGCATCCAGATTAGGCGTTTCAATTTTCTCCTGCCCATAACAACCCAGTTCGCCATAACCCATATCATCGGCCAGGATATAAACGATATTAGGTTTGGGCCGATTAGCTTTTTTTATCGCTTTTTGGGCAAAGGCTGTGCAAAAAGCAAATAAGCTCAGGGCGAAAAGCAAGAGTTTACGTTTCATTATTGTTTCCTGATAATGGGTTTGTACTGATTAGTACAGCTAAAATAACGCATTCAGCAAACACTCGTATCTTAAAAAAATACGCAAACGATTGACCATTTGAATTATTACAAAAACTCATAAAAAAAGGCGTACAGCTTATCGCTATACGCCTCTACCTAACCCTCCTACATCTACCTTATTTTTTATCTGGCACGAAGTTCATTGAGATCGAATTTACACAATGGCGGGTGTCTTTACTGGTAAACCCTTCGCCCAAAAATACGTGGCCTAAATGTGCACCACAATTGGCACAAACAATTTCTGTACGCGAGCCATCGGCATCAGGAATACGCTTCACAGCACCTTTAATTTCGTCGTCGAAAGCAGGCCAGCCACAATGTGCATCGAACTTGCTTTCTGAACGGTATAAGGCCGCATTACAACGTTTACAGGTATAAGTTCCTTTATCTGTGGTATGCTCATATTTACCTGTACCAGGGTATTCTGTACCTTTATTTACAATTACTCTTTCTTCTTCGGGTGTTAATGGATTCCAGTTCATTTTCTTTTTTGGTATGATTTGTTCCGTTTCCTCTGATTGTTTTACGGCTTTCTTCTCTTGCTTTTGTGCACAAGCCGGAAGAACTGTTATTAAAACAACAGCAGAAAGCAAAAATAGTTTATTTAACATCGTTTTCATATCTCAATATACGCTATAGATTCTGTTTTGGTTTACTGGTTTAACGGTTTGTATTAGTGTTTACAAAGGAATGATAATTCATTTTGAGGTTGGGAATTTTCAGTTTTGGATGCAGAACCTCGCCCTGAAAAAGTCTGAGTGGTAATGTTCTTTTCCTCCAGCCCCTCTTCTGAAGGAGAGGGAAACAAAAGGATAGTGGTTTTAAGCAAAAGCATTAAGATTCCCGCCAGCGCGGGAATGACGGCAAAAGAAGTAAAATGACGGTAACAGCCCAGCTTCGTGTGCTTTGTACCTTAGTGTTTTAAAACATAAATTGCACCCTTAACGGTTAAAAATAGTGCTTAAAACAAAAAGCGTCCCGAACCTAATCGAAACGCTTTTTTATAAAGAGATTTTTCAAATCTTACTTTGCTAATTCTTCTGCCATTGCAGCACCAATTTCAGCAGGACTTTCTACTACACGAATACCACACTCGCGCATGATTTTCATTTTAGCCGCTGCAGTATCATCAGCGCCACCAACAATAGCACCAGCATGCCCCATTCTACGTCCCGGAGGTGCAGTTTGACCAGCAATGAAACCAACAACAGGTTTAGTACCGTTTTCTTTGATCCAACGGGCAGCTTCTGCTTCCATTCCACCACCAATTTCACCAATCATGATGATACCGTGAGTTTCAGGATCGTTCATTAATAATTTAACTGCTTCTACAGTTGGCGTTCCGATAATTGGATCACCACCGATACCGATAGCCGTTGTAATACCTAAACCAGCTTTAACCACCTGATCTACTGCTTCGTAAGTTAAAGTTCCTGATTTAGAAACCACTCCTACATGACCTTTTTTGAAGATAAAGCCTGGCATGATACCAATTTTAGCTTCATCAGCCGTAATTACACCTGGGCAGTTAGGACCAATAAGCGTAACATCACGGTCTGCAATATATTCTTTAACCTGAATCATATCCTTAGTTGGGATACCTTCAGTAATGCAAACAATAACTTTAATACCACCTTCGGCAGCTTCCATAATTGCATCAGCGGCAAAGGCCGGTGGCACAAAAATGATAGATACATTTGCACCCGTTTGATCAACGGCATCTTTAACAGTATTAAAAACAGGCTTTTCTAAATGCAATTGCCCACCTTTGCCAGGCGTTACACCACCAACTACGTTTGTACCATAGGCCAGCATCTGCTCAGCGTGGTAAGTTCCTTCGTTTCCGGTAAAACCCTGAACGATAACTTTAGAATCTTTATTTACTAAAACGCTCATGTATCAATTTTTTTTTTGTGCAAAGCTAATATTATTGACTGGAAAGTCAAACCGAAAAGCATATTATTTGCCCCGTTTTTTCAGGAAAATGTAAGGAAATGTTTTATGGCAGTTGTAGCCTACCGCAGCAAGCTTTCGATTATAAACCTGATAACGGTAAACACGGAGTTTAACGCCAGGGTCTGGCAACGCAACAGCGTAACACTTCACATTAATACCATTAGCAATGGAATGCTGAAAATTCTTTTTATATTTATTTATCTTATCTGTCACTAATTTATTTATTCATGAAAGCCATCAGCTCTGCGAGTGTGATCCATGTATCCAACCTACCTGCTTCCCTTTCCTATTACTGCGATATTCTTGGCTTCAGCGAAGATTTCCGCTTCGGTGATTATGTAGGCCTGCTGCACGGGAATGTTCTTGTGCACCTCAACGGCCAGACCAATCAGGGCATTAAAAAGATCCCCGGTGGTGCCCACCTCTGCATCGACTGCGATACAGTAGACAGCTTTTATGAGCAGATTAAAGCTAAGGGAGCCCTCATTACCGTAACCCTTGATGACCGCGATTACGGCATGCGCGATTTCGGGGTCAACGACCCTGATGGGAATACCCTCGTATTCGGCAGTTCCATTGTCTAAAGCAGATAACAGATATAAAAATGAACCACATATATAACAAAGCATTAGCTGTATTATTTTTTACATTCATTATTTCAGTCGCCGCAAAAGCCCAAACAGCCGATACCAGTAAATACATTTTGCAAAACGATTTTGAAGTGGCCAAAACCGAACCTGGCACCCACAATGGCGGTGGCGAAACCATAGGTTTTAACTTTTTTAGTAAGGCTGAAAACCTGAAAACAGCCTTTAGGAAAAGAATATTGAAACCCGGTTCATCAATCGGTTACCACCTGCAGAAAGAAGATGAGATTTACTATGTGATCAGCGGAAATGGAACCATGCAAATGAACGGAAAAACTTTTGCTGTTAAACCTGGTGATGCCATTTTAACCCGACCAGGCAGTTCGCATGGTATTGCCCCTAATGCAGGTAACGACTTAACCATTTTGATTGTTTACGAAAAGAAATGATGATATTAGTACCTTGGTGAATGTTACTGCCGGAGCCGGAGGATAAGGGTCTTTGGCTACCCTCAACCTGACAATCCATTATTAAAGAAGAACAATCTAAACACTACAGAACCTTACGATGGAATTAGAAAAACATTACACCAATAGAACAGGCTGGCTAAGGGCTGCCGTACTTGGTGCCAATGATGGCATTATTTCTACAACCAGTTTGGTTATCGGTATTGCTGCAGCCAGTGATACGAGGAGTCCGATTGTTCTGGCTGCCCTGGCTGGATTAGTAGCAGGTGCACTATCAATGGCAGCTGGCGAATATGTTTCGGTAAGCTCGCAAGCTGATATTGAAAAGGCAGATCTGGCCCGTGAGAAAATAGAACTAGAAACCATGCCAGAGGTGGAGTTGAAAGAACTTACCAAAATATATGTAGCACAAGGTTTGGATGAAGATTTGGCCCTGCAAGTAGCTATAAAATTGACGGAGATGGATGCCTTAAGCACACATGCCAGAGACGAATTGGGTATTAACGAGTATACCCAGCCCAAACCACTTCAAGCAGCTTTCGCATCGGGTGCATCTTTTATCAGTGGTGGTATCTTACCCTTTCTTGTCGCCTTTTTTGCACCAATAAAATCGATGGTGTTTTATCAATATGGCTTTGCTATCGTTTTCTTAGCCCTATCTGGCGCAATTGCAGCAAAGGCAGGAGGCTCCAGTATCATTAAAGGGGTATTACGGATTTGTTTTTGGGGAACAGTTGCTATGGCAGTAACCGCTTTAGCCGGGTATATTTTCGGGGCTAAGACCAGTTAATCTGTAGGTAGTGCTATACTTGTAGTACTGTGAATCTGGGATTTAGTTAAAAGATTACAAAACCTTAATTCCCGAATCGAGATTGCAATCCCGATTAACACAAAAAGAAAAAGCTGGCTTAAAAATTAATCCAGCTTCTCTTATTTATTTGAAATGATCGCTAGTCGACTAAAGATTCAAGACTACTGACTCCAAACTTACTTCCATCCTTTTACCCACTCGGCCTGAGCCGCTTCATTATGGAAAGTCCAGGCTACAAAGCGGCTTATTTTTTGTCCCTGGCTCATTTGCACCGTACGTACTTCAAAAGCATTTTCTTTAACCAAATTTTTATAGATACTTTTTAGGTTTGCACTTTTAGAAACGAGTGAACTGAACCATAACACCTGATTTTTGATTTGTGCACTCTGGATAATGATCTGTTCTACAAAGGCACGTTCGCCACCAGGGCACCAAAGTTCTGCCTTGTTACCGCCAAAGTTTAATACATGTTTTACTTCTTTTTCATTTCCGCCCAAGTTACGCCATTTCTGACGGGTACCCTGTTCGGCTTCTTTTAACGATGAGTGAAACGGTGGGTTGCAAACAACAGCATCAAAACGCTCGGTTCTACCTACGATCCCTCTAAAAATACCCATTTTTGATGATTGCTGACGGATTTCTACAGCACCCTGCAAAGGCTTGTTGGCTTCGATAATGCGTTTTGCCGATTCAACCGAAAGTGGGTCTATTTCTGAACCCACAAAGCTCCAGCCATATTCCTGGTGACCAATAATCGGGTAAATACAATTGGCACCAACGCCGATATCGAGTACATTAATTTTGGCACCTTTTGGATTTTTACCTTTATTACTCGACCCCAAGAGATCGGCTATATAATGGATATAATCAGCCCGGCCTGGAATAGGTGGACAAAGAAAATCTTGAGGAATATCCCATTGCTGGATATCGTAAAAATATTTCAACAATGCCCTATTTAATGCTTTTACAGCATTTTGATCAGCAAAATCAATAGAATCATCATTGTGCTCGTTTTTAAAAACGAAGCGTTTTAATTCTTTTGAAGTTGCAGTAAGTTGTTTGAAATTGTAACGCGAACGGTGTTTGTTGCGTGGGTGTAACTCGCTTTTTTCTTTGCGGTTATTTTGTTCTTCTTGAGCCAATGTGCTATGGATTAATTAAACAAACTGTGTTGCCTGTTTCTGATGCAAAGATACATAAAAAGGCTGAAGGTGTGAAGGTTGAGGGATAGAAGGCTTACGGAGCATTCGACATGCTGATTTATTTTACAAGTGCAAATAGTGTTTTCAACTGCCTTGTAGCTACTCCGTGGTCAGCATCGTTCTTCCCATTAAGACCCTGAAATGAATTCAGTGTGACGCTTCGACAGGATAGCTCCAAACTAAAGTTCTTCTACCTTTTCTATCATTACGGGCTGTATGGCCTTCTTATACTTTTCTTCATCAAACTGGTTTTCACTTTTAGCAATCACGATGGTAGCTACCCCGTTTCCAATTACATTGGTTATAGCTCTGGCTTCACTCATAAAACGGTCTACACCAATTAAGATCGAGATATGTTCAATTGGCATAATTTTTAAGGCAGTTAAGGTTGATACCAAAACGATAAAACCACTTCCTGTTACCCCAGCGGCTCCTTTCGAAGTAACCATGAGCACACCTAAAACGCTAATCTGCTGCCCCAGTGTTAAATCGACATGAAAAACCTGGCAAAGAAATATAACAGCCATGGCCAGATAAATTGCTGTCCCATCGAGATTAAATGAATAGCCAGTAGGGATAACCAGGCCAACAACCGATTTATCGCAACCAATGGTCTCCATTTTTTGCATCATACTTGGTAAGGCCGATTCGGAAGAAGAGGTACCCAATACAATTAAAATTTCCTGGCGGATATACTTCAGATAAGCCCATAGGCTAAATTTGTAGTATCGGCAAATTCCATTTAAAACGATAAAAATAAACAGGATACAGGTTAAATAAACTGAGCCCATAAGCTTGGCCATTCCAACTATACTTTCCAGGCCATGAGTACCAATGCTGAAAGCCATCCCACCAAAAGCACCAATTGGCGCTAATCGCATAATCAGCTTCATAATTTTAAACAACACCTTCGATATTTTATCAAAGGCATTCAAAACTACAGTACCGTCAGCATCCAGTTTATTCAGTCCATAGCCAAAAAGAATGGCAAATAATAAAATCTGTAAAATATTGCCTTCGGCAAATGAGGCAATAATATTATGCGGGATAATGTGCAGAAAGAACTCGGCCCAGTTCATATCTTTTGCCTGCTCGGCATAACCTGCAATTTTTGTAGCATCGCCGGCTTTTGCTATCGTTCCGGCACCCGGCTTTAAAACGTTGGCCACCAATAAACCAATTACAATAGCTATAGTGCTTACAATTTCGAAATACAACAGTGCTTTGCCACCTACCCTGCCTACTTTTTTCATGTCGCCCATGTGGGCGATGCCTAAAACAATAGTAAAAAAAATAATTGGCGCAATTAACATGCTAATCAGGTTGATAAAACCCTGACTGATTAATTTAGCCGTAGGTGCAAAACCAGGAAAGTAAGCACCAACATACATGCCTATTATGATGGCAAGTAAAACCTGAAAGGTTAAATTGGAGAATACTTTCTTTGCAAATTCTATAAATGTCATTTACTTGATGTGAGTAGAGATATATGAGTATTTTTCTATTTAGTGGTACAATAAGTTAAAGCTCAACATTAAAATAGCCATTTCATTATTTATAAATACTGACTTCAATTTTCCCGTCGGCTGTTATGGTACCTCTGTACATTCCTTCAGTATTAAATGGCATGGTAACATTGCCTTTTTTATCTAAAGCAATTAAACCGCCATCGCCACCCATTTTCCCTACTTTATCTAAGGCAATTTTCGAAGCTTCTACAACAGATAAGCCTTTATATTCCATTAAATCGGAAATTGTTTTGGCCACCACATTGCGGATATAAAATTCTCCCCAACCCGTACAAGAAATGCCAGCCGTTTCATTATTGCAATAAGTACCTGCACCAATAATAGGCGCATCGCCAACCCGCCCGTATTTTTTGTTTGTCATACCCCCAGTTGAAGTTCCCGCGGCTAAGTTACCTGCTTGATCTAAGGCTACACAACCTACAGTACCGAATTTATAATCGTGATTTTTGATTCCAAGCAACTCCGATTTCTTGTTTCCATGGTCTAACACCGCTTTCGCAGAATCTTCTTTAATTGCTTTTTGCAGCCCATCCCAGCGCTCTTTTGTCCAGAAATATTTTGGATCTACAATTTCCAAACCCACTTCTTTTGCAAACTGCTCAGCACCAGCGCCAATCATCATTACATGTTCCGATTTTTCCATTACTGCCCTTGCTGCAGAAATTGGATTTTTAATGGTGGTTACCCCGGCAACCGATCCAGCCATTAAGGTTTTACCATCCATTATTGCCGCATCAAGCTCGTTTCTGCCATCATGTGTAAAAACAGCGCCTTTACCTGCATTAAAATGTGGATCATTTTCCATCACATGAATAGTGGCCTCAACGGCATCCATACTGGTTTTCCCAGCTTTAATTTCTGCATAACCCGCTTGTAAGGCCTGTGTTAAAACAGCAATATAGGAGGCTTCCTTTTCAGGAGTCATATTCTTTTTAAGGATGGTGCCGGCACCGCCGTGAATAACCATTATATATTTTTTCTGCTGTGCCGAAACTTGCAGGGTTAAAGCTGAAAATAAGAATAGGGTAAGTAATTTTAACAGTTTCATCTTCCTATTGGTTTAAGAAGCTGTTAAATTAAGAAAATCCTGGAGAATAAGTAAGTTTAAACTTTGGCAATCCCTTTTGATGAGAATTGCAGATCGTAAAGCTTTTTATAGTAGCCGTTTAATTTTAAGAGCTGCTGATGTGTACCTTTTTCTTTGATTTCGCCCTTATCGAGCACAATAATCTGATCAGCCTTCTGGATGGTCGACAAACGGTGGGCAATTACAATTGAGGTACGGCCTTCCATTAAATTATCAATGGCTTTCTGAATCAATAATTCTGTTTCGGTATCAACTGATGAAGTGGCTTCATCTAAAACCAAAATAGCGGGATTGTGCACCAGCGCACGGATAAAAGAAATTAACTGCGCCTGACCGGCTGAAAGCGTAGCACCTCTTTCCATCACATTATATTGATAACCGCCAGGTAAACGTTCGATAAAATCGTGTGCGCCAACTTTTTTAGCCGCATTAACCACTTCCGCTATCGTAATTTCGGCGTTATTAAGTGTGATATTGTTTAAAATGGTGTCCGAAAACAAGAAAACATCCTGAAGTACAGTGGCAATGTGGCTTCTTAGGTAATCCAGATCAAAATCGTCTATACGAATACCATCAACGGTAATATCTCCTTTTTTCACTTCGTAAAAACGGTTCAGGATATTAATGGTAGAAGATTTACCAGCACCTGTAGCGCCTACCAAGGCCACAGTTTCGCCAGCCTTCACTTCAAATGTAAGATCTTTCAATACGTAGTTCTCGTCATTATAGGCAAACCAAACCTTTTCGAATTTAATATTTCCGTCTAATTTGGCTGGCTTTTGTGTCCCCGTATTTGGCGTAGTTTCATCAGTATCCAGAACTTTAAAAACACGTTCGGCACCCACCATCCCCATCTGTAGCGTATTAAACTTATCTGCCAACTGGCGGATCGGCGTAAATACCATACCCAGGTACATAATAAACTGTGTAATGGTTCCGGGGGTTACATCCAATGGTTTAGAAAGAATACTTTTTGCACCGTACCACACCAACAATCCCAACGACATGGCTGAGATTAACTCCACTACGGGGAAAAAAATAGAATAATACCAGTTAGAACGGATATTGGCATCGCGATACCGTTTATTAATGGCGTAGAACTTTCTGTACTCCTGTTTCTCCCTCGCAAAGTACTGAACAATAGAACCCCCCGTAATATGTTCTTGTAAAAAGGTATTCAGGTTGGAAACCTCATTCCTGATTTCCTGAAATGCAACCTTAATCGCCTTCTGGAATTTTCGGGTAGCCATAATTAACAGCGGAATAGGCAACAGTACTACTAAACTTAACTGCCAATCGGTATATAACATTACGCCCACAATTACGACCACCTGCAAACTGTCGCCAATCATGGAGATTAAACCTTCCGAGAAGATGTCTGCAATGGTTTCTAAATCAGAAACAGTTCTGGTAATTAATTGTCCTATTGGTGTTTTATCGAAAAATTTAAGTCGGAGTTTGGTAATATGGTTAAAAACGTTGATCCGCAGATCGCGGATAACCGACTGACCTAGTGTATTGGTTAAAAGCGTATGGTTATATTGGATCAAAGTCTGTAAGATCAGCATAAAGATCATCAGCATGGTCATATTTACCAGGCCAGAATAATTGCCTGTTAAAATATAATGATCGAGTGTATACTTAATCAAAAACGGACGGACGGGCGAAATGGCCGCAAGCAGAATGGTTAAAATAACCGACCATACAAAAACAGCACGGTAAGGCTTTACGTATTGAAAAATACGTTTCAGTAATCCGGTGTTATATACGTCGCCTGTAACTGCCATGTTTATGGTTAACTGTTTAATTGTTCAAATTGGTTAACTGCCATTTAACTAAATGTTTTAGTCCTTAAACTGGTTAATTGGATTCGGTTTTGATTAACCGATTAACCAGTTTAAACAATTAACCTATATAAGGGTATTCTATCTTCACTAAATACAAACCGCAAGCAGGCACC
The DNA here is from genome assembly GCF_014205835.1 of Pedobacter sp. AK013. Lineage (GTDB taxonomy): Bacteria > Bacteroidota > Bacteroidia > Sphingobacteriales > Sphingobacteriaceae > Pedobacter. Next base: position 42,647 of record NZ_JACHCQ010000004.1, on the reverse strand, counting down.
GATTGCCCTGCGTTACTGCGATTTTTACTTTCTATAATTGCTTTAAAATCCGTTAAATTTATTTCTTTTTTACCGATCTGTACCAAAGTACCCATAATAGCCCTTACCATGTTCCGCAAAAAGCGATCGGCCTGGATGGTAAAAACTAATCCATCTTCTTGTTGTTCGAAAACGGCTTTAGCCACTTTACAATTGTTGGTAAAGGTCTGCGTATTTGATTTACTGAAGCAAGAAAAATCGGTATAATTTAATAACAGCGCCGCTGCATTGTTCATCGCTTCTATATCCAATTTATCTTTAACCAACCAAGATCGGTTAAGTTTGAAAGGATTCTTTTCGAAGTGCATATAATACTTATAGGCACGTGCAGTAGCATCAAAGCGGGCATGCGCCTCATCATGTACCGGTATAATTTTTTTTACAGCAATTTGATAGGGCAACATGGCATTAATACCAGTTACCGCGTTTAAAACCTTTACCTCTTCTAAACCTTCAACATCAAAGTGCGCATAAAAATCAGTAGCATGTACGCCGGCATCTGTTCTGCCGCAGCCTAAAGTTTCGATAGGCTGTCTAAAAAAAACAGACATAGCCTTATCTAACAATTCCTGAACGGTAATTGCATTAGGTTGGGTTTGCCAGCCATGGTACAAGCTGCCATCGTAAGCCAATTGGATGAAATACCTTTTTTTACTCAAAGCGATGCAAAAATACTTTTTTCCTTTTATTACAAGGTGCAGTAACCCCGAATTAAATATTATTTCAACTGTAAAATGTTAAATGGTTAGAAAAAATTATAATTTTATCATCTCCTATCAAGATCTAAACACGCCATGAAGCTCAAAAAAACGGTTATTTTATCCATCTTTTCCATAGCCATTGTTTCTTGTACAGTGCAAAAGCCTGTTTCAAAAAACGAAAAACACAACAACCAATTTTCACAAACAAAGGTTGACAGTATAAGGAATTATTTATCGGCTATATCCGATAAACCGGTAAAAGACACCGTGATCATTAAATACGATTTCAATCATGCCGGCTGCTGGAACGCTCTTGATCAACAGACTGACAACTATATCGCCAAAATTATCATATCTACAAATGATTTTATTTCAAAGTATAAAATTTCACATCCTGGTACTTCCGTATATCAGATTAAAGAAAGTGGTAAAAACTTTAACAAACTCATACTGTGGAACAAAAAAATTCTCACCGACGGGGGCTACCTGAGAAAAAATATATTCACAAAGAAAACAACTTGTGGAACATCGTTAGTATTGTATCCCAATGGCTCCTATAAATTCTTTTACTCTGATCCGCACTTTATGCCGCTACAGCCAAACAAACAATAAACTACCACAAATATGAGTTTAGTTAAATTGCAAGCAAAAGCAATTTTATCTAAGTTTGCCATAAATAATAATTCAACATGATACAAAGAATACAATCTGTCTGGCTTTTTTTAGCAACTCTAACGCTTATTTTAATGCTTTTTTTACCAATTGCAACAAAAGTTGTCAACGGTGATGAGAATCAAGTATTCACAAATGGGCTGCACTATTTTGTTAATGGAAAAACGGGAAAGGTATTAAATGTTGATGTTTTTCTGCCATTAATCATTACACATTCGGTACTGATATTATTGTGCTTCATCAACATTTTTAAATTTAAAAAAAGAACTCAACAAAAACAGATTGCAATATTTACCGTTGCAGCTATTGCGGGTTTTGCTTTTTGGTGTAGCATTTATGCAAAAGAACTGCCTGGGGGCATTGATGGCGCAAATTTTGGTATTGGCGCTTACTTACCAGCTGTAGCTATCCTGTTTGTTGTATTGGGTATTTTCGGCATCAATAAAGATGAAAGGTTGATCCGCTCGGCCGAAAGGTTGAGGTAATTTTTTAATTGCAAACCGAAAAATTAACCTCTCTTATGCGGATTAAAATAAATTATGCGGTTAACTATATTTTTTCCGCTTTTTTGCTTTGTGGGATCTTATCATGCAACAAAAGCGTCCATACTTTTGGCAAAACCAAAATCGCAAAAAGTGTTGACTCTATCTACCTTAAGCAGAGAATAGCCGAAATAAAAAGCTTAAATACCGATATTTTTACGAAAGGATCGTTCAAAGGTACTGCCGATACGCCAATTGTATACCGCTTATTAAAACCTCATAATTCCAAAAGCAAGCTTCCGTTGGTTATCGTATTTCATGGATCAAATGCGGTTGGAAACGACAATGCCAGCCAGCTGGGTATATTGGCAAAACTATTTGCCACGCGTGAAATACAGGCAAAATACCTAGCTTTTGTTTTGGCGCCACAGTTCCCTTCCCGATCATCAAATTACGTACTGGATCATAATAGAAACCTTTTAACCTCGGTACCACAGCCTTGTTTAACAACTGCATTGCAACTGATTGATAGCTTAAAAAACAATTTAAATATTGATGAGGAAAGGATTTACCTCATCGGTTTTTCGATGGGTGCTTCTTCAGTGATTAACGCCTTAGCATTAAAACCAGATGTATTTGCCGCAGGGATCAGTATTTCGGGCATACCTCAATTTAACCAGGTAAATCGGCTCGCAAACATTCCAATCTGGCTCATTCACGGAAATATCGACACCGAAAACCCTTTTAATAGTGATGAACAGTTTTTTAAAGAAGTAAGCTATAAAAACAAAACCAGGTTTTGGGAATTCGACAATCTGGCCCATAACGATATATTTGCTCCAGCAATATTAACAGATGCGTTACCGAAGTGGTTATTTAAAAACAAACGTAAATAACTGCATTAACTCTGCCACCTAAACCCGGTTGGAGTGGAAATCCTTTTTAAAACCTGAAAGGTTTAAAAAGATTGAAACGGAAAACGGGACTGAGGTAACCTAAGCCCACTACAGCCGCTTTTCATACAAAAAACACATGTTCTTATTGCAATCACAACCTCAATTTAAACCTACTCCGCCCCGCCTTTTCCATTACCTATCTTACATCTACCGTTACTTCCTTATTTTCAAATATTTAGCCCAAAAAACTATTTACTTGATTCTCTGTGAAATACGAAATATTAACCTTACCTTTGCGGCTCAATTAAAAATAAAAAGACGAATGACAAACCCATTTCAATTATTGGGGATAAGTGATGACGTCGTTAATGCCGTAAAGGACCTTGGATTTGAAAATCCAACGCCAATTCAGGAGCAAAGTATTCCTGTACTGTTAGAAGGCACTAATGATTTTGTTGGTTTGGCCCAAACAGGAACAGGAAAAACAGCCGCATTTGGTTTGCCGCTGTTAGAACTAATCGATTTTAAAGTTAACAAACCACAGGCATTGATTTTATGCCCTACCCGTGAGTTATGCTTGCAGATCGCTAACGACCTTAAAAACTTTTCTAAAAACATTGCTAATGCCCACGTTGTTGCCGTTTACGGTGGCGCGAACATTATGCAACAACTACGCGAAATACGCCAAGGCGTTCAGATCGTAGTGGCCACGCCCGGCCGTATGTTGGATATCATTGGCCGTAAAGCCATCGATTTCTCAAACGTTAAATATGTTGTGCTTGATGAAGCTGACGAGATGTTGAACATGGGTTTCCAGGACGATATCAATGACATTTTATCAACTACTCCTGATGACAAAAAAACCTGGTTGTTCTCGGCTACAATGCCTGCAGAAGTTCGCCGTATAGCTAAAAACTATATGGATAACCCTGTTGAATTAACCATGGGCACAAAAAATACAGGTAACGTAAACATCGAACACGAATATTACATTGTTCGTGCACGTGATAAATATGCTGCCTTAAAACGTATTGTAGATTTTAATCCTGAAATTTTTGCTGTAGTATTTTGCAAAACCAAACTGGATACGCAAGATGTTGCAGAGCACTTAATTAAGGATGGTTACAATGCTGATGCTTTACACGGCGATTTATCGCAACAACAACGTGATAAAGTAATGCAACGTTTCCGTGAGCGTAACATGCAGTTGTTAATTGCTACTGATGTTGCCGCACGTGGTATCGATGTAAACAATGTAACGCACGTAATAAACTATTCTTTACCTGACGAGATTGAAAGTTATACCCACCGTTCTGGCCGTACCGGCCGTGCTGGTAAAACGGGTATCTCTATCTGTATCATCAACTCTAAAGAATTAGGTAAAATCCGTCAGTTAGAGCGTATTATAGGTAAACAATTTACCAAAGCTGAGCTACCAACAGGATTTGACGTTTGTGAAAAACAATTATTCTCTTTGGTACATAAAGTACACAATGTAGAGGTTAATAACGAACAGATTGATCAGTACATTCCTCGTATTATGGACGAATTTGCTGATTTAAGCAAAGAAGATGTAATTAAACGTTTTGCATCTTTAGAGTTTAACCGTTTCCTGGATTATTATTCTAAAGCACCAGATTTAAATGCTGCAGTAGGTGATGATCGCGGTGAAAGAGGAGAGCGCGGCGAAAGACGTGGACGCGGTAGCGAAGGTTACACCCGTTTATTCATTAACCTAGGCTCTGTAGATGAGTTTACCCGTGGCGATATGTTATCATTTATCTGTAACAACGGTAAAATTGGTGGCAAAAGTGTTGGTAAAATTGATTTAAAAGGTGTTTTCTCTTTCTTTGAAGTAGAAGATGCTGTTGCCGACAAAGTTTTTGAAGGCTTTAAATCAGTTGAATTTAACGGTCGCCAGGTACGCATCGAAAAAAGCGGAGACGGCGGTCGTGAAGGTGGAGAAAGACGCGGTGGCGGTGAAAGACGTGGCGGTGGTTTCGGCGGTGAACGCAGAAGCGGCGGTGGCGGTGGTTACCGTGGCGGCGACAGAAGATCAGGCGGTGGTAGCGGAAGACGCGAAGGCGGAAACAGCGGTGGCGGTTTCAGAGATTTCTCTGGACGTAGCCGTGATGACAAAGGTGGCAACACCGGAGGTCCACGCAGAGAAGGCGGAAACCGTGAAGGTGGCGAACGCAGAAAAAAATGGTAAATTACTAAACCAAATATTTTACAGCCGTCTCGATTTTTCGGGGCGGCTTTTTTTTGCAATAAGTCGATTAGGATTATTATTTTCAATTAGAGATTAGATTTTTCCTGTGCTGTCAGATATTACCATCTGACAGGTAATCGAATTCATCATATGACAACATCTGATAGCACACCTAGTTGGATGGAAACAGATAGCCCTAAGTCAAATAAACATCGTTTTCCTACCTAAATCAGCCCACAAAATATTATATTTATCGTTTATCTGTACAACAAAACAATATGCGATATTTAAAATTTTTCGTCTTCTTATTACCACTATTTGTCGTTAATCAACTTTCTGCTCAACAAACCAGTTCAAACCCCAAAATGCAATGGTTTGCCGATGCCAAATTGGGTATTTTCATCCATTGGGGCATTTATTCTGTTAATGGCATTTCCGAATCGTGGTCGTTTTTTAACAATTATATTAATCACGATGCATACATGAAACAGCTTGATGGTTTTAATGCCACCAAATACCAGCCTGCAGAATGGGTAAATTTGATTAAAGAAAGCGGCGCTAAATATGCTGTAATTACCACCAAACATCATGATGGTATTGCCCTTTGGGACAGTAAAATGCCAAATGCTACCACTACAGCAAAGAACAGTGCAGCTAAAAAAGATTTAATTACACCATTTGTTACCAATCTTAAAAAATCAGGATTGAAAACCGGATTATATTTTTCTTTGCCTGATTGGAGTTATACGGATTATGATGGTTTTACACGAGACCGCAAGCGCTATGATTACAAACAAGACCCTGCCCGTTTTAAAAAATTTCAGAACTATTTTCAGGGGCAGTTAAACGAACTTTCTAATCAGTACAATCCTGATTTAGTGTGGTTTGATGGCGACTGGGAGCATAGTGGCGAAGAATGGCAAGCCAAAAACATCCTGGAAAACCTGCGTAAAGTAAATACAAATGTTATCATCAATTCGCGGTTAAATGGTCATGGCGATTACGATACGCCCGAGCAAGGTGTGCCGGTAGTAAGACCAGCTTCGCCTGAGTGGGAGTTGTGTTACACCATGAACGACTCATGGGGTTATCAACCTTACGACAATCATTATAAATCGTCAAATATGATTATCCGTACCCTGGTTGATTGTATTAGCATGGGCGGTAATTTATTGCTTGATATTGGACCAAAAGCAGACGGAACCATTGCACCAGAACAAGTTAAAATTTTAAAAGACTTAGGTCGCTGGACCAACAAACACAGTGAAGCCATTTACGGAACGCAAGCAGGGCTACCTGATGGACATTTCGTAGGCAAAACTGCTTTATCCAAAAATAAAGAGGTACTATACCTATACCTTGATTATAAAACCAAAAACGGCATTTTGCTTAAAGGCATAAAATCTAAAATAAATAAGGTAGAATTGATTGGTAATAAAACCCCAATAACCATAGTTAAACTAAATGAAACGGATTATTTTCTTGATGTTAATGAAAGCGATTTCGACAAGGATGTTACGGTGTTAAAAGTTTTTCTAAACGGACCAATCCAATTATCAAAAGAAAAACAACAAACCATTTCTTTAGCAACTTTATTTGCAGCACCCCAACATTTAGATCTAACCAATTATAATCTGAGAAAACTTTCTTATGATTTAAGTTCTGGTGTAAATATTTTTCAAAACACCAATCTAACTGCGGATGGTTTTGAATTTAAATCAGGCATTAGAAATGTTAATCCAAAGGTTAATAACTGGGTAATTAAAAATGCGGAAGCATTATACAAAACAACTGGCGGAATTCCGGCAGGACATTACCAAGGCAATACCGCACTTTCTGCAGATAAACAAACCCTTTACTTATTTGTAGAAGGCACACCAACGGGCCCAATTGCCATTAAGGGCTTAAAAAACAACATCAGCAGGATCAGGATTGTGGGCGAAGGTACCATGCTTCCGCACGAAATTTATAACAAACTGTACTGGAGCAAAATACCGGGTATAGTTTACATTCCTGTGCCTAAAGATAAATTAGATCCGGAATTAACTGTAATTGCAGTACTTTTAGATAGCCCGATTGATTTGTACCGTGAAAAAGTTGGTGCCATTGAAAGCAATCTCTAATTATTTAACAATTGTAAAATAGTGGCGCGACTTTACGATTATCCTTAAATTGCATTACTTTCGCACATCATGCAGGCAAAATATATCTCATATAAGGAAACCGGATCATTTTCAAAACTGGTTTTAGATTATATTAACGACGAAAAACAGCTTAAATCTTTTTACAGCTATCGTCCTGATATGGAGGGCTTAGCCAAAGCAATTGAGCATAGACATTTCCCTGGAAACCGGGCAACCTTAGTACAGGTTTTACAAGATCAGTATCAGCACTTACAACCCAATAAGTCGGTTACCAAAAATATCGAACTTTTAGCCCTCGATAATACTTTCACGGTAACTACTGGTCACCAGTTAAACTTATTTACCGGCCCGCTTTATTTTATTTACAAGATTGTAACAACCATTAATTTAGCCATCGAGTTAAAAATGGCTCATCCAGATAAAAATTTTGTTCCGGTTTATTGGATGGCAACAGAGGATCACGATTTTGATGAAATTAACCACGTAAGTGTTGATGAAAAGAACATTAGCTGGATACAGCAAACCAACGGTGCCACCGGAAGACTAAGTACTAAAACTGTTGCCGCAGCAGTAATGGCATATAAGGGGTACCTCGGTATCTCTAAAAACGGAAAACGGATTGCCAAATTGGTAGAGCAGGCCTATTTGCAGCACGACAATTTAGCCGATGCTACCAGGTTTTTGGTGAATAACTTATTCGAGAAATATGGTTTGGTAATTGTAAATGCAGATAATGCACAATTAAAAAAACAATTCGCTAATATCATTACCGAAGATATTATTCAGCACAACAGTGCGAAAAATATAGAAAGCAGCTCGAAAAACCTGGAGGATTTAGGCTATAAAACCCAGGTGAATGGCCGGGATATTAATTTCTTTTACCTGATCGATAATCTGCGCGAACGCTTGATTTTTGAAAATGGCAAATATGCAGTAAACCATACCGATATCAGTTTTACAGAGACTGAATTAAAAGAAGAAATCGAATCACATCCTGAGCGGTTTAGTCCGAATGTAGTGATGAGGCCTATGTATCAGGAAGTAATTCTTCCAAATATTGCCTATATCGGTGGTGGGGCAGAAGTAGCCTATTGGATGCAGTTAAAAGCAAATTTCGATTTTTATAAAGTTGATTTTCCTGTTCTTTTACTTCGCAACTCAGCGTTATTGATTGATAAGAGAAGTGCCCAGAACTTATACCATTTAGGCTTTTCTTTGGAAGACATTTTCTTGCCTGTGGAAGAACTAAAAAACATTTGGGTGAAGCGAAATACCACTGCATTGCTGAGTTTAGCCGATGAAACAAGGGCAATTAACAGCATCTTCGACCAAATTAAACTAAATGCCTATAAAATAGAGAAAACGCTTTCTGTTTCTACCGATACTGCAAAACAACGAACCAACCATTTGTTAGCTAACCTGGAAAAGAAACTGTTCCGGGCAGAGAAAAGAAAACATGAAACGGCATTGCTACAAATTGATAATGTAAAGAAAAGACTTTTTCCTAATGGAGCACTTCAGGAAAGAACCTTGAATATTGCACCCATGTATGTAAATTACGGGGAAGATTTTCTTTCCTCATGTATAGAAAATTTTGAACCATTAGGCGGCGATTTTACTGTTTTATTGCCTTGATTTATTTTTTAGATCCGTCATGCTGAACTTGTTTCAGCATCTATAGAAGAGGCCCTGAAATAAATTCAGGGTGACGACAAATATTATAAAATGAACTTCATCACCTTTACCGAAACCAACCTTAGGGCTTTTACTTATAACGTTTTTAAAAAAATGGGCTGTTCAAACGAGCATGCCGAATTAGCAGCCGATGTATTGATCCGCTCAGATTTACGTGGAATCGACTCGCATGGTGTTGCGCGTTTAAGTGGCTACGTACGCCTTTGGGAAAAGAAAAGGATTAATGCCACACCAGACATTAAAATTGTACATGAAACCCCTACCACAGCAACAGTAGATGGCGATGCCGGACTGGGCCTTGTTGTGGCGCCTTTCGCGATGAAAGTTGCTATCGAAAAAGCAGAAAAATATGGCAGTGGATGGGTGTCGGTTAAAAATTCCAATCACTTCGGTATTGCAGGTTACCATGCTTTAATGGCGGTAGAAAAAGATATGATCGGTATCAGTATGACTAACGCCAGCCCTTTGGTTGCTCCTACTTATGCCAACGAACGCTTACTGGGTACCAACCCCATGTGTTATGCTTTCCCGGCTGGGAAATACCCACCAGTAATTGTAGATATGGCTACGGCAGCAGCGGCTAACGGAAAACTGGAAATTGCCCAACGTGCCAATAAAAGTATCCCTGATGGCTGGGTTCAGGATAAAAGCGGAGAAAATTCTACTGATCCGAACGAATTAAAAAACGGTGGTTCACTTCTTCCTTTAGGCAGTGATAAAGATCATGGTAGCCATAAAGGTTATGGCTTGAGTGCTACAGTCGATATTTTATCAGCGGTATTATCTGGCGCAAATTACGGCCCATGGGTGCCCCCTTTCGTAGCATTCTTAGAGCCATCGGCGAATCCGGTTGGTGAAGGACTTGGCCACTTTTTAGGCGCTATGCGTGTAGATGGCTTCAGACCAACCGCAGACTTTAAAGATCATTTGGATAATTGGGTAGAGCGCTTTAAAAGCGCAAAAACGATAGATCCTGATAAAAAAGTGATCATCCCCGGTGAACCTGAGCATGAATTTGAGCAGGAAAGGAAAATCAGCGGTATTCCAATCATTGATGTAGTGGTTAAAGATCTGAATGAACTGGCTGTGAAATTGGGGATTGAAGAGCTGAAATAATTCATCTTTATTTAGCTGCAAAGCAATAATCTTTATACCCAACCTGTTCATAGAGTTCCGAAGGGCGCTGCGGATTAGAGAATAAGAAAGCGTCTTTGACCCGATTCAAGGTTGAAAATTTAATTTTATTGGCAATCCGTAGAGACGCTACGCTTAACTCTATGGACAGGAGAATAAGAGTTTTAACTCTTGAGATTAGATCCTGAAATAAATTCAGGAGGACGCAAGAAAATACGGATTAAAATCAAAAAGCCGCAGATTTAACCAGAATCTGCGGCAAACTATTACTTGATATGGTTTATACCCAACCATAAGGGTGTATTTTTAAGGCTTAACAGTTAAATTATCTTTTAAATAAAGTGCCTTGCTTGATGATCCGATCATTATTCTATATGCTCCCGGTACTACTCCCCATATATTATTAATATCGAGTGTTTGAAGTACTTCTTTATCCAGTTTGAAGGAAATGATCTTAGTTTCACCCACCTTTAAATGGACTCTTTGGAAAGCTCTCAATGCAAGAACAGGCTGTGCTAATTTGCTTAAAAGCGGCCTCATGTACAGCTGCACCACTTCTTCACCGTCATAATTGCCTGTATTTTTAAGTTCGAAGCTTAAGTTAGCGGTTTCATTTTTAGCAATACTTTTGCGGTCGAACTTCAAGTTTTGGTAAGAAAAGCTGGTATAACTTAATCCATATCCAAACGGAAAAAGCGGCTCGCCACTTAAGTTGTTGTAATCATCGCCTCTTCCGGTAGGCTTGTGGTTATAAACCAGGGGTAACTGCGATTCGTCAATCGGATAAGTAATTGGAAGTTTACCTGATGGACTTACTTTTCCAAGCAATACATCTGCAACGGCAGTACCTCCTGCTTCACCAGGGTACCACACATTTAAAACCGCATTTACTTTATTTAACCAGGGTTGCATGTTGATGGCACTTCCACCAGTTAATACAACGATAATAGGTTTTCCTGTTTTCGCAAGTTCCTCCAACAATAATTCCTGGTTGCCTGGAAGGTTTAACATTGCCCGATCTAAAAACTCCCCCTCTTTTATACCCGCAACAAATACAATTGCATCGTTATTCTTTGCTGCAGCTACGGCATCAGCTATTTCGTTTGATTTCCTAATATTATAATCCCAGATCAGTTTGATTTTACCATTGCCCTTAGGTTCGAAAAATTCGACTTTAATTGCATACTCCTTATTTTTCTCGAAATGAAATGGAACTGTTTTCGTACTGAAAGACTTTTTGTCCCAATTGTTGATTACCAATTGGTTATCGAGGTATAATCGGTAACCATCGTTACCTTCCAATCCGATATTAACATCGGCATTTTGTGGCACTTTAATTTTACCATCCCACCGCACTGAATAATCATCCGTTTGCAGCTGCTCGTCTGGTGGGTATAATGTCCAACTGAAATTAACAGCCTTATCATTTACTTCTTTAACAGGTTTTCCGGAGAGGTAAAGCCCTTTAAAATAACTTCCGGTTAACCCTGCCTTTTGGTTGACAGCAAGAAACTGGCTATCTACCGGAATATAAGCTTTCAGCTCTCGGGTACTGCCTTTTAAATAATTGATTTTAACATCATTGGATACCGCATTTTTTAGCCCATCCAAAATATTTACTTTATTATTTCCAGTACCGCTATACCCACCCAACCTGGCTTCTATTGCATCTTCACCTAATAATAAAATTTGTTTTGCATTTTTTAGTGGAAGCGTGTTGTTATCGTTTTTTAAGAGCACGAAAGATTTTAAAGCAGCCTCTTTGGCCAGATTATGGTTACTTTGATCGCTTAGCATCTTTTTAGCAATACTTTCATCAACATAAGGATGTTCAAACAGCCCCAGCTCAAATTTAGCTTTCAGAACTCTTGCCAATGCATCGTCTATTCTCGATTTGGGAATGCTACCGTCTAAAAATGCAGGTAGAAAAAGCTTGTAATGGTTATAATCTACCTGGAAGATTACATCGAGGCCAGCATTTATGGATTGTGCCGTTGCATCTTTATAATCTTTAGCCGTAAAATGTAATACATTGGCACCTCCAACTGCACCTGCATCAGAAATTACAAAACCTTTAAAGCCCCATTCTGTTTTTAGTTTAGTGGTAAGTAGCCATTTATTTGAAGTTGCCGGGGTACCAAAAACGCTGTTATAGGAAGTCATTAATGAACGGATGCCTACATTTTTAACTCCATCTTTAAATGCTGGAAAGTGAATTTCTTCTAAAAAATGTTTATCCATCTCAATCGGGTAGCTATCCCGACCGCCATCGCCAACATTGGCAATAAAGTGTTTTGGGGTAACAATAATATTCTGTCTTTCTATGGCATTCATAAAAGCATGCCCCAGCACAGTTGTTAGATAAGGGTCTTCTCCATAGGTTTCTTCTACCCTGCCCCATCTTACGTCTGTAGCTATATTAATTACAGGAGCCAGAAGATCTCTTAAACCACGCGCCCTTGCTTCACTGGCAATAGCCGTACCGATTTTGGCCACCAAAGTAGTATCAAAACTTGCAGCCAAACCAATTGATTGTGGGAAAGCGGTAGCCCCTTGCCTAACCAAACCATGTAAAGCCTCGTCAAAGGGGATAATTGGAATGCCTAAACGGGTTTCTTCAATAAAGTATTTTTGAATTTTATTAACCTTTTTAGCAAGAGAAAGTCCATCTTCAGAGATATTGTAGGTTAACATCTGTTGTGCATTACCACCTCCTTGTGCAGCCGCACTTACCTGCAAACCAAAAATACCGTGTTTAAACTGTTCTTTATTTGTTTCCGTTATATCACCAGGAATCATAAATAACTGCCAGAATTTTTCTTCAGGAGTCATTCTCGAAATCAGATCTTTTACCCTTAAATCGATATTTAATTTTGGATCTTTATAGGGCAAAGATTGTCCTTTTTTAACCTGGGCAAAAAGGCTGCTGCATAACAACAATGCAGGCAATAAGTATAGGTAGCTTCTCTGTTTCGGCATTACTAATTGGTTTCAGGCGTAAAAGAAAAAGTCAAAGCAATTTTCTCTTCGGTTTTTGGAAAATCAAAATGTACTTTGCCATTTATCAACTTCCATTTTACTCTTTGATTATTACTTAACAACGTAATAGAAGTCCCTTTTTTAGGAATACTGCCCTGCCAGGAAATTTCTTTAGGCAGGTTACGATCAAGCAAACTGATACCATAAATGGTTTTGCCATCTTTACTCTGGGTGAACCAGTTTTGCCCATCGTGGTAGTTTTTGGTAATCCTTGTTCCATATATGGCTGCACCATTTTTACTGGTCCATTTACCAATTTCACCTAACTTTGTAATCACATCATCAGGTAAAGTTCCATCCGCTTTTGGGCCAACTCCTAAAAGTAAACTGCCTCCTTTAGCTACGATTTCTACCAGTTTGTGCACTACTTCACCTGCCGATTTATACTGATCGTTGGGTACAAAACCCCAAGCTCCTCCTAAGGTCATGCAACTTTCCCATGGGTAATCTAATTGCTTTTCAGGAATTTTCTGTTCAGGAGTCTGGTAATTTTCGAACTGACCGTGTACAGTACGGTCAACCATAATTAATCCGGGCTGTGCTTTCCGGGCATTAACAGCAATCTTTGGCATATCAATATCCTGACTCCATTCTGGAATTGGCGCCCCCCATGAAAGTACTTCTTCGTTTACTGATGCTAAAGGCCTTACCCAACCGCCATCCAGCCATAAAATGTCGATACTTCCGTAATTGTTCATCAATTCGCCGATCTGGTTCTGGGTATAACTTTTAAACATGTTCCAGCGCCATGGATTTTTTCTGATATCGTAATTGTTATTTCTATTTGCCGTAGCATATTTATCCCACCAATAATATTGCGAATGCCAGTCGGGCTTTGAAAAATAAGCGCCGATCATAAAATCCTGCTTCCGGAAAGCATCGAATACATATTTGGCAACATCTTTTTTAGGGTTATTGGCAAATGGGCCTTTTGCAATGCTGAAATCAGATTGTTTAGTATCGAACATCGCAAAGCCATCGTGATGTTTGGTGGTAAAAACCAGGTATTTCATTCCAGCGTCTTTACCGGCCTTTGCCCATTGCTCGGGGTTAAATTGGGTTGGATTAAATTTTTCACTTAGTCCCCAGTACCATTTCTTGTAATCATCGTACTTTATTGTACTGTCTCTGTCAACCCAGTCTTCCGAACAGATTGACCAAGATTCAATAATTCCAGGAACAGCATATAAGCCCCAGTGGATAATCATTCCAAATTTTTGGTCTTGCCAGTGTTCCAGTTTCTTTTTTACCGCTTCATCTTTTGGCCATTCGTATTTGGTTGATTCTTTGAGGATATCGTTTCGTTGTGCGAAAGCGATATTAACACAACAGATAAAAGCAATTAAAAGGCTGCGAATTTTCATATTTTAATATAATTAAAAATCCCGGCAGAAACTGCCGGGATTTAATTTAAAGGATTAAGGCATCCAGAATATTTTAGTTTTGCGGGTATCTTTAGCTTGTACAGACTGATAATTTGCGCTATTTAAAGTTTTCTCTTTTGCTGGATATATTAAACGTGTTGGTGGGCTATCAAAACCTGATAATTTACCATTCGATGGAAAAGTTAAAACAGGAAAACCCGTTCTTCTATATTCCGACCAAGCTTCTGTAGATTGTAAAACACCGAAATGTGCCCATTTTTGGGTATAAATCTTAGCTAGTTTATCTGAAGATGATCCTGAATAAGTTGCAGATGATGTGCCTACCCAAATATCAACAGTTGTGCTAGGAGGAGCCGTTACATTTACATAACCTCTTCCTTGATTTAAATTATTTAGGTAGTAATAGAAAGTCACTGATTGCTTTAATGCGTTATCATAGGCGGTTTTAGCGTCTGTGGTACTTCCCCATCTTTCATAAGCTTCCGCTTTTAAGAAGTTAACTTCTGAGGCAGTAATTACTATGCCTGGTAATTTTTGATTGTAAAGGAATGTTGCAGAATCCAAAACTGAATAATCAGGAAAACTGTTTTCCTGCTCTGTTGTGGTAAATGTAACAGGCATCGCTTTATAAGTTGTGTTTGGCACAAAAGTATCCTTACCATTAATTTTAATGGTACGTCCAAATTTATCATACACAACAGGAATGCGTGGATCGTTTGCCGGCAACATTACAGTATTTAACATATAATCTGTAGCGTAAAAGCTACCCTCTAAAAAAGCATCATGCAAATCGCTTGTGCTATTGGTAAGGGGTTGCAGTAAAATATCTGATATTGCTGGATTGTATTGGCCTACATTACCACCATCAACCAAAGGATAGGCTGCATTATCGCCTAACATTTGCATGATGGCAGTTTTAGCCGTCGCTTCATCTGTTTTCGAAATGCGCATTAATAATCTTAAACGAAGCGAATTTGCATAACGAGCCCATTTGTCTACATTTCCTGAAAGCAGAATATCTGATTTTGAAAAGGCAGCATTGGATGCATTACTTTTAAAGTATGCTGCTGCACTTGCAAGATCAGTTAAAAAAGTATTATATAATGCTTTTTGCTCATCATATTTAGGGTTTTTGATTGTGTTATTTGATGGAAGATTTCCGGCTTCAGAATATGGAATATCTCCCCATAGATCTACCATTTTGGCAGCTTGTTCTATTAATACAACCTTAGCAGCCTGCATAATAATTCTTTGAGTAGCTTGCTCACTTGCAGGTAAAGAGTTGAATTTTACTTCCATTGCTCTGTAAAGGGCCATAACGCCACTACCATTACCATTTGTAGAATAAAAATCATCCCAATAGTTTTGGGCATATCCATCATTTTGCTGATAAACAGAATTGCTATTAGATATGTAAGCAGTTTGAGCATATACACCAGGCATTTGACTTAAAAATGTACGCACATTCCAGTACTTTGCTGCTACACGATCATTGTTTAACATGGCGGTAAATAAACCAGCGGTACTTGCTTCTTTTGCCTGTTCTGGGTTATTAAATTTATCTTCAAGCTCTTTTTTACAACCAACCGTAGCCGTTATTGCAATTAAAAGAAAACTTGTTTTTATTATTAACTTTTTCATAATGTCTTTAATTTTTAGGCTAAAAATTTGCATTTAAAGAGAATCCGAAATTTCTTGATGCTGCTGTTGAACCAACATCAACTCCTTGCGACCACCATTTGTTTCCCAGCGGTGCCTCTGGATCCAGGTCTTTAAGGGTTCTGTAGATATAAAACAAGTTACGCCCAATTAATGAAAATCTTAAATTGGTAATTTTTAACTTTTTGGTAAAGGAAGCCGGAATTTTATAGCTCAAGGTTATTTCCCTCATTTTCACGTAGCTATTATCAAAAATTTCTCCTTCAGTTAAAGAGCCTTCTCCCCAGTTGTATGTTGTTAAGTAATAATCCGCAGCGGAAAGGATTTTGCTATTTGGTAAACCTGTATTTTCATTAACACCTTGAAGCAATACACCATCATTATATGTTTTGCCATTTGCGGTGTATGATAAGCCACCATTTGCCGCATCTCTGAATTCCATTGAATTTTCTAACATACCAGCACCTCTCATATATTTAAGGTTTGGAGCAATCATTTTACCGCCCAAGCGATAGTCAATTGTAAAATCTAAAGCTAAATTACCATAGCTAAATGTGTTTGAGAAACCTCCAACTGCTTTAGGCATAATGTTGCCCGCTTTAACGTAAGTAGAATTATCCATTACATAAAAACCATCATCATTGATTAAGTAGTTGCCATTCGCATCAGTTTTTCTCGGACGAATATAAATATTTCCAAGATCCTCGCCAGCTCTTGCTACTATTTTAGCCGTTGATTGATCTGATGCATAAAAGTTAATTTCAGAATTAGCATCTTTCAATGAATTTACCTTTGATTTATTGGTAGAGAAATTTAATCGTGTATCCCATCTAAACTTACCTGATACTGGAGTTGCATTAAATGCCAATTCAAATCCTTGGTTACCAATTTCGCCTACATTTACAATTTGGCTTCTTGCACCATTGGTAGAGGTCACATCTAGCGGAATGATTTGATTTTTAATTTTATTGTTGTAATAACTTACATCTAAACCAATACGGCCGTTTAAGAAACGGGTTTCTAAGCCAAATTCTGCTTCATGTTTTTTCTCTGGCATTAAATCTAAATTTCCATAGGCACTTGCGGAACTTAAAGCAGGAACTGAACCATTTATTGTTTGCAGGGAAACTTGTTTGTATAGAATATTAGATTCATACATTGGTGGCGCATTACCCACAATACCATAAGAAGCTCTCAATTTACCATAGCTCCAAAACGAAGGCAATTTCCATAAATCACTAAAAACAAAACTTCCATTTACAGAATAATAAGAATATTGATTATTTGCGGGTGGAAGTGTAGACACATACTCCTGACGGGCAGTTCCTTCTAAGAACAAATAATCCTTATAAGCTAAGTTTAACATTCCTAAATAGGCATATTTCAACTGCTCCTTACGCGTATCCGTTGTTTCAGCAACACCAAATGAATTGGTTATAGCAAACCAATTTTCTGATACCAAACCGTCTTTAGTATTTGATTTTTGATCTTTATAATTCTCTTTTCTACCTTGATAACCACCACTTAATGATATATTAAGATCCTTACCTATTTTGTTAGAATAAGTTATCAATGCATCTCCATATAAAATGGCATACTGGCCTTGTGTTGTAGTATAGGCTCCTGTACTAGTAGTGCTATTTAATGCACTCGGAATTTCAGTATACTGGCGATTTTCTGTTCTGGCACCAGTATAATCATTACCAATACGACCTCTGAATTTTAAGTTTTTAGCAAAATCATAATTTAAAGTGAAACTAGATAATAACCTGTTTTCATTTTCATTGTATTGGTTTTTCAATTGTTGCCAATAAAAATCCAGTAAATTGGTTGCCCTGATGTTGAATACGAAAGGCTCAGGACGGTTAACTTGATCGAAGGTTGCGTATTTGTATCCGTTACTGGTTTGGAATTTCTCTTTCATTAAATCCATATCTTCAGCACGGCTGAAGAAACCTCCGAAAGACCCCAACACCTGACCCAATTGGTATGGTCTGTTTTTAGTAATCGTGTTTACATAACTTACAATTACATCGGCCGATAATTTCGGTGCGAGTTTAATTGTAGAATTTAAATTAAAAGAGTTTTTTGATCCTGTATTTCCAGGTTGCGTTCCCCTGTAATCCAATCTTGATGCTGAAAAACGGTAGTTTAATGCTTCAGTCTGATTAGATATTGCAACGTTTGCATTTGAAGTATAACCTGTTTGATATACATCTTTATAATTATCAGGCTGAGGCGAGTATGAACGGATTGAACCATCCCACCATCTTACCTGCTGACCTTCCATTTTAGGACCAAAATTCGCATAAGCTCTAAAGTACGGTCTGAAACCACTAGGAGAAGCTGCATCAGGAATCCAGCCTTCTTCAGTTGCACCATTAGCTACGTTAGTTGCCCGGTCATAACCAGGACCATAAGTGTTCTGAAATCTAGGTAAAAAAGCTACCTGATCCATTGAACCTTGATAGTTAAAATCAACACCTAAGCCTCTGTTTTTCGATCCTTTTTTAGTTGTGATTACCACAACTCCACTACCTGCATCAGAACCGTATAATGCCGATGCACTAGCACCTTTTAGTACCGTTAAACTTTCGATATCGGCAGGGTTGATATCCAAGATACCGTTACCACGAACACGTTGATCATCCCAATAGTTATTGTTATTTGCTCCTGCTGCACCGTTTTGTCCATCATTTCTGATCATTACCCCATCCACAACATATAAAGGTTGTTGATTGTAGTTAATAGAGTTAATACCCCTGATCTGAACGTTTACCGCACTACTTGCGCCACCTGGAGCTGTTGTAATTTTAACCCCAGCTGCTTTACCATATAAAGCGGAAGCAAAGTTAGTATTACCAGCTTCTGTTAGCTGTTTAGCCGTTACCGTACTTACCGCGTAACCAAGAGATTTTTCCTGGCGCTTAATCCCCAATGCAGTTGTTACTACGTTAACTTCATCAAGCTGATTAGAACTTTCTTTTAGGATTACATTTATTGATGTTTGATTGTTTATGCTAATTTCTTGCTTGGCATAACCTATTGCAGTAAATACCAAAATTTCATTAGGGCTTACTGATATAGAGAATTTTCCACTGCCATCAGTTTGAGTTACTTTTGCTGTACCCTTAACAGATACACTTACACCTGGCAAAGGCCCCGATGCGTCTTTTACCGTACCGGTAATATTCTTCTGTGCAAAAACTGTTATTGTTAAAAAACACAATAACAGCATACTTAAGCACTTTAAGTATGTCTTTTTCATAATTTTTAGTTTAGTTAATTAGTTGAAGATAATTTGTGACTTATTTGGAGGTCATTTTTTCATTTATACATACAGTCTGTTATTAGTTAAAACTTTGTTTAATTCTTTGTTCAATTAAATTAGCTTAATCAAATAAGCTATTTTCCACCATCAAACTGGCAGCGGCCAATAACTCAGCCTCATCACTCAAGGTGGAGCATTTAATTTCTGTTTGTTCAGCTATCCGTGGGATACAAAATTCATTGATAGCTTGCTGTATCGGTGGAAGAAGCATTTTGCCTGCCTTGGCACCCCGGCCACTCAATACAATCCTTTCAGGATTCATGATGTGGATTAATGTGGCCAACCCTTTACCGATCAGAAATGCCGCATCAGCTAATATAGAAATGGCTACAGGATCTTGTTTCACTACTGCATCCAGGAAATGATCTACATGACTTTTACTTTTATCGTTAAAAAGGGTTTTTAAGCTTGTTTCTTCTCCGTTTTTTACTGCAGCCTCTGCCTTTTGAACCATTACCAAAAGAGATGTTTCCACTTCAAGACAGCCCCGTTTGCCACAAGAGCATAAGCTATTTGAACTAGACAAGGGGATATGACTAAATTCGCCAGCGTAACCGCTACTACCTCGATATAATTTGTCATTAATAATCATCCCCAAACCTGTACCCCAACCAATATTAACGACAAGTACATCTTTTAAATTTCTTGCTTCGCCAAAATTTAATTCAGCTAAGGCGATCAAACTCGAGTCGTTATCGATAAAAACCGGTAACCTTAATTTTTTTGAGAGATAGTCTTGCAAACTTATACCGTTTTCAACTTGCATAAAAGAATAGTTCATTCCCTTTTCTGCATTCACGAAACCCGGCATACCTATTCCAATCCCCAATAAATTTTCTTTATCGATTGTTGATTTTTTTATACAATGATCAATGAATTCGATTAAAGTATCAGCACTTTTACTCTCGGTCATATCTAAATCAATCACCTGCGTTGGTAAGACCTGATGATTAGACAAATCATATATCGTTAACCGTGTGGTTAATTGATCCATTGCTACGGCTATTATGTGCCTTTTGTAGTTGGGATTTAATAAAAAATTTAAAGGGCGGCGGCCTCCAGTAGATGGTGCCAATCCTTGCTCTATAATTAAGCCGTCTTCTATCAAAGCATTTACAGTAGACGTAATTAAAGGCAAGCTCTTTTTGGTACGTTTACTTAAATCGGTGAGCGATGATTTTTTTTTATAATAAAGTAGCTTAATAATGTCGGCCCTTAATCGCTGTGCTTTCTTAACAGTTGCAGACATTTTTGTTTTGTTTCGATAAATTTAAATAAAAAATAAAAGAAATGCAATCTTTTTAAAAAAATTAAAAAGAAGACTGTTTTATAACGTGATTTCAAAAGTGAAATATGTCAAGAAAATGCCTTATGCCCTAAACTTATAATAACATTTCAGCATCAAAATATCATTAACTAAAAAAGGCAATTTTCAAGATGAAAATTGCCTTTTAAAATCCGAGCTTATGCAAATAGATTTAATCAGATATATTAAAAAAAAGTATCTGATTATTTTTTTTGAAAATTTGATCGATTAATATTTCAATTTCACAACAATTTCCCATGTACCAGTCTCAAATATTGCAAAATCAAACCAATAGTTAAAATATTTACCGATAGCGCTACTATTGTTATACATATCAATACGCTGACCCCAAATAGGAATGCCCTGCCCAGCTGGAAGCCCACCAATAACCGGAATTGGCATTCCCGCAACCTCGATCTCTAACCGATCAGAAAATTCAGTATAACTTGTAATTTTTTGCAAACCTAAATTATGCCAGTCTTTCAAATTTGGATTTGCAGCTGTACCGTATTCGTACCCTAATAATGTTTTCGGATCTATTGCTGTACCGTCTTTCCTTAATGTTCTAACGATCAATTTATTACCTGTGGATTGCACTTTTGTAAACGTTACATCAATACCATCTATACCATCAACACCTGAAAATTGATAAGAATAAGGGCCAGCAGGAGTTGTGGTAATCCTTAAGGCATTTTTTAATACCTGTTCACCTGAACTATTCTTAACCTTCACATCAATTAAATAAACTCCCTTTGGAAAAATATTAACATCTGTAGCCTCACCATAAATCAGTATCTGCCCGTTTTCTGGTTTTATATCTATAGCAGGCCTCCTTACTTTATACCTTATGGCATCAATTTGAGACAGGTCTTTTTCTAAACCCGTTGGAGTTGCGGTCCAAAAGTACGTATCAACTTTATAGTTCATTAGATCTGTAAGTAATTTTCCTGATTCATCGTGTATGGCTTCAATACTAAACTCAAGCGGTTTTGTAGATTCATCAGTGGCTAAAGCCGATGAGGTATACAGCCCTCGACCTGTTATTACTGTTACTGAAGGGTTAGGATATTTTATTGCCGGACTTAAAAAACCTGTTGTATCATTTTTTTTGCAGGAAACGAAAAAAGCCATGAGTAACAAAAGTATAGCAACCTTTGTTTTAAATATTTTTTTCATATCAATTGAATTAATTATCATTAGTTCTAAAATATTTGAGTTTTAGCCCTGCACTAAAATTACCACCTCTTGCCAATACGTGTATTCGGGCGTTAGCCGTTACCAGATTGTGAGTTTGTATTCCTGAGCTATAAACCACTGAATCAACTCCTTTTATCTTTCTATGTTCATAGATCATTCTATAAGCTGATGTTTGTAAAGTACTTCCGGCACTTACACCGCCATCAACACCATAGACTAGTAAACTATCAGTATTATTATCTTTATAGTATTTAGTTTTATCGGCAACCGCCTGCTCTAAAGTTATGTTAGTGTTAGGCACTATAAATCTGTTTAGCAACATCTTTAGCGTGTCTACACCAATTTTACTTAGGGGCCTTGGTGCTTGCTTATCCGAAGGGGTAAAACGTCTTTGAAAACGCATCACACCATCATCAGGCATGGCATATAATGTAATATTCTGTTGGTTAATTAAGGCTTTAGTATTGGTTAAGTTTATAATTTTGATTAGCGAATCAAACATATGATTAGGCCGACTAGCCAAAAAATCGTAAGCACTCATGCTTTTTTCCGATTCAGGTTGGCCAGATAGGCCACCATCCACATAATATTCGTGCTTTTGGCATGCTGATAAAATTAACGCCATTGCAAAGCTGAATACTAAAATTTTAAATGAATTACTTTTCATATTAAATATTTTATCATATTAATTTATACTGTACGATTATTTCCAAAAGTCATTTTGTGTAATTACAAAATTACTTTTCGCTATAATAGTTTGATCAATTGGTAATAACCATGCACCGGTTTCATACCAGTTAGCTGCGGTTATTTTTGAATATTTCGCAAGTTTTCTTGTCCGAACCAGGTCAAAAAAGTATTGGCCTTCACCAATAAGTTCCTTTTTACGTTCCAGCAAAATCGTATCTTGTAAATCACCGCCACTGGTATAAGGTTTAGCATACGCTCTTGCTCTCACTCTATTAAGCAACGTTATAGCTTCTGCAGGTCTGTTAACACTATTGCTGGCCAATGCTTCTGCTCGTAACAAAAGAATGTCTGATAAACGTGTTATAATGATATTAGATTCATTAATGTTCTGAGAAGAAGTGTCACCCTTCAATTGTAGGGTCCTGTATTTTCCAAGATAATATCTGCTACCCGATGTTGCATCATTATTGAATATATCTTTACCTACTTGAAAAGGTTTACCATAAGCTTCTTTTACAAACCATGTAAATCTTCTGGCATCTTTTGTACCGGGTATAAACATTTGATTCATTTGCGCAGTTGTTGGTGACAGTATAAACTTTTCGGTACCACCACCACCATCTGATTGATCTTTATACCATGGCCTGCCCAAAGTACGGTTATACACCCTGTTCTTCTGAACTTCCCTTGCATTTGCATCAAAATTTAATTCGAATATTCCTTCCTTTGTTTTTCCAATAAAAATGCTCACTAAATTATTTGTATCAGCTACCAAAGTATAAGGTCCTCTGGTAATCACGCTATCACACAATTTCTCACAACTGGAATAATCCTGCATCCAACCCATAACATGTGCCTTTATTGCCCAGGCAGCACCTTTTGTAGCTCTTACCGCTATATCATCGGCAGCATAAGAAAGCTGTAGATTGGCAATTGCAACATCTAAATCTGCGTTGATTTGTTTAAAAACATCTGCCTTAGGAGCCCGTGGAATGTTATCCAGATTGATGCTTTTTAGGTTCAATGGTACATCGCCCCAAAAACGGGTTAAATAAAAATAAGTTAAACCTCTAATAAAGCTGGCCTCTCCTATGTGTCTCTTTTTAGTCGCTTCATCATAGGTTGATATTTGAGGAATTTTTTCAAGTATAAGATTGCATTGAGCAATTACTTTGTAAAAATCATTCCAATTGCCTCCGCCATTATTTGTTAATGGAGCAATAGTATTAGTAGCAATAGTTGTTTCTATTTTAGTATTTGAACTTTGCGAATAGCTGGAAAAAGCATCTGCCCGCATATCACCCATTAAAAAAACTTTATCTGGCACAACATACCGCAGAAAAGAATAGGCTGCGGAAATCGCTTTTTCTACATCAGCTGCAGAAGTTATTGCATTTCCTTCGGTTGGAATATCTATTACATCCGGATTTAATATCTTTTTGCATGAGAAAAGTAATGCAAAAGCCATTAATACGACTAATAATATTTTCGATTTTCTTTTAATTAAAATATTCATATCTCTTAAAATTCAAAGTTAAAACCCAAATTAAACTTATTCGGAAGAGGGTACCCATTTCCCTGATCATAGCCATAATAATCTACATTTTCAGGATCGACCCCTGTATATTTGGTGATAATGAAAACATTATTCATCCCCCCATAAACACGCAACCGCCTAACATTTAATTTAGCCAGAAACTTAGGAGAAAAATCATAACTTAAATTTATATTGTTCAATCTTACAAAACTTCCGTTTTCTAAAAACAGATCGGTATTGGTATCGTAGTTACCGATGAAATCATAACTAGATGTTGCATAATATCTCCATGGATTTAACACAGGGTATTTAGCGTTAGTATGTGTTGGTGTCCAAACATCTAAGTCAGATACATCTAAAAGATTTCTTTGACCGTCTGGATAATTCACATTTGTTGTAGCTGTCCAGCTTACTGCCTTTATCCTATCAGCCAATACCGTATTATATACTTTTGCCCCAAAAGAATAATTAAAAAATAAACTTAACTGCAATGTTGAGTTATTTTTAAGCTTATAGCTAAATGTATGCGCTAAACTACCCGTAAATTTAGGATTCGGATCACCACTATATACCTTATCTGCAACCCCTCTAACATCAATTACTCCATCACCGTTTACATCCAACAATCTGATATCACCCGCATGGTATGGGTCCTGAGAGGTAAATCCACTTCCGTTAGGGTAAAGCTTAGCACCCGTATATTTATTAACAGGAACAGAAGCTTCATCAGGATATACACCAAGGTATTTTAATAAATAGAAACCATTTAATGGCTTACCAACCTGCAAGTAAGGTGATCCGCCGGCATAACCACCGCGCGTAACACTGCGTCCAAAATCAGGTAGTTTGGTGAGTACGTTTTTATTTGTTCCTCCGATAAAGGTAACGGAGTATTGGAAGCTTTTCTCTGGTGCGGTAACATAGGCCGTAATTGCTGCTTCGAAACCCGTATTACGCACTGCACCACTATTTATATAGCGGGAAGAATAACCACTTGTTCCATTCAACGCATCTGGAAATAAGAAACCATCTTTATTTTTATGGTAATAATCCAACGTAGCAGTTAACCGACTATTTAAAAATTCTAAGTCTAAACCTAACCCATATTCTTTAGAGGTTTGCCAGGTTAAGTCTGGCAGTGGAATACCATTGCCACCATCGTAATTTGGATATAAAGTTGGGATACCGTTATAGGTTGGAACTGCACCATAACCGGAAGTTCCATTACTACCTGAATTATAAGCTCCTAATGCAAGGTAGCTATCTTGATATTGTTCACCAGCCTTACCTATACTTGCTCTAATTTTACCAAAACTAAACCATTTACCCACATTATTGCTAAAAAAATCTTCTTTGGTAAATACCCATCCTGCTGATCCAGAAGGGAAATAACCCCATTGCTTATTTGCACCAAACTTAGAAGAAGCATCTGCCCGTACTACTGCCTGAAATAAGTATTTCTTATCGTAATTATAAGATAGCCTTGAATAGTATGATAATAAACCATAACCAATATTATGGGTAACTAAGTTCAGATTAGCCTGCGGGTATCCCTGAATAACTTGCTGGGCATCATTAGCACCACCAGTAGCAGATCCAAAAATATTGTCGTTTTGACTTGTATTTATAGAGTTACCTACAACAAAATCAACATTATGCTTTTCTCCAAAAGTGTGGTATAACCGAATAAAAGTTTCACTTAACAGGTTTACATTTTCTTTAGAATAGTACGACGCTGAAGATTTGAGATTTGCATTAACTGCGGATGGAGAAAAACCCCTGGTTCTATAAAAACCGTAATTAGCTGAAGCCCTTGAGGTAACATTTAACCATTTTAATATATCGTAAGATGCCTCGAGTTGGGCTAGAATATTACGCGTCAAATCAATATTTACACCTTTGTTATATGATTCTAAATAAGCATCAAAAAAGCCACTTTCTGGCCCAGGTCTAAAAGATGATGAAAAATTATTTCCAACAACAGCTGCATTATAAGTGTCTCCCCTTCTTTGGCTGGCATCAGTTTGACTTAGGTTTGCCCTTCCAGTAATTGTTAATTTAGTGGAAGGTTTAAATACTCCTGAATAAGTTAACGAGTAACGCTTAAATCCTGAACCAAGGACAATTCCACTTTCATCATAATAATCAGCACCTAAACGATAGCTGGCATTTTCGGTAGCACCACTAATTCCAAGATTTATATTTTTCAGCGTTGCATTTTTGAAAAATAACTTTTGCCAATCTGTAGAATTATTATAGAAACTATTTAAACTATCTGTTAATTCAATAGGAGTATCAGTAATAATTCCGCCTACTTTTGATGCTTTGAAACGGGCAAATTGAGAAATTTTATAATCACGTTCTGCCTTACCACCTAGTGTTTTACGTAATTCTGGATAATAACTTAAACCAAATTGAGAGTTTATACTTACAATTGGTTTACCAATTTTTCCTCGTTTGGTATTAATGATAATTACTCCATTTGCTCCTCTAGAACCATAAATAGCGGTAGAAGCAGCGTCTTTCAATACATCGATCGATTCAATATCGTAAGGACTGAATCCAGACAGCACACTTGTAATGGCCTGGCGGGGATCAGAAGGATTAAAAACATCTTGCTCTAGTGGTACACCGTCAATAATAAATAAAGGCGTACTTACAACATTCGAATTGGCTGAATTGGAAAATGCGGCAACACCCCTTAAGGTGACGTTGCTTCTTCCACCAGGCAAACCCGAATTGTTTTGCACAACCAAACCCGGTACAAGCCCTTGTAATAAGCCTTCTATTGATGCGGTTGGCTGGTTCTGAAGTTGTTCTCCTTTTACGGTATATAGAGCACTTGTGGTCTCATGCTTTTTCTGACTTCCATAACCAATACTTACATTCACCTCTTTCAGGGTTGTATTATCTTCTTTCAAGGTAATATCAATAGTATTTTGTTTCGTAACGGTTCTCTCCGCCGAAACATATCCTAAAAATGAAAACTGTAAAACATCTCCCTCTTCTGCAGATATATTGAATTTACCAGCATTATTTGTTTGAGTCGCTATTTTTTTTCCTTTAACCTTTACCGTAACACCTGGAAGCCCTGTAGATTTATCACTTACTGTTCCTGTAATTATTTTTTGACAATAAGCAATCGTGGTTAGAAAAAATAATGGAATTAGGCTCAAATACTTTAAGTAATTTTTTTGCATATTCTTTTTTAATTAGTTTGTTTTATTTTTTTAATAAGGTTTATTGTTCAATTATTTTATTTCATAGGCATATTTTTGTTAAAGATTAAACATATACATAGGGTGTAAAACCCATTTATGGCTTTAATAGCTTATTTAGAAAGTTTTACCTCTTTTTTAAAGGAAATTGGTAATAATTAGTTCGGATTTATAAAGGCATCAATTCAAATTTGCCGAATTGCAATTCTTCTAAAACATCATCTGTTCAGACACAACTACTTACATTTAGGTACTAGTTTGGATTAGCACTTAACAAATTAGTGTTAATCATTAATACTTGGTTAGACAGTAGAGCGTGTTACAATTAGCAACAACAATTAGTTAAATAAATGGGAAGAGATGATTAGTTCAAATGTTTTTGAAATTCAATTTAGTTAGGATCGAATTTTAAAAACCACTACTATTTCTTTACATGTTTTTTACCAACTGCTGACATAACAAACTTATAAAAAAAAATAACAAATAATAAAAACTTTTTAATTTTTTTAAAAAGGTGATTTTAGCACAAAAAAGGCCTGCAAAAATGCAAGCCTTACATAAAAAATTATAATACAGTTTAATGGATTCCCATAAACAACCTGCTCCATCTTATTTTATGCAGGAAAGATGCGGTACTATCCCAGCTCATCCAAACAAATAAGGCTTTACCTACAATATGGTCTTCGGGCACAAAACCCCAATAGCGCGAATCGGCTGAATTATGGCGGTTATCCCCCATCATCCAATAGTAGTCCATTTTAAAAGTATAAGTAGTGGCCACTTTATCATTAATATACCAAACTCCAGCTTTTTGCTCTACTTTATTTCCTTCGTAAGTTCTAATGGCCCTGTAATACAACGGCATAGTATTGCTATCGATTTTAACGGTCCATCCTTTTGAAGGGATTTTAATTGGCCCAAAATTATCTCTGTTCCAAACTCTGTTTGGATCATTCGGAAAAACACCGCCTTGAACTGGCCCTGGTGCATCAGGACTTAATGTCACTGTTTTTACAAAATCGAAAGTTTTCAGTTTTTCTGCAATTTCTGGCGAGGCATCTAAAATATAGGTATTGGTAGCCACTGCTGGTGCACCTCCTAAATTCAAATTAAATTCGTCAAGCGCTGCATAATTAAAATCCATAGTTTTAAACTCGATGCGGTATGGCATCATACCTGTACTTTTTAATGGCTCATTTTTGCCATTTACATTGGCAATACCGTTACTCATCGAAATCACATCACCCGGAATGCCGATACATCTTTTAATAAAGTTTTCGCGCTTATCTACCGGACGGTCTATTATCGTAAAGGTGCTTCTCACCTGCTGCCGGCCCATGCTACGTTCTAAAGCATAATAACTTTCTGCCTGGTTCTCTACTGCAACTGTATCTCCTTCCGGAAAGTTAAATACCACTACATCGTTTCTTTTAATTTTAGATAAACCAGGTAAACGGTGATATTTCCACTGCACACCATCCCAATAAGCTTTGGTAGAAGTGGTTAAAGGCATCGTATGATGTGCGAAAGGAAAAGCAACCGGGGTCATCGGGATACGTGCGCCGTAATTAACCTTACTTACAAAAAGAAAATCACCGATCAATAATGATCTCTCCATCGAACCGGATGGAATGGTATAGGCCTCGATAAAAAATACGCGGATAATGGTTGCCGCCACTACTGCAAAAATAATTGCATCGGCCCACTCACGGTTTTTAGATTTCACATATTTATGCTGTTGTTTAAACTCTTCGGTTACAGATTCGCCTAAATACTTTACATTTTTATCAAATCCCCATAATGGCAAAACAACGAATGATAATATAACAGTTGCCGCATGCTCCCAAAATTTAAACTTGCCAAAACACTTTACAAAATCTATAGTTACACCAATAGCTACAAAAAAGTTAACAACAGGGATAAAATAAAGAATGATCCACCAAGCTGGTCTTCCTGTTATTTTTAACATCACCCAAAAACTATAAATAGGAACCAATGCTTCCCAACCAGGTCTACCCGCCTTTTCAAAAAGTTTCCAAAGACCTATATATTGTAAAATTATTACCGGAGCTAAAAAAATTAATACCCCAAAAAAATTTGCTAATTCCATTTATTTAAATGTATATGTTTAGTTCTATTCAAAAATATCAGTAATGCTGAAAAATCCTTTTTTATCTTTTAGCCATTCTGCTGCTACTACCGCGCCTAAAGCAAAACCAGCTCTGTTATGCGCCGTATGTTTAATTTCTATTTCATCTACTTCGCTACTGTAAATTACAGTGTGCGTACCTGGAATATTTTCTATTCTATGCGATTCTATCAGCAATTGCTCTGGTTTCGGAAATAATTCAACATCACTTCCTACCACTTCGTTTAACCATTCTTGTTTTCTGTCCAGGTTATCTACAATCCCTTCTGCAAGCGTAATGGCCGTACCGCTAGGCGCATCCAGTTTTTGTGTATGGTGAATTTCTTCCACCTGAACTTCGTAGGCAGGGTAGTTATTCATCAGCTTTGCCAAAGTTTGATTAAGCTTAAAGAATAAATTTACGCCAATACTAAAGTTAGACCCATAAAGCAAAGTATTGTTACTACGGTTACAATCATCTTTTACTTCCTGAAGTTTGCCGTACCAACCGGTTGTACCCACTACTACTGGCACATTAGCATCAAAACAGGCATCGATATTTTTTAAAACTGAATCTGGCGTGCTAAAATCGATAGCCACATCAGCCGACTTTAAATTTTCTCTGGTTAAATCTTCCTGATTATCGATCGTTATTTTTAAAACAATTTCGTGGCCACGTTCTATTGCAAATTTTTCGATAATCTGCCCCATTTTACCATATCCTAAAAGCGCAATTTTCATCTCTTTATAGTGTTTAGTTTCATTTGTGATGAAGCGATCAGATTTTTCACCCCTGGTGTGGTTTGAAAAATCATGATGGTTCCATCTCTTTATATTTTTTCAGTTTCTATTCTTATTTTTTGTCCTTAACCTTAGCAGTTAACTAATAAAACATCACAATTTCAAATGTAATATCCTATATTGAATATCACGAGGGTTTTTCGATATTAAAATGTCAGAGATACTTTTAATGCAGGCGTTGCATTGAAACCATACATCGAATTGGTGTTAATCATAGATGGCATTACCTTAAAAGAAAGGTTATCATCAATATTGAAGAAATGCAACCGGGCTGCAACATAGGCATCTACTATATTGGCGAAATAAACCAAGCCGTAAGAGAACAACACAATCTGTTTATTTCTTCTGTAGGTATCTTTACGCTGGGTGATACCTGAAGTAGAATAACGGCTGCCAAAAGGACCGTTAGGATCGGGCTGATCGCTATGCGAGTCGCGGTACTGCAATTCTGTTAATGCTAAATTGTATTGTTTGCTACTTTCGATGTACGACATGGTAAGTACAGTTACACCACCATAAATAGCCGCAATTTTGCCGCCGGTATATAGCTTTTGAAAAAACTGGCTTTTTCCTGCTCTTGTGCCATAGCCGTCGTTAAGCAACTGCATATTGTACAATTGGCCCCAGCCTGGTATTATCATCGATCTAAAAACAGCTTTTCTACCAGCAACCTTACCCGGATTAACGTATTTGGCTTTCATCGAATCCTTTCTGGTCATCGGTTTTTTAGCCGCAGTATCTAACGATTTAGATAATTTAATTTTCGAAGTATCAGCAGGTTTTAATACCGTATCCTTAACCTGTGCTGAGGCTAAGTTTACAAGAAAAAATGTAAATGCAGCAACAAGTATTAAAAGCTTAGTCTTTTGCATTACCAGTCTAATAACTCTAAAATTCGGTTTAAGTCGTCATCGCTCATAAAAGGAATTTCTATTGCTCCTTTACCGTTCTGGCTAACTTTTAACTTTACACGGGTAGCAAATTTAGAAGCCAGATCATCCTGCAATTTTTGATATTGAAAAGAAACAGCTTTTTCTTTGGGTTTTTCGCTCGCTTTTAAAGGTACATGCTGCAGATTACGCACAAGCTCCTCTACCTTACGTACAGATAGTCCTTTTTCTAAGATTTCCTGGTGAATAAACAATTGTTTGTCAACACCATCAACATTAATTAAGGCTCTTGCGTGCCCCATGCTAATTTTCTGATCGCGGATGGAAGCCTGAATAGCTGGCGGAAGTTTTAACAAACGCAGATAATTGGTAACTGTAGTACGGTTTTTACCAACACGTTCGCCTAATTGTTCTTGTTTTAAGCCTACCTCATCAATCATCCGCTGGAAACTCAATGCTACTTCAATAGCATTCAAATTTTCGCGTTGGATATTTTCGATCAAAGCCATCTCCAACATTTGCTGGTCGTTGGCACTACGGATGTAAGCAGGAACCTGTGTTAAACCAGCTAGTTTTGAAGCCCTGAACCTACGTTCGCCAGAAATGAGCTGGTATTTATTTGCAGCCAATTTTCTAACTGTAATGGGTTGTATTAAACCTTGTACTTTTATCGAATCGGCAAGCTCGTTTAAAGCTACCTGGTCAAACTCGGTACGGGGTTGGTATGGATTGGTTTCAACTTCAGTTAAACTTACGTGACTGATATTGCCAATCTGCTCGGTTTCGCTAACGGCATTTACCTGCTGCTTCGGCGGATGAGCAGATTCGCTATCATCTAAAAGCGCACTTAACCCTCTTCCTAAACCTGTTTTTCGCTGAAAAGATGTCATCTATAATTTATAAAGTTGCTGTTCCTATATTTTCTTCTTCCTTTAAAAGGCCGTTTTTCTTTACAATCTCGCGGGCAAGGTTAAGGTAGTTAATGGCACCTTTGCAATTCGCATCGTGCATAATTACCGAAACGCCATAACTAGGCGCCTCACTTAAACGTGTATTTCGTTGAATAATGGTATCGAAAACCAGTTCGTGGAAATGTGTTTTTACCTCTTCTACCACCTGGTTCGATAAACGCAAACGTACATCGTACATGGTAAGCAAAATACCTTCAATTTCCAGGTTAGGATTTAAACGGTTCTGAACGATTTTTATGGTATTTAACAACTTACCCAAACCTTCCAATGCGAAATACTCACACTGAACAGGAATAATAACCGAATCGGCAGCTGTTAAAGCATTAATGGTAATTAAACCTAAGGATGGCGAACAATCGATAATAATAAAATCATACTGATCTTTGATTTTCTCCAAAACCGCTTTCATTTTATATTCACGGTTGTTCAGGTTAATCATCTCAATTTCCGCACCAACCAAATCAATGTGGGCAGGTAATAAATCTAAATTCGGCGTATCCGTTTTTTGGATGGCCAATAAAGGATCAATGTCATTAATGATACACTCGTAAATACTATCTTTAATGTTCCTGGGATCAAAACCGATACCTGAAGTCGAATTTGCCTGAGGATCAGCATCTACCAATAAAGTTTTGTATTCTAGTACGGCCAAACTCGCAGCCAGGTTTATAGATGAAGTTGTTTTACCAACGCCACCTTTTTGATTTGCTAATGCAATAATTTTGCTCATCTATGTATCCGAAATTTACTTAACGTTTATTTGGGCTGTGTTATTTATGCGTTTTAATTGGCAAAAAGTTCTATTTTTGCGTTGTTTACGGCCTTTTTCACAATCAGCTAAGATACAAACTATATGGCAATTTTAGCAAGAAGCGTATTTGGGTTTTACACATCTTATTAACAATTATCCATGATCACAATTATAGCTGCAACCAACAGGCCCAATAGCAATACGCTAAAAGTTGCTAAATATTACCAAAAGCAACTAAAAGAAAAAGGTGCTGATGCCAATTTGTTCAGCCTCGAACTCTTGCCTATAGATGTTTTGAACACGGATATGTATGGCAAAAGATCAGCAGCCTTTCAAGAAATCCAGAACATGATTAATAACACCAAAAAGTTTTTATTTATCATGCCGGAGTACAATGGAAGTTACCCAGGCGTATTAAAGGTATTAATAGATGCCTGTAATTTCCCTGATAGTTTTTATGATAAAAAGGCTGCTTTAGTGGGAATTTCTTCCGGCAAATATGGGAACATTCGTGGTGTAGATCATTTTACAGGCGTTTGTCATTATATCCACCTTCATATTTTACCTTTACGTTTGCACATCCCGAATATTAAAACCGAGTTAGATGCAGAGGGCAATCTTATCCAAGAAGATACCATCAAGTTCACCAACGAGCAGATAGAAAAATTTATCAAATTCTAATCTTATCCTAAATGTTTCTAAATCTGCTTTCTTAAAAAACAAAATTCATATTTAAAGTTTTTTGTTTTTGAAAAGCCACGCCTGTGTTTCATAGGAACATTTCTCCCTGCTCTTCGCTTTACTCCGTTGCACTCCGTGTTCGCTACGATCAGGTTTAGAAACAGAGAATAGTGCTGTAAGAGCCAAAGAATAATTTAAAGGCGCATTATTTCCGCACTTAGCAACCCCAAATATTATTACTACCCGTGCCACCTAAACCTGATGGAAGCGGCATGCGGTAAAGCGTACAGCAGGGCCGCTTTATCCTAAATGCCAGGAACCTGCTTTCCGAAAAACAAATACTTAATTTTTCCTTTTGAAAAGCAAAACCTGTGTTTCATGGGAGGTTTAGCAAACAAAAGACAGTGCTTTAAACCTTCAGAAAGAATAGTTCAAAATGGTAAAAACCTTTTCATTTTGGAAGGGTTTTTACCCAACTTAACCACAGAAAAACACCATATACAACTAATACACAACAACTTATAAACAAACAAAATGCATTGGCACAACAATTGGCAATAGGCAATTTAGATGCTATTTATTTAACTGGTTGTTATGTAATTTAGTTAATCTGGAAACAATTTTAATTATAACCAATTTTTATCACAAAAAAGAGAGAAATTGCTTTGCGTTACTTTGCGAAAACCTCTCCGCCCTTTGCGGTTAAACTAAAAAGTCATGAAAATAAAAACCAAGCTCCGCCTCGGATTCGGCTTTCTCTTTATCATCGTTTTATCCTTCGGATTAATCGCGCTCTTTTACTTAAATGAGCTTTCCGATAAATCGAAAGTAATTCTTAAAGACAATTACAAATCGTTGAAATATGTTGCTGCCATGCGCAATGTAATCGACCTGAACCAGTTTCCATTAAGTCCTACGCCACTGACTATATTTACCGAAAACCTAAAAAATGAGGGGTTAAACATTACCGAACCCGGCGAAAAAGTAGCTTTCCAGAAATTAGAAGTAGCTTTTAACGCCCTAAACAACTCACAATCGTTGGCCGTTAAAGAAAATAGCATTAAAAATTTACGCATAGCATTGCGAAATATCGAAGAATTGAATATGAAGGCCATTTATGATAAAAATGAATTGGCTAACAAAACCTCATCAAGAGCAAATCTCTATATCATCATTGCGGCGACCTTGAGTTTTATTATCCTCTTTACCTTCATCGTAAACTTCCCGGGTTTTGTAGCCAACCCCCTTGCCGAATTTAGTGCGGCTATTAAGCAGATCAGTCGTAAAAATTATAAACAACGCTTACATTTCGAAAACGAGGATGAGTTTACAGAACTGGCAAACTCCTTTAATGGAATGGTTGTTAAATTAAATGAATGGGAAAACAGTAACTTATCTAAAATTAAATCTGAAAAATCGCGTATTGAAGCCATTATTGCACAAATGCAGGATGCCATAATCGGCCTAAATGAAAAAGGAGAGGTACTCTTTCTAAATCATCTGGCTGCAAAACTAATGAACCTTGATGAAGATAAGGTTATTGGTCAGAACGTGGCCGAACTCATGCAAAAAAACGAGTTACTTAAACGGATCATTAAACCCGAAACAGATGATAATACCTTAAAAATTTATGCTGATGATAAAGAATCTTACTTCCTGTTGGAAAACCGCGAAATCATCATCCCAAATTATGAAGAGCAGGACGAAAATACATTAATTGTTTCTTCTAAATCAGCCGGAAGCGTTTATACGTTAAAAAACATTACGCAATTTAAAGAGCTCGATGAAGCCAAAACAAATTTTATTGCAACGGTTTCGCACGAATTAAAAACACCATTATCATCTATCAAAATGAGCCTGAAGTTGCTTAATGATGAGCGTGTGGGCACCATGAACGAAGAGCAACACGAGCTGCTCAATCACATTAAAGAAGATAGCGACAGGTTGCTAAAAATCACCAGCGAACTTTTAGATCTCTCGCAGGTAGAAACAGGCAATTTAAAACTCACTTTTGCCATCACCAAACCCGAAGAAATTGTACGCTATGCAGTTGATGCCGTTAAGTTTCAGGCTGAACAAAAATCAATTCAGCTGGTGCTTAACTGCGATCAGAACTTACCAAATGTGAATGCCGATATACAGAAAACTGCCTGGGTACTGGTTAACTTCTTATCTAATGCATTACGCTATAGTTCCGAAAAATCGAAAGTAATTATCGATGTTTTGCAAAAAGACAATTTTGTTGAATTCTCTGTCCGCGATTTTGGAAAAGGCATTGACGAAAAATACCAAAAAAGATTATTCGACAGGTATTTCCAGGTACCAACCGATGGTCAGAATAAATCGGGATCTGGATTAGGCCTCGCCATTTCTAAAGATTTTATCGAAGCCGAAAATGGAAAAATATGGGTAATAAGTGCCATTGGTGAGGGCAGTAATTTTTGTTTTAGTTTGCCTATTGTAGAATAGATTCTATTTCCTTTTAACCGCAAAGGACGCAAAGTTTTAGGCAGAGTATTACAGAGAATTAAATGAGGGCATTATTAAACAACTAACTCTGTGTGTTCTGCGTACTTCTCTGTGGTTAGAACTTGAAAGACTATACACCTAGCGCTAAACAATATACGGCTCCATTTCCTTATCAATACTTTTACGTAATTCCATTAATTTAATGGCATAACCATGCATGGCGATTTCTTTTTCGGTTTTTGGCTTAAAAGCTGGGATCGCCTTCGGTTGTCCATCGTCATCTACCGCAACAAAAACAATAATACAATGTGTGTTCTTAACAAAATCGGTTTGACCTACTGGTTTAGAAAAAGCATCAACAGCAATATGCATACTGGTTTTACCCGTATAAATAATGCGCGCTTCCATTTTAACCAAATGCCCGATATGAACCGGGTGGAAAAATCTGATTCCACCAACATAAACCGTTACACAGTAGCTTTGGCTCCACTGCAAGGCACAGGCAAAAGCAGCCTGATCAATCCATTTCATCATCATGCCACCATGTACCTTACCTCCATAGTTAACATCAGAGGGTTCGCTTAAAAATTGAAGTTCGATATGGTTTTTGGTTCTGGGCATGGTAATATTTGTTAAAATTGCTTGGTTTTAATGTCTTTGCTAAGATATTATAAAATAAGATATTTTCATGCGATCAGCTGTTATGATCTGTTAAGGTTTTCGGTGCAGTCAGATGTTACCATCTGACTGATAAATAACGTCGTGTCAGTTGGTAACAACCGA
Source organism: Pedobacter sp. AK013 (assembly GCF_014205835.1). Classification (GTDB taxonomy): domain Bacteria; phylum Bacteroidota; class Bacteroidia; order Sphingobacteriales; family Sphingobacteriaceae; genus Pedobacter. The sequence goes on along the minus strand of NZ_JACHCQ010000004.1, from coordinate 5,836 downwards.
CACCACATCAATTTCTAAACATAAAATTATTTCGCCATAATACTAATTGCATATCCTCCACCCGGTGCGCAATATTGAGTCAATTTAGTTTTATTGGTTACTTCCATTTTACGTATGGTATAAGCTTTTGGATTGGTTTCATAATTTGCATCCTTAGCGTCAGCATAAATAGTAGCCGTATATTTTTTACCAGGGTCCAAAAAGCTAAGATCGATTTTAGATGTTCGCGCCACCTCATCATTGGTGCGGCCAACAAACCAATTGTTTTTACCCTTGGCTTTACGTGCAAAGGTGATATAATCTCCAGGCTCAGCCTCTAAAACTTTGGTATCGTCCCAATCTACAGCCACATCTTTAATAAACTGAAAAGCATCCATATACTTGTTATATGTTTCAGGCAAATCGGCAGCCATTTGCAACGGGCTGTACATGGTAACATAAAGTGCCAATTGGCGAGCTAACGTACTGTGTACAAATGAAGTATTTTCGGGGTTATAAGCACTTACTTTAGTTTCGAAAATACCTGGCGTATAATCCATTGGCCCACCTATTAAACGCGTAAAAGGCAAAATGGAAGTATGATCGGCATTGTTGCCACCAAACGCTTCATATTCGGTTCCCCTGGCCGATTCGTTCCCAATTAAGTTCGGGTAAGTACGTGCTAAGCCAGTAGGGCGAACAGCCTCGTGTGCATTCACCATAATTTTATATTCTGCTGCTTTTTGAATCGCATACAAATAATGGTTATTTAACCACTGGCCGTAATGGTGCTCTCCCCTTGGGATGATATTACCCACATAGCCACTTTTAACAGCATCGTAACCATTGGCTTTCATAAATTTATACGCTGTATCTAAATGCCGCTCATAATTACGTACCGACGAAGAAGTTTCGTGGTGCATAATCATTTTTATGCCCTTACTTGCCGCATAACGGTGCAGTTCTTTTACATCAAAATCGGGATAAGGCGTTACAAAGTCAAACACATCATCTTTTGTTTTACCAAACCAGTCTTCCCAACCCTCGTTCCAGCCTTCAACCAAAACTGCATCTAAACCATTTTTAGCGGCAAAATCGATGTATTCTTTTACATGTGCGGTATTTGCAGCGTGTTTTCCGTTAGGTTTTGTTTTGGCATAATCGGTTACGCCCAATTGCACACTGGTTAAATCGTTATAGGCCCAGGTACTTTTTCCGGTAATCATTTCCCACCAAACGCCAACATATTTGGTTGGTTTTATCCACGATACATCTTTAAATTTGGTTGGTTCGTTTAAATTATAGGTTAATTTTGAGGTTAAGATATCAGCAGCTTTATCGCTTACCATAATGGTTCTCCAGGGAGATAAACATGGCGCCTGCATATAACCTTTATCCCCAACTGCGTCAGGTGTTAACCAAGATTCTAAAACCATGTTTTTATCGTCAAGGTTTAACGACATTAAAGAGTAGTTGATCAATGCTGCTTCATGGATATTAATGTACAAACCATCTTTACTCTTCATCATCAAAGGTGTTTGTACACCTGTCGGCGAAAAAGTAGTTTGCGATGCATTTGGCGTTATAGCAGCTTTCATTTTGCCACGAACTTCTGACAAGTTTGAAGTTACCGTACTATATTCCTGTGTATCGTAATCGCCAGGAAGCCAAAATGCTTTATGATCGCCAGCTAATGCAAACTGGGTTTTCTCTTCTTTAATTACGAAATAATCTAAGTTTTTTTGCTCAGGGAATTCATATCTAAAACCCAAACCATCGTTAAACAGACGTAAACGCACAATAATATAGCGGTTAGTTTCTTTTTGCGTTAAGGTTATTGCCAGTTCGTTATAATGGTTTACAATTTCTTTTACCTCGCCCCAAACCGGTTTCCAGGTTTCGTTAAATGTGCTCGTTTTGGTATCGCTTATGGTAAAACCGCTCATTAAAGACTTACCCTCTTTAAGTTCAAGCCCTAGCTTGCTGGTTTTAATCACATCCTTGCCTTTATATTTTAGGCTATAAGTGGGTACGCCACCATCAGCCAAAGCAAAACTGGCTATCAGATTGCCATCAGGCGATTTCAAACTCTTTTCGGGAACGTTCCCGAAAACATCCCCAAAAAATAGCAAAGCGCATATTAAAGTAAGGATTTTAGAGCGGTTAAAGGATTGGTTAGATTTCTTATTCATGTTATCATTAATTAATTATTATTATTTATATCACATTAGAACTTTCAGGTTTTGGTCAGTTCAGATATTAATCCGGTTAAAAATTATCCAGACCTCGCAGATTTTTGAAACCTGCAAGGTTTAATCGACAATAAATTATTCTAAAAGCAAGGTATCATCATCCTCATCGGTTAAACTCAACTGCACACTATCGCTACCTGCAATTCCTTCTATAGAACCACGGATATGGGTTGCATTTAACAACACTTTCTCCAATTGTTTTTCACGTGCTTTCCATAAACGTTCCATCGCATCACGCTCTCGTTGTATGGATAGTTTCATACTCATAAAACCCTCTCTTATGGCTTTCCATTGCTCAGAAAACTCCGCCCCCATTAAATAATCGTATAACATGTGCATTTTTTCGCCGCGGTTTTCCTGCGATTTTATTGCACCTGCCAAACGCAAAATACCTTCACGCAATACATAGGCTACAGCATTTACTTCTTCAAAAGAACAGATCCAAACCCCATCACGCTGCCCGAAACAATCCATCCCCTTTGGATAACACTGACTTACAATTACTGCTACATCAATGCCCATACTACGCATATCTTTCTTCAGTTTTTCGATCCAGTCGCCACCAAAATCTTTGGTACGCTTACTTTCGTAAATAATTTTACCGCATTCCTGCCCAAATTGATTACGCACCACCTGCACACAATCTGCCCCACGCACACCTTTGCCAACTTCTTCAATTAAATCGAAAGGATAATTGGTACGGAGCAATTCTTCTAAGATCAACTCCTGCACTTCGCCCTGCAATTGCATACTGCCCTGCTCGGCTTTGCGTTTCATTTCTTCGGCCAATTTTTTCTGGTCGTCGAGCTGTTTTTCTAATTCCTTTAAACGCAATTGATGTTCAGTATCTTTAATGCTATTTTTTTCTGCCTCTTGTTTACGGATCTGTTCTACCAGCTCATTACGCTGTTCTTGCATTTTACGTTGAAAAGCAAGTTCCATCTCTTCTTCCTTCACTTTAAGGCTTTCCTCACGGCGTAAAAATTCCAGCTCTTTTTCGCGGGCTAACTTTAGTTTTTCGGCATTATCTTTCGCATTACCTTCCAGTATTTGCAGTTTTGTTTCAAAATCGGCCGAAATACTTTTACGTAGGTTTTCCTCCAGATTATCTTTAAGCTTAGTTTTCTCTTCGGCAAGTTTAGCCTCAAAAGCTTTCAACTGCTGCTGCTTTTCAGACTCAAAAACCTGCAGCTTACGTTGATATTCTTCATCTTTCTGCCTTGCATAAGCAGCCGCTTTCTCACGTAACTCTTTCTTATAATCTTCGGCCATAGCTTCTTCCATCGGAAAAACATGGGCACAGTTGGGGCATTTTATTTCGGTAGGCATCGATTATTATTTTAACCACCAAGGCGCAAAGCACACCAAGGTTTTTTATTGGTAAAGATATTAAAGCTTTTTATCAATGTATAAACGAGTTTTACACCGTTACCATCAAAGCACTTTAGATCTAATTTCGTGACCGGCGGCCAAAATTTTGCTTACCGGGCATTTAGCCGCAATTTCTTCCAGTCTGATTTTTTGTTCTTCGGTAAGTATTCCTGTACATACAATTTCTTCAAAAAATATGGTTTCTCCATTTTCGGTATCAATATTTACTTCTACCTCAACCTTATCAATAGGCCATGCTTTTCTATCGGCATACATTCTCAGGGTAATGGCTACACACGATGCTAATGAAGCCATTAATAATCCTTTAGGGGCAAAACCTTTATGTGTTCCGCCTAATTCTAAAGGTTCGTCTACTATAATATCATGAGAACCGTTGCTTACCGAACACGCATAATGCTCCTTATTTATTGTTGCTTTAACCATGTAAATTAATTTTTGTAGCCCAAATATTGTGCTTTAACTTTAAACTTAGGTAAAAGTCTGGTCTTTTTTTAAAAATGAATGAAGCTGCTTTAGCAAAAAGCCATTGCTACTGTTCCCTAAAGCAAAAAACATCAAACATTATTATAGGCAAATTGTTGCACTATAAAATCATATGATCATGAAGTACAAAAAGTTAATTGGAAAATATTTAACGCACAAATCTAAAAATAATGCTCAGGTAGCGCTTGCTTTGGTGGCTGGCCTGGCGGTAGGTGCAGTGATTAGTATTTTGTTTGCCCCTGATAGTGGCGCTGGTACCCGTGGAAAAATTGCAGGTGGGGCCAGGAACCTAAGATACGGATTCCAGGATAAATATAATCTTTTAAAAGAGAAGGTATTTGGTGTGGAAGCCATTGAAGAAGATATTACTGCACATGAAGTGCCACACTTTAAACATAAAGTAGCTAAGAAACGTAATTCGGATGTGCAGGAGATTTTAGAAAATGCACACGAAAACGGACAGGTACAGGAAGGGCAAGGATAAAAAATACTAGTTTTACAGGATAATATCTATTTATGATTTTTATCCTCTCGAAGATTTTGCTTTTCATTATTAAACCCATAGTGTGGATTTTTGTGCTTTTGATTTTTGCAGTAGCATCAAAACAAGCTAAACAAAGAAAAAGATATTTAATCTGTGCCTTAATTATTTTCTTCCTTTTCTCTAATGGCTTTATTGTCGGAAAAATAATAAATAGTTACGAAGCCGGCTATCCGAGAGCAGGAAAATACGACATCGGAATAATTCTTGGAGGTTTTTCGGGTTTAAATAAACGAAATAATGAAATTGCTTTTAATTGGGCAGGCGACAGATTGTTCCAAGCCATTGCACTATACAAAAAAGGCCAGATTAAACAACTATTGCTTAGCAGTGGAAATTCAAATTTAATAGATAGACAGGTAAAAGAGGCTGATTTAGCTATTAAATACTTAAAACTGATTGGTATTCCTGATTCTGCAATTCTGATTGAAAACCAAAGTAGAAATACCATTGAAAACGCCAGGTACAGCCTGGCGCTCATCGCAAAAAGGAACCCTAAAGCTAAAGTTCTGGTAATTACCAGTGCCTGGCACATCCCAAGGGCAAAATTAATTTTTGATAAACAAACTAAGCAGAAAATTGAATATTACCCCACCAATTTTTCAAGAAGTACAGAATTTGAACTAAGCGATTTTATCATTCCAAATGCCAGCGCATTAGGAACATGGGAAATGTTATTTAAAGAATGGATAGGCTTAATTGGGATCAAGCGGAAAAGTTGGGGGGAATAAAATAATTTGTTTCTTTGTGGTATTACAACAATTATAACTTCCCTTGAATCAAGCCGAACAAACCCTTATCAGTTTTTTATTACCAGAAGGTATTCTGGATTATTTCGAAATACTTAAAGTAGAAAAAGTGTCAAAAGAGCTTCAGATCTATCTGGAAGAAAAGAATCTAGCTCCCTCTGGCTATCAAATAGCTGAGCTTGAATCAAAGGGCTTTCTTCCAGAAGTTGCCATTCAGGATTTTCCTATTCGTGGTCAAAAAGTGGCCTTACGTATCAAAAGACGTAGATGGACAGTAAAAAAGACTGGGGAGATCATCAGTAGAGATTGGGATTTAGTAAGAAAAGGCGCTCGGATGACTACGGAATTCGGTCTTTTTTTAAAAGGAATATTTGGATAATCATCCCATTAGCTGTTATCATTTAGGGCATTATTTCCAGGTTGATGGCAAACAGCTCCAG
>NZ_JACHCQ010000003.1 GCF_014205835.1 Pedobacter sp. AK013 | reverse complement strand
CCGCCAATTCTCAGGACAGGGAACATCTTTTGCCCATAAAAAAAGAAAAAGCTTCCTAAGCTGCTTGAAAAAGGGTTTTATTCATAGGAGGTTTATTTCACTTGGGCCAGTAGCCATAAATGCAAGAATCAATTGATTGGTTTAAGAAGAGCCGTCCTCCTGAACTCGTTTCAGGATCTATTAACGGAAAAAAAGTTGTTATTTAGAAGGTCAGTGGATACACAGACCACGGCGTAGATGAAAAATCCGTGCTTTCCGTGCTTTCTGTGTTTTCGTGGCAAACTATTCACCATCTCTCTGTAAAACCGAATTTACAAATCCAATGCTTTCAATTTTCTATCTTTATCGCTATGAAGTCCATTTTATACAGCCTTTTTCTGGCGTTGCTCTTTACTGCTTGCTCTAAAAAAGAAGAGGTTGATGTAATTGTTTATAACGCTAAAGTTTATACTGTTAACAGTAAATTCGATACAGTGGAGGCTTTTGCCGTAAAGGATGGTAAAATCACGGCACTCGGTAAAAGCGATGATATCAAATCAAAATATGTGGGCAAAGAAGAAATCAATGCAGAAGGTAAAACCGTTTATCCAGGTTTTATAGATGCGCATGCTCATTTTTACGGTTATGGTAAAAGCTTGCAAACGGCCGATTTAAGAGAAACAAAATCGTGGGATGAAGTGCTTGCTCGCTTAAGCGATTTTGCTAAAACCCACCCAGAGGGCTGGTTAATTGGTAATGGCTGGGACCAAAACGATTGGGATAAGAAAGATTTCCCCACAAATGAAAAGTTAACAGCACTTTTTCCTGGCCGTCCGGTATTTTTAAACCGGATTGATGGGCACGCGGCCATTGCTAACCAAAAAGCGTTGCATGATGCTGGCATTAATGGCGTGCAGAAGCTGGTAGGTGGCGATATGTTAACCCAAAATGGAAAGCTTACTGGTGTGTTAATCGATAACGCTGTAGCTTTGGTAGAGCGTAAAATCCCTTCACCAGATGTTAAACTGGCCGAAAAAATATTTACAGATGCACAGAAAAACTGTTTCGCTGCTGGTTTAACTACTATTGATGATTGCGGCTTAAGTTACCAGGCTGTCGAATTTATCGAAAAACTGCAAAAGGAAAACAAACTGAAAATGAGGCTCTATGTTATGCTTTCAGATGAGCCTGATAATTATAAATATCTTTTTAACCGTGGTCCAATTAAAACAGATCGGTTAAATGTTCGGGCTTTTAAGGTTTATGCCGATGGTGCTTTAGGTTCGCGTGGTGCCTGTCTGCTGCATCCTTATAGCGATATGCCAAATAAAGCCGGTTTTCTGTTAAGCGATGCGAAACATTTTGAAGAAGTAGCCATAAAAATTGCCGCCAATCATTTTCAGATGTGTACCCATGCCATCGGCGATTCGGCGAATCGGATAATCCTGAATATCTACAATAAAATCTTAAAGGGGAAAAACGATAAACGCTGGCGCATTGAACATGCACAGGTGGTGAATGCCAGCGATTTTGGTTTATTTGGAAGCGCAAGTATCATCCCGTCTGTTCAGCCTACTCATGCCACTTCCGATATGTATTGGGCCAAACAGCGTTTGGGTGCTAAAAGGTTAAAAAATGCATATGCTTACAAACAATTGTTAAAACAAAATGGTTGGATTCCCTTAGGTACCGATTTTCCCGTCGAAAACATTAATCCATTATTAACGTTTTATGCAGCAACAGTGAGAGCAGACGCAAAAGGTTTTCCAAAAGGAGGCTTCCAGATAGAAAATGCCTTAACGCCCGAAGAGGCTTTGCGCGGAATGACGATCTGGGCGGCGAAAGCTAATTTTGAAGAAGAAGAGAAAGGAAGTTTGGAAAAAGGTAAACTAGCCGATTTCGTAATCCTCGACCATGATATTTTAAAATCAACACCACAAAAAATATTAAAAACCAAAGTTTTAAAAACCTACCTGAACGGAGAAAAAGTATATGAAGCAAAATAGATTGCGTATCCTGGTTGTAGCATTTTGCTGCAATGTTTTATGTTTAATGGCTTGCGCACAGGAGCATACCGCGAATGAAAAAAAACTGGCTATTGCCAATGCAATTTCTAACGGAACAGTATTATTAAACAATCAGGATGGAATTATTCCTTTAAAATCATTAGAGAAAAAGAATATTGCTGCAGTTAGCCTTAGTTTTGCTTATAGTGCCGTTTTCGACAGTTTGGCCAACAAATACGATAAAATTACCTCATTTTCTGCCGATTCTTATAAAGATAGCGTGAACTTGAACGATTTAGAAGATGACCTTAAATATTTTAATACCATTTTAATTTCTATTGATGATCAAAATGTAAGCAAAGCCAAATACATTAATTTCATTAACAGTATCAGTAAAAATAAACAGGTAATTATTTCTTTTTTTGGTAACGGGCCTGGTTTAAAATCTTTCGATCTGTTGAAATCGCCAATTATTTGGACCCCACAGAACAATGCCGATGCAGCTGCGGTTGTTCCACAATATATTTTTGGAGGCATTGCCGCTGTAAATAAATTAACCACAGCCTTTTCTGCCCGTTATACCATGGGCGCTGGTTTTGTTACCACTGCTACCCGTTTAAAGTATACGGTACCCGAAGATGCGGGAATCAACTCCAACAACTTAAAAGAAATTGATGCCATTGCTTCCGAAGCAATAACGCAGAAAGCAACTCCGGGTATGGTGGTTTTGGTAGCGAAAGATGGTAAAGTTATTTTTAATAAGGCTTATGGCACCCATACCTATGATACGAATGTACCAGATAAGGTAACCGATATTTTTGATCTCGCTTCGGTAACCAAGGTAACAGCAACAACACCTGCGGTAATGCGTTTATTTGAAGAAGGAAAACTAAAACTAGATACTAATATTGGCGCTTATATCCCGAAAGCACGTACCACGCCCATGAACAATATTCAGGTGCGGGAAGTAATGTTGCACCAGGCGGGTTTTATCCGTTACATCCCTTTTCACGATTATATTAAAACAGGCGATTATAGCCGAGATTCATCAGCGGCCTATCCAACCAAGGTAGCGGATAATTATTATATCAAAAAAGGCTTTTTTAAAGATTTTATGTGGCCTAAAATGCTCAATTCGCCCATTAAAACACGTGGTAAATATGTGTACAGCGATATCAGTATGTACGTGATGAAAGATATTGTAGAGCACATCAGCGAGGAACCACTAAATCAATACACTTATGAAAATTTTTATAAACCATTGGGGATGCAAACGGCAGGTTTCTTGCCGCGGAACCGTTTTAAACCAGAGCAGATTATTCCTACCGAAGATGATAAGTATTTTAGAAAAACCTTGCTTGTAGGTTATGTGCATGATCAGGGGGCAGCTTTGGCAGGAGGAGTTTCAGGTCATGCTGGTTTATTTGCCAGTGCTAACGACTTAGCCATTATTTATCAGATGTTGTTGAACCGTGGTACCTATGGTGGAGTGGAATATTTCAAAGATACAACAGTAGATATGTTTACCTCAAAGCAATCGAATGTTAGTCGCAGAGGCTTGGGTTTCGATCGTTGGGATCCGGATAGTACCAAACATTATCCTTCTGATCTGGCTTCTCCACAAACTTACGGACATACAGGGTATACCGGTACCTGTGTTTGGGTCGATCCATCACGAGGTTTGGTTTATATATTTCTGTCAAACCGGGTTAACCCAACTGTTACCGATAAACTTTCTAATCTAAAAATCAGGGGCAGAATACAGGATGTAGTTAATAAAGCGATAGATGATTCGAAGAAATAGCGGGCATAAGTCTAATTATTATTTGTAAATTAAGCACATCAACCTAAAAAACAAATCAATATGAAATGGACTAAAAAACTGGCCTTTCTGCTGCTTTTTTGTGGAATGGCAGCTATCGTTAAAGCGCAACAGATCAAAGATGGAGAAACGGTAAACATAAATGGTTTTGCAGTAACGTATACTGTTGTGAATAAAGAAAAGATAAACATAAAAGACCAGAACTTTGATCGTTATAAAGTTTTGGCTTCGGTAAAAAACAACAGCGGCAAATCGTTTAATATTCGTTTGGCGAGTTCATTGGACCTGTCTGGAATTAGCAATTCGAAAATTATAGAATTAGATTGTACCAATGCTACGGGTGCGAGGTTAACATCAAAAAAGCTACAGGTTAGTATGAAAAGCCATTTAATCAATGTTACTTATGCGACCAAAGATAAAGATGGAAAAACCATCAGTGCGGTATTGCCTGTTACAGCCGGGTATTATTTCGATCAGGGCCAGGTAATAGAAAATGATGCTATTTTTATTGTACCAGCTGGTGAAACTCCACAAGTTGCGGTAAGAAGTTTATTAAAGAATTAAAAAGAGGATTGCTAGCTTTATTGGAGTTTGCCCAGTAAAGGCGGCTATTTATTTTTGTTTATCCCGGGTATAATAATAAGTATCGAAAAGCTTGTTTCTGGACCTATATTCGGGATCATACTTTTGTTTTATTTTAGCGGCTTAACATCGTTAACAATGTTTTTCTGCTCAATTGGTTTATCAGGATGACAGAAAAAAAGTAGGTAGGTGAGTACGATAAAAATTCTGAACACTGTAGATTTCATGATTATCAGATGTTTTGTGCGATAGTTGCTCTTAATAATTCAGTATCAGTTTATAGATCGTAGTTTTCAATTCTTCATTGTCCCGGTCTTCGCAAAGTAGGAACTCCAGTTTATTGTCGGTTTGTTTAAAGAGCGTTATCCCTTCAAACTTATGGTTACCAGATATTCTATAAGTAAAATTTAGCTTAAGGGTATCAGCATTAAGGCTACCAATAAAGCTGCCTAAAATTTCACCATCTGTGTAAGTCGATTGGGTATCCTCAACAGTTGCAATGAAAAATATTTCGTTTTTAACCAGCACCGCATCGGTAAAGGAAGCTTCTACCTGCTCCATGTTCGGGAGCTTAGCAGGAGTAAATGTTGCCAAGTATAGACCGTTTAAATCTGTACCATTGATTTTGAATATTCCGTTTTTTGTGCCAATTCCATTGCCACGGTTAAAAAGGAGCCAGGTTGTATCCGTGTAGATTGCACCTTCGAGGTTAAAGTTCTCGTCATTTACATGGGCAATCGTTTTAAGTCTGTTGTAAGTATGGGTAAGATCTTTCTGTATAACCTGTTGTGTTTTCAGGTCAAATTCGATCATCAGGTTTCGTTTATTTGTAGAGCCAGAACCCAGAATGTACAATTTATCGCCATGCCCGCACAGTATTTCGAAATCGGGCTTTAAGGCTTTGGTAATGTTTTCTAATTGATTTAATGAGGGATCAAATAAAATTTGAATTTTACGTAGTTGTCTGGTTTTGATGTTATATTCATTTAGATAAGCACTGTTATCGCCTATAATGTAAAGCAAATCTCCACTTGCGAATAACCCTGAGGCAGAGCCAATGCCATCAATTTCGGCGAAAACGTCTAAATGTGCTGAATACATATTATCTAAATAACAAAAAAGCATCGATTTTTTAACCGATGCTTTTAATTTTCTGTTTGCGATTTGCTAGAACTCCAAACGCCTGACTATTTTTTCAATCCAATTTCTCTTAATCTTTCATCTAAATATTCTCCGGCTGTCATATCGCTATAAGCTTTAGGATGTTCTGCATCAATGGTTGATGGTAAACTGGTTAAATCCATATCACTGCGCGGATGTAGAAAGAACGGAACCGAAAAGCGTGAAGTTTTCATCAGTTCACGAGGAGGATTTACCACTCTGTGTGTTGTCGATTTTAATTTGTTATTGGTCAATCTTTGCAACATATCGCCCACATTTACTACAATATCGGTATGGTGTGCTTTAATTGGTAACCATTCATTGCTTCGGGTTAACACTTCAAGGCCATCGGCACTTGCGCCAATGAGCAAAGTAATGAGGTTGATGTCTTCATGTGCCCCGGCGCGTACCGCATCATCAGGAATGGTTTCTGGGTTTTCGATCGGGAAGTAGTGGATACCTCTTAAAATTGAATTTCCATTGTGAACATGTTTGTCGAAATAGTTGATCGGTAATTCTAAATAGGTAGCGATGGCACGTAATAAATGTGTGCCGTTTTCTTCCAGTTTTTTATAGATATCGCCTGTTACTTTATTAAATTCAGGTAATTCTTCTAAAATTTCGTTATCAGGATATTCGTTTTTAACCGGATCGCCATCCGTTACTTCCTGCCCAATCTGCCAAAATTCTTTTAAATCTGGTGTTTTGGCGCCTTTAGCGGTTTCCTTACCTGCACTGGTATAACCACGTTGGCCTGCCAATTCTGGCTTTTCGTATTTCCTTTTAATTTCAACTGGTAATGCAAAGGCAGCTTTAATGTTTTCGTAAAGCTTATCAATTAATTCCTGACTTAAGCCATGGTTGGTAATGGTAACAAAACCTGAATCGTTAAAAGCTCTGCCCAATTCATCCGAAAACTTTTTACGGTCATCTGCAGAGCCATTGATGTAAGAGCCTAAATCTAAACAAGGAATATACGGTGTAGACATAATTTTATATTTAATGTTATACGAATTTAAAAAGAATTGTTAATAACTGTATTTAGGTTAGGTGTTATGTATTTAACGAATTAATATACAGTTTTTTAAGTTATTAACAAAATGACAAATTAATATGATGTCCGATTGTCACAATAAATCCATTATAATTTATACGCAAACTAGGCTTTATTTAATTTCGTATAATTAACTAGAAAATAACGCAGTTGGCTTGTAAGGTAAATGAGTTATTTGCGACTAACAAAATAAAACACTCTCATGAAACCATCATGATTTGCATTTTGCAAGTAATAGAGCAAAAAAATCATGATAGCCTCATTACAGGTAAAAGTAAATAAACACAAAATGAGAAAAATAATTTTACTGCTATTAGCAGTATTGGCCATAAATCAGGCCAACGCACAGGGCAAAAAAACAGAGAAGGCAACATTCGGTATGGGCTGCTTTTGGTGTACCGAGGCCATATTTCAAAGGTTAAAAGGTGTAGTATCGGTTAAATCAGGCTACGAAGGCGGTACATTAAGCAATCCAACTTACGAAGAAGTGTGCACCGGTGCTACCGGGCATGCAGAGGTTTTGGAAATTACTTATAACCCAATGGTGATATCGTACGATGATTTGTTAGAAGTTTTTTGGAAAAGCCACGACCCAACTACATTAAACCGTCAGGGGGCCGATAGTGGCACCCAATATCGTTCAGTAGTTTTTTACCATACAGCAGAGCAAAAAGCTTTGGCAGAAAAATATAAGGCAGAGTTGAATAAAACCAATGCCTATGGCAAGAAAGTGGTAACCGCTATAGAGGCGGCCAAACCTTTTTATGTCGCCGAAAATTATCACCAGAATTATTTCAATAAAAATGGAAGTGAGCCCTATTGCAGATTGGTGATTCTTCCAAAAATAGAAAAACTCGAAAAAGTTTTTAAAGCGAAGCTTAAAAATTAATATGCCGTTATCGTTTCGACCGGAGCACAGCGGAAAGGAGAAATCTTTTAAACAGAGACTGAGAGATTTCTCCAAATAGCGATGATAAGTATGTATAAGAATTCATGACAATATTGAATCGTTATTCTAAGCTTATCGAAGGATGTAGCTATATAGGTGTGAAGTGTTTCGACAGGCCCGATATGACATCCTGCTTAAATAAAAACCAACAAGATGATCTCTTTCATTAATACAATAATCCCGCTATGGTAAAAAGAATAGTGCATAATATTAATACCCAAAAAATTGCTGATGCAGCCAGTTTTTATAAAGATATTTTGGACCTTGATCTGCTAATGGATCATGGTTGGATTGCCACTTATGGCGAGACAGAGCAAAAAATGGATGTACAGATTAGTTTTGCCTCCGAGGGCGGGTCGGGTACTCCAACACCAGATCTATCGATCGAAGTTGAAAATGTTGATGACCTATTGGAGAAAATAAAAGCAGCTGGGTTTCCTATCGAATATGGCCCTGTCAATGAACCCTGGGGTGTTAGGCGATTTTACACCAGAGATCCATTTGGTAAATTGATCAATATTTTAAGCCATATTGAAGACTAACAACCCTTTTAATCGTATTCTATCAATACCAGCGTCCAATAATAATGTAGTTGAAGATGCTTAAGCTAAATCGAAAAGTATTTTTTGGAAATGAACGTTAGCATTTTATAGGTGCTGTTTCCTGCCATTCGCATTATCCCGATGGAGAATTGTGATGCTCGCTGTTTTCAGGTTTATCGAACAGCGGTTTTTAAGAAAAAAAATACGGAATCTTGTTTCTTTAATATTTGGCCTATGAAACAGCAGGGCTTGTTATTGAAATTTAATTTTTTTTGACTGTTTAAAACTAAAATGATAAATATTTTAAAGAAACGGGGGTAGTAATTAGTAATTTAATAATGGGCTTTTTAGGCAGGGGTAATGCCCTTTTCAGTTTGTTATTAATTGAACTGTTTTTTGGATTAAAATTTGATTAGAAGTTATCAAAAAACAGAAAGTATTTCTAATTTTTTGGCAATTTTTTCAGATTTAACGCCTTAAAATTCGTGGTATGTTTAAAATCATCCTAAATTTGTAACTCCTTTAAACTAAGATGACAAAAAAGAAAAAGACAGTTGGTAAAACTGACGCTGATGTAATTTTAATAGGGGCTGGCATCATGAGTGCAACCCTCGGTGTTTTATTAAAACAATTAGAACCCAATTTAAGCATAGAAATTTACGAACGTTTAGATATTGCGGCAGCAGAAAGTTCTGATGCATGGAATAATGCCGGAACGGGACATTCTGCTTTTTGCGAATTGAACTATACACCAGAAAAGAAGGATGGTACGGTTGAAATAAAAAAAGCGGTTCAAATTGCAGAACATTTTGAGGTTTCTAAACAATTTTGGTCATATTTAGTAAACAAGGGATTGGTTTCTGATCCTTGCAATTTTATCCGCAATATTCCTCACATGAGTTTTGTTTGGGGTAAAAAGAATGTAGAATATCTTAAAAAACGCTACGATGCATTAACCCAATGCGATCTGTTTAGCGATATGCAATATACTGAAGATACGGAGCTTGTAAAAAACTGGGCACCATTGATTATGGATGGCCGTAAAAAAAGCGAAAAAGTTGCTGCCACAAAAATGGATTTAGGTACTGATGTTAACTTTGGTACTTTAACCCGAGACATGTTTAACAACTTAAAGGAACAAAGTAATGTTAATCTGTATTTTAACCACGAAATCCGCGACCTTAAGAAGAATAAAGATGGTAATTGGATCGTAAAAGTTAAAGATTTAGAAAGTGGAGACAAACGTAAACGTGTAGCTAAGTTTGTGTTTATTGGTGCTGGTGGTGGCTCTTTACCGCTGTTAGAAAAATCTGATATTCCCGAAGGAAAAGGTTTTGGCGGTTTCCCTGTAAGCGGACAATGGTTAAAATGTACCAACGAAGAAATTATTAAAAAACACCACGCTAAGGTATATGGAAAAGCTGCGGTTGGTGCACCGCCAATGTCTGTTCCACATCTGGATACCAGGATGATTAATGGCAAACAGGCACTGTTGTTCGGTCCGTACGCTGGTTTTTCTACTAAATTCCTTAAGAATGGCTCATTCTTGGATCTACCAAAATCGATAAAATTTAATAATATCCGTCCGATGCTGTCGGCAGGCTTACATAACCTTGATTTAACAAAATATTTGATTGAGCAGGTTAGGCAATCGCCAGAAGATAGATTGGAAGCATTAAAAGAATATCTGCCAACTGCCGAACTTAAAGATTGGGAGCTGGAATATGCCGGACAGCGCGTTCAGGTAATTAAAAAAGATGAAAAACAAGGTGGTATTTTAGAATTTGGTACAGAGGTGGTAAGTGCTGCTGATGGCTCTATTGCGGCCTTATTGGGTGCATCTCCTGGGGCCTCAACAGCTGTTTCTATTATGCTCGACCTATTAAGCCGTTGTTTTGCTGATGATTTGGCCACTGAAGAATGGCAGGAAAAAATTAAAGAGATGATTCCTACTTATGGAAAATCACTTGCTCAGGATGCAGATCTTTGCAGAGAAACCAGAAACAGAACCTCAAAAGTGTTGAAAATCGAAAATACAGTTGTTGCCTAGGCAATAACAGCATAAATTTTTTAAAGGTCGCGATGTAAATCGGGACCTTTTTGTTTTAAGTATTTCCAAGGTCTGTGTTCTCACAGACTGTAACTGGTTAGTGAAGGAAAATGACATTAAGTTAAGGAGAAACAAAAAAATGTCATCCTGAGGG
Organism: Pedobacter sp. AK013; assembly: GCF_014205835.1. Lineage (GTDB taxonomy): Bacteria > Bacteroidota > Bacteroidia > Sphingobacteriales > Sphingobacteriaceae > Pedobacter. The sequence goes on along the minus strand of NZ_JACHCQ010000003.1, from coordinate 276,201 downwards.
GTAATTTATTGTATAAAAATCAATATAAATGACATTTAATTATTGGTCTTTTGCGATATGTAATTCCCCTCTTTCAGAGGGGTGTCCGCAGGACGGGGTGTTTTATTAGTCCTAGCCGGACAGGCTTCTTTCTTTTTGGTGTTAAAAAAGAAACAAAACCGAGGCATTGCCGAGCTCATTAATACAAATGAAAGCAATAGAAAACCATTAATAAAACACCGGCTGAAAATTTATTCATTTGTTTTTGTAGCTTTCAGCTGCATTCATGAGGGCCTTGCCGTTTTCTTTCGAAGCTACTAGGTTGGCTTGGGCAGTGCAGTCCGAAAAATTTGTTAGGCCGGGTTTAATTGAAACGGAGATACTGTGCTATGGCCTAGCGGGGCGGAAATGCAGGCGTCAAAGTAATGTGTTAATTATCAATTAGTTATCGAATAACGTCAATGGTAGTCTGTCGAAGTACAAATGTTTTTTTCGAAGGTTCTCAACACAAGCTCAGACTGACAACATATGTCTGTCCGTAGAGTTAAGCATAGCGCCTCTAAGGATTGGTGAATCAAATTGAGTATATAACTTAATATTTATTTAATAGCAAGTCGGAGACTTCCATTCAGTAATCCGTAAAACCTTTCAGTACGCTACGGGTAGAGTAACCTAATAGTATGCCAACAAACAGAAGAGGGTATCCAATTGCTTGAATACCCTTTTTTAAGAAAAATATTTTTATGATTAAGCAGCAATCACTTCTGCAACTTCATCAGCAGAAATATCGCTATGTGATGCTTCTAATACGCAATCGCCATCTTTAATCAATAAAATCTGAGGCGATTGGTGTGCTACTTGAAACACTTCAGCAATCTGGTTGGAAATATCACGGTAGCTGATCAAATCTAAAAAGTAAAGTTTTGTACTTGCAGGAATGATGTCCCAATCAAACTCGAAATTCTTTTTAGCCATTAAACTAATTGAACAACGTGTGCTGTGTTTAAAAATAAGGCTAAAACCCTTTGCATTTTTGATTTCATCAAGCTGTTCAATCGAAGTTAAGTTAACCCAAGTCATGATATGATACGTGTTGTTTACAGGATAACAATTACAGTTAAATAAAGTTCTGTAAATGACCTAAATATGAGATTACAAATGAGGTAGATTAATTTCTTCTGCGCTTTCCTTCTGGATAAGACCCATAAGCAGGACAAAGTTTAGAAGAGCAAGATTCTAAAATGGTAATGGTGCAAAACACCGCCAATAGTAAGATAGCTACTTTTTTCATCTGTATAAGTTTGTTTCAATGGTAATGAAGCTATCAAGATTACTCATGATATTTCATCGGATCTGATAATTTTTAAACTTCTAAGTTACAAATAATTATTAACACAAGTTTAAATTTGAGCCGAAAAATCAGCCATTTTAATGGCAGTAATTGCAGCTTCATCACCTTTATTGCCATGTTTCCCGCCGGCACGGTCTTGGGCTTGCTCCAGGTTATTGGTGGTTAAAACCCCGAAGATAACCGGTTTACTGTACTTAATGCCAACGTTGGTTATCCCTTGCGCTACAGCATCACAAATAAAATCGAAGTGTTTCGTATCGCCCTGAATTACGCAACCTAAACAGATTACGGCATCTATATCACTTCTTTTGCTCAATAAAATTTCTGCACCACCTGTTAATTCGAAACTTCCGGGAACAGGTAAAGAAATTATATTTTCTTCCGCAACGCCATTGGCTAAAAGTGTTTTTAATGCGCCATTATATAGTGCACCTGTAATTTCAGCATTCCACTCGGCTACAATAATCCCGAATTTATAATTTGCTCCGCTTGGAACGGTGGTATGAGAGAAATCTGATAGATTTTTTAATTGTGTTGACATGCGGCAAAGATAATGTTATGCTTCGAATGTTTAAAACGTTAATGTTTGTGGCTTGTAACATTTAGTCTATTAATACTTAGATTCGTGTAAGAATCAGATAAATACTAACCACTTATGGAATTTAAGCGTTCAGCCCATCTATATTAAAAACGCAAGCCAGCTATGAATATATCATTACGCCTCTCCACTTTATTTTTTCTTTTTATTTTGCTATCGCTGCATGTTTCTGCCCAGCAGAAATATACGCTCGACGATTTTTATAGGGTCGATTCTATTGCCAACCAGGGCAAACCTAAAGATGCGCTGGCTTTGATCGAAAAAATAAATCAAGCGGCGCATAAAGAGAACAATACGCCATTGCAGATCAAATCGGTTATTTATAGAATGATGTTTCAAAGTTATTTGGAAGAGAATGCTTTTGATAAAATTTTGATTAATCTGCGTGATGATATCACTAAAGCTAAGCAGCCCGAAAAAAGCATTTTACAATCACTTTTGGCCGAAACCTATTGGAATTATTTACAACAAAATAGATGGCAGATTAGTCAGCGTACACAAGTACAGGGCGATATTGGTAATGATATTAAAACGTGGAGTATTAAAAAACTGAGTGATGAAACCGTAAAATACTACCTGTTATCGTTAAAAGAAGCTCAACTTTTGCAACAAACCAATGTTGATATCTTGGATGCCGTTTTAGCAGGCGATAAAAACAATAGAACCTTTAGGCCCACATTATATGATCTGTTGGCACACCGCGCCATTGATGTTTTTAATAATACACAAATTAATCTCACGCAATATGATGATGAGCTGCTTGATATGAATAATGCAGCTTGGTTTGATGATAGACAGTATTTTCTTACTATGGAATTGCCATCAGACAGCACCTCGTTTAAACTACAGAGTTTGCAGTTGTTTAAAAGCCTGATCAGATTTCATCAAAACAACCATAACTTTTCGGCTTTGGCCGATGTTGATTTAAAACGGCTAAAGTTTGTGCAACAAAATTTTAATGGCGAGGTGCAGGATCTGTATTATAAAGCATTAAGCCAGTTAGCCGGGCAAAGTACGCAAACCGAAGTTTATGCCGATATTTTATACGAACAGGCCCTCATGCATAAAAACGCGCAACTCCCTGTTGATACGAACAAACAAAATTTTTTAACAGCCGTTGCTTTAGCCAAAAAAGCTGCTGATAGGTATCCCAAAAGTATTGGTGCGCAAAATGCAGAAAATTTAATCAGGCAGATTAAAAGCAGCGAATTATCAATTAAAATAAAAGGGTATATCCAACCAGATCGGCCTGCCCAGTTGCATTTATCTTATAAAAATACAGATACAGTACATATTAGGCTATTTAAGGCAGTAGAACCTCAAAATGGTTACGAACAGTTTGAGAGTAAGGATAATTTTTTAACTTTTTTTACAAAAAATAAGGCCATAAAACAATGGGATGTAATCGTTCCAAAAACTAGCGACTACCAAAACCATACATTAATTGATAAAATGGATGGCTTAGCATTTGGTGCTTATACATTGATTGCCCAAACCATTAACCGCGAACAAAAAGATACTGTTTATAGCAATATTAATTTTAAGGTTACTGCAATGGCTGTGATTAACCGGCGGAATATCAAAAGACATGAATATTTTGTGAATCAACTTAGTGATGGCGCACCTTTAAAAAATGTTAAAATTCAGCAATGGAGATATGATTACAATACCCGGAAATTTATTGCCGGAGATTTAATGACGACTAACGATAAAGGTTATGCCAGTACAAATGAAACTGATAGGAATATGTCTTTTGCGGTGGCTACTTTCGGGAAAGACGAATTGAAATTAAACATCAATAATTATAATAGCTATAAGGATGAAGACGATGACGCGCGCGTAATTCTTTTTACGGATAGGCCGATCTATCGCCCCGGACAAACCGTTTACTATAAGGGGTTATGCTTGCAATCGAAAAATGGTAAAAATAAAATAGAAGTAAATAAAGTACTTAAGGTTTATTTTAACGATGCCAATGGAAAAGAAATAGCCACAACCAATGTTACCAGTAACGATTATGGTACTTTTCAGGGCTCGTTTAGTATACCAATGGGCATATTGAATGGTCAGATGGAAATCGAAACCGACAATGGTCGTATTTCAGTTCAGGTTGAGGAATATAAACGCCCAACTTTTGAGGTCGTTTTTGATAAGCCTAACCAAAAATACAAGTTAAACGATACGATTAAAGTACAAGGTAAAGTCAGTGCTTTTTCTGGATATTCAGTAAACAATGCCAAAATAAATTATAAGATTTTCAGAAGGGCAATCTACGAATATGGATTAAACTATACACAGCGTAACGCTATTTATGGTTCAGTTGGTTTCGAGAGGAAGCAAATTGCTATCGGTAGAACAAATACCCAATTAAGTGGTAAATTCGATATTACCTTTTTTGCAAAAGCTACTGATATCAAACAAAACTATAGCTACGATATTGAAATTGAGGCTACAGATTTAAACGGTGAAACCCGAACGAAAAGTACCAGCATCAATGTAGGGCAAAAAGATATTAATCTTAATATCAGTGCAGAACAGGTTATTTACGTGAGTCATAAAACAGATAGCATTCCATTCTGGGTAACCAATTTAAACAACGAGCCTATAAAAGCTAATATTCGAGCAGAATGGAGTTTATTACAGGCACCATCAAGGTTGATGAACAAAAGCCCGTTTTATGCCGAAAATTATGCTATGAGCAAGGAAGATTTTATTAAAAACTTCCCTTATGATGACTATAACAATGAACTCGAAGTAGCTAAATGGCCGGTAAAGTCGGTAGAACTGAAACAAAACCTCTCTATAGATCGTGGTCGTGGGGACTTAACCTTTAATCAAAATAAGCTAAAACCTGGCTATTATAAAATAAGCCTGTTTGCTGTAAATGAGCAGAAAGATACCACTAAAGTTGATAAGTATTTAATAGTTTACAACGATCAGCCTGCTGTAATACAATCGAATATCGAATGGATTGCACCCGAAATAAGTGTGATTAAGCTAACTGAAAGTGCTGTTTTTCGTTTGGCGGGCTTAGCTAATAATAGCAAAGCTTATTACGAAGTTTATTATCGGGATAGTATTGCCGAAAAAGTTTGGATCAACCTATCGCCAAAACAAAGTATCGTTAAAATTAAGCCACAAGCAAATTATGAAGAAGGCTTTGCCGTTCAGTTTACTATGGTACATGAAGGAACGGTTTACAATTCGATGCAACAGGTCAGAATTATTGATCCTGAAAAAGAATTGAACATTAAATTTTTAACTTTCAGGGATAAATTGCAACCTGGCGAAAAAGAAAGCTGGAAACTGCAGATCAGTAATAAAAATGGCGAGAAGCAGATGGCCGAAATGGTGGCTACACTTTATGATGCAAGTTTGGATGACCTGAAAAGAACGGATTGGAACACGCAGTTACCAACAGGCTTTAACTATTATTTTTACAATTGGAATTTCAATGTAAATGATGTCGCTAACCCAGGTTATTTATGGTTTTTAAGGTCTGAAAATAATTATGGCGTAATTACACGTAGTTACGAAAACCTTAATCTGTTTGGTTATAACTATTATGGCGGATACAATTACGGATACCGGAACTACATCAGTAATTTACAACAGGCTAAACGAAAAGACTTATCGCCGGATGTGGTAAAAAAACTTGCGGAATTAGAAAAAGGTAAATTAATTTATGGGGTAGTGTTCGATAGCCAGGGCGCAATACTGCCGGGTGTACAGGTTAGTGTAGGTAAAAAGGTATCCACCACCAATGTTTTTGGCATTTACACCATTGATGCTAAAATAGGAGAAACACTGAAATTTTCTTTTATCGGCTTTAAAAACTATTCTACAAAAATAGGCAGTAAAAAACGGATTGATGTAACATTGAAAGAAGATGGGAATGCTTTAAATGAAGTAGCGGTTGTGGGGTATGGGGTACAGAAAAAAAAGACTTATACTGCATCAAGCGTCCAGATTAGAGGAGTAGCTACCCTGCAAGGGAGGGCCGCAGGATTAAGTGCTGAGCCACCTACGGTTGAAAAACTAAAGGGAGCTGGTTCAGGTAGAGCAACGTTATATGATGAATTAAAAGACCCCACGTTGCGCCAGGAAGTGGAAGCACTTAAATACAAAAAACCTGATATCACTCCACGTACCAATTTCAACGAGCTTGCATTCTTTTATCCACAGTTGTTAACTGATGCAAAAGGCGAAATCAAGATCGAATTTACTATACCGCAAAGTTTAACCCGCTATAAGATGATGGGTTTTGCACATACCAAAGATTTAAAAACAGCAACTATTACGAATGAGCTGGTTACACAAAAACAATTGGCCATTGCCATTAATGCCCCACGTTTTTTTAGGGAGGGTGATACCATTTTACTAAGTGCCAAACTGAATAACCTGGCTGGTAAAAAACTTGTGGGCAACGCCAGTTTAGCACTTACAGATGCCTTAACAGGAAAAGCCATCAGGATTTTTGAGGCAAATGAAAAAACCGAAAAAACTTTCGAAGTTGATAATGAAGCGAGTTCGGTTTTAAAATGGACCTTAATTATCCCATCTGGCATTAATGCCATTACCTATAAAGTTTTGGCCGAAAGTGGTAAGTTTAGTGATGGAGAAGAAAATACCATTCCGGTTTTGGCAAATGCCATGTTGGTTACCGAAAGCATGCCCATAAATGTACGTGGCAATACCAGTAAAACATTCGATTTTGAGAAACTGGAGAAATCAGGAACCTCAAAAACCTTACGTAACCAAAATTTAACTTTTGAGTTTACCTCCAATCCGGTTTGGTATGCGGTGCAGGCCTTGCCTTACCTGATGGAGTATCCGTATGAATGTGCCGAGCAAACTTTTAGCCGCTTTTATGCCAATAGTTTTGCAACAGGAATCATCAATTCATCGCCAAAAATAAAAACGGTTTTCGCACAATGGCAAAATACCAATAGTGGTCAGGCACTTTTATCTAACCTGGAAAAAAATGAAGGGCTTAAATCAATTTTGTTAGAAGAAACACCTTGGGTACGTAATGCCGATAATGAAACCGAACGGAAAAAACGTTTGGCTGTGCTTTTCGATTTAAACAGAATGACTTATGAATTGAAAAATAATTTCGAAAAGCTGGAAAAAATGCAATTTAATAATGGTGCTTTTCCTTGGTTTAATGGTATGCGAGAAGATCGATACATTACCCAACATATTGTTTTGGGAATGGGCCAGTTAAAAAGGTTAAAATTGATCGACGAAAAAGCTTATCCAAATTTTAATGTTATGCTTAATAAGGCCATTATTTATTTAGATGCAGAATTAGTTAAGGATTATAAGGATGAAGTGAAGGGAAAACGTTTTGCCTACTTGCCGCTACACTACCTGTTTGCCAGAAGTTATACCAATCAAAAAAATACAACAGCTGAGTTTACAAAGGCTAAAGATTTTTACCTCAAAAAATTAATCGCTAACTGGAAAACCTTTGATACTTACCAACTGGCACAAACAGCCTTGGTTTTAAACAGAAACGGTAATAATGTAGAATCAAAAAAGATTATTACCCTGTTAAGCCAAACTGCTCAGCAGCATGATGAAATGGGCATGTACTGGGCTGCTAATAAAGCGGGCTGGTGGTGGTACCAAAATCCGATCGAGACACAGGCTTTATTGATTGAGGCTTTTGATGAAGTGGCCAATGATACCAAAGCTGTAGAAGAAATGAAAATCTGGCTGCTTAAAAACAAACAAACCAACGATTGGCAAACCACCAAAGCTACTGCCGCTGCCTGTTATGCACTGTTAATGAAAGGAACCGATTTATTAAGCGAAAGTAATGAGCCTGAAATCATGATTGGAAATCAAAAACTAACTGATTTGCAACAACCCAATGCCGTAAAGGAAGCCGGAACGGGCTATCAAAAGTTAACCATTGCTGGTAACAATGTAAAACCAGAAATGGGTAAAGTACAGGTGAAAAATGACAATACAACAATTGCTTGGGGTGCACTTTACTGGCAGTATTTTGAGCAATTGGACAAAATAACAACAGCAAGTACAGGTGTTAAAATCAAAAAGCAATTGTTTATCCAAAAAGCCAGTACTAAGGGCGATATTTTGACTCCATTAACCGCGGCAAATATTTTAGCCCCGGGAGATTTATTGAAAGTACGCATAGAAATTTATTGTGATCGAAATATGGAGTACATTCATTTAAAAGATATGCGATCGTCAGGTTTTGAACCTTTAAATGTGATCTCTCAGTATAAATATCAGGATGGTTTGGGCTATTATGAAAGTACAAAAGATGCCTCAACCAATTTCTTTATCAGTTATATGCCAAAAGGAACCTATGTATTCGAGTATCCGTTACGGGTTACACATGCAGGAAACTTTTCAAATGGGATTACTTCTCTGCAAAGTATGTATGCACCGGAGTTTACCACCCATTCTACAGGGATAAGGGTAAATGTAAAGCCTTAAGATGTTGATCGTTACGCTGAATTATTTTTGGGGGTCTTTCCTGCTAAAAAGATGCCGACCACGAAGTAGCTACAAGGCAATTGAAAACACTATTTATACTTGTAAAATAAATTCAACATGACGAATCGAGCCAGCCTGGGGCGTTTGTAAGGCAGTATTTTCATTAAATAATTATCAGGTTCAGGTTCTTTAAGGTGTTTCGACAGGCTCAACATGACACTATCTGAGATGAATTGCCTTTATGATATAAGCTTTTAAATTGCATTAAGTAAGTTGAATTCCGCCATAAGTGGCCCCGATAGGAATAATTTTTTCTCCAATCCAGATTTGGCTGCGGTCAAATTTGGATATTTTGTTTTTAGCCACAATAAAAGCCCGGTGACACCGGATAAAATCTACCTTTGGCAACAGTTCAACCAAATCGTTAATGGTAATCCTCGAACTTAAAAGTTTATCTTTTAGTTGTATCTGGGTATAGTTGCCCGAGGCTTCTATGTACAGAATTTCATCCAACTCCACCTTAATCTGTTCATAGCCATCTTTTATAAAAATGTATTCAGTTTTCGTTTCTAGCTTCTGGTTACGCAGGTTAAAGAGCTCCTGCGCTTTATTACAGGCTTTTAAGAAACGCGAAAGCGAAAAGGGCTTTAGCAAATAATCAACTGCATCAAGTTCGAAACTTTGCACGGCATGTTCGGTATAAGCCGTGGTAAAAATAACCATAGGAGGTTTGCTCAGGCTCTTTAAAAAATCAATCCCACTAATATCAGGCATTTTAATGTCGAGAAAAATTAAATCAACCTTGTTGTGTTGAAGATAGGTGATGGCCGCAAAGGCATCTGTAAAAGTTTGCTCTAATGCTACAAACGGAACTTTTGAGGCATGCGATTTTATAATATCAAGTGCAATCGGTTCATCATCTATAGCAATAGCAATCATTTTTTGTTTTTTTCTGTTTTATCTCTTCTGTCATGCTGACGAAGGAAGCATCTCTTGTAGCTCAAAGGCGATCGTCATTTCGACCGTAGTGGAGAAATCTTTTAAACTTCGGCGAAAGATTTCTCCATTACGCTGCGCTCCAGTCGAAATGACGAATCGTCCAAATTTATCAATATAAATTATTTACTCGTTATTTGATTTCTGAAAGATACGTATCACTAATCCAGCTGCAAAGTTAAGTGAACAAAAAACTCATTGGCACTTTCGCGGATAATTAATTCGTGTTTTCCATAATAAAGTAATGATAAGCGTTGTTTAACATTTTCAAGTCCGATGCCACTTTTTAATTTCTCAGGGTCGTTATCTGCCTTGGTGTAAATGCTGTTGCTCACGTCAAAATATAAAGTTTTTTCTTTGGTTTGCAGGGTAATTTTAATGTACGAAGGCTGTTGCAGGCTGATGCCGTGTTTAAATGCATTTTCGATAAATGGAATCAATAACATTGGTGTAATCTGCAGGTTGTTTAGCTGTTCTTCAATATGTGTATCAATCCTGATATCCGCAGAACGCGAGGTGCGTAACTTTTGTAAATCGATATAATTGTTCAGGTATTCTAGCTCACGGGTCAATGAAATTTTATCCTGAGTATTTTCATGAAGCATAAAACGCATCATATCGCCCAGTTTCTGAATCCCCTCGCCAGTCCTTTCTGCATTTTCCTGTAAAGCTGTTCCAAATAGCGTATTTAAAGCATTGAATAAGAAGTGTGGATTGATCTGCGATTTTAAAAAATTCAGGTTCGCATCCGATTTACCTAACTCTGTTTTAAGCATCTGGATTTCGCTCAGTTTTTCAAATTTATGCTTGTAAATGTACCAGGCAGATGGTGTAGTAATACAGATTAAACATATGGCATTTAAAATTAAGGTAACTGGTACCACTCCGCCATTACGCATAAAAGGGATAAGGACCATCAACAATAGTAATGAGACGATAATGGTTAAACCTACATTTCCCCAAAAATACCGGCCAAAACCTTTAAAATTTTTTCTAAGGTTTGGAATGATATAATAAATAGAACAAAAAGCAAAAAAAATATTTACGGGCGGTACAATTACCCAAACGATCAGTATTTCGTAATCTATTCTTACCGAAAGTACGGCTGCAAAAATCATGAGTGAAATCAACCAGATTTTGGTAACGGTAAAAACTTCTGGAATGATGTTGTTATTGTAATGTTTTAAAAAGGGAATTCTTTTTAACAGTTCTAACCCTCGCTCATTGAAATAAGAATAGGCATTAAAAAGCAGGTAAAGAAAAAAGATATAGGTAAAAGCTTCTCCAAAAAACATATCGTAGGCTTTATCTATATCATCATATTCAATAATTCTGTATGCTTGCGTATAGGTATTGGCAACCATCCAGGCAATAATAGAAAAAGCGGTAACAGCAACCGTGATAATCAGGTTCATAACGATGTTTTGCTTTCTGGCCAATTGGGGCATCGAGACAAAATTGAACAGCAAGAAACTGAAATAGATAATGCTGATCTTAAACAGTTCGGGAAGGAAAAAATTCTCCATGATACTATAGTCGATCGAGTTTTCAGAGAAACGGTACGATCCGCCAGATCCATAAGTAATTTGCGTACAAATACTGATCAACGCCAGAATATATAACGTTGTAGAAATCCAAAACTCAAGTTGGTTGATGTTTTTGGTTTTTATTGTGGATGGGGTACCTGAAAGAATTACCATATTGTTCTAAATTAATGGCACAATTTTACAAAGAGAATCGGCCAAAATACCTAAAATGTGATGGATGGGGTTAAAAATGTGACGAATGAGCAGGATTTATAGGATTGCGGATTGTAGAGTTGTCAACTTTCATCGTCCGCTCGCTAGAAAGTTGACAACTCTTTATTTGTAACTAAATGTTATTTATATGTAGTTGGATGTTCCCATCCGATTGTTCACTAATGTAGGATAGTAATATCCAGCACCACTGATAAACAATTTTATTATCTTTGAAGCGGATTGTTGGGTTGGTTTCTCCATTATACATTTTCCATTTATTATTCACGCTTCAAAATTCATTCATTCAATATGACCGTTTACGGAATTCCTAATTGCAATACAGTTAAAAAGTCGCTCGATTGGTTAAAAGCACATCAAGTTGATTTTGAATTTCACGATTTCAAGAAAAAAGGCATTACGGCAGAAAAGTTAAACGAATGGTGCAATACCTTCGGTTGGGAAACAGTATTAAACCGTAAAGGTTTAACCTGGAAAAAACTAACTAAAGAAGAGCAAGCCAAAATCGATAACCAAGATTTGGCAATTGCTTATTTAAAAGAAAATACCAGTGCAATAAAACGCCCGGTTATTGAGCAAAACAACAAAGCTATATTAATTGGATTTGACGATGAAAATTATTTAAAAACACTAATCTAATTCAATTGTTCTAATGTTAAAGTTTGTTAAATGCAGCTTTTAAATGTCGAACTAAGTTACTTTTGAATATGTACAAACTGATCATTTTTCTATTGCTTGCCCTGCCGATTGGCGTTTTTGCCCAAACGGTAACTACAGGTACAGTTTTCGACTATTCGAAAAAAACGCTTTCTCTCCCTGGTGTTAGTATCAGAAACCTGAACAGTAAAAAATCGACCAGTACAAATAAAGAAGGAAAGTATACCATTGGTGCCAATATTGGCGATCTGATAGAGTTTTCTGCTGTCGGTTATCATACAGATACGCTTTACTTAACCAACTTGTTAAATAGAACGATATATCTTCCGGTTAAAACAAATAATTTGAAAGATGTAGATATTACGGCAGTGCGGATGAATAGTCAGATTACAGATGCAAAAGATCCATTGGCTGAAAAATATACGCTATTAAGTACCGGAGGAAACCTAAACCGTAAACGTATGACCGATAAGGTTGGAGGCTTAAACCTAAATCTTGGCTATGGCAAATATAGAAGACAACAGCGAAAAGAAGCCGATATAGAAGAAAAGGAAATATATCTCCAGGAAATTGACGAGAACTTTACTGCAAAGGCCATTACGGATATGACCAAGTTAGAGGGAGAAGAGCTGAAAAACTTCATGATTATTTATCGCCCTTCAGTTGAAACAGTAAAAGCAGAAAGGCCATACCGTTATGCTTATTATATCTCCCGAGCCTTTGTAGCATGGAAAAAATTAACGCCACAAGAAAGAAAACTACAGGATTTACCCAAGTTAAAAGCAAATTAATACACAATAATTACTAAACGGTATCAATTTAACCGTTATTGGTAACATTATAACCACATATAAATCTATATGTGGTTATTTTTTATATTTACCACCTGATTATACCTTATTATTATCATGAAATTTACTAAACTAATAACTTTTTGTTTGGTTTGTTGCGTTTTTGCCTTTTCTGCATCAGCCCAGCAAACCACAACACCTGCGCCAGCTACCAACTATAACCCTGCTGAAGCCTTTGGACCACTGTTTTATACGCAAAACGGAAATGAATTCCGCTCTGCAATTGGCGCACCAGGACCAAAATATTGGCAAAATCGCGTTGACTATAACATTACAGCTAGTCTAGACGAAACAAAAAACATGGTTACGGGTACTGTTACAATTACTTACAAAAACAACAGTCCCGATAAATTACCCTATTTATGGCTGCAATTAGATCAGAATACCTTTAAAGAAACCTCGCGTGGCTATGCCATTACACCAGCCCGTAGCCGTTACGGTGCCCAAGGCGAAAAATTTGATGGTGGTTATAAAATCCAGAATATCAGTGTTTCGCAAAAAGCTACAGCGGTAAAATTTACTTCTTTGGTAGAAGATACGCGCATGCAGATCCGTTTAGACCAACCAATGGCAGCCAATGGCGATATTGTAACTGTTAAAATGGATTATTCTTTTGTTATACCCAAAGAGGGATCGGACAGAACAGGACATTTAACTACAAAAAACGGCGAAATTTTTGCCGTTGCACAGTGGTTTCCAAGGATGTGCGTGTATGATGATGTAATAGGATGGAATACCCTGCCATATTGGGGCGGTGGAGAGTTTTATTGCGAGTATGGCGATATTAATTTTGCCATTACTGCACCAGCAAGCCATATTGTGATGGGATCTGGCGAATTATTAAACCCTGCAGAAGTTTTTACACCAGAACAACTACAAAGATGGAATGCAGCTAAAACCAGTGATGCTACCGTTCACATCCGCACTGAAGCAGAGGTGACCAATCCACAATCCCGTCCGGCAAAAGATAAGTTAACCTGGAAATTTAAAATCTTAAATGCACGCGATGCCGCCTGGGCTTCATCTAAATCTTTTGTGTTGGATGCCGCAAAAATTAATTTGCCGAGTGGTAAAAAAGCTTTAGCAGTTTCTGCACAACCGGTAGAAAGCAATGGCGAAGATGCATATGGCCGTGGAGTAGAATATGTAAAATCTACTATTGAGCATTATTCTACGAAATGGTTTGAGTACCCGTATCCAATGGCCGTTAACGTGGCTACCAATGTAGGTGGTATGGAATACCCTGGTATCGTATTTTGTGGCTGGAAAGCTAAAAAAGCTAGCGCTTGGGGTGTAATTGATCACGAATTTGGTCATACCTGGTTCCCCATGATTGTAGGCTCTAACGAGCGTAAATATGGTTGGATGGATGAAGGCTTTAATACCTTTATAAACGGTATTTCTAAAAGTAGTTTTAATAAGGGCGAGTATGCTACTCCACCAACTGATATGAATAAAGTTGGTAAAACAAACATTGGAAACCCGGTTTATGAAAACATAATGTTAATGCCTGATGGTATGGCAGAACGTAATATCGGTGTTAATTTATATTTTAAACCAGGATGGGGACTAGATATTTTGAGAAATCAGATTTTAGGTGAAGACCGTTTTGATTACGCTTTCCGTCAATACATTAAAAACTGGGCATTTAAACATCCAACACCATTTGATTTCTTCCGTTCTATGGAGAATGGTGCAGGTGAAGATTTAGCCTGGTTCTGGAGAAGCTGGTGGTTAAACAATTGGAAAATGGACCAAGGTATTGCTGGTGTTGAGGCTGTTAAGCAAGATGATAAATTGGTAGGTTACACAATTAAAGTTGTAAACCTCGAGAAAATGCCAATGCCAATTATCCTGCAGATTAAAACCAAAAGCGGTAAAACGGATATCGTAAAAGTTCCGGTTGATGTTTGGATGAAAAACACGAGTTGGTTGGTACGTTATCCAACAACTGAAGAGATTGAATCAGTTACTTTAGATCCTAATAAAGTATTACCAGATTCGAATACGGATAATAATACCTGGACAGCTTCAGGTAACTAATTTAACCTGAATAATTAATTAAAGCCTCCTGATTTTTTAAAATCAGGAGGCTTTTTATTGCAAACAACCGACGGTTTAGGGAAAACTATCAGATAATTTAGCGGATATAAATTACAGATATGGAAAAGACCACATTAGAAATTACCAATCCCGCTGGTATATACGATCCCCGTCCACATGGCTACTCTCACGTAGCTTCCGTTTCAGCAGAAAGCCAGCTGGTGTTTGTTGCAGGGCAGGGCGGTAGCAGAACAGATGGCATATTGAGCGATGATTTTAGGACACAGGTAGTCATTGTTTTAGAAAATCTTGCCTTAGCTTTAAAAAGCAAAAATTTAACCATGGCCAACATTGCAAAGTTGACAACATTGGTAGTAGATTATGATGAAGTGAAACATAAGATCTTGATCGAGGAATCGGGTAAAATATGGACTGATCAGAAATTCCCTGTAAACACGCTTATTCCGGTACAAAGATTAGCCTTAGATGGAATGCTGATCGAAATTGATGCTACGGCTGTTGGTTAATTTATAAACCCGGTTACAATTGTTAAACTGGTATTGTTTTGGAAATGAAAAGTTCTGCTCTTTTGGCGGTTTTTCAATACCTTTCTCTTCCGCAGATTGAAAAAACCTGCATTTGTACAATCGGGTTTATTTACAGCGGTTAAGCTGCTTTGGCTACACGCCGGGTGCATGCCATTCATCATAAACCCGACAGCAGCGAACACGAAGTGCAACGGAGTAAAGCGGATGGCGGGGCTGCAAAGCCATAAGCACTAGCCGTTCGTTTTCAAATAAAAAAAATAATACTTAGGCTTAGGAAATGAACAGTCAGATTCTTTTGGCGGTCTTCAGTCCCGCTCTCCGTCACTTCCGGTGAAGAACCGGAACCACTTTGATCGGGTTTAGTTACAATAGTTAAATGCTTATGGCACATTGCCAGGAACAGGCCTTTCGTCCTAAACCTTGACAGTAGCGGGCATGAAGAGCAACGGAATAAAGCGGATGGCAGGACTGCATTTGCCAAGAACCATTGTACGTTTGTTTCCAATAAAAAATATAAATATGATTAATTTGGTGTTACTAAAGCATAAGGTAACGTTCCGAATATTTTAAAACTTTAAATTAAAATCAATAATAATCGAAATTATAAGGATGGAAAAAGGAGAAAGCAAAAACGTTTACAAAGTTTACAACAAGATAGGCCGCTGGTTTGCCGAAAACCGCTATGCCGATTCGGTAGAAAAAGCTTATCTAAATGATATCCACCAACACCTTCCACAGGATGCAAAGGTTTTGGACCTGGGCTGTGGTGATGGGAAACCCATATTGGAATATTTTATCAACCACGGGATAAATGTTTTAGGAGTGGATGCCAGCCAGCAAATGATCGAGCTGGCAAAAATCAATTTCCCATCTATCAGGTTTATGCTAAAAGATATGCGTGAACTCGATCTCGACGAAAAATTTGATGCGATTATTGCATGGCATAGTTTTTTTCATCTCCCTGCCGATGATCAGCCGAATATGTTTGATATTTTTAAACATCACCTTAAACCCAGCGGTATTTTATTGTTTACATCAGGAACAGAAAGGGGAGAGGTATGGGGAATGAATGGCGGCGAAAATCTTTTTCATGCTTCTTTAGCGACTGCAGAATATCAAACTTTACTACAATCAAACCAATTTGAAGTGCTTAGGCACAAAATAAATGATCCCGATTGCGGTGGTGCAAATGTTTGGATGGCACAGTATAAACCCCGATAATTTTGCCTTAACTTTGCTATATGGCCGAAGAGCAAAAAAACAATCCATTACATGGTATTACCTTAGAGAAAATTGTAACCGATCTGCAGGTGCACTATGGTTGGGAAAAATTGGGAGCACTGATCAGAATCGATTGTTTTAACAATAACCAGAGCATTAAATCCAGTTTAAAATTCTTAAGGAGAATGCCCTGGGCCCGTAAAAAGGTAGAAGAATTATATCTGGATACGTTTCATAAATGATTGAATTTCGAATGACTGAATGTGTTAGCGATTAAATCTATCATTCCATCATGCTCTCATTAAATATTTCCAGCGCCTTTGCAACCTTTCCCTGATAATGGTCGTCATCCTAGTATAAACCTTATCAAATGAAAAATATTTTCTATTGCTTTTTGCTGATGCTTGTTTTAAGCAGTTGCTCCCTTGTAAATATTACCACCGTTTATTCGAATTCGAGGGGTAAAATAGATGTGCCACAAAAAGAAAGTTATCAAGTGGTATATCAGGCCAATTTCGGCGATCGTTTGAGGGCTGATATAAGCTATACCGACGAAACTGCAAAGCAAACCGAATTAACAGGAGTAAGTGGCGCCTGGGAACAGCGCGTCACATTAAAATCGGGTACACATGTTCAGCTCAAAACATTCGCTACTGCTAAAGCAAGTGCTAAAGGCGAGTATAAAATTCTGGTTGATGGAAAAGTAGTTTCGGAATATACATTGAGCGGAAAGAAGCTAAATTATACTTTCTTATTCGATTTGCCGTAAGTAGCTATTTTACGCAATCATTTTTGGCACCTTGCAACCATTCCATTAAAATTCTCGTCATACTGATCTAAACCCCCATAAAATGAAAAATATTCTCGCTTGTCTTTTGCTGATTACTGTTATGAGTGGCTGCTCTTTGAGCATGCATTATTTAAAAAAAGGAAAAATAGATGTTCCTCAGAAGGAAAGTTATGTAGTAAGCTATCAAGCCTTCTTAAATGAAAACACAACAGCAAAGATTTCTTATATTGATGAAAATGGAAAGCGGCAAAAATTAAAAAGTATTAAAGGGAGATGGGAAAAGGTACTTACATTAAAACCAGGAAGTAATGGGCATATAAAAATTACTGCCAAAGGCGATAAAGCCAGGGGTGAATTTAAAGTTTTAGTTGATGGAAAGGTAATCAGTGAACAAATTTTGACCAATAAAAAAGTATTGTATGGTCTTGATTTCTATTTGCCTTAGATAAAAGAGATATTTTTTAACTTCAAAAAGAGTATAAAAATTAAATGACGATGCGAGAATTATTCACTAAATCTTCATCTTGATTTTCGAGATTTAATAAAAAAATAACAAGGTTTATTCATTATTAATCAACTTGAAAAATGAAAGCAATTAAAGTTTTAAGCATCGCTTTATTAGCCATGTTTACCTTCGCAACGGTTAATGCGCAAACTGCAGCACCTGTAAAACCAACTACAGAAAAATCACAGACTAAAAAAAGTCATAAAAAACATCATCATAAAAAACACACACACAAAGTAACCAAAGCTTAACAATAAAAAGTCTTTCAATTTGAAAGACTTTTTTTGTTTTAACCAGTTAAAAAATAATTTTTCCTGTCACATTTTAATATTTCTGATGTCTTATAGCTAAAGCCTTGCAGAAAAGGCTAACAAAACCAAACAAAAAATCAGAACCTTAGCTATGAAAACCTATTTATTGATGTTGTTGTGTGTGTTATCTACGAAATCTTTCGCACAACAGAGTGGTAGTATCAATGGAAAAATTATTGATGGAAAAACTAATCAACCAATCGAATATGTGGGTATTGTTTTGTCAAGCAGGGCCGATTCAACCAAAAAAGTTGGTGTAGTAACCAACAAAGCTGGAGAATTTTCCTTTAATACAGTGACTAACGGTGATTATAAAATCAGCATTTCTGCAATGGGTTATAATTCCATCACTAAAAACATAAGCGTAAACGGAAAAAATATTGCACTGGGAATATTAAAAATGCATGAAGATGCCATTGCCCTTAAAGATGTTGCGGTGAGTGGCCGATATGCTACGGCAACGGTTAAAAAAGATACAATAGAATTTAATGCCAATGCGTATAAAACCAGGCCAAATGCCGCGGTAGAAGATCTTTTGAAAAAACTTCCTGGTGTAACAGTTGATAAAGATGGGAGTATTTTGGTGCAGGGACAAAAAGTTACCCGATTAACGGTTGATGGTAAAGACTTTTTTGGTACTGACCCCAAAACTGCAACCAAAAACCTACCGGCTGATGCCATAGCAAAAGTACAATTGATTGATAGTAAGACACATGAAGCGAAGGCAACCGGAATAGATGATGGACAGCGTGAAAAGGTACTTAACCTAACCATCAAAGAAGATAAGAAAAAAGGATGGTTCGGAAATGCCAATCTTGCTGGCGGCACTACCGATAAATACGGCAGTTATTTAAGTGCCAATCATTTTAATAAAAGCCTTCAATTTGCTGTTTTGGGTATGAGTAACAATACCAACGATGCCAGTTTTGGTTACGATGACCTAAGCAGTTTTAGTGGTGGCAATATCGGAAATATTTTTGCCCCACCTGCCGGAGGAAGTTTCTCGATCAATAACAATAACGGCAAAGTAACGGTTGGAGGAAGTGGTGTTTTTGACAACAGTGCCATTGGATTGTATACTACCCACAGTGGAGGTGTAAACTATAGTAATTCGTGGGGTAAAAACAATAAGCTGGCCCTTAGCGGAAGTTATTTTACTTATTTCTCTTCCGGTTTAGGTAATAAATTATCAAATATCCAGGATTTAAGCTCAGGAGATATTCTACGTACTTTCGATAATACAGATCGGAACAGTAACAATCAGGCACATCGTTTTAACTTTAAGGCAGAATATCATCCAGATTCCTTAACCGATATTGTACTGCGGCCGAATGTGATCCTGAATAATACGACAAACATCAACAATCGGTCTTTCCGTTCTGATTTTGATGCTACTGGAAAGGCTAATGATGGAAGCCAGTATTACAAACAGCATAATTTTACGCCCGCTCTCTTTGGAGAGTTTACCGTACTGAGAAGGTTGCCAAATAAGAAAGGCTCGGTTTCGATCCGTTTAAATGGCACACAAAATACATATAATTCCGATTGGCTAAATCAATCTTTGCTTAATCAATATGTAAATGGAGGTACTACTGTAACCAATATCAATCAACAAGCCAATCAGGAAAATGCTTCAAAAACCTATACCATTAATGGGAATTATGCAAGACCTTTAAATCAAAAATGGAGCACAAATGTGGCTTATGGTTTTACACGCAGTATTGTGGATGCACAGCAGCT
Organism: Pedobacter sp. AK013; assembly: GCF_014205835.1. GTDB lineage: Bacteria > Bacteroidota > Bacteroidia > Sphingobacteriales > Sphingobacteriaceae > Pedobacter. Next base: position 256,383 of record NZ_JACHCQ010000003.1, on the reverse strand, counting down.
TACTTTCGATTATAACCCAATTACAGATCGTTACGAAACTATTGTTCCTTCATTAACCAATACCTTCGATAACCGCAATAGCTTGCAAACCGTAGGGTTGGGTTTCATTTATACCGGCAAAGACTGGACTTATAATTTTGGATTAAACGGACAGCAAAGTTTATTAAATGCAAACGTATTTAATAACATCGGGGCTAATATGGGCAACATCGAAAAGTCGTATTATAATTTGTTGCCACGTTTAACGGTAAATTTTAAAAATAAAGCCAACCAAACAATCGCTATAAATTACAGAGCGAGTGTTAACCTGCCATCGGTAACCGATTTACAGCCTGTACAGAACAATACCAATCCGCTATATCAAAGAGCTGGAAATCCGGATCTCGAAGCCAGAAAAAATCACCGTCTCTCGGTAAACTTCAATACATTCAGCCCTGATAATAACCGCTATTGGAACGGCTATTTCTTGTATAATTTATCTTTTGATGATACCGGGAACGATATTACCTACAACAATGGGGTTCAAACGGTTAAACCCATTAATGTAAACGGCAATTATTATCTGCGTGCCGGAACATTTTTCGGAATGCCATCCAAACTTAAGGGCTTAAGGATGAACTATGGAATGAACTTTTTTGCCGAACACAGAACAAATTTTATCAGCAGTTCTAAAAACATTACCAATAGGTTTGAAATCGGACCAAATATTAACTGGAGTTATGATATTGATGATAAATTTAATGCTGGCATTTATGCTTATGTAGCCTATACCAAAGTAAATAATACAGCAGAAGCGGCCATTGATAATAAATATTTCAGTCTGGAGAATACACTTAACCTGAGCTACGAGTTTATTAAAGATTTAAGGGTAGAGGCCGATCTGAACCATGTTGGCTCAGCGGGCCGTGCCGATGGATTTAACAATAATTACTTTTTGCTTAATGCCGGGGTAAATAAATATTTAATGAAACGCAGGGTAACTTTAAGTTTGAAAGGTTTTGATATTTTGAACCAAAACACGAGCATAGATAGGATTGTAAACAGTAGCCGGATTGAGGATGTACGGTACAATAACATTACCAGGTATTTTTATTTATCTTTAAATTATAAATTGACCAAAGTAGGGGCAAACAACGAAAGAAATAATCCGCGTAATACGGTGAATTAGTTTTTCCAATTATTTTAAGCCTTTAACATTGCTATCAGAAGAGAATGTTAAGGGCTTTTTATGTTATTAAATAATCCCGTTTAACGCACAATGCCTCTCGAAGTTTCATCCAAAAATAATTTTACCGGTCTAAATGAAAAAGGAATTCTAATCAGGTTTTTTGGTCCTGGTTCTGGAACAGAACTATTCTACTTTATTAAAAGAAAAGCCGGAAGATGAAGGCTACTTTACAATGACTTTAGATTTGGGTTTTGGCGAATCAGATCGGGCCGGAAACATCAGGCGGGCAGCAGAAATTGCCGAAGGGATGTTAAAAAACAATATCATTAACATTTGCTCTTTTGTTACGCCTTTGTAAGAACACCGGGTATTGACTGCCAAAATTATCGGTGAATAGTATTTAGAAGTTTTTTTAGACTGTCGCTTGGCCATTCGCCAGGAAAGAGATGTAAAAGAAAGGTTTATATGAAAATGCCGGCCTAAATCTGGTTATAAACTTTACCGGCATTAGTGCTAAGTTTGAGCCGGCTGTTAACGCTAATCTTGTCATTAAAATTCATACAGAAAGTCCAGAGCAAAATAGTGACAGGGTATTTTCTCAGATTATTTCAAAAATAAATCTTCATCCTTAATAATTACTGCCAACCATAAGCATTGGTTCTTTTTTTTGTAAAAAGTATAACATTTATTCCCCAAAGTGGATTGTTAAGGTTTTTTATTTCTGTAAGCTTAAAAATCTTAACGCAAACGTTTGTTAGTTTTTTTTCCCCTAGGTGATCATCTATTTTCTTAGACAGATTTCTTTAATTATTGGTTCGAAAAAACAGTTTCAATAATATTAAATGGGTGTTCTTTTAATAAGTTTCTATTGCCATCCGGCAAGAGGTATAAAATTGGTCAATTTCTTAATTTATAATCAAACGTTTGCGTGGTGTTTGCAGATTTTGCATGCTTCAAATCGCTTAAATTAGGTTTGGAAAGGGAAAATATGGAGGTTAACCAGCTTCACTACATACTCCTTTTTTCAACGAGCGAGCAACAACATCCTAAAAATTCTTATGTATAAAAAAGATAATTAGCCTATGATTTAAAAAGAAGAAATCTGAATTATCTCACCGCAACCTATCAACTAACTTAAAAAAACAACAATAACATGAAGATTAAATCTTTACTGATTTTTGGTACAGTTGGCTTATTATGGCTTAACGAAAGTAAAGCTTTTGCCGATTTAAACCATCACACAGACCTTAATCCCAAGGCAATGGGTCCAAACCACTTTGCCGATATTACCATTAAAGGAAAAATAACCGATAAATCTGGTCCGGTTCCTGGGGTAACCATCACTTTAAAATCAAATCCAAGTATCGGCACCTCTACTGATGGATCTGGTAATTTTGCAATCACTGTGCCTGCTGATGGCATTTTAATCATTAAATCTGTAGGCTATAAAACACAGGAAATTCCTGTTCATGGCAAAACTACAATAAACGTTAGCCTCGAGGAAGAAAATAACAGCCTGAGCGATGTAGTAGTGGTTGGTTATTCGTCAAAAAAGCAGGGAGAATTATCGAGTTCTGTTTCGGTAATTTCTGCCGAAAAGCTAAAGGGGGTAGCATCCAACGATGTAATTTCCATGATTCAGGGTAAAGCCCCTGGCGTTGTGGTTTCTTCTGGCAGTGGAGATCCTACTTCTGCTCCTAAAATGACGATAAGGGGCATAGGAAGTATTAATGGTGGAACAGCGCCGTTGTTAGTGGTAGATGGAAATATTCTTGGGGCTTACGGTACCGAAGGTGCTACTTATAGTCCAAATGATGTGGAATCTATTACCATTTTAAAAGATGCTGCGGCTACGGGCTTATATGGCTCACGTGCAGGTAGTGGCGTTATCATCGTAACCACTAAAACAGGTAAAGCGGGAGAGGCAAAAATAGATTTCAGTTCAACAGTAGGTTTTAACTCACCTTCTACTGGTCATTTCAAATTGATGAACAGTCAGCAATTGTATGATTATCAAAAAACATTTTCCAATCCCGATCCATCTGTTTTAAAAAATGATACCAATTGGTGGGATTTGGCTACCCAGAACGGAATGACGCAGAACTATACCCTGTCTGCATCAGGAGGTACAGAAAAAACGAGGTACTATATTGCCGGTAACTTTTATAGAGAACAGGGTACAGTAATCAATAACGATAAAAATGCCTATAACTTAAGGGCGAATTTAAATAGCCAGTTAACCAAAAAACTTAAATTGAGTTTATTGTTAAACGGTGTATTTACCAGAAATAACTATGCGAACAGCAATACACTTGGAGATGGTTATTTAAATCTCCCTTTCGATCCTGCATACAATGCTGATGGAACACCTGTTGATCCACGGATTACACCAACATGGAAAGGCCGCGATGTAGAAAATTTTCTTCATTCTACGCAGTATAATCTTTCTTATCAAAGAAGCTTAAATTTAAGTGCCGATGTGAATTTAGATTATAACATTGTAAAAAACCTGACTTTCTCCAGTTATAACAGAACCACTTTTTACAATACGTTTGCTGTAGATTATTACGATAAAAGAACTAAAGAAGGGGGCGCAACTAATGGCTCGCTTTACAACTCAACAACATACAAAAACAGGTTGTTGAGCTCAAACAGACTGAAATACGAAAATAGCTTTGGTGAAAATCATTTAACAGTATTGGCAGTTGGCGAAGCTGAAAAATCTTACTACGATGAAGCTAATCTAAATGGTAAAAATCTTCCGGCAGGCCGTCCGGTAATGTCTACCGCAACCGATATTATCAGCAATCCATCTGGAGGGACAAATGAATATAATTTCAGCAAATATTTAAGCCAGGTTGATTATAATTATGCAGGTAAATATTTTGCAATTGCCTCCTTTGTGCACGAAAATTCTTCGCGTTTTGGTTTAAACAAAAGTGGTGGCGATTTTTATCAGTTAGGTGCTTCATGGATTTTGAGCAACGAACAATTTTTAAAAGAAGTTAAACCGATTAGTTTCTTAAAATTAAGGGCAAGTTATGGTACAACGGGTAATGCCGAAATTGGCGATTATCCATCTTTAGGACTATATGCCATTGATGCGTCAGCCAGTTATGGCGGTTTGCCTGGGGCTAGGCCTGATCAAAAAGGCAATCCTGATTTAACCTGGGAAAAGCAAAAAACAGCCAATATTGGTTTGGATATCGGTTTTTGGAATAGGATAGATTTAACTGTTGATTTATATGATAAACGCTCTAATGCGCTATTGTTTAAAGTGCCATTGCCTTCAACTGATGGTTACGGATATATTTTCCAAAACGTTGGTGCCTTAAAAAACAGAGGGCTTGAGTTCAGCATCAATACTAAAAACTTTACAGGTGAGTTCCAATGGGAAACCAATTTCAATATGGCCTTTAACCGCAATACCATCTTAGGCCTTACTGAAGGAAAGGATGCTATTAATCCAGGCGGTTCTCAGCCAAAGGCGGTAGGTCGTGATATTTATGATTGGAAAATGCCGATTTGGGCAGGAGTAGATCCAAACAATGGCGATCCGCTTTGGGAAAAAGTAATTACTGATGCAGATGGGGTAAACCATATCGCGGTGACCAATACTTACGCTCAGGCTACCCGCCAATATACCGGAACATCGGCTTCACCAAAATTTACAGGAGGTTTTACCAATACCTTTAGCTATAAAGGTGTTTCATTAAGCGCGTTTTTCAATTTTGTTTATGGCAATGAAGTGTATAACAATAGCCGTGCTTATTTTGATAATGATGGTTTGTACGAAAGTTATAATGCGATGGTATTAAAATCAGGCTGGAGCAGATGGGAAAAAGTTGGAGATGTTGCTACACACCCTAAACCGGTTTTAGGTGGTAACCATGATTCCAATCAACAATCATCACGTTACCTGGAAGATGGAAGTTATATCCGTTTGCGCAATATTACACTCGGCTATCAGATTCCAACAAGCTGGTTAAGTAAAATTAAAATAAGTAGTGCCCGGATTTTTGTTAGTGGCGATAACCTTTGGACAGGAACTAAATTTTCGGGTATAGACCCTGAGGTTGTACTGGCGCCAGATGATAATGATCCCAATGTTGTTCCGGGAAGTTCAAGTTTTAGATACCCGATCAGCAAAAAAATATTGTTTGGTGTAAACATTAGTTTATAGGAGAGGAAAAATATGAAAGCGAATCAAATTAAAATATATATAGCTGCACTGGCATTGGTTTTTAGTGTAAGTGCTTGTAAAAAGGAAGTAAAACCATCAACAGCCATTGATGATGAATCTGCATTGACAAACCCCGGCGATATTGAGACCGCAACAATTGGTACTTATGCTGTGCTAAGAAATGCGACTTATGTTAGGAGTGCTCATTTTTTAACAGAATTTCAGGGAGATAATGTGGCTCAAGGACAACCATCTTCTGATGATCTTTCGAGATGCTATCGCTATACCCATATTCCTACGGGGACACATGGCGCTAATTTTTGGAAACAGGCTTATTACGTTATTGTTGCTGCAAATAAGATTATAGCAGCTATTCCAGATAATTCGAGTGTAGATTTGAAGCAGCTTAAAGGCGAAAATCTTTACCTAAAGGGAATGATGGAGTTTAACCTGGTTCGCGTATTTGGAAGACCGTATACACAGGGCAATGGTGAAAATCCGGGTGTTCCTATTTTAAAGGAAGGTGTACCCGCAGGCGCTCCAGCAAGAAATACCGTTAAAGAGGTGTACGCCGCTGCCATTGCCGATTTATTAAAAGCAGCAGATTTAATGACTGTAGCAAAGGCGGATATATTTGCATCGAAGGAAGTTGCTTATGCTTTGCTATCTCGTATTTACTTAAATATGGGTGATAATGCCAATGCAATAAAATATGCCGATCTGGTAATCGCTTCTGGTCGTTATAAATTGCTTCAAGGTACAGATTATGCCAGTTATTTTACCAAAACACCTGAAGCCAATTCTGAAACTATTTTTGCCATCCGTTATACCAAAACAGAAGATCAGGATTTTGGAGCAATCGGCTCTATGTACTACAGCGGTACACCTGGTGCTTTATCTACCCCAGGTGCTCAAGGCAATACTGGTTACGGCGAAATTTATGCTTCTCAGCAGTATGTGGCAGCGTTAGATAAAAATCCTGCAGATTTAAGACACAGTTTTATTGCGCCTTATAAAATTAACGGTGTGCTGCAGGTAAATACTAAAATAGCTCCAAATGTACCGATGTATTATGTAACCAAATACAATTTGCAGGAAGGGATTGCAAATTTAAGCTCACCGGTTTACCTGCGTTTGGCTGAGATGTATTTGAACAAAGCCGAGGCAAATGCCAAACTCGGCAATGCACAATTGGCACTCGATGATGTAAACCTGATCCGTACCAGGGCCGGAATTCCGGTTTTAACGCTTGCAGGCATTGCTGCAGAAAATAAAACGGCTTTGGATGTAGTTTTAGAAGAACGTAGACTCGAATTTGCTTTTGAAGGACAGCGTGCTTATGATCTGTTCAGGAACAACAGATCGATGACAAGAAACTATCCGGGGACACATGCCTTAAATAACACGCCAAATACAAACATCACGCAAACCATTTTGCCTACCGATGCACGTGTTATTTTTTATGTTCCACAGTATGAGATAGACAATAACAAAAATCTAACTCAAAACCCTTAGCTCATCCGTGATAAAATAATGAGGGCTTTATCACCATTGAAATCAAAATTAAAGAGATGAAAAATATAAAAATATATACCGTTTGCCTCCTTTTTGTAGGTTTGGCAATAGGTTGTAAAAAGGACAAAAGTGCTGAGCTTACGTCCAATTTAGAAGAGGTTGCGTTAGACCGTTCGGGCTGGAGTGCAACAGCTTCTAGTCAGGGAACGGCTAATTTACCCGCAACTGTTTTAGATGGCAATACGAATACTTTTTGGAGTTCTAATGCTACCGCTACATTTCCACATTGGTTATTAATCGATATGAAAAAACAGACGGTAGTAACAAAAATTGGTTTAACCACAAAACAGGGCGACCCGAAAGGTTTTACCAAATTCAGACTGGAAGGTAGTAATGATGGAACGAGTTTTACAACTATTGGCGAGCTTACATTTAATCCTGCCACTTATACCGAACAGGCATTTACTTTCTCGCCTGCCAGGAATGTACGTTATCTTAGATTAACTACCCTCGAAAAAGCAACAACACAAACGGGCAACGTTACCTTTCTGTCTGAATTTACTGTTACCGGTTTGCAGCAAAGGAAGCCACTTACCGATATTGCGTTGAGCAAAACAGGATGGACAGCAACAGCTTCGAGCGAAGTAAATTATCCTGGCGATGAAACCAATTTAGCCGCATATGTGGTTGATGTAATTTCGGCCAAAAGTCCAACAGCACCAACAGTCCCATCATTCTGGCAAGCTGATTACGATGTGCTGCATCCATATCCGCATTGGATTGTTGTTGATATGAAAAAGGCAAGTTTACTTTCTTACATCGGCCTTAACGCCCATACCGATCCAAAACAAGGTTTTAGCAAATTTTCCATTTCGGGGAGTGTAGATGGCGTTACTTTTTCTCAATTGGGCGATGAACGGATTTTCAATCCAACTACAGTGAGTGAGCAGAAATTTGCTGTTTCGCCAACAGCCCCAATCCGTTATGTGAAAATTACGTTGCTCGAAGGTGCAAGTTATCCTTGCCTGGCGAATTTTGAGGGATATGTGAAACTCTAAAATTATGGTAATTTAAAGAAAGCGATCAAAATTAAGATCGCTTTCTTTGTTTACGGGGCTTTTGTATAAGTTCTTAACTGATAAACAATATCTTTGAGGTTGTATTTTGTCTCTTAACTATGAAGAAATTTCTAAAATTCATCCTTACGTTAGCTTTAATTACGACTATTTTTAGTTGCAAAAAAGGCAATATCAAAAACCTAAACAGCATTGGTTATGGATCATCATTTGGGATGTGTGTAGGCTATTGTTCCAATAATCTGCTCATTAGTGATCTGAAACTTACTTTTTCCAAATCGAAAAATGGGCAAACGGCCGATACCAAAATCTGTAGCAAAACAATTTCTGAAGCAGATATAAACGCGATCAAAAGCGAATTGAATTTGGAAAAGATTTCGGCCCTGCCAGAAGTAATTGGCTGCCCTGATTGTGCTGATGGAGGTGCAGAGTGGATTGCTATTAATGCTGATGGTAAACAGTACAAAATTACCTACGAATATGGTAAAGCACCAAAAGAACTAGAAGCGGCAGTTGCACGGTTAAAAGTACTTAGAGATAGCTTTAAGGATTGTAATTAAGTTGTTTTAATGGTTGAGCTTTAATTAGCGTAGGTACCCTCAAAAGTTATTCTTTTATCTAATATGCTAACCAGTTCAGAAAGTTCATAAACATTTCTGTATCCATAACCATACAGGTTAATGTAGGTAGGGATATTTAAGGCCAATGAAATAGGCGCTATTTTTTTCTTTACTAAAACAGGTACAACTACTTTGCTGGCAAAATTTGCCTGGTCATCTATAAAATTGTTATTGCAATAGATTAATATTTTGGTATCTGCATTGGGTATAATCCTTAACAGGTTTTGCTGCGTGAAATCAGCAAAATTTAAATGAATAGCCCCCTTAACATGTTTTCGTTTAAATAGGCTATCGGAACGTGTATCTAAAATAACGGCGCCTTTCTCTTTCGCCATTTTTAAAAATGTTGGTAAATCAATAAGCTTATTTTTACGATGGGCTTTAACCTCTGGTATGAGTTTCTCGTAGGCATCAAAATCTACAATGGCTTTTCTTTTACTTTTAATAGTGGAAGTAGTTTGTGCATTACATAAAGATGCAAGGCTACAAAGTATGATTGTGAAGATTTTTATTTTCATTTTTCCGAACCTTTAAAAGATTAATAATTTCTACTTAATTGATTCATATAGTAACTGACGATCGCTTAACCCCAAAGAAAGAAGGGATTGGTAATCGGCTATATTTTGTTTAATTGATATTCCAAATTCAATAATTATGCCGATGATATTTGAGAACATAGCGTTTAGGTTTTTATTAAAGATATGATATTTCGAACAATTTTTTATGAATTTAAGCTCCTCCCTTAGGCTTGCAATATTTATGGTTACAAAACTCCGCGCCCTAACGGAAACACCTTAGGGAAGTAATTTAAACGGCAAATGAGGTGCTGAAACAGTTCAGCATGACGCTTGTATTAGCCGATTTTAGGTAGAAAACCGATAATTAACAAACTTCAACTGCAAATTGACCCGCAACTCCTTAATGCTCAACTCAAAACTGACAATTGCCGGTAGAAAACTTTTTGCGCTAACCCCTTGATTTTTAAAAAGAATTGTTCTACTTTTGCAGTCCGTTTTATGGGCTATCTGTAAAGATGCCGGGGGAGCGGTAAATTTTTTAATAAAAAAACATAAAAAAGCACAATGCCAACCATTCAACAATTAGTTAGAAAAGGTAGAGTAGCACTGGAGTTCAAGAGTAAGTCTCCAGCGTTGGACAGCTGTCCACAGCGAAGAGGTGTATGTACACGTGTGTACACCACTACCCCTAAAAAACCAAACTCAGCAATGCGTAAAGTAGCCCGTGTTCGTTTAACAAACGGTAAAGAGGTGAATGCTTACATCCCTGGAGAAGGTCACAACTTACAGGAGCACTCAATCGTATTGATCCGTGGTGGTCGTGTTAAAGATTTACCAGGTGTACGTTACCACATCATCCGTGGTGCATTAGATACATCAGGTGTAGCTGGTCGTAACCAACGTCGTTCTAAATATGGTACTAAACGCCCTAAACCAGGACAAGTAGCTGCGGCGCCAACAAAAGGTAAAAAGAAATAATCGGGAGGAAATAAGAAATGAGAAAGTCAAAACCAAAAAAGAGAATTATTCTTCCTGATCCAAAATTCAATGATGTTCAGGTAACTCGTTTTGTAAACAATATGATGTACGATGGAAAAAAATCTATCGCTTACTCAATTTTTTACGATGCTGTTGAAATTGCTGAGAAAAAAGCAGGTGAAAACGGTTTAGAGGTATTCAAACGTGCATTAACTAACATTATGCCAGCTGTAGAGGTTAAATCTCGTCGTGTTGGTGGTGCTAACTTCCAGGTTCCAACTGAGGTTAGACCAGAGCGTAAAACAGCTTTAGGTATGAAATGGTTAATTTTATACGCTCGTAAACGTGGCGAAAAAACCATGAAAGAGAAATTAGCTGGTGAAATCGTAGCTGCTGCTAAAGGTGAAGGTGCTGCTGTTAAGAAGAAAGAAGATACGCACAAAATGGCTGAGGCTAACAAAGCGTTCTCTCACTTCAGATTCTAATTTAGGATTAACAGATTAGTAAGATTACACAGATTTAATTAGAAGATTATACTGATTAGATAAATTACACCGATTTGTTTTAACATAATCGGTGTAATCATTTAAAATCAGATAAATCAAAAACATAACATGGCAAGAGATTTAAAATTTACAAGAAATATTGGAATTGCTGCTCACATTGATGCGGGTAAAACTACAACAACTGAGCGTATCCTTTATTATGCTGGTGTAAGTCATAAAATTGGTGAGGTGCACGAAGGTGCTGCAACAATGGACTGGATGGCACAAGAGCAAGAGCGTGGTATTACCATTACTTCTGCTGCAACTACAGTTAACTGGAAATACAGAAACCAGAACTATCACATGAACATTATCGATACACCAGGACACGTGGATTTTACCGTAGAGGTAAACCGCTCGTTACGTGTATTGGATGGTTTAGTGTTCTTGTTTTCTGCTGTTGATGGTGTTGAGCCTCAATCAGAAACTAACTGGCGTTTAGCTAACAACTATAATGTTGCCCGTATCGGTTTCGTTAACAAAATGGACCGTTCTGGTGCTGACTTCTTAAAAGTTGTTAAGCAAGTTAAAGACATGTTGGGTAGTAATGCAGTTCCTTTGCAATTACCTATCGGTTCTGAAGATAACTTCAAAGGTGTGGTTGATTTGATCAACAACCGTGGTATCGTTTGGAATGAGCACGATAAAGGTATGACTTTTACTGAAGTGCCAATCCCAGAAGATATGATTGATGAGGTTGCTGAGTGGAGAGAGAAATTATTGGAATCAGTTGCTGATTATGATGAGTCTCTAATGGAGAAATTCTTCGATGCTCCTGAAACCATCACTGAGCGCGAAGTTTTAGACGCTTTACGTGCAGCTGTTTTAGATGCTAAAATCGTTCCTATGGTATGTGGTTCATCTTTCAAAAACAAAGGTGTTCAAACCATGTTAGATTACGTGATGGAGTTATTGCCTTCGCCTCTTGATTCAGAAGGTGTAACAGGTACTAACCCAGATACAGGTGCTGAAGTTTTATTAAAACCAAGCATCAATGAGCCATTTGCAGCTTTAGCATTTAAAATTGCAACTGACCCATTTGTAGGCCGTTTATGTTTTATCCGTGTTTACTCGGGTAATTTAGAAGCTGGTTCTTACGTTTACAACACACGTTCAGAAAGCAAAGAGCGTATTTCACGTATCTTCCAAATGCACGCAAACAAGCAAAATCCTGTGCCTAATGTGGCTGCTGGTGATATTGCTGCTGTAGTTGGATTTAAAGATATCAAAACTGGTGATACCCTTTGTGATGAGAAAAACCCAATCGTTCTTGAATCGATGGTATTCCCTGATCCGGTTATCGGTTTAGCTATTGAGCCTAAAACTCAGGCTGACGTTGATAAATTAGGTATGGGCTTATCTAAACTGGCTGAAGAAGATCCTACATTCAGAGTTCAAACCGATCAGGAAACTGGTCAGACTGTAATTTCTGGTATGGGCGAGCTTCACTTAGATATCTTAATTGACCGTTTAAAACGTGAATTTAAAGTAGAGGTTAACCAAGGTGCGCCACAAGTAGCTTACAAAGAGGCAATCTTCGGTACTACTGAACACCGCGAAGTTTACAAAAAACAATCAGGTGGTCGTGGTAAATTTGCCGATATCAAAGTTGTGATTTCACCAATTGATGCTGATTTTGAAAAAGGTGGTTTGCAATTCGTAAACGAAATTGTGGGTGGTGCTATTCCTCGTGAGTTTATCCCTTCAGTTGAGAAAGGTTTTGCATCTGCAATGACAAATGGTGTATTAGCTGGTTATCCGCTTCCTGATATGAAAGTACGTTTGATTGATGGTTCATTCCACGCAGTCGATTCGGATGCTTTATCATTCGAGCTTGCTGCCCGTATGGCATATCGTGAGGCTTTACCTAAATGTAGACCTGCTTTGATGGAGCCAATCATGAAAATCGAAATCTTAACCCCTGAAGAAAACATGGGTGATGTAATCGGTGATATGAACCGTCGTCGTGGTCAGTTACAAGGTATGGATACCCGTAACGGTGCTCAGGTAATTAAAGCATTGGTACCACTTTCTGAAATGTTCGGTTATGTAACCCAGTTACGTACCATCACTTCAGGCCGTGCAACTTCTACAATGGAATTCGACCACTACGAGCCAGCGCCTAAAAACGTTCAGGATGAAGTAGTAGCTAAATCTAAAGGAAGAGTAAAATCTGAAGACTAGTTAGTATCAAGATAAAAGTAGCAAGTATTAAGACGAACTATCAATCTTGATACTTGCTTCTAAATACTTGCTTCTAAAAAAGATAAATCCGGTTTCTGTTGTTAATAGCTCTAACAGGAAACCATAATTAAAAATAAGATGAGCCAAAGAATCAGAATTAAATTAAAATCTTACGATTACAACTTGGTAGATAAATCTGCTGAGAAAATCGTAAAAACTGTTAAACCTACGGGTGCAGTGGTAAGTGGTCCGATTCCACTTCCTACAGAGAAAAAAATCTTTACTGTTTTACGTTCTCCACACGTAAACAAAAAAGCTAGAGAGCAATTCCAATTGTGCGCTTACAAACGTTTATTGGATATTTATAGCTCTAACTCTAAAACGGTTGATGCTTTAATGAAACTTGAATTACCTAGTGGTGTTGAAGTTGAAATCAAAGTTTAATTGATTTTAAAAGAACAGAAAAGGTCTCGATGCAAATCGAGGCCTTTTTTTATATGCCCCAAATTCCAAAACAAAAGCTGAACTGGCTGGTTGTATTGGTATGACTAATAAAGAAAAGAGACGAGAAGGATTACCTGTTGAGGGACAGGATTTTGCCGATCCTAAAGAAGAACTGAAAGATAAACCTTCCGCTCATGGCGAAGTGGTTAATCAAAAAGATGGTGATTTTTCTGAACTAGAAGAAAGCAGAATGGAAAATCCACCAAAACATCGTGATGAAAATGGATCCACTAAAGATGATTTGGACAGTAGTAGAGAGATTGATCAAAGTAAAGGCATACAATAGCAGCAATTGATTGCAGGATGGGTAAGATGAGACGAAAAGACCAGCTGGTATACAATTAAACTTTTTATTGTACCAATTGTTGTTATAACAGAAGCATCTACAAAAGAATGGCTATGGAAAGTAATGAAAATAAAAATGTCGATCCTAATGAGGAGATTAACCACAATGAGGAAGATATAGAATGGGATAATGGAGAGGCTACTTATGGGCATAAACGCGCCGATTTTAAACGTAAAGATGAACCAGCAGCGTCGCATTTATCGAAAGCTGAAAATGATCCTACACATGCCGTAAATGAAAATTTGAATTTAAGTCAGAGTGAAGACATTGGAAATAGAAATAAGAATAAGGAGAAAGGTTTGAAAGGGAAAGATTTATAATCTGGTTATAAAGAGACTATCCATATAGAATAATCCCTTTATAAAATTTATGCATTTTCCGGTAGATGGAAATTAATTAGGATTCCACAACTGAAATGCGTTAATCAAGAACAAATGCCCTTAAATCGTTAGTCTCTGATTTTTTTTTAATCTTTGTCGCGAATCCTACAGCGCTGCAAATTTCAAGAACTTATCGTCAATTTACAAGACCTTTGGTATTAATATATTGATATATGTCAAGCTAATGTGTATTTCTGTACTAGGTTAACTGTCAGTATAAATCACTTGTTTGCCGATAATCCTGTCTTATTTTTTCAGAATAATTCTTAATCTTATCTATGTATGCTGGAACTTTTTCCTTTAAGTCGTCAATTAATGATTTTCCATCAGCTGCCCGCTTTTTTGTGGCATACTTAAAACCATATATGGCTGCTGCCCCTAAAACAGCATATTTTAATATTCCCATAATTGCCTGTTTATATTCCTGTATTTAATGCATGGTTTTCATCCGCCTCATTAATGCCAGTATTTGTTTTAAAATCTTCAGATGAACTTCCGGTATGGCTTGCGGCGCTCTTTATGGTTGGGTTTTTATCAGCGCTATTATATGCGTCATCGCTAAGCGAATCTTTGCCTTGTGTGCCAGAATTATCCAGGCCGTCTTTGGCTAAAGGATTTCCTTTAATCAACTCGCTCGGTTCTTTTCCATAACTGGTTACTATATCGGTGTTGTTACCTGCATCGTAAGCTTTTTGTACATCAGATTTTTCTGATTGCCCATCACCCGATCCTACATAACCTTCAATATGCTCTTTCTTGTTATATATATTCGTTTTCATAGTATTATCTATTTATACTAAACAGATGAGGTTAGAAATAGTTTGAAGCACAATTTTAATGGTAAAATTTACCTAAATTTTTATGCTTAACCATTTTCGCGTTTTGTTTAACTTGCGCCAAATTTTAAATGCCAACGGGATAAATGGAGTGGAAATATTTACTTTCGAATAGGAGATACGGACAAGAGCAATATGGTGCCAGCACAGATCGGGCACGTTCAGATTTTCAGCGTGATTACGACCGGTTGATTTTTTCATCTCCTTTTAGAAGATTGCAGAATAAAACCCAGGTTTTCCCATTACCTGGAAGTGTTTTTGTACACAACCGCTTAACACATAGTTTAGAGGTTGCCAGCGTAGCCCGCTCAATGGCAAATATATTTTTAAAAAGTGTGGAAGAACATCAGCTGCAACTGATTAAAGATGTTCCTTTAATTAATGAAGTAGGTAATATAGTGGCCGCGGCTGCATTAGCGCATGATTTAGGAAACCCAGCCTTTGGGCACTCAGGAGAAGCAGCTATTTCACGATATTTTACCGATGGTGATGGGAAAGTTTATCAGAAAGAAATGAACGAATCGCAGTGGCACGATTTAATTAATTTTGAAGGTAATGCAAATGCCATCCGGATTCTTACCCATCCTTTAAAAGGAAAAGGCAACGATGCCTATGCCTTAACTTATTCTACTCTGGCGTCGATTGCAAAGTATCCCTGCGCTTCAATTGCGGGTAAACAAAAGGGGTTATTGCACCGTAAGAAATACGGTTTTTTTCAGTCAGAAGAAGAAACTTTTCAAAAGATCGCAGCCGAACTTCATTTGGAGAAAGAAGAAGGCGAATATCTCATTTATAAACGCCATCCTTTGGTTTATCTGGTAGAAGCTGCCGATGATATCTGCTATAGCATCATTGATTTGGAAGATGCACACCGATTAAAGATACTTTCATACGAAGAAGTAAAAAGTTATCTGTTGCCATTTGCCAATTCTAGCACCATAGAAGATCGTTTAAAAAATGATTATGAAGACGACGATGCAAAAATCGGTTTGTTAAGGGCAAAAGCAATTAACACGTTAACTAACCAATGTGCAGCCATATTTTTTAGAGAACAAGAAAAATTATTGAAAGGGGAGCTTAATCAAAGTTTAACCGATTTACTGCCCGAACCCTATATTTCAGCCTGGAAAGCCGTAGAAAAAATCTCAGTTGAGCGTATCTACAATTTCTCGTCGGTTATACAAAAAGAGGTAGCTGGTTACAAAATTATGGCTGGTTTATTAGAAGAGTTTGTTCCTGCACTTATTCATAACAATACACACTATTACAAGAAACTGGTTAAACTTATTCCTAAACAATATCATACCGATTTAACCGATATTTATTCTATTATACAGAGTGTATTGGATTTTGTTTCGGGTATGACAGATCTTTATGCTGTAGATTTATATCGGAATATTAAGGGAATATCTTTTCCTTCAGAAACGTAGCTGTTTTAACATGTTTTTTAAAAATCGTCATTTTTTTGAATGAAGTTGTGGTAGCTTTTAGGGAAGAGTATTCCCGCTCTTGCTTCTGCCAATTAAAGGAGTTGGCATCCTGATTGGGGTTTAGTTGGCCAAATGGTACTACCGTAAGTGGAATTAACCAGTAGCGATTCCGATTCTTCATCGGAAGTAGCGAATGACGGGGCTAGCAGAACCGAAGTGCCACAAGCCCTGCTTTACTTATAATAAAAAAGTATTGTCGTCCTGAATTTTAATTTATAGCATAAATCAATAGTTTTAAAGATCTCTGCGCTCCGTATTGCTTCGGTCCGAGATGATGATTTTTCTATTGAAGTCTGTCAATGGTAGCCTGCCGAAAGATTAAGTTATCTTCCCCGGCCATCGTCCCATTTATTACGCTCATCCTGCAGCTCACGTGCAAGTTTCATTTCTTTATCTTTTGCCTTTACTTTGTGTGCCTGAAACTCGTCGGCCACTTCCTGGTAAAGTTCTGTACGATACTTAGCCTCGTGCCTTAATTTGCCAGATTGGAAAATAATAAAAGCCAAGCCAATGGCCAGTATAATAATTATCGACCATACAATGGTGTTGTAGGTTCCTTTATCAAAGGCAATACCTAAAAACTTAATTTCATTAACCGAAGCAGTAGCATTGGCCAGCGAGCTTTCTTTTCCGGTTACTTCACCTTTTAAGCTCAAAATATTACCAGCCTGCGCTTTAATTTCCTGCCTGGCCTCCTGCAATTGCTTGCGTTCCTTTCTTAGCGTATCGTTAACACTTTTCCATAAAGATGATAACCGGTTTGGGTTAATCAGCCTTGCGCCGTTGAAGCTCTTGGATTTCTTTAACATGAATTGGTACTGGCCATTTAGAGATGGATCAGTATTTTTTGTAGTGTCAGGCAAAGTTTGCCCAAACGCAACGTTTAAAAATAGCATAGCGCCTAAAAACAATAGGGTGTGTTTAATTTTCTGCATAGTTTAAATATAGGTGTTAGAATGTAAAACTACATTTTTATCTATTTCCCGGTTAGTAAATTTGTTTAAGGTTTTGGCAAATCGATAAAATTGTTTTGGTTTAACATTCTAAATAACAATTTTATCTAAGTTTTATTATAAATTTATTTGCGATAGGTTACATTTGTTTCATGCAAATAGGAATTATTGGTTTAGGAGATATGGGCAAATTGTATGCACTATCTTTTGTAAACGCGGGTTATAAGGTATGTGGGGCAGATATGCCCTTACGTTTTACAGATTTAAAAAATGAGCTGGAACCTAAAGGAATCGAAGTCTTAATCGATGGTCATGAGGTTGCCCGTAAATCAGACTTTATTATCTATTGTGTTGAAGCTGAAAAAATTGATGAGGTAGTGGCTACTTTTGCCCGTTCAACAAAATATGGTGCCATAGTTGCCGGGCAAACCTCGGTTAAACATCCTGAAATTGCTGCTTTCGAAAAACACCTTCCAGAAGATACGCAGATTGTAACCTGCCATTCTTTGCATGGTCCGGCATTTAGCCCGGAGGGGCAAACACTTGTGGTGGTACGTCACCGTGCTACCGATGCTGTTTATGCTAAAGCTTTAGAAATTTATAAATCTTTAAAATCGAACATTATAGAAATGGACGATTACAGGGAGCACGATCGCATTGTGGCCGATACACAGGCGGTAACACACATGGGTTTCGAAAGTATGGGCTCAGCATGGAAAAATGCAGGTTTCTTCCCCTGGGATAATCCTGCTTATGCGGGTGGAATCGATAATGTGAAAATTTTGACCACACTGAGGATTTTTAGTTACAAATCGCACATTTATGCCGGTTTAGCCATTTTAAATCCTTATGCACAGAAACAGGTAAAATATTATGCCCAGGCAGAATCTGAGCTGTTTAAACTGATGATCTGCGAAAATGAGGCAGCGTTTAGAGAAAAGATCTATGCGGCACGTGATTTTGTCTTTCATGAGAGCCGTTCACTTTTGCTATTGGATGATAATATTATGAAAGAATTCAGCCTATCAGACGCCAGTCATAAACAGAAACCAAATTCGCATTTAAGTTTGCTGAGTATGGTATATGCCTGGTATAAAATGGGGGTAAATCCTTATGATAACCTGATCTGCCAAACACCACCTTTTAAATTGAGGTTGGGTATTGCCGAATATCTTTTCAAAAACGAAGCCATGTTAGAGGAATCGATCAACACTGCTTTGTATGATAAATCGATCCGTGGTGATGATTTAGAATTCCATACTGCTGTACATGAATGGGCTTCTATTATAGGTTATGGCGATTTAAAGGGCTACAAAGAACATTTTGAAGCAGCAAAATCATTTTTTGCCAACCGTTTAAATGATGGTAGGGATTTGAGTGCCGAGATGATTAAGCGGTTAGGGAAGTAACCATCAGGAATGAAGACCACGCTGCCTAAACCTGAACTGGTTTCGCTGTTGCAACAACAATTAATAGAGATAGAAATACTTTGTAGGGAGTACGATAAAGGAACTGATGCTGCTATTCCGTCAATTGCCGAAAAAATCGTTGTGATTTTCCATAACTCCGATCATGCAAAAGCATTGGTGAGCCAGCTTAAATTAAGCCATCTCGATATGTATTGCAGTTCGGAGATTTATAATTCCAAAAGCCTCACTAATTTTATCGGATTATTGAAACTGGCGCATCATACTGGAACGGGGTGGGGGTATGCTGCCAGGTTAGACCGTTCTGCTTTAAACGCAGTAACACAAGAAAACTGGTGGAACAATAAAAAAATAATCGTCGATTCGGACGGGATTGCTTTTACAAGAGCTAAAATAATTAAATCATTAGCTAATACCGAGCCCTTGGTGCTAAATACTTCGGGCTGGACGATTAAAGATGCTGAAGGCAACAAATCGGCCATTAACCCAATTCCTGAAATCGTTCGGCAAATTGCTTTCGAACTACTTGAAAGTTTTCGGGATGTTGATTTGAATAAGGAAAGTAAACTTCATTATAAGTCATAGTTAATGATTGAATTTTGAATGATCTAAAGGACAGGTGCTATATTTACACATTCATAATTCACCCATTCAAAATTACGATGCTGTAAACTTCCATTTTCCGCCTCCGATCTTACATCATCGATATAACATATAGACTTTATTTTATTCCCTTAATTCTTCGTTTACCCAAAAAGAGTGCATTATATTTGCCCGCATGTCGGTATTGCTGTTTACCATTATCATTTTATTAGGTGCTTTTTTAGCCGGATTATTGGGTTCACTAACGGGCTTGGGTGGGGGAGTAATTATTATTCCATTGCTCACTTTAGCTTTAGGGGTTGATATCCATTATGCTATAGGTGCATCGATTGTTTCTGTTATTGCAACCTCTTCGGGTTCTGCAGCGGCTTATGTAAAAGAAGGGATTACCAATATCCGGATTGGAATGTTTTTAGAAATCGCGACCACAATAGGTGCGGTGTGCGGTGCAATTGTAGCTGTTTATCTAAACGCCAACTATATTGCTATTCTATTTGGCTGTATCCTGATTTTTTCGGCCATCATGACACTAAAGAAAAAGGTAGATCATACTACTTTGGATAACACCGATAAATGGGCCAATTTTTTTAAGCTCAATGGATCTTATCCAGATAAAGGTATAGATCATCCATATGCGGTAAAACATGTTCCGGGAGGTTTTTTAATGATGCTTTTTGCCGGAACATTATCGGGCTTGCTGGGTATTGGGAGTGGGGCATTAAAAGTAATCGCGATGGATAATATTATGCGTTTGCCCTTTAAGGTATCAACCACAACAAGTAATTTTATGATGGGTGTTACTGCTGCTGCAAGTGCAGTGGTTTACTTACATCGCGGCCAGATCGATCCGGGCATTGCCATGCCCGTTTGTGTTGGGGTGCTAACAGGCGCAACTATTGGCTCAAAAATTTTATTACGAGCCAAAACCGATAAGCTCAAAATGATATTTGCCGTAGTTGTTGTATTCTTGGCATTGCAGATGATTTATAAAGGAATAAGCGGATTATAATGAGTACAATAGGAAAAGAAAACTTAAACGATAAGGATATTCAGGTAATTTTAGGCACGCTTCTGCGCGCAGGTGTAATTATTTCGATGAGCATTGTTTTAATAGGTGGCGCCATTTTCCTGATCCATAATAGTTGGACCATTACCGATTATAAAGTTTTTAAACCTGAGCTGAGCAAGTTTTCTTCTATACTGGCTATATTTAAAGGAGTATCTACTTTTCAGGGAGATGCAATTGTGCAGTTTGGCATCCTGATGTTGATTTTTACGCCGATTGCCCGCATTGTTTTCGCTATTTTCAGCTTTTTAATTGAGCGCGATTACCTATATGTACTCATTGGATTTATTATTTTAGCGATCATAACCATCAGTTTAAATGGTGGTTTGGCACATTAACATCTCTTTTTTAGTTAAATCCCATCATATCAGCAATTTATTTGAAAAAATATTTGGCTAACTATTTGAAAATTAATAATTCTTGTCTATCTTTGCCGTCCCTTTCGGGGGATGTACAACCACCTTGAACGAAGCCCTACTGCTTCGATGGGTGTTAAAAAGAAAAGATAAAATGTCAGGAATTATTGGAAAAAAAGTAGGAATGACCAGTATCTTTGATGCCGAAGGAAGAAACATTCCTTGTACGGTAATCGAGGCTGGGCCTTGTGTAGTTACACAAGTAAAGACCGAAGAAAAAGACGGGTATTCATCAATCCAATTGGGTTATGATGAGAAAAAAGAGAAAAACACAACTCAACCGTTAAAAGGCCATTTCGCGAAAGCAAACACAACTCCGAAACGCAAGCTGGTAGAATTCGATTCGTTTACAACTTCACTTAATTTAGGTGATGTAGTAACCGTTGACGCATTCGCAGAAGGCGATTTTGTTGATGTTGTAGGTACCTCAAAAGGTAAAGGTTTTCAAGGTGTTGTAAAACGCCACGGATTTGCCGGTGTTGGTATGCAGACTCACGGTCAGCATAACCGTTTACGTGCCCCAGGTTCATTGGGAGCATCATCATTCCCTTCACGTGTATTCAAAGGAATGCGCATGGCTGGAAGAACAGGTGGAGACAGGGTAAAAATTCAAAACTTACAGGTTTTGAAAGTTTATGCTGAGCAAAACTTATTAGTAGTTAGTGGTTCCATTCCAGGAGCTAAAGGTTCTTACGTAATCTTAGACAAATAATCAGATGGAAGTTAAAGTATTAAACATTTCGGGTAAAGAAACAGGTGCCAAGGTGCAACTTCCTGAATCGGTATTTGGTATCGAGCCTAACGACCACGCGATTTATTTAGATGTTAAGCAGTATTTGGCTAACCAACGTCAAGGTACGCACAAATCTAAACAACGTAATGAGATTGCTGGTTCAACTCGCAAACTATACAAACAAAAAGGTACAGGTGGTGCCCGTGCTGGTAGCATTAAATCTCCGTTATTTAACGGTGGTGGTCGTGTTTTCGGTCCTCAGCCACGTGATTACAGTTTTAAATTGAACAAGAAATTAAAATCATTAGCACGTAAATCTGCTTTGGCTTATAAAGCAAAAGACAACAACGTGGTAGTTTTAGAAGATTTCAACTTCGATACCATTAAAACTAAAAACTATACAAGTTTATTGGCTGCTTTAAAAGTAGATACTCAAAAAACTTTATTGGTTTTACCTGCACAAAATAATAATATCTATTTATCAAGCAGAAACGTTCAGAAAACTAAAGTAATCTCGGCAGCAGATTTAAATACTTATGATGTATTAAACGCTGGTGTACTTGTGTTAACTGCTGATTCTGTTAAAACTTTGGAGGAGGCGTTTGCCAAGTAATATGGAAATTTTAAAAAAACCAATATTAACCGAAAAAGCTTCAGCTTTAACTGAGAAATCTAACCGTTTCACTTTTAGCGTTAACCATAAGGCTAACAAAATCCAAATTAAAGCAGCTATTGAGAAATTGTACGGTGTAACCATCGTTGCAGTTAACACTATGGTTGTTGATGGAAAAGCTAAATCTCGTTACACTAAAGCGGGTTTTGTATCTGGCCGTAGCCCGAAATACAAAAAAGCTATCGTAACGTTAAAAGACGGCGAAACAATAGATTATTACGCAACCCTTTAATTTAATAATTCATTATAACTATGGGCTTAAGAAAATTTAAACCAGTTACTCCAGGTACCCGCTTCAGAGTTGGTGCTAGTTTTACGGAGATTACAGCAACCAAGCCCGAAAAATCATTGGTTGTATCATCAAAAAAGTCTGGTGGACGTAACAACACAGGAAAAATGACTATGCGCTACATGGGCGGTGGTCACAAAAAATCATATCGTTTAATCGACTTCAAACGCGATAAATTTGATATTCCTGCAACAGTAGCTACTGTTGAATACGATCCAAACCGTACTGCCCGCATCGCATTATTACATTATGCAGATGGCGAGAAGCGTTATATCATCGCTCCTGAAGGATTGCAAGTTGGTTCGGTATTATTATCGGGCGATAAAGCAGCACCAGAAGTAGGTAACACTTTAAAATTATCGAACATTCCATTAGGTTCTATCATCCACAACGTGGAGATTCACCCTGGAAAAGGAGCACAATTAGCTCGTAGTGCAGGTGCTTATGCACAATTAGCTGCCCGCGATGGTAAATATGCTACTTTAAAAATGCCTTCAGGCGAAACCCGTTTAATCTTGACTACTTGTCTTGCTACTATCGGTGCTGTATCTAACTCAGATCACGCAAACGAAGTATTAGGTAAAGCAGGTCGTAAACGTTGGTTGGGCCGTCGTCCGAGAACTAGACCGGTAGCGATGAACCCAGTAGATCACCCAATGGGTGGTGGTGAAGGTAGATCATCAGGTGGTCACCCACGTTCAAGAAATGGCGTTTTAGCTAAAGGCTACAAAACCAGAGAACTTAAAAAATATTCTAATCGTTACATCATAGAGAGAAGGAAGAAATAATGGCTCGTTCGATAAAAAAAGGACCTTATATTGACCATAACGTAGAGAAAAAAGTAAACTCTATGAATGATTCAGGCAAAAAGTCTGTAATCAAAACTTGGTCTCGCAGATCAATGATATCACCAGATTTCGTGAATCATACATTTGCTGTACACAACGGAAATAAATTTATCCCTGTGTACGTTACAGAAAACATGGTTGGTCACAAGTTGGGAGAATTTGCTCCAACCAGAACATTCAGAGGACACGCTGAAAAGAAAAAATAATTAGACAATGGAAGCAATAGCAAAATTAAACAATTGTCCAACCTCACCGCGTAAGATGCGTTTGGTTGTAGATCTTATCAGAGGTGAACGTGTAGAAAAAGCATTAAGCATTTTAAAGTTTACCAATAAAGAAGCAGCAATAAGAGTTGAGAAATTATTATTATCTGCTATCAAAAACTGGGAATCTAAAAATGAAGGTGCCCGCCCTGAAGAAAACCAACTTTTTGTAAAAACAGTTATGGTTGATGGTGGCCGTCAGTTAAAACGCTTACGTCCAGCTCCTCAAGGCCGTGGATATAGAATTCGTAAACGTTCTAACCACGTAACGCTGATTGTAGATAGTAAAAACACAGAAACTCAAAACTAATTAGGAAATGGGACAAAAAGCAAATCCAATAGGTGCCAGGTTAGGAATTATCAAAGGATGGGATTCTAACTGGTTCGGTGGCAACAACTACTCCGATAAATTAGTTGAAGATGAGAAAATAAGAAAATACCTTTCTGCCCGTATCGCAAAAGGCGGTGTTGCAAAAGTAGTTATCGAGCGTACTTTAAAACGTATCACTGTAACTATCCACACAGCTCGTCCAGGTATCGTAATCGGTAAAGCAGGTGCTGAGGTTGATAAAATCAAAGAAGAGTTAAAGAAATTGACTAAAAAGGAAATTCAAATTAACATCTTCGAAATTAAACGCCCAGAGCTTGATGCACAATTAGTTGCAGAAGGTGTTGCAAAACAATTAGAAGCAAGGATCTCATTCCGTAGAGCAATGAAATCTTCTATCGCATCAACCATGCGTATGGGTGCTGAAGGTATCAAAATCATGACTTCTGGTCGTTTAGGTGGTGCTGAGATGGCACGTACTGAGCAGTACAAAGAAGGAAGAGTGCCTTTGCATACATTCCGTGCTGATATCGATTACGCTTTAGCTGAAGCCTTAACTACTTATGGTAAAATAGGTGTTAAAGTTTGGATCTGCAAAGGTGAGGTTTATGGAAAACGTGATTTGTCTCCAAACATTGGTGCAGCAAACAACGGTCCAAAAGGCGCATCAGATAAACCAGCTTTCGGTGGAAGAGATAACCGTGGTGGCGGAAGAGATAACCGCGGCGGTGGTAACGACAGACGTGGTGGAAACCAAGGTGGCGGTCGTGGTCCAGGCCAAGGTGGTGCAAACAGAGGTGGTGGCGCAGGCGCTAACAGAGGTCCTCGTAAATAATTGATTTATTAACATCGTTTAACGATTAGAACAAAATAAAATGTTACAGCCAAAAAGAACGAAGTTCAGGAAGATGCAAAAAGGCAGAATGAAGGGTTTAGCTTCTCGTGGAGCTGAGTTAGCATTCGGATCTTTCGGTATCAAATCTCTAGAAGCTACTTGGATCACAAGTCGTCAGATAGAGGCTGCCCGTATTGCCGTAACTCGTTTCATGAAACGTGAAGGCCAAGTATGGATCAGGATCTTCCCGGACAAACCGGTAACTAAAAAACCTGCTGAGGTACGTATGGGTAAAGGTAAAGGTGCTCCTGAGTATTGGGTAGCAGTTGTAAGACCTGGACGTGTAATTTTCGAAGCTGAAGGCGTGCCTTTAGAAGTTGCTAAAGAAGCATTGCGTTTAGCAGCTCAGAAATTACCGATCCAAACCAAATTCGTAGTACGTAGAGATTACGTAGAAGCATAGTAAAGTGTTGAGGTGAATGTTGTAAATACTTGTTTATTATAACCGCTACACTCAACGTAAAAGAAAAAGAAAAATGAAAAATTCAGAAATCACAGGGCTTTCAAAAGAAGAATTAGTAGCTAAGATTGCGGAAGAAAAAGAGAACTTATCAAAATTGAAGTTCGCTCACACTATTTCAGCTATCGAAAATCCTTCGCGTATTGCAAAAGTAAGGAAAGACATAGCCCGTTTAAACACTGAGTTGACTAAAGTGAAAAACACTGAGTCAGCTACTGAAACTAAATAATTTGAGAGTCGACATGGAAAGACAATTAAGAAAAACAAGAACCGGGTTAGTGGTAAGCAACAAGATGGATAAATCTGTTGTAGTGAGCGTGGAACGTAAAGTAAAACACCCGATTTATGGTAAGTTCGTAAAGAAAACTACCAAATTTATGGCTCACGACGAGAAAAATGAATGCGGTATCGGTGATACAGTATTGATTATGGAAACTCGTCCTTTGAGTAAAAACAAGAACTGGAGATTGGTACAAATTTTAGAAAGAGCTAAATAAGATGGTACAACAGGAATCGAGATTAAACGTTGCTGATAACAGCGGCGCAAAAGAAGTATTAGTAATTCGTGTGCTAGGTGGAACCGGCAAACGTTATGCTTCAATTGGTGATAAAGTAGTTGTTACCGTAAAAAGCGCGTTACCTTCTGGTAACATTAAAAAAGGTACAGTTTCTAAAGCAGTTGTTGTAAGAACTAAAAAAGAAATCCGTCGTAAAGATGGTTCTTATATCCGTTTTGACGATAATGCTGCTGTATTATTGAACGCACAGGATGAGCCAAGAGGTACACGTATCTTTGGCCCGGTTGCGAGAGAACTACGTGAAAAACAATTCATGAAAATTGTATCATTAGCACCGGAGGTATTATAAAATGGGAAACAAAGTAAATACACCATCAAAACTTAAAATCCGCACAGGAGATTTAGTTAAAGTCATTGCTGGCGATTCAAAAGGTCAACAAGGAAAAGTACTTTCAGTACTTACAGATAAAAACAGAGCCATTGTGGAAGGCATCAACTTAGTATCTAAACATACTAAACCAAATGCTGCTAATCCAAACGGTGGTATTATTAAAAAAGAAGCTGCTCTTCACATTTCTAACTTGATGTTGGTTGATCCAAAATCTGGTAAAGCTACCCGCGTAGGTCGTAAACTTAACGCAGATGGTAAATTAGTTAGAGTTGCTAAAATTTCAGGAGAGGAGATTAAATAATGGCTACACCTAGATTAAAAAGCAAATACAAAGAAGAAGTTGTAAATGCACTAAAAGAAAAATTTCAGTACAAAACTGTAATGCAGGTTCCTAAATTGGAAAAAATCTGTATCAATCAGGGTGTTGGTCGTTTTTCTGTTACTGATAAGAAAATTATGGATACCACTATCGTTGAGTTGACTACCATTACTGGTCAGCAGGCGGTTCCGGCTAATTCAAAGAAAGATATCTCTAACTTTAAATTACGTAAAGGTATGCCAGTAGGTGTACGTGTTACATTACGCGATAACAACATGTACGAGTTCTTAGATCGTTTGATCTCTGTAGCTTTGCCTCGTATCCGCGATTTCAAAGGTATTAATGATAAAGGATTTGATGGAAAAGGTAACTATACATTAGGTGTTACTGAGCAAATCATCTTCCCTGAGATTAATATCGATAAAATCAATAAAATTTTAGGTATGGATATAACTTTCGTAACTTCGGCAAAATCTGACATTGAGGCGCTTGAGTTATTGAAACAATTCGGATTACCATTTAAAAATCAAAAAACAGCAGAATAATGGCAAAAGAAGGTGTAAAAGCACGCGAAGTTAAGCGCCAAAAATTGGTAGCTAGATACGCTGAAAAACGTGCAGTATTAAAAGCTGCAGGAGATTTCGAGGGTTTAGATAAATTACCTAAAAACTCATCTCCGGTACGTTTACACAACCGTTGTAAATTAACTGGTCGCCCTCGTGGATATATGCGTACCTTTGGTATTTCAAGGGTAACGTTCCGCCAAATGGCACTAGACGGTAAAATACCAGGTGTTAAAAAAGCATCTTGGTAATATAAATAGTATTTGAGTCCTGTAGTATCAGGTATCAAGACCAAATTGTGTCTCGATACTTGATACTTATATCTATATACTAAAAAAAGAATTTTAACCGATAGAAGGTCCCATCCCGATGTGAGATCGGGAAAGGAAACCACTATCAAAAACAATAAAAAATGAATACAGATCCAATAGCAGATTATTTAACAAGAGTAAGGAATGCCATTAAGGCCAACCACCGTGTTGTAGAAATTCCTGCATCAAACCTTAAAAAAGAAATTACCAAAGTTCTTTTTGACAAAGGTTACATCGCGAACTACAAGTTTGAAGATACTACAGTTCAAGGCACGATTAAAATTGCTTTGAAGTACAATCCAATTACTAAAGTTCCTGCTATTCGTACATTAGTGCGAGTAAGTAAACCAGGTTTGAGAAACTATGCTGGTGTTGAAAATATGCCAAGAGTATTAAACGGTTTAGGTATCGCAATCTTATCTACTTCTAAAGGTGTAATGACTGATAAAGAAGCAGCCAAATTAAACATTGGTGGTGAGGTATTGTGTCACGTTTATTAATATTAGGAGAACAGCACAATGTCAAGAATAGGAAAAGCCCCAATTACAATCCCTGCAGGTGTTACAATTACCGTATCAAAAGATAACGTAGTAACTGTAAAAGGTCCTAAAGGTGAATTAACACAAGCAGTAGATTCAGATATCACTGTAAGTCAAGAAGATGGAATTTTAACAGTTCAACGTCCATCAGATCAAAAGAAACACAAAGCATTACACGGTTTATATCGCTCATTGCTTAACAACATGGTTGTTGGTGTTACAGATGGTTATAAATTAACTCAAGAATTAGTAGGTGTTGGTTACCGTGCTACAAACACAGGTAATACATTAGATTTAGTTCTAGGTTATTCTCACCACTATGTATTCCAATTACCAGAAGAGATTAAAGTAACTACACAATCAGAAAAAGGTCAGACTCCTAAAATCATTTTAGAAAGTATTGACAAACAATTGATCGGTCAGGTAGCAGCGAAAATCCGTTCGTTACGTGCACCAGAGCCATATAAAGGTAAAGGTATCAAGTTTGTAGGTGAAGTGTTAAGAAGAAAAGCAGGTAAATCAGCATCTAAAAAATAGTAATCATGGCAGGTAAAAAATTATCAAGAAGAGATCGTATTAAAAAAGGGATCAGAAAAAGACTTACCGGTTCGGAAGAACGTCCAAGGTTATCTGTATATAGAAGCAATAAAGGGATTTATGCGCAGGTAATTAACGATGTAACCGGTAAAACAATAGCATCAGCATCATCATTATCGAAAGATTTTACTGGTACTGGAAACAAAAGCGATCAGTCAGTTGCAGTAGGCAAATTAGTTGCCGAAAAAGCAATTGCTGCAGGTGTTAAAGAAGTTGTTTTCGATAGAAATGGCTATTTATACCACGGTCGTGTAAAATCGTTGGCAGAGGGTGCCCGCGAAGCTGGTTTAGTATTTTAATCTGAAGAAAAAGTAAGATGTCAACTATTAATATAAAAAGAGTAAAAACCACCGATATCGAATTAAAGGATCGTTTGGTTAGTATACAACGCGTTGCCAAAGTAACCAAAGGTGGCCGTACTTTCAGCTTCTCAGCAATTGTTGTTGTAGGTGATGAAAACGGTGTTGTTGGTTTCGGTTTAGGTAAAGCGAAAGAGGTAACTGAAGCAATCGCTAAAGGTGTGGATGATGCTAAAAAGAACTTGGTAAAAGTTCCAATTTTAAATGGTACCGTTCCTCACGAGCAAATCGGTAAATTCTCAGGTGGTTTTGTTTTAATCAAACCAGCTGCAGTAGGTACCGGAGTAATTGCTGGTGGTGCGATGCGTGCTGTATTAGAGAGTGCTGGCGTGCATAACGTATTAGCAAAATCTAAAGGATCATCTAACCCACACAACGTGGTAAAAGCAACTGTTGATGCATTAACTAAAATGCGTGATGCTTATTCAGTAGCTCAAACCCGTGGTATAGATTTAAACAAAGTATTTAACGGATAATATCATGGCTAAGATCAAAATAACACAAGTAAAAAGCGTTATCGACAGAAGCGAGCGCCAAAAAAGAACCGTTCAGGCTTTGGGTTTATCTAAAATGAACCAAAGTGTTGAGGTTGAAGCTACTCCACAAATTATCGGTATGGTTCGCAAAGTGAACCATTTAGTAGCAATCGAAGCAATCTAGTAAAAGTTTTAAAGGTAGTATGGGTAAAAGCCGGTACTACCTTTATATATGTTTAATCGTTGTACCTGTTTAGTGAAAGCGAAGGGCAACACAAATTCAAAAAAATGAATTTAAGTAATTTAAAACCTGCAGTAGGTTCTACAAAAAACAGCAAAAGAATTGGTCGTGGTACAGGTTCTGGTCGTGGCGGTACTTCAACCCGTGGTCACAAAGGTGCGGGTTCTCGTTCAGGTCACAAAACCAAAATCGGTTTCGAAGGTGGTCAAATGCCTTTACAACGTCGTGTGCCTAAAGTTGGTTTCAAACCAATTAACCGTACAGAATATGTTGGTGTAAACTTAGATGTTTTACAAGCTTTAGCTGAAAAACACAGCTTAACAACTATCGATTTTGCTGCTTTACAAGCACATGGTTTAGCTTCTAAAAACGACTTAGTTAAAATTTTAGGTCGCGGTGAAGTTAAAGCAAAGCTAGAAATTACAGCACATGCGTTCTCTGCAACCGCACAAAAAGCTATTGAAGCTGCAGGTGGTTCTATTGTAAAATTGTAATTATTAAATGAAGAAGCTATTTACTACTTTAAGTAATATCTGGAAAATTCAGGAATTAAAAGAGCGTATATTGTTTACGCTCTTAATTCTTTTGGTATACCGTTTCGTATCTCACGTGGTTTTACCAGGTGTGGATCCAACTGCTTTAGGCAATAACGAAAAATCAGGAATCTTAGGCTTACTAGATATGTTTGCCGGAGGTTCTTTCTCTCGTGTGTCTATTTTAGCGTTGGGGGTAATGCCTTATATCTCTGCATCGATTGTGGTGCAACTATTGGGTATTGCTGTTCCTTCTTTCCAAAAAATGCAGAAAGAGGGCGAAAGTGGTAGAAAAAAAATGAACCAGATTACCCGTTACCTAACGGTAGCGATCACAATCGTTCAATCTGTTGGTTACGTTAAAACGCAAGTTCCTGCAGAAGCTATTTTATTGCCAAATACCTTATTCTTAATATTATCTACGTTTGTATTAACGGCAGGTACATTATTTGTAATGTGGTTAGGTGAAAAAATTACGGATAAAGGTATTGGTAACGGTACATCACTAATCATCATGGTTGGTATTATTGCCCGTTTACCAGTTGCAATTTCTCAAGAATTTAGTGCACGTGTTGGCTCATCTAGTGAAGGTGGAGGCCCTGTTGCATTGGTTTTAGAGATCGTTGCCTTATTTGCAGTGGTAATGTTTACCATTTTAATTGTTCAAGGTGTACGTAAAGTACCTGTACAATACGCTAAGAAAATTGTTGGTAACCGCCAGTTTGGTGGTGTCCGTCAGTACATTCCTTTAAAGGTTAATGCTGCGGGTGTTATGCCGATCATTTTTGCTCAGGCGTTAATGTTTATTCCAGGTGCTTTAATGCAGTTTGTTCCTTCATTACAAGGTTCTTGGTTAATCCAGTTCAGCAACACAACTTCGTTGGCTTATAGCTTAACATTCGCATTTTTAATTATCGCATTTACTTTCTTCTATACTGCAATTACAGTTAATCCAACTCAAATGAGCGATGATATGAAGAAAAACGGTGGTTTTATCCCAGGTATTAAGCCGGGTTTTGCAACATCGACTTTTATTGATGATGTAATCTCTAAAATCACTTTTCCGGGTGCAGTATTTTTGGCGATCATTGCTATTTTACCTTCATTAGCTGTTAAGTTTGGCATTAAACAAGAGTTTGCGCACTTCTTCGGTGGTACTTCTTTATTGATTTTGGTTGGTGTTGTATTGGATACCTTGCAACAGATCGAAAGTTATTTATTGATGCGCCATTATGATGGTTTGATGAAAACGGGTAGAGTTACTGGCAGAACAGGTGTTCCTGCTGCAAGTAGCAACGCAGCGTTGTAGTGTAACGGATGTCTAAAATTTATTACAAATCTCTTGAAGAGATCGAGTTAATAAGAGAAAGTTCCATGCTTGTTTCTAAAACTTTAGCCGAAGTGGCCAAGGTGATAAAAGCAGGCATGACTACTATCCAGTTAGATAAACTAGCTTACGAGTTTATCAGTGATCACGGAGCGATTCCGGCATTTTTAAACTATAATGGTTTCCCTAATTCTTTATGTATTTCGCCAAATGAGCAAGTTGTTCACGGTTTTCCAAGCGAGTATGTAATCCAGGAGGGAGATCTGATTTCAGTTGATTGTGGAGTGATTAAAAATAATTATTTCGGCGATTCGGCTTACACTTTCTCTATCGGGGAAATAGATGCGGAAAAACAGAAATTGGTTGAGGTTACTAAACGCTGTCTGGAATTGGGTATAGAAAAAGCTGTTGTTGGTATGCGTATCGGTGATATCGGTTTCGCTGTTCAGCAATATGCAGAAGCTAATGGATTTGGTGTAGTAAGAGAGCTCGTAGGGCATGGTGTTGGTATAAAACTTCACGAGAAACCGGAAGTTCCGAATTATGGGAAACGTGGCGTAGGACCAAAACTTGAAGAGGGAATGGTTATTGCGATAGAACCCATGATCAATGCAGGCGTAGCCGGTGTTAAATTCCATAACGATGGATGGACGGTAACCAGTAAAGACAATAAACCATCGGCACATTTTGAACATACAGTAGCCGTAAAAAAGGGCAAAGCAGATGTTTTATCAACGTTTTCTATAATAGAAGAAGTTTTACAACAAAAAAAATAAATAATTAAAATTTTTTATTTAATTTTGCAACCCTGTTTAGAAGCAGCTAATTAAGTAACAATCAATAAAATATGGCTAAACAAGCCTCAATTGAACAAGACGGAGTAATAAGAGAAGCGTTATCTAATGCGATGTTCCGGGTAGAACTCGAGAACGGGCATGAGATTATTGCGCATATTTCAGGAAAGATGCGGATGCACTACATCAAAATCCTTCCTGGAGATAAAGTTAAATTGGAAATGTCTCCTTATGATTTAACAAAAGGACGCATTACTTATAGATACAAATAAAATGAAAGTTAGATCATCAATTAAAAAACGTAGCGCTGATTGTAAGATTATTCGCCGTAAAGGAAAACTTTACGTAATCAACAAGAAAAATCCTAAATACAAGCAACGTCAAGGGTAATTAAGAATATTGTAATCAACCGCACAACGGTGGCCCGCCGTTCGGAATTACTTCAAAACATTAATAAATATGGCAAGGATTTCAGGTATTGATTTACCAAGAAACAAAAGAGGAGAGATTGGTTTAACCTATATCTATGGTATCGGTAGAACAACTGCACAACGTATTTTAACTACTGCAGGAATCGATTTGAACAAAAAAGTACAAGACTGGTCTGATGATGAATTATCAGCAATCCGTACAATGATTAACGATGAGATTAAAGTAGAAGGTGCTTTACGCTCAGAGGTTCAGTTAAACATCAAACGTTTAATGGATATCGGTTGTTACCGCGGTTTACGTCACAGAAAAGGTTTACCTTCTCGTGGTCAGCGTACTAAGAATAACTCACGTACTCGTAAGGGTAAGAGAAAAACAGTTGCTAACAAGAAAAAAGCTACTAAATAGAAATTGATAGATATGAGATGTGAGATTTTAGATGTGAGCACCATGTCTTTAAAATCTGCTCAAATCTGGAATAAAAGAGAAAATTAGGATACTGAGTATCGGGGTAGAGAAAATCTCATATCTCAAGTCTCATATCTAGAATCTAAAAGATAAAATGGCTAAAAGTAAAAAAGTAACAAAAAAACGTATCGTTGTAATTGAGCCTGTTGGTCAGGCCCATATCAATGCTACCTTCAACAACATTATCGTTACCTTAACAAACAACAACGGACAGACTATTTCATGGTCTTCTGCTGGTAAAATGGGCTTTAAAGGTTCTAAAAAGAACACGCCGTATGCAGCTGGTCAAGCAGCTTCAGATTGCGGTAAAGTTGCGTTTGATTTAGGTTTACGTAAAGTTGAAGTATTTGTAAAAGGTCCGGGTTCAGGTCGTGAATCTGCAATCAGAACTTTGCAAGTAGCAGGTATCGAAGTAACATCTATTAAAGATATTACTCCACTTCCTCACAACGGATGTCGTCCTCCTAAAAAGAGAAGAGTTTAATTAATTTTAAAGCTAAGAATCTCCAGCTTGAGGTTGGATGATACTTTAAAACAGAAAAAAATGGCAAGATATACAGGCCCAAAATCAAAAATTGCACGTAAATTCAGAGAACCAATCTTCGGTCCTGATAAAGTGTTAGACAGAAAAAATTATCCTCCTGGGCAACATGGCTCATCAAAAAGAAGAGGAAAACAATCTGAATATGCTATCCAGTTAATGGAGAAACAAAAAGTAAAGTATACTTATGGTGTATTAGAAAAACAATTCAGTAACTTGTTTAAAAAAGCATCTTCACGTGCTGGTATTACCGGTGATAACTTACTTCAGTTATTAGAAGCACGTTTAGATAATACAGTTTACCGTTTAGGTATTTCAACAACCCGTTCTGGTGCACGCCAGTTAGTTAGCCATAAACACGTTACCGTGAATGGTGAAGTTGTAAATATCCCTTCATATCAGTTAAAAGCTGGTGATGTGGTTGCTGTTCGTGAAAAATCTAAATCTTTAGAATCAATTAGTAACTCAGTTGCAGGTAGAACTATTAATAAGTTTGCTTGGTTAGAGTGGAATGCTAGTGAATTAACTGGTAAATTCTTAACCTACCCTCAACGTGATGAGATTCCTGAAAACATCAAGGAAAATTTAATCATCGAGTTGTACTCAAAGTAATAAATGAGCTAGTTAATTACCTCAAAAGGGTAATTAACTTTTTTCATGTTACTATATATTCAATAACGAATTTAAAAAAATATAAATGGCAATTTTAGCATTTCAGAAACCAGACAAAGTGATCATGCAGAAATCAACAGATTTCGATGGCACATTTGAATTTCGTCCTTTAGAGCCCGGTTTCGGTGTAACAATTGGTAATGCCTTAAGAAGAATTTTACTTTCTTCGTTAGAAGGTTATGCTATTACTACTATTCGTTTTTCAGGCGTTTCTCACGAATTTTCTACCATAAAAGGTGTTGTAGAAGATTTAACTGATATTATCTTAAACTTAAAACAAGTTCGTTTTAAGAAAACAGGTGATTCAGGTGATTCTGAAAAAGTTTTCATCATCGTTAATGGTCAAGACCAGTTTAAAGCTGGTGATATCACTAAATTCTCTAACAACTTTACAGTTTTAAACCCTGAGCATGTAATTTGCAATATGGATAAATCTGTTACTTTGGAAGTGGAATTAACCATCAATAAAGGACGTGGTTATGTACCTGCTGAAGAAAATAAAGTTGCTGATGCTGTTGTAGGTGTAATCGCAATCGATTCGATTTATACTCCAATGAAAAATGTAAAATACACGATCGAAAACTTTCGTGTTGAGCAAAAAACGGATTATGAAAAATTGGTTTTAGATATCTCTACCGACGGTTCAATTCATCCAGAAGAAGCATTAAAGGAGGCGGCTAAGATCCTTATCCAACACTTTATGTTATTCTCTGATGAGAATTTGGTATTAGAATCTCAGGCAAAAGAAGAAACTAAAGAAGTAGACGAGGAAATTTTACACATGCGTAAAATCCTTAAAACTGAATTAGTTGATATGGACCTTTCAGTGAGAGCATTAAACTGCTTAAAAGCTGCTGATATCCGTACCTTAGCTGATTTAGTTTCTTACGATGTTGCTGATATGTTAAAATTCAGAAACTTCGGTAAAAAATCTTTAACAGAGATCCAAGAATTAGTAAAATCAAAAGGTTTATCATTTGGTATGAACCTGTCTAAATTTAAATTAGACGAAGAATAATTCATGTTTTAATTGACAGTTTTCAGTTTGGAAATTGCATGTTGAAATTTGAAAATTAAATAATTTATAACAGTGTATAATTCCCTCTGAGATAGAGACGGTATACACTTAATCAAAGAACAATGAGACACGGTAAAAAAGTTAATCACTTAGGCAGAACCGACAGCCACAGAAAAGCGATGTTAGCTAACATGGCTACTTCACTTATTAAAGCAAAAAGAATTACTACAACTTTAGCTAAAGCTAAAGCTTTACGTACTTATGTTGAGCCATTAATCACTAAAGCGAAAAATGACACTACTCACTCACGTCGTACAGTTTTCTCTTACCTACAGGATAAAGAAGTAATCACTATTTTGTTCCGCGAAGTAGCTGAGAAAGTTGCTAACCGTCCAGGTGGTTACACTCGTATCATTAAATTAAACAATCGTCAAGGTGATAACGCTGAGATGGCTTTAATTGAATTGGTAGACTACAATACAGTTTACGGTAAAGATGTAGAAGTTAAAGAAGAGAAGAAAACAACTCGTCGTGGTAGAAGCAAAGCTGCTGCGCCTAAAGCTGCTGAAGCGAAAGCTGAAGTTGCTGAAGAAGTTGCTCCTGCAGAAGAAGCTCCTGCTACTGAAGAACCAAAAGGAGAATAATTTTATTCACCTTAAGATTTGAAAAAGTCCTGTTCGAAAGAGCAGGACTTTTTTTGTTTTCTTGTCATTCTGAATGCAGTGAAGAATCCTAAAGTAAAAAATCCTATTCAGAATCGAGAAGTAGAACCTAGCTTAATTGAGCGCTGTAGTATATCTGGTTTCTGTGGCAATAGGCAGACGATTCTTCACTGCGTTCAGAATGACACTACCAAAGAACCAAAACAATCAAACGTTTGTCTCATTTTTTCATTACATGGCTTTATTGTAATAAGCTATGCATAAATTAGCCTCAAACAAATTAAAAATGAAATTTAGGCTTTTTCTATTGCTCTGTCTATTAGGGCAGCTATCTCTTAATGCTCAAATATTAAAATATACTAATGGTAATAATGCCTGGAATCCTGACTCACTAGGTAACCACCGTGTTGTTGTACAATTTGATGGGACCAATAAAATAGCACATGCTAAAATCGATTGGCGTAGGAGGGATACACATCCAGAATTAAAAGGAATCATCGTTCAAGATGCAAATGGTAGAACTGTTTCAGCTGTAGGCACAGATAAATTGACGAGAGAAAGTGCCGATGTTTATTTCGAAGCATCCGGTTCAGGAAAATATTATGTGTATTATCTCCCTTATAAAAATGAAGGTAGAAGCAATTATCCGAAAGGCGTTTACTTAAAAGCCAAACAGGCTGACCAAGCATGGTTAACAGCTGCAAAACAGGTTAAAG
Organism: Pedobacter sp. AK013; assembly: GCF_014205835.1. Classification (GTDB taxonomy): domain Bacteria; phylum Bacteroidota; class Bacteroidia; order Sphingobacteriales; family Sphingobacteriaceae; genus Pedobacter. Next base: position 219,612 of record NZ_JACHCQ010000003.1, on the reverse strand, counting down.
TGAATACTTTTGCTGTTGAAATCCAATCTATTGACGCTTTCAACACTTTCTACCCGATGGAAATTATTGCAACTGTTAAAGAAACAGCCGCAATAAAGGCCAAATATGCTTCAGAAGCTTTTATCATTTTTCCAGAAGACAGGATGTTCCCGATCAAAATGCAGCAAGATTTACCTTATCGTTGGGTACAAAAAGGGGCTATAAATACTTTTACAGGCTCGGCGAGCAAAGGTGAAAATTATGCTTTTCAACTAGGGGTATTTGCTTTGAAAGATTTGAAAAATGTAGTGGTTAACTTCGGCGATTTAAAAACGGTAACCGGAAAAGTAATTTCTTCAAAATATATCAATTGTTTAAACACCAATGGAATAAGTTATGATAACAAATCTTTGGTTGAAACGGTAAATGTAGCCTCAGGCAAAATTCAGCCGATGTGGATTACGGTTGATATTCCTAAAAATACTTCCGCGGGCACATATACAGGTAATTTTACAGTTAAAGCGAATGGAAAAACAAAAATAATAACAGCTAAAATTACAGTAGGAAACGAAGTACTAGCCGATGCTGGTGTAGGAACTCCAGATAAACAGACACGCTTAACCTGGTTAAATTCTACCTTGGCGCAGGCGAATACGGTTGTGGCACCATATACACCACTAAGAGTTGATGGGAATGTAATCTCTCTTTTAGGTAGAAAGTTCGAAATTAATACGGATGGTTTTCCTAAGCAGATTCAAACATTTTTTAATACTGAAATGACGGCTTATAGCGAAAAACCTAATAATATTCTGGCAGAGCCTATCCACTTTCATTTTTTTAATACCCCGAAAACGCAAGAGAAATTTTCACCAGGTAATTTTCAAATTACGAGTAAAGAAGCTGGAACTGTAAAATGGACTGCCACGAATACTTCTGAAAACCTGAAAATGGATTTGGAAGGTGCTTTAGAGTTTGATGGTTATGTACATTACGTAGTTAAGGTTACGGCGCTAAAAGATGTCGATTTCAGCAATGTCGATTTTCATATCCCTTTTGATAAAGGTTCAACTAAGTATTTAATGGGCTTAGGTGAGAAAGGTGGAGTTAGGCCCGATACCGTAAAATGGAAATGGGATGTGGCGAATAAGAACCAGGATGCCGTTTGGATTGGCAATGTAAATGCGGGCCTATATTACAATTTAAGAGATGAGAACTATATTCGTCCACTGAATACGAATTTCTACCTTCAGAAACCTTTATTATTGCCTAAATCCTGGGGTAATGGAGATAAGGGTGGTATCCAGATCAATGTGAAAGGCAGCTCGATGCTGGCTGATAACTTTACGGGTGCAAGGAGTATGAAAAAGGGGGATGTGTTATACTACAATTTCAATTTATTGATTACACCTTTCCATTTACTTAGCACCGATTTTCAATGGGATAACCGTTTCTATCATAAATATGGTGATTTAGATACAATTAAAGCTAAGGGTGCAACCGTAGTAAACATTCACCATGCCACCCCGATTAACCCTTGGATCAACTATCCATTTATTGAATGGAAAAAGATGAAAAATTATATTAGTAATGCACACTCTAAAGGTTTAAAAGTTAAAATTTACAATACTGTTCGCGAGCTTTCTAACCATGCTTACGAGTGGCCAGCTTTAAGAAGTTTAGGTACTGAAGTGTATTCTCCAGGTAAAGGAGGGGGCTTTAGCTGGTTGCAGGAACATTTAGATTCGAATTATATTGCGGCCTGGTTTGTACCAGAAATTAAAGATGCGGCCGTAATTAACAGTGGAATGAACCGCTGGCACAATTACTATGTGGAGGGGATGAACTGGTTGGTAAATAACGTAGGTATTGATGGCGTTTATTTAGATGACGTGGCTTTTGATCGCGTAACCATGAAACGGATTAAACGCGTATTAACGCAAAATAACCACCCGGGTATTATCGATCTGCATTCAGCAAATCAATACAACAAAAGTGATGGTTTTAACAATAGCGCCATTTTATATATGGAGCATTTCCCTTACCTGAACCGCTTATGGTTTGGCGAATATTTCGATTATCAGAAAAACAATCCCGATTTCTTTTTAACTGAGGTAAGCGGAATTCCTTTTGGATTAATGGGAGAGATGCTGCAAGATGATGGAAACCCTTGGCGTGGTATGATTTATGGCATGACAAGTCGCTTGGGCTGGTCTGACAAAAGTGATCCAAAACCTTTATGGGCCGCTTGGGATAATTTTGGTATAAAAGGATCTGAGATGATCGGTTATTGGAGCGAAAACTGTCCGGTTAAAACCGATAACCCTAAAGTATTGGCAACTGTTTACAAACAAAAAGGTAAAACAATGATTGCATTAGCAAGCTGGGCAGAAGGCGATACTCAAGTTAATTTAACCATCGACTGGGCGAAACTGGGTTTAGATGCGAGTAAAGTAAAAATAACAGCCCCTGCAATTGATAAGTTTCAAACTTCTGGAAGTTACCCTAATGGAAAATCAGTTCCAGTTGAAAAGGGAAAAGGTTTGATTTTGATTGTGGAATAATTTCATGTGCCGTCGTTCTCATGAGCCACATAATTTCTGTTAAAGATAATATTTTACCGTCATTTCGAGCGGAGTGCAACGCAGTCGAGAAATCTGTCTAGATAGATCTCTCCATTCCGCTGTGCTCCAGTCGAGATGACGATTTTTTTTTAGAAATTATATCTTCACGTTTTCCATACCGTATTGCTTTAATACATCGGCGGGTACACCAGCCCACTGGTTTGGGGCATTACCTACATAACCAATATCTTTTACACCCATTTCGGTGGTGTAAAAGCCTGATGCAGTCAGATTTCTCATTCTATTGAAAAAAGTTACTCCCGCCTGCATTTCTGGTCTGGCTTTTTTAGGGTAGGCAATTTCATCTACAATCGAAATCTGTTGATCTGCTGATGCCTCAACAAATGGTTTTTGGAATTTATTGAAACAGTACACATCCAGCCATTTCAGGCCACCGCGCATCGGTACTTTATGCTCAGGAATATCTTTTACAATAAATTCGATAAACTCAGGCACTTTAGCATCAGATGCACTGCCCGATACATCATCCTTAGGAATAATAATATCCGCCAAAACAGTAATCGTAGCCATTTCATGTTTAGTGAAAAAGTTTTCAGCTTTTAATTTCTTATCACGGTCTATTTCCCATTGCTCTCTTCCCGCTTCTTTTGTACTCTCTTCTGGTGCAGCAGCTTCGGTTTTTGTTTCAGGTTGCTTACAAGCATCGAGTAGTACAGTTGTGCTTATGGCTGTTAAGCCCAATGCTTTTAGTGAATCACGTCTGTTCATATGGCAATTCTTTAAATATTTTGTTTTTTCTTTTGAGCTAAAATATATTCGGCCGTACGCATGGATAGTGCCATGATTGTCCAGGTAGCATTTTTATCGCCTTGTTGAACAAACGGGCCTGCATCAACCACAAATAGGTTTTTACAATCGTGTGCCTGGCAGTATTTGTTTAATGCTGATTTTTTAGGATCGTCGCCCATGCGGATAGTTCCAACTTCGTGGATAATTTTTCCAGGGTTAAGTAAACCATAATTGGTATCTGCGCCCTGAATTTCGGAAGTCACTACGGCGCCCATTTCTTTCATAATTGAAAGAAAGGTTTCCTGCATATGTTTAGCCTGCAGAATCTCATCTTTGTCCCATTTGTAATTAAATCTTAAAACCGGGATGCCGTATTTATCTACAGTATTCGGGTCGATTTCGCAATAGTTACTTTCTCTTGCAATTGCCGTACCACGACCAGCCATACCAACGCCAGTTCCATAAAATCGGCGATAATCATCTTTTAGCGATTTTCCATAACCTCCGGCTTCTTTCATTTTGCCATCTCTGCCAGGTACCATCCCGTTCATTTGGGCTACACCCCCACCAAAACCGTAAGCTGGCATGCCCATTCCACCCCAATATTCGATATGATAACCACGTGGGAAATTCAATTTCCTGTTATCTAACCACCAGGGCGAATAGATATGTACGCTGCCCAGGCCATCTTCATTATAACGTTTTCTATCCATTAACTGTGGTAGAAAGCCTGAAACACTTGCTCCGGTAGAATCGTGTAGGTATTTTCCAACTACACCACTGCTATTAGCCAGGCCATTAGGATGTGAGGTAGATTTTGAATTCAATAAAATGCGTGCTGATTCGCATGCACTGGCACCTAAAATGATCAGTTTGCCGTTTACCTGATATTCTTGTAAGTCTTTTCGGTTTACATATGAAACGCCTTTTGCAGTACCATCTTTATCGGTAATTACTTCTCGCACCATCGCATCGGTAATTACAGTCAGGTTTCCTGTTTTTACGGCAGGATTTACCAAGCACGAAGAAGAAGAAAAATCGCCGTAAACCTTGCAGCTCCTTCCGCATTGGCCACAATAGAAACAAGGTGCACGGTCGCTGTTATTGGGTAAAGCTTCGGTAAGTACCGATCCACGGCCGGCAATTACTTTTACGCCGGCTTTTTCTGCCCCTTTTTTAATAAATAGTTCATTTAACCGTGGTTTGGGCGGTTTCATGAAAATTCCATCGGGTTCACTTTCGATCCCCTCAACGGTACCATAAATACCAATCATACGGTCAACCTTATCATAAAATGGCTTTACATCCGCATAGGTAATAGGCCAGCTATCGGTTAAACCATCCTTAGGTTTAAAATCTTCTGGTCCCATGCGCAAAGAAATCCTTCCCCAATGATTGGTACGGCCACCGAGCATGCGCGAACGGAACCATTCAAATTCGCTTTTGTTTTTCTGGGTATATGGTTCGCCTTCTAATTCCCAGCCTCCATAAGAAGCATCGAAATCTCCAAATGGACGCGTAGTACTGGCGCCACGACGAGGAGATTCCCAAGGCCATTTTAACTGGTGGGAATCTAATCTTGGATCGAAATTTTGACCAGCCTCTAGCATTAAAACCTTTTGACCAGCGTGTGCCAAAACATAGGCTGCCATTCCGCCACCAGCTCCTGAGCCAACAATAATGGCGTCATAAACGGTAGGCGATTTTTTTATCTGAAAGTCACTCATTGATTATGGTTAGATGTTTTATATGCTCTAATCTAAAGCTTAATTTTTTGAAAAAAAAGTGTTCGGCTATTTTGGAATCAATATAGATAATATTGCCCGTGTGTATTTCTAAATCGTATTACGTCAATACAACATGAGCCGTTTTTTAATAAAATAAATCTTTGCATAGTCGCTCTATTGTTACATTATCATAAATATGTTCTGCTCCGGATAAACTTGATTATCTTTGTCGCTAAAATTTATCAATGCCAGTGCTAGAATACATAAAACAATTTACTTCAGTTTTAAAAGAAAGTGTTGATGCAGCAACTTTTGTAAAAGTATCTTTAGGGAACTACAAAGGTGAAGAAGAAGCATTAAAGCAAATTCTTATCCGCAAAGTTGTGATTAAACGTGAGGATAAACTGGCCTTTACCTATCGCTACAAAACCCGCGATGTAGTGAAAAACTATACCATTGATGAAGCTATAGATTTGATTTCTGATTATCTGAATAAAGGTTTTAAAATTGCTACTTTGTTTACCACAGAAAAGGATCTGATTTTGGAGGAACTGAACAATGGAAAGGTTGTTTTTAGAGAAAGCAAAGCATCAAGTTCAGCAGCCCCATCGGCCAGTCACGATAAAGAAAAAGCCAGGTTGATTAAACCTGATTCGAAGTCGTATTTGACGGAATTGAAAATTACTGATGCAGAAGGTCAGGTTTTTAAAAATGCGCAGGATAAATTCAGACAAATTAACCACTACATTGAGATTTTAAGTGCTTTAATTAAAGAGCTGCCAGAAGGGACAATTAAAAAAGTTGCCGATATGGGCTCGGGTAAAGGTTATTTAACTTTTGCATTGTACGATTACCTCCATTCGGTTTTAAAGTTGGAAACTGAGGTAGTTGGGGTAGAGTATAGACAGGACATGGTGGATTTATGTAACCAGGTTGCGGTTAAATCTGATTTTTCTCAACTGAACTTTGTACAGGGAACGATCGAGGATTACCGGGCAGATGATGTAAACCTTTTAATTGCATTGCATGCCTGTGATACGGCAACTGATGATGCCATTTTTAAAGGAATTAAAGCCAACTCCGAACTGATTGTAGTTGCACCCTGTTGTCACAAACAGATCCGCAGGGAGATTGAGCATAACAAAGTGAAGAATGATGTTTCTTTTTTAACTAAATATGGCATTTTCTTAGAACGTCAGGCTGAGATGGTTACAGACGGCATACGGGCTTTGATTTTAGAATATTTTGGCTATAAAACTAAGGTGTTCGAATTTATTTCTGATGCACACACGCCGAAAAATGTGCTTGTGGTTGGTATAAAGGGAAAAGTGTTAAGTGCAGCACGCAGAGCGGAAATTTTAGAGAAGATTAAAGCGAGTAAAGCATATTTTGGAATTGATTACCATCATTTGGAACGGTTGTTGGAGTTGTAAATTATTTTATTGAAAGACTGAACATCTTATGAAATTGCGCTTTATCATCATCATATTACTTTTTTTTATTTCTTGTAAGCCTAAGCCATTAGGGGATGAGATTTTTGATCTAAATGATTTCTCTTTTAATTTAAATGCAGCACATCTGTATGAAAAATCGTTAAAAAGAGAAATTAACGACAATTATTTTGCACAGGTTGATACTAGCTTTAACGCTGGGGATGATCATAAAAATGTTCTAGGAATTCATTATATCATCAATATTAATAAAGAGGCAGACACACTAGCAAAACTTAAAAATGTTTATTTTTTTAAGATGGAATCGGTAACCGATGCAAAAGAAAATCTGATGATGGTTTCGGCTGAAGGAAATGCTGACTTTAAGCAACAAATGAGCCTTATTAAACAATTAATGGCAGAATATGGGAAACCAAAAGTTATTCAGCATATTAGTGGTTTTACTACATTTACATGGAGGTTATCTGATAGAATTATTCAAATAAATGGTGAAATGATTCCTGACTATGAAAATGATAAGAATTCAAAAGATGGCTTTTTAAATCCTGATGGAGGATTTCTTAAAACTGATAATTATGAAAAGGATCATGTTGCAAAGATTTTTGCATATGTTTTTAATATTGATCATGAAGAACTTTTGGAAAAATATGCTGAACAGTGGAAAATTTCAAATGATTATAGTACACCCTATTTACATGATGCCAATAAAATGATTACTTCTCCATTTAACTAAACATATGTCCAAAGCAAACCTGGGCTTGTTCTTCCGTAAAATATTTACTCACATAGTGGTGTCTGATCATACCAGACAACCGGCACTTTGCCTAAACAGGGCTTTTGATAAATTCATCGGTAATTAACCAAAACGAACAGGTTTACAAGTGTAACAAAATTAAGGCTACCAATGCAGGTATAGACTGTACATAAAGAATTTTCTTGCTGGCTGTTGCTGCACCATAAATACCCGCAATAATTACGCAGGTTAAAAAGAATATGGCTACATACAAGCGCCAGTGATGGTCGGTTATACATAGCGACCAGATTAAGCCGGCTGCTAAAAAACCATTGTACAAACCCTGGTTTGCGGCCAATGTTTTAGTCGGAACGAATAGGTCTTTAGGTATGGTTTTAAATACCTTAGGTGCTTTGGTTGTCCAGGCGAACATTTCTAACCAAAGGATATAAATGTGGATGAAGGCTACTAAGCCGATCACGATTTGTGCTGCTACTTGCATATATACTTGATTACACTGATTTAAATGATTGCACAGATTAACTGTGATTTAAAGATATAAAACTTTGAGGATTATTATATGAGGTATGTTTTACTCTGTTAGTCTTTTTTGCACTGACTGTTGTTCAATAAACCCGATAGGAGCGAGCACGAGTGCAACGAAGTAAAGCGGATAGCGGGGCTGCTGTTTCCGAAGGGATCTGAACTTTCATTTCCAAATCCTTTCAAACACATTGCCCGTTTTGCTCTTTAAGCTTTAGCTTTCCGTCTTTCAGCTTTGGTCTTCCTGATGCCTTTTCTGTCATGCTGTCAGTATCAGGTCTCGTTGTTTTTTACATTTTATCAGTCTTTTGTCCATATTATCTGCCAAAAACCAATTGGCACAAGCATTGTTTAATAGCAGTAGAAATTATAATACTTTAAAAAGAGAAATTAAAAATACAATGGGAAAAATTATTGGAATAGACTTAGGAACAACAAACTCATGCGTGAGCGTAATGGAGGGCAATGAGCCTGTAGTTATCGCAAACAGTGAGGGTAAACGTACTACACCGTCTATTGTTGCTTTTGCAGAAAACGGTGAGCGTAAAGTTGGCGAGCCTGCTAAACGTCAGGCTATAACCAACCCAACAAAAACGATATATTCGATTAAACGCTTTATGGGTAACAGCTACGATGAATGTGCTAAAGAAATTGCACGCGTACCTTATAAAGTAGTAAAAGGTGATAACAATACACCACGTGTTGAAATCGACGACAGAAAATACACTCCACAGGAGATTTCTGCAATGATTTTGCAGAAAATGAAAAAAACTGCTGAAGATTTCTTAGGCCAGGAAGTAACTGAAGCGGTAATTACCGTACCAGCTTATTTTAACGACGCACAACGTCAGGCTACTAAAGAAGCAGGAGAAATTGCAGGTTTATCTGTAAAACGTATCATTAACGAGCCAACTGCAGCTGCTTTAGCTTATGGTTTAGATAAAGCACACAAAGACATGAAAATTGTTGTGTTCGATTGCGGTGGTGGTACACATGACGTTTCTGTATTGGAATTAGGTGATGGCGTTTTCGAAGTAAAATCTACTGACGGTGATACACACTTGGGTGGTGATGATTTTGACCACATTATTATCGACTGGTTAACAGCAGAGTTTAAAGCAGAAAACAACATGGATCTTTCTAAAGATCCGATGGCTTTGCAACGTTTAAAAGAAGCTGCTGAGAAAGCTAAAATTGAGTTATCGAGCACAACTTCAACTGAAATTAACTTACCATACATTACTGCTGATGCTAGCGGCCCTAAACACTTAGTACGTACATTAACACGTGCTAAATTTGAGCAATTAGCTGATAGCTTAATCAAACGTACTATCGATCCTTGTAAATCTGCTTTGAAAAATGCTGGTTTAAGCACAAGCGATATCGACGAAATTATCTTAGTAGGTGGTTCTACACGTATCCCTGCTATCCAGGAGGCGGTTAAAGCTTTCTTCGGTAAAGAGCCAAGTAAAGGTGTTAACCCTGATGAGGTTGTAGCTATCGGTGCTGCTATTCAAGGCGGTGTATTAACTGGTGACGTAAAAGATGTATTGTTGTTAGACGTTACACCTTTATCATTAGGTATCGAAACTATGGGTGGTGTAATGACTAAATTAATCGAGTCTAACACAACTATCCCAACTAAAAAATCGGAAACTTTCTCAACTGCAGCTGATAACCAGCCTTCAGTAGAGATCCATATTTTACAAGGTGAGCGCCCTATGGCTGCTCAAAACCGTACTATCGGTCGTTTCATTTTAGATGGTATTCCACCAGCACCTCGTGGTGTTCCTCAGGTAGAAGTATCATTTGATATTGATGCCAACGGTATCTTACACGTAAGTGCTAAAGATAAAGCTACTGGTAAAGAGCAAAAAATCCGTATCGAAGCATCTTCAGGTTTAACTGATGCTGAGATCAAAAAAATGAAAGAAGAAGCTGAAGCTAATGCGGCAGATGATGCAAAACAAAAAGAAGAAGCTGATAAAATTAACGGAGCTGATGCTTTAATCTTCTCTACTGAGAAACAATTAAAAGAGTTTGGTGATAAATTATCTGCTGATAAAAAAGCACCAATCGAAGCTGGTTTAGAGAAATTGAAAGCAGCTCACTCAGCGCGTAACTTTGGAGATATCGATGCAGCTTCGGCTGAATTGCAAGCTGCATGGAATGTTGCTTCTGAAGAGATGTACAAAGCTGGCGAGCAGCCTCAAGGTGGCGAACAAGCACAAGCTGATGGTCAGCCTCAAGGTGGCGATAACGTTACTGATGTTGACTTTGAAGAAGTGAAAGAAGAGAAATAAGTCTTGAGTCTTCGGTCCTGAGTCGAAAGTCTTGGGAGGATAAAAATAGAAAGCGTTCCTGATTAAATTCAGGAGCGCTTTTTTGCGTTAAGAGGCTGTATCACAAGTAGTAATTCTACCTCTAGTTTGTCATGTTGAGCCTGTCGAAACGCCTTTAAAACATTTAAAAGAGCTCTTTCTACAAGCTCAGGATAACAATCTTATACTTATGATACAGTTCTTGAAATGATTTTTTTTGTTTTTTGAAAACGGACGGTTCTGTACTTTTCGGGAACTATAGTTCCATCATTTGCTACAATCTTTTTAAGCAATAACTGTGATGCTGAGGTACGAAACATCTTTTCTAACCGTCGCTGTTACTTTGTATTAAAGTCAATGCTTTTAAAAAGTATTTTCGCTGCTGTTTATGGAGGAGGGCTTGTGTTTTACGGATGGGTTTTAATATAGGTCGTCATTTCGAGCAGAGTGAAGCGTAGTCGAGAAATCTATCGGGATAGATCTCTCCATTCCACTGCGTTTCAGTTGAGATGACGCCTCTTTTTATTAAACTATCAATAGTAGCAGAGTGCAAACTAGCTTGGACCTCTGAAATAAATCCGATAACTATTGGACCAGGATGATGAATGATAAAATCTAAACCAAATGCTCTTCAATAACATCCTGTAATTCTTTTTCGTTTACCGATATTTCATGCAATAGCTTAAATTGATTCTTGGTCCGATCTAAATTTTGCGTGGGGTAATTTGTAGGATAATAATTATTGCCACTTAAAAAATCGGTTAAAAAACGTAGTGCCTGCATATAAATCATATACTTACCAGAAAATAGAATAAGCTCTTTTTCTGTTTCTGTCAAAATACTTTTCATTTCTGATAAATAACCTTTTATCATCGCTTCGAAGTAAGGCAAGCGTATTTTTATCTTATCAAGATCGGTCTCATTTTCTGAAAAGGCACATAGATAAGTACGCATCATATCACCTAGATCGGAAATAAACTTGCCAGGCATAACGGTGTCCAGATCTATTACGCAAATCCCTTCGTAGGTTTCATCATCCAGCAACACATTACTGATCTTGGTGTCGTGGTGCATTACCCGGTCTGGGAAATCTTTTCTGTGTACATAGGAAGTATAATAATCTAGGATATACTTGTGCGCTAAAGCATCTTCAATTTCTGATTTTGCCTGTTCTTTTAATGCTTCTACAGTTTTGTTCAGTGCCAATGTAAACTGTTCATACCTTAAGCCTAAATCGTGAAAGCCCGGAATTGTGGGTTGAAGCGTTTTCGCGTCAAAGTTATCTAACAGCCTGCTCAGTTTCCCAAATTGTTTAGCGGCTTCGTAAGCTTGTTTTGGGTCGGCCAGCACATCTAACGAAATGGTATTGGGCACAAAAGGAAGCATCCGCCAATATTCATTGTGTATATGAGCCATTTCTTCACCATTGGTGGTAGAAACTGGCTTTATGAAAAGATACTCAGGGTAAGCAAAATTAAGATAGTCGGCAATTGCACGAAGATTATTTGCAATGGCTTGTGGTTGTTTAAAAACCGATGTATTAATGTTTTGAAGAATATATTTTTTTTCTTCTGATAGAGGCGAAAGCAAATAAGTACGGTTAATTAAACCCGTACCTATTTGTGTAATTTTTGTGTTTTCTTTAGCGTATCCGTAGGCTTTTAAAACTTCGGAATCTAAATTTAGTCCCATAGTTTTTCTGGATATGTTCCATTTTTAACCAATTGGTCAATACTATCCTGAACATACGGTTTATCTTCTTTATAGGTTACACCGAACCATTTGTTAGCGGTTGGCACTACTTTAAAGCTTGCAATATTACTTTTTACGAGGTTCTCGCCAATTAACGGAATGAAGAATTCTGCCTTAGGTTTATCTTTGTTTGCTTCAGCAAATTCTCTGAACAATTCTTCTGTAATTTTAAAAACCGCTGGTGTAAATCCCCAGAAATTCATTGAAACCGGAGTTTCATAAGCTAAGGGAAATTCTTCGCCATTTTCTTCGTAAAAAATATTACCGTCTTTAGGATAAACTTTTGTACGTTCTACAATCTCTTCAAGATTGCCTGATGCATCTACTTTGCAGACGCCACGCGAAACTGCACCAAATTCTGATAAAGTTTTGCCAACCTCATAACCGATAATGGCATAGTTGCTGTCAGACACCTCTGTAGTTAAAAAATCAACCATTTTTTTAAAGGCATCAAAACCATAGTAATCATCGGCGTTAATTACACAGAATGGTTCTTTAATTACGTTTCTGCCCGAAAGGATTGCGTGTGCTGTACCCCAAGGTTTTTCTCTGTATATTTCTTCTTCTATACCAAATTGTTTTAAGTCGAAATTTTGATAAACATATTCTGTTTCAATTCTTCCCTCAAGTTTAGGCTCGAAAATGGCTTTGAATTCTTTTACAAATTCTTCTTTTATAATAAATACAACTTTGCCAAAGCCAGCATTAATTGCATCATATATTGAATAATCGATAATAGTTTCGCCATTTGGGCCAAAACCATCAATCTGTTTCATACTTCCATAACGGCTTGCCATACCAGCAGCCAATATTAATAGGGTGGGTTTCATCTATTATTTATTATTTTTTGTGGGTGTGAAGACCTCGATGATGGAACTATTAATTCATCATCTTGGTTTCATCTTGCGAAATTAGTTATTTGAGTATTTATTATGTTAATTAATAAGTTTTTTTAAAATCCAAATAAACCACCACCGGTTTTTGAACGTGTTTTCTTTCCTGTAAGCATGCCAAATATACCTCTTACAATTTCTTTACCAATTTGACGGGTTATTGTTGCTCCCATTACCTGTTCAACAAGGCTCTTTTCGCCCGGTTTAGGTTTGCTTTCTTGTTCGGCTTGTTTTTGAGCTTCAGCTGCCTGTTTTTCCTGTTCTGCTGCTGCAATTTGGTCATTAATGCGCTTAGTTAAAATATCATAAGCACTTTCTGGATCGATTGGGTCTTTATATTTGGTATACATTGGGCTGGCGTGAACAAGCTGATCGAAATCTGCTGCTGTAAGCGGCCCCATTACAGCCCTTGGCGGGGTAAGCATGGTAGCAGATACTTCCGTTGGAATACCTTTTTCATTTAATACGGTAACCAATGCCTGACCTGTTCCCAATGAGGTTAATATTTTATCGATCTCATAAAAATCTGATTTCGGATAGGTATTAACTGTTTTTTTCAAAGCATCTACATCATTTGGCGTAAATGCTCTTAATGCGTGCTGCACACGGTTACCAAGCTGTCCTAAAACACTTTCAGGCACGTCGGTAGGTGCCTGGGTACAGAAGAAAACACCAATTCCTTTCGAACGGATTAACCTGATGATCGTTTCGATCTGCTCTAAGAACGCTTTCGAAGAGTTTTTGAACAATAAATGTGCCTCGTCAAAAAAGAAGATTAGTTTTGGCTTATCTAAATCGCCAACCTCAGGCATGGTATTAAATAACTCTGCCAGTAAGCTTAGCAAAAATGTAGAATACAGTACGGGTTGATTTTGAACATCGGCAATGTTTAATAAACTTATGGTTCCTTTGCCATCAACACGTTCGAAAAGATCTTCAATATCAAAAGACTTTTCGCCAAACATACCTGCTAATCCCTGCTGCTCTATGGCTACAATTTTTCTTAATATAGTGCCAGAAGTAGCGGTTGAAATGGTACCATAACTGCTTTTTATTTCGGCTGCACCAGCACCTTCTGATAGATAAGAAACCAGTTTCTTTAAATCATTTAGATCAATAATCGGCATTTTGTTATCATCGGCATATTTGAATATTACTGCCATAACACCTGCCTGGGTATCGTTTAAATCTAACACTTTCGATAAAATTATTGGACCGAACTCCAATACTGTTGCTCGCATCTGGGCACCCATTTTGCCCGAAAGTGAATAAATTTCGACAGGGAAACCGGAAGGAGAAAAAGGTTTGTTGAGCTGTTGTGCTCTTTCTTCTATTTTTGGATTAACAGAACCTGGTTGGTTTAAACCTGATAAATCACCTTTAACATCTAACATAAAAACAGGAACGCTGGCATCTGACAGTTGCTCTGCCAATAATTGAAGGGTGCGTGTTTTACCTGTTCCAGTTGCCCCTGCAATTAAGCCGTGTCTGTTCATCATTTTTAAAGACAAATTAACTTCAGCTTCGCTATAAACCTGACCGTCTAAAATTCCGGCGCCTAAATAAATATATGAGCCCGTAGGGGCATAGGATGATTTTATTTTTTCGATGAATTTTGAAGAAAGATCACTCATTTTTTAAAATTAGATTGCCAATTTAAGAAACAAATCTTAAAAAGGCTGCTTTTTTGTTTCTAGTTTTGACGCAAAAGTATGCACAAACGATTGTTTAATGGTGCTGGTTAAATTGCTTATAATAATTTAGCTCGTTTTGTAGTGCGGTTATTTTTTCCTGCATATTTTGCAATTGATTAAGCAGATGCGAAACAGCATGGATACCTTCTAAGTTGATTTCTAGGTCTTGTGCCAAACGAAGATACTGCTCCAATTTGGTCAATTCATCAACTGGCAAAAAGAGCGATTGTCTTTTAATTATTGTATGGATCAGACCAAAATCCTCCAACGATTGAATAAAGTTAATCTCCACATGGTGATAAGCACATATGTCTTCTACAGGTATTAGATTAGTTCCCATAATGGTTAGAATTTGGAAAGTTTTTCGAATAGTTCTTTTTGTTCGACGTTTAGATTGGTTGGTAATTTTACCTGCCACTTGATATATAAATCGCCAAACTGGTTTTCTTTTTTATAAACAGGAAACCCTTTTCCTTTTAAACGTAAAGTGGCACCGGGCTGCGTACCTTCCGGTACTTTAAGTTTAACCTTGCCGTTTAAGGTTTCAACAATTTTTTCTCCACCTAATACAGCCTTATAAACATCTATTTCTTCCTCTATGTAGATATCGTTTCCTTTACGTTTAAATTTAGAGTCATCTTTAATATTAAATTTGATAAATAAATCTCCAGGAGGTCCATTATTTACGCCAGGGGCACCATAACCGGGCAGTTTAATTTTTTGTCCGTTTTCTACACCTGCCGGGATGGTAATACGTACCTGCTTGCCATTTACCGTAAGCGTTTGTTTGTGGGTAGTATAAGCATCAAGTAAGTTCAGCTGCAAATCGGCATTATAATCCTGACCTTTAAAAGGAGAGTTTCTACTGCTTCTGCCTCCGCCACCAAACATTGAAGAAAAGAAATCAGAAAAATCTTCGCCACCAAAACCTCCTGAGTAGCTGTTGCCTCCACCATAACCGCCACCTTGCGATTCGTATTGCCTTTGCCGCTGTTGCTGGGCATCTAACTGATCGGCATGTTGCCAGTCTTTACCATATTTGTCATATTTCTTCCGTTTCTCAGGATCACTTAAAACCTCATTAGCCTCATTAATTTGCTGAAATTTTTTATTGGCTTCTTCGTTGTTGGGATTAAGATCGGGATGGTGTTTTCGGGCTAATTTTCTATAAGCTTTTTTAATATCCTCAGTTGTTGCATCTTTTTTTAAATCGAGGATTTTATAATAGTCTATGTAGTCCATAATGGCTTAACAAATAAATAAAGGGAATGTTCAATTTAATTGTATAAATGTAGGTTTTATAATGGTGTTTTTCAATCAACTCTAATTGCAAAATAGAATGACCTTTTTTATGATCCTTCAAGCTAATTTCATTAGAACTAATGCGTTGTCAGATGTTGCTTTTTGACTAATTCATAGTTTAAAATAAAGATAATAGCCAGAAAATAAGTGATTTTTATGGTTGCAGAGAAATATCAGCTAGCAAGAGCGTGATAATAGCTCAATGCTTAAACAAAAAAAGTGCCCCAAACTGAGGCACTTTAATCGATGAAGGTAGAGAGAGATTATTTTTTGTTTTTTACATATTTTTCTAACCATTGGTCTTGCTCCCAAAGCATATGCAACAAGTTTTCTTTGCCACGATAGCTGTGTGCTTCGTACGGTAAAAATACAAAACGGGTAGTACCACCGGCTCCTTTAATGGCGTTGAACAAGCGTTCGCTATTAATAGGGAAGGTGCCCGGATTATCGTCTGAATCGCCATGGATTAACAACAGCGGAGTTTTAATTTTATCGGCATAACTGAAAGGACTCATTTCATAATACAACTGAGGTACTTGCCAGTATGTACGTTCTTCATTTTGAAAACCAAAGGGCGTAAGCGTACGGTTATAAGCTCCGCTACGTGCAATACCGGCAGCAAAAAGATTGGTATGGGCCAATAGGTTTGCGGTCATAAATGCGCCATAACTGTGTCCTCCAACGGCCATACGTTTTTTATCACCCACGCCTAAGTCTGCCAGTTTATTAATAGCGGCTTCAGCATTAAGCTGTAATTGATCTACAAAGGTATCGTTAGGTTTTTTACCATCTTTAGCTACAATTGGCATTTCTGCATTATCTAACACAGCATAACCGCGGGTAACCCAGAAAATAGGAGAGGCCCAGCTAATGGTCGTAAATTTATCTTTCGAGCCTCTGATCTGTGCGGCATCAGCTGCAGAGTTAAACTCTCGTGGGTAAGCCCAAATTAATGTAGGTAATGGCCCGTCTTTATCTTTATTATAGCCTTTAGGTAAATAAAGATCGCCTGTTAAATCTACACCATCCGCACGTTTGTAAGAAATTTTCTGTTTGGTAATGCCTTCTAAAGATGGGTATGGATTGGTGAAATTAGTAATCGGTTGATCGGCGATGCGGAGTATCAGGTTTTTAATAAAGTAGTTAGGTACTAATTTTTGACTCTCTTTACGGGTAAGCAAAACCAGTTTATCAGGATTAATTATATCGCTTACATATTCGAAGGTTCCTTCGGCGCTGCGCCAGATAATTTCGTTCTTTTTCGTGCTTAAGTCGAATTTGGCTAAGAAAGGCAAATCTCCTTTTTCAGATGAGCCTACTGTATTATTCATTAACAGTTTAGTGCCATTGTCAACCGTTTTGATTACCTGCCTGCCATATTTGTTTTTTGTAGTAACTGGCACGCCTGGGTTACCGTATGCGTCTGTTTGGTTACGGCTGTACAATTCTTCTACTGCACCCGTTGTAGGGTTGTAACGGCTCACTTTGTTGGTTTGTTTGCTACGTAAACCTTCCATAATCAGGGCAAGGTTGGCATCGCCCCATTGTACACCGCGGTAACGGGTAGTGGTTTTAAATAATTCTTTTTCTGACCCTGTAAAAGGTGCACTTAGTGCATAAACTGCATCATGGAAGGGAACATCTTTTTTAATTAACCCACTGTCTAATGGCTTGCTCCAAATCAGTGTAGCAGGTTCATCATCCCTCCAATTGAAACCACGTGCTACATTTTGCGTATTATCATAACCAGATGGGGTACCCTCTGATGAAGGTAACTCGGCAATAACTTTAATGGTTTTACCGGTTAAATCGATAATGCTTACCGTGGATGGAAAACCGTTTGCCGTAACCAGATAAGAAAAAGGCTTGCGTATGGTTTCGATCATCAGGTAATTTTTATCAGGTGATAAACTTACTGAACCATAAATAGCCGGTTTACCAATAGCTGTTTCTATACCGGCTGTGTTTTTTACCAATTGCGAGGTTGCAAAAAACTCAAACAACTGTTCATCAAATGGTGATTTAATTAGATCTTGAAAAGTGGCACTAGGTGCAGCTTTACCTAAGTTTTGCTGAATAGTAGGCCCTTTAGGCATTAATGGTTTTGTAGGTGCGGCACTTGCTGGTTTAGTTACCGTGCGGTAAATAATAGTATTATCATTTAACCAGGTAAGGCCACTACCTAAAACCACATTTAAAAAAGCCTTGTTGGTTTTAACTGCTTTTTTTGTAGCCAGATCAATGATATAAAGATCTACTCCTTTCTGCGTAGTATGAGTAAAGGCAATTTTGTTTTCTGATGGGTTCCAACTGATATTGCTGGCGTATAAGGGTGTTGGTAATCCTGCAACCTGAAACGTTTGGTTGGATTTGATGTTTTTTAAACTAAAGTTGTTAATGTAGGTTTGTCTGCTAGGCGAGTAATTATTAGGATTTAACCTTAAGCCTGCAATTCTATATTCGGGCATAGCCAGCTCTTCTACCGAAGGATAGGAATTGCGCTCACTAAATAAGATCCATTCTGCTTTGCCATCTATACTTACACCGGGGGTTGGTTTTGCAAGTAGTAAATCGGCAATTTCTTTTGGCGGTGTTTGATAGCTTATTGCATCTTGTGCGGCCGAATGAAGCGAAATACAAGCGCCTGCTATCAATAAATAAAAGTGTAGTTTTTTAATCATTTCCGGTTTTTTGTTAGAAATAAGGAATAATCAAATATTGTAAAATTTAAATTATTGCTGCGTAACTTCTTAGTGAGGCATTTATTTCTGTTATTCTGAATGCAATGAAAAATCTTTTGTTGATTTATCTATCCAGGCTTCGACTCCGCTACCATTGACAGATCTTATAGAAAAATCGTCATTTCGACTGAAGCCAGCCGTTTTTTTTCGGCAGCGAAATGGAGAAATCTATAGAGACAGATTTCTCGACTGCGTTGCACTCCGCTCGAAATGACGACCCTGGAGAGGGCTGTCATCCATATTGATTTTTATATCATAAATTATCCCTCAGACTGACAAACCGTCGTGATTTAATCGCAATAGTTGTAAGATTAACCATAAAGCTTTGTGCGTGAAAAATTTATAGCTTGTACCACATAAAAAACAGAGATATGGTGTCGACTATATAGAACCTTATAATATTTGTAATATAACCTTCAGACTCCTGCTTCCTCACTATTCGGCCCTATGGATACAAACTACTAATCCTTGCGACAGAATTTGTAACCATTTCTCTTAATACCTCTACATCGATATCGCTCATTTTTTTTACATAAATACAGGCTTTGGCGGTTTTATGTTTACCGAATTTGGCCAGCAATTCATCGCGGTTTTTAAACTGGGAAGAGAGATAAAGTGCAATGGCCTCTTTACGTGGCGAGAAACCGACAAGGGGAGCATCACCTTCTCGGCCGCTTTCATATTTGTAATGGTAACTTCCAAAACCAATAATGGCATTTCCCCACATTTTAGCTTTAAAGCCTGTGGTTTGGCTCAGAATGTCCGACAGATTAAAACAATCGGCCCTTTTATTTTCTTCGGGAATGGTATTTAGAAAGGCTAGAACTCTTAAATCGTTTTCTGTAGTTTTATTCTGTGCCATATCTTTTTTATTATGAATATAGAAGTTTAATAAAATAATTTCAATTTTGGTGACATTTGTATTTAAAGTGATACGTTATTTCTTAAAAAAAATAAGGCTAAAATAGCCTGTTTTCGAGGTTGTTTACAATAATTCGTTAATGTATCTTGACATATGTCAAAAAAGTAGGCGTTTTTACACAACCTTTTACACTTATTCTTACATTTGAAATGTCAATCGTCCCCGATAGCTGATTTAATTATTTTTTTCATTTTTTAAAAATTAATTATCTCAATGACAACACAACAACTAAAACAAGGAGAAATTCTTGAGCGCTTAGTGCGCAGAGATCGCATGGGCATCAGTGAGCTTTCGAGGAAGCTTCATGTAAGCCGCAGAACAATTTACAACTGGTTTGGTCAAGATAGAATTGGGCATGAAGTAATTTGGCAGATAGGCAAGTTATTAGGTCAGGATCTTTCTTCGGCATTTCCGGAAGCTTTCCCTAAGTATAACCCCGAATCCGTCAATCAAACTGCAGATCCTGGTAAGCAAATTGGTTCGGATAATAATTCTGTATATTTCTGGATGAATAAATATATTCATCTGTTAGAAAAATACAACGACCTTCTAATTACAGAAGAGCATCAAGAGCTCGATCCAATTAATAAGGAATTTCCACTCAGAAATAAAAAAACTGAAACATTTTTATATCAATAAACCTAATTTTTAACTAAAATAAATACGATAAATCATCCCGTTAGATTTTTCTATACCCATTAAATTGGTTATTTGTTTTTAAAATAACCCGTATAACAAAATAGCCACCTGTGCGATGGCTATTGGTAAGAGGGATACTGTCCTCTCTATGGTGTGCCTGCCCTCCGCGGATCTCCCGCTCACAGGACTTTTTTATCTTTCTTTTATGCTTAACAATTTAGGCAATAGTTGGTTTTTATTCGCAAAATAATTTTGCACATCGTGTGGAAAATGTTAATATCTCTGAAAGTAGATTAGCAGCTATCCACATGCCCGTATGCTAAATAGTTAAATGCATTTTTTGTATAAAACTTTTTAACTCCTATACTGTTTGAGATCTGACTCCTGATTCATTATTTATATCGTTTAATGGCAAATTATCAAACATTAGGTTATGGTCGAATTGAATAAAGAACTTTTTTGTAATCTTGGCGACCGTTCTGTTGATGGTTATTTTATTTTTAACTACACGGCGCAAAATTTCTCGTACCTCAATAAATCTATCAGTAATATCTGGGAACTCGGCCTAGATGAAATTATGGCCAATCCACGGCTACTGACAGAGCAGGTACACACTGAAGATTTGACACATGTAATATCCTGTTACCAAGAATGTGTTGAAGAAGATAGTACGGAGAAAAAATATGAATTCCGTTTGCTCTTTGCTGATAGAGAGAAATATGTGCGGGTAATTGTTTTTGTAGTTGCAGATGGCGAAATAAAGTATTTAGTAGGTACGGTAGAAGATACTACAGTAATGCGCCATAATAAAATCCATATCGAACAAATAAACGCCCGGAAAAACATAACCTTAGAGGTATTGGCGCATGATTTAAAAGAACCACTTGGCATGATGAAATTAACAGCTTCATCGATGGAAGATGGTATAGCACTAACAGGCGATGAACAAATGATGAATTCATTAGCCTTTATTAAGGAGATGTGCGAACGTAATCTGCTTCTGGTGCGCAGCATGATTAACCGCGAGTTCTTAAAATCATCAATCATAGAAATTGGCAAGGAGCGAGCCGATTTGGTTTGGGAGCTTAGAGATGTGGTTCGTTTTTATAAACGATCGAAGCTAGGTAAAATGAAGAACATTAAATTTACAAGCTCTGCTGAATATATTTATCTGCACCTTGATAGTATGAAGTTTTTGCAGGTTATAAATAACCTGATCTCAAACGCTATAAAATTTACTGCCGATTATGGAAATATTACTTTACATGCCGAAGAATATGAAAGTACCGTTTTAATTACAGTGGCTGATAATGGGATCGGAATCCCGGATGAGCTACAAGCGGGGCTTTTTAACCATTTGCCCGAAACCTTAAGGCCAGGTCTTAAGGGGGAAGAATCGGGAGGGTTTGGTATGGGCATAATCAAAGCTATTGTTGACTTACATCGGGGAAAAATCTGGTTTAAGAGCAAAATCGGTGTTGGAACTACCTTCTATATTGAGCTACCTAAGTAGCCGTTTTTAATTTTAAAATGGCGTAAGTTATATTTGAATTATGATTAACATTATTCTTGCCGACGATCACCACATTATACGGAGCTCACTTAAAGCACTTATAGAAAAACACGAAGGCATCAAAGTTGTTGCAGAAGTATCAGACGGTTTAGCGGTTTTGGAACTTCTGGAAAAAGGAGTAAAAGCTGATATCATTTTATCAGATATTGTAATGCCAAGACTTGATGGGGTAGCTTTAGCCAGCACTATTAAAGAGCGTGGATACACCACAAAGGTAGTTGTTTTATCTATTTTAGATGATGAAAAGTATGCGTCAAATTCCTTTATATCAGGAGCTTTTGCTTACTTGTCGAAGGATATTGAAGAAGATGAATTGCTGTTTTGCTTAAAACATGTAATGAAGGGAAAACGGTACCTTTCTTCTAATTTATGCATTTCCATTTTAGAGCGTTTTAATACGCAGTTGAATATGCTTTCAAGAAAAATGAATACCGAAATTAACTTTTCGGAGCGCGAAATTAACGTGTTAAAACTTATCGCTGATGGGTTGACGAATCAAGAAATAGCTGATAAATTGTACTTAAGCAGGCGAACGGTAGAGAGCCAAAGAGAAGCTTTAATTAGCAAAACCGGCACAAAAAACTCTGCATCTTTAGTTCGTTTTGCCATGCGAAATGGTTATGTAAGCTAGTATTTTGGGTCGTTTTATGGTGCTTTTTAGGGCGTTTTAAATAAACCGTAAAAAATCGCGTATTTCTACAAATAACATTGGGCGCTGCTACTTGTTGAATATATACATTAGCCCTAAAACGAATCATGGATACATTAAATTTTAATTGCGACATATACCAATACAGACAACCACTTTTCGATCGTGCATTAGCATATACGCGTGATGAGGACGATGCAGCCGATTTAGTTCAAGATACCTTTATGAAGGCGTTTAGGTTTTCTGCTAATTTTGAAATGGGAAGCAATGTGCGTGCCTGGCTTTTTACCATCCTAAAAAATACCTTTCTTAATCATTACTATAAAGTAAAGCGCAAAAATGAAATAATCCAGCAGGAAGAAGATTTAACATCTGTCCAACTGGTTTCAAGTGCATCTTCGAATGGCGGTGCTGCTAAGTTTATGATGGAGGACATCCAAAAATCATTAAATGCTTTACCAGAAGATTGCCGTTTTTGCTTTTGCCGTTACTTTGAAGGTTATAAATATCATGAAATTGCTGCCGAGCTCGATATCCCGCTAGGTACCGTAAAAACCAAAATACACGTAGCAAGAGGTCTTCTGAAAAAGATGCTTAAAAATTATAAATCTGGTTTGGCTGCCTAACATTGTTATCATTTATTCGGTAAATTCAGGTATAAATACCTCATCTGGGCTAATTAACTTTAATTAGATTTGCTGCAAATGAGCAATACGCTAGTTAAGAAAATTCTTGTGGTTGATGATGATGAGAATATTCCTGACATCATAAGCTTAATTTTTGAGGAAGAACATTATCAAATAAAAGGTGTTTTTGATGCCTGCGATTTAGAAGCAACAATAGCTAATTTTCTGCCAGATATTATTTTATTGGATATACTTATTGGTAAGTATGATGGTCGAGATATTTGCAATAAATTGAAGCATAATCCTAAAACAGCATACTTGCCTGTTATATTGCTTTCGGCCATGAACATGGATAATTTAGGCTGCTCCCCTAATGATACCATCGAAAAACCTTTCGATATTATAGAACTCCAACAGAAAGTGAAGGCATTGCTGAATAAATCTTAAAGCTTGTTTGAACAAAAAAGGGATAGACTAGCAGCCTATCCCTATATCTAAACTCAAACATGCGCTCAAACATGAATGAATCTCCAAAATTAAACATTTTAGTTTGTTATTAGTTTTAAAAATTGTGGAAATGATTGTTATAAGTACATTTTCGCCATTTTTAATTTACCACGTGAAATACTTAGTTTCATTTTTGAGTTTTATTGCTGAGATTTATAAAATGAAACGGTCATGATTTTCAAAAATCTTATTGCAGATAATTATGATGAGGCTATATCATAAGGTGTAATTTCACTTCTGATTTGTCACATTGAGCCAGTCGAAACGCCTTTAAGACAAATTAAAAGAGGTCTTTCGACAAGTGCTCCGTAGGAGTCCTTTGGATAGGGTGACAATTTATATTGATGATACAGCTTCGGGGCTTCATTACCTAAAAACATATTGATACAGATGAAAATAGCAACATATAATGTAAATGGAATAAACGGGCGCTTACCTGTTCTGTTGCGCTGGCTGGAAGAAACCCAACCCGATGTAGTGTGTTTACAAGAATTAAAAGCACCACAGGAAAAATTTCCTGAGCAGGCTATTAAAGATGTTGGTTATAATGCCATATGGCATGGACAGAAAAGTTGGAATGGCGTTGCTATATTAGCTCGAAATCTGGAAATAAAGGAGTTAAAGAGAAATCTGGATGGTGATCCGGAAGATCTGCATAGCCGGTACATCGAGACAATGGTTAATAATGTGATCATTGGTTGCCTTTACCTTCCGAATGGCAACCCGGCGCCAGGTCCTAAATTTGAGTATAAGTTACGATGGTTTAAACGTTTTACAGCCCATGCTGCAAAACTATTGGAATATAATTTACCAGTAGTTTTATGTGGCGATTATAATGTAATACCTACTGAGCTGGATGCTTATAAACCAGAACGTTGGGTTGAGGATGCTTTATTTCGTCCGGAAACCCGCCTGGCATTTCAAAATTTAATGGCGCAAGGTTGGACAGATGCAATCAGAAAATTATATCCAACTGAAACGATATATACTTTTTGGGATTATTTCAGAAATGCTTATGGTAGAGATGCCGGATTAAGAATTGATCATTTTTTATTAAGTCCTCAGGTTAGTGATCGCTTAATATCTGCGGGAGTAGATAAGCAAGTAAGGGGCTGGGAAAAAACAAGCGATCACGGTCCGGTATGGATTGAACTAAGCGAGGTATAAACGATAATGGTTTATTCTTTTAAATCGGTTACATCTAAAATTGTTCCGATTAATTTTAAGCTTTCGCCATCCTGTTGAGATAGTATTCCATCGGCTTTAATCCATCTAACTTTTCCGTCAGGCCGACAAATTCTATATACCGAGTGGTAACTGTTTTTTTCTCTCGAAACCGTAAGTTCGATTTCATCCTGAACATGATCTAGATCTTCTGGTAAGATTAAACCTAAAACGGTTTCATAAGTTAAAACCTGATCTGGATGGCAACCTAAGGTTTTTTTAAATGACCGGGTTGAGCGGAGTATGCCCGTTGCTATACTCAACTCCCAAAAACCAAGACCAAGATGGTCGAATACCACATCCCAATGACCATCGCAAATAATGGATAGATCAATATTTTTTTTATTTGTACTCATAAATAAAGGATAAACTATTTGGGTAAATTACACAAACAATGTAAAGATATTTTGAATATTAATAAAAATAAAGCTGGTAATCAGATGTTTAAGTTAAAAGGTGAGCGTAATTTTTTTTGAGAATATACTTTGGTTTTATAACAGAGGAAAGTAAAAAGAAGGTTTCGTTTTAAATTACTTTAGCTTAAGTAATAGTGTCTGATTTTTTTGAGATCATCGTCTAGCTCGTAAACCAATGGAATACCTGTGGGTATTTCTAAAGCTGTAACTTCTTCGTTTGACAAATTATCGATGTATTTTATCAGCGCTCTTAAACTATTTCCATGTGCGGATATAATTACTTTTTCATTTCTACTTATAGCTGGAACTATGGATTCGTTCCAATAGGGGAGAACTCTGGCGATGGTATCGCTCAAGTTTTCAGTTAGCGGTAATTCTTCTGGTTTTAAAAGCTGATAGCGAGGGTCGTTTCCCGGAAACCGTTCATCATCTCTTGTAATTCGAGGTGGTTCTTCATCAGGGTCCCTTCTCCATTTATAAACCTGCTCTGTGCCATATTTTTCAGCCGTTTCGGCTTTATTTAAACCTTGTAAGGCTCCATAAAAGCGCTCATTCAAGTGCCAGCTCTTATGTTCGGGAATCCATAAATGATCAAGGCCTTCAAGGATAATATGAAGGGTTTTTATTGCTCTTTTTAATAAAGATGTAAATGCGATATCAAAATTGTAATGATGCTTTTTTAAAATTTCTCCAGCCTTTCTAGCCTCCTGATAGCCATTTTCTGATAAATCAACATCAGTCCAACCTGTAAAACGGTTTTCCTGATTCCAAACACTCTGTCCATGGCGAATGAGTACGATTTTTTTCATTTATTTATCTTTATATGGAAGCTCGGTTTTAAATTAAAAAGGTTTGAAGATAAATCCTCAAACCTCTATATTGTCCCGCTTCTCGTTTATTTTTTTTGCCTTTTCAATCGCCTCTTTTTGAGCTGTTAAATCTTTATAATAGAAATAACCACCAAACCCTAAGATGAGGATGATATTACTGATTTTGAAACTATGATCAAGCCAATAATTAAATGGTGGTACATTA
Organism: Pedobacter sp. AK013; assembly: GCF_014205835.1. Classification (GTDB taxonomy): domain Bacteria; phylum Bacteroidota; class Bacteroidia; order Sphingobacteriales; family Sphingobacteriaceae; genus Pedobacter. The sequence continues at coordinate 193,514 of NZ_JACHCQ010000003.1, read as the reverse complement.
CCATTAAAACTTTGTTTAATGTTTGGCCAGGAGTTAAGAATAAAAATAATAACAATCATCAGCAAAACCTTTAAAAAGGTGCTGATGATTATTTTTTGGTAGTTTACTTTTTCCATTATTTAAACGCTCTGAAATCCTGACCGTTGGTAATGTTCAATAAGCTTTCATAAATGAGACTGATTACGTTGTCAACATCCTCTTTGTGTACCATTTCTACAGTAGTATGCATATAGCGTAGCGGTAGCGAAATTAAAGCTGATGGTACGCCACCATTCGAATAGGCAAAAGCATCGGTGTCGGTTCCGGTAGAACGCGAAGATGCCTGGCGTTGAAATGGAATATGGTTTTTCTCAGCCGTTTTAATCAATAATTTATTTAAATTGGTTTGCACAGCTGGGGCATACGAAACCACAGGACCTTTACCTGCCGATAAATCGCCTTGAATGTTTTTATTAATCATTGGCGTAGTGGTATCGTGTGTTACATCGGTAATAATGGCCACATTTGGCTTAATGCGATGGGCAATCATCTCGGCACCGCGTAAACCAATTTCTTCCTGTACAGAGTTTACAATGTATAAGCCAAAAGGAAGTTTTTTCTTGTTCTCTTTTAATAAACGCGCTACTTCGGCAATCATAAAGCCACCCACACGGTTATCTAAGGCACGGCCAACATAGTAACGGTCGTTCAAAACCATAAACTCATCTTCATAGGTAATTACACAGCCTACATGGACACCTAATTTTTCTACTTCTTCTTTTGTAGTACAGCCACAGTCTAAAAAAATATTTTTTAATTCTGGTGCCTGTTCTTTTTCGCCATGGCGGGTATGGATTGCTGGCCAACCGAATACCGCTTTAACCAAGCCCTTCTCCGTATGGATATTTACACGTTTCGAAGGTGCAATTTGATGATCTGAACCCCCATTTCGGATTACATAAATTAAACCATCTGCGGTGATGTAATTTACATACCACGAAATTTCATCGGCATGTGCTTCTATAACTACTTTAAAATCAGCTTTAGGATTAATAACACCTACAGCCGTGCCGTAATTATCGATAAAATGTTCGTCGATATATGGTTTTAAATAATTTAACCAAAGTTTTTGTCCTTCCCATTCATAACCAGTAGGAGCAGGATTGTTGATGTATTCTTCAAGGAACTGCAGCGATTTTTTAGTAACCACAGCAACGTGTTTTTTCTTTTCGTCGTCTTTTTTCTTAGCCATAATATTCGTTCTATAATTATTCGTCATCCTGAACTTGATTCAGGATCTGTTAATAAGATGCTGAAATAAATTCAGCATGACGATTGGTGATTTAAAGTTCTTTTTCCATTACTACAAAATCGTAACCATCTTTAAAAAAGGTTTTATCGGTTTCGTGGAAGCCAAATTTAAAATAAAATTCCTTAGCATTTACACGTGCATTGCACCATAGTTTTGTCGCTTTTTGAATTTTACAAAAATCAAGGATATAGGCCATTAGTTGTGAGCCATAACCTGCTTTTTGAGTACCGGGCAGAATGGCAAGTTTCCGGAATTGATAAACATCTCCATCATGAAATAGCGAAACCACCCCTGTTAACTTATGATCGAGATATAACCCAAAATGGATGCCGTCAAAATCATCCGGAAGCTTTACGCTATCAAAAGGTAATTCTGGATACATAGCCTCATGCCTGATCCGCCAGGTTAAAGAGGGAAATATTTGCTCAATTTGAACCATAATTATAATAAAAAGCTAAAGCCTATTTTTCCACCAATTCCAAAATAGGTATCGATTTTGTTAATTGCAGCTAAAGGGCCTAATGCCAATTCGAAGTTAACTTTTCTGCCAGCATAGGTCTGAAATCCCCATTGCGGCATAATATTGATCTGGGAACCGTACAAAGTGTTACTTTGGGTCGGGATAATTGCTAATACATCAAGACCTACATAACCAGCACTGTTATTTAAGGTTTTCTTACCCTTTTTAATCCTTCGGTTAAAATTGTAATAGTGTCTAAATCCCGCATTTAATGCAGGGTAAACCTTGAAATTTGTTTCTGTGTGGGCACTGAAATTATAATTGTTATCAATTGTAATCTCGGTTTGATAAATAAAAGCACCTTCGGCCCCTGCACCAAAATAAACCGAAGTTGTTTTACCCACTTTTTGCTCTCTTTCGTAACTAAGGCCCAATAAAGTTAGCCTGATTTTGTTTAATGATTTTACTTCATTTGGCTGTTCTACTTTTGTACTGTCTTGCGCTTTTGCTTTACCCAAAATGGCCAGGCAAATAAATAAGATTGAAAGTGTTTTAATTGCGTTTTTAGATTTCATGAAATTTTATTGATTAGTTATTTGTTTTTTCTTCCGTAAAACTGATAAATTAAAATATTAAGGACAATTATACCTGTCATTCCATAGCAGAACAATGTCCATCCACCTTGGTCCCAAAGCCATAAGCCCAAAGCAGAGCCACAACTGGCGCCGATAAAACTTACCGACATAAAAATGGTGTTCAGTCTGTTTCTGGCTTCTGGTATTAAGGTATAAATTCGGGTTTGGTTGGTTACATGTATGGCTTGCTGACCGATGTCTATAAGTACTATGCCGATTACAAATAGAAATAAGTGGCTGCCTGTAAAATAAAACAGGGCAATACTAACGATTTGTAATATAAAACCAATCATTAAGTTTTTGCGTGGATTATTACCATCGCTTAATTTTCCAACCAGTGGTGCTGCCAATGCGCCCGCTGCTCCTGCAATTCCAAATAACCCGATCTGTAAAGTCTGGAAATTAAAAGGCGGGTTAGCTAGAAACAATACCATGGTAGTCCAAAATGCACTAATTATGGCGAAAGCCAGGAAGTTAATAATCGAAGTCTCCCTTAAGGCAGGTTGAGTTTTAATGTAACTGAACATAGAACGCATGAGTTCTTTATAGGTGCCTTTAAAAGCGGGATAGCTCTGTGGAAAACGTTTGGCCATTAAAAAGATCAGCAATCCGCATATTGCTGCTGCGATATAATAAACGGCTCTCCAGCCTAGCCAAAAGCCAATACTGCCACTTACAGCACGTGAGGCTAAAATTCCAACCAGCAAACCACTCATAATCATCCCAATATTAGCCCCGCGATTCTCATCGGTACTTAGGTTAGCCGCTAAGGGTAAAATCAATTGAGGTACGATAGAACAGGTGCCAATTAAAATTGATGCAACTTCCAGTACAAAAAAGGTGTTTGAAAATGCAGCAACCAGTAAGGCAAAGATTGCGAGTCCGGTAATGACGAGGATCTGTTTTTTACGTTCAAACATATCACCCAGTGGCACCAGCAGGAAAAGACCTAAAGCATAACCAATCTGCGTAAGGTAGGTAATCTTTCCGGCATCGGTTTCGGTAAGGTTAAAATCTTTTGCTATTAAGATTACCAAAGGTTGGCAGTAATAAATATTTGCAACAATTAGGCCTGTGCAAAAAGCCATGAGGAGGATATCGGCGCGTGATAATTTCTGAGTAATCTGCATGTGAGTTTTGAGTCGGAAGTCCATAGTCACCAGTCTTAAGACAAGAGTTAATATCCTATTGACTCAGGACTAATGACTACGGACTATTTTCTACAAAGGTATATTTCCATGTTTCTTTCTTGGATTATTCACCACCTTATTTTCCAACATTTTAAACGCTTTTATCAACTTTATACGGGTTTGGGCCGGCTCAATCACCTCATCAACAAAGCCGCGTTCAGCAGCACGATAAGGGTTGGCAAAGATATCTGAATATAATTTTTCTTTCTCCAGCCATTTTTCTTCAGGGTTTTCTGCTGAGGTAATTTCTCTTTTAAAAATAATTTCTGCGGCACCTTTTGCACCCATTACCGCAATTTCTGCACTTGGCCAGGCATAGTTCATATCTGCTCCAATATGTTTGCTGTTCATTACATCATATGCACCACCATAAGCCTTTCGGGTAATTACAGTAATGCGTGGCACAGTAGCCTCGCTAAAAGCGTATAATAATTTTGCACCATTGGTGATAATGCCATTCCACTCCTGGTCTGTACCCGGTAAAAAACCTGGAACATCTTCAAATACCAATAATGGAATATTAAAGCAATCGCAAAAGCGGACAAAACGAGCGGCCTTGGTAGAAGAATTGCTATCTAAAACACCTGCCAAGTAAGCGGGCTGATTGGCTACTATACCGATACTTCTCCCTGCAAGACGGGCAAAACCCACCACAATATTTTCAGCATAAGCGGCATGCACTTCTAAAAAGCTATCAATATCGGCTACGGCAGTAATCACTTCACGTATATCATAAGGCTGTGAAGCATTTTCGGGCATAAAAGTGTTTAGTTCTGGCCGGCTTTCATCGGCTGCCTCGTAAGGTAAATGATCGGCTATCTCCTCACAATTTTGTGGCATATAGCTCAGTAGTTTTTTTACGTGGTTAATGGCTTCAATTTCATTGGCACAGGCGAAATGGGTAACGCCCGATTTTGTAGCATGTGTGCTTGCACCTCCTAATTCTTCTGAAGTTACTTCTTCGTGTGTTACCGTTTTAACCACATTTGGGCCGGTAACAAACATATAAGAAGTATTTTCTACCATTAAAATAAAATCGGTCATGGCTGGCGAATAAACAGCCCCACCTGCGCATGGGCCCATAATGGCCGATAGCTGCGGAATAACACCCGAAGCCTGAACGTTTTTATAAAAAATATCGGCATAACCGCCCAAAGAAACAACACCTTCCTGAATGCGGGCACCACCGCTATCGTTTAGGCCGATAAACGGAGCCCCGTTTTTCATGGCCATATCCATAAGTTTGCAAATTTTCTCTGCATGGGTTTCAGATAGCGAACCTCCAAACACGGTGAAATCTTGAGAGAATACGTAGGTTAACCTGCCATTAATTGTTCCATAGCCCGTTACCACACCATCGCCCAGATATTTTTCGCGTTCCATCCCAAAGTCGGTACTTCGGTGGGTAACCATCATACCAATTTCTTCGAAGCTCCCTTCATCCATTAAAAAATGAATACGCTCTCGGGCTGTAAGTTTACCCTTTTTATGCTGATTATCGATTCGATCCTGTCCGCCGCCAAGGTTTGCCTGGTTGATTTTATCTTTAAGTAGTGCTATTTTTTTGTCCATTGCAATGCTATGAGATTTTAAAATTAAAAATTACTATTGGTAATGCAAGACCGGCGGAATGTTATTTACCCAGGCAGCCCGACCTTTGTTTATAAACCTGACAGTAGCGGCATCCTTTTTGGCTTTTGTTGATTTGAATTAAAGCCAATTTTGCCAAAAAGATTTAGCGGATGGCGGGACTGAACTGACCGATAATGACGGAACCAACTGTTTCCTAAACCTATAAAGAACCCTGTTTTACATCATCGATGCCTGTATTTTACTTAAATTACATTTTTTTTACAGCTTAAAACATTGAAAAACCAATAATCCGTTTATTTTTGTAGCCATAAGAATTAAAACAACATTAGAATTTTAGATGTTTTTAAGGAAATACAAGTATTTAATTGTTGCCTCATTTATGTTCATCTTCGTGGCGAAGATGGGGATATCTGGTGCGCCGGTATTTTGTACGAGTATTGACAAGGAAATCATGAACGCCGTAATCATGCAAATTGAGTTAGAGCATGAGGGCGGTAAGGATACTGCCAAAGACACTGCAAAGTTTACCGATTTCAAACTTGTTGAACTTAATCATCCTATCTTTTCTTACGAGTTCTCTTCAAGTCATTTCTTTCTGAAGAGCAGTTTTATAGAACATTTTAAAAGATATGTAGATCCATATCATCCTACGGTGCCCACGCCGCCGCCTAACTTTATTTAGTCTTTTTTATTGGGGTAACCTTATTATGCGCAATCAGTGATTTGATCGGGTATGTCGTGTTTAAATATTTATACGATATGCTGTTCCTTGGTCGCTTTTAAGATTTCCCCCACGATTTATTCGTTAAAATTTACTAGATAATTATATCGTTATGCAAAAGTTTAACCCGGCCTTTTCAGGTTCGGACGTGAAGAAATATATTCTTAAAAAGAATTTAAAGAAAGATTTACCTGCAAGTATTGTAGTGTTTTTGGTGGCTTTGCCATTGTGTTTGGGTATTGCACTGGCCTCAGGAGCACCGTTATTTGCTGGTTTAATCACTGGTATTATTGGCGGGGTAGTGGTTGCCTCTTTTAGCGGCTCGCAATTAAGTGTGAGTGGGCCTGCAGCAGGTTTAACCGTTATTGTATTAGGTGCCATCACATCATTGGGGAGTTATCAGACCTTTTTACTTGCAGTTGTATTGGCCGGGGTATTCCAAATGATTTTAGGTCTGGTTAAAGCCGGAACTATTGGTAATTACTTCCCTTCGAGTGTAATTGAGGGGATGCTTGCAGCAATCGGCCTGATTTTGATTTTAAAACAGTTGCCACATGCGTTGGGTGTTGATAGCGATTTTAGTGGCGACGAAGGATTCTTTCAGCAAGATCACGAAAATACTTTTTCTGCGATTACTGCAGCATTAAGCCATTTTAGTTTGGCTGCGGTAGTTATTAGTTTATTATCTATAGCTATTCTGATCGTTTGGCCTAAATTTCCAAAATTAGCAGTTGTACCTGCACCATTATTGGTGGTAACGCTTGGGGTTATTGGAACTATACTTTTTGCCGGTACCGATCATCCACTACGTGCCGATCAGATGGTGAAAATTCCGGTGGTAAGTGGTTTTGGCGAATTTTTAGGTCTATTTACCATGCCCGATTTCTCTCAGTTGGCTAATAAGAATGTTTATATTATAGCAGCAACTATTGCTGTTGTAGCAAGTTTAGAAACTTTATTAAGCATTGAAGCTATTGATAAAATAGATCCGATAAAACGTATTTCACCTACAAACCGCGAGCTTGTTGCCCAAGGTTTAGGAAACATCGCCAGTGGTATGGTTGGTGGTTTACCTATGACATCGGTAATTGTTCGTAGTTCTGCAAATGTTAATGCTGGTGCAAGGACCAAAATGTCGGCTATTTTTCATGGTTGTTGGTTATTACTTTCACTTTTGTTTATTCCTGGGGTAATTAACATGATTCCGCTATCGTGTTTGGCTGCAATTCTTCTGGTAACAGGGTATAAACTAACCCGCATTAGTTTATTTAAACACATGTACCATAAAGGGTGGGACCAGTTTGTGCCATTTGTAGTTACGGTACTTGCGGTTTTATTTACCGATCTGTTAAAAGGCGTGGCCGTTGGTATGTTGGTTTCTATTTTCTATTTACTCCGTACCAATATGCGTAACCCATTCTTTTATAGGATCTCGAACGAAGGCGATAAAAAGCATATCAGGATTAAACTGGCGGAAGAGGTTTCTTTTCTTAACAAAGCAGCAATACAAGTAGTTTTGACGAATATTCCAAAAGAAACAGATGTAATTATTGATGGTTCGAATGCCAGGTATATCGATCCTGATGTATTGGAAACAATTTATAATTACAAACATAATGCCTATACCAAGGGTATTATCGTAACGTTGGAGAATATCCAAAAACATTATACAGTACCAAAATTAAATATTAAAGTAGAAGAAGATATTAATAAATTATAGTTATGTGCGCAAAAACAATTGAAACGAAAGATATAACATACGATAGCTTGTTACAAGGCAATAAGGATTGGGTTAAAGATACAATCGATAGTGATCCTGCCTTTTTTGATAAACTTTCTGAAGGCCAGAGTCCACCGGTATTGTGGATTGGTTGTTCTGATAGCCGAGTGCCTGCAAACCAGATAACAAACACTAAACCAGGCGATATTTTTGTGCATAGAAACATTGCCAATGTGGTAGTGCACACAGATATGAATTTACTATCCGTACTGGATTATTCCATTAATGTATTAAAGGTTAAACATGTTATTGTTTGTGGTCATTATGGCTGCGGTGGCGTAAAAGCTGCATTAGGCAATAAACAGGTTGGTATTATAGACAACTGGCTGAGAAACATCCGCGATGTATACCGTACGCACGAGCGTGAAATGGCTACAATCAAGGATCCTGATCAGCGTTTTGACCGCTTAGTTGAATTAAACGCCATTGAAGGCGCTGCAAATGTAACCAATACATCAATTGTACAGAGTGCCTGGGCCAATGGTCAGGAATTAGCTGTACATGCTTGGGTATACAGTTTAAAAACAGGAATCATTAAAGACATGAAAGTAACCTGTACTGGTCTTGATGACGTTGCTCCTGCGTTTAAAGTAGGATAAAACATCTCCATAGATGTTATTTTTTAGTTGTTAGGGAAAGCCCGGATTTATCCGGGCTTTTATTTTTCTGTACTATCCGGCATATTCCCCGCATGCCCTTTATTGCCTTTTTCGGCATCTGTTCTTGCTTCTTCAGATCCAAAATCGCCTCCTCCAAAATTTCGGCCTAAATTACCTGCATCTGTTTCTACAATGTTTTTCTTTTCCTTATCATTACTTCTGTACCGGGGCACCAATTGATCAGGCATATTGGTTTTGTTTGCGGCGTTATCAGCTTTTTTATTGCCCAGATTCTTGTTATTATCTTTTATATTTTCCATCATCTTCTTTTAAGCTACTTATATAAAACAGCTTAAAAGAAGATTGGTTTTAGATCTTTAAACCGATGTTGTATAAATCGGGCTGATGGGAGAAATCGACCAAATGAGCTATTTCATTTAGTTTTCGCTTCTTCGGTACTTAATAAAGCCTCTAATTCTTTTACCTTTTCGGGATATTTTAATGCGAGATTGTTTTTTTCACCCAAATCATCTGTTAAGTTGTACAGTTGTGCAGTAAGAAGGTTTCCACTATCGGTATGCGTAAGCTGATAAAAAGCTTCTCCCTTTGATGGTCTGATGTATTTCCAGTTATCTTTAACAATTGCCAGTTGATTACTCTGTTCGATAAAGAAATCACGTCCTTTTTGGTCTTTTCCAGTAAAGGCATCCCATAAATTTTTACTATCAATTGCGTTTTTACTTTTTACATTGAAAAAACTGGCAAATGAGGCTAAGAAATCAATTTGTGAAACTAAGGCTCCAGAAACACCCGGTTTGATTTTTGCAGGCCACGAAATAATAAAGGGTTCGCGTGTACCACCTTCTAAAATGCTATATTTTCCTCCACGTAAACTACCTGCCGGTGTATGGCCGTTTAGTTTTTCAAAACCTTGATCTTCGTAACCATCCATCATTACAGGGCCATTGTCGCTACTAAAAATGATCATTGTATTTTTATCTAAGCCCAGGTATTTTAGTTGTTTTGTTATTTCGCCAACGGCCCAATCGAGTTGTAAAATTACATCGCCGCGATTACCTAATTCACTTTTCCCTTTAAACATGGTAGTAGATAAACGTGGTACATGCGGTTCGGTTAAGGCATAGTAAAGGAAAAAAGGTTCTTGTTTATGATCTTCGATGAAATTTTTCGCTTTGGTTAAAAAGGTAAATGGAATTTCTTCGTCAGTCCAGCGGGCCAGTTTACCTCCTTGCATATAACCAATACGGCCAATACCGTTTACAATGGTTTGGTTGTGGCCATGATTAGCTTCTGCAGGCATCTTTAACAATTCTGGGTGGTCTTTTCCTGTTGGGTCAGTACCGATTTGATTTTTATAATCAACTGTAATCGGATCATTAGGATCTAAACCCACCACCAGTTGATTTTCCATAAAAACGGTCGGAACTCTATCTGCCGTAGCCGGGAAAATAAACGAATAATCAAAGCCGACTTCTTTTGGTCCAGGCTTTACTTCTTTATTCCAGTCTTTTTCTACTGTATTACCCAAGCCTAAGTGCCATTTACCAACAAGCCCTGTTTTATAACCTGCTTGCTGAAAGATTGATGGAAGGGAACTATGATCTGTTGGGATAATTAGTGCGGCATCTCCAGGTAAAATACCTGTTCCTTTTTTACGCCATGCATATCTTCCCGTCATTAGAGAATAGCGCGAAGGGGTACAGGTTGATGCAGTAGCATGGCCATTGGTAAACCGCAGTCCCTGCTTTGCCAATGCGTCGATATTTGGGGTTTTTATTTTTGTTGCGCCATAACAGCTAAGGTCGCCATAACCCAAATCGTCGGCATAGATGATGATTACATTGGGCTTCTTTTGCGCAGAAGCGTAGAAGTTAAAGCTTGCCATTGCGACAAGCAGGGATAGTAAAAATTTGTGGTTCATGGTTAGAAAGGATAGTGTTTGATAAATTTAAGCGAGGCAATCGCTTCTCTTCAATCCTCATTGCAAAAGGGATCATATACATAAAAAAGGCCAAACAATGATGTCTGGCCTTCTATGTAAATATTAATCTTCTGCTAAGAATGGGTAGCGGTAATCTGTTGGAGGATTAAAAGTTTCTTTAATGGTACGAGGAGAAACCCAACGCAATAAATTGATCATTGCGCCAGCTTTATCGTTAGTACCTGATCCTCTTGCGCCACCAAATGGTTGTTGCCCAACTACGGCACCTGTACATTTATCGTTAATGTAAAAATTACCAGCCGAATTGCGTAAGGCATAACTGGCTTTTTCTATCGCATATCTATCTTGTGATAAAATAGCGCCGGTTAATGCATAAGGTGAAGTAGTGTCGATTATATCTAAAATCTGGTCAAATTCTTGATCTTCATATATATATATAGATAATACCGGGCCAAAAAGTTCCTCACACATGGTGGTATATTTCGGATCGTCAACAACTAAGACAGTAGGTTCGATAAAATAACCTTTGCTTTTATCGTAGTTGCCACCGGCAATAACTTCTACACCTTTATCTTTTTTAGCCTGATCGATATATTTAGCCAATTTATCGAAAGAACGCTCATCAATAACTGCATTAATAAAGTTGCTGAAATCTTCTGTTCCGCCCATTTTAAATGAAGCTAAATCTCTGATCATTAATTTTTTAATCTCAGGCCACAAGCTTTTTGGGATATAAGTACGGCTAGCAGCAGAACATTTTTGGCCCTGATATTCGAACGCACCCCTAACAATTGCAGTAACCGAAGCAGCAACATCTGCACTTGGGTGAACCAGGATAAAATCTTTACCACCAGTTTCGCCAACTATCCGTGGATATGATTTGTATTTATGGATGTTTGTTCCGATTGTTTTCCAAATTTCCTGAAAAACTTTTGTTGAGCCTGTAAAGTGGATACCAGCAAAATCAGCATGATTAAAAACCACATCGCCAACTTCCGGACCATCGGCAAAAATAAGATTAATTACGCCGTTAGGTAAACCTGCTTCGCGGAAAACCTGCATAATTACATTAGCTGCGTAAACTTGGGTGTCTGCAGGTTTCCAAACAACCACATTACCCATCATCGCTACACAAGCAGGTAAATTACCCGCAATTGCCGTAAAGTTGAAAGGTGTTAAAGCAAATATAAAACCCTCTAAAGGACGTTGTTCTGTTCTGTTCCACATGCCATTTGGCGATACAGGCGGTTGTTGGCCATAAATATCATGCATGTAACTTACGTTAAAGCGCAAGAAATCAACCAGTTCGCAAGCAGCATCAATTTCAGCCTGATAGGCATTTTTACTTTGCCCAAGCATGGTTGCTGCATTAATTTGGTAGCGGTATTTTGTGGCAAATAGATCGGCAGCTTTCATAAAAATAGCAGCTCTATGTTCCCAAGCTAAAGCTTCCCAATCTGCCTTGGCGGCCAAAGCAGCGTCTATTGCTTGTTTTACATGGCTCTTATCGCCGTAACTAAAGGTAGCCAGTACATGTTGGTGATCGTGCGGCGCTACTACTTTCTTTTTATTTTTAGTATGTACCTCTTGTCCGCCAATAAACATCGGAATTTCCAATTGTTTAGAACGGGCATCGGCTATAGCCTCTTTTAAAAGCAAACGTTCTTTTGTGCCTGGCGCATAGCTGTTAATGGGCTCGTTAACCGGGGTAGGTACGTTAAAAAATCCTTTAAGCATATTTTATTTTTTATGATTTGGACAAAGATAACGCTTTTTGGGGTAGGCCATTCTATTATTCTGTAAAGAAAATAGGGCAAACGTTTGACTGTGTAACTGAATGATAAGCTGAGTTAATAAAAGGGATATTGTGGTTAAAATCCGGCCACTTTAACCATGAATTAATGGGTTGTTAGAATGCTAATTTATAGCAACAGCTTTTGTTTCATCATGTCCAGAAAATCTTTCCGGTAGGTTTCTCCAATCAATATTTCTGCAGAAATCCCTTTTAAGATGATCCTGTTTCCATCTATTGAAGTGATTTTATTTAGCGCCACTATAAACGATTTCTGCACACGGATAAATTGCGCTTTGGGCAATCTCTCCTCCACATCCTTCATGGTTAGGAGCGCGAGCGTTCTAATGCCATTGTGGTGGAAAGCAATATAGTTTTTCATGCCTTCAACAAAATCAATTTCGGCAATATTAATTTTCAGCATTTTACCTTTAGCTTCCGTTTTAACCATAAAATAATCATCATCCTGCTGGTTAACCGGTATGTTGGCTTTTTTGCTGTTGATGATCTTTTGCGCTTTATTTATGGCTTGTAAAAAACGGGGCAGGGGGATAGGTTTAACTAAATAATCAACCACATCCAGATCAAAACCAGCCGTGGCAAACTCTTTATAGGCGGTAGTAAGGATCACCTGTACCTCTTTATTGTTCATTGTCTGGATGAAATCAATTCCCGAGATTTCCGGCATATGGATATCTAAAAAAATGAGGTCTACCGGGCTACTGCTTAAAAAGCTCAATGCATCAATAGGGTTGGTAAATGTTGCGGTAATCTGTATTGCGGCAACAGATTTTAGGTAATGTTGTATTACTTCAATGGCATGGTCTTCATCATCAACAACAATGCAATTAATCATGAGATGTATGGTTGAGGGTTAATTTGCGTTAACTTGAAATGTTGTAAAAATCCTAAATTATCAGATGAACTTGGCTTTTCTTGTTGATCGGTTGCTTTATTGTAAGGTAAAATTAACTCGAGACTATAATCAAGCTCAGTTTCAGTGATTTTTAATGCAAAACCTTTTTTGTAATGATTGGCTAGGCGTTTTTTTATGTTTTCCATACCTATACCACTCGAGAGTTCTTTTGGTCCATTTTTCTTTTTATTCCATGTATGGAGTTGGATGTTGTGATTTACTTCATCAATACTTAAGGCTATTTTAACAGGATGTTCCTGTTCTGTACAGTTACCATGTTTCAGAATATTTTCTACAATGGTAATTAGAATTAATGGAATCAGCCTTACATTTTCGGTATTTCCACTCACATTAAAATCAATTTGCAACTTATTGTTGAAACGGAGTTGGTTAATTTTAATTACGTTGTTGATGTGCCCAATTTCTTCGTCGATTAAAGTCATTCGGTCATCCTTATCCATTTCTAGGGAATAACGCATGATTTGACTAAGTGTCATAATGCCATCAGCTAATTCCTGCGATAAGGGTAACGATTTTGCAAAAAAGAAGTTGAGCGTATTGTTTAAAAAGTGTGGATTAATCTGCGCACGGAGGAAAGCATATTCTGCCTCATGTTTTTCTTTTTCGATGAGGCGTAGTTTTTTTTGATGTTTAATTCCCTCATTCGCGAAATAGTAACCGATACCTAAAATAGAATATCTAATAAAGACCCATAATACTGAGGCACCAAAATGTATGAAATTAAATGGGGGTGGAGGAGGACCAACTGCACTTATAAGTGGCCTTATATGATGACCCGTAATATACCAGTTGCCAAAAGAGAAGGCAAATGCTAGAGTTAGCCCTAATATTAACAGCAAAGGTTTTAATGGATTGCCATATTTAGAACAGACAAAAATGCATAAATAAACTGTACAAATATTAGGGAATTGAGTGAAAAAGACATCTGCAATGCTAAAAAAATAGCTTGTTGGATCTTTTGCATATTCTAAAAGATTGCCTAACAACATGTATGCAATCCAAAAAAGGATATGATAGATAATTACTTTATGTTTATTTTTCACAGTTAATTATTTTTATAGTTTTTTACAAAACTTACCCAATCTTTTTCGCTATCAGGTATCCTAACATTTGGAGCTATTCCTATATTATCTAATGGCCGTTTTATAGCGTGTAATGATTTTGTTACTGGGTAGGTTAATGTAAAAAAGTCACATGGAGGATGTGTAATTATTACATCTGCGTAATCAACACAGCCCGCTGTATTTCGACCAAATAGTGTTACTTTTTTGCTTTGCTCTGCTCTTAAAATGAAAAACTCTCCACTGCTGGCTGTATGTTCGTTAATTAAGATAGATATACGGGAGGGGCTTTTTAAAATTTTTGAAAATTTTATGGTTCTACCAGTATAAAGCTTGTAAAATTCTCCTTGATGTGTTCTTAATTTTTTAGCATTCTTTTTCATTGTTTTTTTTAAAGCAGTAGTGGCGTAAGGATAATTCTTTTCAAAACCATCATGGATATTATCTTCGGTGGCTAACACAATTCCTCCATCAACATATATTGGGTTGGTATATAAATAAGGAAGGAGTTTGTCAAAACAACCTGTTATTCCTCCAGGATTATCACGCATATCGATAATCAAATGTTCTGTATTTGCCAAATTATCTTTATTACTATCAATTAGGCTATCTATCCTTAGTTTATATTTAAAATCAAATGATGGCAGTACAAGAAGTGAAGTCTGTTTATCCAAAACTTTAAAACTAGACATTAGATCTGGAGCAATATATTTGACAGGTGATAAAGTTTTACTTTTTTTCTCTCCTCTTTTCCATTTTCCAAAAATGCCAAAATCTAAAAGGTCTTTTTGAACAACTAAGTTAGGGTATTGAACTGAATGATCGCCGCCATTAAAATAAATGGTTTTATATTGATTGCCTATTTTTGCAATTTTAAACTTTATTTGTTGTGGCATCCATCTTGCACTATCTGCTTTTATTACAAAGCCGATAAATTCTGGTGCTGTTTTTATGTTGTCTTTAACTATCCCAACTTCATATATACCTGTAGTCCATATTCCCTCTATACTATCGAGGATTGTTCCGCCTTGTTTCAGATACGTCTTAAAACTACTTTCAGTCCATCTTGTTTTTTCTTCATTAGCGAAAAATAATCTAACCGAATCGGCGGACAGTTTATTAAAATCCATTCCGAATTCTATATGTTTATCCTTAAAAAAACTTAACCATTCTCTCATTAAACTTAAACATCTATAGGGATTAGAAACAGAAGCAATGTGTTGTAAACTATCGGTGAATTTTTGAAATTGTAACTGATTTGAAGAATTTACCTTATCAGGATAACCAATATAATTTTTTTTGATTTTTTCTGCTAAGAAGCGAAAATTATCACTACAGTTACAATTTTGGGCAATTAAATTAAGTGTAAATAAAAATAAGCAAAGAAAACAAACTATATATTTCATTATTAATAAAATAGAAAGGGATGAAACAGGGAGTAAATGGGAAATATACCCAACTCTAAATTCTTTTTGGTACCATTAGTCACTAACTGTTTGGTTTATTGTTTTTTCTGGGCAAGTTACTCCTGCTGAAGGATCATTACCGCCAGTGGGACCACCCCCATTAATTCTCTTCATCTGTTCTTTTGTCAAATTGGTAAGATTGTTCTTCTTAAAAATAAACACAGTCTTTTTTTCTAATTTTTTGTTTTTCATAGTGGTAATATTAGATAGTTAAATAAATGTGTTTAAAAATGATAGTTCTAAATACAATCACCAAAAAATATACACCAAATAACCTTTTATCTATACCAAACCAATAGATTGTATGGTTTAAAATAATAAACTATTATTTAGTTTTTACTTCTTACAAAATCAATCCAATTGGTAAAAATCTTGCTGATTTAATAATATCGATTACAATTATAGTCGATATTTATACTTAAAGGATAAACTATTTTAAAATACATATTTGTATTATAATATTTAAATATATGATCTGGATGGATTATTATCTATTAAGCCATATTTTGTCCTGATAAAAAGGCTTTTAGTGTATCTTTTTTTTAAATCGAATTTTAATATCCAATACTTGTTTCATGTTAGGCCAACATAGGTGAAATCTGAAAAGCCTTTAAAGAGTAAGAAACAAAAATTTAAATTAAGCGAAATGAAAAAATTAGAATTAAAAAACTTTGGTGTTCTGGAGATGAATGCTAAAAGCAGCGTAGAAATAGGCGGGGGCGACACAGGGTACAGACCAGGGATAAGTTTCGGAGATTCTTATTGGTTTGGCCCATCCGGCGGTTATAGTGACAGTTCTGGCTTTCATCCAGATCGACCTGCCGATTGGGTTGATATCTATTTTGGACAAGCTGCATATTAACGTTTTTTGAACTTATTTAAAAATAAATAAGTTCATCTTTTGAATTGTAACTTAGTATATTAGTCAAATAAAGCAACCAGATAGCAATATGAAAATTATTTTAAAGAAAATACAAAGGGTAAAAACAGTTTTACTTATATTATGCTTGATCAGTAGTTCGCTATTTTCCACTGCTTTTGTTAATCACAGTAAGATTGATGCTGACTGGAATCACAGAGCACAAATAAAAAAGGATTCAATAACATGGTCAGCAAGTAATTCTTCGAAATTGAGTAGGGATAAATCTATTATAACATTGAACGGAAATGCAAAATTTAAATGTAAGAATTTTAGTATTGAAGCCGACGAAATAATCTTTAATAAAAAAAACGAGAAAATTTTTGCTAAAAACTATACCATGAAAACTGCTGGGACAGATAGCCTACGTAAGGGAAGTTATGGAGAGTTTTCGGTTAAATAGAAATATTTTTTTCGACTAATTTTAGACGCCAAGCAAGTGAAGATTTACAAATGATTTCGTTTGGAATATTTGTGTATTATTAATAATCTACTTTTTAATTCAAAAAGGAAAAGGCATTTAAATAAATAAAATAAAAATTTATGGAAAATCCATTAATCAAGAGAAATGAAAATGTAGCTAATACCATTTTTATACTATTGCTCTTATTTGTATTCCTCTACGATAATAGGGTGGAGTTTTTAAATGGGGTGCTTGTAGGGTTAAATGATTTTATTAATTGAATAGTCATATAATTTAAATTATTGATAAGCAGTTAGAGGTAATATTCTTTCTGTTCAACGAGCGATTTGGATTGACGAACGTATATAACCTATGAAATATGTAGATATTTTGTAGGTTTTTTTATTGGAATTCTCTGCTTCCGATTCTTAACTAAACTATTTAACCTTCTTAGCACCAGATTTTGCTCATTAATTAAGAACTTTCTTCTCCGTTCCGTTAATCGTGTCGATATCTTACTTTTTTTCGTCCTTAGGAAATACCTTTTGGTGTATCTTTTTTTAGTAATGAATTTTAAAATTAGATACTTGTTTCATGTTAGGCCAACATAGGCGAAATCTGAAAAGCCTCAAATGAGTAAGAACTAAAAATTTAAATTAAACGAAATGAAAAATTTAAAATTAGAAGCTTTTGGCGTTCAGGAATTGGACGCTAAAGAAATTCAAGAAACCATAGGTGGGGCAGCGCCGCCTTTTTGGTTAGTTGGCGTTGGGATATATTTATTTGATAATAGAGAGAAAGTAAAACAGGGATTTGCTGATGCAATTTACGATCTAACACACTTTTAATAATAAACTTATGAAAACAATAAATAAAAATAACAACCTAAATGATTTAACTAAAGAAGAGTTAATAAAAATTGAAGGTGGAAAAGTTGGTCCTGGGGATGCCGCATATTCAGTGGGATATGGTGCTGCAATTGCCGAAGTAATGCTGGTTGGTGGAATAATTCCTGCAGGTTATTTAACATATAAATGGGCTGAAAGAATGTTTAATTGATTTTTTATATTATTTTTATAAAATGAAAAAGGATAAATTATTTTACATCAATCTAATTAGTGCTGTATTTATTTTCGCATATCTAATTGTTTTTAGGCATAATTTTCTAAATGGTGCCAAAGAAGCTTTTGTTGATTTGATTAATATTGTCAGATAGATTCTATCCCTGAATCAGTAAAGCGATGAATTTCAAAAGAAATTCATCGCTTTACCATTTCGATATTGATTTTCTATTTCTTTAATTTACTATTTTTCTGTCCTATTGTTGAATATATTTCGTAACGTACTAAGTATGTTTCGCTTATATATATATTAGGTTTTTGTTGTAAATTCCTCCACTTCTTTAACTATTAACCTTCTTAGCATAAGTTTTTGTTCTTCGATTAAAAACTTTCTTCTAATGTTTAGCTAATCGTGTAAATATTTCACTTTTTTCGTCCTCACAAAATGCCCTTTGGTGTATCTTTTTTAGTGTTGAATTTTAAAATTAGATACTTGATTCATGTTAGGCCAACATAGGCGAAATCTGAAAAGCCTTAAATGAGTAAGAAACAAAAATTTAAATTGGCCATAAGGTTAGCGTATTTAAAAATAATTTATTCGGGAAACAAGAATGCAGAATAAGAGGATAAAAGAGAGGGCTTGGGTCAGAGTTATTCAGATAATAATTCCCTACATATTAATTGTGGGGGCTTTTCAGCTTTTGGCAAATTTTATTTTAGGGTTTAATGTTGAGAAAAATAGCTTAGATGAAATGACCATTTGGCAAAAAGTTATATTAGGTTTTGCTAATCTCGTTGGAACTTGCGTTGTAATATGGTTCTTTAGAAAATATATTGATCAGAAAACATTTAAAAGTTTAGGATTTGAAAATATCTGTAAAAATGACATTTATCTAGGACTGATCACGGGTTTGTTAATTATAATGTTTTCTTTTTCAGTACTTTTTGTTTTTAAGCAAATATATTTGGTTGGCTTTAACTTTGACTTTTTCAATATAATTGGCAGTGTTTTATTTTTTGTTTTTGTAGCGTTTACTGAGGAAATACTGATTAGAGGTTATGTGTTAAACAATCTGATGATTTCGATGAATAAATATTGGGCACTGGGTATATCTGCAGCAATATTTAGTTTAATGCATGCTGCAAATAACAATTACGGATGGTTTCCGGCAGTAGAGCTTTTCATCTCTGGTATTTTTCTTGGACTTACTTATATTTATACTAAAAATTTAATTTTTCCGATAGCATTCCATTTCAGCTGGAATTTTTTTCAGGGAACGATTTTTGGTTTTAATGTTAGCGGAAATAACAGCTATTCATTAATTAATCAGTCCAGAATTGATAATAATATATGGAATGGTGGCGCATTTGGCTTTGAAGGCTCTATTCTTTCTATTATAGTACAGTTAGTAGCAGCAATATTGATTTATTTGTATTGGAATAAATATAGAACTGTTTTTAAAGAAGTTAATTCGAAATAAATGCAGTCCGTTTAAAGTCTTTAGAGGAATTGAACAGCATTTTCTTTCATCCTTACAATGTTCCTCTTGGTATTTTTTTAGGTTGGTAAAAATAAATAGGATTATTATTTCTCGTTAGGCCAGCATAGGCGGAACCTGAAAAGTCTTAAATGAGTAAGAAACAAAATTTAAATTAAACTTTGATGCAAAAAAAGAATGAGACTTGATTTTAAAAAAGTAAGCGAGAACATTTATTTACTTTTTTTAATTTGTTATATTTTCTCCATTGTCAACGGAATTATCTTTAACTATTTAGATAAATTATTCCCGTTAAATTCTACTCAAAAGAACGGATTAGAAAACTTAACTGGTGGTACAAAATTTATATTTATTATGATTTTAGTACCAATAATTGAAACTTTTATTTTTCAGTATTTCCCCAATAAAATTTTAAAATTATTTAAGTTTAATAATTTTTACGTCCTACTAATTATTCCCGTAATAATCTTCTCTTCGATGCATTTTTATAATTATATATATGTAGCGATGACGTTCATAGGAGGATTATTCTTGAATTTTTTTTTCCTGAAAGCGAAAGAAAAAACTAACTTTTATCTGATTTTAACCATTCTTTTTCACTCGCTTTATAATCTATTCGGCTATCTATTTATTGTATAGTTGCCTTATCATTTTAGAATCGTATTGATAGGTTTGAAAGAACTACTTGCGTTTAATATTTTGTCTTTCATCCCTACAATAACCCATTTCGTGTATCTTTTTTGTGGCATTGATTGAAAATGTGAAACTTGGCCCTTAACCAAGCCTATTGATGATATGCCATTTACAGAAGATGCCGATTTCGAAGATAACTCCATCATTTTTTTGCACCATACCAAGGTACGGACACAAATTATTTATTCTGCCACCATATTATTCATTCTTGTTGCCTTTGCTGCCTTGCCTTTTATTTACACCACAGTAAGTGTTAAGGGGAATGGTTCTTTACAAAGCAATATAGAACGTGCCGAGCTGCTGGCTCCGGTAGCAGGCAAAATTACCCTGATCAACTTAACCGATAACAAAAAAATAAAAAAAGGACAACTCCTTTTAAATATAGACCCCACCATACCCCAAACGCAAAGCGTGATGGTGCGTAACCGCTCGGGCGAACTAAGAGATTTGTTAAATGATGCGCTCCTCCTCTTAAAACAGGCTGATTTAAGCAATGCAGGGCAACCTGCATTGCAAACCGGCTTATATGCCGCAAGCTGGCAGCAATACGCAGAGCAGATTCAGAACGCCATAAATGCACGCGAGCAGACCTATAAAATTTTTAAAAGATATGAAGTGCTTTTTGGCAAAAAAGTAGTTACAGAAGCAGAATATGAACAATATAAATTTAATTACGACCAAGCGCTTTCCGATTTTAAAATGGTGGCCAAAAAATATAAAACACAGTGGCAAACAGAAGCCAGCCAGTATAGGAAAGAACTCCGGGATTTAAGCAGTCAGAAAATAGAGCTTAACGAGCAGGAAAAACTTTATCACTTAACCGCCAGGATTTCGGGTACCGTGCAGAACTTATCGGGTTTACAACTAGGTTCGTTTATTGCTGCCAACCAGAAAATCGGGGAAATATCGCCTGATAGTGCTTTGCTAGCTATCTGTTATGTAAAACCTGCTGATATCGGCCTGATTAAGGCCGGACAGACTGTGAGGTTTCAGGTAGATGCATTTAATTATAATCAATGGGGACTGCTTGCTGGTGTAGTAACCGACATTTCAGACGATATTATATTGATTAACCAGAGCCCTTATTTTAAAGTGAAGTGTAAATTAGACCAGGATTATTTAAAATTGAAAAACGGCTATAAAGGGCTGGTAAAAAAGGGGATGACCTTTAATGCACACTTTACTATTGCAGAACGAAACTTGTATCAATTGCTTTATGATAAAGTTGATGATTGGTTGAACCCAAATGGAGTTAAAAGCTAAAATATTAAAGCTGAAAGACCAAAGCAGAAAGTTTTCGAATCTCACCTCTCCTGTCTCAAATCTAATATCTAACATCTAATGTCTACACTAATAAAACAACGTGATATTACCGATTGTGGTGCTGCTTGTTTGGCATCTATAGCTGCATTTTATAAGCTGAAAATGCCCGTTGCCCGAATCCGTCAACTGGCCAGTACCGACCAAAAAGGGACCAATGTTTTAGGTTTGATAGAAGCGGCAAATAAACTGAGTTTTGAGGCAAAAGGCGTAAAGGGCAATTTAGATAGTCTGTCTAAAATTCCACTACCAGCCATTGCCCATGTGGTGGTAAAGAAGCAATTACAGCATTATGTAGTGATTTATAAAGTAACCGATAAATACATTGAAGTAATGGATCCGGGAGATGGAAAAATGCACCGTAAAACCATTGCCGAATTTGTAGCAGAATGGACCGGTGTATTGGTTCTATTGTTGCCTGATGAAGATTTTAAGCAAGGCAATGAAAAGGTTGATACGAAAAGTCGCTTTTGGAACCTGATTAAACCGCATAAAAGTATTGTAATACAAGCACTATTTGGTGCTTTGATATATACTATACTCGGGCTATCTACCTCAGTTTTTGTTCAAAAAATAACCGATCATGTTCTGGTAGAAGGTAATCGGAATCTGCTTAATTTAATGAGCTTAATGATGGTGGCCATTTTAGCGCTGCAATTATTTATTGGCACGGCTAAAACTATTTTTACCATCCGCACGGGCCAGCAGATAGACGCCCGGTTGATATTAGGCTACTACAAACACCTCTTAAAATTGCCCCAACAGTTTTTCGATACCATGCGGGTGGGCGAAATTATCTCGAGGGTAAACGATGCCGTTAAAATAAGGGCTTTTATAAATGATGTTTCCATTAATCTGGTTGTAAATGGCTTTATTGTTGTATTTTCATTTATTTTAATGTTCACTTACTATTGGAAACTGGCCTTAATGATGCTGGCTGTTATTCCATTGTATATGCTGATTTATTTCATCAGCAATAAACTGAACAAGAAAATGCAGCGCAAATTGATGGAAGAGTCGGCTGAATTAGAATCGCAATTGGTAGAGGGATTAAATAATGTAGCCACAATTAAAAGATTTGGACTTGAAAGGTTTACCAATGAAAAAACAGAGACTCATTTTATCGGCCTGCTCAGAACAATCTATAAATCAGGATTAAACTCGGTTTTTTCCAGTACGTCCACTGAGGTTATTGCCCGTATGCTCACTATCATTCTGCTTTGGGTGGGTGCAGGTTATGTTTTAGACGGGGAGATTACTCCAGGAGAGTTATTTTCTTTCTATACGCTGATTGGTTACTTTACTGGTCCGGCAACTTCGTTAATTGGCGCAAATAAATCTATCCAGGATGCTATGATCGCCTCTGATCGTTTGTTCGAAATTATGGATCTGGAGATTGAACAAAATTCTTCGAGCGTTTCCCTTACGAAAGAATTAGTGGGCGACATCAGGTTTGAACATGTCGCTTTCAGGTATGGCAGTCGTGTAAATGTATTTGAAGATTTAAACCTAAAAATCAAGGCTGGAAGTTTTACGGCTATTGTAGGGGAGAGCGGATCTGGTAAATCTACCTTAATGTCTTTGCTTCAGAATATTTATCCCATACAATCGGGTAACATTTATATCGGTAATCATGCGCTTAAGTATTTAAACAATGCGTCGTTAAGAAGTTTACTAAGTGTTGTGCCGCAAAAAATTGATCTTTTTGCAGGTAATGTAATCGAAAATATTGCCATCGGCGATTATGAGCCAAATATGCAACAGATTATTGGTATTTGTACACAATTGGGGATTATCGATTTTATTGAAGCTTTGCCAGAGGGATTTCAAACTTATTTAGGTGAAAATGGAGCCTCTTTATCTGGCGGACAGAAACAAAGGATTGCAATAGCAAGGGCCTTGTACCGTAACCCTGAAATTTTAATTTTGGATGAGGCTACTTCCTCTTTAGATTCGGCTTCTGAGCAGTATGTGCAACGAACAATAGATTTGTTAAGGACGCAAAAGAAAACAATCATCATTATTGCCCACCGCTTGCCAACAATTAGAAAAGCCGACAAGATAATCGTTTTGGATAAAGGAAAGGTAGTGGAAGAAGGAAGCCATGCCGAAATGATGGTTGCAAACAGTCACTATGCCAAGTTATGGAAACAGCAATTTGGCGATGAAGAGCAGCTTGATTTATTGAACCCTTTATCCTCATTGAGCAGGAATATGATACCTCAATAAGTAATCCTACATACAAAATAACATTTTAAATTATCGCATCTCATTATGAAATTATTAGAATACATCGATCGGATAAAGATCATACACAAACTGATAAGAGAAAGCCGCACCGGAACACCTGAAAATTTAGCGAGGAGGTTATCCATATCCACTTCAAGATTATATGTGGTATTAGATGAACTAAAGCTGATGGGGGCACCTATTGAATACTCAAGGCAATTGCAGACCTATTATTACGCACAGGCTTTTGAGGTAAATATCAGGGCTGATTTTAGGGTTTTAAAGCCACAGGAACTAATGAATATAAATGCCGGATTTTATTTTCAGCATCATTATCCGCTACTTTTTTTATAGAGCGGGCGAAGGTAATTTAGAGGTGTTGCAACAGAAAGGCGTAACCCGAAAAGCCTGTAAAGAGTAGGATAAAACAAAAACAATTAAATGATGAAAAACTTAAAATTAGAAAGTTTTGGAGTTCAAGAAATGGATGCAAGAGAAATGACTGATGTAAAAGGAGGCTTTTGGCCACTCATTATCGCCGGTATAATTGCTTTAGCTGCGCTGGTAGCTTCAAAGGATGTTTGGGTTGATTAATTCAGTAATTAAACAAAACCAATTTTTTAAAAACTTAAATATTGTCTTAATACACTATATTATGAAACTAATCGATTATTCAGTAACTGAACTTAATAAAAATGAAATGGTAACTATCGAAGGTGGTAGTTGGTTATCAAGAAGATGGGATGAAATTAAAGCCTTTTTTTCTGATCTTGCAGAAGAAATTCTGGAAGGAATTGCAGGTGGAACAGTTTCGGGGCCAGGAGGTTCCGGACCGATTTTTCCTCAAAATTAATTAATCAATATAGTTTAAAGGATAAGTCTAAAGACTTATCCTTTGTTAATTGAGTAAAATGCACAATCGAAAGTACAGCATTATCATATTTTTTCTTTTCTCTTTTATTAACGTTAAGGCGCAGGAGCAACGTATTACAGCAATTGTAAGCGATTTGAAAGGGAAAGGTATCCCTTATGCCTCTATTTACGCTAATCATAACCTCCTGGCCGTTTCGGAAGCCGATGGTAAATTCATTATCAGTATAGCCAAAAGTGAACTTGTTGATTCGCTTTATGTTAGTTCTATAGGTTATATTTCAACTTCTGTTCCACTAACCAAAAATCTGCACCAGATTACCTTAAAAGAAAGCGATCTGTTATTGGATGAGGTTTCGGTAAAAGCATTAAATTTTACCAATCAGCTGCTACAGGATTGTTTGAATAATGGGATTGATACCACAGCGGTATCAGGTACGCTTTTATGTCGACAGTATTTAAAGTTGGATGGCCTTTATAAGCGTTTTTCAGAAGGGGTATTTAATTATAACATTGATGATAAACCAGACAAAAAGGTGTTTCTTGATCTGTTGAGTGCCAGAACACTAGATAACCTCGAGGTTAAAAATCAGGGTTTAAGAAAAATGAAATATGGTATAAATATAAGAGCTGCCATACAACAACCTTTTTTGCTGTTTAAGCGAAATATCTCTGATAACGTATATCAATTTAACCTCGTTGGGAAGAGTAAAATTGATGGGGTTAATTGTTATAAAATTATTTTCAGTTTTGATCAAAACATTACCCTACCCAAGAATACCAGATTTTTAATAGGAGGCGGAACCATTTATATTACATGTGAAGGGCACCTGTTGAAATCAATAGAAAGAAATCTGTTTTCGCCCGACTT
Source organism: Pedobacter sp. AK013 (assembly GCF_014205835.1). Taxonomy (GTDB): domain Bacteria; phylum Bacteroidota; class Bacteroidia; order Sphingobacteriales; family Sphingobacteriaceae; genus Pedobacter. The sequence continues at coordinate 168,161 of NZ_JACHCQ010000003.1, read as the reverse complement.
AAAAAAACGTTGGTTTACAAAAGAAATTTATAATATTGAAAGAGTAAAACCCCAGTTAAACTATATTGAGCTTACGAGTGAGATTATCACAGGCTGGAATGCGCAAAGACAGCCGACAGGGGGATTAAGCATTCAATTTAAATCAAATTCCAATATTAAACCTTTTAATGGCTTTAGCGATGACAAAGGTAGTCAGGATTTGTCCAGTCATGTAAAAGCTTATGATGTTCATTTTTGGAAAGAATATTATACCTTGATCGGAACTCGTTTTCCTGCAGATATTCTTCAGGCCTTTTCAAAATTCGGAGAACTCGATCTTCAGTTTGCACAAGCGGCTGATTTTAAGAAATAGAACCCAGCCCTAGTAGGATACTTTTGCAAAATATTCTGGTTAATAAATCAATTATTTAATAAATAATGTTCGCTCTTTTTTTTGTAGAGTGGATGAAAGTAATTTAGAGGTGTTGCAACAAAAAGGCGTAAAACCGAAAAGCCTTTAACGAGTAGGTAAACTGTAAATAAAAATCTAAGTTATGCAGAAATTAAAGTTACAAAATTTCAGTGTGCAGGAGATGGATAGCTCTGAAATGTCGATGATTGAAGGCGGAAGCTGGATCGGCAGGGCATGGAATTCTATAAAAGAGTTTGTTTTGGATATAGTGCACGAAATTGTTACCGATGTGGTAGGTGCCGATCCCACCTCTAACCTTTAAATAACTAAAATATAACCCATTGGTCTAAATAGCAGACCTTAAACTAATTAAAAATTACAATATGAAAAATCTAAAAAAATATGAAGTTGAAGAATTATCTTTAACAGAAATGAAATCAATTGACGGTGGAAGCTGGTTTAGCAGAGCATTTGAAGCAATTGGTAATGCTTTGGATGATGCTTATCATTGGTTACAGGATAATATTGGACTTACCTTAGGCTCAGATGGAGCACATGGAAAATAATTAAACGAAAAGGGGCTGTATCATAAGGTGTAATTTCACCTCTAATTTGTTACGTTGAGCTCAGCCTGTACTGAGCTTAGTGAAGTATCGAAACGCCTTTGAAATATTTAAAAGAGGTTCTTCGACAAGCTCAGGATGACAATTTTATACTTATGATGCAACCTCTTTTTATTTCCTCTTATAAACCTATGTTTAACTATGTATGGAAAGCTAAAAATGTTTTTTTAGCGACTTTGTTTTTTATATTCTCTGATAATGTTAATGCACAATCATTTTATCTTACAGGGCATATTTTTGATGGTAAAGAACCTTTAGTAGGTGCCTCAATAATAATTTCCAGCAGGCATGTTGGCAATAGTGATGCATCTGGTTATTTTGAAGCCAGTGCAAAATTGGGCGATACGTTGAAGGTAACCTTTCCTTTTTATGAAGCTTCCGCTTTTGTTTTAACAGACACACTTCAGAAAGATATAATTTTAACCGCAAAAACATTTCAATTAGAGGATGTTCAAATAAGTTTTAACAAGCGAAAAACAATTGATTCGTTATTGAATGCATCTTTTCTACAATTAAATTCAAATACTTTTAATGCGAAGGTTTTTTTGAGGCAGTCAGTTGTTCGGAATAATGAAAAGATTATCTTATTAAACGAAGGATTATTAAGCCTGAATTGTCCGGATTTAAAAGATCTTATTGTAGCCGGTAGCAGTAAAAAAGTAAGATTAAATATTGATTATGCTTGTAATCCGATTAACTCAAATAGCCGTCCGAAGGTAACTTACGGGAGTAATCCTCAAATTAAATTACGTTTGGGATTATTGCCAAATCATTTCTACGAGCTAGTAAAGTTGAATATTACAGAAGAAAGCATTAAATCTGATAGTATTAATACAATTATTAATGTTAAAGGAAAGCTTTCTGCCAATGAAAGGCTTGTGGTTTCTTACATATGGATTTTGGATAAAAAAACTAATTCATTAAAACAAGCACAGTATTACGAGCAATATGTAAATAAAAAACATTTTTTATTTTATGATTATTCTTATTTGAATAATGAGCTTTTTTCTGGATCTGTAAGTGCAAAGCAAGTGATTGGGAGGAACTCATATTCAACTAATGATGAGCTATTTGTATTTTGCCAAATGGGTACGGATGTAGATAAATGGAATTTTGATGTTAATAAATGCGGATTAGAAAAATACCTCGAACAAACGAGGAATTGTGATGAATTGAACGAATTTAAAATTAAACATGAAATACCAGTTCATCGGCTATTTTAGTTTATCAGATCTGTCTCCTTAATCTTTAAACAGAAGCTTAATTAATACACCAAAGCCAAATACTGGCCATGGTGACTCACACAGCCTGGTTTAGTGCGTTTATAATCACTTGGATGATCTGGCAATTCGTAAATAGCCACTTTAATTTCTTCCAATTTGCTGTAAACAGGGGCAGCAATGGTATGTATATAATGTAACTGTATATTACTTTTAGTGAAGTAAGTATGATTGTCGATGTTTACCGCACCTTTTATCTGATCGGCATTTGGATAAATAGTGCAGTTTAAACTTTTAGGGGCAAAATTCCGGATTCCGGTTTTACGGTTATAAATTTTATAAGCCGATTCTTTCATGCTCCATAATAACCACACCATTTCATCAGTTTTTTTTGCCGATGTAATGAGTAACTGTTCTTCTATGGTGAAAATTTTATCGAGGTAGTTTTTGCGCCTCCAGTTACTTTGGATTTTAGCCAGATCCAGATCAACGATATCGTTACCCAGCATGTGCTTCCAGTTTTTGTGCTATAATTTCGGTCGTAGCTTTTACCGTAAGCATTTTGGCCATCGAATCGTTGTCTATTTCGATGTTGAATTTCTCTTCGATATCTAAAACAATATCAACCAGGTTAGCCGAATTTATTTTTAAATCTGTTATAAAATCGGTGTTTTCGTTAATATGTACCAAGGCTGATGCCTCTTCGCTGTAAGGTTCAACAATTATTTTTAAAGCTTCGATAATTTCTTCTTTATTCATGGGTGTATTTTTTAAAAATAATGCAGACATTAATATCACCAAAACCGAAACTAGCTTTAGCTAGGATATTAAATGGTTTATGAATTACTGTTTGTGGAATACATTTCGCGTTAATTAAAGCGGTAATTTCGGGATTTAAGTCTTCGCAATTAATATTGGGGAAAATAAATCCTTCAGAAAGCTCAAGTATGGAGGCTACACATTCTATACTACCTGATGCTGCAATACAATGACCGATCATACCTTTTATAGAATTGATGTACGGAAATTCAGCAGCTGGTAATTGTAGTGCTGTTTTCCAGTTTTCTATTTCTAGCGTATCTTTAATTGTTGCAGTAAGGTGGCCGTTAATCACATCTATTTCCTGGGCTTTAATACCCGCATTTTCTAAAGCGGCCTGGATACACCGCTGTACAGCGGTAGGGTTTGGTGCAGTCATAGAACCTGGCCCCCGCTGGCCACCAGAGTTGATATGCCCCCCGAGCACTTCGCCATATATTTTGGCTTTTCTAGCTATTGCACTTTCAAGCGATTCTAATACCAAAGCACCCGCACCGCTTCCTGGTACAAAGCCACTTGCCGTTGCACTCATTGGCCGGCTACCTTTTTCCGGTTCATGGTTATGTTTAAAGGTACAAACCTTCATGGCATCAAAACCACCCCAAATGTAAGGACCACTGTCGCTGGTACTTCCTGCTAACATTCTTGTCGCCTGACCCGTTTTAATCCTTTCGTAAGCCAGCAATATGCTTTCTGCTCCTGTGGCACAGGCAGATGAATTGGTGCTTACCTGATTACCTAAGCCGAGTTTGCCACTGATAAATGCACTTACGCCACTGGCCATGGTCTGTATCACTACCGAGCTTCCTAATTTTTTAATTTCAAGTGCATCTATCTTGTTAATTGCCCATCTAAATTTATCTATACCAGAAGTACCCGCGCCGAAAATGGTACCGCTATCCCAGTCAGGTTCGTTATTATTTTCGATGGTTAGACCTGCGTCCTTCCAGGCATCTAAGCCAGCAATAACACCATATATAATTCCTGTACTGTTTAGGTTTCGTAATTCAAGTGGCGTGAAATATTGATTGATCCGCTCTTCGCTTAGCGATGGTTTGCCTGCTATCTGGCAAGAGAAGTTTAATGTTTCCAGATCGGGTTGATGACGGATGCCAGAAAGCCCTTTTTTTATGGCATCCGAAAACTCATCAATGGTAGTACCATTGGGTGCGCATACGCCTAAACCGGTAATTACGACTCTGTTACCCATTTTCTTTCGATATTAACATGCCAGAAATATTTCCTTTGCAAACCGTTTCGCCGGCTGCATTTTCCATTTTTACCTTGCAACTCAGTTTATTAAACCTAAAATACACTTTTTCGCTCGTTATTGTTACCTGCTCACCTGGCGCAACCGGTTTTAAAAAATCGATCGCGTTTGAAGTCATGGCCATGGATACATTTTGACTAGTCTCATTTTTTAACAGGTAAATACCTAAACAAACTAGTCCAATCTGTGCCATGGTTTCGGTAAGTATTACCGCCGGAGTAACAGGGTGGTTTTTAAAATGACCTTCGTAAAAGGGTAGATCTTTTACATAAGTGTAAGTGCCCTTTGCGCCATTTTCATCAACGTGTAGTAACTCATCAACAAAAAGAAAAGATTTACCGTAAGGCAGTTTATCTAATATTTCTTGTGTTGTCATGATTAGGTTATTGAATGGGTAATATTACCATTGTAAAAGTATGCGTTGTGCTGAAAACCCTGGTCCGAAGCTTAACATCAGCCCTTTCTCTCCCGGCATTGGCTTTTTATCCATAATCCGCTCCAAAACATAGAGTACTGTAGCGCTGCTCATGTTTCCGTAAAGCCTTAAAACTTCCTTCGTTTCGTTTATGTTTTTGCCAAGCTGTCCAAATAGTTCTTCAACAACCTGGATAATCTTTTTTCCGCCCGGATGGAAGATCAAATGGTCTATATCGTTAATTTCGAATCCGTTTTTTGTCAGAAATGGATGGATAATATTAGGGAAATGATTGGCAATGGTTTCTGGAACAGCCACATCTAATACCATTTGCAGTCCCGTATTGGTCAGTTTAAAGCCCATCATCTCCTCTGCATCATAAAAATGGTACATTTCTTCGGCTAAAATTTCTGGCCCGGTATCTTCTTCACTAGAACTTAACAGTACACAGGCGGCACCATCGCCAAATATTGCTGCGCTTACAATGTTGGCCATCGAAAAATCGTTTAATTGGAAGGTTGCTGTTGGCGATTCTACCGCAATAACTGCTGCGCGTTTACCTGGATTGGCTTTCAGAAAATTCTTGGCGTAAATCATTCCTGATACACCCGCAGCGCAACCCATTTCGGTTACAGGTAAACGAACAATGTTTTGACGCAGTTTGAGTAGATTAATCAGGTAGGCATCTAAAGAAGGGATCATAATTCCAGTGCAGCTTACTGTAATGATGTAGTCTAAATCCTGCGCCTGCCAACTGGCTTTTTCGAGTGCAGTTTCCAAACATTTAGCTCCCAGCTTTATCCCCTCGCTCACATAAATATTGTTTCGCTCCTCAAAACTTAAATCACTAAAAACCTCTTCGGGCGACATAATCGAGTATCTTTTATCTACTGCGGCGCTTTCAAAAATCTTTTTTACCTTTCTGATAAAGCGATCATCCTGATCTTTTAGCCAAATATCTAAAAATGGTAAAATATCAGCAGTCGATCGCCAAAATTCTGGTAAGGCTTTACTTACAGCTTTTACGGTTACGCTCATGTTGTTTTAATTATCCATTGGTAGCGGAAAGCCCATTTCCATTTTATTGAACTCGACTTTACCTTTAATTTTTCGGTATATTTAAGCAAATCTGCTCTTTTAAATCCACGTAGAATTGATATTAAACCGTCTGCTCTCGACATATCGTTTAAACGGAAAACATAACACAGCGCTTTAAAAAGGTAATATGCTATTGCACTCCTTTGCAGGTCGTTTATTACAATACCCATTGTTGCCGATTTTTTAAAATTGTTTAACAGGTCAATAATTTCTTCATCTTTAAAATGATGTAATGTTAAAGTACAGAGTATAATATCGCAAGGTTCTGTTTTACTTAAATCATCAAAAATATTGCTGCAGGCATAGGTTATATCCGGGTAGTTGGTAGACAAACTTTGCGCATGATTTATTGTAAATTGATTAGCATCTATCCCTTTTAAAATAAAATGTAAACCTTGTTTTTTTGCATAATCGGCCAAAGTGCGTAACATATCTCCATTTCCGCAACCCATATCAGTAATACGTATAACTTGATCCGAAGGTTTGCTGGCGATTAAGATTTTAACCCCTGCACGTGTAACTTTATTTCCTCCAAGAAGTTGGTTAATGTTGGCTATTTTGTCAAGTGCATCGCGTAATATTTCACCTTCCATAGCAAAATCATCCATAATCTCTGGTGCGGTACTTCTATATGTGGTATCTACTGGCATTTATAATGAAATTGTGATGGGTTTGCCATGTGTTTGTTTTATTATTTTATGGAGTAGAAAAGGCATTTTAATCAATGCATTTATGGCTAAACTTTCAACGTTAGTATTCCTTAGCAGGGAAGATAACATTCTTCCCATTTTTAAGCGGCTTTTAAATTCCCTGTTCCAGTGTGCAGTGTAACTTTCTTCCAGTGCTGCACGAGCGCTTATCTGACCTTCTATTCTTTGATACAAAAGCGCTGAAGCAATTTTGGCAGCGTGAATGGCCATGGCCATACCATTTCCGCAAAGCGGATGAATTAATCCGGCAGTATCACCGATCATTAAAATGTGGTTATATACAGGTTCTTTACTTTCAAAAGAAATCTGAGCGATGGTTAACGGAGCATCGAATAAACTTGTTGCACTTTCGAAAATAGCCCTCAGATACCTGTTTTTATAGAGTACATTTTCTTGAAAGGCAAGCGGGTTTTTGTGCTTTTTGAAACGCTCATAGTTGGCTAGATAGCAGATATTCAAGCGATCATTTTCGACCTTTGAAACACCGCAATAGCCACCTTCAAAATTATGCAGGCTAACCAGATTATTCGGAAAGTTGGCTTTGTAATGTGCTTTAACTGCCAGGTAGGGCGATTGGTTATTAATGAAACTCCGGTTTAGCTTAATATCAATAGCCGATCTTTTTCCATAAGCACCAATAACGTAAGCTGCAACAAAAGAGTGGTTTGCAGCCGCTACAGTAAATTGGTTATTGGCAAAATTTATTTCTATAACGCAATCTTGAACAATGTTTACTTTTCTCCTGATCAGTTCGCTATACAAATAATGATCGATGGTATATCTGCTTAAACCCAAACCACCCAATGGCAATTTTGTCTGTATACTTTTGCCAAGATTTGAGGTGAAAAGCAGGTCGGTGATGAATGTAGGTGCAAGATTTTTGATATCAAGACCAAGCCATTCAAAATAGGGGAGCACTTCATTAGAAATATATTCGCCACAAACTTTATGGCGGGGATAACTATCTTTCTCGATCAATGTAACATTTAAACCCAGCTTATTCAGGTGAAGTGCAGCGGTTAAACCTGCCAATCCACCACCAATAATTAAAATTTCTGTTTCGGCCTGCATATTATAAGATGGGAACCCCAATATAACATTTAAAATTCGGGTTTGTTCCATTTAAGCTTCTTTAACCCAGAAATTAGAGAGAAAAACACTGAGGGCACGGAATTGAGTGTGCCAGCATCCTGTCAGATGTTAGCATTAATGTCCTGTTACCATCTGACAGGAATATTATGATTTTGTGGCTGTTTTTCTAATGGGTTCAAAAACCTTTAATAGCAGCAGGGCTAGTTTTTCTTAAACGGTATTGCAGAGGTATCCTCTTGTTTCCTTCAAAACAAGAGATTTAGCGAAAAGCCCGACTAGCATTAATAATGCTTACATCCATTGCTTTTCTAATAATTCTTATGAAATATTATCCCCACCGGGGTTAGTTTTTAAACATACGTTTTCTTATCTATCACTACGTTCTTCCATATTCAAATCGGTATCAAAAGGGCTTTTTGTAAAGGGATAAATAGATTGTTTAACAAAGCCTTTCGGGTAGGCTGCTTCGTGTACACCTGTTCCGGCGGGCCATTCTTTGCCTGGTAAGTAATAGGTGCCAAACATCATATCAATAAATGGAAATATTGAAGCAAAATTGTGCCCATAATATTTAGGATCTTCACAATGGTGCCAATGGTGATATTGAGGGGTGGTAAAAATGTATTTTAATGGACCAAAATTAATCCTGGTGTTGGCATGGATAAGGACGGCATGGATGGCAATAAATATAATGTACACATTGAAAACGGTAGATGAAAAGCCCAAAATGTAAAGTGGGATAAAAGTCATTGCCCTGGTGAAAAATATATCAATAAAATGGGTCCGGCTTCCGGCCAGCCAATCCATATTTTGTGTAGAATGGTGTATGGAATGGAAGCGCCATAAGGCTACGCGGGTATGGAAAAAACGATGCGCCCAATACTGAAACAAATCGGTGCTAAAAAAAGCCAAAAACAAAGCCACTATAAATGGAAGCCCCTGTACCCAGGTATGCAATTTATCTAAACCTATCCAGCCAAAAAATAATACGGCAGGTTTTTGGGTTACAATACCGAAAAACTGGATAAAAAGGTGACTGATTACAAAATAGGTTAAATCGGTACGCCATTCTTCATGGAATTTGGTCTGCTCATTATTTTTGGGGAAGAATAATTCTAATGGAACAAAAATGGCAACCATTAACAGCAGGTCTAAAATCATCCAATCCAGACCAAAATGCCAGCTCGATTTGGCCACATCTCTGCCTTCTACACTTAAAGCGCCTAATATTACCGCTAAAGCACCAAGTGCAAAACCCGGCCAGGCCCATTTTAGTTTTTTACTGAGAATTAAACTCAACAATGAAAAAAAGAATGCTGCTATAACACCTCCAAGCATCAGCGCTTCCATGCTGTTTTTGGTATATATTTCGCGAAACTCGGGTGTGGTGAGTTTTTCAGGATAATGAAAACACAGGATGCCTAAAAGCGCCAAAATGGCTAAAAAAATAGAAATATACCCACTAATCTGGCCTTGGCCCACTACTAATCTTTTGTTCGGAGACATTAAAATAGGTTTTTTGGTAAACAACAATGATAATAAAAAAAGATAAAATAAATAACCTGTCGCCTCCATCTTTCTCTCGCAATACAAAAAACTTAAACTTATTTGTTGCCTTGTGGGGTAGTAAGATTTCCAATGGAGACAGAAATGACGATCTTTCTGAATATTGTTTCCTATTTGATCAATATTATCTTTAACCATTTTTCTTAAATGGGATTGCAGCGGTATCCTCTTGTTTCCTTCAAAACAAGAGATTTAGCGAAAAGCCCGACTAACGTTAATTATACTGCTGTTACTGCTTTTCTAAAAAACTTTAAAAATTTAGCTATCTCGTTTGCCATTATACTTATTAACATAAAATCCTTACAAACCATTTCACTTGCCTAACGGTTGCGCTATTGGGCATTTGGCCTAAGCCATGCCTTTCTTTTTTAAATAATCAGTATTTTTGAAACCACGATATGCTACTGAACTATCTACGTCTTTTACTACTCCCTTTTTCTATCATTTATGGGATGGCTATTCTCCTCCGTAAAAAACTTTATGATTGGGGATTAATACGCGCTGTAAAATTCGATTTGCCCATAATCTGTGTAGGCAACTTAGCCGTTGGTGGATCGGGCAAAACACCAACAACGGAATATTTGGTAAGGTTGTTGGCTAATTATAAAATAGCCATACTAAGTAGGGGATATGGCCGTAAAACGAAAGGTTTTAGGCTTGCCGATAGCACAGCAACTGCCGAAACGATAGGGGATGAACCTTTACAGTACCATCAAAAATTTGCCGCTGTTACCGTTGCCGTTTGTGAAGATCGAGTGAATGGCATTAAGCAATTGAAAGACAATCATGATTTAATTATCCTTGATGATGCCTTTCAGCACCGTGCGGTAAATGCAGGGTTTAACGTTTTGCTTTTTGAGTTTAGAAAATTGGGTACTCTGCAGTTTTTATTGCCAGCTGGAAATTTAAGAGATGTTTTCTCCTCGCGTAAAAGAGCAGATGTATTATTGGTCACAAAATCGCCAGTTCCCTTGTTACATGTTGCCCAGCAGGCTTCGGTAAATGAGCTACAGCCAAATGCAAATCAACCTGTATTACATTCGTATTTAAAGTATGGCGATCTTATACACTTATACCAAAACGAAAGCCGTACGCTCGATTCGATTAAAGGTTTCGAAATTTTCCTGCTCACCGGAATTGCAAATCCAGATCCGTTAATAGAAGCGCTTGAAAAATATGCCAAAACCATTAAACACCAAGAATTTCCGGATCATTATGCTTTTAAAAATGATGATATTAAGAAGTTTAAATCGGTTTTTATGGCCAATATTAAAAAAGATAAAATCATTATCACAACAGAAAAGGATAGCAAGCGTTTAAGAGCTACCGGATTTAAAGATTTACTGGTAGATTTACCTGTATATTATTTACCCATTGAGGTTGAATTATTTGAAAAAGATAAGATTACCTTTGACGAACTCATTTTAAATTATGTTAAGAGCAATAGAAGAAACCGTTGAATATATAAAACGTAAAACAGAGAACTTTAAGCCAGAAATAGGCATTATTTTAGGTACTGGCTTAGGTGGCTTAGTAAAAGAAATCGAAGTTGAGCATCAATTGATGTATTCTAATATTCCAAATTTTCCAATCTCTACCTTAGAGTTCCATAGTGGGAAACTGATTTTTGGAACATTAAATGGGAAGAAAATTATTGCCATGCAAGGGCGCTTACACTATTACGAAGGTTACAGCATGCAGCAGATCACCTTTCCGGTTAGGGTAATGAAAGGTCTGGGTATAGAAAACTTAATTGTATCTAATGCTGCGGGTTCGTTAAATCCTGAGTTTAAAAAGGGTGATTTAATGATTATCAGCGATCATATTAATCTGCAGCCGGATAACCCTTTACGGGGTTTAATTGAGAGCGAATTAGGGCCACGTTTTCCAGATATGAGCCAGCCCTATAAACGCGATATTATAGCCAAAGCGTTAGAAATAGCTAAAGATGTTGATATTAAGTGCCATAAAGGCGTATATGTTGCGGTTTCTGGCCCAAATTTAGAAACTAAAGCAGAATACAAATACCTGCGTTTAATTGGCGCTGATGCAGTTGGCATGAGTACTGTGCCTGAGGTTATTGTAGCCAACCACGCTGGTTTACCTGTTTTTGCCATCTCGGTATTAACAGACGAAGGTTTCCCAGAAGATCTGCAGCCTTTTAATTTAGATGAAATTTTAGCTGCAGCAGCTAAAGCCGAACCTAAAATGACAGAGATTTTAACCCGTTTAATTTCTGAACTATAAGATGCATAAAGCCGTTAAAATCTGTTTTTTTTTCTTGCTACTGTTAGGCATTAACAATGTCTTTGCACAAGATTTAAAAACAAGTGTTGGTACCAATAAAGAACTTGATTCGGTTAGGAAAAAGCTAGATGGGGGTAAAGATTCCGTAGTTTTTACAGCCAAATATATACGGTTTACCAAGTTGTCGCTAACTAAAGATAGTATTGTACTGCTGCCTTTAGATACTTCCACCACCAATATTCAGAATTATAGCCCGCTTTTACAGCCCCTGCACCCAACCATTAGTAACGGTAATATGGGTTTGGCGGCCAGGCCTTTATTGTATGAACCTAGTAAAAGGATTGGCTTTGATGTAGGCTTCCATTCGCTTGATTATTATGCTTTAACACCTGAAGATATTATTTACTATCAGGCCAGAACCCCCTTTACCAGCTTATATTTTGTTAGTGCAGGTCAAAAAGAACAGCTTTTTAGGGCTATCCATACGCAGAATATTAAAAAAAACTGGAATGTTGGAGTTAATTTTAACCGTGGTGATTCTAGAGGTTTTTATACCAGGCAACGTGGTGATAATTTGAATGTTGCCGTGTTTTCATGGTATCAATCGCCGAGCAAACGTTATAATATGTGGGCATCGGCAATTTTTAATACCATGCGTGCCTACGAGAATGGTTCTACAGTGGCTACCGGTTTATTCGATCCTGGTTATACAAAAATTGCAAGAGAGGCAGAGCCGGTAAATTTAGCAGACTCAAGAAATTTGTACCGTAAAAACACCATTTTCTTAAAGCAAACCTATTATGTAGGCAGGATAGATACCTCCGCAAATGCGAACAATGCTGTTTTACCAACCAATAAGGTTTCGTATACATTTGAGTATAATAACGACAGTTTCGATTTTTACAAAAATGGAGCGGATGTTAATAATGTACTGCCCCCGGGAATTGCAAGTACAGTATTTACGAATGATTCGACCCATGTAAAACATTTTAAAAATGAATTTACTTATAGTTTCTTTTTACGGCCAAAAAATAGTTCGGTTATTAAAAATGAATTAAAGGTTGATGCGGGTATAAGGCACGATTACTACAAACATGAATATTTTGGCATAAAACAAGATGCAACCAATTATGAACAAAGTAGGTTTGCTTATCAAAACATTACCATTTTAGGTGCAGCGGGTTATCGTTTTTCCAACAATATCGATTTCAATTTAGACCTACAACAAATTTTACAGGGTGAAAACGCAGGAGATTATTTGTACGAGGCAAAAAGTAAAATTCTTTTAGGTAAAACCATAGGAAGGATTGAATTGGGTGCATATGTACAAAACCAAACCCCAGCGGCTATTTTTAATTACTATCATGGCAATCATTACCAGTGGACAAACAGCGATTTCAAAAATACTAAAATTGCCAATTTATCATTTAATTATATCAACGATAAGTATGGTTTTACTGCAGGTGCTAAGTATTCCTTAACCAGTAACTACGTTTATTTTGCTGCAGACCATGCCAATGGTACAAACGCCATTTTGCCACAGCAAGCTACTGCCGATATTAGCTTAATTAGGCTAGACGTATCAAAGAAAACCAGGTTTGGTAAGTTTGTGATGGAAAATTATGTCGCTTATCAAAAAACAGATAAAAATACAGTATTAAGAACACCAGAACTGTATACTTATAACAGTATTTATTTTGATAATACTTTTTTCAAAGTATTAAAAGCTAACGTGGGATTTGATGTAAGGTATAATTCTGAATATGCAAACTATTTATATTCGCCGGCAACAGCTCAGTTTTATATTGATGAGCGCAATCCAACAAATATGGTTTCAAGACCGGTAATTGATGTTTTTTTTAAAGCAAATTTAAAGCGGGCAAATATTTTTGTTAAATATGATTTTGTAAATCAGGGGTTGTTTCAACCAGGTTATTACACTGTAAACAGGTACCCTATGCAAGATGCCTTACTAAAATTTGGGGTAAGCTGGAATTTTTACGACTAAATAATAAAGCATAAAAAAACCTTCCCGATTTTACACCGGGAAGGTTTTTTCCTTTTAAGGCTTTTCTTAGTCTTAGAATGAATAACCAACTGAGAAACCTAACACACGGTTAGTTAATTTATTCGAATTGGCTTGTCTGTCTTTTGGTGTTAAATCGGTTAAACCCAAACCATAGTTAGCACCTACTAAAAATCCAGAATTTGTACGGTAAGCTAAACCAAAGTTTGCACCAAAGTCTGTGCTGCCATAATTTTTGTCGTTTGCACTACCAAAAGAAAGGTCGCTATCATTAGAGTTGGTTACAGTTGCACTTGTGTTGTTGCTATTGTTAACCGTTGTAATGGTAGTTTGTCCTTTGTCTTTACCAGAGATATTAAAACCGATGTAAGGACCAGCACTGATCTGTACTGCACCAGCATCTCCTGTTGGGATTCTGAATACAGCGTTAATTGGAACCTCAATGGCCATTAGATTTGTTTTAACAGATGAGGTAGTTGTAATTGTACTATTACCAACTGTTGATGTACCTGTTGATTCAAACTTATTACCCTTGTTCTGTAATGATACTCCTGGTTGGATAAAGAAATTGTTTCCTACACCAAAATCACCAAAAGCGGTAACATTAAACCCAACATTGTTTTTTGCATTATCGTTAAAAGCATTGGCAGCATTATCACCTCCACCTGCATGAAACTTTGAAAGGTTAACACCAGCTTTAATTCCAAAACGTGCAGTTTCACCTGTCATTTGTGTTTGAGCGAAGGCACCTGTTGCCAATAAAATAACCGAAGCGCTTAATAGTAACTTTTTCATGATATTTTTCTTTTATAAAAATCTTGTTTAAATTTTCAGGTTTTACCCTGTTTGTTAATTACCTGTGCTAATCCAAAAGCTGTGCCAAAGTATCAAGTGTGTTACAATTGAGTGGCTAATACACTGGTTATCAGTATAATTTTTGGGGAATTTAAGTGTGGCTGTAACCCAGATCACAAATGGTATGAGGCGCCATTTACTGTATACATAACAGGAATATAGCAGGGAATCAACAATTTTTTAAACTCAAAAGGAATGATGCCAAAAGTTAAATTTTGATAAATTACGTTTTTTGAGGTTTCTTTTTTGCCGCAGGAAAAAGCACATTGTTGAGGATCAAGCGATACCCTGGCGAATTTGGATGTAGGCTTAAATCTGTTGGCGGATCACCTACAGCATGCTGATAATCTTCTGGATCGTGACCGCCATAAAAAGTAAACTGACCTTTGCCAATTTCGCCATGTAAATACCTTACCTCTGCCGCGCCTTTATTTTCACCCAGAACAGTTACGCTTGTTTTAACTAAACTCTTTCTGAATGCTGTGGTTTGCCCCATAAAACCTTTAATCACCTTATCGTGGTCTTGGGTAAGCATGGTTGGAACGAGGTCCCATTTGGCCGAAAAATCGAATAAAGTAAAATAATCGTTGGTTTGGTTAAGTGTACGGGTTTGGGTTGCATCTATATCCGAAAATTCATAGTTCATTGGGTTATTGTCTAACTTGAAATTCTGGAAGGCCAGGGTTTTATTAAAATCCAGTTTACTTTGTGCATTTGGATCAGCGGGATCACCGTCAAACATTTGCGCGCAGATATCTACACCTTCGGCAGCAAGGGCAATGTCGAAACTATCGGTGCCAGAGCACATGGCAAACAAAAAACCTCCACCGGCACAGTATTCTTTAATGTGTTTGGCAACGGCTAATTTCATTTCCGAAACCTTTTTATAGCCCATACGTTTGGCTAAGGTTTCCTGGTTTTTAACATCTTCCTGGTACCAGGTTGCATACCTGAAATTGGCCCAGAAACGACCATATTGCCCGGTAAAATCTTCGTGGTGCAAATGCAGCCAATCGTATTTGCTCAATTTGTCCTGAAGGATATCGTCATCATAAATTACATCGTACGGAATTTCGGCATAGGTTAAAACGAGTGTAACTGCATCATCCCATGGTAATTTGCTTTTTGGAGAGTAAACTGCAATTTTTGGCGTTTTCTCCAGTTTAACCATCTCCATATTCACAGCAGGATCACTGATTTCGTTTAGTAAACTCACCACTTTTCCATCGGCCATTACTTCGTAAGATACCCCACGGATTTTAAGCTCATCTTCAACGGTTTTATTGTATTTAATTAAAAAGCTTCCGCCACGATAATTTAAAAGCCAATCAACCTCCAGCTGTTTGCTGATCGTCCAATAGGCAATACCATATGCTTTAAGGTGGTTCTTTTGGTCTTCATCCATGTAAATCAACAAAGAAGAAGCCCTTAGCCCAAGGGAGCAAAGCAGGCAAATAAATAGGATATAATATTTCTTTATCAAATCGGTATGCTTAAAACACTAAAATACCGCATTTAAACTGTATAGAAAAATTTAATGATGTTATAAGTTATACAATTTTGTTATTTTTGCCCTCTACAAAAAAAATATGAAAGTTTTTTAGGTGAACAAAATTTAAAATTAGTACTGATATTGATATGAGTAAAGCAATAATAAAAACAGAAAAAGGCGATATGACCGTAGAATTCTACGAAAATGATGCGCCAAAAGCCGTTGCAAACTTTAAAAAATTAGCTAAAGAAGGCTTTTATGATGGTGTAACATTTCACCGCGTAATTCCTAACTTTATGGTTCAGGGCGGATGCCCAAATTCAAAAGATCCGGCTAAAGCACATTTGGCAGGTACTGGTGGCCCAGGTTATAAAATTGATTGCGAATTAGACGGAGAAAATCAATATCACGATCGTGGTGTTTTATCTATGGCGCATGCTGGCCGCAATACTGGTGGTTCACAATTTTTTATCTGCCATAGCAGAACAAATACGGCGCATTTAGACCGTAACCATACCTGCTTTGGTAAAGTAGTTGAGAATGTAGATCTTGTAGATGATATTCGCCAAGGTGATAAAATTTTAAACATTGAAGTTTTAGAAGATTAAAGCACTAATTGCTCATATTTAGATTTTAAAACATTAGAAATACGTTATGCGTTTGGTGGGCGGCAATTTGTTGCGCTAAACCCCAACCGCTAACCGCTAAACACACATCATATGAATTTAAGAGGAATTGTTGCCGTATCTGGCAGACCGGGTTTGTTTAAACTGGTTGGACAAAATAAAGTGGGTTACATTTTAGAGGGCTTAGATGCTCAAAAAACTAAAATTGTTGCCAACATCACGAATACCAAATTAGCTTCGTTAGAAGATATTACGGTGTATGGTGAAGATGAGGAAATTAAATTGGCAGATATTTTTGCCAAAATTTCTGCAAAAGGATCTACTCCAGACTTGAAAGGCGATTTACGTGCTTATTTCCTTGAAGTAGCTCCAGGCCACGACCAGGAGAAAGTTTATGCTTCTGATATGAAGAAAATCATTACCTGGTATAATTTGTTAAAAGATTTGCCTTTGTTTACTGAAGAAGCTCCGGAAACTCCGGGTACACCAGCAGAAGTTAAGCTATCAGAAGAAAAATCAGCTTCAGATAAGAAACCTAAAGCCAGTAGTGCAAAAGCATCAGCAAGTGCAAAAGCAACTACAAAAACTTCAGCTCCTGCTAAAAAAGCAAGTATGACCAGTAAAAAAGGCGTTTAAGCTTGATTTACTTTGTAATAGAGAACACCAGGCAAAATTTGTCTGGTGTTTTTTTATGGAATTAATCAAAAAAATACCAAAGCAGCGCTACAATCACCAATGAAGCAATAATACTGATCCATAAGTATTTGTTATTGCGGTTCTGATCGCTTTTATACCTGTATTCCCGCTTATATTTATCTAATAACATAATTTTTTTATTTAATGATGATTTTTATTTACCTTTTCAATATCTAATTCACATTGTCTATCTCTAAGCATGATGATAAGGTTCTCCTTTTAAAATGCTAAATCCCCGGTAAAGCTGCTCTACAAAAAACAACCTGATCATTTGATGAGAGAAGGTCATGTCAGACAGCGAAATTAATCCGTTTGCCCTTTTATAAATGGTTTCATCAAATCCATAAGGACCACCAATAATAAAAATCAAATGCTGTACACTACCCACCATCTGTTTATTTAGGTAGTTTGAAAATTCTACAGATGAATATTTTTTTCCTTTTTCATCCAACAAAATAACAACATCGCCATTGTTAATTTGTTTATGTAGTAATTCTGCCTCCTTTGCCTTTTGTTGAGCTTCGCTTAGATTTTTAACGTTTTTTACATCAGGTATGGCTAAAAAACTAAAATTAATATAATGTTTCAGGCGGTTAATGTATTTATCAATCCCTTCAATTAGATATTTATCTTCTGTTTTGCCAATGGCGATCAGTGTAATCTTCATTTATATTCCTTTATTTTTAAGCTTTGGAGTTTCAAACTTAGATAAATTGTTAGGTATTCATTGGCTAAATAAAAAAACAGTGTAACTAAAATTCAATGCTGCCCATATACTGGCTATTGCAGGCCCTTTCGCGGTCATTCGATAAAAAGGTAGCATAAATCTCTATTTTCTCGCCCCGGGATGTATCATCCAATTTAAAAGCACACTTACTACTGTGGCGCTCTGCCGCATTTAAGCTGGCCTGAAAGAAATTTAAATTGTTGCTATGGCAAACCAGTATGGCCATTAAATCGGTACCCAGAGCAGGAGCAATAAGGTTTGGCTGCCAAGTAAAATGTAACATTTCGTTTTCATGCCGCATCTGCAAGTCGAGTACTGGCGGCAGCGCACCTTTGCTAATAATTACTTTACTATAATCGATCGCAAAATCCGGGTATACCCCTGTTATAATCTCCTTGTTTAATCGGTGTGCTGCATTTTGCGCCGAATGTGCACCACTTTGATTTTTAAAGGTAACGTTGAAAAAACCAGATAAGGGATTTCTCCATTCGTTAAAGAATTTAAACCGGGCCCTGCTGGCCAGTTGCTTTAACGTGGGCGCTTTTTTAGATTGGGTAGGTACGCTCCTGATATAGTCTTTATTCCGATAGCTGTAACCAATTACAGACCCCACTTTTCCGGAAAAACCGCCTAAGGCACCATCTTTTAATCTTGCCATAACATGAAATACTTGTATTGATCTAATTTACATAATCTGTTAATTATAAGCAAACTAGATGCGTACTTTTAACGGATTAAAACCTGATTTATCCGATGGAGGTCCGATGAAAGTCCGATGAAGCTTCGGTTTTAATTCGTATTTATTACCTTATTGATATATCATGTTTAACTTACTTTACTGAACCATATCACACCCTGTGCTGATTTTTTGAAAAAAAAAGAAAGTTAAAAACAATTTATTTGTTGGTTCTGATACCTTTGGAAATATTATCACATTAAGATGGATCATGTTAAAAAAACAAACAGAAATAATAGCCGATTACGACCAAAAAATTAAACAGGTTACTGCAGATATAGATCAAACAAAAAAGCTGATCGATCAACTTTCGTTGCTCCGCATCGGTTTGTTCTTGGCCGAAATTTTATTTTTTGTGTTGTTGCTGCGCTCAGCAGATGACAGCCTGCGTACATTAATTCAAATTTGTTTATTACTGCCGGTTATTGCCTTCGCCTTTGTGGTTCGCAGACAAAGCCAGCTCGATCGTGAAATCGATTATAAAAAACAGCTTTTATGGGTTTATCAGAACGAATGGAACATTTTAAATGGTGCAGCTAACGGGTACGACCATGGTAAAGCTTTCGAATCTGAACTGCATCCTTATACTTCCGACCTTGATATTTTTGGTGCCTCATCGCTGTTTGCCTTAATTAACCGTTGTAGTACCAAAAGTGGAAATAAGCTCCTGGCCAAAAATTTTGCAGAAAAACCGACAAGTGATAAGATATTACGCCGTCAGGAAGCCATAAAAGAAATAAGAGATAAGATAGCAGAGACTTATAGTTTTAGGGCTAATCTACATGGTTATGATCCTGATAAAATAGAACAGATTAAAATACAGCTTAAACACCAATTAGGTGCGCAACTGGAATTTGTAAAGCGTAAATTTTTAAGGTTTTACGTGAAATTAGTGCCTTATATTTCTATTGTTTTAATTTTAGCAGCGCTGCTGATTAGTGGTGCTTTTTGGAAAGTATTGGCACTTTTAGTTGTGATCCATATCGGATGGAATGTATTATTGGGCTCAAAGATCAACAAGGTATTTTATAGCTTTGGTGGAAGTTCCAGCTTGCTTAACGGCTACGCCAGTGCTATTTTATGGACAGAAAATCAAAGTTGGAAAAGCAGCTATACATTAGATTTGCTCGATTCGAAAATCCCGGTAAGCAAAGAAATTAAAGGCCTTACCAAGATTATCGAAAATTTTGATGCCCGATTGAATATCATTGTGGGGGGAGTACTAAATGCCCTTTTGCTTTGGGATTTAAAATGTTGTATCAACCTCGATATCTGGTATAAATCCTCATCTGAGGATGTAATTTCTGCTCTCGATCATCTGGGCGATTTTGAAGAACTGATCTCATTGGCTACAACAGCTTACAATCAACCAGATTGGGTTTTCCCGGTACTATCAGATGGGTTTTCATTGTCTGGGACTCAAATTGGCCATCCACTCATAAACGAGAACTTAAGGGTAAGCAATGATTTTCATTTAGCAGCAAAACCAACCGTAGATATTGTAACGGGCTCTAACATGGCAGGTAAAAGTACCTTTCTGCGTACTTTGGGGATTAATATGGTACTGGCCTATGCAGGTGCAACTGTTTGTGCAGAAACGATGCAATTATCTGTTTTTTCGATTAACACCTATATGCGGATTAAAGATTCGCTGAATGAAAGTACCTCTACTTTTAAGGCCGAGCTCAACCGGCTAAAAATGATCTTGGATAATGTGGTTAAAGACAAAGATACTTTTGTATTGATTGATGAAATGCTGCGCGGTACAAACAGCCGGGATAAATATTTAGGGTCGAAGGTTTTTGTACAGAAGCTCATTACCGAAAAAACACCCGCACTTTTTGCTACCCACGATTTACAATTAGCAGACCTGATTGTTGATTATCCTGAAGCCCTTCGTAATTTTCATTTCGATATCCAGATTACCGCAGGCGAGATGAAATTTGATTATTTACTAAAGTTAGGACCATGTAAGACTTTTAATGCCGCAATCTTATTGAAGGAAATTGGTTTAACTTTAGATTAATTTGGTGTTAGATATTTCTATCTGACACGGTAAGGATGTTTTAACAATAAATATAACACAAAAATTCTGGCAGATGTTATCTCCTGCCAGCACTCCAAGCCATCTAACTAATTAAACCTATTGTCTCGGTATTGTTTTGGCGAAATGCCCATGATGCTCGAAAATAACCGACTAAAGTAATAAGGATCCTTAATGCCGATCTTTTGTGCAATTTCGTTAATTCGCAGGTTGGTAAAAAGTAAATACTGTGTTGTTTTCTGAATTTTGAGCTGGTTGAAGTAATCGATAGGTGAGGTTCCGGTTTTCTTTTTGAAAATAGCCGATAAATAGGAAGGTGAAAGGTAAACAGCCAAGGCCATTTCCTTTAAACTAAGCATCTTTTCAATATTTTTCCGCATAAAATCTATAAGCTCCTCAACTTTATCAGGTTCCATAATTTTATCGTTAATGAGATATTTATCGGTATAAACAACTTCAGCAATGTATTGGTGGAAACATAAATTGGCATAAATTATATTTTCTCTACTAAAACCTCTTTCTAATCGGTTGTAAATAGTTTCGAATAATATGTTCCGTTCTTCGCTAAAACCCGCATAGGCCTTATAATTCTGTAACGAAGCAACCAGTTGATCGGCACCTGTTCCTGAAAAATGGAACCAATAAATAGTCCATGGTAGCATGGGGTTGGCTTGGTAGGTATGTGCCGTTTCTTTTGGAATAATAATGAAATTACCCGCTTCAGCATGATAGTTGGTATCGTGAAATTCTACGTTTCCCTTTCCTTCTACGCAATAAATCAGAATATGCTGTTCCGCACCATTATTCCTTTTTATATAGTGATTCAATGCCTTACGGTAATAGCCAATATCGGTAATAAATAAATTGTTTATGATTTCATTTTTAGTACACTGTTTTATAAGCACATTCCTGGGGATGATTAAGGCTTTTTGAAAATCGAAACTATTTTTCTGTCCTACTTGGCGTTTCTCCATTGTTAATTCTTAATAAAAAGTAAGATAATCCATTTTTTGAGCAAGTTAATGCATTTTTGTGTTTTATTTTTTTCTTCATCTTTGGTTTAATGGAGGCAAAATCTTATCAATTTAATCTAATCATTGCTTCTGTTGTAATTTGATAAATGTTTAGCTGCGTTTAACTTTTGTATACAAATTACGAGCGCTAAAAATTAGCTTAAATTTATTCTAACCAAAATGTTATTGAAAAAGAAGATATTATTTGCATCTGGCTTCACGCTAATTGTTATAAGTTTAATTGCTTTTTCACTTTTATCATCCGAGAAGCAGATTGATTTCAACGCGCAGGTCAAACCTATTTTGAATAAAAAATGTATCTCCTGTCACGGCGGGGTTAAACAACAAGGTGGTTTTAGTGTATTGTTTAGGGAAGAGGCTTTGGCTAAAACCAAAAGTGGCAAACCGGCAATTATTCCAGGTAATCCCGATGATAGTGAATTTATCAAGCGTTTAAAATCTAACGATCCTGAAGAAAGGATGCCGTATAAACATCCTGCATTAAGTAATGATGAGATTGATATTCTTAGCGGTTGGATAAAACAAGGTGCAAAATGGGGTAACCATTGGGCTTATGTAAGTGTAAAACCGACTGAATTGCCAGATGTAGATAATAATTGGGTACGCAACGATCTGGATAAATTTATTTTCGCAAAGCTTGAAGAGAATAAACTCGAACCTTCTAAAACTGCTGATAAGGCTACCTTATTGAGGAGAGTAAGTTTAGATTTAATTGGTACTTATCCTTCAGACAGGCTGGCCAAATCTTATTTGAACAGCAAAGATGAGCAGGCAGCTTACAATGTGCTGGTTGATAGTTTGCTGGCTTCGCCAAAATTTGGTGAGCGCTGGGCATCGATGTGGCTTGATATAGCACGTTATGCTGATACCAAAGGTTACGAAAGTGATCCTAACCGAAATATCTGGAGCTATCGCGACTGGGTGATTAAGGCCTTTAACCGTGATATGCCCTATGATCAATTTGTTGCCGATCAGATTGCTGGAGATTTATTTCCAAACCCAACTGATGCCCAATATATTGCCACCGCTTTTAGCAGAAATACGCCAACCAACGATGAGGGGGGAACTAATAATGAAGAGTTTAGAACGGCGGCAGTTTTAGATCGTGTAAATGCCACCTGGGAAGGGTTAATGAGTACAACTTTTTCTTGCGTACAATGCCATAGCCACCCATACGACCCCTTTAAACATGATGAGTATTATAAATTCATGTCGTATTTTAACAATACGAGGGATGAAGATGTTACTGCAGAATACCCACTGCTTAAAGATTTTAATGATAGCCTTAAAAACGAACTTAATCATTTAACCAGCTGGGTTAACACTGTTGCGGGTAAAGAAAGGGCTGCCGAAGTTAATTTATTCTTAAAAACCGGTCAGCCGGCAATAAACTCTACAACAGCCGATCAATTGGTGAATTCAGTAATCGGGAACAATAACATTGCTTTATTTTTTAAGAATACTTCTACAGCAAGATTAAAATCAGTAGACCTTAATCATATTGATCAGTTGATTTTGCGCTACAACTGCAGTAAACCTGATGGCATAATGAGTTTACATTTAGGTTCACCCAATGGCCCTGTTGTAAAATCGTGGAAACTGGCCCAAACTAAAGGTTATGAAAATGTAGAAATAGATTTTGCGAAACAAAGCGGTGTAAAAGATGTGTATTTAAAGTACACCAACCCATCGGTAAAAAATCCCGACGAATTTATGGTGTACTTCGATTGGTTTTATTTTACTAAACAGTTTCCTGGAAAAGGCAAACCAGAATATTTGGCAAATAAAAAAAGATTTACTGATTTAATGAATGCAAAGGTGCCAACCACACCGGTTATGGTCGAAAATCCATTGAGTATGCAACGCAAAAATTATGTGTTTGAGCGTGGTGCATGGACCTCGAAAGGTAAAGAGGTTAAAGTTGGTGTACCTAATTCTTTAGCTTTTGCCATGCCTAAAAATGCACCTGATAACAGGATGGGTTTAGCCATGTGGCTTACCGATAAAAGAAACCCGCTCGTATCCAGAACAATGGTAAACAGGCTGTGGGAACAGTTGTACGGAGCAGGATTGGTAGAAACTTTAGAAGATATGGGAACGCAGGGAATGGCGCCTACCCACCAAGAACTTTTAGATTTTATGGCCTATCAGTTTATGTACAAATACAACTGGAGCGTTAAAAAAATGTTAAAGGAACTGGTAATGATGGCTACTTACAGGCAAGATAGTAAGGTAACAGAAGAACTGAAAGAAAAAGATCTGTTTAATAAGTTTTACGCCAGGGGCTCGCGGGTTAGATTAAGTGCAGAACAAATAAGAGATCAGAGCCTGGCAGTTTGCGGTGTATTAAGTAGTAAAATGTACGGACCGCCGGTAATGCCTTGGCAACCCGAAGGGATTTGGTTCTCGCCTTATAATGGAGCCAAGTGGGTGTTAAGTGGAGGAGAAGAACAATACCGCAGGGGAATTTATACCTACTGGAAAAGAACAGCCCCATATCCATCAGCTATTGCTTTTGATGGCGCATCGCGGGTAGTTTGCAGCCCAAGGCGTATCCGCACTAATACCCCTTTACAGGCTTTGGTAACCTTAAATGATAGTGTTTATATCGATTTAGCCAGAAAACTGGCGGTACGCATAGAAAAAATAGGGGGAAATACCAGCAAATCTAAAATTGCTAAGGGCTATGAATTGATCTTATATAAAACCATTCCTCCAAATAGATTAAAGGTATTTGAAGATCTATATGCTAAAGCTTTTGATGAGTTTAGAAAAAATTCAGCAAGTGTATCGGCATTTATGGGCGATAAACAGAAGAAATATAAGCCAGAAGAGGCAGCAATGGTACTGGTAGCCAATGCCATGCTTAATCTGGACGAAGTGATTACCAAAAATTGATTTAATCGGTTATGACAAGGGACGAATTAAATGCACATCGGTTAGTTAAAGAGGCACAAGAAGCAAATGCGCGCCTGCACTCCAGGCGGCACTTTTTAAAAGAAAGTGCGATGGGTTTGGGTGCTTTAGCAATGGGTTCATTATTGGGTAGCTGTGGTCATCTTTTTTCGAGTCCACAAACCAAAATCGCTTACGATCCTGCACATCCATTACTGCCAAAATCGCCCCCACTTGTGGGTAAGGCCCGAAGCGTAATTTATTTGCACATGGCAGGCGCTCCATCTCAATTAGAATTGTTTGATTTTAAACCAGAGCTAATGAAAATGGACGGTCAGGATTGCCCTCCATCGTTACTCGCTGGGAAAAAATTTGCTTTTATAACAGGGGTGCCTAAAATGCTGGGTCCACAGGCCAATTTTGCCAAATATGGCCAATCTGGTGCCTTGGTGAGTGATAATTTACCTCATTTTTCTACCATGGTAGATGAGGTAAGCTTTTTGAAAGCTGTAAAAACAGATCAATTTAACCATGCTCCGGCGCAGCTGTTGGTACATACAGGTTCACCGCGATTGGGCAGACCAAGTATGGGAAGTTGGGTAACCTATGGTTTGGGCTCAGAAAACCAAAATTTACCTGGATATGTAGTGCTTACCAGTGGCGGTAGTTTCCCTGATGCCGGGAAGAGTGTTTGGGGGAGTGGTTTCTTACCCTCTGTTTATCAAGGTGTACAATGTAGAAGTGAGGGAGATCCGGTACTGTTTATAAAAGATCCGGATGGGATGAACAGGGATTTAAGAAAAGCATCTATCGAAGCCATTAATAAAGCCAATGAGCAACAATATCAAGAGTATAACGATCCTGAGATTTTATCACGCATTGCTCAATATGAAATGGCTTACCGCATGCAGATATCAGCACCAGAGGTGATGAATATCAATGATGAACCTGCTTACATTCATGAAATGTACGGTACACAACCAGGTAAGGCTTGTTTTGCCAATAATGTATTACTTGCCCGTAAACTGGTAGAAAAAGGGGTACGTTATGTGCAGTTATTCGATTGGGGATGGGATGCGCACGGCGATAATCCGAACAACTCACTTAACATCGGACTGAAGAATAAATGCAGAACCATAGACAGGCCAATTACAGCTTTATTACTCGATTTAAAACAACGTGGTTTATTAGAAGAAACCCTGGTGGTTTGGGGCGGCGAATTTGGACGTACGCCAATGATGGAAAACAGAAATGGTATTCAAAATCCATTTAAAGGCAGAGATCATCATACCGAAGCATTTACCATATGGATGGCTGGCGGAGGTATAAAAAAAGGATTTACACACGGCGAAACAGACGAAATTGGTTACAGTGCTGTGAGTGGAAAGGTTGATGCTTTCGATATTCAGGCTACTATTTTAAATCAGCTGGGCTTTGATCATGAGCAATTTACGTATCCTTTCCAGGGACGGCCGTTTAGGTTAACTGATGTGGCAGGTAAAGTGATATCAGAGATTGTGGCTTAAAGCGATAACAGTAGAAGAACTACCAATAGTCAAAATTCAATAAGCAATTGGATGTGAAGGATGAACCAATCAACTAATGACAAGTAAACCAATGAACCAAACAAGAAGAAAATTTTTACAAAATACAGCGGTCGTAACGGCGGCTTCAATGTTGGCGCCAACACAAAATATTAGCGCTATCCCAGTTAAGAGTATAAAAGCTAAAGCAGGATACGAATTATTATTTATGCAAACCGATTGGGGTTTTGGAGGTACAAGAGATGAATTTTGTGCAGCAGCAAAAAAAGAAGGCTATGAAGGTATTGAAGTATGGTGGCCAGGTGAAGATAAAGCGATAAAAGAACTTTTTGATGCGGTTAAGAAATATAAACTAGAAATTGGATTTTTATGCGCCGGCTCACAGTCGAACATAACTGAGCACTTAGCTTCTTTCAAAAAAAGTTTAGATGCTATTTGTGCCAATACTTATCAAAAACCTGTTTACATTAATTGCCATTCTGGAAAAGATTATTTCAGTTACGAAGAAAACAAACAGATTATTGATTACGCAACAGCCAAAAGCAAATCGTCTGGCATACCGGTTTATCACGAGACACACCGTAGCCGTATGATGTTTGCAGCGCATGTTGCCAAAAATTTTGCGGAGAAAAATCCAGAATTAAGATTTACTTTAGATATTTCGCATTGGTGCAATGTGCACGAAAGTTTATTGTCTGATCAGAAACCAACCATCGATTTTATTTTAGAAAAAACAGAACATATCCACTCGAGGGTTGGGCACCCAGAAGGGCCACAGGTAAACGACCCCCGGGCACCGGAATGGGCAAAAGTGGTAGAAGCGCACCTCGCCTGGTGGGACAAAGTTATAACACGTAAAAAGAAAAACGGCGAACGCATGACCATTCTTACCGAATTTGGTCCGGCTGATTATATGCCTACCTTGCCCTATACGCGCCAACCCCTTGCCGATCAATGGGCAATAAATGTTTACATGATGAATTTACTAAGAAAGAGATATCAATAAGATGTTAGAATTTTTCGGCCGCTTTCACCCGGTTTTTGTCCACCTTCCTATAGGGATTTTGTTACTTGGCTATATTTGCATTCTGCTATCATTTGCAGCAAAGTTTACCAACCTAAAACCAGCCATTCCTATTATGTTACTTTTAGGTGCATTTAGCGCTGTAATATCCTGCATTACCGGTTATTTATTGGCAAATGGTGGCGATTATGACGGTAAACTGGTGAGTAATCATCAATGGATGGGGATCAGTGTTGCTGTTTTATCTTTTGTATTGTGGATTGTTTACCAAAAGATTAAATCAAAAGCCATATTGGGCACAATTGCAACGGTTCTTATCGCTCTCGTTTCTATTACCGGGCATCTGGGTGGTTCTTTAACCCATGGTTCTGATTATTTAACTGCACCCTTAAAATCGGACAGTAAAAAAGGTGGCGCAGCTATTCCGCCAATTCCCAATGTGCAGGAAGCCTTTGTTTACCAAAATGCTATTCAACCACTCTTTCAAAATAGGTGTTATAGTTGTCATGGCAGCGAAAAACAGAAAGGCAAGCTAAGGTTAGATCAGCAAGATTATATTTTAAAAGGTGGGAAAAATGGACATACGATTGTAAGGGGTAAAGCCGACGATAGTGAGTTAATGAAGCGAATTTTATTGCCATTAAGTGATGAAGATCATATGGCACCTAAAGAAAAGCCTCAACTCACTGCCAATGAGATTGTCTTGTTAAAATGGTGGATTGATAACGGCGCCGATTTTAAAAAGAAGTTTAAAGATCTTCATCAGCCAGATAATATAAAAACAATTTTAATTAGCCTGCAAAAAGGCGAAAGTGGGGCCGAGCAAGCCAAAACTAGTGATATTCCGGCTGAAGAGGTTTCGGCGGTTGACAACAAAATATTGAAAAAGTTTACCGATGCAGGAATTACCGTATTTCCCGTTGCCCAGAATACCAACTATCTTTCAGTCAATTTTGTCAATGCACAATCGATGGGCAAAGATGTTTTGGATCTGATAAAATCAATCGAAAAACAGCTCCTTTGGCTTAAGTTAGAAAACCATAAAGTAAACGATCAAACCTTAACTGCAATAAAGGATTGTAAAAACCTAACCAGGTTAAATCTAAATAATAGCGGGATTACAGATGCAGGTTTAGCATCGCTGAAAGATTTAGAGCAGTTACAAACGTTAAGTTTGGTGGGGACAAAAATTACCATGAAGGGGATTAATCAATTAAAGAAACTGAAAAAATTAAAATTTCTATACGTATATCAAACCGGTATAACCAAAGGAGATTTAGCAGGTATAAAAAAAATCTTGCCTAAAGTAAGTTTAGATACCGGAAATTATAAGGTACCTCTGGTAGCGCAAGATACGGTTGTGGTCAAGGTACCGTAGCCCATCAGGCGTACTGCTGATTTAATTGTATCCGAAAAGTCTTTTCTGTTCTTTATTAATGATTTGTTAATATTAAACTTGCAACTTATGGCAATTAATTGATAACGAATGATTAATGCAAGTGATTTTGGTCAGGATTTTTTGTGGGGTGTGGCTACCGCGGCGGCTCAAA
The DNA here is from genome assembly GCF_014205835.1 of Pedobacter sp. AK013. GTDB lineage: Bacteria > Bacteroidota > Bacteroidia > Sphingobacteriales > Sphingobacteriaceae > Pedobacter. The sequence continues at coordinate 139,461 of NZ_JACHCQ010000003.1, read as the reverse complement.
TAGAAGGTACAGCCACCCAATATGGTAAGGGCCCTTCTATTTGGGATACCTTTACTGCAAAAAATGGAAAAATAAAAAAGAATCACAAATTAGATCCTGCTTGCGATTTTTACCATCGTTATACCGAAGACATAGCTTTGGTTAAGCTTTTGGGCTTTAAAGTGTTTAGATTCTCGATCGCCTGGTCGCGGATTTTGCCAGCAGGTAGGGGAGAGATCAACCAGGAGGGTATCCGTTTTTATCATAACCTCATCGATGAATGTTTAACCTATGGAATTACCCCCTATGTTACGCTTTATCACTGGGATTTGCCACAGGCGTTAGAAGACGAGGGCGGCTGGACAAGCTTTAGCATTAATGCTGCCTTTAATGCTTTTGTAAGCATCTGCGCATTAGAATATGGCGATAAGGTGAAAAACTGGATTGTGTTGAATGAGCCTTTCGGTTATACTTCTTTGGGGTATATGTTAGGTGTTCATGCCCCTGGAAAAACTGGCTTAAGCAATTTCTTCCCAGCGGTTTTGCATACAGCCTTAGCGCAGGCCGAGGGGGGTAAGATTTTACGTGCTGAAGTAGCCAAGGCCAATATCGGGACTACTTATTCCTGCTCCGAAATACTTCCCTATACGCAAAGTGACAGTGATTTACTGGCTGCAAAGCGTGTAGATTGTTTAATGAACCGTTTGTTTGTAGAGCCTACATTGGGCTTAGGTTTCCCAACAGCAGATTGGGACGTGTTAGAAAAATTTCAGATTGAATATGGTACCTGGCGATTGCAGGATAGGATGAAATTTGACTTCGATTTTATTGGGCTGCAAAATTACTTTCCATTAACGGTTAAATACAATGCTTTTATCCCGGTAATACAAGCCTGGGAAGTGAAGGCTAAAAGCCGGAAAAAACCACACACTGCTATGGGCTGGGAAATTAATGCCGATAGCTTTTATAATATTGTTAAACAGTTTGCCAGCTATCCTCATATTAAAAATATCATGATTACCGAGAATGGCGCTGCTTATCATGATAAATTGATCAATGGCAGAGTAGAAGACCCTGAACGCATTGAATATTTTAAACTTTATTTAAATGCATTGCTAAAACTTAAAAAGGAAGGCTTAAATATAACAGGCTACATGGCTTGGACATTAATGGATAATTTTGAATGGGCAGAGGGTTTTATGGCAAGGTTTGGACTGATCTACAACGATTTCAAAACCCAGGAACGTACCATTAAAGATTCAGGGTATTGGTGGAAAGAATTCCTAAGAAGCTAGTTGGTTGTTTATCCTTTCTCTTTCTTCATAAACAAATTCTTATGTTTGGAATATGAATGATAGAACCGTTGTTTATAGCACTTATTACAATCCGATGGAGGCCAATATTATTAAAGCTAAATTGGAAGATAGTGGATTTGCCTGTTTCCTGGCAGATGAAAATGTTGCAACGCTAAATCCACTTTACAATCAGGCTATTGGAGGAGTAAAACTCATTGTTTTTGAAAGAGATGTAGAAGCCATTAATGCTTTATTGATTGAAGACAATAGTTTGAACTTTGATCCATCAGAAGAAATTATCGATGAAGAAAAATCAGGAGATGATAAAACAGTTTGTGCGCGATGTGGGTCTACAAATGTAGGTTATGGAATGGCTACCAATAAAAAATATAGTATTTGGGCAATTATAATTGCCTTTTTAACGCTAAGTACTCCTATTAAGGCCAATAAGTGTCATCATTGCTATGATTGTGGTTATGAGTTTGAGTAATTTTTGAACAGACTTATTGCACTAAACTCGATATACGCGAATGCTGATTTTTTTCTAACCAGCAGTAGCATTAGCTGGGCTAACCCAAAGCTGAGCACTACTGTAACTGCTTTCCAAGAAAATAAGACAATTATTATTTTATTTTGAAGCGCAGTGGCAGTGGCAACTATTAAGGTTTGTTCCCGTGCTCCGCTATACCCTTTCGCTGCGCTCTAGGGATGCCGCTGCGCCCGGGGCTAAAAGGCTGCTTGCTGCAAGAAAGGCAGTAGGCCCTTCATAACTTTTAAGCAGGTCTTTAGTAAGTAGAGTATTTTGAGCGAAAAGCATTCCTGTTTCTGCCATCTAAACCCGATATACGCGAATGCTGGTTTTTTTCTAACCAGCAGTAGCATTAGCGGGGCTAACCCAAAGCTAAGTACTGCTGCAACTGCTTTCAAAAAAAATAAAGAGGTTGATCTTAAATAATAGATTTGTCATCCTGAGGGGTAATTTATTGTATAAAAATCGATATAAATGACATTTAATTATTGGTCTTTTGCGATATGTAATTCCCCTCTTTTAGAGGGGTGTCCGCAGGACGGGGTGTTTTATTAGTCCTAGCCGGACAGGCTTCTTTCTTTTTGGTGTTAAAAAAGAAACAAAACCGAGGCATTGCCGAGCTCATTAATACAAATGAAAGCAATAGAAAACCATTAATAAAACACCGGCTGAAAATTTATTCATTTGTTTTTGTAGCTTTCAGCTGCATTCATGAGGGCTTTGCCGTTTTCTTTCGAAGCTACTAGGTTAGCTTGGGCAGTGCAGTCCGAAAAATTTGTTAGGCCGGGTTTAAGTGAAACGGAGATACTGTGCTATGGCCTAGCTGGGCGGAAATGCAGGGGTTAATGTAATGTGTTAAATATTAATGAGTTACCAAATAACGTCAATGGTAGCCTGTCGAAGGACTTTTTAAAATGATTTTAAGGCATTTCGATGCTTCGTCAAGTTTAGTACAGGCTAAGCTCAATGTGACAAATTGGATAAATAGGCATCATTTTTAAGTGGTATCTAATAAAAGAACAAAAAAACCCGTTCTGAATTAACAAAACGGGATTGATATTATACATCCAGACTTCGGACTTCCGATTCTGGACTTCGGACTATTTAAAGCGCTGCTTTAGCCGCTGCCTCAGCCCTGATGATATTTAGTGCACCACCAGCTTTAAACCAGTCTATTTGTTGTGCATTATAACTATGGTTAACAGGAAACGATTCTTGTGTGCCATTAGCATGGTGTAATACTAAAGTTAAGGGTTTATCTGGAGCGAATTCTGTTAAGCCTAAGATATCGATGGTATCATCTTCCAAAATTTTATCGTAATCATCTTTATCTGCGAAAGTTAAAGCTAACATACCTTGTTTTTTAAGGTTGGTTTCGTGTATACGGGCAAAAGATTTTACCAATACAGCACGTACACCTAAATGGCGGGGCTCCATAGCTGCGTGCTCGCGTGACGAACCCTCGCCATAGTTTTCGTCGCCAACAACAATAGATCCTAAACCAGCCGCTTTATAATCGCGTTGAGTTGCAGGAACAGGTCCGTATTCGCCGGTTAGTTCATTTTTAACATTATCTGTTTTATCGTTAAAGTAGTTAACCGCACCGATAAGCATGTTGTTAGAAATGTTATCTAAGTGGCCACGGAATTTTAACCATGGACCAGCCATAGAAATATGATCTGTTGTACATTTACCTTTGGCTTTGATTAAAAGTTTTAAACCTTTTAAGTCGGTACCTTCCCAAGGGGCAAACGGATCCAATAATTGTAAACGGTGCGAAGTTGGAGAAACCAAAACCTGAACTGACGAACCATCAGCCGCTGGTGCCTGATAGCCTGGATCATCTACGGCGAAACCTTTAGTTGGTAATTCAAAACCAGTAGGGGGATCTAATTTAACCTGTTCTCCTTTATCGTTTGTTAATGTATCGGTTAATGGGTTAAAACCTAAATTACCCGAAATGGCAATTGCAGCAACCATTTCTGGCGACGCTACAAATGCAAAAGTATTGGGGTTACCATCTGCACGTTTAGCAAAGTTTCTGTTAAAGGAGTGTACGATAGTGTTTTTTTCTGCCTTTTCTGCACCAGTACGATCCCACATCCCAATACAAGGCCCGCAGGCATTTGTGAAAATGGTTGCATCTAAATCTTCGAAAGTTTTTAAGAAACCATCGCGGTCTGCAGTATAACGTACCTGCTCAGACCCCGGGTTGATACCGAAAGCCGATTTGGTTACTAAACCTTTTGCAATAGCCTGGTTGGCAATAGAAGCTGCTCTTGATAAATCCTCGTAAGAAGAGTTGGTACAAGAACCAATTAAACCCCATTCTACTTTTAAAGGCCATCCATTTTTCTCTGCCTCAACTTTCATCTGCGATACAGGAGTAGCTAAATCTGGCGTAAACGGGCCGTTTAAATAGGGTTCTAAAGTGTCTAAATCGATCTCAATCACCTGATCAAAATAGTTTTCTGGATCGGCATAAACTTCAGGGTCACCGGTTAAATATGCTGCAATTTTGTTTGCTTCATCAGCAACTTCATTTCTACCTGTAGCACGTAAATAACGTTCCATACTTTCGTCATAACCGAAAGTAGAGGTAGTTGCGCCAATTTCGGCACCCATATTGCAAATGGTACCTTTACCCGTACAGCTTAAGTTAACAGCACCATCGCCAAAATATTCTACAATTGCACCGGTACCACCTTTTACAGTAAGGATACCCGCAACTTTAAGAATTACATCTTTAGCAGCAGTCCAGCCGTTTAATTTACCTGTTAACTTAACACCGATTAACTTAGGGAATTTAAGTTCCCAGGGCAAACCTGCCATTACATCGCAGGCATCAGCACCACCAACCCCAATAGCTACCATTCCCAACCCTCCAGCATTTACGGTATGCGAGTCGGTTCCGATCATCATTCCGCCTGGGAAAGCATAATTCTCTAAAACCACTTGATGAATAATACCGGCACCTGGTTTCCAGAAACCGATACCATATTTGTTCGAAACGGATGATAAGAAATCGAAAACTTCGGCACTTTCTGTTTTAGCATGAGGTAAATCTATTGCAGCACCTTCTTTAGCCGTAATTAAGTGATCGCAATGCACAGTAGAAGGCACCGCTACTTTTGGGCGGCCAGCTTGCATAAATTGCAATAAGGCCATCTGAGCCGTTGCATCTTGCATCGCAACGCGATCTGGTGCAAAGTCTACATAGTCAGAGCCACGTTTAAACGCCGTTTTAGGTTCTCCATCCCAAAGGTGTGCATACAATATTTTCTCAGATAATGTTAAAGGCCTGCCAACTATTTTGCGTGCAGCTTCAACGCGGCTGCTAAAGTTTGCATAAACCTTTTTAATCATGTCTATATCAAAAGCCATACTTTATTTTTTTAAATTATTGTCAATAACAATGCTAACTAAATTAAACAATTTTTAATAGACTTATTTTTAAGATTTGTCAAATTATGTTATTTAAAACCATTCTATCCAATTGTTAATGTAAATAAAAAGGCTACCCGATTATCGGATAGCCTTTCTGCTTTATTAACAAAAAATATGCTTATTTGTTTCTTATTGTTTTGTAGAAATAGGCGTAAACTTGGTTAAGTTGATACCTTCTACTGCTACTTTGTATTCCTCAATGCTTGGTATACGGCCTAAGATAGCAGAAAGAACCACTACTGGAGTAGATGCCAATAGAGACTCTCCTTTTTTACCATCTCTATCTTCCACTACGCGGCCCTGGAATAACCGTGTTGACGTAGCCATTACCGTATCACCTTTAGCCGCTTTCTCCTGGTTACCCATGCACAGGTTACAACCCGGGCGTTCTAGGTACATGATATTTTCGTATTCAGTACGTGCTGTACTTTTAGGTAGTGCGTCGCTAAACTCAAATCCAGAGTATTTTTGTAAGTACTCCCAGTCACCTTCTGCTTTCAGCTCATCAATAATATTATAAGTAGGGGCTGCAACTACCAATGGAGCTTTAAATTCTACTTTGCCGGTTTGGTTCTCTACGTTTTTCAATAATTGAGAAACGATTTTTAGATCGTCTTTGTGTACCATGCAAGAACCTACGAAACCAAGGTCTACTTTTTTATCGCCACCATAGAAGGTTAGGTCTCTGATCGTATCATGCGTATAACGTTTAGAAACATCAGCATTGTTCACATCCGGATCGGCAATCATTGGCTCATTGATGATATCGAGGTCAATAATTACTTCTGCATAATATTTGGCATTATCATCTGGCATTAAAGCTGGCTTAATACCGGTTTTAATTTCTTCAATACGTTTATTTGCTTTGTTGATCAAACCTTGTAAAACCTGGTTATGGTTGTCCATACCCTTGTCTATCATAATTTGAATACGGTTTTTAGCAATTTCTAACGATTGGATTAAAGTATCGTCCTGCGAAATACAGATCGATGCTTTTGCTTTCATCTCAGCAGTCCAGTCGGTAAAAGTAAAGGCCTGGTCGGCTAATAAAGTACCGATGTGCACCTCGATAATACGGCCCTGGAATACGTTTTCGCCATCAAATTGCTGTAGCATTTGTAATTGTGTAGCATGAACTACATCACGGAAATCCATGTGTTGTTTCATTTCACCTTTGAAAGTAACTTTTACCGACTCGGGAATTGGCATAGAAGCCTCACCGGTTGCCAATGCTAATGCTACCGTACCAGAATCGGCACCGAAAGCCACACCTTTTGACATACGTGTGTGTGAGTCACCTCCAATGATGATTGCCCATTCATCAATCGTGATGTCGTTCAATACCTTGTGGATAACATCGGTCATTGAATGATATTCGCCTTTAGGGTCGCGGGCGGTAATTACACCGAAATCATTCATAAACTTCATTAGTTTAGGAATGTTTGCCTGTGCTTTTTTATCCCAAACAGATGCCGTATGGCAACCTGACTGGTAAGCGCCATCAACAATCGGAGAAATAACTGTAGCAGCCATTGCCTCTAATTCCTGAGCGGTCATCAAACCGGTAGTATCTTGCGAACCTACAATGTTTACCTCTACGCGTACATCAGAACCTGCATGAAGCACCTTACCTGGTGTTAAACCTACCGCATTTCTGTTGAATATTTTTTCTACAGCAGTTAAACCCTGGCCTTCGACAGATACTTCTTTAGCCGGAGCAAATACTACAGGCGCTTCGATACCTAAAGTTTTGGCTGCAAATGTTTGGATTTTTTTACCAAAAACAATGGCATATGAACCACCTGCTTTGATAAATTCCATTTTTTGAGGAGTTAATGCTTTCGCAATATCAATCAGCTCCTGATCTCCGTTATATAATTTTTTAGTTCTGGTATTGATCGTAAGTACGGTTCCGGTTTCAACAGAAAACACTTGCTCTAAAATTGGCTCGTCGTTTTCATTGCGGATAACATTACCGTTCTCGTCAGTTTTCTTTACCCAATTTTTAAGATCGATACCAATACCGCCTGTTACATCAACTGTGGTTAAAAAAATTGGAGAGATTCCATTGGTACCACCAACAATTGGTGCAATATTTACAAACGGAACATACGGACTCGATTGTTTACCGGTCCAAAGGGCCACGTTGTTAACACCCGACATGCGTGAAGAACCTACACCCATGGTACCTTTTTCAGCCACTAACATTACACTTTTATCAGGATGTTGTGCTTGCAAGGCTTTGATTTCCTCCTGGGCCTCCGGTGTAATCATACATTTGCCATGCAATTCGCGATCTGAACGAGAGTGTGCCTGGTTACCTGGAGATAATAAATCAGTAGAAATATCGCCAATACCGGCGATAAAAGTGACCACTTTAATTTCTTCTGCTACTTCAGGAAGTTTGGTGAAGAATTCGGCCTTAGCGTAGCTTTCTAATATTTCTTTAGCAATAGCATTGCCATTGTTGTAAGCATCCTTCAAACGATCGGTATCGGCATCGTACAAGTAAACCTGCGTTTTAAGAACGTCTGCTGCTTTTTTAGCTTTATCGCCATTATCTGCCAAAGCGATATCTAACAAAACTTTGATAGAAGGACCACCCTTCATGTGCGATAATAGTTCGAAAGCAAAATCAGGCGTGATTTCTGCAACAATAGTTTCACCTAAAATAATTTCTTTTAAGAACTGTGCTTTTACACCAGCTGCAGCAGTAGTGCCTGGCAAGGTATTGTATATAAAAAAATTAACAGACTCTGTTCTGTTGAAATTATTTACATTTTTGATCTGAGTAATAATTTCACTCAATAATTCTGCTCCATCAATAGGTTTAGGGTGAAGACCCTGAGCTTTTCTGTCTTCAATCTCCTGGATATAATCGTTATAAATACTCATCTTGGCTATTTTATTCTTTTTGTTAAGATTGTGCAACAAATGTACACCCGCTTTTTACAAAAAAAGAATACTGTTTTTTGTATGTTAATTTGCGTTTACCGAGCCAATAAGCTCAATTTTTTGGATAAAACAAAAATAGCAAAAAACAACCCTTAAACGCAATTTAGGCAGGCGATTAAACAATTTGGAATCGTTCTAAACTACGAAAAAAGGATGTAAATTAAAGGTCATAAAATTCAATAAATCAAGGCTGGATTTATGACGATTGAGTTAAGAAAAGACACTAAAAACTGGTCTCTGCAAAATAATGTTAATCGGTATCGCTGTTAGTTAAAAAGTAGTTATCGTGATAGAAACTTAATAGCGAGGTTAACCGTTCGATTCCGTACAGTTTTGTCCGTTTTTGAACAGCTGGAAATCTGTTATCTAACTTAAAGCTTGTTTGAGCTTATTAAAGTGAGCACAGGCTGTTCTGGCATAACAATGGCTAAAGCGTAGCAAAAGTGAACCCCTTTTCGGTAAAATGGGCTAAAACCTTAGGAAGTGCGTATGCTAAACGATCAAATGCTTTTAAACTATCGTGAAATACAATTATAGAACCATTTTCGGTATGTTTAATTACGTTTTGATAACATTTTTCGGGAGAGAGCTTAATGTCGAAATCGCCGCTGAGTACATCCCACATGACGATTTGCAGTTGGGAGTTTTCAGTTATGAGTTTGGAGTTATTAGGCGTTTTAAACTTCGAGCTCCAAACTCCAAGCTCCAAGCTACGAACCTGGCTTTTCTTAATCCTTCCGTAAGGTGGGCGAAAGAGATTAGACTGCGTAAGCTCCTGGCATTTTAGTGTATTTTGAAGGTAGGTTTCATCATCGGTTTCCCAGCCTTTTAAATGATTAAAAGTATGGTTGCCAATGGCATGTCCGTCGTTTTTTACACGTTCAAAAACTTCGGGGTGTTTTACAATATTATCGCCAATGCAAAAAAATGTAGCTTTAGCATTAAAGACTTTTAAAGTTTTTAATACAAAATCTGTAACATTGGGTATAGGTCCATCGTCAAAGGTCAAATAAATAACTTTTTCGGTGCGGGATTTATTCCATAATAGTGATGGATAATACCATTTTAGCAGAAGCGGTGATTTGATCAGGTACATTTAGCTACAAAGTTACTAAATGCCTGTACAGATTGAAATTATTAAAGTTGTTTATATAGATTTGAAACAAATTATGAAGATGTTTACCAAGAAGAAGTTAATTACCGGATCTGCGTTATTAGTGACATTAAGTTTTAGTCAGCAAATTAGGGCTCAAGAAGTGATCAGCATTCAACAGGCTGTCGAAAACACATTAAAAAATAATCTAAATATCAAACAGGCTGCATTTAATACCGCGCTTAGCGAAGAAAATTTGCTCCAGTCTAAAAATGCTTTATTACCCACTTTAAATGGTACCGTTAACCAATCCATGCAATGGGGTAGAAGCCAGGTAACATCAGGTTTGTTTTTAAACACTCAAAATTATAGTTTAAGTCCAAGTGTATCCGCTAGCCTGCTATTATTTGGAGGTGGGGCGCAACTTAACCAGATCAGACAGAATAAGTTATTGTTAGCCGCAAATCAAACCAATGTAGAGAAGGTAAAAAATGATCTTATTCTGCAGGTAGTAACTGCTTATCTGCAGGTTTTAAATAACCAGGACCAGGTTAAGGCTACCCAACAGCAATTAGACGTTGCTAATTCTACTTTAAAAAGGGAACAGGCATTGTTAGATGTTGGTAACAAAACTTTAGCCGATATTTCGCAGGCCAAATCGCAAGCCGCAACTGCTGAGCTTAACCTGACCAATGCACAGAATCAGTTAACTATATCTTATTTAACTTTAGGACAGTTAATGGAAATTCAGCCACCTATGACATTCAAGGTACAGCCGCCATTGGTTAACGAATTGAATAACATTCAAAACACTTACGTTCCAAGTGATATTTACAACCAGGCTTTGAATACCTTTCCCGATATTAAGTTGGCAGATTTAAATACTAAAGCAGCAGAAAAAGCAATTGATGTTGCCAAGGGTAGTTATTATCCAAGAATTACATTTGGGGGAGGTTTGGGATCGTTCTATCAATACCAATTTGCTTTCCCGGGGAACAGTCCATTTTTTAGTCAATTATCTGATAACTTCGGTAAATCAATTAATATGGGGATTTCCATTCCGATTTTTAATGGATTCACGACCAGATCGGCCGTTAGAAAAGCGAAAATTAACTGGATGCAGCGCAAAACCGATGAGCAGATTTCAAAAAATAATTTGGTAAAAGTAATCAACCAGGCTGTTGCCGACTTAAACGCCGCACAAAGCAGGTATACTTCTACTCAAAATGCTTTTCAGGCACAAAAAGACGCTTTTTATGTAATCGAGCAGCGTTATGCTGTTGGTTTGGTAAACTCTTTAGATTACAGTACTGCACAAACCAACAGAAATAAAGCCGAGATAGATTTTATCTTAGCGAAATACGATTTACTGTTCCGTGCCAAAGTAATCGACTATTATTTGGGCAAACAGATTGTTTTTTAGGTTAAAGCTGAAACTGGTTACGGATAACACTAACCCTTTCAACTTTATACATTTTAACCTTAAAATATTACAACTTTAAACAAACGAAATACAATAAATTATGAAACTGAAGCATATTATTATTACCGTAGTTGCTATTGTAGCCCTTCTAGTGATATTAAAACTGGCCGGAGTTATTGGGGGTGATAAGACCGAAAAAGTAACTACAGAAAAAGCGTCAGATAGAACTGTTGTAGAAACAGTAACCGCAAGTGGTAAAATACAGCCAGAAACAGAAGTTAAATTAAGCTCTGAGGTATCGGGAGAGGTAGTAGAGTTAAAAGTAAAAGAGGGGGATATTGTTAAAGCCGGTGAATTACTTTGTAAAGTACGTCCGGATGTTTTACAATCGGGTTACGAAAGAACGGTGGCTAGCTTTAATGCACAAAAAGCGAGTGTGGCTTCTGCCCAACAACAATTGGTACAAAACCAGGCTAACTTTGTAAACGCAGAGGCAACTTATAAACGTAATGTTGAACTGTTTAATAAAAAAGTAATCTCTGTATCAGAGTTCGATGCAGCTAAAGCAGCCTATTTAACGGCCAAAGCAAATTTGGCCAGTGCGAAAGAGAGTGTAGTAGGTGCTAAATTTACTTTAGAACAAACTGGGGCAAACGTTAAAGAAGCTGGTGCAAACCTGGCTAAAACTACTATTTATGCACCCGTTGATGGTGTGGTTTCGAAACTGTCAATCGAATTGGGAGATCGTATTTTAGGAACTTCGCAAATGGCAGGTACAGAAATTATGCGTATTTCTAACCTATCATCAATGGAGGTTAATGTTGATGTTAACGAAAATGATATTACCCGCGTTAAAGTTGGAGATAAAGCTTCTATCGAGGTTGATGCCTTTTCTGATAAAAAATTTCGGGGAGAGGTAACCGAAATCGCAAGTTCATCAACGGCGGTGGGTACTGCAGTATCTACCTCTGTAGATCAGGTAACCAATTTTTCGGTAAAAATTAGAATTACAGAAGAATTAGCAGGCAAACAACAGTCTATTTTTCGGCCAGGAATGTCGGCTACTGTTGATATAGAAAGTGAGTCGTTAACCGGTTTGGCTATTCCTATCCAAGCGGTATTTACTGATAATGCAAAATCTGCCGATGCTAGCCAGAACCAGGGTAACCAGGCAAATGCCGATAAGCAAAAAACCAAATTGACCGATAAAAAGGTGAAACAATACATTTATGCTTATGATGCTAAAACGAAAAAGGTTAAAAAAACAGAGGTAACTACCGGCATCCAAAACGATCAGTTCATTATTGTGAAATCTGGTGTTAAAGCTGGCGAAGAAATTGTAACAGGTCCTTACTCTGCTATCCAAAACAAATTAAAGGATGGAATGGTTGTAGAGAAAACAGCTAAAGACCAGTTGTTTAACAAAGACGCTAAAAAGTAGTTTATAATTAATCGCAAGAAATAGTAACTTGCGCTGTTTAAGGTGTATTCCTAAGGTTTAGGGTGTAAGGTTTAAGGTATTGGGCATTGGTCTTTACCTTAAGTCTTACACCTTTTGCCTTATACCTTTAAAATAAGGTCTTACACCTTTACCTTAAACCTTTTTTATAAACATGGTACCTAAAATAGCAATGATAGGGGGCGGGAGTTGGGCAACCGCCATTGTAAAAATGCTCGCAGACAATTTAGCTGAAAAGGAAATTTTTTGGTGGATGCGCAATGAAACTGCTATCGAGCATATTAAGAAATTTAGGCATAATCCTAATTATATCAGCTCGGTTGAAATTAAACTGGATGAAGACGACCATATTTCATCTGATATCAATTCTATTATAAAATCTGCCGATTTTGTAATTTTAAACGTTCCGGCGGCATTTTTAAAAACTACGTTATCTTCTATTACTCCAGAAGATTTAAAAGGGAAAAAGATTGTTTCAGCGATAAAAGGTATTGTACCCGAAGATAACCTGATTATCGGCGAGTTTATGCACGAAAAATACGGCATTCCCTACCACGATATTTTGGTGGTTAGCGGGCCCTGCCATGCCGAAGAGGTAGCGTTAGAAAAATTATCTTACCTCACCATTGCCTGTACCAATGTGGAACAGGCAACAACATTTGCTTCATTTTTAAATACCCGTTACATTAAAACTAATGTTTCGGATGATATTTTCGGAACAGAGTATGCAGCAGTTTTAAAAAATATATATGCTGTTGCCAGTGGCATTTGCCATGGCATAGGTTATGGCGATAATTTTCAGGCAGTATTGATCAGTAATGCCATCCGTGAGATTAAACGCTTTGTTGATATCGTTCATCCCATCACTAGAGATATTATGGAGTCGGCATATCTTGGCGATTTGTTGGTTACTGCGTATTCGCAGTTTAGCCGCAACCGTACGTTTGGTAACATGGTAGGGAAAGGTTACACTGTAAAATCTGCCCAGTTGGAAATGAATATGATTGCCGAGGGTTATTATGCTGTGAAATGCATGCATATTAAAAACCAGGCGTACAATGTAGATATGCCAATTTGTAAGGCGGTGCATAGCATTATCTACGAAAACCGTTCGCCGCATATCGAAATGAAATTACTGGCCGAGAAATTAAATTAAGACATTATCTGAACGTAACGTTGGTCGTGATTCCAGCGCAGGCGGGCATCTTAATGCTTATTGTATTGCGAATCTATTTGTCATTCGCCCCCCTTTTTTATTAAAAACGAGATCTCGCAGGCGGATTGAGAGAGCGTATACTATTGCCCTTCAATAACTAATTGTTTTTTTTGAAAAGCTGGGTTAGCGCTTTTCGGTTCGGGTAGCCCTTCTTTCCGCTATTATCTTTTTGTGATGGTTAGTGAGGGATGTTTGTGTGGGCAACAAAAAGGATAGCCGCTTCAATAAGGTTTATTGAACGAGGGGCTGTGCAAGAAATAAAAAATGAATGCTTACGAAAGAAGTAGGTGGGCGTTCTGTATTTTCTCGCAGTACCAGTGTGCCTAGCCCCGGGCGAAGCGGCATCCCTGAAGCACAGCGAAAGGATACAGCGGAGAACGGGGAACAAACTTTAATCGTTGCTTCGAACCTCGCGTTCCAAAAAAACAATTTAAATCTTTTGAAAAGCAGGTTTGGTGCTTTTCGGTTCAGGTAGTCCTTCTTTCCGCTACTATCTTTTTATGGATGTTATTGCTGGCTGTTTGTTTGTGCAGCAAAAAGTATAACCGCTGCAATAAGGTTTATTGAAGAAGGGCCTGTGTTTCCAAAACCCAAAACAACGGTTTCTCTAAACCTTAACCTTCTTGCAGTACCAGTGTGCCTAGCCCCGGGCGAAGCGGCATCCCTGAAGTGCAGCGAAAGGGTACAGCGAAGAACGGGAACAAAATTTAATCATTGCTTCGAACCTTGCGCTCCAAAAAAAACAATTTAAATAGGAAATAATATTTTGAAATTTTATCTTTATTAGTGTAACAGAAATAAAACAAATCTTATAATTAACTGTTATTCTCTAAACAAAATATAGCTGTCATGAAAAAGAAATTTGTAATGGGTTTATTAGCGCTGGCCTTAGTTGGGGGCGCTGCTCTTAGTGTAAATGCACAAGAAAAGAAAAAAAGCGAAGTTGGTAAGGCATTAGACCATACCGGAAAAGCAATTAGTAAAGGTGCCAAATCGGTTGGTAATAAAACTGCTGAAGTAGCGGTAAAGGGCAGTTCGAAAATTGCAGATAAAACCTGGAAAGGTAAAATGGCACCAGATGGTTCTGATGTTTATATCAATGCAAAAAATGAAAAATATTATGTAAACTCGAAAGGTGCTAAAATTTGGTTAAAACCAAGCCAGATTAAAAACAGGCCTGCATCTAAAAAATAACATTAAAAAATCCCGATGAGCTTTACTCACCCGGATTTTTTGTATAAATCAGTTATACCTGCAGCACCACACTTTAAATTTTTAAGGTATAGATGCTATTAAGGTACTGACTGTTTGCATTGGGAAGTTCTTTAGAGGCATCGTTTTTATCGATCAGCAATTTTTCTACCGCCTGGTTATTTACCTTTAGATTAAGCTCATAAATTTTATCACCAAGCTTAAGATAAAAGGTATTATCAATGCTTTTCGCTTGTTGACCTATTTCAGAAGAAACCAGCTGATAATAATCCATTTTCAAATTATTTGTATAAGTAAAGGGCTGACGAATGTCAAAATTGATTTGTTTAATTACATGGTTGGCATCTTTAGAATAAAGCTGTATCTGGGTCTTGTCTAAAAAACCTGTAGTTTTAGGATTAAGAAGATCCACATCTGTACTATTTTTAATTACCAGCCCCAAGCTTGTGTCATAACTTATAGGTGAGCAGGCACATAGTCCGCCACCGTTAGGTATTTTTTTGCAACCTAAATTGGTGATGAAAATTAGTACGAGAACAAATAGAATTTTTTTCATGTAGTTTAAATTATTGAATAGTTATACTTTTAAGGAGGGTATGTTCCGTTTAATTGCAATTAACCATAATTGTTTAATCAATTTGATTTAGTGCTCCTATATATGGTTCTATTCTTTAAACGATGACGTGATGTTATTCGCTACAGCTAAAAGCGAATATCTTAATGTTTATAAAAACAAAAACCCCAAAAGCACAGCTTTTGGGGTTTCGTATTTGTATGTTTTTTAAATTATAGTTCCGTATAAATCGAAATCTTCGGCCCTGTCTATCTTCACATTAACAAAGCTCCCATTAGCAGCATAACCTGTAGCAGCATCAATTAACACTTCATTATCAACTTCAGGCGAATCGAACTCCGTTCTGCCTACAAAGAAATCACCTTCTTTTTTATCAACCAGTACTTTAAAGATTTTGCCTACTTTTTCCTGGTTAATATCAAATGAAATGCCTTGTTGTATTTCCATAATATCATCTACACGTTGTTGCTTCACGTCTTCAGGGATATCATCAACCAAAGTATGTGCGTGTGTTTTTTCTTCGTGCGAATAGGTAAAGCAGCCTAAACGATCGAATTTGGTTTCGGCAACCCATTCCTTCATTTCTTCAAAATCGCGTTCTGTTTCGCCTGGATATCCACATATTAGCGTGGTACGCATGGCAATGTTTGGTACCTTATCCCTAATCTGGTTAACTAAATCGATGGTTTTTTGTTTGGTTGTGCCACGGCGCATCGATTTTAGCATGTTATCGGTAATGTGCTGTAAAGGCATATCCAGATATTTGCAGATGTTGTCGCGTTCGTTCATGGCGTCTAAAATTTCCATCGGGAAACCGGAAGGGTAGGCATATTGCAAGCGGATCCATTCGATTCCAGGAACATCTGAAAGGCGACGCATCAACTCATCTAACTTACGCACGCCATAAAGGTCTAAACCGTAATAGGTAAGATCCTGAGCAATTAAAATTAGTTCTTTTGTGCCATTTTTGGCCAATATTTTGGCTTCGTTAACCAACTCTTCCATCGGCTTGCTCAAGTGCTTGCCACGCATTAAAGGGATGGCACAGAAAGAGCAAGGACGGTTACAACCTTCAGCAATTTTGAAATAAGCAAAATGAGAAGGAGTGGTTAGCAAGCGCTCACCGATAAGCTCGTGCTTGTAATTGGCGCCTAACTCATGTAATATATTCTGCAGGTCGTTAGTGCCAAAAAAAGCATCAACGTTGGTGATTTCTGATTCCAGTTCAGGTTTGTAGCGTTCAGATAAGCAACCCGTAACCACTACTTTACCAATTTTACCAGCTTCTTTTAGCTCACTGAACTGTAAGATGGTATCAATTGATTCTTGTTTAGCATTATCGATAAAACCGCAGGTATTGATTACAACGATATCATCTTTACCCATTTTGTCTGATTCGTGCACAACATTTAAGTTGTTGCCACGCAACTGCCCCATCAATACTTCCGAATCGTATATATTTTTTGAACAACCTAATGTAATTACATTAATTTTAGGCTGTTTAATCGCGCTTTTACTTCTTACTATTTTGGTATTCATCTTTTACACTTGATCTTTACTGTGTTAATATAGCCGTCACCCTGAATTTATTTCAGGGTCTTTTTTCTAAACAGATGCTGAAATAAATTCAGCATGACGATGGCATTAAAATAATCGAGCCTATTTAAACAGGCTATTTACAAACTCTTTCTTGTCAAAAAGCTGTAAGTCGCCAATTTTTTCACCTACGCCAATGTATTTAACTGGAATTTTAAATTGATCGGAAATGCCAATTACCACACCGCCTTTCGCTGTTCCATCTAATTTAGTAATGGCCAATGCATTAACATCAGTAGCTTCGGTAAACTGTTTGCACTGCTCAAAAGCGTTTTGTCCGGTTGAGGCATCTAATACCAGTAAAATTTCGTGTGGTGCGCCTGGTACTACCTTTTGCATCACCTGCTTAATTTTACCCAACTCGTTCATCAAGCCGATTTTGTTGTGTAAGCGCCCGGCAGTATCGATAATTACTACATCTTCATTATTGGCCACAGCAGACTGTAAGGTATCAAAGGCAACAGAAGCAGGATCAGAACCCATGGCCTGTGCCACAACGCGTACGCCAACGCGTTCGCCCCAAAGTTTAATCTGATCAACAGCTGCGGCTCTAAAGGTATCGGCAGCGCCTAATACTACTTTAAGTCCCGATTCTTTAAGTTTATGTGCCAGTTTTCCGATGGTAGTTGTTTTACCAACACCATTTACGCCAACCACCATAATTACGTAAGGTTTATGATCGCCATATTCGAACTGACGGAAATCGTTACTGTTGTTTTCAGATAACAGCAACTGGATTTCATCCCGCAGGATAAAATTTAACTCTGAGGTATTGAGGTATTTGTCTTTAGCAA
The DNA here is from genome assembly GCF_014205835.1 of Pedobacter sp. AK013. Classification (GTDB taxonomy): domain Bacteria; phylum Bacteroidota; class Bacteroidia; order Sphingobacteriales; family Sphingobacteriaceae; genus Pedobacter. The sequence continues at coordinate 121,889 of NZ_JACHCQ010000003.1, read as the reverse complement.
CACGTTCTTCAATACGTTTGATAATTTTTAATGTAGTGCTTACGCCTACATCAGAAGTAACTAAAACTTCTTCCAGATTATCGAGAACTTCATCATCAACAGAAGATTTTCCTGCTACGGCTTTGGTAATTTTATTAAAGAAACCGTCTTTAGTTTTCTCTAAACCTTTATCCAGCGCTTCCTGAGCTTCAGGTGCAGTTTCTTTCTTTTTGAAAAAATCGAATAAACCCATATCTAAAATTTGCAATAACAAAAAAAGCCCTTCCGGTTAAAACGGAACGGCCTTTAATATTTTTATATTAAAAAATATTAACCTTATTTAGATGCGATAGCATCTTTTACGTGGTCGTTGTGTACGATAAGTTCTTTGAATGAGTAAGCACCGGTTTTTGGTGATTTTACCATTGTAATTACTTTCGAATATTCTTTACCTGTACCTGTTTTAAGGGTTGCAACTACTTTCTTTGCCATGTTCTTATAATTTTAATTATTAGATTTGAGATATCAGACATTAGATTTAAGACTTGCAAATGCTTTAGTCTTTAAGCTTTGGTCTTTTATGCTAAACCTATTTAATTTCTTTATGTACGGTTACTTTTCTCAATACTGGATTGAATTTTTTCAATTCTAATCTTTCAGTAGTGTTTTTACGGTTTTTGGTAGAAATATATCTAGACATACCTGGCATGCCACTTTCTTTATGTTCAGTACATTCTAAAATAACCTGAACTCTGTTACCTTTTTTTGCCATTTTAATATAAATTGAAAACTGTTAATCTCAACAGTTAATGTTTTTTACAAAAATCCTTTTTTTACGAAACGGTTAATTGCTTCGCTAATGCCCACTTTATTGATGGTTTTAATCGCTGAAGTAGAAACTTTCAACGTAATCCAACGGTTTTCCTCAGGAATATAAAATTTCTGAAGTTGTAGGTTTGGGTAAAATTTGCGTTTGGTTTTAACGTTCGAGTGAGAAACGTTGTTACCTACCATTGCTTTTTTTCCTGTTAAATCACAAACTCTTGACATGACTTGTAAATATAGTTGTTAATATCGTCCGCTTAATTTTTTTAAGAGTGTGCAAATATCTGAATAATAATTGTAAACAGCAATAGTACAGCTAAATATTTTTGTAATTAATATTTATAGGCTGAAAAGGTTTGTAAACGCCAAATATTAAAATCTTCATATATTACATCTATTAAAAATAAATATTCCGGATCAAACGTTTGATATTCATTTTGATACGATTAGACTATTTTTCCTTATTATTATTTATTTAAATTAGCCCCACTAATCCAAAATATAAAAACAAGCAATGCAAATTACATCTTTTAAGCAATACGAAGAAGATTATAAGAAAAGCGTAGAAAACCCAGAGCAGTTTTGGGGCGAAGTGGCGCAAAACTTTCAATGGCGCAAACCTTGGTTCAAGGTATTATCCTGGAACTTTAACGAACCAAATATCAAGTGGTTCGAAGGCGCTAAACTTAATATTACCGAAAATTGTTTAGATCGGCACTTAGCTACCAATGGAGATAAACCTGCTATTGTTTGGGAACCTAATAATCCTGAAGAAGAAAGTGTTACTTATACTTATAAAATGTTGCACGAACGCGTTTGCCGTTTTGCCAACGTTTTAAAACGTAATGGTGCTAAAAAAGGCGACCGTATCTGTATTTATATGCCCATGGTGCCCGAACTGGCTATTGCTGTTTTGGCCTGTGCCAGAATTGGTGCCGTTCATTCGGTTATTTTTGGTGGGTTTTCTGCTAAATCTATTGCCGACAGGATTAACGATTCGCAATGTAAAGTAGTGATTACTGCCGATGGTTCTTATCGTGGCAATAAACAGATTCCTTTAAAAGATGTAATTGACGATGCCTTAATTGGTTGCCCAACGGTAGAAAAATGTATCGTGTTAACCCATATCCGTACACCTGTTTCGATGCTGAAAGGCAGGGATGTATGGTGGGAAGATGAGGTTAAACACGTAAATGATATCTGTGAAGCGGAAGAAATGGATGCGGAGGATATGCTCTTTATTCTGTATACTTCTGGCTCCACAGGAAAACCTAAAGGTGTTGTGCATACCTGCGGGGGGTATATGGTTTATGCAGGTTATACTTTTTCAAATGTGTTTAATTACCAGCCGGGTGAAGTTTATTTCTGTACGGCAGATATTGGCTGGATTACAGGTCACTCTTATATTGTTTATGGACCGCTTTCGCAAGGGGCAACATCTGTATTGTTCGAAGGAATTCCAACTTACCCAAGCCCATCTCGTTTTTGGGATATTGTAGAAAAACATCAAGTAAATACCTTATACACCGCGCCTACAGCCATCCGTTCTTTAATGAGTTATGGCGACGACCCACTCAACGGAAAAGATTTAAGCACGATCCGCGTTTTAGGCTCAGTAGGGGAGCCGATTAACGAAGAGGCCTGGCATTGGTTTGATGAAAAAATCGGGCACGGTAAAGCGCCTATTGTGGATACCTGGTGGCAAACAGAGACCGGAGGGATTATGATTTCGCCTATTGCTACGGTAACCCCAACCAAACCTAGTTTTGCTACATTACCTTTACCAGGAATTCAGCCAATTTTAGTTGATGAAAACGGGAATGAAATTGAAGGAAATGGGGTAATGGGTAATCTCTGCATTAAATTTCCTTGGCCAGGCATGTTGCGCACTACTTATGGCGACCATGAGCGTTGCAAACAAACTTATTTCTCTACTTACGATAATTTATATTTTACCGGTGATGGCTGTTTACGGGATGAAGATGGATATTATAGAATTACCGGCCGTGTGGATGACGTATTAAATGTTTCGGGACACAGGATTGGTACTGCAGAAGTAGAAAATGCCATTAACATGCATGCTGGTGTGGTAGAAAGCGCTGTGGTGGGCTACCCTCATGATGTAAAAGGGCAGGGGATTTATGCTTTTGTTATTTATCCGGACATGCATGGCGAGGCAGATTTATCTAAAAAAGATATATTGCAGACCGTTACCCGCGTAATTGGGGCTATTGCAAAGCCTGATAAGATATTATTTGTTTCTGGTCTACCAAAAACACGTTCAGGCAAAATTATGCGCAGAATTCTGCGTAAAATTGCCGAAGGAGAAACCGGTAACCTAGGGGATACGTCTACACTGCTTGATCCGGGAGTAGTAGAAGAGATTATTGAAGCAGCTAAAAAACTTTAGCTGAACAATTAGTATTCAGTTTATATTAGCAGATAAACATATAAAACACCTGTGCAAAACAGAGGTATTTTATATGTTTATTTCATAAATATATCTATGGCTTTTTGTAATTGGGAATCGATGCCTGCCTGATAAGAGGGTAGGCTAAATGCTGCGCTGATGTCCGGTGGAAAACCAATTTCTTCATAACTTTTATTATCTAAATATTTAAATTCTCCAGAAGCCATGGTAACATTCATAAAGTCATGGATTATAAAACTACCATAGTTATAAATGTTATTATGAGCAATCGGGCCAGTGGCTCCCCAAGTTCTTTCTCCAACAATAATTCCATTTGGTAATGTGTGAATAACCATTGCAAAAGTTTCAGATAAGGAGGCTGAGTAATTATCTACCAAGACAACTATTGGATATTGAAATTTTTTAGATGTACTCTGCGGACTTACGGTTGTATTTATCCAAGGAGTATAATCTAAGCGATTATTGCCATTTTTATATCTTACGAAGCCAAAATGAACTGGTTTGTCAATGATTTTTCCAATTAGATAATTAAGGTCAACAATATCGCCGCCATTGTTACCCCTAAAGTCAAATATTAATCCCTTAATATCTGTAGATTCATTCAAATAAAAATCTAGTTTGTTTAATAGTGATGTTGTGTTTGGATCTTTTGATTGAATCGTTCTTAATAGTGCAAATTGATTACAAGCAAAATATAAGATGCGCTTATTTATAGTTCCTAGCCTTGTAAAGAGTAGTTTAGATGTATTGTTTTCGCTATAAAAGTAACTGGAAGATAGATAAGCCGTGTCTAAATATTTTGTTACTAGATTGGTGAAGTCATATTTATTGTGTATTTTTTTAAATGAAATGTTTCTAGTATATGCAGGATAGATACTTGAGTCTTTTAATATTTGCTTTTGAAAAGAAATACTATAATGTGAATCAGTGAGTTTGGCGGTTAGATTTTTAAAATATAAAACTGAACTTTTAATGTCGTTTTCATTATTAATGTCAAGTTTATTGAATAAAGGCTTATAGGTACTGTATAAACTATCCCAATTGGTTTTATCGATATCCCAATAAACATAGTTAATATTCATTTCTCTCCAGAAAGTTTCATAAATTTCATTAAAACTTTTAGGGTCTTTATTAAGCGATTGTTCTTTTTTACAACTAATTGCTGTTGTTGTAATCAAGCAGTAAACAATAAGCCATCTACTTATCTTCATGATGCTTTAACTTTTTAGAATATGCAATTTGAAGGGTGATTGACTGATTACTTCGCATTTCTTGATTTAACATATAAGTGTTCTGTTGGCTAATAATCGATTTAGTAATGAAAGCGTTTACGCTTAAGGTCGTATTTCGGATATAAAAACGCTCTCGGAAGCCCAGATTAATTGCAATATCATATCTCCTGTCCTTTTTTTTGTCAAAAGCATATTTTTCATTAAAATAGATTAGATTATAATATTCAGTATTTTCAAAAGAAGTAAAACTGCTAAAAATATCAGGAAGATACCCTCTTGTGTTGGATTTAATCCAATAGCCAATAGTGGCACCTACAGTTAAATACGTTGTTGTTTTTTTGCCTTTAAGTATTTTAGTATCCAAATTTATAGGTAACTGCAAATATTTATTAGTAGTTGTTTCTTCAATATATTGGTTATCAACCGATCTTCTTTGGTAGTTTTTTTCGCTTATTCCTGGTTCGAGTATTAAATCAAATGATTTATTTAAGCAGAATCTTGAATGAAAAAATATGGAGTATCCTAGTTTAGGGATCGTTCGCACGTTTTTATTACTTTCATTCTGAATGATTAAGGTATTCATATTAAAACCTCCCCCAATTCCCAATTCTTGTTGAGCAAAGGAATGACCACATGTTACAAGGCAAACAAATATGATTAAACTGAATTTATTGAATAGTAAACAAATATTATACATTGTTATCCCTTTTTGGATATTAATTAGCTTGTTATAATATATTAAATATTTGATTATTATTCTCTTGGCTTATTGCCAGTTGCAATAACTGCAACTGGCAAATATATATTGCTATATTTATTTAATTTTCGACTGCATAGAAGGTTTTAACGTATAAGAATTTAGCTGCTGGATTACCATTGGGGGTGACATGAAAGGAGATTCTTACGGCCAGTTTACCTTTTGGAAACTGGGTTTTAGTACGTCCATGTATATTGGCACTTACCGAGTAAAAAGAAGTATAAACTTTCTTCTCACCAATCGTTTCGAAAGTTCCATTAAAACCAGCTTCGTATTGCCCACCGACCTCTGGATTGTTAGGAATCAATACAATTTCATTTTTAAAATCCGAAATGGAAACACCATCTGCGCTAGTATTGACTACAGCATTATTCCAAATTGGATTAATAGAAGAGCTATTGAGTATATATTCAACCTGATTATCATAATATCCATTGAGGCGATCGCTAATATTAACAGGATAAGATATATAGGTTGCATTAACATTGGGTGTATTAGCTAAATAAAATAGTCCCATAGGTTCATTATAATATGGTACGTACCCTATTGCTGATTGGCTATTAATCGTTCCTGGTATACCTAATCCCAAGCCTGGATTAGGCCATAAGGCACCATTTTGCGTACTATTTCCTGTTAGGGTAATTTTTGTATTGGTTGTTAAGGAAACTGATTGATTTGTACCTCCAGTTTTACCCCCGAAAATGCCACTAAAGAAACCTTTAACAATATCAGATAAGCCACTTGTTAAAGCACTACTTGATGCATTAAAAATAGCCGCAGGTAATCCAAGTTTATTCCCTTCCCCTGGATTGGTAGTACTCTGTCCTTTATTAGCAGTAAAAAAAGATGCTCCAACTGCATCCAGTGTCCCCGTTAGGATTTTTGATAATGAAAAAGGAGAACTCCCTTGAGAAGTGATTGAACCTTTAATTTCACCTTCAGCCGTCCCTCCAAGAGAAATTGTGCTTACATTAGTCCAATTGATAGTTGCATTTACACCGATTTGTTGAAAGGTACTGGTTTGGATATTGTTGTCATAGGCTATCTCATATTGCGTAGCATACCAAGATCCTGATGCAATTTGAGTTGGTTCTATTTTTGAAGATATTTTAACATTACTGTCAATATTAACATTAACAATGTCTTGACCAGCATAATTTAACATGTTGGAGTTAATATTATTTGGACCAAGGTTTAATCCTGTTGTTAGATAATCAGAATTTTGAAAACCATTTGTTGTAACGTAAATATAAATTCTCAATAATGCTCTGTATTTGTTGTAAAGGACAAAAAAAGGATTGCTTGGCAAAGGTTTAGTAGGATCAAATGTATTATATAGTAATTTCCATCCGTCAGCTGGCAAATAATCATATTGAATGTCGGAAGTAAACCCCCTTACCGAGCCATTTGCCCAAGGCACTAAAATTGTTGGCGAACCCGAGGGAGTTGGCATATAATCTACCGTAGACCAGTCGAAGTACGGTGTGGGTATTCCATTTTTATTAAAATCATTGTTTTTCGACGAAATAACGCTTGGTTCCTGAGTTTTTTTACAGGCCGAGATTAAAGAAATGATTAGGAAAGCGAAAAGCGTTTTCTTTAATAAGGCTGTTAAGTTAGAATTTAATTTCATGGGTAGATTTTTTGATTGTTAATAGATTAGTTTTTGCATTACAATATAAGTTTAATGTTCTACTTTTTGAATTGATTATGATACTTATTTGTATCTTTTTAGATACTTTTTAATCTTCTTATTAAGTGCTTGATTTCATATATAGCACTCGGTTTTAATAAGAAATAGTAATCTAAAGAAATGCAAATCTTTAGTTCCGGTATAAACTGATGAAATAAAAGTGCGAAACATCCTATTCTAACATGAAAATATTAGACTGAGGTAGAGTAAGCTAATACGGCTTGTAGATGAGTACTGGTTAGAAAAGGCTGTATCAATTTGCTGATACAGCCTGTCTTTTTTGTTGTTTTATTTGTAGCCCCATTACAGGAGCATTTTCGAATATTTAATTTCCTGAGGCTCAATTTTTATTTTTGAGAAGCCCCACAATTAATCTTTTCTAATAACCTGGATTTTGAACTAAGTTTTTGTTGGCATCAATTTCCCTTTGTGGAATCGGAAATATCAATCTGTTAGCATTCCAAGGTATGCTACCAATATTGGTTTGAGTTCTTTTCGCATCGTGCAGTGAAAAACCTTCAAAGGCAAATTCAAGTGTTCTTTCGTTAAGAATGTCTGATAAGGTAGCTGTAGTTGTTGTTAAGCCAGCTCTATTTCTAACCTTAGCTAGGTCTTGTAAAGGTGTTACGCCCCCAATAGGAGGGGCCGGAGCCAAGCGGACATTACATTCTGCCCTGATTAAATACATTTCTGCAAAGCGCATTATAGAAATATTTCCATAAGAATTGCCATACTTAGATGTGAACAGCGCGCCGTCATCATAAAAAGCATTTTTTCTATCGTCAGCTGCCTCATAAGTATTATTAATCCAATCTTCAGAAATAGAGGCATCACCCCTTCCTCCAAAAGTTGATGAACCATAAAATTCGTTATAACCATTAAAACCAGTTAAGGTGGTAACCTGCATAGCGAACACATCTTCTGTTGTGTTTGGACCAGGTTGCCCCGATTTTCCAGCTTCTGGCATTTTTGGGAAAGCATCTATAAATGCATTAGTTAAAGTGTACTTGTTTGAAGCAATTACTCTATTTGCAGCAGCAGCAGCGGCTGCGTAATTACCCATTTGTAAATATACCCTGGCAAGCATACCAGCTGCTGAGAATTTGGTAGCAAAAAAACCATTTGTTTCTGGTAATTTTGCCTCTGCTTCTGTTAGATCAGCAATGACTTGAGAATAAACGGCAGCAACAGTCGCCCTACTTACATAGCTTTCGTTTGTAATCGCTTTTGTTGGGGTAAGCACAATAGGTACACCAAGATTTGTTGTTGGGCTACCATCGTTATATGCTTTGCTAAACAATTTTACTAAATCAAAATACGCAGCCCCTCTTATAAATTTAGCTTCTCCTTCTACTCTGCTCTTTTTTGCTGCATCAACTTTATCTATAGCTGAAATTACATTGTTTGCATCATTAATAGCAGTATATCCAGCTGCCCAAACGTTATCAACAAAGGCGTTTGTTTTTAAAATCTGTTTATTAACGGTTTGTGTAAGCTCCTCATATGTTCCACCCCATTCAATTGCATTTGTATTTGCTAAAAAATCTGCTAATAAAAATGGTCTTCCACCGTAAAAATTTCTACTTCCTAACTCTGAGTAAGCACCTACAAGTGCAACCTCTACATCTTTTGATGTGAGTAAGGCCTTGCTTTGTTCCACTGTATCAACAGGATTGATTTCTAATGCTTTCTTACATGCGGATACCGTAATAAAAAGCATGGCTAAAAACATTAAATTATATATATATATCTTTTTCATAATGATTCCTTTTTTGAATTATAAACCAATGTTGATGCCGAATGAAATTACCCTTGGTTGAGGGGCTGAATAGAAATCAACTCCTTGGTTAATGTTGGTAGATTGGAAATCGGCATTAACCTCGGGGTCCCAACCTTTATAACCTGTAATTGTAGCTAAATTTTGAGCTGTGGCGAAGAGTCTTAATTTGCTCAATTTAATCTTGCTTAGAATTTCAGGGGTAAATGTATAGCCTAATGTTAAGGTTTTTAAACGCAAATATTTGCCATCTGATATATATCTTGTAGAGTTACCTACACCATTTCCCAATCCCAATCTGGGCTCTGGAACCTGTGTAATATCGCCAGGTTTATCCCAGTAATTTATCTGATCAGCGGTTTGGTTGTCGTAGCCATTTGATGCATTGGCGCTCATATATTGTCCTCCAGAATTATAGATCTTATTTCCACTAACGCCTTGAAAGAATATGCTTAAATCAAAGTTTTTAAAGGAGAAACTATTATTAATGCCAAAAACATATTTTGGGTTAGGGTTACCAGCAAAAATTCTTTGTGCATCGTTGATATTATTCGTTGTGCTTCTGTCGAGGTTGCCATTTGCATCAACTGTGTTTCGATAATAAATCGCATCTCCATTAGCTGGATTTACTCCTGCATATTCTGGTAAATAGAAAACACCAATTGGTTGCCCAGCAATAGCTGCGTTAATTTCATTGGTATTCAAAATCTGTCCACCTAAATCGGTAATTTTGTTGTTGTTGATGGCAGCAGTTAAAGCTGTTGACCATTTAAATGCCCCAACAAAATTCTCTGTATTAATACCTAACTCATAACCCGTATTTTCCAATTTACCTAAGTTTTGCGTTTTGATAGAAAAACCAGTAGTTTGTGGAATTGGAACCTCCAACAATAACTCCGTTGTTTTTTTCTGATAGTAATCGAAAGTACCTGTAATTCTATTCTTTAAAAAGCCGAAGTCTAAGCCAATATCCAATTGTTTAGTTTTTTCCCATGTTAAATCTGGGTTAGCTATCTGGGTCGGGATTTGGCCAGCAGCGCCACCATAGGCTCCTGTACCGCTAAACAGGCCGCGAGCGCGGTAATTCCCAATTTCTGCATTTCCAGTTAGGCCGTAACTCAATCTTAATTTTAACAGGCTAATGGTTTCAGATGATTTTAAAAAATCTTCTTCTGAAGCAATCCAAGCTAATGACCCTGCAGGGAAGTAGCCATATTTATTGTTTGTGCCAAAACGGGATGAACCATCTGCCCTCACGCTAAAACCAATTAAATAGCGGTTATTATACTTATAATTGGCTCGAAAGAAATAAGATAAAAAGCTGAATGCATTTTCGTTACTGGTAGCTTTAACTTTAGTAGCTGCGCTTCCTAATTTTATATAGGCATCGCTAGGAAAATCCTGCCCCTCTATTGAGCTATATTTAGTGGTTGATTTTTGATAACTTGTACCTATAACAGCGTCAAATACACTCTTTTCGCCAAAAGTAGCATTATAACTAAAAAAATTATTGGTGTTTGTATTGATTACAAAAGTTGAAATATTTTCTCCATCACCATTATTTGTACCTGTATTTTTAAAGGTTAAAGAGCCGTAATAACTTTCCTCATTTTGGTTAAGGTTATCAACAGAAAAATCGGTGCTAAATTTTAAGCCTTTTGCAATATTGATATTCGCAAATGCTTTACCAATTGTGCGGTAAACCGTTGCTTTATATGAGGCGTTTTCTATGCCAATAAACGGATTATAATAAAGCGGGTAATTAGAGGCAGCACCTGGCAAGGTTCCACTTATTAAGCCCGATCTTGGATCTATAAAAGGTGTAATTGGTGATAGGGCTACAGCCTGTAAAGGACTGGAAAATGCATTATCATTTGATAGCCTGTTATTAATACTGTTGGAGAAATTTAGATTCACTCCAACTTCAAGAAAATCAGTCACCTTGTTGGTCAGGTTTAATCTTCCGCTATAGCGCTTGTAGCTATTGCCAACAATGATACCATCTTGATTTAATGCTTGTCCACCAATATAGAACTTAGTTTTTTCGTTACCACCAGTTAGATTTAAATCATATTGTTGAGTAATCGGAGAACTTTGAAAAGCTTCTCTTTCCCAGTTTGTATTTACTTTATATGTTTTATAATCATCATTTCCAGCAGAATATCTATTCAATCTGCCTTCAACAATGGAACTATAATCATCTAAAGCTTCTTGTAGGGTTGCATAGTCGGTAGTGTTTTCAAAATCGTATTTTGCCCTGCCAACTCCTGCTCTCCTTAAAATTTGAACATACTGTTCGGAATTAAGAAATTCTCTGTGATTAGATGGAGAACTGATTCCTCCTAATGCACTAAAAGTAATGGCAGTTTTGCCGACCTTACCTTGTTTTGTTGTAATTAAAACTACCCCGTTCGAAGCCCTTGCCCCATAAATTGCCGAAGCAGAGGCATCTTTTAGAACTTCGATTGATTCGATATCATTGGTGTTTAAATCTGCCAAAGCACTGGTTGGCGCAGTAGTGCTTGAAAAGTCGCCAGAAGTGATTGGGATTCCATCCACGACATAAAGCGGTTCGCTGCCGGCTGTTACCGATGCGGCTCCCCTTACCCTTACCGTTATACCTTGCCCTAGTTTTCCATTTTGTGCTGCAATCTGTACACCTGCCGCTTTACCCTGTAAAGCCTGTTCAAAACTTGTTACCGGTAGATTTTCAAGGTCTTTAGATTTAACAGAGGCTACAGACCCCGTTACATCACGCTTGTTCTGCGTGCCGTAACCCACTACCACCACATCAGATAGGGTATTATTTTCTTCATCGAGGCTTACATTAATGGTTTGCCCTGTAATAGGCACTTCTTTGGTTTTATAGCCGATAAAGCTAAAAATAAGTGTTTTAGCATCATCCGAAACGGTTAATTTAAAGGCGCCCGAGGCATCGCTCTGTGTGCCGTTAGCTGGTGAGCCTTTTACAAATACGCTAACGCCAGGAATTGGTCCCGAGGTTGACGTCACTTTTCCGGTAATTACTTTGCCTTGTGCGAAAGCAAACGTAATTACACTAAGTGATAAAATCATACTTAAGAGCAGTTTTTTCATCAAATTGGTAGTTTAATTAGTAATGTTTAATTGTGAGTAGAAATAATACGCATAATATAATTAAAATATATATAAAATCTTCAGGAATAAAGTGAGATAAGCTAAATTTTTTAAGTAAAGGGCTAAAAAAACGAAACAAAAAGGAGATAAGATTGTTAATTTACGCACAGGGCATCATGTTGACGACAAAAACACGCGCATGGGTAAGTTAGAATTAAAAGGAAAGTGGAATGAAATAAAAGGAAAGGTTAAGCAAACTTATGCTGATTTAAAACATGAAGAAGGTCAAAACGAGGAATTGTTGGGGAAACTGCAACAAAAAACAGGAAAAGGAAGTGATGAACTTGTGAAATGGATCAACTCATTTAATATTAATTCAATAGCAAACAGGCGATCAAAATTTTGATCGCCTGTTTGTTATAAAAGCATTTTTTATGGTCTATCTAGCCAGAAGATTTCCCGAAAATCCAATTTTATATCCAAAAGCTCTAAACCCAAGCAGGGTAGGCCTGGAAGTTGTTTGCCTTTTAAACCCAGGTGTTTTTACATTCGAAGGAAAAACATGGCTACTGATCCGTGTAGCCGAAAGGCCCGAACAGACACCGGGTATAATCTCTTTTCCTATTTTAAAGGAACACGGAATAGAAATTCTGGCGATCGAAGAAAACGACCCGTATTTAAATGTAACAGACCCAAGAGTGATTAATTACAGGGGAGCCGATTACTTAACTACGCTGTCGCATTTAAGATTAGTTTGCAGCGATGACGGCATTTATTTTTACGAACCCGAAGGTTATCCATTGCTACAGGGAGAAGGCCAGGATGAAACGTTTGGAATTGAAGATTGCCGAGTATCCTTGGTCGGCGAAACCTATTATTTAACCTATACTGCTGTTTCCGAGCATGGCGTTGGTGTGGGGATGCGGACTACAAAAGACTGGAAAAATTTTCAGCGTTATGGTATGATTATCCCTCCTCATAATAAAGATTGCGCCTTATTTGAAGAATGTGTTAACGGTAAGTTTTACGCTTTGCACCGCCCCAGCAGTGTGGCTTTGGGCGGTAATTATATCTGGTTGGCCGAATCTCCAGATGGGATTTATTGGGGAAAGCACAGGTGTATTGTTAAAACCAGAGCAAACCTGTGGGATAGTGCCCGTGTGGGCGCAGGTGCAGCGCCAATCAAAACCGCAGAAGGGTGGCTCGAAATATATCACGGTGCAAATGAAAAACATCAGTATTGTTTGGGCGCGTTTCTAATGGATTTAAATGATCCATCGAAAGTATTGGCCAGAACAGAAAACCCGATTATGATACCGACAGAAGATTACGAACTGCATGGCTTTTTTGGTAAGGTTGTATTCACAAATGGTCACATTGTTAACGGTGATGAACTAACCATTTACTATGGTGCGGCTGATGAATTTGTTTGTGGGGCTAAATTTTCGATAAAGGAAATTTTGAAGGCGCTGAAATATCTCTAGTTATTTATTGGATTAACGAAGGAAGCTGCTTTCGTGTTTTTTATCACCAAGACACGAAGGCACAATTTGTTTTTCTGAAAAATGCAACGAATGACAAATGAACAAATAACCAATGAAATAATAAACCAAACAAAAAAGCGATCCCCCTTTCGGAGAGCCGCTTTTTTATTTAGGCCTTGGGTTTTTACCTTCTACCCTTAACCTTATTACCTTCTACCTTTCTAGTATCCGAAAATCTGCTCCAAGTTCAATTTGGTAACCGGGCCAAATTTTGCTAAATCGGCCATGTTGATTTTCTTTTCTGAAGCAACAATACAATAGTTGTAAGGCTTACCCGAAAGATTGGTTTGATGGAATGATTTTACATCATTAAAAGTTAATGGTTTCAGATTTGCGTATTCATCAATTCTTGAGTCGTGATCGAAACCTAATTTTTTATCTGCCAAATAGGTGTAGATAATACCATCCTTGGTAATGCGGCTAGTTTCCAGACCGTTTAATGAATTTGTTTTCGATAGTGCAAATGATTTATCTGATTCGGGTAAAGTGGTTAATAACTCATTCATACCCGCAACTGCTTCATTCATTTTGTCGGCCTGTGTACCTACATAAGCGATAACAGTATTCTCTTTCTCTTTAGTGTTTGGAGAAGAGTACACTGCAAAAGTAGAATAAGCTAAGGCTTTAGATTCGCGGATGGTTTGGAATACTACTGAACCCATACCACCACCGAAATAGTTGTTAAATAAGGCAATTTTTGCCGCATTGGCCGGATCGTATAGTCCTGCATTACGTACCCAGCGAATTTCTGCCTGTACCATATCGTAATCGGCAAAGTAAACTTTGTTCGAATCGGTTTTAGTGTACACAAATTTCTTAATCGGTGCAGCATCTGTAAATTCTTTTGCTAATGGGTGTGCTTTTACAATATCAGCAGAAAATGCCGTTAAAGTTTTTGGGCCATAATAAGTAATGGTGTGTTTGTAGTTGGTAAGGTTGTGTAAGATGTAGATCAAATCTGCCGATTTCATGTTTTTGATCTCATCATTGGTTAATCCATAATTGAAAGGATTATCAGCGCCATACTGCGCATAACTCATTAAACCACCGAGAATAGACGATTTATTTAATTTTGCATTATCTCTCGATTTTAACAAGCGACCCTTTAAATCTTCTAAAGCTTTTTCATTTGGTTTGCAATGTGCCAGTACATCTTCTACCAAGGCAACAGCCTTATCAAAGTTTTCTTGTAAACCGCTGATGGAAACGGTAGTTACATCGGTACCTACATTGATGCTGTAGCTACAGGCAATGTTGTAAAATGCTTTACTAATATCCTCTGCAGAATATTTATCAGTACTTAAGAAAGCCAGATACTGAGCAGCATAAGGCAATAGCTTGTAGTTGTAAGAGCCTATATCAAAACGGTAACTCATGCGGAAAATTCCGTTTTCGGTGTTTTGAACTGCAATTACATCCGCAATGCCTGCTTTACCGAAATTAAGATCTTTAGTGTAATCTAAAAACTTAGGGGCTATCGGTTTTACAGGGGCAGCAATAATGTCTTTTGTAAATGGAGAAACCTCATTAACATTTGTTTTTACCGCTGTAATGGCTGGTTTTTCTACTTTAATAATGCTCTTATCTTCGCCTTTATGTTTTAAGATGGAAACATAATTGTTGATGAAAAATTTATTGGCAAAATCTACAATTTCTTTTTTGGTTACTTTAGCCATTGCATCAGTTGATGCCAGGGTTTTATCCCACTCCGTACCACGGTTTTGGATAAAGGCATTCATTGCGAAATCTGCACGAACATCGTTGTTATCGAAACTTTGAAGCTCGCCTAATTTAATATTGGCTACAGTTGCTTTAATCAAACTTTCATCGAACTCGCCTTTTTTAAGCAGATCTACCTGCTCTAACAATAATTTTTGGGCTTCTTCTAAACTTTGTCCGGCTTTAGGCGAGCCAGATAAAATGAAAATTCCGTAATCTTTCATGGAGTTATAACCGGCACTTGCACGCAACATTTTTTGTTGTTTGTTAATGTTAATATCCATTAAACCTGCTTTGCCGTTTGCCAGTATACTGCCGATTAAATCCAGTAATAAACTTTGGTGGGTATTTTGAGCAAAACCTCTGTAAGCAACATATAAGTTTTCGGCACTTGGACCGTAAATATCAACCGTTTGAACCTGCGTTAATGGTTTTTCTGGAGCAGGATTATAAAGCGACAAAGGTTTTGGAACCATGTAGGCAAAATCTTTATCGATTTTTTTGATTAAATCATCATAATTAATATCACCGCTCATAATTAAGGCCATATTGTTAGGCACATAATATTTATCGTAATATTTTCTGATTTCGATTAACGATGGGTTTTTTAAATGCTCAATAGTACCAATGGTGGTTTGTTGTCCGTAGTTATGTGTTGGGAACAAAGCATATAGCATTTTCTCATACATTTTACGGCCATCGTTATCCATACCGATGTTTTTCTCTTCGTAAACAGCTTCTAACTCCGTATGGAAGATGCGGAAAACAGGGGCACGGAAACGTTCTGCCTGCACAGCCAAAAATTTATCGATGGCATTTGATGGAAGGTCTTCTTCGTAAACGGTTTCTTCTACCGAAGTGTGTGCGTTGGTAGAATTACTTCCGATCGATTTCATCATTTTATCATATTCATTTGCGATAGAATAATTTGAAGCTTCGCCCGATGTTTTATCAATTTCCTTATAAATCTCTTTACGTTTAGCCGGATCGGTAGTTTTGTTGTAAGTTTCGTAAAGTGCTTCGATCTTATTTAAAAGTGGTTTTTCTTTGGCATAATTTAGCGTTCCGAATTTATCCGTTCCTTTAAACAAAAGGTGTTCTAAGTAATGCGCCAAACCCGTATTGGTACGAGGATCGGTATTACTACCCGCCCTTACTGCCATTTTGTAGGTAATATTGGGCTCCTTATTATTTTGAGATAAAATTACAGTTAAACCGTTTTTTAAAGTGTAAAAACGTGTTTTGGTTGGATCGTTGGTTACATATTTGTAGGTGAAGCCACCAGAAGTTCCTGTTTTCCATTGGTAGGTGGTTTGCGCCTTTGCGAAAGAACCCGTAATTAGAAAACAAGCCAAAGTAAATAGTTTGAATTTCATTGAATTGGTTTTGGTTTATGATCATGAATGTGTACCTGTTAGTTTAAGCATGATCTCAAATACAGCATTCATTTTTAATAAGTTATTTATTCAAATATAGATGCTTTCTTGCAGGGAACGAAATAATTTTGATCCCAAAACTAAAAATCTAGGAATAAATGATTTTTGCATATAAACCTTGCTTTATTGTGCCTTGAATTTATAATCTGTATTTTTACCGACATGACAAAGCAGGGCACAAAACCAAATATTTTAGTTGTAAATGATGATGGAATTACAGCTACAGGCATAAAGAATTTAATGGAGGTAATGCAGGAGCTTGGCAATGTGGTGGTGGTTGCACCAGATAGTCCGCAGAGTGGAATGGGGCATGCTATTACCATAGGTAAACCGATCCGTTTTGATAAGGTTGATCTTTATGCGGGCGTAGAAATGTATAAATGCAGTGGAACCCCGGTTGATTGTGTTAAAATTGCTGTAAATAAAATCTTTAAAGGTAAAAAACCTGATCTGTGTGTATCTGGAATTAACCACGGGTTAAATAATTCGATTAATGTACTGTATTCGGGTACCATGTCTGCTGCGGTAGAAGGTGCGATAGAAAAAATCCCGTCTATTGGTTTCTCCCTCGATGATTTTGCTGCCGATGCCGATTTCAACCATACCAAAAAATACATTAAAAATATCTGTGAGCAGGTTTTAGCGAATGGTTTACCGGAAGGCACACTTTTAAATGTGAATTTTCCGAAAGGCGACAACCTAAAAGGTGTTAAAATTTGCCGTCAGGCCAATGCCAAGTGGATGGAAGAATTTGATGAGCGGACAGATCCTTACAAACGTCCATACTATTGGCTAACAGGTGTTTTCGAAAATTTTGATAAGGGAGAAGATACCGATGTTTGGGCTTTGGAACATCATTATGTTTCTATCGTTCCGGTTCAGTTTGATTTAACGGCGCATCATGCTATACAGGCCTTAAACAGTTGGGATTTCATAGGCAACAAAGATTCGAAATCTGTGGGCACCAAAGTTTCGGCACCAGATGGCATTAATTTAGGTTAAGCACTTGCAATGATTGATCGGTTAAAAAGATTAAATAATTCGGTATGGATAGGTTTAGGCATTGGTTTGCTTGTGCCGGCAATACTATGTTCAATTGCCTGGTATATCATTAACCATGTGGCTTACCTTGCAAAAGCAGATTTGTTATATATTGGAGGCATTGCTATAAATGCTTATACTATGCAGTACTTTTTTAAATACAATAAAGAAAATATTGGTAGGGGTATATTAGCCGCAACGTTTTTGTGTGCTTTTGCATTTTTTGCTTATAAAGTTTTTTGAAAAAATGCAAAAAGCAAATAGGAAGGTTCATCATCCTGAATTTATTTCAGGATCCAAGTACTATAGCTTTAAGATTCCCGCCTGCGCGGGAATGACGATTACTTTTATGTTACATCTAATGACAGATTTTGCTATAAAATTATAGACATGAAATATTACCTCGTAGCCGGAGAAGCCTCTGGCGATTTACATGGTGCCAACTTAATGAAAGCCTTAAAAGCTGAGGATGGCGAAGCTGTGTTCAGGTATTTCGGGGGAGATAAAATGAAAACTGAAGGGGGGGAGCTGGTTAAACACTATGCCGATATGGCATTTATGGGCTTTACCGAAGTGATTTTAAATTTAAGAACCATTTTCAGAAACCTCAAAGTTTGTAAGGACGATATTTTAAATTGGAAGCCTGATGTATTAATTTTGATCGATTTTCCGGGCTTTAATTTAAAAATTGCAGCATTTGCAAAGGCTAATGGCATAAAAGTATGTTACTATATTTCACCTAAAGTTTGGGCCTGGAACCAGAAGCGGGTACTGAAAATCAAAAAGGTTGTCGATCATATGTTCTGTATTCTACCTTTCGAGGTTGATTTTTACAAAGAATGGGGTATGAAGGTAGATTATGTAGGCAATCCGCTACTGGACGAAATTGCACAGTTTACCCCAGATGTAAACTTCCGCGAAAACAATCAACTGGGAGGTGAAAAAATTATTGCCCTTTTGCCCGGTAGCCGCAAGCAGGAGATAGCGCGTTTATTACCGGTGATGTTAAGCATTACAGAAAGTTATCCCCATTGTATATTCGCCATTGCTGCCGCACCAAGCTTTACGGAAGCTTATTATCACCAGTTTATGGGAGATAAAAAAGTTAAACTTCTTTTTAATAATACCTATAATTTATTGCACTATGCCCATGCCGCAATTGTAGCTTCTGGAACAGCTACACTAGAAACGGCTTTATTTAAGGTTCCGCAGGTGGTGGTTTACAAAGGAGGAACCATTTCTATTGCCATTGCCAGGATGCTGGTGAAAATAAAGTTCATCTCATTGGTTAACCTTATCGTAAACAAAAAGATTGTAACCGAACTGATCCAGGAAGATTGCAATACCCAAAAAGTAAACGAAGCGCTTAAAATCATCATGGAAGGAGCCGGCAGGAACATGATGTTAAAGGATTACGATGAGCTGCTTTTGCTTATGGGAAAACCCGGTGCTTCGGCAAAAACGGCTAAGTTAATTTCTACCTATGTAAAATAAACAATCTAAAGAGATTTATATTTATCATTACACTTCGCTCCTTTAATAAACGTTTCTAAAACGATTAATATAAAAAATGTTAAATTGCGTTTTTATAACAGGCAAAAATTTAAAAGCTACAATTTTTATTTAGCTTTGAATTGATTAATTTAAAGAAATCCCAACCAAATGAAATCGCTTTCTATCAAAGATATAGCCGTAAAAGCAAACGTATCCATTACCACAGTTTCATTCATTATTAACGGTAAAGCAAAAGAGAAATCGATAAGCGAAGCAGTAATAGAGAAAGTAAAAAAAATTATAGAAGAAAGCGGTTATAAACCTAATCAGATTGCTAGAAGTTTAAGAACTGGTAACTCCAATATCATCGGCTTAATTATCGAGGATATTTCCAATTCATTCTTCTCGAGGATTGCACGGTTAATCGAAGATAAAGCCTATAAAAGAGGATATAAAATTATTTATTCCAGTACAGAAAATAATATCGACAAAGCGAAGGAGCTGATCAATATGTTCAAATCACGAAAAGTTGATGCCTATATCATCTCTCCGATAAAAGGAATAGAAGAAGATATCCAGATGCTCCTTGATGATGGCAATCCGGTAATTCTTTTCGATAGAAATTTGCCAGACATTAATACAAGCTATGTTGGTGCCGATCATTTTAATGCCTCATATCAATCAATACAGAATTTTATCGATCAGGGCAAAAAGAACATCGCTTTGGTTACCACTGATATAAATGTGGAACAAATTATTGAGCGATACGATGGTTATAAAAAAGCATTGGAAGATAACGGAATCAAATATGATGACAACCTGGTTTTAAAGATCCACTTTAACCAGGATGAAAGCGACACCATTGCGCAGATTAAAGAACTCTTCGAAAATAAAAAAATCGATGCAGTATTATTCGTAACCAATTATTTGGCTATTAGTGGTTTAAAAGCATTGAAACAGATCGATAAAAAAGTAGGGGATGATTTTGCAGTAATTGCATATGATGATCATGAAGCATTCGAATTGCATACCCCGCGCATTTCTGCTATTCAGCAACCTTTAGAGGAGATAGCCGAAACCATTATTAAACTTATTTTAAGCCGCCTTTCTTCAAAAGGTAAACTACCTGCTGAAGAGGTAATTATCCCCACCCGCCTAGTTCTTAGAGACTAATAAAAAAACCTCTCTCCAAGATGCTGTAATATTTTTTTTACATACTAAAACGTTTTATTACGATTTATAATAGTTATAATTGACAGACTAAAACGTTTTAGCATACCTGATCCAAATATTATGAGAATTACAGCACCCCTTACTGAATTTTAATGAGTTCTATTAAACAGCAGAAATAAAACCAGTTGTTGGAGTCAGTTTCTGTCTTTATCAAATCAAATCTTTAAACCAATTATATACCTGAAAATGTTCGGCAACCTATCCAGTCCGGTCATTTCCAACGCAGATAAAATATTACCAGGGAAAAAATAACTAATCATTTATAATTTAACAAAACCGTTAATGAAAATTAATTTACTTAAAATTACGGGGCTGTCGGCTGCAATTGTATTGCTGAATAGTCCTGCGTTTTCAATGAACGCAAAGTTGGGAGTTACGGGGAGGCGCTTTAACGAGAGCAAGCTATTGCAACATGCTCGGGTACAAAAGATAGTTTCGGGGACAGTTCTTGACGAAAATAACCAGCCCATACCAGGCGTTGGTATTAAGAATGTAACTTCTGGTAAAGGTGTTGTAACCGATGTAACCGGAAAATTTAGTATAGAAGCAAATGTAGGTGATGTGATCAGGATCAGCTATATCGGCTATATAACGCAGAATATCACAATTGCTAATCAAACCACATTAAATGTCAAATTAGCTGTATCGGCTGATACCAAGCTAGATGATGTTGTGGTGGTAGGTTACGGTACATTAAGAGAAAAAGAGATTACCTCGGCCATCGCTAAAGTAGATTCTACTAAATTCAGACAAAGCGGATCGAGAAACCCATTGGATTTACTGGTAGGAAAGGTAGCAGGGTTACAAATCTCTAGAAATAGCTCTAATCCTAACAGCGGAGTAGGTATTCAATTAAGGGGAGTTACCTCTGTATCTGGTACCGCAAGCCCTTTAATTATTATTGATGGTATTCCGGGAGGTAATCTTGATCTTTTACAGCAAGACGATATTGAATCGTTTAGTGTTTTAAAAGACGGATCGGGTGCCGCAATATACGGAACAAGAGCAAATGCAGGGGTAATCATCGTAACAACGAAAAAAGGCAAAAAAGGACCTGCTCGTTTTGATTACAATGCCTATGTTAGAACTGAAACCCTTGTAAAAAGGCCCGACTTTATGAATGCTACCGAATGGAGAGCACGCATTGCAAGCGGTGAGTACAAGGTGGTTGATAAGGGAGGGGATTTTGATTACTTCCAGGATCTTATCAATAAAAATAATATCTCCAACAACCACAACTTGGCCGTATCTGGAGGCAGCGATAACTCTAATTATAGAGTTAGTGCAAACTACAGAGAGCTGCAGGGATTTGCAAAGGAAAACGGACGAAAAGAATATGGCATTCGTGCAAGCTTAACTCAAAAGGGATTTCAGGATAAACTTCAGGCACAGTTTAATGTATCTACCAATTTCAACAATGCCAACCTACTTGGTGGTGGCGGTTGGGAAAATGTATTAACTAAGAATCCAACTGAATCTTATTTTAACTCTGATGGTTCTTACCTTTTCACCAGAACAATCACCAACGAGCTTGCCCGTTTAGAACAAGAACGCTATGGCGTACAGCAGCAAACTACCTCAGTAGATGGTAAATTGGATTTCGAAGTGCTGAAAGATCTGAAATTGAGTGCATTCTTTGCAGCTCAAAGAAATAATAGAATTTGGAGTGAATATCGTGATAAGGCAAGCCAAAATTCAGTAGAGAACGGTGATGCCCCTAATGGTGGATATGCTGCAAAAACTACCGAATTAAACCAAAATATCAACTTCGAACCTACTATTGAATACACAAAGACTTTTGGGAAACACAAACTCTCTGGAATTGGTGGTTACAGTTTCCGTCGGGAAACCAATGAAGGTTTTAATGCCAATAACCGGGGCTATGTGAATGATTTGTTTGAAGATAACAACCTGGGAAGTGTGCCAGTAAAGGTTACTACAATTGGGATAGGAAGCTTTAAAAACGAGAACACATTGATTGCTGTTTTTGCGAGATTAAACTATTCCCTGAGTGATAAATACTTTGCTCAAGCTATCTTCAGAAGAGAAGGTTCTTCTAAGTTTGGCGCAAACAACAAATGGGCTAACTTCCCTGCTATTTCCGGAGGCTGGAATATTACGCAGGAAGAATTCATGAAGAATGTAAGCTGGGTGAACAATTTGAAGCTAAGAGTAGGATATGGCGAAACAGGTAATTCGGGTATGGGAAATGATGCAGCTCTGGTAACCTTAAGCGGTGGAGGGATTTATCTTTTCCCAACAGGTGAGTATCTGCAAACTTATGGCCCAAATAAAAACCCTAACCCTGATTTGAGGTGGGAAACCAAACAAGAAACCAATATTGGTATAGACTTTACGATCCTAAATAACAAATTAACCGGTTCAATAGATGTATATAAACGAAAAACGAAAGACCTCATCGATACGTATACTTCTCCACAACCTCCTTTTGTAACTTCATCAATTACAACAAACGTTGGATCAATTTCAGCTAAAGGTATTGAGATTTCGTTAAGCTATGCGGCTATCAAAAATAAAAATTTCAGTTGGAGCGTAGATTTTGCAGGTAGTACAACAGAAAATATCCTGGACACTTATTCAAACAGCGAATATCGCAGGGATATGAGAACTTTTGGCTCGATTGGTGGTTTCGGAGCACTAGGAGACGCATTTAGAACTTACGAAGGTAGAAAAGTAGGTGAATTTTGGGGCAAACGTTTTGCCAATTTCTCACCAGATGGAAAATGGAGGTTTTACAACAGAAATAATGAGGTTGTAAGTAATGCTGAAATTAACACCTCTGTATTCAGAGACCAAACAGACTTTGCCGTGCTTGGGAATGCTGTCCCTAAGTATTATTTGTCATTAACAAACAACTTTACCTATAAAGGATTTGATTTGAGGGTATTCCTCAGAAGTAAGCTTGATTTTGATGTGCTCAATACGATGGCTATTTCTTATGGTAATAAAAACGGTGCCTCTACAAACTTACTAAATAGTGCTTTCACCAAATATGCTGAACTGAAAGATACTTATATGTACACTGATTATTATTTGGAGAGTGGTAGCTTTCTTAAACTTGATGAGGTTACGCTTGGCTATACCTTTAAACTTAAAACTAAATATGTGAGAACACTAAGATTGAACCTGACCGGACAAAATCTAGTGACCATTACTGGTTACACAGGGAATGACCCAGACTATATTCAAGATACAGGTTTAGGTCAAGAAATCAACGGCAGAAGCTTAGGTATCGACACCAGAAGCCCTTACCCTGCAACAAGACAATTCTTATTTGGCGTTAATTTCGGATTTTAATTTTTAAGCAATGAAAAGATATAAAAAAATAATACTAGCAGTGCTTGTGGCAGCGCCAACACTGCTATTCAATAGCTGTTCAAAACTTGATCAACCAATTTACGATCAGTTGATTGCAGATAATTTCTATAACAATAAAAATGAGGTTCTATCAGCCGTTTTAAGGCCATACACACACGCAAATGCCTGGGTTACGCCATCAGGTCAGGATGGATGGTGGAGACCTGCTGAACTCTCAGGAGATCAATTGGCCTGGCCAACTAAAGGTCGTCATGGAGAAGATGGTGGTAAATGGAAAAGATTACACTATCATAGCTGGTTAAGCGATGATGGACCATTAAATAATGCCTGGGTGTTAATGTATTGGGGCATGGGTTTATGTAACGATCCTATCGGAAACCTTGAAAGAAGGAGTATTGTAGATATGGGGATTACACAGGCAGAAAAGGATGCCTACATTGCAGAGTTAAAATTGTTAAGAGCTTTCCATTATTTAAAACTAATGGATCTTTTTGGCAATATTCCAATTGTTACACAGGTTGGTATTCCTGCAAAGCCCGCAACACAGCCCAGAGCAGCTGTTTTTTCTTTTATAGAAAAAGAGATTAAAGAAAACATCGAAAAAGCACCAAAGTTATCAAAAAACATGATTGGCAGGATGAGTCAGGCCGGTGCGTATGCAATGTTGGTAGAGCTTTATCTAAATGCTGAAATTTGGACAGGTACAGCAAGGTGGGACGATTGTATTGCTGCCGCAAATAAACTGATTGCAGGTGATGGGGGTGGACAGAACGGTACTATGCAGTTAGATCCAAACATTACTGATCCATTCAAGTCTACTAACGATTTATCCAAAGAAGTGATTTTTTCAATCGCTTATGAGTTTACAAAAGCTTCTTTTCAACCCTCTTGGACAGGTGAATTCTTTCACTTCCAGCAAGATCAAATTTATGGTGGTGCCAGAAATGGTAACGATGGTGTTGTTGTAGTACCCGGAAATTTTACAAAATACGAGGATGAAGATTTAAGAAAGAGAACCTGGCTCTTGGAAGGTCCGATGGTGAGATTTGACAATGGTCAACCGGCCCTTGCCAGAGGAGGAAATGAATATGATGGACAACAGATTGTTTTTGTAGATAACATCCGCAAAAATAAAACCGGATCTACTGTATCCAATATGAGCGAAGGCGAAGAAAATAGTGGTGTTCGTTTCAATAAATACAAATTAGGTAACCAGGTTGCAGGTATTGTAAATGGTGTAGCTGTACCTATTGATCCTAATTATAACAATACTGATTGGAATATTTACCGGTTAACCTGGGTGTATTTTGCGAAAGCAGAAGCCATTATGCGTAAGAATGGAGGGGTAGCAACGGCAGAGGCAGTACAACTGATCAACGATTGTAAAAAAAGAGCTTTTACTGATGCAAATTGGGCAACAAGAGCATACACCCCTGCAACATTAACACTTAACGAATTGCTAAATGAAAGAGGCAGGGAGTTTATTTTTGAAGGTTTCAGAAGAAATGACCTGATCAGATTTGGTAAATTTACGACCGAAAGCTGGTGGGATCATACACCTTCAGCAACGTTTAGGAACTTGTTCCCAATTCCACAAGTTCAACGCACACTTAATGAAAATTTAGCACAAAACCCTGGTTATAATTAATATAGCTAAGTTAAAACATAAAAAGCCGTATCATAAGAGATTGTGGTGCGGCTTTTTTACGAAATACACAATTATAATTTTGATAGACTAACTTGCGAAGCTTCTAATAATATACCTTAATTTAAAGCTAAAAAGAGGTGTTATACTTCTATTTTCAATTTATATAGTACTGGTGATGATTGTTTTTCCATTCATTTTTAAATCAATACTTTGTAACCTATATGTTACAGTTAGGTAAGTCTAAACATGAAGATATTTTTACTAATATTGACACTAGTAAAACGTTTTACTTTGTTGGGGCTTTTACCACCTGAAAATCCAATTTAAACCAGTATGTCTTTCTCAGCTTATTTTAAGCCTGGCATGAGATATTTAGTAGGTAATTTGGTAAAACGATTTACGAAACAAAACCAAATATTAATTTATGAGAAAAATTTCTTTAGTAGCACTTTGTCTTTTTTTTAATTTAATTACAAAAGCAAAAGATAAAGCACATGCTTATCCATTAATTACAGATGATACCTGTTTGAATATTTGGTCTTTCGATGATGGACTTAACCAATCGTTTATTAAAGATCAGACTGGGAAAGAGCAGTCTTTATAAAGATTGATGATAAATATGATTGGTTTTAGGTAAAGAAAGCAAACACACAAACAAATGAAACTTAAATTAATTGCATCCATTTTATGTTGCCTTGTTGCCAAAGGGTTATTGGCACAGCAGAAAGATTTGGTCCACTATGTGAATACGCTGCAGGGCACCAACTCTAAACACGAACTTACCCGAGGGAATACCTATCCGACAACGGCACTGCCATTTGGCATGCATACCTGGACTCCACAAACAGGTAAAAATGGTGATGGTTGGAAATATCAATATTTTAAAGATAAAATCAGAGGCTTTCAGCAAGCACACCAATGCAGTTCGTGGACAAGAGATTATGCCGTATTTTCTTTAATGCCCATGGTTGATGAACTGATTGTAAATGAAGATAAGCGTGAAACCAAGTTCAGCCATCAGAATGAGATCGCTAAACCAAACTATTACAAAGTAACATTTGAAAACGAAATTACCACTGAGATTTCACCATCAGAACGTGGTGCACACCTCAGGTTCAGCTATCCAAAAGGCAAAAGAAGCTTTTTAGTTTTAGACGGGTACAATAGGTTAAGTGGTGTTCAGATCTATCCTAAAGAAAGTAAAATAACGGGTTGGGTAAACAATGGCGAAGGCTTTAAAAGAGGTTGGAAAAGTTATTTCGTCATTCAATTCGATCAACCGGTTAAATCTTATGGTACGTGGGAAAACAACCGGAATACCATTACAAAAGATTCTATTTCTGCCGAAGGATTAGGTAAAGGTGCGTTTGTACAGTTCGAATCAGGTACAAAAGTTCAGGTGAAGACCGCTTCATCTTATATCAGTTTACAACAGGCCGAACTCAATTTAAAAAGAGAACTGGGCAATGATAAAACGCTGGAAGATACGAAAGCAAATGCTGCTGCGGTGTGGAATAAATCACTGGGCAAGATAGAAGTAGAAGGCGGATCTAAGGCAGATATGGAGACTTTTTACTCCTGCTTTTTTAGGGCAAGTTTGTTCTCCAGAAAGTTTTATGAAATAAATGAAGCAGGAAAACCATATTACTTTAGTCCGTATGATGGTAAAGTACACGATGGATACATGTTCACTGATACGGGTTTTTGGGATACTTTCCGTGCGCAATTTCCACTAAATACACTGGTGCAACCAGAAATGCATGGCCATTATATGCAGGCCATGCTCGATGCTTACGAGCAATGCGGTTGGTTACCCTCGTGGTCTTTTCCCAGCGAAGCCGGAAGTATGATCGGTAACCATGCTATTTCTTTGTTAACCGATGCCTGGGCCAAAGGAATAAGAACATTTGATCCAAAAAAGGCGCTAGATGCCTATTATCACGAAGCGATGAATAAGGGGCCGTGGGGGCCGGCAAATGGTAGGGACGGCGTAACCGAGTATAACCAACTGGGGTATGTTCCTTATCCAAAATATAGAGAAGCTACTGCAAAAACATTAGAATATGCCTACGATGATTATTGTGCCTACGCTTTAGCCAAAATGATTGGCGATAAACATTATATGGAGATTTTTGAGAAACCGATGTTCAATTATAAAAATGTTTACGATCCATCTACACGTTTTATGAGGGGAAGGAATGCGGAGGGCAAATGGTCGCCAAATTTTGATCCAACCGAATGGGGAGGCCCATTTACAGAAGGAAATGCCTGGCATTGGCAATGGTCGGTTTTTCATGATACCAAAGGTTTAATTAATTTGATGGGGAGCAACAGCAATTTCACGGCAAAACTAGATTCTGTTTTTAGCGAACCCAATAAAGTAAATGTAGGTTCGTACGGTGGGATGATTCATGAAATGACCGAAATGGTAATGGCCAACATGGGCCAATATGCACATGGCAATCAACCTATACAACACATGGTTTATTTATACAATTATGCCAACCAACCCTGGAAAGCACAATTTTACGCCCGCGAAGTGATGCGTAAGCTGTACAATGCAACAGAAAATGGTTATCCGGGAGATGAAGATCAAGGGCAAACTTCTTCGTGGTATGTGTTAAGCGCTTTAGGGTTTTATAGTGTAACCCCTGGTACCGGTGAGTACGTTTTAGGAAGCCCGATGTTTAAAAAAACGACTATTAACTTAGAAAATGGTAAAAAATTCGTTATCGAAGCGCCAGCAAATGATGTTCATCATGTTTATATAAAATCAGCAAGCTTAAACGGTAAAAATTATACCAAAAACTTTATAAATCATAGCGATTTATTAAAAGGAGGGGTGCTAAAATTAGAGATGAATGTTAAACCTTCGTTAAATAGAGGGTTATTAGCAGAAGATAAGCCATTTTCAATCAGTAAATAGATATTGAATTGCTACTTTTGGCGAATTAATAAAGAATAGATAACAGAAATATATATAGAATGGAAAAGCCTGTTGCATTAGGTGTAGATATTGGCGGCTCGCATATTACGGCCGCATTGGTGGATTTGGAAACAAGAACTTTGGTGAAGAATTCTATCAAACGTAGCCCTGTGAATTCACAGGAGAATAGAGAAGTGATTTTGTCGGCTTGGTGCGATATTATCAATAGCGCTTTTCAGAATGTAAAAAACGGCATTAGAAATGTAGGTATAGCCATGCCCGGGCCATTTAATTATGAAGAAGGAATTTCATTGATTAAAGATCAGGATAAGTTTAAGTCGCTTTATCAGGTTAATGTGAAAGAAGAGCTGGCTAAACGATTGGATATTCCCGTCGAAAATATCCACTTTATAAACGACGCAGCTGGCTTTTTACAAGGCGAAGTTTTTGCCGGGGCCGCAAAAGGAAATGTGAGCGTATTGGGCTTAACGTTAGGAACGGGGCTCGGATCTTCACTTTGCTTAAACGATAAAGCTTACGATGCAGACTTGTGGAACTCTGCTTTTTTAGATGGAATTGCTGAAGATTACTTATCTACGCGCTGGTTCGTAAAACGTTTTAATCAACTAAGTGGAAAAGTAGTTGCCGGGGTTAAAGAGCTTGTGGAAATTGTAGAAACCGATCATCATGCTACCATGGTTTTTATGGAATTTGGCTATAATCTGGCGCAGTTCCTGATTCCTATTATCAAGGAACACAGGATAGATACTGTAATAGTTGGTGGTAATATTGCGCAATCTTTTAGCGCATTTGCTCCAGAGTTAATCGCAACACTTAAAGGCAATGGAATAGATACTGAAATCAAAATTTCAGAACTAAAAGAACATGCAGCGTTAATTGGTGCTGCAAGCTGTTGCGATTTGAGCCTTACATAAGATTAGTTTTTATCTTTTTTTCCCGATCATCGTCATTTAGCAGATTATATTCAACAAAAATCAACTAAATGACAGATGGTCTTTTTGCAGATTATTGACTGCGGAGAACCATTATTGTGAGCAGGATTTTTCGGCTTTTGTGGCAATCTTACAACGATCACGACTAGCGTGCGAAGATTGCTTCTTGCCTCCGAAAGACGCTCTTCCGGTTACAAAATTTTTTGTAATATTTTTATTTCTAATGGCCACTGTGGCACTACACTGTGCGTTTAATGAAAATTTCTATCGCAAAAACATGAATTTAATTTTCGCTTATGTAGTAATATGCTTATTATTGTTTACTTAAACGTTTTAGTTAAGTTTTAAAGCTATGTTTTAGTCCAGTAAGACAGTGTTTGCTATTATAACTGATGCTTTATGGGAAGTGATTTTTGTTAACTCCAATTGTCATTTTATCATACACCAAACAAACCAAATGAAAAAGAAATTTTTAATCATTGCATTAGTCTCGTTTTTAGGTATTGCTGCTTTTGCTCAAAACCGGGGACAGAGAGAATATAAAATTACCATCAATGATGCAGATAGTATAGCCAACACAACATTGGATGGCAGGCTCAGGGCAGCATTTTTTGAGGTTTATCCGTTTTTTGCACAGGCCGATGGCTACCGTACCAAAAGAAATGTAGTACTGGATTTTGTAACTGATGAGACTTCTACAATTAAGGCCAAAGCCGGAGAAATTAAAGTAAACAGCCAATGGGTTAAAAATAAATCTCAAAAGAAAATACAAAAAGAACTGTTTATGGCGCTTTCGAAAAACTGGGTTTCTTACAGCAAAGAAAAGCACAAAGGTTATGAATTAACCTTCATCAGCAAAGACCCGGATTTAGATCCAACGGTAAGAAAGAAGTTAATGGCTACTTATTTCGAAATCTATCCAACCTTAGTTAAAACATTTAACAATCAATCTACACACGAGGTGTTATTTGTGGTAGATACAGCCTATAAAGCGGTTGCAGAAGCAAGTGGAAATAGAATTTTGTTTAGTGCAGGTTATATGAAGGCACACCCAACTGATATAGATGTGGTAACACATGAAACTATGCATATTGTGCAGGGTTATGGTTATAGCGCAGGCCCAGTTTGGCTAACCGAAGGCATAGCCGATTATGTGCGCTATAAATATGGTGTAGATAATGTGGGTTCGAAATGGAGTTTGCCCGCGTATAATGAGAAACAGAGTTATAAAAATAGCTACCGCATTACAGCACGTTTTTTTGCCTGGTTAGAACAAAATGTAAAACCGGGCTTAATTGCTACTTTAGATCAACAGCTAAGGGCACATCAGTACAACGAACAATCATGGGCAGCTTTAACAGTTAAAACTGTCGATCAGCTTTGGGAAGATTACGGTAAAGAACCTCAAAAAGTAAGTCTTACCTATAGTAGTAAAAAATAGTTATAGAGAAGTTAAGTTTTATAGGCTTATGGCTAGGGAAACTAGGCTTTCCTAATACTTGTTTATAAAAATATTCATCTATAAAGTAAAATTTTTGATCATTTAGTAAAACGTTTTACATATTATATTTATTTTGCAGAACCAAATATCCTAACCAAAGCCATAAATCACTGATTAATGAAAAAAATATTCACCATTTCGATTTGTGCAATGCTGATCTCAGCTTTTTCTGCACAGCTAAAAGCACAGGAAATTATTAAAAAGAGTGGTTACACTTTATCTTTCGAAAGCAATTTCGCAGAACTTGATCCACAATTGAAAAAACGGTTAATCAAAACTTTTTTTGAAGTTTATCCAAAACTGGCCAAAGCGTATAATCCATCAACTATAAAAGAAGTAAAGTTTTTTGTAGATACTGCTTATAAAGGTGTGGCAGCAACTGCCGATGGTAAAGTAACTTTCAGTTCGATCTGGATGACGAAACATCCTGAAGATATTGATGTAGTAACCCATGAGGTGATGCATATTGTGCAAGACTATGGCCGAAGCGTTGGTCCGGGTTGGTTAACAGAGGGTATTGCCGATTATGCCCGTTATAAATTTGGTGTAGATAATGCCAACGCCAAATGGTCGCTTCCCGCCTTAAAACCAGAACATAGTTATAAAAATAGCTACCGCATTACTGCAGGATTTTTTGCCTGGATGGAGAAAAGCGTAAAACCTGGTATAATTAAAACCGTTGATGCTTCTTTAAGAGACCACACTTATACCAAAGATATCTGGGTAAAATTAACCGGTAAAGATTTAGATGAGCTTTGGGCAGATTACGTTAAAAATTCGGAAGTTTAAAAATAAGTACAAGCATATAAAAACACAAACACAACAAATGAAAAGATTATTTATCGCCTTACTGAGTGTCGCGGCGTCAACCAGCTTCGCACAAACAATAGGCAAAATTACAGATCCGGTAGATTGGATAAACCCTTTAATGGGCACGGCATCCAAGCCATCATTATCTAACGGAAACACCTACCCAGCAATTGGTTTGCCTTGGGGAATGAACATGTGGACTCCACAAACAGGTAAAAACGGTGATGGGTGGGCTTATGTTTACGATGCCGACAAAATCCGTGGTTTTAAACAAACACACCAACCTTCGCCATGGATGAATGATTACGGCGCTTTTTCCATTATGCCTGTTACGGGTAAATTAAGATTCACAGATGATGACCGGGCAAGCTGGTTCAGCCATAAAGCAGAGGTTTCTAAACCATATTATTACAGTATTTATTTAGCAGATGCAGATGTAACGACTGAAATTACCCCTACAGAAAGAGCCGCGCAATTTAGGTTTACTTTTCCTAAAACTGATAGTGCTTATGTGGTAGTAGATGCACAGAATAAAGGCTCGTACATTAAAATTATACCTGCAGAAAGGAAAATTATCGGTTATACTACTAAATATGCCCGTGGTCCTCTGCCTAAAAATTTCAAAAATTACTTTGTAATTTATTTCAATAAAGATTTCAAGTTGGCCAAAACCTGGGATGACAAAAAATTAAATGATAAAGATTTAGAACTGACTGTTGATCATGCTGGTGCCGTTATTGGTTTCGCTACCCAAAAAGGTGAGCAGGTAATTGCAAAAGTGGCTTCTTCATTTATCAGCTTCGAACAGGCCGATTTAAACCTAAAAAGAGAATTGGCTAACGATGGTTTCGATGCAACCAAAGCAAAAGGTAGAGCAACCTGGAACAAAACTTTAAGTAAAATTTCGGTTGAAGGTGGTACGATTGATCAAACCCGTACATTTTATTCTGCCATGTACCGCACTTTGTTCTTCCCGAATAAACTATATGAAATTGATGCACAAAACCAGATCGTACACTGGAGCCCTTATAACGGGCAGGTTTTACCAGGTTATATGTTTGCAGGTACCGGTTTCTGGGATACGTTTAGGGCTTTATACCCTTTCTTAAACCTGGTTTATCCTTCTATCAACAAAGAAATGCAGC
The DNA here is from genome assembly GCF_014205835.1 of Pedobacter sp. AK013. GTDB lineage: Bacteria > Bacteroidota > Bacteroidia > Sphingobacteriales > Sphingobacteriaceae > Pedobacter. The sequence goes on along the minus strand of NZ_JACHCQ010000003.1, from coordinate 89,310 downwards.
AAGGTTTAATCAACGATTACAAAGAAGGCGGTTGGTTGCCAGAGTGGAGCAGCCCGGGTTATGCCAATATTATGGTGGGTAACAATTCTGCTTCGGTAGTTTCTGATGCTTACATTAAAGGTATGCGTGGCTACGACATTGAAACACTTTGGCAGGCTTTAAAGCATGGCGCAAACAACGAAGGCCCAATGGAGGCAGTTGGTCGTGATGGTGTTAAATATTATAACGAATTGGGTTATGTGCCTTTTGATGTGAAAAAGAACGAAAATGCCGCTAAAACATTAGAGTATGCTTATGATGATTTCACCATTTACCAGTTGGGTAGAGCTTTAGGTAAACCAGCATCAGAGATTGATATCTATAAGAAAAGAGCCATGAACTACAAGAATCTTTTCGATCTAGCTTCTGGTTTAATGCGTGGCAAAAATCAGGATGGAACTTTCCAAAGCCCGTTCAGCCCATTTAAATGGGGCGGTGCATTTACCGAAGGTAACAGCTGGCATTATACCTGGTCGGTTTTCCAGGATGTTGATGGTTTAGCCAAATTAATGGGTGGCCACGGTAAATTTGTAAGCAAATTGGATTCGGTTTTTTCTATGCCTCCGGTATTTGATGAAAGTGCTTATGGTGGTGTAATTCACGAAATCCGCGAAATGCAGATTGCCAACATGGGCCAGTACGCACATGGTAACCAACCGATTCAGCACATGATCTACCTATACAACTATGGTGGTGCACCTTATAAAACACAATATTGGGTGCGCGAAACCATGAACAGGATGTATAAAGCTACCCCTGATGGATATTGTGGTGATGAAGATAACGGGCAAACTTCTGCCTGGTACGTTTTCTCAGCAATGGGCTTTTACCCGGTAACACCAGCAGTTGATCAGTATGTTTTAGGTGCTCCTTTGTTTAAAAAGGTAACCATTACTTTAGAAAATGGTAAAACTGTGGTGATTAACGCAGCTGCCAATAGCGATAATAACCGTTATGTTCAGTCATTGCTGATGAATGGTAAACCATATTCTAAAAACTGGATCAGCCACAGTGGTATACAAAAAGGTGCGGTGTTAAATTTTAATATGACAGCAACGCCGAATAAAACCAGGGGTTCGAATCCAGCTGATTTCCCTTATTCATTATCAACAGAAAAATAGAGAAAATAACTATCCATCGGGTAAGCAATTTATCCGATGGATTTTAAACCAAATTTTTAGCTTTAGGCTAAAACTAACAAACCAAGTATATGAACATTTCAAAGACGGGTTTTACAGCCATTTTCTGGCTTTGCGGAACCCTGTTGGCATTTGGCCAGCGTATTGATCTCAAAGATCTATCAGCCTTTAAAAACCCTTCAAATTCATGGTCACTCGCTCAAAATGTGGTGGCCGACCTTAACGCCGAAAATGTTTTAAAAACAACCAAAGGTGAGGGGATATTGGTTAACCAATCTACAGCAAAAAAAACTGGGTCCGATTTATACACGATAAATGAATATGGCGACGTAGCTGTAGAATTGGATTATTTAACTGCAAAAGGAACAAATTCAGGCATTTATCTTCAGGGTAATTATGAAATCCAGATTGACGATGCATGGGGACTTAAAAATGCTAGTTCGTCAAACAACGGTGGTATTTACCAGCGCTGGGACGATAGCAAACCCGAAGCAGAAAAAGGGTTTGGTGGCGTTGCACCCCGCCAGAACACAAGCAAGGCACCAGGTTTATGGCAGCACATTAAAATTATATTCCAGGCACCAAAATTTGATGCATCAGGAAAGAAAACCCAAAATGCTAAAATCATCAGTGCAGAACTAAACGGTGTACTGATCCATGAAAATGTTGAATTATTTGGTGCAACCAGAGGGGCTGCAGGTGCTGAAAGAGCAAAAGGACCTTTACGCTTGCAGGGCGATCACGGTTCGGTAGCGTTCAGAAATATCCAGATTAGCGAATTATCAGAAATTCCAAAGCCAAACCAAAACGGCGGGGCAGATCCAATATACATTGAAGCAGCAAGCAACAACATGATCAGAAGTTTTGTTGATGTTGCACCAAGAGTACGTTCGGTACACGCTATTTCGGTGGGTGGACCGGAAAAAGTTGCCTATAGCTACGATTTGGATAATGGTACATTATTACAGGGATGGCATGGTGATTTTATCGATGCAACACCAATGTGGGATGGACGTGGTAACGGAACCTCGCGCCCTTTGGGCAGTGTTACGCGTTTCACCAAAAAACCTATTTTGGCGATATCAAAGTTAGCAAATGATCAGGCTAAGTGGATTGCAGACACGGCTGGTACTGGTTTCAGAACCAAGGGTTATGTAATAGATAAACAAGACCGCCCAGAGTTTAAGTATATCATTAATGGAACAAATGTTACCGATGCAGTTAAAGTGATAGAAAACGGGCAAGGTTTAACCAGGGAAATTACTGTTGATAAACCATCAAAAGATTTGCATTTCCTTTTGGCTATTGCTTCGAATATTGAAGAAGCTGGCAAAGGTTTGTACTTAATTGATGATAAAGCGTATTACATACAGCTTGGTGAGGGTACTGCAAAACCAATTATTAGAAATGTTGATGGCAAATGGGAAATGATCGCAGCCATTGGAAGTAAGTTGAATTATACCATTTTGTTTTAATTGTGAAAGTAATGAGAAATACATTTAAAAAATTAGCAATACTGGCATTAAGTTTTAGCTTTACTACAGTTTTTGCACAAGAAACACCGAAAGAAGAAGATTTTTTCAAGGTAAATAAAGTACGTGTACCCGAAGGCCCCATATTAGAAGTGGGTGGTCTGGTTACCTTACCAAATGGCGATTTAGGCATTTCTACCCGTAGAGGAGAAGTGTACATTGTAGAAAATCCTACAAGCGCCAAGCCTTACTGGCGCAGATTTGCTTATGGTTTGCACGAAATTTTGGGTATAGCCTATAAAAATGGTGCAATTTACGTAGCACAGCGTGGCGAGTTAACCAAATTGATCGATAAAGATCAGGATGGCAAAGCCGATGTGTACGAAACCATTTATGCATGGCCTTTAAGCGGTCATTATCACGAATATAGTTTTGGTCCGAAGTTAATGCCCGATGGTACTTTTATGGTTACCGCAAATGTGGCCTTTGGCGACGAAGAATGGTGGCGCGCAGAAAGTCGTGTGCCGATGCGCGGTTGGGCCATGAATATTACAGAAGATGGTAAAATGAGCCCTTATGCTGCGGGTTTCCGTTCGCCAGCGGGTATTGGTAGTATCGATGGTCAGTTTTATTATACTGAAAACCAAGGCGACTGGGTAGGCTCCGGTGGTTTATGGAAAGTAAATAAAGGTGATTTTATGGGGCATCCGGCCAGTTTAAGGTGGACTAACCTGCCTAACTCTCCTGTTAAACTGCAATCAGATTTCTTTTACTCGCAAATAGACGAGCGCAGAACCAAAAACGAGCAGGGAAGATACATTAAACCAGAAAATAGGGTAAACGAAACTTTTAAAACCTTATTTGAAATGAAGAAAGTATTCCCTGAACTACGTTTGCCATCAGTTTGGTTGCCTTATGGTATCTTAGGTATTTCTTCTGCAGAACCTGTTAAAATTCCTGCCAATACATTTGGGCCATTTGCGGGTCAGATTCTGGTTGGCGATCAGGGAATGAGTATCATTTCCAGGATTTTTATGGAGACCGTGAAGGGCGAGGAACAAGGCGCTGCCTTCCTTTTCCGTAAGGGGTTCCGTTCGGGGGTACTCAGATTAGAGTGGGGAACCGATGGTTCATTATTTGTTGGAGAAACCAACCGTGGTTGGGGATCGGCAGGCGATGCGAATGAAGGCTTAGAAAGATTGGTATATAACAATAAAATCCCTTTCGAAATGAAAGCTGTTAGGGCAATGCCTGATGGTTTTGAAGTAGAGTTTACCATGCCTGTTGATCGTAGATCAGCTGAAGATTTAGCTTCATATGATGCAGAAAGTTTTATTTACAAATACCACCCGGTATATGGGTCACCTCCTGTAAACACGGAGAAACTAAAAATCTCTGGTGTTAAAGTTTCGGCAGATGGATTAAAAGCCAGGATTATTGTACAAAACCTCCGTCAATATTATATCCATACCTTAACATTAGATGGTTTAAGATCGCAAGATGGCTTTTATTCTTTAGTTCACCCAGTAGCTTATTATACTTTAAATCAGATTCCTGATGGAAATAAACTTTCTGCCAGCGAAGTGAGTACCAAAAACTCAGCAGCACCTGTAAATGCTCCTGTTAAGAAAACAGCTACTCCAAAGGCAACAACCGGAAAAGCACCTGAAGCAAAAGGACCATTAACTCCGGCCAAACCTGCTACTACCGCTAAAGTACCTACGTTTAAAGAAGTTGAGGGTTTGTTGACTAAAAATACTTGCCTGGCCTGCCATAATCAAACCAAAAGACAAATTGGCCCGCCATTCGCAGAAATTGCGAAACGTAAGTATTCACCTGAGAAGATATTTCAATTGATCCACAACCCACAACCACAAAACTGGCCGGGCTATTCAACAGAAATGCCGCCAATGCCTCAAGTAACCAAAGCAGAAGCTTTAAAAATTGCAGGATGGATAAATTCTTTAAATAAATAAGTAAGTTTAGTTGTTAGGAAACGGTTGGTAGAAATGCCAGCCGTTTTTTTATGGCAGAAATTTGAATAGAAATTTTCGTCATTTCGACTGAAGTGTAGCGAAATGGAGAAATCTATGCTGGAAGTCGTCACCCTGAATTTATTTCAGGGTCTGTTAAATAAAAAGATCCTTCGACTCCGCTCTCCGTAGGAGTCCTTTGGACAGGATGACATCGCGCATTAGGGTGAGAGAAAAAAGAAATGGGGATTCCACTAGTGCAGAATCCCCATCATCTAAATTAACGCTCTCACATATATAAACGCTGTAAAAACGATTTATTGTATTAGCTATGAAATTTTTTTTCGTCTTGATTTGTGAATGCCCCTTCGGTCATTGCCCCCTGGTCGTAATTTCGACTGAAGCGTAGCGAAATGGAGAAATCTACACGCTGGAACTCGTCACCCTGAATTTATTTCAGGGTCTGTTAAATAAAAAGATCCTTCGACTGCGCTCTCTGTAGGAGTCCTTTGGACAGGATGACATCGCGCATTGGGATGAGAGAAAAAAGAAATGGGGATCCCACTAGTGCAGAATCCCCATCATCTAAATTAACGCTCTCATATACATAAACGCTATAAAAATGATTTATTGCATCAGCTATGAAATTTTTTTTCGTTTTTGGGATGTTTATCATTTAAACCTATTTTTACTTTATGGCTACTACAGATAAAATACAACAAGATGCAGAGAAACTGGCAGCTGCCCTGGCTGCTGTAAAATTTGTTAAAGATGGTGATGTAGTAGGCCTGGGTACCGGTTCTACTACGACCTTTGCCATTAACGAACTAGGCAAACGTGTAAAAGCTGGCCTAAAAATAAAAGCAGCTGCAAGCTCCATCCGAACACAAGAACTTGCGAAATCGCTAGGGATCGAAATTCTTGACCTTGGGGGCTTAAGCAAAATCGATATCAGTATTGACGGGGCTGACGAATTTACAGAATCACTTGATCTGATTAAAGGTGGGGGCGGGGCCCTGTTTAGAGAGAAAATAATTGCTTCACTTAGTAAAAATGCCATCATTATTACCGATGCTTCGAAAAAAGTTAAAAAATTGGGTGCTTTTACTGTCCCTGTTGAGGTAGTTCCTTTAGCCTATCAATATGTATTCGATCAAATTAATAAACTTGGTGGAAAAGGTATATTGAGAGCGGTAGAAAACCAAACATTTATTACCGACAATGGTAACCTGATTATCGATGCCGATTTTGGCCTTATTGATGATCCTGCAAAATTATCTGTTAACCTGAACCAGATTAATGGATTACTGGCCCATGGCTTATTTATCAACCTTACTTCAAAGGTGATCATGAGCGAGGGGGCGGATATAATTATTTTCGAATGATAGCTGATTTACTGGTTCATTAGTCATTGGTTCATTTGTGTCCCTCATTTTGTTATTGCTAAGTGGAATGACGATACCAATCTTAAGAATTGAGGTAATTTCTCTTAATAATCTTAACTTCTTCATGGTGATCAAAATTTTTAGCATGAAGGAGTTAAGAAAATTAAGTTTTATTCCGTCTTCTTTGGTATTTGCGCAGCAAAACTGACATTTTCACCGATGAAATACACTCTCTTTAAATTTCCATGAATTTTTTACCGACGGTTTTATTTCACTCGCCGATAAAACATCACAACTAGGGGAAAAGCCATTCTCCAGCATTGGTATTCGTGATACATTTGAATCATAAAACAAAACGGTCATGGAAAATTTAATCAAAAAAAATCACGCAGATAAACAATTTGGTCTAGGCATTTTAATCATTGCCATCGGTTCGGTATTCTTATTAAGAAACTCGGGAATAGATGTTCCACATTGGATATTGAAATGGCATACCATTATGTTAGGTATAGGTTTGTGGGTGGGTTACCGTAAAAATTTTCAAGGAAGCGGCTGGTTGGCATTGACCATTATTGGAGGCTTATTCACTTTTAAAGCAATAAACATATTTGATTTCGATCTGTTTAGGATTAGCATTCCAATGGTATTGATCGGCTTAGGCTTATATGTAATCTTAAAACCAAAAAAAGTACAAAACTTCGATCAGTATTTTGAAAAAAAACCAATTGATTTTACTGATAAAGAAAGCTAAAATTCTTAACTCTATCATATATCTAAAAAGGGACATTTTTTAATAATGTCCCTTTTTTGTGCTTAGTAGCAGAGCACACGGAGTGTGGAGATTTGATCGCCATTGGTTCTGTTCCACGTACCTTGCCCTCTGCTTAAAAAGAAACGGGGATTCCACCCTTAGGCAGTATCCCCGTCATCTAAATTAACGCTCTCACATACATAAACGCTGTAAATAGAATATATTGTGTGGAGCTTAAATTTTTTTATCTTTTTTTGGCAAATGTAGTTAAACCTGTAAAACAGGGATAGTTTTATGGTATTTGTTCCGATACTCAATTGGTGTTAAACCCGTAATTTTTTTGAAAACATCCCTAAACGATTTTGTATCTGTATAACCAACATCAAACATCACCTCAGTAATATTTTTTCTGCTTGATTCGAAACTTCGTTTGGCAGCCTCAATTTTAACCCGTTGAATATACTCGATCACTGTATTTTTGGTTGCACTTTTAAATCTCCGTTCGAAACTTCTTCTGCCCAATGCCAGCATATCAGCCAGTTGATCTACCGTAATCCGTTCCTGATAGTTGCTATCAATAAATTCCTGCGCCTTTTTAATTTTTGCATCCTCGTGCCCCTTCTGCCCTTGAAACATCATAAAAGCCAGCTGACTTTCGCGGTCGATATCAATAGCAAAGTATTTAGCGGCTAAAATGGCGGTATCCCTATCCGTATGTTTCTCAACCAGGTATAAAAGTAAGTTCCAGTAAGAGTTTGCACCACCGCTAGAATATAAACCCTGGGCATCGGTAATAATACTACCATCTACTAATTCTACTTCAGGGAACATTTCTCTAAATTGATTGGCAAATAGCCAATGTGTAGAACATTTTCGTCCATTTAACAAACCAGTTGCGGCCAGTAAAAATGCACCCATACAGAGGGAGGCTACTTCTGCCCCTTTAGTGTGGTGTTTTATAATCCACGGTAATAGATCCTGGTTAGCTTCCATTGCATAACCTATATTGCCGCTAATGGCTGGTACGAAGATAAGGTCGGTATGATCAACCTCATGCATTAATTTATCTGCGTGCACTGAGAAAAGACTGTTATTTAACCTTACCTCCTTGGTCATTCCTATAAGCTCAACTTTAAAAAGCGGGAGTTTCCCTGATGCTTGTAAAAATTCATTAACAGCAGTGAATAGATAGCGGGGATCTGCAATGGCTTCGATTACCGCAGTCTCTGGAATTAAGATAGATACATGTTTCATAATTCAAATATAACGAGGCTATTTGTCGTAAACAACCCCTGCAATTGTCGTTTCTGCTGGTTATGCTTGTTAATTTCTGCACGTATGTTTGTGTTGTTAATCGTTGCAGTTAAATCTTTAAAGCGGTAATGCTAAATGGAAGAGTATATTTTAAATGAGGATATTAAAGTAATGTGCATTACTGCAGAATCTTTTCCCAATGGGGTTTTAGCAGCGCATCAAAAACTTCACGCCCTGTTTCCCCCAGGTAAGCAACGCAGATATTTTGGAATAAGCAGGCCGAACGGAAAACGGGAAATTATTTATAAAGCTGCCGTTGAAGAAATAGCAGACGACGAAATCGGGAAATTTGGTGTAGAAACCTTTATCATAAAGAAAGGAACATTTATTAGTGAGCTGGTTCCCAATTTTATGATAGATGTTAGCCGGATAGGAAAGACTTTCGAGAAATTGCTCAAACAACCTAATATCGATCCAAACGGCTATTGCCTTGAAATGTATATTAATAAAACCGATGTGCGCTTAATGGTAGGCATCAAAAAATAAAATCAGTTGGCAAGTATAAATTCATATCTCACTTTTAACGGCAACTGCCGCGAAGCAATGACTTTTTATCAGGATTGTTTGGGGGGAGAATTGACCCTCGAGACCATTGGCGAATCGGTTATTGTTGACAAAATGCCCAATATTATGAAACGGAGCATTATGCATGCTGTTTTGGCCAAAGATGATTTGGTGATTATGGCAACAGATATGGTAGAAGAATGTGGATTAATTAAAGGCAATTCGATTTCTATGATGTTGAATTGCAACTCGGAAGAAGAGGCCAGGTCTTTTTACCATAAACTTTCAGCAGGCGGGAAGGTCTCGCAACCGCTACAGGAAACATTTTGGGGAGCACTTTTTGGCGATTTAACAGATCGCTTTGGAAATAATTGGTTAATTAATTACGATAAAAACAGATCAATATGAAGAAGTTAAAAACATGGCATTGGATTGCTACTATTATTTTTGCATTAATGATGATTATGGATGGTATTGGAGGAATTACTCAGCAGGAAGCAGGCAAAGAAGTACTTAAGCACCTTGGTTATCCGATGTATCTGCTTATCATTGTTGGTATAGCAAAATTGCTAGGGGCAGCATCTATATTACAAAATAAATTTATTACTCTTAAAGAATGGGCTTACGCAGGTTTTGCCATTAATTTTATTGGTGCCTTTGCCTCTAGAGCATTTGTTGGCGATGGTATATCGCTTTTAATTCCTCCGCTTATTGCCTTGGTAATTATGTTTATCCCGTATGTTTTATGGAAGAAACTGGCATCAAATGTTAAAATTAGTTAAAACTAAACAGCTAGTTTAGTTAAAGGCTTTTCAGAACCAAATATTGTTAACTTTGGGTATTGTAAACAACCAAACACAATACATTGAAACCATCATGATTTTTTAGATCCAAAAAAGGATAAATCATGAGTGCTCATTACCATTAAAACAAAAACATACGGATGAAAAAGAGCCTTTTATTCATAATAGCTTTATTATTTACAACCACTGCATTTTCTCAAAATGTGATCCAGCTTTTCAACGGTGCAAACGACTTTTTTAAACTGTTGCAGGAAGAGAAATTTAAAGATGCCCACGCTTTCTTTGATGATACTTTAAAAACCAAATTGACAGAAGAGAGTTTAAAAAAACTTTGGGGAGATATTGGAACAAAATATGGAAAGGCAGAATCATTAGATGCCATTCAAAGCAAAGCCCAGGGCGAATTTTTTGCTGTAACGGTAGAAGGTAAATTTGCTAATGGTGATCAGAATTTTATTTTAGGTTTTAATAAACAACAGAAAATCGTTGGAATCTTCCTGGCTCCTTCGCGAAAGACGGCCGCTTATCTAAAACCAACTTATGTTGATACCAGTTTATACCAGGAAAAGTCAGTATATATTGGTCCCGCAGGAAAACAATTGGCAGCTATTATCACTACACCAAAAAACGTCAAAAATTTCCCTGTAGTGGTATTTGTTCACGGCTCTGGCCCTGCCGATATGGATGAAACAGTTGGGGCGAATAAACCCTTTAAAGATCTGGCTGGTGGTTTAGCCTCTAAAGGAATTGCTTCTGTTCGTTACGTAAAACGAACTTTAATCTATCCGAACGAGTTTACCAAGGCTTTTACGGTAAAAGAAGAGGTGTTGGATGATGCAACTGCAGCTATTGCACTTGCAAAAACAGTTGTTGGCGCTAATCCTAAAGCTGTTTATGTATTCGGCCATAGTTTAGGTGGGATGTTATCACCTAAAATAGCAACACTTAGCCCAGATTTAGCAGGGATTATTTTGGCTGCAACACCGGCGAGAAAATTAACAGATGTTATTGTTGATCAGAATAAGTATATGTTCGATCAGGCTAACGATACCACAGCTGCCTTTAAAAAACAACTTGCGGATGCTTATGTGGAAATTGATAAAAGCAGAATTTCGCAGTTGGGAACTACCATAAAACCTGATTCTTTAATTTTAGGACTGCCAGCAAAATATTGGACAGATTTAAACACCTACAATCAGGTGGCTGTAGCAAAAAGCCTTTCGAAACCTAAAATATATGTATTGCAGGGCGGTAATGATTTTCAGGTAGGTAAAGTAGATTTTGATTTATGGAATGCTGCTTTGAGTAAAAAGAAAAATGTAGTTCTTAAGTTTTACCCGGATTTAAATCACCTGCTAAGTTCTCAGACTGAAAAGGGTACAATGGCCCAATATCAGGCTGCTGTAAGCGTTTCCGAAACTTTAGTTAACGATATTGCATTATGGATTAAGGCTAAATAATATAGTGACCTACCGATTAAGAATACAGCTCCGACCAAAATTCGGAGCTTTTTTGCTTGAAATTAAAGAAGAGCTAGTTTTATTCGCCCCAAGCTGTAATGATTAATCTTCTTCGCCCGCCATGGTTGCGGTGTTCGCAAAGATAAATGCCCTGCCAGGTACCAAGAGCCAATCTGCCATTTCTAATTGGGATAGTCACGGAGCTACCCAAAAGCGCAGACTTTAAATGCGCAGGCATATCATCCGATCCTTCATAGTCATGCTCATAATCGGGATCATTTTCCTTTACGGTTTTATTAAAGAACATTTCAAAATCAACACGAACTGTAGGGTCTGCATTCTCGTTGATGGTAAGTGAAGCTGAAGTATGCTGAATAAAAACCTGGCAAATGCCAATGTTAATCTCATCAAGTTGCGGTAAGGCATCTTCAATTTCGTCGGTAATGATATGGAAACCTCTTCTTCGTTCTCTCAGTGTCAAGGCCTGTTGGTATATTTTCATTGATTTTAATTCGTTTCAAATTTCCGAAACACGGTCTCGGAAATTAATATGCTTTCAGATTCGTCAGATACTGTCTGACTTTTCTATTCAGGGCGATCCGTCATGCTGAATTTATTCTATAATAATTTTATAATCAACCTTAGGGTTTTTACTTCAAAAACTCTACATTCCATATTTTTTCTGCCTTTCTGCCAATCAGCCAAAAAGATGCAGCCAGTACAGAAAAAAACAAAGCCTTATGCCAGCTATCCCAGAAGTATTCAAAATATCGGGTATAGAGGTTAATAAAGAGGAAAGTAATGCCAAATTCGCGGGCAATATCATCACGGTATTTTAAACCAAATAAAGTACTGGCTACACAAATGGCTCCCGAAATTAGTGCCCAATAGAATAGGCTTAGCTGTCTAACCTTATACCATTCTTCTAAACTGGCAAAGTTACCGAATACGGATAAAGCCCAAAGTGAAACAAACAGGTAAACCATACCTGCGATATAAGTAACCTGGAAGAAGTTTTGTGTTTTGGGGAAAACTTTAATAATGAACGATGCTGCCGTTAATGCAGCGCCAAAAGCAACAAAGCGTAAAGGATAATTCATACCGAGGAAATAATAATTCCAACGGCTTAAATAACCTGTTTCTGTGCCAAACCAGGCACCTAAGGAGATTAAAGCAAAAACCCAGATTAAACGCGAATTGAAGATATAACCCAAAGCACCATAAATGAAAACAGATATTAAAATCAGGATAGAGAAATTGCCAGAACCATTATCTAGGGCCTTTCCGAAATAAGCAATAGCATTTGCCGTGAGTAAAATGGCTGAAAAAACAATTGCCTCATTGCTAAACTTTAAATGCGCCAGTTTCTTTTTTCGCTTAAAACCTAGAATGTAAAGCCATGCCGCCAATCCACCAGAAACAATAGCAATAACAATATTAGGTGTATTATAAACGCGTTTTAAATAGTTTAAGATAGAATTATCAATAAGAAGCGATCCAAGGGCAATAAAACCACAAGCTAAGGCTATCCAAAAAGCATATTGTGCCAGGCGCAACCAATCGAAGTTTTTAGCTTCATAACTTTTGCGGAGTTTATCGCCTGTTTCATCATTAATTAAGCCATCGTTTTGCCATTGCTCAATCATATCATCAAGAAACTCACTCTTTTCTCTGTCAACTTTCATAGGTTAGGTTATACACGAAGATATGTTTTTTAGCCCTTAGTCGGAAGTCTTGAGTCGATTAGGCTCCCAACTAAGGACTTTGGACTGATTAAATAACCTCCTTGATCTTCTTGTTATTGCCTACAATCCAAATTACATCGCCGTTGTCGAATACAAAGTCTGATGAAGGATTCAATATCCGATCTGTACCCCTTTCTATACCAACAATTAAAGCCTGTGCTTTCTCGCGTATACCTGCATTTCTAATACTCAGGCCATAAACAGGCGATTCGGCATGCACAACAACCTTTTGCAAGGTCATTTCTTTATTCGGGAAATTACTCTCTTCGGCTGTTTCTGGAGCATCAACTTCTAAAAGTGCTTTAACAGCCGCAAGTTGGTCATCAGCACCAATCAACAACAGTTTATCGTTTGGATAAAGTCGCTCATCTCTGCCTGGTGTTGGGATATTATTTCTTCCACGCTCGATTAACGCAATATTTACCCCATACTTTTCCCTGATCATTAACTCGGTAAGCGTTTTTCCGACCACTTCCGATTCGGGAGAAACAATGAGTTCTGTTAAGTGGGTATCCCAGGGTAAAATATTCGGTTTTTGGCTCTCACGGGCATTTAGGTTGAGCATGAAACGCCTTTCCAGTTTATCGTAGAAAGACTGCAGTTTCCTGGAGAATATAACCATCCCTAAGATGATTAAACCCAGTGCGATTACAGCAGCAATCCAGGTATCAAAAAACTCGTACATTAAAAAGCCTACAAAGAAAATCCCCAGGGCTATTCTGAAAAATTCAATGGCGATTAACGGACCACGGGTATATTTTTTATTCAACCAAAGGTGAGAATAGGCTGTTCGCTGAATCCTTCGGATAGATAATGCCCATAAAAATGGCGACATTAAAATAAACGAGACCACTACGCTGATTATTATAGAAGTTAAACTATCGGAAATATTGCTCACAATAAAAGGCTGAACATATCTGTAAGCCAGAAATATGATTGCTATGATGATGACCGAGTGGATAATCGTATTAAAGATGTAAGACCTTAATAAAACTTTCCAATCACTTAATGTGGTAATCCCTTCAGTACTTGAACTATATCTGTCGATACCATTAAGCCACTTTTTCGGTAAAACACGGTTCAAATACTGGTAAAAAGGTTCAGATAGTTTAATTAAATATGGTGTAGTAAATGTAGTAATCGCCGCTGCTGCTACCGCGATAGGATAGAGGAAGTCGCTGGTTACTTTAAGCGTTAGTCCTAAAGAGGCAATGATGAATGAAAACTCGCCAATTTGGGCTAAACTCATGGCCGATTGTACCGAAGTTTTTAGCGGCTGGCCGGATAGTAATGCACCTAAAATGGTAAATATGATTTTTCCGAAGATAATAACTACAGTAGCAACCAAAATAGGAACAGCATATTTAACCAGCATAGAAGGATCAATCAGCATACCAACCGAAACAAAGAAAACTGCAGCAAATAAGTCTTTTACCGATTTTGTTAAGTGCTCTATTCTTTCGGCCTGTGTAGTTTCGGCTAAGATAGAGCCCATGATAAATGCACCCAAAGCAGGAGAGAAGCCAACCTTATCGGCCAATAATACCATCACCAAGCATAAACCTAGCGATACGACCAACATGGTTTCGTCATTCATTAACTTTTTGGTTGCCTTAAGAAACGAAGGGATCAAAAATATTCCGCCCAAGAACCAAAGCACCAAAAAGAATGCTAGTTTTAAGATAGAATACAGCATTTCTGTACCTGCCGATTGCTGGCTTACTGCCAATGTAGAAAATAACACCAATAACAAAATGGCCACCAGATCTTCAACAATTAAAACCCCGAATACCAGACCAGCAAACTTTTTATGCTTTAAACCAAGCTCTTCGAAGGCTTTAATGGTAATCATGGTTGATGATATGGATAAAATCCCTCCTAAAAATAAACTGTCCATATCTTTCCAGCCCATACCTTTACCAACAAGGTAACCGGCCAAAATAATAAATAGAACTTTTACAATCGCGGTAATGGAAGCTGAGCCCCCAACTTTAACCAGTTTCTTGAAACTGAATTCTAAACCTAAGCTGAATAAAAGGAAAATTACGCCTATTTCGCCCCAAATATTGATGCTTTTTGTATCGGTAACTGAAGGAAAAAAATCTAAATGGGAGCCAACCAACAGGCCGGCCAGTATATAACCTAAAACCAGTGGTTGTTTGATTCGTTTAAATATGAGGGTGGTTATCCCTGCAGCAGCAAGAATTAATCCTAAATCGGCAATTAAATCAGGTAAATGCATCTATAAAAAATGGATAATGATGTTAAATAATCTATTTTCGGACATGATTATGCCCGACATTTAATAAAATTCCAATAAAATGAAATTACTTACCAAAAAACATGTTTTGGATAGAGCACTTTAAACAGGCACCAATAATTATATTTTAATCTCTTGATTATAACTTTGGTATTGACGGTTTTGTTCTTTAAAAAAAGAAACAGCAAAAAAGACAAGAGGATACAGGTATTTAATACCACTTTTACAATAGGACTGTTAATAAAGTCTCTTTGTAAACTTTCGTTATCCTGATTAAATCCGAAACTGATGTTTTTTTTACAAGAAAAGAAACTGATTTTGGAGCTTTCTAATATTGCATCATTTCTTTTTTCCTGCGATGCGAAGCTCGCAAAATTTATAGAGATGGATAGAAAGAAGATGATGTAAAAAAGCCTCATTGCCGCTAATATAGCGAAAATAAGGCTTTTTTGAAAGCAAAAGCTGATTTAAATTGATTTGATCCGGCCGTTTTGATCTTAATTTCTGAATTGAACTATTATTCAATAGTCGCGTCATGCTGAATTTATTTCAGCATCTATCCGACCCTGAAATAAATTACCTACGGTGAGCTCGCTAAGGCTCGGTTCAGGGTGACGACTTCGTTTATTTTAGGTCCGGTAATGGGATGTTATTAATATTACCCATTAAAATAAGCTAAAGTAGCCTCTTTGTCTTTTTGTAATTGAACGGTCAGCGCTTCTAACCCGGTAAATTTTACATCGTGGCGCAAAAATTTTAAGAAATTCATCTTAATATCCTGTCCATAAATTTCCTGGTTGAAATCGAAAATATTTACTTCAATGTTTCTGGTCATTCCGTTAATGGTTGGTCGTTGCCCGATGTAAGCCATACCTTTATAAGGTTGAGGATTTAGGGCTTTGAGCGCTTCAGGCTCCTGATCTCGGCCCTCGGACTCCATCTCTACCGCATAAATGCCATCACCTGGAATCAGTTTATAAGTTTCTTCTACAAAGATATTGGCTGTGGGGAAACCAATAGTTCTGCCTATTTTATCGCCTTTAATTACCCTTCCAAAAATAGAAAACGGATAACCCAGATAATCATTAGCCAGACTTACATCGCCTGCCAACAGTGCCTGACGGATTTTGGTTGAGCTTACTGCAACGTCATGGATGTCCTGCTCCATAATTTCCTCCACACTAAAGCCGTAATGTAAACCAGCGGCTTTTAAATCGTTTAGGTTGCCCGAACGGTCTTTGCCAAAACGATGGTCATAACCAATAATAATATGCTTGGTACCTATGTTGTTTACCAGTATGTTTTTTATATAATCTTCAGGCAGCTGATTGGAGAAATCTCTGGTAAATGGTGTGATGATTAAATGATCTACACCTAAGCTTTTTAAAATTGCTGCTTTTTCTGTAATCGTGTTAATCATTTTTAGATCCTGGTTTTCGGGATCAATAATCATTCTCGGGTGGGGAAAAAAAGTTAATATTACGCTTTCTCCTTTATCTGATTTTGCTTTTTCTACCAGTTGTTTAATGATTTTTTGATGTCCGAAATGCACACCGTCAAAAGTGCCAATGGTTACAATGGCATTATCTAATTTTTTAAAGTCCGAAAGGTTATTGTATATCTTCAATGGGATAAGAAATTAATGTAAAGCATGGCGTTTAACCACCCCGCCTTTTAAATCGGCAATTTGTTGTTGTATTACAAAGGCATCCGAATCAATCTGTCTGATAGCGGTTTGTAATTTGCTCATCTCTAGTTTGGTAACAACGGTGAAAATAATATCGATATCTTTCTTTTCTCCATAACCACCTTCGCCTTTATAAATGGTTACACCACGTTTCATTTCGTTAATGATGAACCCTTTTATGGCTTCCTGATGTTCTGAAATAATGGTCACCCCCGTGTATTGTTCTATCCCGTTTACGATGAAATCGATAGTGCTTGATGCTGATAAATAGGTTAAAATGGCATACAGTGCAGTTTCGATGTTTAAGAAATAAGCGGCGAAAGCAAAAATAATGATATTTAAAATCAGGATGATATTTCCAACAGTTAAAATGCTGTTTTTACTGATGTAAAGCGCTAAAACTTCTGTACCATCAATTACGCAGCCACCACGCATGGCCAATCCAATTCCCCCACCTAAAAACAAACCTCCAAAAAATGCGATAAGCAATTTATCGTGCGTAATGGGCTGAAAGGGCAGGATAATTAGTGCCAATGAGAGTGTAGCAATGGCGATAGCAGTTTTAAGGGCAAAGCCTTTACCAATCTGCCTATAACCTAAAATAACAAATGGAATATTGATTATGGCAATAAGGTACGATAAATTCCAGCCAGTTAAGGTGCTTAGTAACAGCGAAATACCTGTAACGCCGCCATCAATAAAATGGCTGGGCATTAAAAAGCTTTTTAAGCCAAAACATGCCGAAGTTACGCCTGCAATAATTAAAAGAATTTCTTTTATAAACCTGGTATTCCTGTTTTTGATGTGGTTCATACTTCTGCTTCAGTTTTAGCTTCTTCTTTCTTCGTACGAATATAATTAACAAGCTCTAATACCTCAAACGCATCTTTTAACAAAAAGTTTCCGCTTCGGGTACGCGTAAGTTTAGAAAGATAAGCGCCGTTATTTAACGTTTTACCAAAATCTGATATTAATGAACGGATGTAAGTACCTTTACTGCACACAACCCTGAAATCGATTTCTGGCAGTTCGATCCGTGTAATTTCAAATT
This sequence comes from Pedobacter sp. AK013, assembly GCF_014205835.1. Taxonomy (GTDB): domain Bacteria; phylum Bacteroidota; class Bacteroidia; order Sphingobacteriales; family Sphingobacteriaceae; genus Pedobacter. The sequence continues at coordinate 71,727 of NZ_JACHCQ010000003.1, read as the reverse complement.
CCGGAACACTTACAAAACGTTTACGTAATTCAACCTCTTCACCTAATCTTGCTTTTACGTACAAACGTTCGCCATTTACCTTTACTGCTGAGTGTGCAGGTGGATATTGTTCAATATCGCCAATAAATGGTTGGCAAGCAGCATAAATTTCTTCTTCGGTAATGTTACTGATATCGAATGTTTCATCAACCTCGGTTTCCATATCGAATGATGGGGTAGTAGCACCCAAAATCATGGTACCGGTATATTCTTTCTCTTCGGCCTGAAAAGTGTCTATCTGTTTGGTCAACTTACCTGTACAAATGATTAACAGGCCTGTGGCTAGTGGGTCTAAAGTGCCGGCATGACCAACTTTTAGTTTTAATGGTTTTAGAGAATTACGGATTTTGCCCACCACATCAAATGAAGTCCATTTGTATGGTTTGTTAATTAAAAGCAATTCGCCTTCAGCAAAATTGAAATCTTTGAGTTTTGAATTTTCGGTACTCACAAATCTTTTTTGCACAAAGATACGCATTCGATGCGGTTTACTTAATTTTTTTAACTACATATAAAAAAGGATGCACACTGATCATAATCATCCGTGTTTATCTGTCTAAATCTGTAGTTAAATATTCTTCTAGATTATATAATCTGTAAGTTGTGCCCGCTTAACAACAGGATGATAATGATTAAGCCAGCTGCAATTCTATACCATCCAAAAACTTTAAAACCATTTTTATTTAAGTACCCAATAAAGCTTTTTATCGCCAAAAGCGCTACTATAAAAGCAATAACATTACCGATAATTAAAAGGTTAGTCTGCTCATGGGTAATGGTGTGTCCTTCTTTGTAAAAATCGTACAGTTTTTTTGCTGTTGCAGCAAACATCGTAGGTACTGCGAGGAAGAATGAAAATTCTGCTGCAACTTTTCTGCTTAATTTCTGACTCATACCGCCAACAATAGTTGCGCCAGAGCGCGATACGCCCGGTATCATGGCAATACATTGGAAGAAGCCAATTTTCAGTGCCGTTAAATAGGTTACGTTCTCCTCTTCATTGATGGTTGGTTTGTTGAACCATTTATCAACAAATAATAAGATAACACCGCCAACTAAGAGCGAAATACCAACAGCCATCGGACTTTCCAGTAATTCGTCTATTTTTTTACTTAATAGCAGGCCAAATACTGCCGCTGGAATAAATGCGACAATTAACTTAATGTAGAAGTTTATTGATTTAAAGAATCTTTTGAAATACAATACAACCACTGACAGTATAGCACCCAACTGGATGGCAATGGTAAATAGTTTTACAAATGGTTCTGATGCAATGCCCATAAAGGATGATGCAATAATCATGTGCCCGGTGCTTGATACAGGCAAAAATTCAGTCAATCCTTCAACAATAGCAAGGACAATGGCTTCAAAAGAGTTCATATTTTGGAAAAGATAAGAAACAAAGAAAACACTTAACCAATAAATTAAGCGTTTTCAAATATGATTCTGTAGGATAAATTATTTTTTTAAGATCGCATAAATACCAAAAGCAAAACCTGCCAGTACCACTATTGGTGCCAATAAGGTCCTTCTGAAGTCATAAATGTTACCAGTGGAACCCATCATTAATATAAAGCCAACTGCTACAATGGCAATGCTGATTAACAATAACTGATAGTTTTTTTTGGTAAAAACCAATTCGCTTTTAACGTCCTTTACAACCGGACCTGTTTTTTTTTCTGCCATTATCTATAAAGATGATAAGATTTTAAACGTAAATATCTGCTTACTGCAAACCATGTACTAATACCCGTTATAAAAATACCTACAATTAAAAGGCCTATAAACACGAAGCCAAATTCCTGGTAATTATTTAAAATGATAATTTCAGGTACCTCTTTGCGGGCGTAAATTAAAGTTGCCAATAAAATTATGATGGCAATAAATGCGGCAATTAGGCCATGCAAAGCAGCATACAATAAGAAAGGACGTCGAATAAAGTTTTTCGTTGCACCAACTAACTGCATACTTTTAATTAAAAAGCGCTGTGAGTAGATTGCTAGTCTTATTGTATTGTTAATCAGGGCTATAGAAATAATGAGTAGTAATACTGCAAAGGCTAAAATAATTAAACCGATAGTATTAATATTTTTATTCACCATATCAATTAAAGAACTTTGGTAAACCACTTCTTTAACCACAGGGTTTTTAGAAATACTTGCTTTTAAGGCATCAATACTTTTATTATTTGCATATTCTGCTTTTAAATACACATCGAAAGTAGAAGTTAGCGGGTTGTATCCCAAAAAATTAACAAAATCTTCACCTAAATCCTGGGTTAAATTTCTTGCGGCAAGCTCTTTATTTACATATTGAGTTTGTTTAACTGCAGGATTCGCATTTAACTCTTTCTGAAAGGCTAAAACATCGGCTTCTTTTGCGCCTTCATCAACAATAATGTTTAAAACGATGTTTTCTTTAACGTAGTTAGATAGGTTTTTGGCGTGTACAAGTACCAAACCAAGTAGCCCCAGCATTAGTAAAACCAAGGCAATACTGATTATAGTAGAAATATAAACGGTTTTGGTTTTCTTAGATGCATCACTTACTTCGAATTCTTCCATGTATTTCATTTTTGTTTCTGCGAAAATATAAATTATACCTGATAAACACCAATTTTAAAAAAGCCTTAAATCAACATTAACGGATAGGTTTAAGTTTTAGTTTAGAGATCAGATTCTTTTAATTAATTCATAATTTTGTAAAAATACGGTACGAATTTTGTTAAAATGCCGTTAATCATAAAACTTAAGATTAAAATTAAACTATGAAAAAACAAATTACATCAATAGCCTTACTATTAATCGTTGCAAGCACGGTCATTTCCTGTAAAAAAGACACGACTTCTTTAAAGGCCCAAATGATGGGGCGTTGGACTTTAAACAGGATTGTGACAACAGGTTATACGGCCGATGAGACCTTAAAAGACCCAACCAAAATTAATGGGGATGTGACTTATGGTAAAACCAGCGATTATGTTGATTACAAATCGAACAACGACGATCAGGTAGAAATAAGCCTTTCAGGAAACAAGACTATCGGTACTTACCAGATTATTTATTCCGATCAGTTTACCATGGAATTGAATGATGGCAACAATTTTTGTGTGGTTAACAGTTTGAACGGAAATCAATTTCAGTTTACAGCTACAATTAGCAATAGGATAAAAAAGGTTTATTACCTGTCGAGATAATATTCCGATCACCTTATATTTGAATGCGCCATTGATTAGAAATCAATGGCGCATTTTTTTGTGGTGATATCCGTGACTGGTTATGGAGCTGTATCATAATATGGATTGTCATCCTTGAGCTTGTCGAAGGATCGGTATAAATCCCGCTCAAGATGTTTCGGCAAACTCAACATGTGACAAATCCGAATAGAATTACAATTTATTATACAACTTATAAGAACTCATATTCTCTTATTAAATGTTTAGATAGTCGGAAGGTACATCTGATTACACACAAGAACCCGAATTTTAACCCTTAAATTCTTCTGATTCTGCATTTCTATTGCAAAATATTATCCTGAATCTGCTTTTTTAAGCCCCTTAATTTCCGTATTTTCGCACCTTTAAAAATTTAAAACTTGCAATGGATTACCAATTCAAAGAAATAGAGCAAAAGTGGCAGAAATTTTGGGCAGATCATCAAACGTTTAAAGCCGAAAGCAATTCTGAAAAACCAAAATATTATGTGTTAGATATGTTTCCTTATCCATCAGGAGCAGGTCTGCACGTTGGCCACCCGCTGGGTTACATTGCATCAGATATTTTTTCAAGATATAAACGCCTTAAAGGTTTTAACGTATTGCATCCCATGGGATATGATTCGTTCGGACTACCAGCAGAGCAATACGCTATACAAACCGGACAGCATCCGGCCATTACCACCGAGGCAAACATTGCAACCTACCGCAGGCAGTTAGACCAAATTGGTTTTTCTTTCGATTGGAGCAGAGAGGTACGCACCAGCGAACCTTCCTATTACAAGTGGACACAGTGGATTTTTATGCAATTGTTCAACTCCTGGTACAACATCGAAAACGATAGGGCAGAAGATATTACCACTTTGATCGAAAAATTCAATGCTTCCGGTACTGCAGATGTTAAGGCTGTTTGTGACGAAGATACTAAAGAATTTTTACCGAGCGATTGGGCAACCTTTACCGATGAAGAGAAACAGATTGAATTGTTAAAATACCGCTTAACTTATCTCCGTGAGAGTACCGTAAACTGGTGCCCGGCATTGGGAACGGTTTTAGCGAACGATGAAGTTAAAGACGGTTTTTCTGAGCGTGGTGGTTTCCCGGTTGAGCAAAAGAAAATGATGCAGTGGAGCATGCGGATTACTGCTTATTCTGACAGACTTTTGCAGGGTTTAGATACCATCGATTGGCCAGAGCCGATTAAAGAAATGCAGCGCAACTGGATCGGTAAAAGTGTTGGCGCATCAGTAAAGTTTGCAGTTGACAATTCGAAGTTGGCGGTTGAAGAAACTGAAAACTCGAAACTGAAAACTGAAAAATATATAGAGGTTTTCACCACCCGTGTAGATACCATTTTTGGGGTTTCTTACCTGGTTTTGGCTCCGGAGCATGAGTGGGTTGCAGAATTGACTACTCCTGAACAAAAACAGGATATCGAAAACTATATTGCTTTAACTAAAAAGAAATCAGAGTTAGACCGCATGGCCGATACCAAAACCGTTTCTGGCGCTTTTACGGGTACTTATGTGATTAATCCGGTAAGTGGCGAACGTGTGCAGTTATGGATTGCCGATTATGTACTGGCAGGTTACGGAACTGGTGCGGTAATGGGCGTTCCGAGTGGCGATCAGCGCGACTGGTTATTTGCCACGCATTTTAATTTGCCGATTGTACAGATTTTAGACGCACAGAAAGATATTGACGTGCAGGCAGATCCAACAAAGGAAGGAAAATATATCAATTCTGGTTTTATTAATGGAATGGAATATAAAGAGGCTGTTGCTTTTTTAAATAACTGGTTAGAAGAACGTGGCGCGGGCAAGGCAAAAGTAAATTTCCGTCAGCGTGATGCGATTTTTGGTCGCCAGCGCTATTGGGGAGAGCCAATTCCGGTTTACTTTAAAGATGGATTGCCTTATTTGGTAAATGAAGAAGAATTGCCATTATTGCTTCCTGAAATTGATAAATATTTACCAACTGAAACCGGCGAACCACCATTGGCCAGGGCTGAAAACTGGTTGCCAAAAGGTGGCGGACATTACGAATTAAGCACCATGCCAGGTTGGGCAGGAAGTAGCTGGTACTGGTACCGTTACATGGATGCCAATAACAATAACAACTTTGCTTCAAAAGAAGCGGTTGAGTACTGGAAAGATGTTGATTTGTACATTGGAGGCTCTGAGCATGCAACTGGCCACTTATTATATAGTCGTTTCTGGAATAAATTTTTGAAAGATCTTGGTTACACCAAAGAAGAAGAACCTTTCAAAAAACTAATCAACCAGGGGATGATCCAGGGTAGAAGTAATTTTGTTTATCGTATTAACGATGAGAACGGAAAACCTACCAATACCTATGTATCAGCCGGATTAAGAAAAGAATATAAAACCTCTGCATTGCACGTTGATGTGAATATTGTTGAGAACGATACTTTAAACATTGCTAAATTCAAAGCCTGGAGAGAAGAATATGCCAATGCAGAATTTATTCTGGAAGGGGGAAAATATATCTGCGGTGTTGAAGTAGAAAAAATGTCGAAATCAAAATTCAATGTGGTTAATCCCGATGATTTGATTGAGCGTTACGGTGCTGATACGTTGCGGATGTACGAAATGTTCTTAGGTCCGTTAGAGCAGAGTAAACCTTGGAATACAAACGGTATTGAAGGTGTATTTAAGTTCCTGCGTAAATTCTGGCGTTTGTTCCACAATGAAGACTGGGTTTTCCACGTAAACGATACAGTACCTACCAAAGCAGAACTAAAATCGTTACATAAAATCATCAAAAAAGTACAAGATGATATCGAGCGTTTTTCATTCAATACCTCTGTATCAAGCTTTATGATCGCGGTAAATGAATTAACGGATCTGAAATGCAAAAACCGTCAGATTTTGGAAGATATGGTGATTATCCTTTCACCTTATGCACCACATATTTGTGAAGAACTTTGGCAGTTGTTAGGTAATGAAGCAGGAACTTTATCTTATACTGCTTTCCCAACATTTAAACCCGAATATCTGGTTGAAGATGAGTTTGCCTATCCGGTTTCAATCAATGGTAAAATGAAAATGAATCTGAATTTGAGCTTGACATTGGCTCAGCCTGAAGTTGAAAGCATTTTATTGGCCGATGAGCAATTCCAGAAATTCTTAGACGGAAAACCAACAAAAAAGATCATTTTCGTTAAAGGAAAGATTATTAATGTAGTTGTTTAAGGTAGAAGGAGTAAGGTTTAGGGTAGAGGGTTTTCTTTGCTCTTGCCTTAAAATAGAAAACCCCAGATTACAAAACGTAATTTGGGGTTTTTATCATTTATAAGATACGTCATGCTGAATTTATTTCTTCATCTATCTTGCCAGTAAGATTCTAAAACAAGTTTAGAATGACGACGGGGATTATCTTTCTCCTCTTCTCCTGTTGCCACCAAATCTTCTATTATTGCTGGCGTTACGTGGTTTACCGCTCATATTGCCGTCACCACCTTTTTTGCCGCCACCGCTACCTTTCGATTGTGCTTGTGGTTTGCGTTTGACCTGGTTTTTGGCCAACATATTTTCCCAGCTTAATGGATAAGGATGATCATCTACAACCGGAAGTGTAATTTTGATCAGTTTCTGGATATCCAATAAATATTCATTTTCTTCTGCATCGCAGAACGAAATGGCAATACCGTTTGCACCAGCACGACCAGTACGGCCAATCCGGTGAACGTAAGATTCAGGAATGTTTGGTAATTCGAAATTGAAAACATGTGATAACTGATCGATATCAATACCCCGTGCAGCAATATCAGTAGCTACCAAAACGCGGATTTTTCTATCCTTAAAATCAGTTAATGCCCTTTGCCTCGCATTTTGAGATTTATTACCATGAATAGCCGCTGCTTTAATTCCCGCATGCGCTAAATCCTTAACAATACGGTCTGCGCCATGTTTGGTACGGGTAAAAACCAGTGCGGTTTGAATGTTTTTATCTTCTAAAAGATGGATCAATAATTTTTTCTTATCTGGCTTATCAACAAAATAAACCGATTGAACAATTGTTTCGGCTGTAGAAGAAATGGGAGTTACTTCTACTTTTGTCGGGCTAGACAAAATCGTGTTGGCCAACTTCTGGATTTCATCCGGCATGGTTGCCGAGAAAAATAAAGTCTGACGTTTAGCTGGCAATTTAGCCACCACTCTTTTCACATCATGAATAAAGCCCATATCCAACATACGGTCGGCCTCATCTAATACGAAAAGTTCGATGGTATTTAAGCTGATGAAACCTTGGTTCATTAAATCTAATAAACGGCCAGGTGTTGCCACTAAAATATCAATACCTTTCTTTAAGGCTTCTACTTGCGAATGTTGATTTACACCACCAAAAATTACTAAATGGCGTAAATTTAAGTGACGGCCATAAGCTTTAAAACTTTCTTCAATCTGAATGGCCAGTTCACGTGTAGGTGTTAAAACCAAAGCTTTGATATTTTTGGTTGCTTTGGTATTGATGTGTTTTTCGTGCAGTAACTGCAACATCGGGATGGCAAAGGCTGCTGTTTTTCCAGTACCGGTTTGTGCGCAACCTAATAAATCTTTGCCTTTTAATATCGTTGGGATGGATTGCTCCTGTATTGGTGTTGGTTGTGTATAACCTTCGGTCTCAAGGGCCTTTAGAATCGGCTCAATGAGGTTTAATTCTTTGAATAACATGTATGTTTCTGTGTAATATTTATCGAAGAAGCTAGAACAATCAATTGTTGAAGGACTAACTTGCGGAGAGAATATGCCATTCAGAATGGCAAGCCCTTATTCCTGCTTCGGCGGCAAAGATACAAAAAATGTATGACAATATGTTATTTGATAAATGTAACCTCAAATTGTTATTTATTACATCTATTGGGTTGTCGTCTGGTATATTTACCTTTCAATTTAGTATCTATTTGTAGATGTTTTTGTATTATAACTATTTTTTATATGTATATTTATTTTTATTAAAGTGTATATTATACACTAATTTATTATTCAATTAAAAAGATACAATCATGTAAATCATAAATAAAATACCTAACAAAGCTATCTAACCACTTACTTATGAGAAAAAATCTACTACTTACCAGGAGGATTCCATTCTTCTTGTATGCCTGCCTTTCTTGGGGCATTGGCGCCTGGCAAACCAAGCCGCTTAAACGCATCTTCGTAACTAATGGTAATATGCTGATACGGTTAAGCCTATTAATCTAGAAGCAATATCAGCTGTTTGAGTAAGCATTATTTAACCTAATCAATATAAACCTATGAAACAAAATCTATCTTGTATCAAGAGGAGTTTTCTTCTCTTGTGTTTGGGGATGTTATTTGCTCTTAGTGCAACGGCCCAATCAAAAATCACTGGTAAGGTTATTGCCAGCGATGACAAATTACCTGTTATTGGTGCTACAATTAAAATTAAAGATGGCGCAGGAGGTACCACCACTGATGCCACGGGAACGTTCTCTTTAAGTGTAAAACCTACCGATATTTTGATTATTTCTTTTGTTGGTTACAGCAATAAAGAAGTTGTGGTGGGCAAACAGACCAACATCACGGTTATACTACAGGCAGAGAATAACAATTTAACCGATGTGATTGTAACCGGCTATTCTTCTCAACGGAAAAAAGATTTAACCGGTGCCGTTGCGGTAGTGAACATGGAGCTGTTAAAAGCCCAGCCAGCCGCAAGTGCTGTAGAAGCGCTACAGGGTAAAGCTACTGGTGTGCAGATTATTAACGATGGTGCCCCAGGCTCGACACCACAGATCAGAATCAGGGGAATTAGTACCATTAATAATAACGAACCGCTTTATGTTATTGATGGAGTTCCTTTTGAAGGTAAATTATCATGGCTTAACCAGAATGATATTGAAAATATGCAGGTGTTAAAAGATGCATCTTCGGCTTCTATTTATGGTTCTAGGGCAAATAATGGTGTAGTTATCATCACCACAAAAAAAGGGATTGCCGGAACACCAAAAATCACACTCGATTCTTATTATGGCACTCAGGTGCCCAGAAAAAATAGTTTCCCTGAAATGATGAATCCTCAACAATATGCACAATATGTATTTGATGGCTATACCAATGCGGGAAAGCCGATCGAGGCAGGGAAAAATTATGGCTCTGGTTCAACACCTGTACTACCTGAATATTTAGTGGCAGGTTTAAAACTTGGTCAGGATGTTACTGCTGCAGATGCAGATCCGGCTAAGTATAACTATAGCCGTGATCCTGATCTTTTCTATCAGATTACAAGAGCAAATAAAGCAGGTACCAACTGGTTTGATGAAATTACTGAAACTGCACCTGTTCAAAATTATCAGCTTAGTGCTACCGGAGGTGGAGAAAATGCAACATACACTTTCTCGGGTGGTTATCTGGATCAGAAAGGAACAATTAAATACACCGGATTTAAACGGTTTAATTTTAGGTCTAATACCAATATTTCGGCATTTAATAAAAGGGTCCGTTTTGGCGAGAATGCACAATACAGCTATTCTGAAGGCTTTGGTTTGGGTGTAAATCCGAATGTTTCAGGTGATTATCAGGATCAGGGAAGCGCATTGGGATGGGCATACCGGATCCCTACTATTATTCCAGTTTACGACATCGCCGGGAATTTTGCCGGTAGCCGTGGTAGCCAGCTGGGAAATGCAGAAAATCCTGTTGCTTTTCTTTATCGCGCAAAAGACAATAAAAATAAAAGTAATTTCTTCTTTGGAAATGTTTATGCAGAAGGCGATATCATTCCAGGACTGGTGTTAAAAACCAATTTCGGTTTGCGCTACGAAAACTTTAACGGTTTATCTATGCGTTATCCAAACCTGGAATTTTCTGAAGGTAACAATTCAAATAACCTGAATGAGTACCAGGGATACAATACCGAATGGACCTGGACCAATACGTTAAATTACAGCAAGGTGTTTAATGAAAGGCACAGGGTAAATGTATTGGTTGGTACAGAAGCCATCAGGTCGCGATCAAGACAGCTAAATGCCGGAAGAAATGGCTACTTTATTTTAGGCAGTCAGGATTATTATTACCTCAATACAGGTTCATCTAACATCAGCAATTCTAGTTATGGATCAATAGGCTCTCTGTTCTCGTTGTTTGCCAAAGCAGATTATTCTTATCACGATCGTTATCTGGCCAGCATTACCATCCGTCGCGACGGTTCTTCTAACTTCGGTCCTGCGAACAAGTATGGTTATTATCCGGCAGCAAGCGCAGCATGGAGGTTATCGGAAGAAGAATTTATGAAAAGTATTAAATGGATAACCGATTTAAAACTTCGTGTTGGGTATGGCCAAACCGGTAACCAGCGGATACCTCCTTACCAATACATTAACAGGTATCAAAGTTCTATTGTTAACTCAGCTTATGCTGTTGGCGGTGGTAATGGCCTTACTACCGGTGTGTGGCAAAATGCTTATCAAAATCCGGATGTAAAATGGGAATCGTTAAAAGCCTTAAACGTTGGTCTTGATTTTACTTTGCTAGGCGGTGCCATAGATGGATCATTAGATTGGTACAACAAAAAAACCTCCGATATGCTTTATAATTTGCCTTTACCTTCGAGTGTAGTAGGTTTAGGCAGCTCACCTTATGTTAATATTGGCGATATGAGCAATAAAGGGGTCGAGTTTAATGTTGCTTATCACTACGGAAGAAACGCAGATAGTCCTTTTAAATTTGATATTGGTTTAAACTTTTCCAAAAACAACAATAAAATTGTAAGGTTAGCCCCTGGTATTTTTAATCAGGTTTATGGCAATTACAGAAGTTTACAAACCAGTGTGCTGCAGGAGGGCGAATCTTTCGGGTCTTTCTTTGGATACAAAACGGCAGGAATTTATCAAAGTACAGCTGATATTCAAAACAATCCGTCGTATGCAGGTGCAAGGGTAGGCGGTTTGCGTTACCAGGATATTAATGGCGATGGCGTAATCGATCCTAAAGACCGTACCATTATCGGCAATCCAAATCCAGATTTTACCTACGGGGTAAACTTAAATGCATCTTATAAAAACTTTGATATTTCTGCTTTCTTATATGGTGTTCAAGGCAACGATTTATTTGAAGCTACCCGTTACTTTACAGATTTTCCATCTTTTGCTGGTGCAAAAAGTACAAGATTGTTAAATGCCTGGAGCCCTAGTAATTCTTCGAGTCTTATTCCATCTGCTTATGTAGGCGCATCTGATGTAGAATTGGCTTCATCAAGTTATTATGTTCAGGATGGTAGCTTTTTAAGGTTGAAGAATATACAGATCGGTTATTCAGTTCCTACAGCTAAGGCATTTGGACCAAAATCGGGCATTACCAGATTAAGGGTTTATGTTAGCGCTACTAACCTTTTCACCATTACTAATTATACAGGTTTAGATCCAGAGGTTAGTCAGACCAGGGATGCCGCTTCTTCAGTAGGTAGTTCGGGGCCGCCTGCCGATACTTTTTCGGCACTTGGGGTTGATAAGGGTGTTTATCCTTCACCACGTCAGTTTTTAATCGGTATTAATGTTGGATTTTAATTAAAAGATATCAAAATGAAACATATAAAATATATTCTTCTTTCCTTATTAATTTGCAGTACGTTTTCCTGCAAAAAGGAGTTTTTAACGCTTCAGCCACAAGGCGAATTAACAGAAGACCAACTGACTACACAAGACGGTGTAGAAGGTTTGTTAATCGGGGCGTATAGTTTACTTAACGGTAATGTAAACGGAACTTATGGCAATTATGGTGCCGCGCCAAGCCAATGGTTATTTGGTGAAGTTGCTTCTGATAATGCACATAAAGGGAGTGAGATAGGCGATCAGCCACCAATGAATGCCATTGAGCAACATGCGCCAACTAGTACAAACGATAATTTATCGAATATCTGGGACAGGTGTTTTGAAGGGATCCAACGCTGCAACAATACCCTTAAAATTTTGGCAAACCTGCAGGCCGGAAAAGGTACCGCAAAATTTGGCGATGCCCGTGCAAAGGAAATTCAGGGCGAAACCAGATTACTAAGGGCACATTATTATTTCTTTTTGGTACGGATATTTAAAGTGGTGCCATACATTACGGAAGCTACAAGCGGTACTTTTGTTCCAAATGATAAAGATATTTATCCAAATATCGTAGATGATCTTCAGTTTGCTGTTGCCAATTTAAGCACAATCAAACCAAAAAATCAAAAAGGTAGGGTAGATAAATATGCTGCTCAGGCTTATCTTGGAAAGGTATATTTATATCAGAAGAAATATCCTGAAGCCTACGATTTGTTGAATGCTGTAATTTTGGCAAAACCATCTCTGATTGATATGCCGTATTCAGATAATTTTGATATCACCAAAGAAGACGGGCCAGAAACCATTATGTCTGTTCAGCACTCCGTTGGAACAGATGGTACTGGTGGTGATAATGGTAATGTGGGCGATATGCTTAACTTTCCGTATGGCAATGCGCCGATTAAATGTTGCGGTTTTTTCCAGCCAACTATAGATTTGGCTAACTCATTTAAGGTAAACGCCGTAGGTTTACCGCTATTGGATGGCAGTTACCGGACTAATCCATATAAATCTGATTACGGATTAACCGGAGCCGATAAAACAAATTATACCGTGGATAAAACTTTACCTTTTGATCCAAGAATTGAATCAACAATAGGAAGACGCGGTGTTGCATATCGCGATTGGGGTTTAATGCCTGGCGATACATGGATTCGTGATGCCAGTAACGGAGGCCCTTTTTTAGCTGTTAAGAATACTATTGATGCTGCTCAGATTTCGAGCGGAACAGCACCTGGAAACACCAACATAACCGGATTAAATGTGAATCTGATCCGCTTAGGTGATGTTTATCTGATGGCGGCAGAATGCGCGGTAGAAAAAGGCGATTTAGACAGAGCTTTAACTTTGGTAAACGCAGTAAGGGCACGGGCAGCTAAAATAACACCCCAGTCTATAAACGGAGTGCCGGCTGCGGCTTACAAGGTTAGTGGGTACGTGTCGTTTCCAAATGATACTTATGCTAGAAATGCAGTACGTTTCGAACGCAGATTAGAATTGGCAATGGAAGGCCACCGGTTTTTCGATCTTGTGCGTTGGGGTATAGCCAAACAAACGCTTGAGAGTTATTTTTCTTTTGAAGGTGGCTATTTTAACTACTTAAAAGGCATTACCATTGAAGCCAGGGATGATTATTTTCCTTTGCCTCAAGATCAGATAGATAGAAGTAAAGGGGTATTAAAACAGAGCCCGGGATATTAGTTTATAAACGAGTAAATGGGCGGAGCGATGATCATAAACATTGCTCCGCCAATGTATTTTATGCTATGAATATACAAAGCTTGGAGTATGACGATCGTCTTAGGAATGTGCGCTGAAAACAAATAAATAATAGAACTAATAAAAGATGTGTCCGCACGGTAGGCTTTAACATGGGACTGGGTAACTGAAATACTGCTACTATCGGGAGTAAAATAAACCCGACCAACAGCGTTATCCCGATTTAAGAATAGTTTAATTTATATACTTCTTTTATCGGGATTAAGCAAAGGGCGGGGCTGCAGTAACCGAAGCAGCATAGAAATTGCTTTCCATAAAAAATCAAAATAATAGAACAACCACTTTTATTAAGGAACTTAGGTTATTAGGCTAAATCATCTCTCTTCTTTAAACCTGCTAAAAAACAAAAGGGCAATTAAACAGAGCCCGAAACCTACAATTCCATTTAATCGTAATCCGAAATCGTTTCCGGGGTCTTTACCATAAATGGTAAGCATGGCGAAAATGGCGATACCTAAGGTTTGGCCGAGTTTTACGAAAAGGTATTTCACAGCGAAAAACATACCCTCGTGGTTTTCACCCGTTTCTAAAGTATCTCTTTGAGCAATATCCGCTAAGATCGCCGTGGGTAAAATACCGAGCGCCGCTAAGGGAAATGAAGCGGATAGTACCAGGATGTAAATCTGTGTATGCGGGCCTAATGGCAATTTGCCTAAAAAGAAAATGGTTACAAATATTAAGCAAAGTACACCAAAGGCAAGTAATACAAAAGGTTTTTTACCAATTTTAGCAGAACCAAAATTAACCAGCGGGTAAAATAGTAAGGAAGCCAAAACCATGGCACCCATAAATTTCCCACCTTCTGATTCTGGGAGACCCAATAAAACGGTACAGAAAAACAATAAACCGCTTGATATAATGCTTAATGCGGTATAAAAAGCAAAATCAGAGATCAGGTAATATTTAAAATTGCTGTTTTTAAAGGTGCTCCTTATTGCGGGCCATAAAGGTATATGGGTAGGTTTGGCCACCGAAAATTCTTTTTCATTGATGAAAAAAATTGGCAATAACATTACCAGGCCCGATAAAATGCATAAACCCCATATGGCAATCTGGATCGCCTCGCTACGGTTGGCTACATGAAAATTGTCTTCAACCAGATCGGCAAAATTGTTGGTGCAGGCTGATAAAATAATGCCGATGACAAAGCCCACTTGTTGATAGCTGGACAGCTTAACTTTCTGTCTTGGCGTATTGGTTACTTCGGCTAGTAAAGCGTTATAGGGGATAATGTAGGTGGTAACCGATACAAAAAACAAGCAAAGCGTTACGGTGAGCCACAAAGCATTGTGCAGGCTTTCGGTTTTTTGGACCGGGTAGAAAACCAGTCCGCAGAAAAGCATTGCCGGGATAATAGCCCATTTCATAAAAGGCATTCTACGGCCATTTTTATTGGTGCTTGCATCGCTTTTAGATGCAATAAAGGGATCGTAAATGGCATCTACCAATCTGCCTGAGGCAGCAATAATAGAAAGAATATTAAATGCACCCAATAAAACAAGCTGCGGCACCAAGGGCGGTAAGCCAGCATTACTTGGTGGAAGATAGAAATAGGGAAGCATTACAATGATAATATTTGTCATTGTGCTCCAACCAATCATACCTGCAGCGTAAGCAATTTCTTGTTTTAAGGAGAGTGTTCTGTTCATTAATTATTTAAATTCTTTTATGTTTTTGTAAAGCAGGTTTCTGTTTTCATCGGTTAAATTAGTCCTGCTTTCCATTTTATTTCGCTGCGCTTCATGTTCATTCCAATCAGGTTTATTTTACTTAGGTCTGCCTTTGGCAAGTTCCAAAGATTTGGCGTCATTCCTGCGCAGGCGGGAATCTTAAAGCTTATTGCATTAGGATTCCCAATCAAGTTGGGAATGACGATCCGCCGGTACTATTTTTTCTTAAACCACCTGCTCACAAAATACATTGCCAGAAAGCCAACAAAAATATATAAACCATTAAGTGCCGCATTTTGATCATCAGCGTAAATGCTGAAGGCAACAAAGGTATAAGCGGCAATAAATATGACAGGCAATATAGGATATAAAGGAACAGTATAGATAGTTTTTTTATCAAGATGTGCTGTTCTTTTTCTGAGGATGAAAATAGTGGCTGCAGAACTGGCCATGCTAATGCTTTCTAAGAAAATGGTATAGTTTAAAATCTTGTCGAAAGTTTTTGCATAGAAAATAATTACAACGGCAATTAATGTAAAAACCGTTAAGCTAATGGTAATTACCGCTGTTTTTTTATTCATCCTGCTGAATATTTTTGGCAGGGCACCTTCTTCGCCCATGGCAAACATCGCTCTCGGGTTACTCAAAAGGTTTACATTTACATAACCCATTACCGAGAAAAAAATAATTACAGAAAGGGCGTTGAATCCTGCTGTACCAAATATTTTTGAAGCTAATATCGCTGCTATACTTTCTGCTGATTTCAGTTCTTCGAAACCGATAACTTTTACATATACATAGTTAATAGCCAAATAAAGGATCACAATAATAGTTAAGCCGATAATGATGGAACGCGGGATTACTTTCTTGGCTTCTTTAACTTCGCCACCAAAATTAATGGTCTGTGCATAACCTGCGTAAGAAAAAGAAACGGCAATTAAACAAAGACCTAATGCTTTTCCGTAATCAGACCAGGTTGGTAAAGTGCTGTTTGCTGTTTTAAAAATTGGTGTAACGGTTTGCGTTTTCCCGCCAAAAAATACAGCACAGATGAGTGTTAAAATCATTCCGATTTTAATCACTGTTAATACATTCTGTGTTTTAGCACTCGCTTTTAAGCCTAACAGATTAATAAAATAGAAAGCTAAAATAGTGATGATGGCTATGGCGACCCGGTAGGTTTCGGTTTGTTTCTCAAGTGGGAGAATAATTTTGCTCAGGTATTCTGCGCCAATAATTGAAATTGCTGCTACAGATGCTGCGCTTGAAATAATAACGATACAGTTAATGGCGAAAGCAATAGAAGGATGATAAGCCGCTGAAAATATTTTGTAATACCCGCCTGTTACCGGAAAACGCGAACCTATTTCAGCATAGGTTAATGCCCCGCAAAAAGCCACAAAGCCACCAATAAACCAGGCCAGGTAAAAAAGTTCAGGAACCTGGGCCTTGGCTGCAACATTTACGGGCGTGCGGAATACACCCATTCCAATAACTAAACTTACCACAATCATGGATAGGTCGAATAGTGAAAGTTGCTTCTTCTGTTGCATTAAATAGGATTTATAATATGGGATGAAGATAGGAAAATTTGAATGATTGATTAGGGGTAATAAATTAGGTGTAATCGGCTTCTGAGGATGTGGAAAAATGGTTCATCGTTTGATCGCTCATGGCTGATCGCCCATAAGCCAATTGACCATGAACCATTGCCCTTTACGACTCACTGTTTATATGTGGAAATTTTATTTTGCGAGCCTCACAGAATAAATCTATTATTGTATAATAATTCTGAAGAATGTATTTGAAAATATTTTTATTTCAATCATCAGGGTTATTTCTACAAATTCTTCATTGCTTTGCAAGCCTATAAATGCAAAGTTTTTCATTGAAGAACAGATAAACACAGTATGGCAGAAGTAATTTATAACGACGACAGTATTCGTTCATTAGATTGGAAAGAGCACATCAGGCTTCGTCCAGGTATGTATATTGGTAAACTTGGCGATGGTTCTGCTCAAGATGACGGTATTTACGTTTTGCTAAAAGAAATTGTAGATAACTCTATTGATGAGTTTGTTATGGGTACTGGAAAGACCATCGAAATTACGCTTTCGGAACAAAAAGTGAATGTACGCGATTACGGTCGTGGTATCCCATTAGGTAAGGTAATCGATTGTGTAAGCAAAATAAATACCGGAGGTAAATATGACAGTAATGCCTTCCAAAAATCGGTAGGTTTAAATGGTGTGGGTACCAAGGCGGTTAATGCACTTTCTACCAGTTTTACCGTACAATCGTACCGTGATGGAAAAACAAAAAAAGTAGAATTCTCTAAAGGAGAAATTGTAAACGAACAACCCGTTATTGATACTACTCAGCGTAACGGTACAGCCATTACTTTTTATCCGGATGAAACCATTTTCAGAAACTACCATTACATACCCGATTTTGTAGAGAGTATGGTTTGGAACTATGTATTCTTAAATACCGGTTTAACTATAAATTTCAATAACCAGAAATACTTTTCAGAAAGAGGTCTATACGATCTGCTTTCTAAATTTAATAAGCCAGAAGAAATCCGTTACCCGATTATCCATATGATTGGGCCAGATATAGAAATTGCCATGACCCATGGTCAACAGTATGGCGAAGATTACCACTCATTTGTAAACGGACAGCACACCACACAGGGAGGAACGCACCAGGCGGCGTTTAGAGCTGCGGTGGTGAAAACCGTTCGGGAGTTTTTCAAAAAAGAGTTTGATGCGGCCGATGTACGTTCATCTATTATAGCGGCAATTTCTGTGCGTGTACAGGAGCCTGTTTTCGAATCGCAGACCAAAACAAAACTAGGCTCACAGAACATGGGCCCCGAAGGCCCATCGGTAGCTACTTTTATTAACGATTTTGTTAAAAAAGAGCTTGATGACTATCTGCACAAACACCCAGACGTTGCTGATGCACTTTTAAAACGCATTATTCAATCAGAACGCGAGCGTAAAGATATTGCAGGAATTAAAAAACTGGCCAACGACAGGGCTAAAAAAGCTTCTTTACACAATAAAAAACTGCGTGATTGTAAGGTGCATTTTAATACCACGCACGAGAAACGTTACGAAACCACCTTGTTTATTACTGAGGGAGATTCGGCTTCAGGCTCAATTACTAAATCGCGTGATGTGGATACCCAGGCGGTGTTTAGTTTGAAGGGTAAGCCGCTTAACTGTTATGAGCTTACCAAAAAAGTGGTTTACGAAAATGAAGAATTTAACTTGTTACAACACGCTTTAAATATCGAAGATGGTTTAGAAGGGCTTCATTATAACAATATTGTAATTGCAACAGATGCCGATGTGGATGGTATGCACATCCGTTTGCTGATGATGACTTTCTTCCTGCAGTTTTTCCCTGATCTGGTAAAAGCGGGCCATGTTTACATTTTACAAACGCCACTTTTCAGGGTTAGGAATAAAAAGGAAACTATTTATTGCTATAGTGACGAAGAACGTAAAAATGCAATCGAAAAACTGGGCAATAAACCAGAAATTACCCGATTTAAAGGTTTAGGAGAAATTTCTCCTGATGAATTTGGGTTATTTATCGGAAAAGATATCAGGTTAGACCCTGTTATTTTGAAAGATCAAACGATTAAAAGTTTGCTGGAATATTATATGGGCAAAAATACGCCAGACAGGCAGCAGCACATTATCCGTAACCTAAGAATAGAGAAGGATGAAGTAACTGAAGAGCCTAAAGTGATTACTGAAGAAGTAGCTTAGTAATATCTGGTTTGTGTCTTCACTAACCAGTTTTTATTCATAACATAAAAGAGAAGTCAAGTTTTAAAAACTTGACTTCTCTGGTTTATAATGTGTTCTTTATGTTTAAATCGTCACCCTGAATTTATTTCAGGGGCTATTTTGCTGGAAAGATGTTGATCCCAAAGCTTGATGCTGTATGACGGCCGTTTTATTCTTTAGGTACACTTACCGTATCTTCAGGGTGTTGTGGGGGCAATATATCTACCTTTTTCTCTACAATAGTAATTTTGGTAAATACAGCATACTTACTAGGAGAAATGCCATTATCGTACTTTTCGGCATAAGCCTGTGTAAATTCAGCGCCGAAGTAGAGTATAATGGAAGTATAATAAATCCACAATAAAATAACAATGATTGAACTGGCTGCGCCAAAGGCCGAACCTGGATTACCTTTTTCGATATAAATCCCGATCAGATATTTACCTAAACTAAAAAGAACCGCGGTAAATAGTGCCCCAATTATTGCAGATTTCCAGCGGATGATAACATCGGGTAATACTTTAAATATAACGGCAAATACAGCCGTAACAGCCGCAAGCGTAATTACATTGTTTAAAATATAAATCAGTAAGGCCATGGTATCATTAGCAACCGGAATCACTTCATCTATATTACTTTGTGAAAGTAGGTTGGCTAATTTAGAACCTAAGCCTACCACTACACTATTTACTACTAGGGATACCAGTAATAAAAACCCCATTGAAACAATTAGTGAAAAAGACAATAGCCTGTTAGAAAGCATTTTAATCCAGCCTTTTTTAGGAACAGCCTTTACTTTCCAAATCATGTTTATACTATCCTGTATTTCGATAAAAATAGCGGTAGAACCGATAATAAGCGCAACAATCCCCACAACTAAACTAAAAGTTGATTGACCTGTTTTGTTGGCATGTTCTACAAAACCCTGTATCTGGCCTGCCGCATCTTTACCCACCAATTCGGTAACCTGGCCAAAAAATTTCCCCCGTGTTTCCTCATTTTTTTTATCACCCAAAAATAGCGTGGCGGCAGAGAGGAGGATTATGATAAGCGGCGTAAGCGAAAAAATGGTGTAATAAGCAAGTGAAGCACTTAATTTAGTTACCCTATCTTCCATAAAACCTTTTCCTGCGGCTATAAAAAGGTGATAAATGGCAACAAAAAAATATTTGATCTTATGTAATACTCTTACTCTTTTCATCGAAAAATTAAAAAGGATACCCTATCCCAATGTTAAAAATTAAATTCTGTTTACGCCAGTCCTTATTACCGAAGGCAATATCATCGAACACCCATCTTTGTCCTTCTGGTAAGTATGGTTTACGTACCGGGAAAGCTACATCTAAACGGACTACAAAAATGCTGACATCTACCCGTACACCTGCACCAGTACCTACAGCCAGTTCGTTAAAGGCATTTTTTAGCTTAAAACCAGATCCAAGCCTTGCTGTCTCAGGTTTGTCAGGTTCTCCAAGATCTTCTTTTCTCAACCAGATATTTCCGGCATCTACAAACAGTGCTCCGTAGAGAACACTCACTATTTTAAAACGGAGTTCCGAATTGAGCATTAGCTTAATATCTCCACCCTGATCGGCAAAAATCGCATCATCCGGAACTTTATAAGTGCCAGGCCCCAAAGTACGGGCAGGGAAAGCCCTAACATCGTTACTGCCACCGGCAAAGAATTGCCTTACAAAAGGCAATGAGGTGCTGTTGCCATAAGCAAAACCATAACCTAAATTTAAGCGGTTGGCCCAGATCAGGCTTTTGGTAATTTTATAATAATCTCTTAAATCGGCCTCTGCTCTGATAAACTGGTTGAGCGGAGTATTAAAAATGGTGCGTTTCCCTTCGTCATTTTTAGAGGTAAACAGGCCCCAAACGTTTCCGCCGGTTTCTAAAGCACCATAGAAATAGGTGTTGTTGCGGCGGTTATCTTCCATCTGGTTGGTATAGGTGAAGTTGTAATTGCTGCCGACGATAAACTGACTTTCTAAGGTGCTTCTTAATAATGGATTTACTTTATAAAGACTATCTTCGACATCTTTATTTGGAAACCCTGTTGACACGTAACTAATCGAAATCGGGTTAAAATTATGCTCTTTGTACTGATTTTCTTTAAAATTATAACCGTATTCGCCTTTTACGGCATGCAAAGTATATTCAGAACCTCGGTTTAGCATTTGGTAAGAAAGTGAAGTAATGGTTCTCGGAATAAAGGCATTGGTGCTGTTGGGTTTGTAAAATGGTACAATTAACCGCGGAAAGGTTAGCTTTCCTTCGGCGGTTAACGACAAGGAGTTTTTGCCTAGTGAAGTTCCTTTAGTTTGTGTTTCGAAACCACCGCTTAAACTGATGTCTAACTGCTCTGCATTTCTAAATAGGTTTCTGGTGGTTTGTGTAACTTTTACCTCTGAGCCGACGAAATTGTTTGATTTACTTGTTCCTGTAACAGAAAAGGTAAGAGAGTTTTTCTTTAAAGGCGTTAAATAGATATTTAAATCGAGCTGATTGTTTTTGAAACTATCAACCGGTAAAAATTCGGCCCTCACATCTTGAAAAGCACCTACATTTACCATTCGGTTTAACGATTGGTTATGATCTTTACGGTTATAAGGTTCGCCTTTTTGAAAAAATACCAAACGATCGAAAAGTCTTGGTTTAAAGGTGTTTCGGTCATCATATATATTGAAATCATTATATTGAAGCGGTTTTAACTTTCTTAATGTACTATCTCTCCTCAACGAATAACTAGGGTATATGTTAATGTTTTTAATGGTATAAGGTTTTAATGCTGCATCTGGAGCAATATCTTTTACCTTAACCGAAACATTAACCAGGTTTTTACCTATGGTACTATCTACCTGCATAATTAAATAATCGGGACTGAAATAGAAATAGCCATTTTCCTTTAAATCGTTATCAATCCTGATCCGCTCATTTTTATAGGTGTCAATATCATAATAATCGCCAACTTTTAGCAAGGTTTTGCCTTTGTTGGCATTAATGATTTTGGTAAGCACCCCGGTATCTGGCGGAAAATTAATCTTGTTGATTTTATAACGTTGACCTGTGACTGCAGTATAAATGGCTTTACCTTTTTTTCCTTTAATAACGGTATCGCCGGTAACATTGGCCTGTAAATATCCTTCACTAATGAGGTAACTGGATAGTACATCATTGTTGTATTTCAGTTTTACATCGTTCAATAACACCGGGGCTTCTCCTTGTCTGCGCAACCAGTTTCTAAAACCTTTTGGCTTTTTGGGTTCGCCAGCAAGATTGTAAATGCCCAATTTAAACTTTATGCCCAAAATAGATTTATTTGGGCGTGGCCTTGTTTTAGCTTCCAAATCGGTTTTAACCTGTTTTTCATTGTCAATTTTTCCGGATGAATCAGGATTGATTTTTACCTCGGCACCGGTGTACAAAATCTGGCCTGGTTTTAACGATTTGGTACTACTGCAAGCTGCCCAAACTAAACAGGCCAATAAAAATAAAAGCGGTCTAATTAGTTTTCTCATCTTGTGCTTTCTGTTCAATGTTTCTTATTCTTCTGATCCTTTTCTTTTGGAAAATCTCTCTAAATTTATTGTAATCTACAACCAGCGTAAAGCCTAAGCCTGTTTCAACAATCTGTCCCTGTACAATCATATCGTTCTGGTTTCGGCGATAGGCCCTTAAACGATAACGTCCATCAGCAGAAAGCGCATATTCTACGTTTACATTCCCCGCAATATTGGTCGATTTTTCTCCTGGAGCCTGTGGCCCTTCCAGTGCAAAAGAGCTTCCTACGCTAACGGTTAACCTGTCGTTTAAAAGTTTTTTCGATAAGCCAACCTCCAGATCCGTTTTTTGCTGCATCGAACCGGTTGAATAATCTTCAGATGAATTTACACCGAAGTTCAGATCAACACCCTGAATTAGATCAGAGGTTAAATTATTCAATTGCTCGGTTAACAGTTTGCTTACACTCGAACGGGCAAGCGTAGAAACACCGCCACCGCCGCCAGCCAAACTTTGGAAAGGGTTGTTTGCAATAAACCGGTTTAGGGCAAGTAAAGAAAGAACCTGTTTGTTCAATTCACTTTCATCGCGGTTTACATTAATCAATTTGGTATAAACCTGACCACTTAAAGCCCCGCGCTCATTTTCTGGCAGATCGAGCTTAAAGGAAATCGTAGGTTTTAACAATTCCCCTTTTATCATCAAATAAACCTGGAAAGGCAATTTGGTTCTGGCCTCGTAAAGATCTGGCTGATTTAACAGATCGATAGGTGCAGCGTTAACTTCGTATAGTGCCGTAATATTTGCAGTAGCAGAAGTAGGTTCGCCTGTCCACACAATGGTACTCCCTTTAACCAGTTTAAATTCTTTTTTTACAACGGCCAGCGTTAAATTGTATGAACCATCAACGATCTCGTACCGACCGGTCATACTGATTTTACCACTGGGATCCATTGTTACATTTAAGTCTGCATCACCTCTAACTTTTAGATTATCACCAGTAGATGGATCTACCACAACGTTTAGTTCTGCTTCAGGATCGACAGTTACTGCTGCCACAAGGTTTAAGCCTTTGATGGGTGATTTGCTGATACTGTCAACCTTTAAGGCTTTTTGTCCGTTAAATGGGGGGGCATCGGCATCAATAAATTGCACTATACCTTCCTGATCAATAATCGCTGGATCACTTGAAGGTAAAGCAAAGAAAAATTTTGTACCCTTATTTACCTTGATGTTCATGTTTACATCTGGTTGGTTCAAATCTCCACGCACCTTAACATTGCTGGTTAAAAACACCGTACCATAAATCATATCATTATCGGCTGCGGTAGAATTGATTGCCCTGAAATTGTTCGTTCGGATATCTAAACCGAAGCGGTAGTTTTTAAAATCGGTGGTGTAGATCTTTCCGTTTACAGTTGCTTTTTGATTTAAGGAATCAATTAGTGTAAAGTTATTAAAACTGATGCCTTCATTTGTAAACGATATTTTTTCATTCGGCATACGGAAATATGAGTTTACATAAGCCACTTTGATTCCTGCATTGTTAAAGGTTAAGTCGCCCAGAATTTTCGGAGCCGCTAGTGCGCCCTTAACAGTAAGTGCCCCGGTTAAGGTACCTGTACCGTTTTTAAGCTGGCCTGCGGATAAACTTTCGATGTTTTTCATTTCAATCTTATCTACGTTTACCGTAAGATCTAAAGCGCTTTCTGGTGCAGTATAATAGAAGCCATTAACCCTTAACTCATGCACGCCGGTTAGGGCCACATTTACCTCGAAGGCATTTTCGATATTGTTGTTT
This sequence comes from Pedobacter sp. AK013, assembly GCF_014205835.1. Classification (GTDB taxonomy): domain Bacteria; phylum Bacteroidota; class Bacteroidia; order Sphingobacteriales; family Sphingobacteriaceae; genus Pedobacter. The sequence goes on along the minus strand of NZ_JACHCQ010000003.1, from coordinate 47,340 downwards.
ACGGCGAGGCGCAAGGTACCCAGCTGATCTTTTTGGTAACGTAACTGATCGATGGTTAAGTTAGCTTCAAATTTTGGTGTGCCGGCCAGGTCTTTAACATTAGCCGTTCCATTTAAACGACCGCCAACCAAAGTGGTATCGGTTTCTGCAAATTTGGTTAAGGTTTCTAACTGGAAATCTTTAAATTCTACTGCCAAGGGGGCATTTGCTTCGGTAGGATTGCTATTGATGGAAAGTGATTGGCCCTTATTGCTGATCTGAAATTGATTAACCAATACACCTGAGGCACCGAACTGGATATAATTGTCTTGCGAAACTACCCATTTCTGGTAATCGAGCAGAAGTTTCTGTGGATCGAGGGTGAATTTAAAATCTTTGTTAATAGATTGGAAATTACCACCAATTACATATTTATTTTTGCGCTGCCTGTCTCGTAAGAAAACATTTACGCCTAAATTATTGCTGGCTGCTTCGCCACTTACTTCGGTATTGAAGAGTGCAATAGATGGGCTTTGGAGACGTTTAACGGTTAAACTATAGTCTAATTTATTGTTGTCGTTATTGATGTTTAGCACGGTGGTATCGACCTTAAAATCACCATATACCACCTGTGGGAAATTCCCTTTAATCTGTAAGCTATCTTTATGTGTATCGATTAATCCGTAAAACTGAGATTGTTTGAATACCGTTAACTCGGGTACAAATTCCTTTAATAATTTAGAGTCGTAAACCTGTACAAAAAACCTTAAGCGTTGATCGGGAACTTTAGTTACAGTGCCAAAAGCGTAATATTTATTAATTTCGTTGATGATGGCATCGCCTACTTTGGTGAGCTGGTATCTGCCATCAATTTTAGCCGATAGTATTTCAGATTTTAAGGTTAGCTCATTTTCTGTAGCGGTCGATTTTGCACGGATGGAAATCGTATCTACATTGATTTTTTGTTTGTCTTTTACCAACTGTAAGCTGGTAACATCAACCGATCCATTTAAATAATCAGCATCTGCAGTGGCTAAGTCTACTTTAACTATACCTGCAGCACTTAATACTGTTGGGCTAAAGTTTAATGCCTGTAAGTTTACCTGCTTTAAGTTTAAATCGGCTTTTACCGCTGGATATTTACCTGCCAAATTCACTTTAGCATCTAAATTAAAGTTGGCATTACTATCGGGCATGTTACTTTTAATGCTGACATTCTGGTTACTGTAATTGCCGGCAAGGCTTAAATTACGATAGGTATATTTATTATAGTAAGCATTAATAACCCTTGCGTTAAATTTTGCATTAATCTTTTTAGGATCGAGCCCTATACCTGCAACATTTGCTTTAACTGAAATCCTACCCAATTTTGGCTGCATTTTTAAGAGCCTGCCAACATTGAAGTTACTTAAACTAATATCTGCCTTATAGCTTTCTTTACCTTTAGGCCCTTTCATTCCTGCAACCACAACAGCACCACCCATATCGGTATTAATGTTCATGTTGGTGTTAAAATCGGTCATTGAACCTTTAAAATTACCTTTCGCATCAATTACGTTCGGCAATTCGATTGTTGGCGGTAAAGATTTTTTAGGTACAGCTACCACGATATCTCCTTTGGTAACATGAAGTTTTTTAATGTTTAAATCGAGATAAGTTTTCTTGATATCTGGTAAGCCCTTTGCCTTTCCGCTAATATCAATCTGGGTATTTTTCAAACCGCTGATCTGTAGTTTTGGAATGTTCAGGTTATTCAGATAGCCATTAACATCGGCATTCAGCTTTATTTTTTCGTTGCGGTAGTTGGCTGGTATGGCATCGCTAAAAAAGCCAGCATCCTTTAAACCAATGTTGGTATTTTTAAAGGTTAAATTCAATTTAACGCGTTCAGGATGTTTGGTTAAATCCTCCATCGAGGTAAAATTTAATTCTGTCGCATTTTCGATTGAAGTGTTAGGCGTTTTTAAAATGAAATTACTCAGCTTAATCTGTTTGTCGTTATAAACCGCATTACCTCTCAATTGATCCAAGACAAAACCACTTTTTTCCTTTAACGATCCATTTTTAACATTGGCCTTTATACCTGCAGCGCTGTAACTTACATCACTGGCGCCTAAATTGAGCTGGTTAATTTTTAGGTGGTTAAAGTCCATACCTTTCGGGGTAGATTTTGCCCCAAGATTATCGAATTGTACATTGTTATCCGCTAAGCTGATATGCTTAATAATTAAACCCAAAGGCGATTTTTCGGGCACTACAGTATCTTTAACTTTCTTTAAATCATTACTTGGCGCTGGCTTAAAAGCAAAAAGAATATTCGATTTGTTTAAATGTGCATCATCAACAGCATATTTACTGTTGGTTAAATCTACCTTTAGGCTTACCAGCCCCAGGTCATTTACGTCGGCAACAGCTTTGGTAGTGGATAGCTGATCGTCATAATTTACTTTTACCTTACTGAAAATGAAGTTCTGCACTTCTATTAATGGTAACTTTCCCTGTTTTTTCTCGCTGCTATCAACACTGTTTGTAATGTGTTGCACCAACTGTACCAGTGGTTTTTGTTGCAGATAACGTAAAGAAGTGTTCACTAAACTCAATTCTTTAATTACATAATGCTGATTGGCCAGATCAAAATCTTTGATTTTGGTTTTAAATGCGCCCAGGTATAATTTCACATCATTACCTGCCACGTCATCACGATAGTTGATGCCTATATCTTCAAATGAAACTTTATCGACAGAAAATTTAAGGGTAGAGGCAGTGTCTTTATCTACTTTTTCCTCAGGCTTTTTCTGATCGCTCATAAAAGCATCAACCAGAAACGAAAAGTTGAAAGTTGTATCAGGACTAATACGCTTAACATTTGCACGTATGTTTTTCAGCTCAATATTGTTAACCTCGATGGTGTTTTTTAACAGTTTAAATAAGCTGATATCAACTGCTAGTTTTTCGGCGTATAATAAGGTATCACCTTTACGGTCTTCGATATAAAATTTATTTAAAACCACATCTTTTGGTAAGGCAATTTTAATGCTTTCTAAACTTACCTCTGTTTTGGTTTTATTTTTAAGGTAGTTTATGGCTTTGTCTTTAACAAAATTCTGAACCGCCGGAATATTTAGAGACAGGGCTAAACCAACAACCAGAATAATGATGGAAGCAATTACCCACAATAAAATTTTTAGACTTTTGCGTACGTATTTATTCAAAGCTAAGTGTGTTTGGTGTTTGATAAATGCATGCCATTAAAATTAATTTTAAGGCGGTTTTTATTAAATAATACAAAAAATAACTTAAATTGTTCGCCCGCTATAAAAATTTAACATTGGCGGTTTAATAATCGGTTACAAATGAATTCAATAAATCTAAATATAACTTTTGAACAATACGAAAGTATTACAGAATTAACGACGGTAGATAGAACGCTTTGTGAACTTGCAGCGCAGGCTTTAAATACGTCTTATTCCCCATATTCAAAATTTAGAGTAGGTACGGCAATCCGCTTGTCCTCCGGCGAAACTATACTGGGCAGCAACCAAGAAAATTTAGCCTATCCATCAGGGCTTTGTGCAGAGCGTGTTGCGCTTTTTACCATTGGCGCTACCTATCCAAATGCAGTTATAGAAAGTATGGCCATAACTGCCCAAACCGATAGTTTTGAGATTTTGAAACCCATTACCTCCTGTGGAGGCTGTTTACAGGTGATGGCAGAGTTTGAGCGTAAGCAAAATACACCAATTGAAGTGATTTTTTATTGCCTAAATGGAGAAGTGTTAAAAGTGCCAAGCGTGAAGAGTTTACTGCCCTTTGCTTTTGTAGAGGATCGGTTGGAGCGGTAGAAGGGGAGGCATCTCTCCGCAGGTCGTCATTGCGAAGCCAATTTTTCATTGGAAGAAGCAATCTTTGTAGAAAGAACCATGAAGGAAATAGATTGCTTTCCCTAAAATCGGGGCAAGCTGTCGGCTGAAAAGTCTTCTCGCAATGACAGATACTTTATCTATATTTGGTTTTTTTAACTATATGAAGCATCTCTGCATCCTTATTTTTTCGATTTTTCTTTCTTTTAAATTACAAGCCCAAGCCGTACTTAAAAGTAATGCGGTTTATAAAATAATTTACTTCCGATCGTCGGATGGGAAATCGAAAGAAGACCAAAATGCTACAGTGGTACTGGCTTCTGCAGGTCAAAATTTAATCAGTAATGTAGCTATTCTTGATCATAGGGCAAAGTACCCTTACGAACAGAGCGTTGTTACGAAACCAGCACAAATTTTATTTCAGCTTGCCAATTTAGATGTGAATAAGCAGATTGCAACCGCCGATAGTGCTGCAATTGGCAAGCAAACTTTTGAGTTGAGCAACGAAACCAAAGTGATTTTGGGTTATACGTGTAAAAAGGCCACAACAGTTGTTAATTCCAATAGAATAGATCTATGGTATACTAACGATGCTGGTATAAAAGCAGCGCCAACCAGTTTAGGACAGAATCTTGGATTGGTTTTAGAACAGGTGCGTAATGGCAGTAGTTTTGTAACAGCTACAAAAATTGAAGAAGTTAAAAATTCGAAACCAATCGATCTGCAAAAAATAAGTGCTAAACTCACTGATGGATTAACCTATAAAGATTTACTCTGGAAAAGCAGGTTTACCACACTGAGTGTATTTAATAACGAAACAATTAACTTTATTGATAAACCACAATCGAACGATTCTGTATTCCGTTTTGCAGGGGGGACAGTGATTGCCAGGAAAGTTAAATTTCCCGAGTTTCAGTCCAACCCCAATGTTTTTGTCGATTTAACCGAGCAATCCAACGGCGATGCATACGACAGAACAGGATCGGTGTTTATTATCCCGACTGATAAACAGATCAGCTTAATGGATGCACTTAAAAACTCTGTTAAAGACCTACCTGTTTACGATAATGGTAATGGAAAGAAATACCAGGGTGTTGTAGCCACCGCAAATTATAACCCCGTTATAGAATTAATGCGCTTTTTTACCCCCTTTGGCGTTGGTAAATACAATACTTTAAAATTGAAGGATAAAAATTGGGCTGAGAAAGTTTACTATAGACAGGATGTTTCGGAACTGTTTCCGCTGGTAAAAGGCAAAGAAGCTTGGGTAGCCGTTTTTATTGGTAACTATGATAAGGGTGGACATAAAATTTCTTTAAATATTACACTGCACAACAGTGGAAGGCAAAAAGAGGCTGGGGAAGTGATTTTGCCTTTATTTAATTCGACTAATGTAATGGAAATGGCTGGACAAGAATATGCAACCATGTTTAGCAGTGATAAAGGTTTGGAAGTTTCTTTTACCTTAGCAAAAGACCTGAAAGATGCTAAACTGCGCTACATTACAACAGGTCATGGTGGTTGGGGTAATGGTGATGAATTTGTACCTCGGAAAAATACCATCTGGCTGGATGAAAAAGAAGCATTCGCTTTTACGCCATGGCGCCAGGACTGCGGTTCGTACCGATTATCAAACCCTGCCTCTGGAAATTTTGAAACTGGTCTTTCCTCGTCGGATTTAAGCCGTTCTAACTGGTGTCCGGGTACCGTTACCAATCCTGAATGGATTAGTTTGGGCGATTTAAAAGCCGGACTGCATACCATAAAAGTAACCATCCCGATGGGTAAGCCGGAAGGCTCGAGCTCGAGTGCATGGAATGTTTCGGGCGTATTGTTGGGAGTGGAATAGTGCAATATTTTTTCGGGAGATGAGTACCCCTCATGCGAATCGTCATTTCGAGCTGGGTGCAACGCAGTCGAGAACCCGAAGGCTCAGCGAAGCTAAATTTCTCTAGATAGATATCTTCATTTCGCTGCGCTACAGTCGAGACGACTTTTCTATTAAATCTTTCATCCTGCATGCGGTGAAGGATCTTTTCTCTTTTTTACCATATAAGATAGTTAAGGGGATATAAGCTTGACTGAGCCCATAATTGTTTTTTTTCTTATCAATTAGCGTTTAGGAGTGGTTCTATACATCCTGCAACCCTAAATAGTAGCACAAAACTATCTTTCTAAACCGGATTGCAGGGGAGATCCTTTTTGCTGCCATGAGCGGGGGAAGGAGGGCAAAAAAGATCGCATCGGAAAGCCGGAAGAAACAATTAAACAAAACCTACCGAACCCTGCTTTCCAAAACCCTTAAAAAACAATTTTCCTGGCTCAAAAGGCACATAGCTTCTATTGTGTGGAGCCATTTTATAATAGCTTATTTAATATTAGCTTTCTTTTTAAAATCTGTTAAGAACAAATTTTCGATTCCGAAATGTGAATAACCTCTCTTTATTCTATGCAATCATTTTTATTATATTTACGGCTGCCAATTTTTGTAAATAAATGAGTGAAGAATTAGATCAAAACGTAAACGAAGAGCACAAACATACCATAACCCCAATCAACGGTTTATACGAAAACTGGTTTCTCGATTATGCGTCTTATGTAATTCTCGATAGGGCAGTTCCACACATTAACGATGGATTAAAGCCTGTTCAACGGCGCATTATGCACTCACTTAAGGAGATGGATGATGGGCGTTTTAATAAGGCAGCCAACGTCATCGGTAACACCATGAAGTACCACCCGCATGGTGACGCCTCTATTGGCGATGCGATGGTGCAGATTGGACAAAAAGATTTATTGATTGATATGCAGGGTAACTGGGGCGATCCGGTTACTGGCGATAGCGCTGCGGCACCTCGTTATATTGAGGCACGTTTATCAAAATTTGCCAACGAAGTGGTATTTAATCCGGATACGACCGAATGGCAGTTAAGTTATGATGGACGTAACAACGAACCGATAACTTTACCTGTAAAATTCCCTTTGTTATTGGCGCAGGGGGCTGAAGGTATTGCTGTAGGTTTAGCAACTAAGGTAATGCCGCATAATTTTATCGAATTATTAGATGCATCAATAGAAGCATTGAAAGGTGTGCGTCCCAATATATTACCCGATTTCTTTACGGGCGGTATGGCCGATTTCTCGAATTATAATGAAGGGCAGCGGGGGGGTAAAATCCGCGTGCGCGCAAAAATAACCGAGAAGGATAAAAAAACTTTGGTGATCAGCGAAGTTCCGTTCAGTACCACAACAGGTTCTGTTATCGATAGCATTTTATCGGCTAATGATAAAGGCAAAATCAAGATCAAAAAGATTGAGGATAACACGGCGGCCAATGTAGAAATTGTAGTGCACCTTGCACCAGGGATTTCGCCCGATGTTACCATTGATGCACTTTATGCCTTTACGGCCTGCGAAGTATCGATCTCACCAAACACATGTATCATTCAGGATGATAAGCCGCACTTTTTAAGTGTGAACGATATCCTGATCGAAAATACAAAACACACCAAGAGTTTACTTAAAAAAGAGCTCGAAATTCGCTTGCACGAGTTACAGGAAAAGATTTTCTTTAGTTCGTTACTAAAAATATTTATTCAGGAAGGGATGTACAAAAATCCTGAATATGAAAACTCATCTAATTTTGAAACCGTAGTTGAGGTATTACACATTTTATTCGATCCGTTTAAACCATCGCTTTACCGCGAAATATTACCTGAAGATTTTAAAAAGCTGATTGATAAGCCAATGAGTAGCATCACCCGTTTTGATGTGAAAAAGGCTGATGAGCAGATGAAAAACCTGGAAGATGAGATTAAAGTAGTTAAAAACCACTTAAAACATCTTACCGATTATGCCATTGCCTGGTACCAGAAACTAAAAGATAAGTACGGAAAAGGAAGGGAACGTAAAACTGAAATCCGTTTGTTCGATCGGGTAGAGGCGTCGAAAGTAGCATTGGCGAACGTGAAACTGTACATGAATAAAGAGGATGGTTTTATTGGTACAGGATTAAAGAAAGATATACACATTGCCGATTGTTCGGATATTGATGAGGTAATTGTTTTCCGTGAGGATGGTAAATGTATCATCACAAAGGTGGCTGATAAAACTTTTGTAGGTAAAGGCATTATCCATGCCCAGGTATTTAAGAAAAACGATGAGCGTACCATTTATAATATGATTTATAAAGATGGCGCAAATGGTACTTCGTATATTAAAAGATTTGCCGTAGTTGGGGTAACGCGCGATAAGGAATACGATTTAACCAAGGGATCGAAAGGATCGAAGGTTTTGTATTTTACTGCAAATCCTAACGGTGAGGCTGAGGTAGTAAATGTTGCCCTGAAACCCCATTCTAAATTGCGCAAGCTTCAGTTTGATCAGGATTTTGCAGAGGTAGCCATTAAAGGGCGCGGATCGCAGGGGAATATCATTTCAAAATATCCAATTAAGAAAATTATTTTGAAGAGCAAGGGCGTTTCTACCTTATCGGGACTGAAAATCTGGTATGATGATTTATTAAAGCGCTTAAATGTTGATGGTCGTGGAAAATACCTGGGTGAGTTTGATGGCGACGATCGTATTCTACAGGTACACAAAGATGGATATTATGAATTAAGTTCTTTCGAACTGAGCAATCACTTTGATGATGGATTAATCTTGATTCAGAAGTTTGATCCGGAACTGATTTTTGCTGCTGTTCATTTTGAAGGCAAAGCACAAAATTATTTTATCAAACGTTTTGCATTCGAACTGCAAGCTAACGGAAGGAAAACTATTTTTATCAGCGAGGAGCAGAAATCGAGATTATTGCACCTGACTTCAAATCCAGCGGCAAAAATTATTGTTGATGTTTTAAAAGGCAAAACTCAGATTCCTGAAACATTGGATTTAACCTTAGCAGAACTGATTGATGTTAAAGGTTTAAAAGCAAATGGAAATAGACTGTCGCCGCATGATGTACAGAAAGTGGTATTGGAAGAGCCAGAGATAGCCGTTGAAGAACCAGAAGAAACATCTATTAAAGAAAGTGACGATGAGGAGTCGACAGTTGAAGAGGAAGTTACCAATGAAGAAACGGTAACGGATAGCGAAGCGGCCAAAGCAACAGTAGCTGATGAACCTGTTGTAATACCGCCAAAGCCAAAATTCGAACGTACAGAAACTCCTGTAGTTAAGGCTGAACCAGAAGTAAAAGAAAAACCAAAGCCAGCGACTGAACCTGTTAAAAAGGAAGAAGTTAAAACCGAAGATGAACCTGAGGCAGAAGAAAAACCTGCCAAGAAGATAGATTTCGAAATCACCAATCCGGATGATATCGATATTGATGATAAAGGGCAGTTAGGCTTATTCTAAATAGATTCGAGTGTTGTAAATTGATCATGCGGTTTCTGGTGATTCGTCATTCCCACGTAGGTGGAATTCTAATACAATAAGTTTTAAGATTGTCACCTGGAATTAATTCGCTGTTAAATGTTGAGTTACGTTGCTATCTCAACCGGAGTGCAGATAGTTATGAACTCATATTTCTTCGTTAAAGTGTTTTTGATTTCATCTTCAATAAGCTTTCGGAAAAGGTATTAGTTGGAAGTCCATTAATTTTAGCTGTATTTATTGCAGTTTCCTGTGCTTTAATAGCTTTTTTGAAATCTTGTAATGAATAATATAAATGTGCTAGGGTATCAAAATTATTTGGATTTGGATCTAACTTAACAGATCTTTTACTCCATTTTATAGCTCTTAAAAGGTGCTCGCGATTTTTGGTGCCGGAGGAATAAAAGTTCCAAGCCACCTCATTCAATCCATCTGGGAATGATTTTGCGTTCCATCCTGGTTTAAAACGTAATGTACTATCGGTTTTCTCCTGTAACTTTAAATTTTCAATACTATCGATCCTAATGCTCATATAATATTTATCATAGTGATTGGTCGCTAGCTTAAAATAGCTACTAGTGTCTTTAACAGAATTATAATAAAAAAGCATTTTTTCATTATAGATTTTTTGGCCGTTATATTGGCTATTTTGCCATTGGTTTTTATGGAAATTGGCCGTATTTTGAGCATCAGCTAAACAAATCGTTTTTATAGCAGTAACCATTGTATTATTTGAAATAACATTCAATATAAATGCTCTTTTTGGTTCAGGCTCCTTTTTAAATATGCTATCTATTATAACCCTATTTGCAAAAGCTTTTCTATAAGCAATTCCGTTAATGATTGGACCTGCTTCCAATATATATAGTATTGTTTGATAGTCATCAAAAGATGCCGGACTTAATTTTTTAGCATATTGTTCTATATAATATGCATTATTCGTTACGCCCCGCTTTTTAAGTACATCTATCAATTGTTTTAATTTAGTTATGTCAGAAGTATCTTTTAGATAATCTTCTTTTGCTTTTTTGATGGTTGTTTGTTGTGAAGCTTCTACTGCATTTTTCAATATATCTAGAAATCGTTCCCTTGGTGCATCAAACTCTAAGCTTCTGTAAAACAACTCCATATTGCTATGTAAAAAAATATAGGTTGGGCAGTTTTGGATATTATAATATTGAATTATTGATTTTAAAGCAGTGTCACCATAATTTGCTTGGTAAGAAATAAAATGTGTATTTACTTTATTTACGATTTCAAGATAGCTAAAAAGCCGATTTTGTTTTTCTGCATTTGTGTTTTCTGAATTGATGATCACCAAAACATCCTTTTTAAGATAACGAGCAGATTGTAATGCACTATACAGGGAAGAACTATAATTAATTTTCTGGGCAAATAAAATAGAAGGCAAGAAAAATAAGATAAGGAGTGAGAGTGAAATTTTCATAGTAATCGCTTTCTATAAAGATAGAGAAACCCAATTGAAAAAGAAATCGGATTGATGACGTGTGCTGTTGCAAGACAACAAAGGGATTATATCATAAATATAGATTTGTCCCCCTGAGCTTTCAGATAAATCGAAACAAGTAGTTGAAGGGTCTTGTTTCGACAGGCTCAACATGATAGCATCTGACGAGAATTTCCTTTTATGATCCTCGCAATATTGATGCCCTTACTTTGATCAATGTATTAGATCCGTACCCGTATTGATAAAAATAATATTTTACCACTTGTGTGTCCGTTGATGGTAAGTAGATTAGGGGTGGCTTATTATATTTTAAATCTCATTAGGATAAAAAAGCCTATATTTGCCCTGCTCAAAGGGGTGCTTGTTGATGCTGCAATTTCTGTTGCCCTCAATTTGCTGAGATTATACCCATTTTGAGGTGAAAGGTAGATAGGTAGAAGGCAGAGGGTTTCCCCTCGACCTTACAACCCTCCGGCCCTCAACCTTAAATGAACCTGATGCGGGTAATGCCGCCGTAGGAAGAGGTTAAAATTTACAAAGCTGTTTCGCCCCGAAAACGGTATCTAATTATTTTTACCGGCTGCAAAGCAAACTATTGTAAATGAATTTTCAAGATTGGTTTAAGCTTTTTCAGGAGCAGATTTTACACACCTCATTAATCGAATGGCTGGCTGTTGGTTTTGGCGTATCTGAAGTTTTATTAGCGAAGAAGAATAGCATCTGGCTTTATCCAACAGGTATCATTTCTATTTTATTGGTGATGACCTTACTATATAGCGCGAATTTATATGCAGAAATTGTACTCAATGTTTATTATTTGGTAATGAGCGTGTATGGTTGGTTAATTTGGAAAAATCAGGAAAATCATCACCATAAGGAAGTTCAATGGTCAACAAGAAAAGAATTAGTTATAGCTGTTTTAATTTCTGTAATAGGATTCGGAATTTTCTACACCGCTCTAATAAATTTGCCTGAACATTTTGTAATTGCTAAAATAGATATTTTCTTTACCAAATCGGATGTTCCAATTGCAGATGCCTTTGTTTCTGCATTTGCCTGGGCAGGCATGTGGCTGTTAGCCAAGCGCAAAATAGAAAACTGGATATTCCTAAATATTTCGAATATTGTTGCCATTCCGTTGCTGTTCCATAAAAAGCTTCCACTAATGGCCTGTTTAACTACGTTTTTGTTTACAGTTGCCATATTTGGATTTTTAGATTGGAAGAAGATTATTAACAAAAGCAGACTCAAATTGGCTTAATTACTTTCGTACGCCAAAGCAAAAAATAATCATGCAAGAAACATTAACCACCACCTGGCAGGAAAAAGTAAAAGCTTATGCAGCAATTTCCGAAGAAATGGGTAAACTTCATCCCGAAATTTTAGAACTGACCTATCAGGAAAATTGGTTTAAGCTTTTTGTACCCGAAATTTATGGGGGACCAAATAAAAAACTTCCTGAAATTTTAAAATTGGAAGAAGAATTAGCAGAAGCCGACGGAAGTTTAGGTTGGACCGTAACACTCTGTGCCGGTGCAGGCTGGTTTGCCGGGTTTCTAAATCCCGAATTGGCCGCAGAGATCTTTGCCGACCGTGAGGTTTGTTTTGCGGGGAGTGGTGCAGTTGGTGGGGTAGCCATTAAAACGAAGGAAGGCTATCTGCTCAATGGAAAATGGAGTTATGCCAGTGGTGCATTACATGCTACTATATTTACAGCTAACTGCACACTTAAAAACGAAAATGGAGATGATATTTTGGATGAAAATGGAGAGCCTGAAATTAAATCATTCATTCTTAAAAAAGAAGAAGTAAATATTTTGCCCGGTTGGTCTTACTTTGGTTTAATAGCTACAGGAAGCCATGCTTTTGAAGTTTGCGATTTAAACGTTGATGAAAACAGGACCTTTAAAATTAATCAACAAATTGAAGTAACAGATACAGGCTTTGATTATCCCTTTTTACAGCTCGCAGAAACCACGTTAACCGTAAATAGTTTAGGAATGACCAATCATTTTATTAAGCTGGTAGCGCAATCTTTTTACTCCCGTTCCGGATTGGGGAGATATAGTGAAGCGCAAATTTTGCTTTTTAACAGCGAACTCAGCCGTTGTAAAGAAGAAGTGTTAACCCTTCGTACAAAATTCTATCATGCGTTTGAGGAATCTTGGGATCAATTAATGGGTAATGGGGAAATTGCTGATGAGAAATTAAGCGAGGTGAGTTTAATCAGCCGTAAATTGGCACATGCCTGTTGGAAATCAGCAGCTACTTTATTTCCTTACTGCGGTTTAGAAGCCGCAAAAAAAGAATCAGAAATTAATAGGGTTTGGAGAGATATTCATACAGCTAGTCAGCATGCCTTGCTTACCTTCGAAATTTAATTATTCCAAAAGCTCTGGTTTAATTTTATCTTTAAAATCAGTAGCAAACTTATTCAACTTTGGTTGTATCACAAATGCGCAATAGGGTTTTCCCTGATTGTTATTAAAATAGTTCTGATGATAGTCTTCAGCCTCATAAAATTCGGCTATAGGAGAAATTTCTGTCGCAATTGGTTTGTTGAAAACATGTTGTTGGGTTAAATCTTCAATCATTTCCTCCGTTAGTTTTTTTTGCGCTTCGTTTTCGTAAAAAACCACTGAGCGGTATTGTGTGCCAACATCATTACCTTGCCTATTTAAGGTTGTTGGATTATGGGTTTTAAAGAATACCAATAGAAGCTCACTGAACGAAATAATGTTTTCATCGAATGTGATTTGAATTACTTCTGCATGCCCGGTATTGCCATTACAAATTTCCATATAGGTAGGGTGCTTTAAATCTCCCCCCATATAGCCCGCTGTAACCTGGCTTACCCCATTTAATGTCTGAAAAACGGCTTCAGTGCACCAAAAGCAGCCTCCGCCAAATGTTGCTATTTGCATATCCTACAATATATTTATTCCAATTTTTAAATAAATCAAAAAAAGACATTTTTTTGATATTAAACATTGGTTGGGTGGCGATTATTCCTATAAGTTTTAAGTAGGTGCTGTTTGGACAGTACTTTAGGTTAAATACATAGCAAAATGTATCTATGTACTAACTTTATAAAGGCAAGTCCTCTTGCATTAAAAAAGTGGGGCTGCCTAAAGCGTTTTGGCTTTAATTTTCTTTAATTCTAATTCTAGGCTAGCTGTTGAGGATTTTTCTATTTTCGCTTTGTCTATTGCTATTTCTTGTGTTTTAATTGCCTCTTCATTATAACCTAAACGATAAAGGATATGAGCTAAAGTATCGTAATATCCTGCAATGGGATTTAATTCAATCGATCTTCTGCTCCAAATCATGGCCTTACTAAGATAATTAAGATTTTTAGTCCCAATTTCATAAAACTTCCAGGCGGCATTATTTAATTCGTTAGCATAGCTGTTAGAAGTCGAACTGAAGGTTACTACCGATTGTGTGACAACTGTTTTGCCGTCAATTTTTTGTAAACTATCCAATTTCTCTTTTGAAATTTGTTTTTGGTTGGGCATCGAAGCAATGTGTTTTTGGGATAGCGCTTTCCGGTCTTTAGCTTCAATTTTTTTTATGCTATCTACACCAATATTCATGTAGAAATTATCATAAAAATAACTAGCGGTTCTCAAATAATTAGCGGTATCTTTTATGGTGCTGTAATACCATAAAATCTGCGTGTTATATGCTTGCTCTCCTCTTCTGTAATCTCTTGTCCATGTATTCCTGGCAAAAGAAGCCGCAGATATAGCCCTTGACGTATTTTTGTTCTTTGCTGCATCGGCAATCGTATTGGAAATAATTGCGTTATTAAGTGCAGTTCTTCGCTGTAAAGGTTCTGTTCTGTATAAACTGTCAATAATCTTCCGGTTGGTGTTGGCCAGCTTATAGGCGTTTCCATCACTGTATGGGCCAGCTTCCAAAATATACAACACATTTTGATAGTCGTTAAAGTCTCCAATTTTTAGGTTGTTGGCATATTGCTCAATAAGTTGTGCATTGTTTGTAATGCCAATCTTTTTTCTGGTGTCGATTAATTTTCTTAATACGGTATTGTTGTTTTTATCAGCATTAAATTGGGCTTCCAGATCAGATATTGATGCTTCTTTTGAAGCCGAAAGCGCCTTTTCGATCATCGAAATATATTTCTTTTGATCAGTAGAATTTCCAAAATCTTTGTAGAAAACATCTTTATTGGCGCGAAGAAATACAAATGCTGGGAACGATTTTACATTTGCTTCCCTAATGATTGACCTCACGCTAGTATCCGACATTGTGGTTTTATAAACGACAAAATTTTCATTAATACTGTTTATCACTTCAGGCTCATCTAAAGCAGATTTAAAACTGATTTTTGCATTTGGGGGTAAATCTGTTGGTTTGGGTAAACCAGATACCTCTATAATTAGCAATACTGGTTTTTTAGATGACAAAGATTGTTCCAGAGCCGTTTTTAAGGATTTTGATTTTTTTAATTCTTGGGCAATACCAGAAGAATAAGTTATAAATAAAGATAATGCAAGTGCAATAAGGTTTTTCATTTTGAGAGCGGATTATATGGTTAAATTAAAAAACGCCTGTAATCTCATTCACAGGCGTTTGGTATATTATTGGTATTGAACGTATATCGGTTTTGGTGTAAGCTTTAACAGCTCTTCAGGAGTCATTAACCGCTTAGGGTCTTTCTTCAGATCATTTTTGTAAAACAGCTTGAAGCCAGTAAACTGTACAGGCTCTGCCTGAATGAAATGACGATAGGTTCCTTTTTTTAATTCAGGTTCGCCCCATCCATCCATATGCACCACTACCTGCACCTCAGGACGTAATTTAATGCTAGCTGAATTAGTTACCATCTTCTTTGTAAAACGGTGTAATACAAATACTTTTGGAGGTAAATTGTATTTTTTAACAATATCGGCTAAATATCCGGTCACATAATTCACATCGGCAGCATCGTAAGTACCAATTTTTTTGCCTGGTAATGTTCCATCCTTCATTGAAAATTCTGGATCGATACCTAAGTGAACATATGGCAATTCCAGGTATTTTGCAATATGAGGTAATTCTGCTTTTATAGTACTTAGAGCTACCTGAAGATCTAAAAATACTATCGTGTTAGGTTGCATTTTGGCAATTTTCAAAACAGAATCGATCTGTTTATTACCCATCCTGTTGATGTATTTTCCATCTTTCCCTGGCGTTCCGCTTGCTACTGCGGCAATATAATGTAATCCTGGTTGTACCGGGGTAGAAGGATCAGCCTTTTCCCAATGTTTAACCTCGGCATTTAGACGTTGCCACATTTCTTTAGGCGCATATTCACCAAGTGCACCCATTTTTTTCGAATGCAGGTTTCCATAATAAACAACTATGCGTTTAAAAGGTAAAATAGCTCCAGCTAAAGGATATGGTTGTTTTTTTACCGGCCATTTCCCGGTAGTATCTCCGTTTGCCAGTTTTTTTACTAAGGAATCATAAAGCTTTGGATCAACCGGTTTCATGACGTTAACCGTTGAGTCCGTTTTCTTTTTAGTCGAATCAGAAGAAAAGATTTTACCGATACCGCCACTACTCTTGCCATCTGAATTACAGTTGGCAAATAAGCTGATTGCGGCAAAACCAAGTATTAGTGTGCCTGCTAATTGAGGGAATTTCATAGATATATTATAGATAATTAAAGTTAAACAGTTTTCCGAATCTGTTTCGATGAAAGTAGGATGGAAATCTGGTAGTTTAAAATAAAGTAATCAACATTTACACATTACAGAATTTGCCAAAAACACCCAATGGTAATTTAATGCCTGATGTAGCCTGCAAAAAGAGTTCTCCCGTTTCGAGGTTTTTAACGGAAGGGAATGAGGTACGGATTAAATTTTCAACAATTACTGAAGAAAAACCAAGTGAGTAGGTGTTTAGGATAAGAAAATGTTCTTTTTCATCCAAAAGTTGTACCACATCCTGCATCATTTCCTGGATATGATCTTCGAGTTTCCACTTTTCGCCATTAGGGCCATGGCCATAAGCTGGAGGATCTAGAATAATGCCGTTATATTTTTTGCCCCTTTTTAATTCTTTTTTAACAAATTTTAGCGCATCCTCAACCATCCAACGGGTATCTTTCAATCCCGAAAGCTCCTGGTTTTCATTTGCCCATGTTACTACCTGCTTAATCGAATCAACGTGTGTAGTTTCTGCACCTGCCGCATTTGCAATTAACGATGCAGCACCAGTATAAGCGAAAAGGTTTAAAACTTTAGGTTGTGGTGTTTTAAATTTTTTAATCGATGACGAGATAAAATCCCAATTTACTGCCTGCTCTGGGAATACGCCAACATGTTTAAAAGAGGTTAAACCTAAACGGAGTTTGATAGCCACTTCATTGTTTTTGTATTCTACATGCCAGCGGTCTGGAATGGATAGGTTTTTCTTTACCCATTCGCCAGAAGTAGCTGAACGGCCTCTGAAAGTAATGTTGGCCGTTTTTTTCCAATCTTGCTCTGAATATGTTTTTTTCCATACTGCCTGAGGCTCAGGACGGATAAGGGTAACATTTCCAAAACGTTCTAATTTTTCAAAATCCCCGCAATCAATCAGTTCATAATCTTTCCAGTGGGTGGGGGCAAGTAATTGTATCATGTATTATTTGTATAGTTCGTCATTGCGAGGCACGAAGCAATCTTAATGCGATAGATATACAGAAGGAGATTGCTTCGTGCCTCGCAATGACGATTTATTTATTTTAATTGAAATCTAATGGATCGTTAAAATCTTCAGGGATGATAAATAAACCTTTTGCAGCACCATATAAGCTTTTTGGTTCTTCAACAATGTTTGACTCTTCACTTTTCGACTTTGGAAAACTTTTCGAATGTTTAGCTTTTAAAAAATCAATAAAATCTTCTACCTCGTTTACCATGCTTTCTGGTAAGGTTTCCAATTTGTGAATGATATTTTTTGTAGCCGTAGTCATATTACAAATATAAGAATTTTCTTAAAACTTATCTTTTGCGGCTTTCATGAAGCGGCTGGCGAATACAAAGTCATTCAGCTCTTTAATGTCGGTATGTGCTATTTCTTTATTGCTGCCTTCCCAGAATTTTTTTCCTTCGTGTAAGAATAAAATATAATCACCAATCCCCATTACTGAGTTCATATCATGCGTTACCACAATGGTGGTGGTTTTATATTCTTCGGTAATTTCCTTGATCAGTTCATCAATTACGATAGAAGTTTTCGGATCTAAACCTGAGTTGGGCTCATCACAGAAAAGGTATTTTGGGTTCATGGAAATAGCACGTGCAATACCTACACGTTTTTTCATCCCACCCGACAATTCTGCCGGGAATAATTTGTTTTTACCCGCCAGGTTTACCCGTTCTAAACAAAAATCAACCCTTTCGAGTTTTTCTTTTCTACTTTGATCAGTAAACATATTTAAAGGAAACATGATGTTTTCTTCAACGGTCATACTGTCAAACAGGGCAGAGCCTTGAAATAACATGCCGATTTCTTTACGTACCTCAATGCGCTGCTCGTAGGTCATTGGTGTAAAATCACGACCATCGTACAATACCGAACCAGAATCTGGTTGGTGTAAACCTACCATACATTTCAGCAGGGTTGTTTTTCCCGATCCTGAGCCACCGATAATTAAGTTGGTTACGCCTTCTTCAAACTTTCCAGAAATACCTTGCAATACGTCATTTCCGGAGAACGATTTATAAATATCTTTAATTTCGATCATTACAATAACAATTGGGTCACGATATAATCGCAAGCTAAAATAGAAATACAGCTAATTACAACAGCCCTTGTACTGGCTTGAGAAACTTCCAGGGCACCACCGCGAACGTAAAAGCCTTCATATGCCGGAACAGATGTGATAATAAAACCGAATACAAATGCTTTTACCAAAGCAACAGTAATGGTATAAGGATTAAAATCGGTGGTAATACCCTGAATATATTCTGCTGGTGTTACTGCTCCAGAAACAGAACCGCCAATATAACCACCGGTAATACTTAAAAACATAGAAATGATAACCAGCATAGGTACCATGGTTATGCCTGAAATAATTTTAGGGAGGATGAGGTAGCCTGGGGCATTTATACCCATAATTTCTAAAGCGTCAATCTGTTCGGTAACACGCATCGAACCAATTTCTGATGAAATGGCCGAGCCGATTTTTCCTGCCAAAACAATTGCACTAATAGTTGGACTTAACTCTAATATACTCGAATCGCGGTTTACAGAACCGATAATTGTTTTCGGAATAAAATCACTAACCAACTGGAAAGCAATTTGTAAAGTCATTACTGCGCCAATAAAGGTAGAGATAATAGCAATTAAACCTAAAGAGCCTACACCAACATAATCCATTTGTTTGGCGATTTCTTTCAGGTATATTTTCAGTTTTTCCGGCCTTCTGAATACAGACTTGAGTAGCAGGATGTATCTGCCGAAATTGGTAAAATTCATTCCGTATGTATTTGCTTAATTTAAATGATCATTTATAATACTACAAAGAAACGATAAAAAAGTTGGAGCGCTTAGCTAATTACAAAAATATTCGTGGTTTTGAATATAAATATGGTTTTTTGTCAACAAAAATTAAACCATAAATAATGAAAGCTGTAATAACCGGAGCAACTAAAGGAATTGGTAAGGCTATTGCGATTAAATTTGCCCAAAATGGGTACGATTTAGTTTTGATAGCAAGAGGTTTAGCCGAACTCGAAAGGCTTCGACAAGAATTAGCCCTTTATGGGAATGCTGTTTTTATCCAGGCAGCAGATTGTTCGGTTAAGGAAGAGGTGTACGCTTTTTTAAATTCGACGGTTATAAATCTTGATCATGTAGATGTCTTGGTAAATAATGTAGGGATCTTTTTGCCTGGTAGTATGCTAGATGAGGATGACGAAACCTTCGAAAAGCAACAGCATTTAAATACAAATGCCAGTTATTACATCAGTAAGTTTTTTGGAAAAAAAATGCGTTCAGCCAAGCGAGGCCATATATTCAATATCTGTTCGGTGGCCAGTAAAGCACCTGTAAAAGATGGTGGCAGTTATAGTGTAACAAAAGCAGCGATGTTAAGTCTAAATCACGTATTGCGGCAAGAGTTAGCACCTCACAATGTTAAAGTAACTGCATTTTTGCCAGGTTCTACTAAAACCTCATCTTGGGAAGGCACAACAATTCCAGATGAAAAATTTGTACAGCCTGAAGATATTGCAGAAACTTTGTTTACCATTTTAAACTTAAGTAAAGGGGTAAATGTAGATGAGGTTTTGATTACTCCGCTTGATTTTTAAACACAAAATGAACAACGTTATGGAAAAGAAGCTTTTTAGAAACGAACACGATAAGATGATTGCCGGTGTAGCTTCGGGACTTGCAGATTACATGCAGGTTGAGGTTACCATAATCAGGTTATTGTTTGCATTATCGGCTATATTTATGGCTGGAGGTGGCTTAGTTGCCTATATTGTAATGTGGATTATTGTTCCGGTGAACAACGACCCAGCAGCAAGATTTTCTAAATTCAATGATTACTTTGGTAAAAATCCAAATGCACAACCGTTTGGAACTGCCGATCCTTTTGCAGGGTCTGCTAATCAGGGAAATCAGAATTGGACACAACCTGTAGACGGAACACAGAAAACACCTTTCGAAACACAGCCTGATTTCAGTAAATTCAATAAATCTAATGATACCGGCCGCACCATTGGCGGGTTAGTATTGCTGGTAATAGGATGTTTTTTCCTGATGCGCGAAATGGATTTTATACCCGATTGGTTTAGTATCCGCAATTTATTCAGGTACATGTGGCCGTTAATATTTATTGCTTTAGGTATAAGCATTATAGCCAAATCAAAAAGAAAAAATGACTGGGCTGCATTTCAGAATCAACAGGAGGCTGAACAACAAAAAACAGCTGATTTTTCTGAAACCATTGTAGAAACCGAACCTACAGCACCTGTTAACAAAGACGATAATTCAACATCCGCTAACCCTCAAGTATAAATAAAATGAAATTAGATAGATTAATTTGGGGTATTATCCTGCTTTTTATCGGCGGTGTACTTCTACTCGAAAACTTTGGCGTAATCAATTTTTATTGGCGCAACGTTTGGAGCTTTTGGCCAGTATTCTTAATCATAGCAGGTTTAAATATCCTGTTTAATAAAAACAATTCGCAAACAGGCAGTATTATTTCTATAGGCGTTTTAGTGGTGGCCTTGTCGTTCCTTTTTTATAAAGGGCAACAGGTACCTGAACGTGGTAACTGGTGGGGGCACCACTTTAAAAAAGATATAGATGTTAATATCGATCATAACGATGACGACAATGATGATAACGATAAAGACACTTCGTATAATCACTTAAGTTTATCTGAGCCTTTTGTAGCAGCAGATAATGTGAAAAAAACGGTGTTAAATATTTCTGGAGGTGGCATTTCATTTAATCTTGATGGTGAAACAGCAGAATTAATTAATGCTGACGTAAAGAAAAGACATGGTAACTTCTCTTTAAAGAAATTACTTACCGATAGCGCTACCGTACTTACTTTCCAAATGGAAGATAAAAAGAGCAAGTGGAATTTTGGTGATGGTGGTAACGATGTTAACTTTAAATTGAATAAAGAAGCTAACTGGGATATTTTAATGAAACTGGGAGCTGGAGAGGCAAACTTTGATTTTGCCAATTACAAAGTGCGTACTTTCCGCTTTGATGGTGGAGCAGCAGCTTTAGATATTAAATTCGGAGATTTATTGCCAATAACCGATGTAATTGTGAAATCTGGCGTGGCCGATGTGAAAATTAAGGTACCTACCAACTCGGGTTGCCGGATTAAAACCAAAACAGGTTTATCAGCTAAAGATTTCGATGGTTTTGAGAAATTGAGTGATGGTGTTTACGAAACTTCAAACTATAAAGCCTCAACCAAAAAAATCTTTATCAATTTAGATGGCGGATTGAGTAACTTTGAAGTAAGCAGATACTAGGGAGGTTGAAGGTTAGAAGGTAGAAGGCGTAAGGCTAAGACTTCATTAACGGAATCTTTATAAAATGCTGATCTTACAATCCTAATCTCATAATCCTGATCCAATCTAATGAATCCTGATCAATATATAGTGGTAATTAATGGAAAGCCACAAGGGCCATATAGTTTAACCGAACTGAAAGATTTAAACATTAGTGCGAATACTTTTATACGTAAACCCGGAATGGACGATTATAAAGAAGCTCACGCAATTCCCGAATTGCGTGAGCTTTTGGGTTTTAGTTATCAAAAAACTGCGCCCCAATATTTTGCCGCTTTCGATCAAAGGCTGTTGGCATCGGTGATTGATCATTTTATTATTTTTGGAATATATAGCATCATTATTTTAACGAGCTATATTTTTATTGAAGGCAAAGATCAGCGGATTATGGCTTTTCTAATCCCATTTCCATCCATATTTATCTTTAAACTCATTTATGGCAGCATTGCCGAGGCGTCTAAAAGTCAGGCTACCATTGGTAAAAAACTCCTCAATATTAAAGTAACCGATTTAGAAGGGAGCCGGGTTTCTTTCGGTATTTCCCTGGTGAGGAATTTTTCTAAAATCTTATCTGTAATTCCTGTTTTCTTTGGTTATTTATACAGTTTCCTCAATAAGAAAAACCAGTGCTGGCACGATATTGCAGCCAATACCTTGGTGATTAAGGATCGGTTAATATAAGTTAGAAAAGCAAGTCAATACAACTATTTTCGTTAGCCGGGCTGTACGCTATATCTTTGGCTGGTCTTCGACTATGCTCAGGCTGTGACAGCCAAAGGATGCCGCTTCCATCCCGTTTAGTAAACCTGGGCCAGTGCAATGATGCCAAACCCACCCACCGTTAAAAAATAAACCTGATCAAAGCGGGATGCCGATATTTCCATCGGCAGAAGCGGGAGCAGGACTACATTTGCCAAGCAATGCTGGTATTGCTTTTCAGAAAAAGCCATTTAAATTCAGAATTTTCTCATGCACATCAGGCTTAGCTGCCATAATTAAGTTGAACGTTTTCAATTTCGGTGGTCGGTTAAAAGATGTTAAATAAAAATATGCCATTGTTCTATTTGTTAGTTTTAGTAAAAATTAATCTAATATATGTTACGTTCAATTTTCACTATAGTTTTTGCTTTTTATCAGCTTTCCTCTTTTTCTCAAACCTCATCAGATTCGTTAAAATATGCAGCGGATGAGTATAATTTAGGTTTTGAAAAGTTAATATCAAATACAAAATTTGCTTCAAAATGGTTTAGTATCGATAATTCGAAAGGAGTTATGATAATTACCGATACAATAGAAAAACATAGTGGGCAACATTCTCTATTAATTGAAAACCTCAATAGCGACGGGGCGGCAAAATATGTTCAATCTGGAATTTTTATTCTCTCAAAATACGAAGGCCGCGAAGTAGAAATAAGATTATATGCCAAGCTTAAAGATGTAGCACATCATGTTGATTTTTCGGTTCGTATTGATGACCAAGACTATGATATGTTACAATACAAAAATTCATTAAAAACCCGGATATCTGGTAATAGAGATTGGCAACAGTATAGTTTAATATTGCCATTAAGCCACGATGCCAGAAGGATTTGTTTTTGGCCAGCCCTGTATGGTTCGGGTAAGCTGTGGATTGATGATGTTCAGGTATTGATTGATGGTGTAGATATCAGCCAGGCAAAAATAAAATTAGATTATGATCCTAATGCCCCACAGCCCATTAATTACGGAGGCAATACTGCAGCATCAGGTAAAGTAAAAGTAAAAGATGCTGAATTATATTATGAAACCTATGGAAAAGGTGAACCATTGTTGTTGTTACATGGAAATAGTCAATCTATTAATGTTTTTAAAAAACAGATTAAAACATTCGCCAAAACATATAAAGTTATTGCCGTAGATACCAGGGGGCAAGGAAAAAGTACCGATTCTAGTGTTGGGCCACTTTCATATGACCTTTACGCTGAGGATATGAAAACCTTGCTCGATTCTTTGCATATCAGCAAAACAAACATTTTAGGTTGGAGTGACGGTGGCAATACAGGACTGATTATGGCTGCCAAATATCCTACATATGTGAAGAAGCTCGCTGTAACCGGTGCATGTACAAACCCGAATGAAGCAGTTTCGGCCAGCACTTTAGAAGAGGTTAGCAAAGCAATTGAAAGTTTGAAAACCAAACAGGATGTTAAATCTAAATATCAGGTTCGATTATTCACCATGTTGCTTACTGAGCCACATATTACAGCTTTAGATTTAAAGCATATTAAAGCACCAGTTTTAGTAATGGCGGGTGAGAAGGATATGATTTTAGAGAAACACACAAAGTTTATTGCAGCTAATATTCCTAAATCTCAGCTTTTTATTTTTAAGGGTGCTTCGCATTACGTTCCTGTAGAAATGGTTTCAGAATTTAATACCAAAGTACTTTCGTTTTTGGATAAATAAAAAACAATTAAGGTTATTCGACTTTCCCTGGCATTATCTTTTACAACATTCCAACATTAAAACATTCCAACAATCCTTATCTTTGCAAACAGATGGAAAATATATTGGCAAAACATGATCTGGCTGGCGGATATTGCAACAGTTTAACGGCTTATTCGAGATATTTAACCCGTGAAGTTAACATAGGTGATATTGCTTTAGGTGGGCACAATCCAATCCGGATTCAATCGATGACAACCACCGATACCATGGATACTTTGGGTACGGTAGAGCAGACCATCCGCATGGTAGAATCGGGTTGCGAGTATGTTCGTATCACTGCACCTAGCATTAAAGAAGCCGAAAATCTGGCCAATATTAAAAAAGAACTACGTTTCCGTGGTTATAATGTGCCATTAATTGCAGATATCCATTTTACGCCTAATGCTGCCGAAATGGCTGCACGTATTGTAGAAAAAGTAAGGGTTAACCCAGGCAATTATGCAGATAAAAAGAAATTCGAAAATTTAGAATACACACAAGATGCTTACAATGCGGAGTTAAGCAGGATTTACAAAAAGTTTATCCCTTTAGTTAAAATCTGTAAAGAGTATGGCACTGCCATGCGCATCGGCACTAACCACGGGTCGCTTTCAGACAGGATTATGAGCCATTATGGCGATACGCCCCGCGGAATGGTTGAATCGGCAATGGAATTTATCCGTATGTGCGAAGACCAGAATTACTATAACCTGGTGATCTCGATGAAAGCCAGTAATACCCAGGTGATGGTTCAAGCCTATCGCTTATTGGTAGAAACCATGGCGAAAGAGGGGATGAATTATCCTTTGCATTTAGGTGTTACTGAAGCTGGTGATGGCGAAGATGGCCGTATTAAATCAGCCGTTGGTATTGGAACCCTATTAGAAGACGGTTTAGGTGATACCATCCGTGTTTCGTTAACTGAAGATCCTGAATTTGAAGCGCCTGTAGCTAAAGCTCTGGCAGGCCGATATGCCTTAAGAAGCCCGAAGTCCGAAGTCGGAAGTCAGGAGTCGATTAATCTACAGTCCACGCCACACGCCCTCCGCCCAACTTACAGCCCTTACGAATACAACCGCAGAATTACCAATCCTGTACAGCATATTGGCGGGCACCACCACCCAGTAGTGATGATCGATGTTTCGAAAGAAAATTTGAAAGACCCTTACTTTTTAAGTTCTGTTGGTTACAATTATAGTGCAGGTTTAGATAAATATAATTTGGTCGACCAGGCTTGCGATTTAGCCTTTTTAGGTGATAATTTGCCATCTTTTTCCTTCCCTGGAAATTTAAAGCAAGTTTATAATTACGAAACCTGGGTAAAACTTAAAGATAAGAACAATTGCCACCCACTATTCTCTTTTGAAGAATTTAGTAAAATTGAGACTAGGGATGAACTGTTGAACTTTGTTGATGTTGATGCGCAGCAATTAACCAATTTAACAATTAACCAGTTAACCAATGTTGTTCTAATCCTCAAAACCTCAGCCACTCACGGAATGGCCGAGCAAAGAGCATTCTTTGTTGAATTGCAAGCGAAAAATATCCAAGTTCCGGTAATTATAAAAAGAACTTATCAAGATGCAGATGCCGATCATTTAATGCTTTATGCTGCAACCGATATCGGTGCTTTATTTACTGATGGATTTGGGGATGGTGTATGGATTGATGCGCAAGGCCAAAACCTATCGTTGATTAATTCTACCAGTTTTGGGATTTTGCAGGCTACACGTACACGCATTAGTAAAACAGAGTACATCTCTTGTCCGAGTTGCGGTAGAACACTTTTCGATCTGCAGGAAACCACGCAACTGATCCGCTCGCGTACAGATCATTTAAAAGGAATAAAAATTGGTATTATGGGCTGCATTGTTAATGGCCCTGGCGAAATGGCCGATGCCGATTATGGTTATGTGGGCACTGGGCCTGATAAAATTACTTTATACCGTGGTAAAGAAGTAGTAAAGAAAAATGTAACTACTGCTTACGCTTTGGATGAACTGATTGATATTATCAAAGATGACGGGAACTGGGTAGAAAAGAACTAATCGCCGTTGCAAGGAGGAACGACGAAGCAATCTTTTTGCGCTAGTTTGTGTTCCTACAAACCATTTTTTATAGTTATTTTTATTTGTGCCGTGGTTTGTGTCCCCACAGACCACTTCTAGTTAAATTATTAATTTTTGAGTTTCGATCTGACACAGACTGAGGAGTTTGGATTTTATCTGTGTGTATCCTCTTAATCTGTGGTTAATGACATTACAGACAAGTCACACACCATTTAATTTTCTAACCAATAAATCCTAAATTGCCTTGATGAAAATACCGGAGTTTCAATTCCTGTTTAACGAACTTAGAAACTGGCTGGCAAGCAATGGCCTTGCCGGTGGCGAACTCATTTATGCTTACTTTTTTATCGGGCTGCTTGGTGTAATCTTATTTCTGTTCATTACCATATTTTTAACCCGACAACTTTTTATTGGCGTTGTAAAAAGTGCAAAAACCAAATCAGATTGGCAAAAAGCGCTGTTCGAATTCCGTGTTTTTAGGGCATTTGCATTAATATTTGGTGCTTATATTATTTACAATGCTGTTCCTTACCTTTTTATCGATTTTAAAAACGGGTTATTTTATGCCTTGATTTTTGCTAAAATCTACATGGTTTTAGCGGTGATGTTTGCAGTAAATGCATTTTTAAATGCTTTAGTGTCTATCATGGAATCATCAAAGAAATATGCCGATAAACCTATAAGAAGTTATAAACAGGTAGCTAAAATTGTTTTTTACATTGTAGGTTTTGTCCTTATTCTGTCCATCCTGCTAAACGAATCACCATTGTATATTTTTGGTGGTTTTGGTGCGGTTACCGCTGTGTTTATTTTGGTTTTTAGAGATCCGATTTTAGGTTTTGTGGCTTCGGTACAAATGAGTGCTATTGATCTGGTGAGGGTAGGCGACTGGATTACTGTTGAGAAATATGGTGCAGATGGCGAGGTGACCGAAATTAATTTAACCACCATTAAAGTACGGAACTGGGACAAAACCGTAACCATTGTACCAAGTTATGCCATTGTGAGCGAATCGTTTAAAAACTGGCGCGCCATGGAAGAAAGTGAAGGCAGGAGGATTAAACGCCACATCAATATCAAAATTTCGAGTATTAAATTCTGTGATGAAGAGTTGATAGGAAGACTACAGAGCATCGATTTTTTGAAAGATTACCTCAAAGAAACACAACAATTTATAGAACGTTATAATGCCGAAAATACGGTAGATCCCAATAATCTGGTTAATGGCCGCCACATGACCAATATCGGAACTTTTAGGGTTTATGCCGAAAAATACCTCGAAAGCAATCCACATATTAATAAGGAACTCACCTTTATGGTACGGCAGTTACAAGCCACAGAAAACGGGCTGCCAATTGAGATTTACGTATTCTCGAAAGAAAAAGGCTTAAAACGTTTTGAAGAAGTGGCGGCAGATATTTTTGATCACCTGCTGGCTGCGGTACCTTATTTCGATCTCGAAATCTTCCAAAGCCCAAGCGGCAGCGATATGCGTAATTTTGTGAGAAGAGGGGTTGATTAATATTGAAGAAATTAGAACTCCCATAAATAATTTCCACCAAAGTAGTTTCTTAGGAATACCAAAGAAATGATAATTAAAAAAACTAAAATTCCTTGAAGGGTAACGTTTTGTGATAGTTTATCATTAAAATAAAGAATTGTTGCCAGAAAAACACCTATAGTACTGGTAACTAATCCAAAAAAATCATCTTTAAGAAAACGCGTTTTACAAGCGATAATTACATTTGGTTTCCGCAAACCATAATATAAAATAATGCCGGTTATTTTTGATCTATAGATTAGCAGGGAATCTTTCTCATTTATTTCATTGAAAAGTTTAGGTGGGATCCTATATTTTTCATAAAGGGTTTGAACACTAAAAATGCGTTCTCTTCCGTTTTTGGAGCGATAGCCCTCAAAATCAACAATAAATTCAGCATTTGATTTTACGGGCGAGAAATTACTGTCGAGAAAAAGGATAAAAGAGGAAAATAATGTTAATCCAATTAAGATCTTCTTAAATAGAGCTTGATTGAAGCCTGAGAAGTTGATTCTATCTTGAGCCATAATTTATGATGGCCCAAGATAATTAATTTAAACTTCATTTATAAAGGTGATTACTTTTTCACAAACCTTAAACAAAAGCGGTGGTAAAGTTTCGCTGGCATAAGGTTGGGTAGCGCCATAAACATGGTTAGCTCCTTCAATTTTTACCAATCTGCTATTTGGGTTGGCCTCTGCCAGGGCTTTAGCAGTTTCTAAAGGAACATTTACATCATCATCGCCATGGATAATTAACCAAGGGATATTAATCCTTTTGGCTGCTTCTAAAATATTCAATGTTGCAGCATTTTCTTCCAGATCTTCCAATAAAGTTACATTTAACGGCATCTGTTCTTTAGTACGGGCATTGGTGACGAATATTTTACCTGTTTTTTTCCATTCTGCTTCCTGTTCTTTTTTCCAAAGACTACTAAAATCACCAATGGCGCTCCAAGTAACTAGTTTGTTGATCCTTAAATCGTTTGCAGCCTCAATAATGGATAAACCACCTCCACGGCTATGGCCTATGAGGTTTACTTTTGTGTCTTTACCGTAGACTTTTTCGATAAAATCGAGTACAGCATTTAAGTCAAAAAGCTCTTTTGATACGATATTGGAGGCGAAGGCATCCATATCAGTTACATCTTTAGGATCATCAACCGGAACACCGCTATGCGATAAATTGAACTTGATGTAACGGTAACCATTGCTGGCAAAATACCTGGCTACTAAATTGTGTGCGCCCCAATCTTTAAAACCTTTAAAGCCGTGTACAAAAAGTATGATGGGCGTATTGGGATTTTTCTCATCGAAAGTGATATCACCGATAATTAATTTTCCATCAGCACCGCTAAGGCTAAAATTGCTTTGTGTAATCATAATTTAAAGGAATTGGTTTAAAATATAAACCTACGAAATCTAATTTTGTTGTGGTGTTTGCTGTTTAAAATAGAAGAATATTAATCACAACCCCTATTAAATAGCCCTGATGGAAATGAATCCCGACTTTTCTTCAGAAGGAATGTACAGCAAGACGGAACCCTTCCCAATAGCACCGTTATTGCGTTTCAAATAACACGCATGTTATTTAAACTAAACAATGACTGAAAAGTGATCAATATCAGGATAAATCAACAATAAAAAACCAAAAACGCTTTCCTATATCACTGAAAAATAAATTAAAAAGCCAGATGCAGGCAACCATTTTGGCGTAATTACGTATTATACTGTAGTGGACAAAAAAGTGTTTACACCTAGCTAGAACGTAAAAGGAGGCATAATCTAAAGAAAAATCAAGCCTGATTGGTTTGCTAACGTAAATCAATCAGGCTTGATTTAATCTTCAAACCCTTTATTTAAAACCGTTCTAAATTGATGTAAATTACAGGTTAATGACAGTCACATGCATTCACCATGTTACTTTTGTATCCCGATAATAGTTAATAACGGAAGCACTTGGAATATTTAAAAGTAATAGCTTTTACGCATCACCACATCGACCTGAAATCTTTAGGGAAATTAGTTATTTGTGATCAGAGTTTAGATAGCAGGTTGAAGAATGTTCAAGCAGAACTTCCCGTTAGCGAAATTTTTTATATTGGAACCTGTAACCGTGTGGAGTTTGTTTTCCTTACCAAAGAGAAAACAAACAAGGAATTTGTAACCAGATTTCTTACTGTTTTAGACATGGGCCTGCCTCCCGAATTTATGGAGCGTTTCCTGGATAATGTTACGGTATACGAAAACGAAGAAGCTTTTAACCATTTGCTTAGAACATCGTGCTCTTTAGAGAGTTTGGTGGTTGGCGAAAAGGAAATTCTTGCCCAGATCCGTAAAGCTTACGAAAACTGCCGCGATGCGGGATTTACAGGCGATTACATGCGTATGATTATGGATCGTGTGGTTAAAACTGCAAAAGAAGTTTACACACATACCAATA
Source organism: Pedobacter sp. AK013 (assembly GCF_014205835.1). GTDB lineage: Bacteria > Bacteroidota > Bacteroidia > Sphingobacteriales > Sphingobacteriaceae > Pedobacter. The sequence goes on along the minus strand of NZ_JACHCQ010000003.1, from coordinate 17,092 downwards.
TTTCAAAAAATCCCGTTTCTGTTGTTTCATTGGCTTACCGTAAGCTAAAAGAGTTGAACATGTGCGGTAACTCGCGTATTTTAATTATAGGTGCTGGCGAAACCAATCAGAATATTGCAAAATATCTTAACAAACATAAATATTCAAATTTTTCAATTTTCAACCGTACCTTTTCCAAGGCCGAATCTTTGGCAGGAGAGCTAGGTGGTAAGGCTTATCCCTTAGCAGCACTTGAAGATTTTAATGAAGGATTTGATGTGATCATTACCTGTACAGGTTCAACCGAGGCGATTATTACTGAAGCGTTATACGCTAAACTTTTAAATGGTGACCAGGGCAAAAAGGTAATTGTAGATTTAGCCATTCCAAATGATGTTACGCCTGCAGTGATCCATAACAATCCTGTACATTATATTGAGGTAGAATCGCTGAAAGAGGTGGCACGCAAAAATATCCAGGAACGTTATAACGAACTGGTGCATGCCGAAGAAATTATCAGCAACAACATTACCGAATTTTTCTCTGTTTTAAAACAACGCCGTATAGAACTTGCCATGCAAGAAGTGCCAAGAAAGATTAAAGAAATCAAAAATACAGCCATAAATGGCGTATTTGCCGATGAAATTAGTCAGATGGATGAAGCCTCACGAGAAGTTTTAGAACGTGTAATGAACTACATGGAGAAAAAATACATAAGCGTTCCGATGGTAATGGCCAAAGAAATTTTGGTTAACCAATCTTAATTTTACCGCAAAGATCGCTAAGAGTAGGCGCAAAGAACGTCAAGATTAGCTTTTATCGTTTTTTCAATATTCTTTTTCTGTCATCCTGAATGAAATGAAGGATCTTCCTTTTCAGGAGACCCAGAAATAACATCTTGAAGTCAGGTAGTAATACCTGGCTTTTCGGATTTTAAATGGATTAAGTGTAAGATGGAAACATCTTGCATCACAGATAGATTCTTCGTTGCGCTCAGAATGACAAATCAATCTCCTAATGTCACAGAAATCCTTTAAATTATAGGTTCTGTAACCTCACTGTCTCATTTTTAAACAATTCATGGTATAAACCACTAATTAAATTAAATTTGTAACTCATTTAACCTTTATAGTGAAGAAATTAACCATTGGAACACGCGGTAGCGACCTGGCTTTATGGCAAGCAAATCATATCAAAGATGAATTGGCGGCCATTGGAATTGAAGCGGAAATAAAAATCATTAAAACACAGGGTGATAAAATCCTGAATTTAAGATTGGACAAACTGGAGGGTAAAGGCTTTTTTACCAAAGAGCTGGAAGAAGAGCTTTTGGGTGGAACAATTGATCTGGCAGTACATTGCCTTAAAGATTTACCTACTACGCATCCCGAAGGATTAATTATTGCTGCTTTACCACCACGAGAGGAAGCAAGCGAATATCTTTTGATTTTAAAAGATTGTGTAGATGTTTCACAAAAGTTGTCGTTAAAAAAAGGTGCAATGGTTGGCACTTCATCTAACCGCCGTAAAGCGCAGTTACTGGGCTTACGCCCCGATTTAGAGGTTGAAGATTTACGCGGGAATGTACCCACGCGTATCCAGAAGCTCCGTGATGAAGATTACGATGCGATCTTGATCGCAAAAGCAGGTGTTAAGCGCTTAAATCTTGATGTAAGCGATTTACATGTAGAAGAATTGGAAACCACTGAGTTTATCCCTGCTCCTGCACAAGGCGCTTTAGCTATTCAGATCAGGGAAAATGATACCGAGCTTTTTGATGCACTGCAAAAACTGCACGATCCGCATACAGCGGAAACAGTTACTGTAGAACGTAAGGTTTTAAACCTTTTTGAAGGCGGTTGCCACATGCCTTTAGGCTGTTATTGTAAAAAGGAAAACGGAAAATTCGAAATATGGACATCGAAAGCCGAAACAGCCGAAGATTTTCCTGAGCGTTTATTTTTACGCGCAGAAAGTACCGAAGGTTTGGCAGAAAAAATTGTCGACAAGTTTAATAAAGACAGAAAAAAGCCGACAAAGGTTTTCATTTCGCGTGAAATTGGTGAGCACAGTTATTTCCGTAGGGCTTTAGAAAATAATAATATTGAAATAGAAGGCCGTTCGTTAATCCGTACGTTTCCGATAGTAACTGTTTTAGATCAGTTTATCTTAAGACATGTAGACTGGGTTTTCTTCAGTAGCCGCAACAGTGTCGAATATTTTTTCAACTTAAAACCAGTAATGCCAAAGAAAACCAAATTTGGAGTAGTTGGAAGAGGTTCGGAAGATGCCTTGCGTAAATTTGGCCATATTGCCGATTTTGTTGGCGAAAGTGGCGATATTACCGAGGTTGCTGAAGATTTTGCGCAATTGGTTGGCGGTCAGCAAGTACTGTTTCCGAGAGCACAGGATTCTTTGCAGTCGATTCAAAAATCACTACCTGCTGATGCTAAAATAATCGATCTACCGATTTACGAAACGGTAATCGAAGAAGATATAGACCAGAGTTATGCCGATGTGCTCATTTTTACCAGTCCATCAAATGTTGATGCGTATTTCGTTGACAATTTGTTGGAACCGGGCCAACAGGTAATTGCCATTGGAAATTCAACGGGTAAGAAATTTGATGAAATGGGTGTGAAGTATGTTTTGCCTTATTCTCCTGATGAAATCGGATTGGCTGAAGCAGTATTTGGAATAGAAATAAGATAAGTTTAAAGCTAAAAAGACCAAAGCATAAAGAAAATATTACTATCCAAGGCATCGCGTGCCTGGTTCGTCATGCTGAACTTGTTTCAGCATCTCAATGGTTTGCTTCTTAAACAGTAAAACAAATAGCTAGCGTTAACGCTTGATACTAAATAGAATAAAATATGTTAAATCGTCCGCGTAGATTACGGAAAAACCCGTTGGTGAGAGAGATGGTAGCCGAAACACGGTTATCGAAAGATATGTTTGTGTACCCTTATTTTGTAGTGCCGGGCAGTAATGTTACCCATACCATTGATGCCATGCCAGGCGTAAACCATTATTCGGTTGATGCCTTGGTAAAAGATGTGGAGCTTGGAATGAAAAAAGGGCTGAACAAGGTTATGCTTTTTGGTGTAGGTGATGAAAAATCGGAAGATGCTAAATCTGCTTATCACAATCATTCCTTAGTGCCAACTGCGGTACGCGAGTTAAAAAAACAATTCGGAGATGATTTATATGTAATTACCGATGTTTGCGTTTGCTCTTATACCACGCATGGCCATTGCGGTATTTTAGAAAACGATTATGTTCAAAATGATAAAACAGTTGAAGTAATTGCTAAAATGGCTTTAACACATGCTGAAGCTGGTGCTGATATGTTAGCGCCATCAGATATGATGGATGGCAGGATTGAAGTCATACGTAATCTCTTAGATGAAAATGGTTTCATCAATGCAGCCATTATGAGCCATGCCACAAAATTTGCTTCGGCTTATTACGGCCCATTTAGAGAAGCAGCAGACTGTGCACCAAGTAAAGGTGATAGAAAAGCGTATCAGATGGACTTCAGAAACCCATTAGAGGCCTTGCGCGAGGCAGCTTTAGATGAACAGGAAGGCGCTGATGTTTTAATGGTGAAACCAGGTTTGGCCTATTTGGATATTATCCAAAGGTTAAAACAGGATAGCAATTTGCCAATTGCGGTTTACAATGTATCTGGCGAATACTCCATGGTAAAAGCAGCTGCCGAACGCGGTTGGATTGACGAACAAAAAGTAGTAATGGAAACGATGCATGCCTTCGCACGTGCAGGTGCAAGTATTATTACCACTTACCATATAAAAGATATTTTAAATAACAACTGGATTTAGATAAGCTGAAAGCTTAAAGCAAAAAAACAAAGTGATGATGTATACACTTTATTCTTCGCTTTAAGCTTTATTCTTTCAGCTTTTAGCTTAAAAAAATGTTAGATTCATTAAAGAAAATGTTTTCAGGCAACGAAGCCGATATTCCGGTAAATACAGGTAGTAAACCTGATATTTCGAGGGTAAAATCTGCCGAACTGTACGAGAAATCAAAAACGTATTTCCCTGGTGGGGTAAACTCACCTGTTAGGGCTTTTAAATCTGTTTACGGTACACCACTTTTTATCGAAAAAGGTGATGGCTGTTATATATGGGATGCAGATGGAAATCAGTTTATCGATTTTTGTGGTAGCTGGGGGCCATTAATTTTAGGACATAACAATCCAAAAATCCGCGAAAAAGTTACCGAGGTAATGCAAAACGGAATGAGTTTTGGCGCGCCAACGGCTTTGGAAAATGAATTGGCAGAGCTGATTATCAAAAACAACCGTTTTGTGGAGAAAATCCGTTTTACGAGCTCTGGTACTGAAGCCGTAATGTCGGCGATACGTTTGGCAAGAGGTTTTACCGGTCGTGATAAAATTTTAAAGTTCGAAGGCTGTTACCATGGCCATAGCGATTCGCTTTTGGTTAAAGCAGGTTCTGGTTTGGTTACTTTTGGCGAAACTTCTTCTGCAGGTGTACCAAAATCTTTTGCCGAAGAAACCATTGTTGTTCCTTTAAATGACAAAACAGCTATCGAACAAGCTTTTGCCCAGTTTAAAAATCAGATTGCTGCAGTAATTATAGAAGGCATTCCGGCAAATAATGGATTGATTATGCAAGATGAAGAGTATATCCATTTCTTGCGTAAAATCTGTACTGATAACGGTTCCCTTTTAATTTTTGATGAAGTTATTACTGGTTTCAGGGTAGGTTTTGAAGGGGCGGCTGCACATTATGGCATTACACCAGATATTGTTACTTATGGCAAAATCATAGGCGGTGGATTACCTGTTGGGATGTATGGCGCACGTGCTGAAATTATGGCGCATATCTCCCCTGATGGTGGTGTTTATCAGGCTGGTACCTTATCTGGAAATCCGGTGGCCATGGCAGCGGGTATTGCAACTTTGACCGAATTGAATAAATCTGGTTTTTATAAGGATCTGAATAATAAAGCGCAAGAATTTGTGGCCAGCATTCAACGTTTTGCAACCGCACGTAACTATAAATTTAAGGTATTTACCATTGGTTCTATTTTCTGGTTTGCTTTTACCGATAAAGATAAAATCCAATCTGCTGATGATATTGATGCCAGCAGCATGGAGAAATTCAAAATTATGCACCGGGAGTTATTGAATAGAGGAATTTATTTGGGGCCATCGGGATATGAGGTTGGTTTCGTATCTTCAGCACATACTAAGATTGAATTAGAGAAAGCGAAACGCGCTATTTTTGAAGCATTGGATTTAGTATTTAAGAAGTAAGACTTTTTTAAGCAAGGATGAAAAAAAACAATCTGTGAAATCCAAAAAACTGTGTAATCAATCCGAAGGAAAAATCGACGAATGAAGAAATCTATCATCATATTTTACGCATTATTGCTTTACGCACTCATTCAACTCGTTTCGTGGGGAACATTGGTGGTGCGTTTGCAGCCGAGCCGCATGACGATGATTATGGGCGAAGGTTCAGTATTTTTGTTTTTGCTCTGTATCGGTGGGTATTTCCTTCACCAATCGTTAAAACGTGAAGATAAGTTAAGAGAGCAACAGCAGAATTTCCTAATGTCGATTACACACGAGCTGAAATCGCCTTTGGCGGCAATAAAACTTTCTATTCAAACCATTGTTAAGCGGGATCTGGATAAGGCACGCCAAACTTCATTATTAAACAATTCATTAAAAGACATTGAACGTTTGGATGATCTGGTCGAAAATATGTTGCTGGCCACCAAGATCGAAAACCGTTCGTATACTTTTCCGAAAGAAGAATTTAATTTTTCAGAATTAGTATATAAAATTACCGATAGGCTACAAGTTCATTCCTGCGGCTGCGAGCAGATCATAAATGCTAAAATTCAGCCAAATTTGCAGATAGTAGGTGACAAATTTGCCTTATCGTCAGTAGTAACGAATTTAATTGAGAATGCAGTGAAGTATTCGAACCCATGTGATGAGATAAATGTGCATTTAAACAAGGTAGATGGGCATATTCAATTAAGTGTGATGGATCAGGGGCCAGGTATTTCAGATGCCGAAAAAATGTTGATATTTGATAAGTTTTACCGCGTTGGTAACGAGAATGTCAGAAAAGCGAAAGGAACAGGTTTAGGCTTGTTTATTGTGAAAGAGGTTTTACAATACCATGATGCAGATATTACAGTAAAAGACAATTTGCCTCAAGGAAGTATTTTTGAAGTAACATTTAGTTAATCTCAATTATGTCACAAAAATTAAGAATTCTATTGGTAGAAGACGAGGATCACTTGTTAGACGCTATCAAATTAAACCTTGAACTTGAGGGTTATAAAGTTCACGCCGTTAAAGACGGTAAAACCGCTCTTAAAATTTTTAAAGAAGAACGCTTTAATCTAATTATTTTAGATGTAATGTTGCCTGAGATGGATGGTTTCCAGGTTTGCGAAACAATTCGTTTAGAGAATGCAGAAGTTCCGATTATGTTTTTAACAGCTAAAAACACTTCAGAAGACCGTGTTTTAGGTTTGAAAAAAGGAGCTGACGATTATTTGGTTAAACCATTCAACTTGGAAGAATTAATTCTTCGTGTTGGTATTTTGGTTAAACGCAGTTTAAAATCTGATGATTTAAAAGAATTGAATTCTTACAAAATCGGTGATAAAACAATCTATTTTAACTCTTTCGAACTGAAACATGATGATGGTACCATCACACCGTTAACTAAAAAGGAAACGATGTTGTTGAAACTGTTGATCGAGCGTAAAAATGATGCCGTTTCAAGAGAGCAGATTTTAGAAACTGTTTGGAATTATGATGTTTACCCGTCAACCAGAACAATAGATAACTTTATTTTAACGTTCCGTAAGTATTTCGAGCCAGATCAAAAAAATCCAGTTTATTTCCACTCTATCCGTGGTGTAGGCTATAAATTTACCGATAGTCATTAATGTACAATAATAAGGGCAGATATGCTTTAATGGCAGTTTTTGCGCTTGCTGCATTGGTTTGTGTATTTTATAGTCAATACCAGCTAGCGGCTGTTTCAGGACTATTGTTTGCCTTTGTTGTTTGGAGCCATTTTAAGCACAGTTCGGTGTTAATGGCATCGAAGCATTTCAAGAATAATGAATTCGGCAAAACCAAAGCCTTATTGGCTGAGGTGGTTAAGCCGGAGCGCTTGGCTAAAAGCCGCAGAGGTTACTACGAATTCATGCAGGGCAATATAGCTTTGAAAGAAGAAGACTATGATAAAGCTGAATATCACTTTCAGTTGGCAAGCCGCTTTCCGGTAGGAGGTAAGAATGAAAAATCTTATGTGCTGATCCATTTGGCTAATCTGGCTTTGCGGAAGAAAGACAGGGAAAGAGCAGAAGCTTATACCAAATTGGCCAAAGAGCTTGCAGAAACGCAACGATCGAAAGACATTATTGTGAAAATAGAAAAGGAAATTGGCAAGATATAATACAACTATTGTCATTTTGAACAAACGAAGCACCAGTTTTTGATAAAAAGGTACTTCGTTTTTTTTTTATTTATACCTTTGCGCAATTAAAATTTTTATCCATACGTCATCCTGAATTCAGTTCAGGAGCTAACTAGATAGAAAGATGCTGAAATAAATTCAGCATGACGATAAATGGAATATTACTACAAATCATGAAGAATAACTTATTTTTAGACGCAGCATTTTCAAAACAAACCGAACGCCCACCAGTATGGATGATGCGTCAGGCAGGCCGTTTTATGCCACAATATTGGGAAATTAAAAACAAATACTCTTTTTTAGAGATGTGTAAAACTCCAGAAATTGCGGCTGATGTGACCATGTTACCTGTTGATTTGTTGGATATTGATGCGGCGATTTTATTCTGTGATATTTTGGTAACCGGAGAGGCTATGGGTGGCGATTTAAGCTTCACTCAAGGTGTTGGTCCTAAATTTGCAAATCCTGTACGTAATGCTAAAGACATCGAAAACCTAAATGTTGATTGTTTGGATGAATTGCAATATGTTGCTGATGCGATTAAAGTGATTCAACAACGATTGGATAACAAAATTCCATTAATCGGTTTTGCAGGTGCGCCATTTACCGTAATGAGTTATTTAATAGAAGGAGGTTCTTCTAAAGATTTTAAATTAACCAAGCTCTTTATACACAACCAACCAGAATTAGCACACAAACTTTTGGCTAAAATTGCAAAAGTAACAGCAGATTATCTGAACCTTCAGATCGCTGCAGGTGTTAATGCTGTTCAAATTTTCGACAGTTGGGCGCTGGCTTTATCGTGGAATGATTACCAAGAGTTTTCGCACCGTTATATACAGGAAATTATTGCCAACTTAAACAGAAAAGATATTCCGGTGATTTCTTTCTGTAAAGGAAGTTCTGTTTTTGCACCGATTATGGCAGAAGCAAAGCCAGATGTAATTTCGGTTGATTGGAATGCTGATTTATTGAACATTAAAAATGCTTTGCCAAAAGGTATTGCCGTACAGGGTAATTTAGATCCACATATTTTATATGCCGATAAAGCAGTAATTAAAGCGCAGATCCATAAGTTATTCGAACGCATGCGCGGTACTGAAGGATTTATCTTTAACTTAGGTCATGGTATTATGCCAGATATTCCTTTCGATAATGTGAAGTATGCTATTGAGGTAGTGAAGGAATTTAGGTATTAATGGCCTAAAATTCTACTCATTTTGCTTATATTAGTTTAAATTATATTATCATCCATGACAGTTAAATCATTAAGTGACGAAGATAAATTACCAATAAAAGAGGTAATTAGTGCCATAAATAAAACGATGGATGATGTTCTTCGCGTGGTTGATGCTATGGATTTGGGAAGAACGGAGGTGAAGGCTGATGGTGTTTACAGAACTTATAACAATGGAGATACTGTAAAAATTTCTTCTGGAAATTTTGCTAAAAAAAGAGTTGCTAAAAAAAGGATTAAACTTTTTTAATCATGGCCACTAAGCCTAAGTTAAGAATTTTTGCAGGACCAAATGGTTCTGGAAAAACAACGATTTATTATTCAATTAAACCAATCTATTTCTCTACTAAACTTTTTGTAAATGCTGATAATTTAGAATCAGACTTTAAGAGAAATAATTTTTTAAACCTTTCCGACTTCGATATTAATTGTACTCAATCCGAATTTGAAAAATTCAATGTAACAAATGGCTTATATACTAAAGCTGGCTTTTCAATAGAAAATTGGAATTTAGTTGTAAAAGAGAATGTTATTGTAAAGGGAGAGCATAATTTTCATGATTATAACTCCTATCATTTTGCAATAATAGCTGACTTTATTCGTCATAAATTAATTGAATCCAAGAAATCATTTTCTTTTGAAACAGTTTTTTCTCATCCATCGAAGTTAGAATTAATCGAATTTGCTCATCAAAATGACTATAAGGTTTATTTATATTTTATTGGAACAGAAACACCAATAATAAACTTAGAACGAGTAAAAGATAGGGTAAAAAAAGGTGGCCATGTTGTTGGTGAAGACAAGATTGAGAAGCGCTATTTTCTTACAATGGATTTACTTATAGATATGTTAAAAGAAGTTGATGAAACTTATCTTTGGGATAATTCAGAAGGTAAACATATGTATGTTGGAAATATTAAAAACGGAATTTTAAATCTTGAGTTTTTGAATATTCCGAATTGGATAGAGACCTATATTTTGAATAAAATAAAATAATGATAGAAACCTTATTGCCATATTATCATTACTTCCTTGCTGTACATATCGTATTTGTAATTAGCTGGATGGCTGGTTTATTCTATATTTTAAGTCTTTTTATCTACCATACAGAAGCAAACGATAAACCAGAGCCCGAAAAAAGTATTCTTCAGAAACAGTTTGTTAAAATGGAGGGTACTTTATGGAAAATTATTGCTACCCCGGCAATGATCATTTCTGTTTTGGCGGGTGTATCTATGTTAACCTTAAATTCGGGCTTGCTTCAAGCCGATTGGATGTGGGTAAAGCTCGGTTTTGTTGTTGGTTTACTCATTTATCATTTCATCTGTCAAAATATTGTTAAACAGCTTAAAAACAACCAATACAGGCTAAGTAGCTTTCAGCTGAGGTTATGGCGGGAGCTGGCCACTATTTTTATGATTGCTATTGTATTTGTTGTAATCTTAAAAAGTGCAATCAACTGGATTTATGGTTTAATTGGTATAATGGGCATTGCACTGGCGATTATGATTGCAGTTAAATTATATAAGAATTATCGATTGAAGAAATAAGGGGTAATTGGTATTGAGTAATAAGTATCAAAACAAATCCTTCAAAACTTTTATCTTAATACTTAATACTCGATACTTGAATAAAACTTTGTTTACTTTGCGTAAACTTCTTTGTACTTGATACCTGTTACTTGATATTTTAATAAAAAACTATTCTAAATTTGGGCGATAAAATCCAAGCCTATGTCTACAAATACAGGTCTGAAAAAGGCCTTACTCTTAATACCATTTCTTTTTAGTACTTATTTCGCTTCGGCTCAGTTTAATCAATTGGCTTTTGAAAATCGGATCCGTCCTGATAGTAGCTTAACCAATGAGGTGCACTTTAATTTTTACAATTTAAACTACGTCCGCAATTATGAATACACCAACGATTTTCATGATGGTTATACTTATTATGGAACGCAGTTGCAGCCGCAAATCGTTTACTACGCGCATCCAAATCTGGCCGTCACTGCTGGTGCATTTATTAGAAAGGATTTTGGACGAAACGGGATTTCGGATGCGAAACCATTGTTCAGCGTAAAATACCATAAAAGAAACCTTACGCTAATTTTTGGAAGTTTAGAAGGCAATATTCAGCATAAATATATTGAACCTTTATACGATTTCGAAAGAATTCTAACCACGCCGATTGAATACGGAACACAGTTATTGGTTGAACGTAAGAAATTTACTTTAGATGCCTGGATTGCCTGGCAAAAAATGATCTATAAGGGTGATCCGACCAAAGAAGAAATTATAGGCGGATTATCTACGGAGAGTTTTTTAATCAAAAATGATGACTGGAAATTGAGCATTCCTGCACAGTTTTTGGCTTTTCATCAAGGTGGGCAGATTGATGTTCTGAAAGAAATCCCGATTACCACCATGTTTAACGGTGCAACGGGTATTAAGTTGCATAAAGATATTAACAGCAATATTAAACAGGTATATACTGATAACTATATCGCTGTTTACAAAGATTTTTCTCCTGATAAAAGAAGGGCCTACCAAGGTGGTTTTAGTTTATGGTTAAATGCAGGTGTAGAAAGTAAATGGGGAAGTTTGGTGGCCTCTTATTGGAAAGGTAATAACTTTATTTCGATTAAGGGCATGCCATTATACGAATCGGTTTCTGATAATTTATATAGCCCAGGCTTGAAGCAAAGCGCCAGAAACATTGTTTCGCTGCGTTATGCGTACCAAAAAGAGTTAATTCCACATTTATACCTTGATGTACGTTTCGAGCCACATATCGATTTAGATCATACTGATAAACAACTTCAGTTTAACCACTCATTTTTCTTGACCTATAAACAGGATTTTAAATTGTTTAAGGTGAAAAAGGACGGAAGGTAAAAGATAGGAAGGCTGAGGGTGATACGATTTCAAACCTCGTAGGTTTCAAAACCTACGAGGTTTCTTGTTTCTAAGCATTTCTCTCGGTTTTTAAACCCGATAGCAGCGAAAACACGATGGTGAGGAACGAACCGAGGCTTTGGAGCGAATAGCGGGACTGCTGCTCCCGACGAAATACTGCATGTTCATTTTCAAATAAAAAATCTATATCTTTCTTGAAATTTATTTAAACTATATCTTATTGATAATCAGTTGTTGTTGAGCTGATTTTAACTTTATTTAACTTTTTTTCTCACCCCATGCAACCATTGTTTGTAATCTGCCATCTTCTATATACAAACACACAATGAAATTGACGCGAAGCTATACGATAAACGATTTGATGGAAGGCTGCAAAGCTGGCGACCGGAAGATGCAAGAGTTGCTTTACAAGCAAACGGCATCCAAGATGTTGGCCGTTTGTATGCGCTACGCCAAAGATAGGATGGAGGCAGAAGATGTGCTGCAGATGGGATACATTAAAATTTTTCAGAAAATAAAAGAGTATAGGGGTGATGGTTCTTTTGAAGGCTGGATTAGAAGGGTTATGGTGAATACTGCAATTGAAAGTTACCGTAAAAATTTACGCAGCTTAAATGTGGTAGAAATAGACGAAGCTTACGAGCAACCATCAACCGGATTTGATTTTGGCACTTTAGGGATGCAGGATCTGATGAAGGTGATACAAAAATTGGCAGATGGTTACCGCATGGTTTTTAACATGTATGTAATAGAAGGCTACTCACACAAAGAAATTGGTGAAACGCTTGGTATCTCAGAAGGGGCGAGTAAATCGCAACTATCGAGAGCAAGGGCAATATTAAAAGAAGAAATTATAAAAATGGAGGGATTTGGTTATGCAACCTATACAGGATAAGGATTTTGATCAGTTGTTTAAGGATGCTTTTGCAGATGCTGAAGTAACGCCATCAAGGGATTTATGGAGCGATATAGAAAGCGAGATAATGCCGAAGAAAAAAAGAACTTTACCAATTTATTGGTTATCGGCTGCAGCGGTTCTACTCATCGCTACAATTGGGATTTTGCTTTATCAACAACAAAATACAAGCAGTGAGTATAAACAATTGGCAAGTAATACCATTGAAAAAACTAAACCTGAGGTACAGGAACCTGTTGCTAAAGATACCTCACCTGTAGTAGTTGAAAATATTGCACCGGTTTTGCCAGCGCTAACTAAAGCGGCAAGCACTATTGTCAAAACAAAGGTTAAAAAGGAAGTGAAACCTATTACATTAAAAGAAAAACAAAGTATAATTACTGTACCTGAGGTGCTAAAACAGGAAACAGTTATAGCCAAAGTTGAGGAACCTAAAAAAGATATCAATACGAAAATTGAAGAGGCGATTCAACCCAAAGCGGAAACTGTAATCGTTGCTAATGCTACAGCAGTAAAACCAGATGAGCCTGTAAACGATAACGAGCAGAGCAGTAAAGGCATCCGTAATGTTGGCGATGTGGTAAACCTCATTGTTAATAAAATGGACAAAAGAAAAGATAAACTGATCCAGTTCCGTACGGATGATGATGATTCTTCTCTGGCATCGATCAATATCGGTCCTTTTAAAATAGGTAAACGTAAGAAATAACAGTTCTCAGTTCATAGTTTTCAATTGGCAATTATCAGTTAGCGGTACTCAACATTCAAACCTTTCAACTTTACAACATTTAACAATATAAAACACACGCATATATGAAACGTCTAATTTATACAACACTTTTGGTAAGCGGGCTTGCCGGTGTTATGGCTCCAGGTGCTTTTGCTCAACAAGATAGTACCAAAAAGAAAATGGATTATAGTGAAGGACATGGCATTATCATTAGGACAAAGCCTGCAGATTCAGTAAAAAAAGGCCGCTTTGTAGGTGGAATTACTTTTACCAGGGTTGATTGGGGTTTCTCCAGGTTAATTGATAACGGCAGCTTCAATTTATCACCAAATAACGATTTCTTGGATTATAAAGGTGGTAAAACCAGCACATTCTCTTTTGATGTTTTACAGTTTGGCTACCGTTTTAACTCTAATTTTAAAGTTTATGTAGCAGGAGGATTCGACTGGACCTTAATCCGTTTAAGAAAAGATATTACCATTGCTAAAAACTCAAATGAATTTGTTTACACTGATCAGTCACCCATACATTTCTCTAAAAACCGTTTCTCGAGCAGTTATGTACATATTCCATTAAATTTCGAATTCCGTACCAGCGAGAACAAAAACAGCAAAAGATTTTACTTGGTTTTAGGGCCAGAGGTTAGCTTTTTGTTAAACGGAAAAATTAAACAGGTAAGCGAAGAGCGTGGTAAAGAAAAACAATATGATAGTTATCACTTTCAATCGGTTCGTTATGGCGGTACTATAAGGTTTGGTTACGGCGGTATCGGTTTGTTTACTAAATATTACTTTAACGATATGTTTACCACTTCTCAGCAAGCTGGTTTAAAGAATATGAGCTTCGGGGTTACTTTCGGATTAAACTAAAACACAGCAACACACAAATAAGACAGATCCTGTTTCGGTTAGGCGAGATAGGATTTTTTGGTATAAGCTTAAATTCAGTAATTATTTGTTAAAAGTGTTTTAAAAACGTCTAATCCAGATTGATTCCTTATACTGATCCAATAGCTATCGGATTTATTTCAACATCTTTTTAGCATGAAAGACCCTGAAATAAATTCAGGGTGACGATCGTGTTAGAAAAAGAGGGAAAAAACTGATCGAAATACATAAGTATTAATCGAATTCAGGTTCTAAAGTTTTGGTAAGATTATTCTCATCGATTAAAGATTTTAAGCAATTCTCTATAAATTCATCCAAACTTATACCTTGCTCTTGCGCATAAATTTTGGCCTGCTCTATAACAGCATCATCAAGTGTTAGTGTGATTTTAGCTTTCATGTCTTTGTATTTTGTTGATTTAAAGATAAATACAGTTTCGCTGAATTTCTAAATAAAATATTAACAATTACACCGGGTTTAACCTTATACCTTCCACCTTAAAACCCTCCACCTTTTTATTATCTTTACCACGTGAGCAATATTCTAATCAGCGTTAAAAATTTAACCAAACAATATCAGGCAGAACAGGCCGGTGGAATTAAAAATGTAAGTTTCGACATTAAAAGAGGCGATGTGGTGGCTATTATTGGCGAGAGCGGTAGCGGAAAATCGACTTTGCTTAAATCCATTTACGGATTGCTGAAAACCGATGAGGGCGAAATCTTTTTTGGAGATGAAAGGGTTAAAGGACCCGATGAACAACTCATCCCCGGGCACAAACAAATGAAAATGGTTACGCAGGATTTTTCATTAAATATTTATGCGAAGGTTTATGATAATATTGCTTCACAGCTATCAAATACCGACCTTAAAACCAAAGCCGAAAAAACGCTTCAAATTATGGAGCACCTTCGGATTTTACCACTTCAAAATAAAAAGATTATTGAACTGAGTGGGGGCGAGCAGCAGCGTGTGGCCATCGCCAAAGCAATGGTTTCGGACACACAGGTTTTGCTTTTAGATGAACCTTTTAGTCAGGTTGATGCCTTACTTAAGAATCAACTGCGCGCTGATATTAAACGAGTGGCCTCCGAAACTGGCGTAACAGTTATTTTAGTTTCGCATGATCCTGCTGATGGTTTATTCTTAGCAGACCAGTTATTGATTTTGAAGAATGGCGAACTTTTACAAACAGGAAAACCATCCGAAATTTACCAACATCCTAAACACATTTATACTGCGCAGATTTTGGGTAATGCTGTGGTTTTAACACAAAATGATGCTCAAAAAATCGGTTTAAAGACAGAAAAAGAATTCGTCGTTTTTTACCCTGAATGGGCCGAGATTAGTAACAACTGGAGCAGCAGACGCTTTGAAGTGAAAGATGTATACTATAAAGGTTTTTATGAGGAATTACTTTTGGAAAGAAATGGGGTGAATATCCGTGCCTTACAGCTAAACAGGGGGGCGCATAAAAAAAACGACCATGTTCAATTGAACATTGGTCGTTTTTTAGAGTTTTAATTGTAGTTGTAACTTTCTGTTAATTTCCTAGAAGTTATAATTATACTTGTAACTTTTAGAATACAATACATTTTATTTGAGACTTTTAATGTGGGAATAATAGAACATAAAAAAACGACCACGTTCAGTTGAACATTGGTCGTTTTTTAGAGTTTTAAAGACCTTTTAAAATTTAATTTCCAGCATAATCAGACGGAATGATCACAACTTTTACTAAAGTGTTATAGTTGGGAGGCACCGTAGCTGTTAAGTTATTAGTGTCTTGAACATCAAACCTCAAACCGCCATTAGAAATTTTATAGCTAAAAGCATTGTAATTGAATGTGTAAGGTAATTGAATATCACCATTTGGATCACTTGGGTGCTCAAAATAGACTAGAACGCCTTCGTCATCTAATGTTACGCCATCAATAGCGGCTAAAGGCTTACTTACAGAATAACTTCCATTGGCGTTACGCACCCATTCATTTGAGTTAATCGTGAAATTATAAGTTTTAGCTCTTAATTCTTGGTAAATAGTTTCTTTTTTGCAGGAAGCCAGACCTAGTGTGGCAATGCAAAGCATTAAGATGGTAAATTTTTTCATATTGATTAGTTTTTATTTGTGTGTGATATTGCTATTACAAATCTGCTGCCAAAAAAATATAATCGAAGATTTGTGGATTAATTATTGTACAACAGATTAAATACACAAATGTTCACAGCCAAGTTTTTATCGATATGAAGCTCTTTTTTCGCCTCTTCCCCTGGTTAATTTTAGTTGTTGCAGGATATTTATTTATCTCTAAAAAATTTAGTATCAATACCTCCGTAGAAAGCAAACACCAGCTTTTAGTCGAAAAAATTGAGGCTATTGGTAAATTAGAGCTGGTGAGGTATCAGATCAGTGATGTTTTAGAGCATAAAAATAAAACAGATTTTTTGCCCGAGGCTAGTGTTTTGTTGATTGTTAAGGCTGAAGCGGTAGGTTGTATCGACTTAACAAAAATTACCCGTGAAGATATTGATATTGATGCGGACACTGCTGTAGTAAATTTGCCACAGCCTGAAATTTGCTACGTAAAAATAGACCATAAAAACTCTCGTGTTTACGATACAAAAATGGCTTTCTTTCGTGAAGCTGATCTGGTAGATGAAGCGTATAAAGCAGCCGAAAGGCAAATTACTGCTGAAGTTAAAAAATCGACCATTTTAACGCAGACGAAAACTAATGCTACAACCGTGCTTAAGCCAATTATTGAAGGATTGGGTTATAAGAATGTGAGGTTTACCTTTGAGTAATTAGTTTGTCGTCATGCTGAATTTATTTCACTGTTGTCCGGAGAAATATTTTTTTGTTTATAAAAAAGGGTAGCTTTAAGTCTACCCTTTGTAGTGTTATATTTGAGTTACCACACCTAAA
>NZ_JACHCQ010000002.1 GCF_014205835.1 Pedobacter sp. AK013 | reverse complement strand
TTAGGTGTGGTAACTCAAATATAACACTACAAAGGGTAGACTTAAAGCTACCCTTTTTTATAAACAAAAAAATATTTCTCCGGACAACAGTGAATGCAATGGAGCATCTCTTCCCTAATGGGCGTTATACAATAATAAAAAGAGTTACATTAAAAGCCTGTAAATTCAGAAATCAGTATTCCATCGGCTAGAGATCCTTCACTGTCGTTCAGGATGACAGTACGATATACTTTAAACGCAAAAAGGGTTCTGGCATACCAGAACCCTTTTTGTTTCTACTCGCGAAATATTATTTTCCAGAGTTTTTCTTGTCAGTTACTTCTGCACGGATTTCTTGTGCTAAAACTTTAAGATCTTGCATTGCTTTACGCACACGAGTACCAGCAGCTGCATTGCCAGCATTATAAAATTTTTCTACATCTGCTTCAATAGCAGCAACAGCAGCTTTAACTTTTGAGAATTTTTCCATCGCTAATTGATGTTTTTAAGGTTTAAAAAATTTATTTTTTCAATAATACATATTTACCTTGAATTAACAACAGAAAGCAAATATTTATTTGAAAGAAGTTTTGCACATTTACACAATCAAAAAAATGCCCTGACACTATTATAGACGTATTTTTTTTGTTTTTGATCTCAAAATTTGGCAACTTAATTCAGTTGTTTTGATAAGTTGATCAGGTTATTAAAGGTTAAGTTGGCGCTATTTATACAACGTTTATAATCTTCCTCAGCAACGGTTTGGTTTATTACAGAGATAAATATTTTCCATTTTGCACTTAGCTCTTCGCCATAAACACCGTAATAATTTAAGCCTCCTTCGTGATCTTTAAAATTGGGATTGGCTAAAATATGCCTTTTAATTACGTTTCCGCCCAATGTACCTCCTTCTAACACATACAGCGCACCTAAAATTTCTGCCGTATTTTTTTCTGGAACAAACAATTCAAAATCTAAACCTGGTAATGTTAAACTATCTATACTCCAATAATTTAAGTCTTGTTCTAAAGCCGAAAGCTTTAACCGGCTTTTCATTTCTAATGATTCGGCTATATCTGCATCTAACATATTTGCAAGCACGTTCTCTAATTTTTGGTGAATAATATAATTTATGGTTAACAGCTTTTTATATTGATCGATGCTTAAGGAATTGTTCATAATCTCATTAACAAACATTAAAGATTCTAATGTTTTATGGCTTTCTGCTGTTTCTGTTCTCAATAAATTGGCAATCATATTTGGAAATTTAATTATTAAAAGAAAAGATCCGGATTAAGATCCGAATCTCTCCATATGTTTTGTGAAATTTAATTTAACCTCAGATATTGGTTAAACCAGAAATCGTGCACAGAATGTACACATTTAACCAGGTTCTCGTAACCATCGGGTTTGGTAAGGTAGGCATTGGCCCCAAATTCCATTGATGCTTTAACATCATCAGGATTATCTGATGTAGAGAACAAGATTACGGGGATTGTTTTGAGATAAGGAATATCCCGTATAAATTTTAAGAGATCTAAGCCTGATAAGCCGGGTAAGTTCAAATCAAGCAATATTAATTTAGGCTTGATTCTACTTTCAGCAAAATTTTGAAGTTTTTGTAATGCTTCTGTACCATCTTCAACAATAGCTAAATTAAGGGTGTCTTTAACCTCTTGTATAGCACTTTGCATAAAAAATGCATAGTCTACATCATCTTCAACATAAAATATATCTGGTGTTTTCATTTTACCTGTTTTTAAAAGCTACAAAAAAAGTCGATCCTATATTTAATTTACTTTCAAACCAAACCCGGCCATTGTGTTTTTCTACAATTCTTTTTACAATAGCAAGCCCCACTCCTGTTCCTTCTATATTCTTAACATTATCCATACGCTTAAAAAGCTCAAAAACCCTGTCGTAATAACGGTTATCTATTCCTATGCCATTATCTTTAACCGCATAAATAGTTTCTCCTTCATCTATATACGCAGAAACCTCAATTTTAGGTTTATCTACCATAGCAGAGTATTTTACCGCATTACCAATCAAATTGGTGAAAAGCTGTGCAATCATGGTTTTATCTCCTTTGATATGTGGTAGTTGCCCTAAAATTAATTCGCTATGATCGGCTTTAAAAGCTGACCACACTTCGCTTTTTATTTCATTTAATAATGATTCTACATTAATTGTTTCAAAATTTATCTCAGAACGGCCAACTCTTGCCAGATTTAAAATCTCTTTAATTAAGAAATTCATTTTATCTGCACCTATTAAAATCCTACCCAGCATTTTTTGGCCATTTTCATCAATACTTTTATTCTTGAGGATAAGTTCAGCATAAGTTTTTATTGAGGTTAATGGTGTTCTTAAATCATGGGATATGGTATAGCTAAAAGTATCTAATTCCTCGTAAGCGGCCTGCAACTTTTCATTAAGTAATCTAATTTCGTTAGCCTTTTTATTGATATCGGTAATAATAATTTCGCGTATCCTTAAAACAGAGGCGATTTCTTCAGCCATCCATTTTTCTGAGGTATTATTAACTACCTGCGACCAGGTTTCGAAAGATTTGCGGGGCGACAGGTTCAGCAAGCCATTTTCTGATGGAACTACGGGCTTTTCGGGATTTCCCGCCCAATTTACAGTAGTAATGATTTCGGGCTTAAACCAGATGATCATTTCGCCCATTTCTTTATTTAATACACAAGATAGAATTCCAGAGGCGATTGACTTGTATTTTTTAGCTGGAGAATAGATTTCAGACAATCTATGGGTATGATAGATCGATTCATCATTATTCGTTTTCAACCATTCTGCAAGTTCTCTTATTTCTTCCTCTGATGGTACATCTCCAATGGTTTTAAGTTCATTGTCGAATATGATAACCACTCCCGAAGCTTTAGTGGTATCTAAAATAGTTCTTTTGTGCGTGGTTATGGCTTCTACTAAATACTTATCGCGGTTTAAATGTTCTTGAAGTATGTTAGCGGTATTTTTAAATTGCTCAATAACCGCTGTATCCTCTTCTTCCTGACGATATTCTAATGCAGAAGAAAGGATCTGCCCGATTAGTTTAGCTCCTTCTCTGGCTTTATAATCTATAAACTTAGGACTATAGTTATGACAGGCAATTAAACCCCATAATTCGCCATGAGCGATTAAGGATATACTAAAACTCGAATAAACACCCATATTTTTCAAATATTGAATATGTATGGGCGATACTGCACGTAAGGCACTATTGGTTAAATCAAGTGCTTCGTTTTCTTTAAAAGTAAGAATGGGTGAATCGGGTATATTTACATCGGCAATTAACCTGGTTAAATTTAGTTTATAAAGCGCTCTGGCCTGTTTCGGAATATCTGATGCAGGGTAATGTAATCCAAAAAATGGTTCTAACTCTGCCTCTTTTTCTTCTGCCACAACTTCGCCATGCCCATCATCTAAAAATTTATAAATCATAATCCGATCGTAATTGATCAGTTTTTTTACTTCTTGCGCAGCACCTTTTAACAAAGCTGAAATACTTTTCCCCTGCAGCATAGATGAGGCAGAGCGACCTATGGAACTCTGAATATCGAATTGTAAGGTTACTGGCTCAAATTCTAATAGCCAGTCACTTTTCGATGAAGAAATAATTAAATAATAAGAGCGGCCGTTAATTTCAACGGGATGGGGGCTAATGGCATCAAAACTTTTACGGATAATACCCAGCTTAAGTAAGTCTTCAATTTCAAACGCTGGATTTTGTTGTTTAAGAAACCGATTTAAAGTCGAAAGTTGTTTGTTTAGTAAACTTCTGGCTTGTTCCCCTAAAAAAACTTCAGCATTTTCACTAATATAGGTAATAGACAAGCTGTTCTTATCAACCGCTACAAGAAGGCCATGTGATTGAATTTTACCAGGAATATGAATGGGTTCTTTATCGCAATTGGTAAGGTCTACAGAAAATTTAGTCATATATATATTTGATATTTCAGCGTATTTAATTTCACGAATTAACAAATATTAAGCCTATTTTTAGAATCACTCTAATTTGGTAATTTCAGATTTGAGATTTATTTTTTATTATATATTTGTTTGAATTTTTAAAAATCATTCAAACTTTGGCAAAGAAAAATATTTTGGTTATTGAAGATAACCATGCAATCCTAGATGTTATAACCCTTATTTTAGAAAGCGAAGCTTTTAATGTTGATGGATTAAACAAAGGTGCTGATTTTATTAACCGTGTTCAGGAATTTAACCCAGATGTAATAATTATGGACATAATGCTCCCTGACGCTGATGGGAGGGTACTTTTAAAAGAACTTAAAGATACTGCAACTACAAATCATATTCCCGTTTTGATGATTTCTGCCCGTTATAATGCAAACAACTATACGTTGAATGGTATTGAAGCAGACGATTTTATGGCCAAGCCTTTTAATATCGATGAATTGATGGACAAAATTTATGCTTTGCTGAGAAAATAGTTTTTTACTCAACCATACAAGGTAATTTTATTCCTCCCAGTTTTACGTTTTTCTGTCAATACCTCCAAAAAAGAAAGTATTGTATCTGTAAAACCACGTGTATTATCCTAAATATTTGAACTTGCTTTAAAGCCACTATCTTCAAAAGCAGACACGCCTATTCTTCGTTCTGGTGTTTTTTTTAATTCTTCTTATAATTATTAGGTTTTTTTGTGTTTAACGGGCGTGTTTTTAGTTATGCTTACTTTCTTTGCATCTTTGGCTGATGTTACTTTATCATCAGCTCCTTTAGCTTTTGCATTTTTCGGTGCGGTAGCCTTGCTACTTTCGGCCGCTGTTTTAGAATTTTTCATATACTGTTTTAAATTAGTCTTCAGCATTTAGCCATGCTTTTGCTTCTTCTATTTCTTCTGGCTTAAAGCCTTTAGATTTACCGGGCGTAGCAGCTGTAAAAATATCAGTAAACCACTCCACCCCTTTTTCGGCACTTACTACGGCAATTTTTTTCCATCTAGTAAAATTCTGCAGACCAGCTCTAACATCCTCTACCCATGCGCCAGCTGTAAAATTTTTCACATCAGTTTCTAAAACCAATAAATATCTAATTTCTTTAAATCGCTCAGCCGTTCTTTTTAAACCGGTTAATAAAACGCTCTTTACATCGTCGCTTGTTACTTCTCCGGTAGCTCTTACACCAAAAACATGGTCTGGCAATCCTATTATTTCTGTTAGCATAAAATTTCATTTAGTTAATGAACACACCAATTCGCCAAGATGTTTGCCATTTAATTAAATTCTGAAATTTACGTAGTATCAAAAACACTATCTTACTGATGCTGTTATAGAAACAATATGTATCAATAAAACAATCTTATGAAAACCAACTTCTTAAAACCTATTACTTTTGTTTGTGGTTTGGCTATTTTACTTTGTGCCTGTTCGGACGGAACAAAAACGGCTACCGTTACAGATTCGACTATAACAGACTCGACATTGACCGGGGCATTAAAACCTACAGGGCCTGCTCCAGAGTGGGGAAAAACAATAAAGCCAGAAATGCAGGCAGTTATAGAGAAATTAAGTAGTTATGGGGATAAGCCTTTAGAAACTTTAACTGCTACTGATGCACGTAAGAACCATACGCCAAAAGATGCAGTAATGGATTTAATACAGCAGAATAATATTGCTGTACCAGTACCTAAGGTAGATACCATGGGTAAAGATATTGATGTTAATGCGGGTAAAATCCATTTGCGCATTTATAGGCCCAAAGAAGGAAATGGCCCCTATCCACTTATTGTTTATTATCACGGTGGTGGTTTCGTTATTGCCAATTTAGATGTGTATAATGCATCTGCCCAGGCTTTAGCCGAGCATGTTGGTGCCATTGTGGTTTCAGTAGCTTACCGCCTTGCACCCGAAAACAAGTTCCCTACAGCGCATAACGATGCTTTTACCGCCTACGAATGGGCAGTGAAAAATGCTGTAGACTTAAAGGCAGATCCGGCTAAGATTGCAGTGGTTGGTGAAAGTTCTGGCGGGAATTTAGCAGCAAATGTGTCCATTATGGCCAGAGACAAACACATTATGCTTCCTGTGCACGAAGTTTTGATCTACCCTATTGCCCAGGCAGATATGAATACCAAATCTTATAACATGTATGAAAATTCAAAACCATTAAACAAAGCCATGATGAACTGGTTTATGGAAAAATACCTGAACACCACCATCGAAGCGCAGGACCCTAAAATATCATTAATTAACGCCAATTTAAAAGGACTTCCGCCAACAACTATTATTACGGCCGAAATAGATCCTTTGCACGATGATGGAGTTATGCTAGCTGATAAACTGAAAGCTGCCGGAGTAAAAGTTGACAGTAAAAATTATGATGGCGTAACACACGAATTCTTTGGCATGGTGCCGTTAGTACCAGAAGCGAAAGCCGCTCAGGCTTATGCTGCTGATCAGTTAAGAGCTGCTTTTAAATAAAAAAAACCGCATTGAAGTGGTAAACACTTCAATGCGATTTTGCATTACTTTATATTAACTTCCAGCCGTAAACTGCCAACTGATTAAGCTCCTTTTTTCGATCCCAAACTCTGCATCAATTGATCGTACAGATCATCGCTCGTGGCTTTTTGTGGTTTCATTTTTTTAACCGTTGCCCGTTTCCCCTTAGCTTTTGCTTTAATAATCTTCAATAATTCGCTACTGTAATCATCTTTAAAGGCACTTAAGTCGAATTTTGAACTGTATTGTTTAATCAAGGCTAATCCTACATCCATTTCTTTTTTGGTGATGGTAATATCATCTACTTTATTAATTTCTGATAGACTCCTGATTTCCTGTTCAAATCTGATTTTTGTAATCACAATTACATGTTCCATAGGATGGATTACACAAAGGTTTTCTGTGTTCCTTAATACGAACCTGGCTATGCCAGCCTTACCCGATTTCTCTAATGCTTTTAATAATAATCCATACGCTTTTTTGCCTTGTTTTTCAGGCTCGGAATAATAAGACGTTTCGTAATAAATAGGATTAATATCTTTTAAGTCAACAAAATTCTCTAACTCAATAATTTTAGTTTTTTCAGGTGCTGCCTCTTCAAAATCGTGTTTATCTAAAATAATGTACTTATCTTTTAAAAAATAGCCTTTAACTATTTTCTCATAGGGCACCTCTTTATATGTATTTTCGTTCACTCTTAGAAATTTAATCTTGGCATGATCGTGTTCATCGAGCATATCTAAATCGAGGTTGCTATTCTGAACACCGGAAAACAACTTAACCGGAATATTTACCAAACCAAATCCAATCGAACCTTTCCATATTGATCTCATAGTTAAATATTTACTTATTAACACCTGCCTAAATCAGATTGTTTTGGGTTTATTGATTGTAAATCGCTGAAATTACAAACTATTTAGATTATGCGCTGTTATTTAATCATCAAGCCAATGATAAATACTTGCAACCATCATGATTTTTCAAAAGTATTAGGAGATCATGATTGATTCATTACCATTGAAAACAATTTATAAAGATGAAAATAGCCTATATTTCAACCTATCCCCCTCGTGAATGTGGTTTAGCTACCTTTAATCAAAATCTAGTGAATGCTTTAAGCTTAAATCCCACTTATGATTCACAGAAAAGCTTTGTAATTGCGTTAAATGAATCAGACGATCTTAAGGAACATCATTACCCAAACGAAGTAAAATTTATTATCCGGCAACAAAATCAGCAGGATTACATCAACGCCGCTGATTTTATCAATAAGAGCGATGTACAAACCTGTATTATTGAGCATGAATTTGGCATATATGGCGGTAATAGCGGTGTGTTTTTATTGTCGTTAATTAATAGGTTAAAAAAGCCATTCATTACTATTTTACATACCGTTTTAAAAGAACCAAATTTTATGCAGCAAACCATTATTAAGGAGATTGCATCTAAATCGGCTAAATTAGTAGTGATGAGCAAAAAGGCTGTCATGTTTTTAAGCAGTGTATATCAAATTCCAAAAACATCTATTAAACTAATAGAACACGGCGTTCCGGATTTAGAGCCTGTGGTAAACAATGAAATCGCACGGACTGAATTATTTAGAGGTAAAAAAGTGCTTTTTACATTTGGCTTAATTAGCAGAAATAAAGGTTTAGAAACCGTAATTAAAGCTTTACCTAACATTGTGGCTCAACATCCAGATATTTTATATGTAATTTTAGGCAATACCCATCCTGGCGTAGTAAAACATAATGGTGAAGAATACCGCGACAGTTTGAAAGCATTGGCGAAAGATTTAGGTGTAGCAAATAATATTGCTTTTGTTAATAAATTCGTGTCTGAAGAAGAATTGCATCAGTATTTAACAGCTTGTTATTTATATATTACGCCTTACTTAAATGAAGCCCAGATAACCAGTGGTACTTTATCGTATGCCATTGGTGCAGGTGCCGCAGTAGTTTCTACCCCATATTGGCATGCACAAGAGCTTTTAGCCGATAACAGGGGCAGATTATTTGATTTTAAAAATGATGCACAACTTGCCAATATTATTAATGAGCTTTTAAGTGATCAGGATAAATATCAAAAACTAAGGCAAAATGCTTATCAATATGGATTAAGCCTTCGTTGGCCAGCTATTGGAAATGTTTATCTTAATGTGTTAAATGAGGCATTATTAACAGAAACTAAAGTCGAAAGGATTATTCCGCCGATAATAGATGTAGAAAGTATGCCTATATTGAATTTAAATCATATTTCCTTACTAACTGATGATACAGGGATTATACAACATGCCCGTTTTGGTATTCCAAACCTGAAGGAAGGCTATTGTATTGATGATAATGCCAGGGCATTAATTATGACAATAATGGCTGTAGAACAAGATAAGAACCCTACAGCTTTAAAATTCATGCCAGTTTATTTAAGCTTTATTCAATACATGCAGACAGAGGATGGAAATTTCAGGAATTTTTTGAGCTTTAATCGGCAGTATTTGGATGAGGTAGGATCTGAAGACTCATTTGGGAGAACTATTTGGGCATTGGGATATTTAGTTTGTAGTGCGCCAAACAACTCATATCGCGAATTTGGAAAAGAATTATTCTCACATTCTATAATACATTTTAATAAATTAAAATATTTACGCGGAAAAGCAAATACGATTATCGGATTGTCTTATTATCTATGTGCCCATCCTGGAGATGAGTTGATTACCAATGAAATTGATCAATTAGCCATTGCATTAGTAACATCTTATAACGAAAATAAAGAGGACAACTGGCATTGGTTTGAAGATATTCTTACCTATGATAATGCAATCTTACCTTTGGCTTTACTTCATCATTATGATGTTACAGGAAACGTGGAATCGTATAAGGTTGCAATGGAAAGCATCGAATTTTTGAATGGTTTTTCTTTCGAAAATGGATATTTAAATCCGGTTGGAAATGCGGGTTGGATGAAAAAGCATGGTAAAAATCCGATTTACGATCAACAGGCTATAGAAACCATGGCAATGGTTTTATTATATGCAAAAGCCTTCGAGATTACGAAAGATGATAAGTACCTGAATTTAATGCATATCAGTTATAAATGGTTTTTGGGCAAAAATAGCCTGCACATTCCTTTATACGATTATGAAACTCATGGTTGTGCAGATGGATTACAGTTTAATAGTGTGAACAGAAACCAAGGCGCTGAAAGTACCTTGGCCTATTTTATTTCACATTTAGCTATTCTGAAAGCTGCCGAAGCAGAATATGAAACCTTGTCTTCGCCCTTAGTAGAGGCCAATAAATGTAACTAGAAAAATTAAATTGTCTTGGAAATATGAAGGCTGGCTCAGAAAAATGAATCAGCCTTTTTGGTATTTTGACTAATTAAGTCGAGACGATCGTCACCCTGAATTTATTTCAGGGTCTTGATGACCAGTAAGATGCTGAAACAAGTTCAGCAAGACGATCGATTGAGAAGATAAACCTCTAGTTATTTTCCAACAATTTCGCCAATAATAATTCCAAATTAACCGTTGCAAATGAAGAACTATAATCTGATAAACCATAAGGAATGATTAATTCGCCGTTACTGATAATCGATCCGCAGGAATATACCACATTTGGAACATAACCTTCTCGTTCATCGTTATTAGGAATAATCAGTGGTTCTTTTAAATGCCCTATTTCTATACTCGGGTTTTCAAGGTCTAACAAACTTACTCCAATACAGTATCTCCGCATTGGTCCCACGCCATGCGTAATTACAAGCCATCCTTTTTCTGTTTCAATCGGAGAGCCACAATTGCCTATTTGTACCAGTTCCCAGTCGTAGCGCGGTTGTTTTAAAAGAACAGGGTTTTCCCAAACATTAACTTTATCAGAAAACATCAGGTAATTATTCCAGCCGTCTATCCGGCTCATCATCACATATTTTCCTTTAATTTTTCGTGGAAATAGTGCCAGGTTCTTATTTTGTGCACCATCGCCATAAAGTGGGATCACTTTAAATTCATAAAAATCTTCAGTTTGTACTAATTTGGGAATAATTAAAGACCCGTCGAAAGCAGTATAGGTGGCGTAGTATAGAACTTTGCCGTCATCTTTAATAAATTTTACAAAACGCGCATCTTCAATCCCTTTACGTTCAAATTCTGAAATAGGAAAAATTACACGATCAGAAATATCGGTATCTTTTGAAAAAGTGATGGTGTGGTAAGTATCTGATAACCAAAGTACTTTGTCGTACTCGATTAAACGGGATGGGTCTTCCTTATTTAAACTTTTAGAATCTTTAATGATGTTGCTTAAACTGGTGTATTCAAATTTATCACCGAGTTTTGATTCAATTTCTTCTAGAACAGAAGGATCAATCTGCGCATAGGCGGCTTTTTTTAGAAATAATTTTTTAACATAAATGGCATTTTTCACCACTTCAGCCTCATCAACATAATTTCCAACAGGCAAAACCTGGATATTGTTGTTTTTATCAATTAAAGCACGCCGGAAAACAATTGAAGAAATATGCCCTTCACCTACAGCTCTAAAGCTGATGATTACCCGCTTCTCGCCCTCTACTAAATCCGTTTGATCAGGATCATCAACAATACTCGGATTAAAAAAAGCGGCCGATTCTATTGAATATTCATGTGTAAAATAGGCACCAATCAGCAATCTGGTATATTCATCAATATCTTCGAACGAAGTACCTAAGGCTACAAATTGTTTTTTTAATTTTTTACAGTGCCGGGTTAAGATTTTGGTAATATTCCGGTGCCTTTTAGAATATTCCTGTAATATGGGCGATATCAGCGAAAATACTTTTTCATCTGAAAATTCTAAAACCTTCCTGATTACTTCTAATGCTCTCTCCTCTCCGTTAAAAAAGAAACGGGCAATAACTCTTTTAGTGTCTGGGTTGACCTTAACAGGTTTACGTTCTATATATAATCTCATTATTTAAGCTGTTTTGATAGTAATTTTAACGCTTGCCGCCTTATATCCCCAATATTATATTAACGAAATTTATGACTTAATTGTTTATATTATTTATAGCATTTGCGCATAATTTTTACCTTTATTTATTCGCCCATATAAGTTAATTAAACCTTAAATGCACAACGAAAAAGCAAATAATATAATTCTATCAGATGAAACCTTGCGTTTAAGGAAATTAACAGATTATGAGATTTTAAGCACACCTGCAGAAAGTGCTTTTGATCTGATTGCACAACTGGCTGCTGAAATATTTGATGTTCCTCATGCAGGTATTGGTTTTCATACGGATGGGAATGTGTTTGTAAAAGCTCAAATAGGATCATCTATCGGCTTACCTTTAAAAAATGATGCGTATACTTTTTTCGCCTCTGTCCCTATCACGTCGCCCGAGGGTTATGAACTTGGTCTGATTTACGTTGCAGATACTAAGTTTAAACCGGTTGAAGAGCAGCAGTTGAAAATGCTATGGCATTTAGCCGGTATGGTAATAGAAAAGCTGGAATCTAGAATTGCAATTAGAAGGGCTTTAAGAGCCTACGATGATCGTTTACATGTGCTTGTTCACGATCTTAAAAACCCCATGACTACCATTTCACTTCAATCTGAATTACTTGGACGCATTCCGGGTATTGATAATAAATCTTTGTTAATTGCGGGTAAGATTAATACACAATCTAAAAAAATGATTGATAATCTGAACGGCATTTTAAGTTCTGCCAGGAAAGAAGCTCACTCATTTAAGCCCAAAATAGATAAAATAGATTTAAAAGAAATATTAGAACAGGTAAAAAGAGAACTCAATTTACTTCTTAAGTATAAAAATCAAACTGTTTTTATTGACATTGGGGATCCTGTTGAAATTTTCGCCGACCCTGATAAACTAATAACGGTTTTTAGGGAGTTGATTAATAATGCCATCAAGTTCTCATCTGCAGGGAAAGATATTTATATCACTCATCAAATATCTGATAACGAGGTAACTATTTCGATAAAAGATAATGGTGTAGGCCTAACTAAAGAAGACTTAGATAAAGTTTTTATTAAATTCGCCCGACTGAGCTCGGTAAGCACCAATCAAGAAAACACCTATGGGTTAGGGCTTATTACGGCAAATGCACTTGTTGATATCCATAAAGGGAAATTATGGGTAGAAAGCGATGGAAAAGATTTGGGTGCTACTTTTTACGTCACGTTACCCATTAAATAGGTTTAAATCTGATAAGTCGCTGAGTTTCATTTCTTCAAGTAAAATTCTTTCTGGTATAGCGTTTCTATGATAAGACCATTTTATAAGTCTTATAAAACCATTATCAATTTCGATACCAGTTATATCGCCATCACTAAAGCAACAGCATCCACTATTAAAGTAACCTGGCTTGTATTTGCCGAAGTGTGGTGCTTTATCCCCCTCTTTTATCCGTTTATGAAGCTCCGTGTTTAACAAAGCGATATCATTGGCATTCTTTTCCTTTTTGGCTTTGTTTAATTTTATATAAATCCGTTCCAAATGTGTTAAAGATGCAAAAACGGGCTGGTGCGTGTGCCCTGTAATTAAGGCTACATTCTTTTTTGTAATTACCCAATCATACATTAGGGTGTTATGGGTTGTTTTAAGCTGGTTATCATAGGCGGGTGTATTGGGGTTAATTTGAAGGTACGACTGTAGGGACGCCCAAATGGTACTCACAAACCATTTGCTAAACCAATTTCCATCACTCTGTAAATCGCCCTGGTGCCCATGGGTTAGGAAAATATCAAGTTTATGCGAACCAAGCGGTACCCTTAATATTGCGCCTTCATAAATATGGATTTTGGTTCCGTAAATTCTATTGAGGTTAAATCCGGCTAAAGGATCATTATCCCAATATAAATCATGATTGCCAAATATCTTAGTGAAATGGTTTTTAGAAATAAAGGCTTTTTCTGCTTCGAAAGTTTCTTTATTGTGTTTGATTACAGATTCGAGTAAATTCTCCCAAAGCTCCTCACTATCACCCAGATTTATATAATGAAAATCTTGCTGGCTGTAGTATTCGAGTGCTTTTAGGTAATTCTTTTCAGCTAAAGTAAAGTCATCTGCATAATCACGGGCACCTTTATGCTGGTCTGATAGAATGATAAATTTGTCTGAATCGGTAACTTCAAAAATAAGTCCGCGCTTTCCAGGGTTGGTATTTATGGTTTTATAAAGTTTATTTAAAGCCGAATGGATACGTTTACGGTTGGGTCTTGAACCAAATTTATTCGACATGTGAATAATCCAGGCACTGAGTAAACGTTGTAAGAATTTTCGCATGTATAAATGAGCTTTGCTATTTTATTTGTTTCTCAAAATAACAAAAAATATCTTCAATCGTTTTCCACCTCAGATCTATCATTCTGAATGAAATGAAGAATCTGCTATTGTGAAACATAGAATATAAACTTTTACAATTTTATCTCACATCATTTATATTCTTTATCTAAAGATCCTTCATTGCATTCATGAAAACAAGTAAATGCTTTGCTTTTTTAAAAGTATTTTGCTAATTTTGTTAGTATTGAAAAGATCAGGAAGTGCAGATTTGCCGTTACATTATGGCCAGGTACCACCATGGCTGGCGCAGCGCATGGCTACCCTTGGTTTAGCTATAACGGAAGCTATCTTAATAGAATATGGTAAAGCAGAAGTAATACGCCGCTTGAGTAATCCGTTTTGGTTTCAGAGTTTAGGGGTTGTAATGGGTATGGATTGGCATTCTTCAGGAATTACAACATCGGTAATGGGTGCTTTAAAAAAATCGATTAATCCCTTATCAAAAGAGTTGGGGATTTACATTTGTGGCGGCAAAGGAAAGTATAGTAGGGAAACTCCAAATGAACTTTTAAAAATTGCCGATAAAACAGGGCTAAATGGTACAGAATTGATTCGGGCCAGTAAACTCAGTGCAAAAGTAGATAATACTGCCATTCAAGATGGGTTTCAATTATACCTTCATAATTTTATTTTAAGCAACGAAGGCGATTGGGCAGTAGTGCAGCAAGGCATGAGCGATAGCAGCGTAACAGCGAGAAGATACCATTGGCATTCTGAAAACCTAAAATCTTTTGTAGAAGAACCGCACACGGGTATCTGCGGCATTAATCAAGGTAAAATATTGAACTTAACAGCTAATGATGCTAATAAGGCAAGGCAGAGCATGATGAGCATTACGGCTGAATCGCCGACGCGGATGATTAGTGAAATACAAAAGTTGGTATTACCTGATCATCATGATGTAAGATCAAAAGATGTAGATTTAAAGCGTTTAGGCAGTATATTGTGGTTGGCCCAGGAAAAGCAGCCGAGAGATTTTGAGGAATTATTATTACTTGAAGGCATGGGGCCAAGAACCTTACAATCTATGGCTTTGGTAAGTGAGGTAATTTATGGTGCGCCTTCCAGATTTACCGATCCTGCGCGTTATTCTTTTGCCCATGGTGGCAAAGATGGTCATCCCTTCCCTGTTCCGGTAAACGTTTATGATGAAACAATAAGTGTTTTGCAAAAGTCAATTGAAAAAGCGAAGATTGGAAATACCGATAAGCAACAAGCAATAAAATCATTGCATCAAATTGCCCGCAATGCTGAAAAAGACTTTGTTCCGAATATGGATTTTGAAAAGGTGGTTCACAAAGAACGTACTGAAAGTTGGAAATATGGCGGCAGAACCGTTTTTGGGAAAGAGAAACCACCGAGAAACGAGCAATTGAAATTGTTTTAACTTTTAAATAGCTAACGAAACTTGCATTTGTAATGCGGGAAGAAACTTAATAGCGATTAAATTGTCTTTCTCATTCACCACCGGTTAAAAGTTGTTATTATATTTTGGCATAAAAGAGTTAAAATATGTTAGGTAATAGCGATATTTAGAACTGTTATGCAAACTACAAACATCCTATACAGCAACAGTATTGACATTCATAGCAGCCCTTTGAAAGTCTGGAAAGCTCTAACCGATACAGAAATCATGCAGCAGTGGATGTCTGAATCACCAATCGAAATCAGCACCGACTGGGGTATCGGAGCTCCAATCATCATCCGGGGTGTACTATCACAAACGCCGTTTGAAAACAAAGGAAATGTTCTTCAATTCAAACCTGAACAGCAATTAAAATACAGTCATTTAAGCTCTCTATCTAATCTGCCAGAACAGCCCGAAAGTTATACCACCATTGAGTTTCTACTCCGTCCGAATGAAAAAGGAAGCAGTTTAACTATAAATCTATATAATTTCCCTACAGACATTATTTATAAACATTTGGTGTTTTACTGGAACACCACGCTAAGCATCCTGAAAAAGTGCATAGAGCAAGCGCTTTGATCAAATTACGATTATTCATTCAGCACGATAGGAGAAGAAATAAACAAAAAAGGTCGTGATTCGCATCACGACCCTAAAAATATAGAATTTAAAACCTACTAAGCATATGCAATTGCATCTTTCGATGCCAGATTAGTTGTTCCCATCAAGTATTCATCTACTTTACGGGCAGCCTCTCTACCTTCTGAAATGGCCCAAACTACCAGCGATTGTCCACGGCGAACATCACCTGCGGCAAAAATCTTGGCAATATTGGTTTGGTAGGTGTGTTCAGATGCTTTAACGTTTCCGCGGTTATCTAACTCTACACCTAATTTCTCAATTAAACCTTCTTTTTGAGGATGTAAGAAACCCATTGCTAAAAGCACCAGTTCACATGGAAGATCTCTTTCGGTACCAGCTATTTCTTTAAAAGTAACCGGACGTCCGTTCGCATCAATCTCCCACTCCACGTCAACTACTTTTAATGCTTTAAGGTTCCCTTTTTCATCAGCAATAAAGTTTTTTGTATTTACCGACCAAGCTCTTTGTGCACCTTCCTCGTGAGAAGAAGTATTTTTTAGCAACATTGGGTAATTTGGCCAAGGCATATGCTCGTTGCGTGCCTGTGGTGGCATTGGCATAATTTCGAATTGTGTAACCGATTTTGCACAATGACGGTTTGATGTACCGATACAGTCAGATCCGGTATCGCCACCACCGATTACGATTACATTTTTACCGGTAGCCATAATATCTTCTGCTTCAAAGGCTCTGCTTGCTACACGTTTATTTTGTTGTTTCAAGAAATCCATTGCGAAATGCACACCTTTAGCTGAACGACCATCAATTGGTAAATCGCGCGGAATAGTTGAACCTCCAGCCAATACAATCGCATTGAAATCGCGTAATAAAGTACCTATTTCAACATTTTCGCCTACATTGGCATTGCATTTAAAGATAATGCCTTCTTCTTTCATTAAATCGATACGGCGATCTACTACATTTTTCTGTAGTTTAAAATCAGGAATACCATACCTCAATAAACCACCTGGAGCATCATCACGTTCGAAAACAGTAACTTCATGTCCAACTTTATTTAATTGAGCAGCAGCAGCTAAGCCCGCAGGACCTGAACCAATTACAGCTACTTTTTTACCAGTTCTGATTAATGGTGCTTTTGCTTTAATAAATCCTTTTTCGAAAGCGATTTCGATGATATGTTTTTCAATTTCCTCGATAGAAACAGGTGGTCGGTTAATACCTAACACACAAGCTGATTCGCATGGTGCTGGGCAAATTCTACCTGTAAATTCAGGAAAATTATTGGTGCTTAATAAAATATTGGCAGCTAATTCCCATTTGCCTTGATAAACAGCGTCGTTAAATTCTGGTATCACATTACCCAATGGGCAGCCTGATTGGCAGAAAGGTACGCCGCAATCCATACAACGGGCAGCTTGATTGTTTAATTCTTGTGAAGGTAAATTATTTAAAAATTCACCGTAGTGTTTTACACGCGTTGCAGCCTCTTCTCTAGTGGGCGCAACTCTATCGTATTCTTGAAATCCTGTTACTTTTCCCATGGCCTAGTGTGTTTTTACTTGTTGATTACGTTTACTTAAAACTGCTTTGTATTCTTTAGGGAATACTTTTACGAAATGAGCAGACTGAGTTTTCCAATCGCTTAAGATAAACTCAGCTACTTTGCTATCCGTTAGGCGGATATGCGTTTTAAGTAAAGCTAAAATACGCTCTTCATCTTCAGCTTGCAACGGATCTAAATCAACCATTTCTTTGTTGCATTTGCGTGCAAAAGTTCCATTGGCATCATAAATCCAGGCTACACCACCACTCATACCAGCAGCGAAGTTGCTTCCAGTATCACCAAGAATCAGCACTTCACCACCTGTCATGTACTCACAACCGTGATCGCCAACTCCTTCAACAACGGCTGTTGCACCAGAGTTACGCACAGCGAAACGTTCACCTGCTTTACCACGGGCAAATAATTCACCAGATGTTGCGCCATAAAGGGCTACGTTACCGATTATGATATTTTGCTCAGGGATAAAAGTTGAATTTGAGAAAGGATAAATAGCCAGTCTGGCACCCGATAATCCTTTACCTACGTAATCGTTCGCTTCACCTTCTAGTGATAAAGTTACCCCGCGCGTATTAAAAGCCCCGAAACTCTGTCCGGCAGAACCTACAAATTTAAAGTTGATCGTATCTGGAGGTAAACCGGCACCTAAATGAACTTTCGATATTTCATTCGATAACATGGTACCCAGTGCACGGTCGGTATTTTTTACATCGAAGCTAGCAAATACAGGTTCGTTATGATCAATGGCAGGCTGTGCTGCAGCAATTAACTTATGATCTAAAACCTGATCTAAACCATGATCCTGACCTTCGGTATTAAATAAAGGCAAACCATTTTCTTCTGCTTTATATAATATAGCTGATAAATCAAGGTGTTTCAATTTCCAGTCTTCAGCAGGCAGTTCACGTAATTTTAAAATATCAGCTTGGCCAATCATTTCGTGGATGGTTCTGAAACCTAATTCAGCCATTATCTCACGTAATTCTTCAGCAAGGAAATAAAATAAGTTCACCACATGGTCTGCATCACCGGTGAAGAGTTTTCTTAATTCGGGATCTTGTGTTGCAACACCAACTGGGCACGTATTTAAGTGACATTTACGCATCATAATACATCCCGAAGTTACCAAGGCTGCCGTAGCCACTCCCCATTCTTCAGCGCCTAATAATGCTGCAATAGCAATATCTCTTCCTGTTTTAAGCTGCCCATCCGTTTGTAATACAATACGGTTACGCAGTTTGTTTTTAACCAATGTTTGGTGCGCTTCTGCTAAGCCTAACTCCCATGGTAAGCCAGCATGTTGGATCGAGGTTAAAGGGGAAGCTCCTGTTCCACCATCAAAACCAGATACCAAAATAACATCGGCATGAGCCTTAGCAACACCCGCCGCAATCGTTCCCACACCAGCTTTAGAAACCAATTTTACATTGATCCTGGCAGCACGGTTAGCATTTTTTAAATCAAAAATCAACTGAGCTAAATCTTCAATCGAGTAAATATCGTGGTGTGGCGGAGGAGAAATTAAACCAACCCCTGGTGTAGAGTGGCGGACTTTTGCAATCCAATCATCTACTTTGTGTCCCGGTAATTGACCACCTTCTCCTGGTTTAGCACCCTGAGCCATTTTTATCTGTAACTCATCAGCATTGGTTAAATAATAACTCGTTACACCAAAACGTGCGGAAGCAACTTGTTTAATAGCTGAACGCATGCTATCGCCATTTGGCAATTTAGTATAACGCATTTCATCTTCACCACCCTCTCCGGTATTGCTCTTTCCACCAATACGGTTCATGGCAATCGCTAAAGTAGAGTGTGCCTCATGTGAAATTGAACCGAAAGACATGGCTCCTGTTGCAAATCTTTTTAAGATCGATTCAGTAGATTCTACCTCATTTAAAGGTACAGATGGGCGACTATAGTTAAATTCGAACAATCCACGGATGGTATAAGCCTGTTGTGTTTGCTCATTCACCAACTTAGAGTATTGTTTGAAAATATTGTAATCGTTTTTACGTGTTGCGTTTTGCAACAAGTGAATGGTTTGCGGATTAAACAAATGCGCTTCACCTTTACGGCGGAATTTATATGTTCCACCTGCTGGCAACAAGTTTTCGGTCTGTGTTAACGGGCCAAAACTGCGATGATGCTTAATTAAAGTCTCTTTTGCAATTTCATCCAGGCCTAAACCACCAATACGCGAAACAGCGCCAGTGAAGTAAGTATTTACCACTTGTTTATTTAAACCTAAAATCTCGAAAATCTGTGCGCCCTGGTATGATTGTAAGGTTGAGATTCCCATTTTAGAGAAAATTTTAAGTAAACCACTATTTACCGCGTAGATATAGTTTTTAGTAAGCTGTTCTGCCGATAAACCCGATTCTTCCTGGAAACCGTTAATGGTTTCTAAAGCCAGGTAAGGGTTTATTGCAGTAACACCAAAGCCTAACAAAGTTGCAAAATGATGTACTTCCCAGATATCACCAGCCTCTATCACAATACCTACGGCACCACGGTATCCTTTACGGATTAAGTGATGATGTACCGCAGAAACGGCCAATAAAGAAGGCATTGCAGCATGCTCAGAGTCAATAGCTCTATCGGTTAATACAATAACCTGGAAACCATCTTCAACGGCATCAACTGCATAACGGCACAAACGGTCTAAGGCTTTTGCCATAGCGCCCGGCTTGCCATCGGCTCTGAAATAAGTCTGTAAAGTTTTCGCCTGGAAAACACCCGTATCAATACTTCTTAACTTCTCTAATTCCTGATTGGTTAGGATAGGATGTTTAATGGCTACACAGTGTGCCTGTTTTGGGGTTTCTTCTAACAAGTTACCCATGCTGCCCATAAAGCTGGCCAAACTCATTACCACCTTCTCTCTGATCGGATCAATTGGTGGGTTGGTTACCTGTGCAAATAATTGCTTAAAATAAGACGATAGGTGTTGCGGACGTTTTGACAAAATAGCCAATGGCGTATCGGTACCCATCGAGCCGATTGGTTCTTTTCCTTCAATAGCCATCGGTTTTAGCAAAAGATCTATATCTTCCCTGCTGTAACCAAAAACCTGTTGGTATTTAAATATAGATTCGGTAGATAAACCGGTGAACATTACACGTGGCTCTGGTAATTCCTCCAAACGGATCTGATATTGGTTAATCCAATCGCCGTAAGGGCTTTTACCACAAACTTCTTCTTTAATTTCGTTATCGCTGATAATTCTGCCTTGCTCCATATCAACCACGAACATTTTGCCAGGTGTTAAGCGGCCTTTTTCGATTATAGTACTTTGATCGATGGCTAATGCGCCAGCCTCAGAGCCCATAATTACGCGATCATCAGAGGTAATGGCATAACGCGAAGGGCGGAGACCATTACGATCTAAAGTAGCACCGATTAATTTACCGTCGGTAAAAGCAATCGCTGCAGGTCCATCCCATGGCTCCATTAAAGTAGCATGGAATTCGTAGAACGCCTTTTTAACAGGATCCATATCTTCGTTACCATCCCATGCCTCTGGTACCAACATCATTAATACATGAGGGAGGGTTCTTCCAGAGTGAAGTAATAATTCAATAACATTATCTAAACAGCCTGAATCTGAATTGGATTCGTCAATTACAGGCAATAACATATCTAATTCTTCTGGCGTAAAGTAAGTTGAAGCAAAAGACTTGACGCCTGCTCTAAACCAGTTTAAGTTTCCTTGCAAAGTGTTAATCTCGCCATTATGCGCAATAAAGCGGAATGGCTGGGCTAACCTCCATGAAGGGAAAGTATTGGTTGCAAAACGTGAGTGAACTAGACCTAAAGCAGAAACCATACGCTTATCGGTAAGATCAGTAAAGTATGTACGTACCTGTAATGAAGTAAGCTGACCTTTATATATAATGGTTTGCGCAGAAAGCGAAACAATATAAAAATCTTTACCACCATGAACAGTGTTTACGATCAATTTAATCAGGTAATTTTTAAAAATATAAAGTTTACGCTCGAAATCTGCCCCTGGTGCTACGGCATAAGGGCGGGCAATGAATACCTGCTCAATTTCTGGTTCAACAGAAAGGGCCATATTACCGATATCTGTAGTATCAACGTCAACTTTTCTAAAACCTAAAATTTCAAGGCCTAATTTTTCGGCGGCACGGTAAATCAATTCTCTGCACTCTTCTCTTGATCTGATATCTTTTGGCATAAATAACATACCTACACCATAATTATTGGTTTCAGGTAGGCTAAAGCCAGCTTTTAAACATTCGTCGTAAAAAAATTCGTGAGGAATCTGAATCATAATACCGGCTCCATCGCCTGTATTTGGTTCTGCTCCACATGCCCCTCTATGATCTAGATTCTCTAAAATAGTAAGTGCATCAGAGATGATTTGATGCGATTTTCGCCCTTTCACATGTGCAACGAACCCAATACCGCAGGCATCGTGTTCAAATTGCGCATCGTACAATCCACTGTTTGGTTCCATTCTTTGCTCGTTAGTTGTTAGTGTATAGGAAACACTAAGATACGAAAAACAAATTTTAAATTACAGAGTTGACACGATTTTTAGAAAAATTTTAGTCCTTAAGTAATTTAAAGCGATTAGATTAAAAAAATGGTAATGATAGTGGTTAATATTTATTAAATTTATAATGGTGATATTGCGCAATAAATTCGTTTTTTCCGCTAAATTCAAACATAAATCGTTTTTATTGTTGCTTTATTTATAAATACTTTCTTTATAAATGAATTTTTCGTTCAAAAATTATTTATCCTGTATTCTCCTCCTAATTATTAAAAAATACTCATTTTAATTTTATTAATTTACTAATCAGCCAGATAGCCTAAAAGAGAAAAAAAATACAAAAATGCATTTCGCGAAACAACTTCTTTTTCTACCTTTGTGCCCGGGCAAGTCTTTTACGACCAGCTCCCTTTGAACTCCCCCAGGGTGGGAACACAGCAAGGGTAGAAGGTTGTAGCGGTGCGATAGAAGGTGCTTGCCCTTTTTTTACCCCCTAACCCCCTGAAGGGGGGATATTAAATTCTTCAGGGATTCTAGCAGCAGAACCTAATAATCATTTTAAGAGTTTATAAACATGAAATTTTTTATTGACACAGCAAATCTTGATCAAATCAAAGAAGCGCAAGATCTTGGCATTTTAGATGGCGTAACCACCAATCCTAGCTTAATGGCGAAAGAAGGTATTACTGGCGAACAAAATGTAATTAACCATTATAAAGCTATTTGCGATATTGTTGATGATAACGTAAGTGCTGAAGTTATTTCTACAACTTTTGATGAAATTGTTAAAGAAGGTGAAGCTTTAGCAGCCTTAAATCCAAAAATCGTAGTTAAAGTTCCAATGATTAAAGATGGTGTTAAAGCCATTAAGTATTTCTCTTCAAAAGGAATTAAAACAAATTGTACTTTAATTTTCTCTGCAGGCCAGGCTTTATTGGCTGCCAAAGCAGGTGCTACTTATGTTTCTCCATTTTTAGGCCGTTTAGATGATATTTCTAGCGATGGCTTGGTTTTAATTGAAGATATCAGAACTATTTTTGATAACTATGGTTACGAAACTCAGATTTTAGCGGCATCAATCCGTGGCCCATTACACATTGTAAACTGTGCTAAATTAGGTGCCGATGTAATTACTGCACCATTAGCTGCAATTGTTGGTTTGTTAAAACACCCACTAACGGATAGCGGTTTAGCTACATTTTTAGCTGACCACGCTAAAGCAGCTGGAAAATAAGTTTTGAGCCTGGAACGTTGATTCCTGGTATATGAAAAAATCCTAAGTTATTATTTAACTTAGGATTTTTTGTTTTTATAGATAATGTAAGAGTTATAATGTATGACAGGCAAATTGCAATTTATATTATCGCTTTATCTTTTCTCTTTTTGGAGCGCAAAAACAGTGCTTAAAGGTACCTGTGGTCCTGCTTTCCATTATATTCCGGGAAATTTTGATAAAGATAAATTAATCTGAAATCGGAATGCCATTTTAATCAGATCTAGGTGGCCAGGTATCTTACGAAATCTCAAAGGGCAAGCGCTTGGAAAGATTTCGTAAGTGTTAGTTAGAAAAAACGTAATGTAATTTCGTAAGTCGTCGCGTTGTGTTGCGTTAACGATGGAAACGGCATCCTTTTTGGCTGGCATGCTGAGCGCAGTCGAAGGACAGCCAAAAAGATATAGTGTACAGCGTGTTAAAACGCTCAAACCATTAAAATGGATGGTGGGCAAATTGCAGGCTACATCTCCCATATTACATCCTTTTTAATCATTAAGGTTGGTATGGGCGATTTGCTTATTCCAAATTCCGAACGCTAAACTAAAGATTCTCTTTTCAATGCCTCTTTAACCTTCTCATAACTAATCTGCTCATCAGGTTCGATCAGGATTCCTTTCACTCCTGCCCCATTTGCAGCTTCAACATCCCGTGGTTTATCACCGATCATAATAGATTGTGCCGGGTCAATATCGTACATATCAATGGCATCTAAAATCATTCCAGAAGCCGGTTTTCTGCATTTGCATTCGCCACCAACAGTTGGATGATGCGGGCAATAGTAAAAGCCAGCAATATCGGCCCCTTTAGCTACAAAAGCATTACGGAGCATTTGGTGCATAATAGCCAATTCTTGCTCAGTATAACGCTTTAAGGCAATACCGCCCTGGTTGGTAATTACAATTAAAAGATAACCTTCATCGAATAGTTTTTTTAATACTGGAATTTGGTAATCTAAGATTTTAAAATCTTCAACGCGGCAGATGTAATCGTATATTTCGTGATTAAGCACACCATCGCGGTCGAGAAAAATAGCTTTATTCATTATTGGGGTATGAGTATTGTAATATTAAGTATCAAGATTTGAGTATTGCGCATCAAGTTTCAACCTCTGATATAATTTGGGTAAAATAACTGAAAATTAAGGACAAAAGAAAGCCCGATCTAATTAAAGATCGGGCTTAATCATAAAATTTATTTGGTTTGGGTTATTTTAAATTCAATCCGGCTTTGTGGCCTTTGATGGCGAAAAACAGGATGTATAAGTAGCAAGGCAATACGGTTAACAGATAGGCCAACTGGAAGTGTATGTGTAATTTTTCATTTAAAAATGCATATAACAAAGGCATAATTGCTCCGCCTGCTATACCCATAACCATAATGGCTGAGCCGATTTTTGTGAATTTGCCTAAATGGCTAATGCCCAGCGGGAAAATTGCAGGCCACATTAGTGAATTTGCCAAGCCTAATAAGGCTACAAAAATTACAGCAAACCAACTCGAAATAGCAAAAGATAAAATGGTAAATATAATGCCTAAAATGGCACAAATTCTAAGGGCTTTTTGTTGAGAGATGTACTTTGGAATGGTAATGATACCGATAATATAGCCAATTAACATACTAAATAGGGTTATGGAGGTTAATTTACCGCTAATCTCCGTACTGATACCTAATTCACGACCGTAAATACCGATAATATCACCTGCCATTACCTCAGCTCCAACGTATACAAAAATACAAAGGGCGCCAAGGAATAAGTGTGGAAACTGAAAAATGCTTTTATGTTTTACCACCTCTCCTTTGGTTTCGTCGATCACATCTTCTTCTACCTCAACTTCTGGAAGGTCAGTGAATTTAATAAAAACTGCAAAAAGGCAGAAAACGATTGCCAAAACAATATAAGGCATATTTACACGGCCTAAAACATCATTTAATAGCTGCTCGTGAACAGCGCCGGTAGCAGCTTTGATCTGTTTTTCTACTTCTGAAGCATTTTTCAAAAACAAAGTGCCCATAATCAAAGGCACAATCATTCCGGCAAACTTATTACAGATACCGGCGATACTGATACGTTTTGCCGCACTTTCTATGGGACCAATAATGGTGAGGTAAGG
Organism: Pedobacter sp. AK013; assembly: GCF_014205835.1. Classification (GTDB taxonomy): domain Bacteria; phylum Bacteroidota; class Bacteroidia; order Sphingobacteriales; family Sphingobacteriaceae; genus Pedobacter. The sequence continues at coordinate 277,141 of NZ_JACHCQ010000002.1, read as the reverse complement.
GTTTGATGCAGTTTGCAGCAAAGCTAATGCCGCCCCCTGAACAAAAATACCGGTTAAAAACAAGCCAAAAGTTCTGGTTTGGGCTGCAGGTATAAATATCAATGAGCCCAGGCCTAAAATTACTAAACCTAAAACAATTCCATTCTTAAAACCAACTTTCTTTAATATCCACGATGATGGCAAAGCTAAAAAGAAGTAGGCCATATACGATGCAAAGGTTACGAAGAAGGCCTGTAAGTTTGATAATCCGAAAGATAATTTAAAGAAAGGAATTAATGTTCCGTTTGCCCAGGTTACAAAGCCAAAAATAAAGAATAGAGCACAAATAATAATAAGTGGTTTTGGCCCTTGCGTTTGACCTGATTTTGTTGTTTGTTGCATAAAGTTTTGGTTCGGTTTAATTTGTTTGGGCCAAACTAAACAATAATATTTAATAAATATGTATCAAACGTTTGCGTAATTTTAACTTTAACAAAAAAGGGCTTAGTTGGTGCTTACGCACCTAAATCCTGTATGTTCTAAGCCTGTATCAACAGAAGTTTTCATTCTGGAAGTTACCCGGTAACCTTTACAATAAGAGGCGTTACACATAAAAGAACCACCCCTTACCACTCTTTTAGGTATAGTTGGTTCCATAGGGTCGTAGCTATCTGATGGGCCTTTGGGATTGTTGCTTAATCCTGAAAGCGTACTATAATAATCAGGGCGGTACCAATCGCTGCACCACTCCCATACATTGCCTGCCATATCATAAAGCCCATAACCATTTGGTTTAAATTTTTTGACCGCAGCTAAACCACTAAAACCATCCCAATTGGTGTTTTTAAGCGGAAAGTTTCCCTGCCAGGTATTGGCTTTTACTTTACCTTTCTCTATATCTTCATTCCCCCATGGATATTTTTCATTTTTCAAGGCGCCTCTTGCGGCATACTCCCATTCTGCTTCTGTTGGTAAACGTTTACCCGCCCATTTACAATAAGCCATGGCATCATCCCAGGATACATGTACAACCGGAAAGTTTTCTTTTCCTTTAATATTGCTATTTGGGCCATGAGGGTGTTTCCAATCGGCACCTTTAACCCAACGCCACCATTGCGAGGCATCATTTAGGGTGGTAATAGTTTTAGGTTGATAGAAAACCAATGATGCCGCAACAAAAACACTGTCTGGTGGTTTTGGTGTACCTGCAGGAAGTTGTTTTTTCATCTCTTCCCAGTCTGGTTTACGTTCAGCAGTAGTTTTATAGCCGGTTGCATCTACAAATTTTTTAAAACTGGCATTGGTTACTTCGGTAGCATCAATCCAGAAAGAAGATACTTTAACCTGATGTTGGGGGTATTCATCATCCCTGCCCTCTTTATCTGATGCGCCCATGGCAAATTCGCCAGCGGGAATCAAAACCATACCATCGTGACTTACTTTATTGCCCGCAAAACTCGAAGAATCCCTTACTGCACCAAATCGGCTGGGCATATTCTTTTCACATGATGCCAGGGAATCTTGTTTATGTCTTACCTTTTCTGCTTCTTTAGCTTTATTAGATTGGCAGGATAATATGGAGAGTGTTGGTAAAAAAAGTAAGGCAAGAAGTAATCTACGCATAGGAGGATATTAAATTAGGAGCGATAAAAATATCAAATCTATTTAAAAAAGAGAAAGCAAATAAATAATTCGCCTATAAATCAATACACTAACGCATTTGGCTATTTTTTATTTGCAAGAAATGCTTCATAACCCTATATTTGCACCACTTTAAAGGAAACGGATAACGTTTTTAACAAAGTAGATTCCGTAGCTCAGCTGGTAGAGCATTACACTTTTAATGTAGTGGTCCTGGGTTCGAATCCCAGCGGGATCACAGAAGATAGTATCAAAACTACGTAAAAGCTTGCAAATCAAATGATTGCAAGCTTTTTTGTTTTACCGGAAACACCAAAATATGCAATAATTCGGGATCAAGCGGAAAAGTTGGGGGGGATGTTTTTTTAAGCATATATTTTCGACAATCTGAATAAGAAGAATTTAATATCCCTTACACCTCTTGAGGTTGCCCTAAAAGCTTTGATCTTGGCATTGAAAGATTCTGCTGAAGCGTTTGTTGCTCTGTTGATAAAGAAGTTAAGGATATACAGATAATGTGACTGGATTGATCTGGCAACAGTCCTGAAGGAGTCAATTCCAATACTTCAACTTCATTATACCATATTTCGAGTCTTTTAAAGGCCTGCTCTTTGCTTTACACCGTCTAAATGCTATTTCTGCCTTGTTCAAAGTATTCCTGCTTAGGGCTTTTAAAATTACAGGGTATTAGGAAACTAGTTTAGAACAATCTCTGCTATCTTCGAATTTGAATTTAATAGTTCTAAGATTAGCGATGATTTTAAGGTTTGTTAATCTTGTATAGGCTCGAATGTATAAAGCACTCTTAGATTATCATCGTTGGCCTGTAAGATAAAAGAATCAAAATTATACCACCCATCCTGCGGACCTCCCTGACCTTGGTTAAGATGCATGATTAGTTTGTTATTTTCGATTCTGTAAGCATCGATTACAACCGTATGTCCGAAGCCTTTAAGGTCTGAAAAATGGAGCATTAACGGTCTTTTGAGGTCTAGCTCATGGCTAATGACCTTTTTTAGCTTGCCAAAACTATAAGGGAATGTATGTCTCCACGAGATATATCTAGTAGCCTTCACTTTATAGTGCTGCTCGAACAAGGAAGAGGGCGCAAGTTTGTTCATGTACCGATCTGTACCAAAATCCTTGCGAACCACGAGGGCAGCATAATAATTATACCTTGCGGTAACATCAAGAGCGGATTGTGTTGTGCTACTATCTATTGATTTGACCAACTTTTTAATGTCAACACTAGCACTGTCAATCTTTTCGTTGATCACATAGCCATTTCTTGAAACATAAGATACTTTTCCAAAAGGCTTGAGCTGGTGATAATAAACAATCTGTGCAAGGGCTGTGCTCCAACAGCCCAACCTTAAATGATCTGGTGTGTATTTTTCGAAGCCTCCCATTTGCTTCCATTTGGTTTCAACGAGGATGCTATCGTTTATTGGTGATGTTGTGTTCCTAGTTAACTGAAAGGATGTTCCAAAGACTAGGTAAGACACTGCGGTAAATGCAGTAATGCCTAATAAAATTTTTATGCCCATTTTCATGTAATTGATTTTTAACAAATGAATGATAAATGGAATGTTATAACTTCTCAAAATCAGTTTTGAGAGTAAATATTATTTTTCAATTCGATTTTTGAGGAGATACTCTTTAGGCGAATAACCGACTTCAGCTTTAAAGATGCGATAGAAACTGGCTTCAGAGTTGAAACCACATTCAAGAGCAATTCCTAAAAGAGATAGGTGTTCATAAGCGGGATCTAGTAGTCTGATTTTTACCTCGCTTACTCGATATTCATTGACCAATGATCTAAAGGTTTTGCCCAATAGCTGGTTGATGGTTGCTGATGCCAAGCCTGGGCTTAACCCAAGCTGCTGCGACATTTTTAATAAGGTAAGCTCATTATCTAAGAAAATCTTCTTTTCCGCCAACACACTTAGAATTATCATTTTGGCAGCTTCTAAGTCTGAATTTTCATATTTCGCTTGTTTTTCTACCGGCTGTTCAAGTATTAATTGTTCTTCCGTAATAATTTCAGTTTTAAACGTCAGGGCTTTTATTCCCAAATAGTAGATTAGAAAAGTTAGATATAAATAAAAGAATTGCCATCTGAAAAATGTTTTCCTGCTTGGATAGACGTTATCGATTAGAACATTGACAAAAAGACTAAAGCCCAGAAGCGCTGTTACTACTAACATATTTCGAAGCCAGTTTAGTGTGGGGTATCGGGTGTCCGAAGTAAACTGATGTAACCAGTGTTGATATTTTTTAAGATAAATAAAGCAGAGGTAGCCATAAATGAAAGCACTCCCAACAGAAAGTACATCCTCAACAACTTTAACCTGATTGAAGTACCATTGTGCAGCAACCATATCCTTTTGGTGAAGATTGTCAATAGGTAACACCGCTAAATAAACCAGGAGCGAATGGATGAAGAACAATGCAGGTGGCAGTAAGTGGAATAACAATTTAACTTTGAATTCAAAATTAGGCTTAGTAAGCGAATAGACATACAAAAATAGAATCGGTTGGATGAGCAGGTCGATTCCAAGGGGGAAATAACGGAGAAAAGGCTTATCCCATAATTGTAAAGTGTGAATCTCTATTTTAAAACTTAAGATGCATAACACCAAAATAATTGCAATAAGTAGTGTTTTATGAAGTTCATTTGCTCTATTAAAAATCAGCACCATACAGGAAATTATTCCCTGCATAATACCAAAAAGAACGATGAGATCAAACCAGTTAAATGACATGCTTGTTTTTATCGCACTAATGTATTAATTCTTTATAGCTACTCTTATAATTTTGTGTGCCAACTTTGTTAAAACTCTTCGTTCAGCGGGTAAAAAGTAAAAATAACCAATTTAAAGCCTATTTAGCTCTATAGGACGTAGTACTCCCAAAAGGAAATTTGACGCTGGCCTTGAAATTGGTTCAGGAAAAATGAACAATTTGGATAACTTCCTTGCAATAGAGTTCAAAACTGGCTTGTTTTGTTGTGTAGTGATTATTCTTATTCATTGTATATTTTGGTGTAAAAATATATTAGATTCGTCATACGGTTTCATATCTGAATTTTACGCGATCATCCTTCTTTTTTTGAAACCATAATTTTAATAAACCAAACTAACAACTATGAAAAATTTATTCAAGTACCTGCTGCTTTTAAACATTACCTTATTTTCTGTGGCTTGTCGCTCAGATAAGGACGACCTATTAAATGAACAGCCGAACAAACCGGCCACTGAGTTTTACAAAAACGCAAACGAACTGGCCACGACCTATGATCCGTCGAACGTTGTAACTCAGACCGTGAGAGATCGTGTTTACGATTTATATAAGTCGCAAAAGTGGGGCGAACTGGAAAACTTATTTATAAACAACAATTTAAATGAAAAATGGCCGCCTGCAAACGGAGGTTTCAATATAGTAGATGATACGCCGATCACCACCGGACAAAAATATGATAGGTACAGTAATGGGATCGGAACTTATAGCGGAACAGGAGCTCCGACTTTGGGAGGTAGCTTCACAAGTCCGATCATCAATGGATCTGCGTATACATTCGGGCAAAGGGCCTTGAACCAACCAGAAAATTCGTATGATTTTTATTATGAAATCGAAGTTTTAAATAATTCACTAAATTTCGGGGGGCAAACAGCAGACATTATTCCCTGGTTTAATCAGGTAGGTTATGGCAAGCAGACCATGTGGAAAATCCCGATAGATCCGGCGACTGGCTACCAAAAAACCTGGAATAAATTGGCCCAGGAAGGATATATCAAAGTAACAATTAAGAGAAATCCCAGTGGAAAATATCCTGGAGCAGTGGGGGTAGTTATTGCAAAATAAAATAATTTAGATGTATTCAATTTTAAAAAAAATATCCATTGAAGAACAGGTCTCTGTTGAAAAAGACACATTCAGTAATGCTGAAATCGGTCACTTAGCTGAAGTAAAATTCAACTGTTGCAATTGCGGACATGAAAACACCATTAAAATAACGCCATACGAATCAGGCTTTCCGATTTTTCAATTGTATAATGAAGAAAAAGTTTTAGCTAAAAATGAATTACTAAGAAATAAAATTGTTTCCGAAACCTCAAAAAATTCACTTTATTTTGGAGAATTAACGGTAAATGATTTACCGACATTATACTTTGGAACAGATTGCCCATCCTGCCGTTCAAAATATATTTGTGTTTTCAGTTATGGTGAAAAACAACCTGGACTAACTTTGCTTACCATTTCTGGGGTATGGAAATATAACGAAATTTAACACTGTATTAGGGTGTTAAAGAATTTGAGGAAAATTGTTAAAGCCTGATAGTTTCTATCGGGCTTTTGTTTTTAGGGGTTATATCAACGCTATTAATTAATAAACAATGGATCAATCTTCTTTAGTTACTTTTACGTCTGTAAAGTGACCTAGTGTTCCGGGACCGATCCATAACCCAATGCTTCCTCTTGTATCTTTGCCTTGCTTTAAGTCATTTACAATCAATGTTGGCTGAGTAGCACCGTTAACATATAGCCTGGCAATTTCATCCTTCACTACAATTTTTATTTTGATCCATTCGGCCGGCAATATATCTACGTATGCTTCGTACTGTCCTGGTGTTTCTTTTCTTAATTTTTCCCACGGATATCCAGGAATAGAAATGTACTGACTTGAGTGGTTTCTGCGTACTTGATCATTCGCCCGACCATTAGTGGGGCGTAAATAAAAAACCTCCATTTTGGAAGCATTTAAAGCTGCTCTAAACGCAATACCTACAAATCCACGCGCTGTTTCACCAGCATTTGCAAGCGTTTGACCACTAATTGTAGCTTCAATTATGCCATTATGAAAATCAATATCCTTCAAGATTGCAAGTGTATTGTCTCCATTAGCTTCACCCTGTATTTCCAAGGCTAATGCATTTTTACTTTTAAAGATAGATTTTTTAACAGTTACCTGAAATGGAATTACGTCAGATGGCATTATTGCATTTTTTTGTGCTTTAGATTTCAAACTAAACGCTAAGCTTAACACCAATATAGATAATAGCTTTTTATTCATATGAGATGATCCTCCAGTATTTTGGTATAGCTAAAATAAGGAAAATAATGTTTTCGGATGTCTATTCCGTAACGGTTAAATAGAAATGTAAATTGCGGCGTCGTTCCAGGAGAGATTAAGTTGAGAGAAGAACAGCATATGATTTTCCTTAATTAATATCTACTTTAGCCATTACACGAATAAAGAAATGAAGGTAAAGATAATCAGCGACCTACATCATGAATTTGGAATTTCCGATTTGGACTTCAGTAATGTTGATGTTGTTATCTTAGCTGGTGATACAGACTTGGGTACCAAGGGAATAGAATGGGTTAAGAAAAACATAAGTGATAAGCCTGTAATTTATCTTTTGGGAAATCATGAATACTATAAAGGTTCATACCCCAAGACACTTAATAAAATAATCAAGCAATCGTACGATACAAATATAACTGTTCTTGAAAATAATATGATAGCGCTTGAAGGTATTAGGTTTCATGGCGCTACTTTATGGACAGATTTTTCTTTATTTGGAAGTCCTGTTGAATATGGTATTATCTGTCAGGCCCAAATGAACGACTATAAGCAAATCCGTAAAGATCCAGCATATTCTAAACTTAGAACGATTGACACCTATCAAATCCACCAGGTATCAAAATTATGGTTGCAGAAGAGTCTGGAGGAGTCAATTGGTTATAAAAATGTTGTAATTACGCACCATGCGCCAAGCATAAAATCAATACCTGAACGCTATAAAAATGATCCAATATCTTCAGCATACGCTTCTAATTTGGAAGACATTATTATAAAATATCAGCCTGATTACTGGATTCACGGCCACATTCATACACCTGTGAGATATAAAATTGGCAAAACTGAAATTATATGTAATCCACATGGTTATCTTAGTGAGATGTATAATGGATATAATAAAGATTTGATTATTGAGATTTAAAATTTTGGACTTGTGTTGGTTAACTCATTCCTCTTCTCATTATTAATTGATTGAAGCTAAGTACATGCAATATCCAATAATCTACTTAATTATTGGATTACATAATCCTTTACGGCTACTTCCGATAACCTGAAATATCCATAAGCGAAATTTGCAAAATGGGTCTGATTAATGATATTTCCTCTCACCGAGCCTGGGGCTGTTTGAAACGGACCATTTTCAGCTCCTGCAGCGGCTAACAATTTCCTGAAATAATCATAATATCTTTTAGAAATCCCATAGAGCCTGATGTTTATCTTATCCCCAGCTTTCAGGTCTTTATCAGAAAAATATTCCTGCATCAGGTTGCCTTGACTTTTATTGTCATCTTTAGCTTTATAATCAGGAAACTTTGATACAGGTGATGCAATACGATGAAGATAGTAATTCTCCTCGTTGCCATTATCCTGGTAGTAATATTTAATTTCCACCTCATCACCTCCAAATCCGCCGGTATTATTTTGTTCTATCTTATTTTCAATATCCGGAACACCCAAACAAGTTTCGGTTGCGGTATAAATGTCTCCATTTAAAACCACTTTTAAAGTATAGGTTTCGCCAATAACCGGATGGAAATTGGAGCAGTTATATTCTCCCGTACCAGGATTTTCTACAAAGCTAAAAACAGTATTGGCTGCATCTGTTATCACTATATTTGCTCCCGAAACAGTTGGAAATACTGCATTGTAATATCCGGTTGTAGTAGAGAGTTTGATTTTCTGCTCATTGCCTGTTGTGCCCTTTATCCAGTCAATCGATGCATCAATGACCAATTTCGGCGCTGCTGTTGCTAAATCCACTTCTATTACTTTTGTGCAAGACAGCAGAAAAAAGCAGCATGAAATGATAAGGTATTTAAGTATATTTTTCATTTTTATATAATTTGCATTAAAACCTGAAATTGTAAGCAACACCTGGAATGATGCCGAAAATCGATATCTTCTTCGCTTCGCTCAACCCTGTTTCTCTGTTTTGTTCGAACATAACAGATGCGGCGTTACTCCTGTTGTAAACATTATAAATACTGAACACCCATTCGCTTTTCCATCTTTTTTTGCTGTCGGGTTTTGGAGTATAAGTTGCCGATAAATCCAAATGATGATAAGCTGGAAGTGAATTAGCATTTCGTGCACCGTAATTGGCAATGGTAATTCCCTGATATTGATATTTGCCAATGGGATAGGTTGCAGCTTTACCCGTTTGGTAGGTGAAAATACCGCCAAAATTCCATCTTTTCGATAGCTGATAAGCTGCTGTAAGCGAAAGGTTATGCGTTTTATCGTAATTGGCACGGTACCATTCGCCGTTGTTAATGCCAGGTTCGTCTGCGTTTCTTCCTGGTATACGCTGCTCTGCCTTAGAAAGAGTGTAAGAAAGCCACCCTGTTAATTTTCCAGTGTTTTTTTTCAGCATCACCTCCAAGCCGTAAGCCCTCGCCTCTCCATTTAGCAATACTTGTTCTATGGCTTTGTTAGCAATCAATTCTGCCCCGTCAATATAATCTGCTCTGTTTTTGGTTTTCTTATAAAAAGCTTCTGTTTCTAAAGAGTATTTTCCACTGCCTAAATTCCTGAAATAGCCCAATGCAACCTGGTCAAGAATTTCGGGTTTCAGATATTGGTCGCTTGGCGCCCAAATATCAAGTGGGGAAACGGAAGCCGTGTTGGAAATTAAATGGATATACTGGCTCATTCTGTTATAACTTGCCTTAATGGATTGCTCATCATTTATGGCATAAGAAACTGCCAACCTGGGCTCTAAATTTCCAAAACCAATAATCTTTTTGTTTTTATCATAATGCGTGATACTTATGGGCGTTCCTTCCTCGTAAATTTGCAATTCAGGGTTGAAAATTACCGCCTGATTATTGGCATAGTTATTTATATTTTGTTCTCCCAACCGCAGTAAATTGCTATATCGCAACCCATAAGTCAATGCTATTTTTGCTCCAATTTTTTGCTCGGCACTGATGTACAATGCATTTTCCCAGGCATATTTTTTTTCAATCTGGTCGGCATTGATAGGCGATGTAGCATCTATAGGATTTATGGTGCCAGGATTAAACTGGTAGTAGATGGAATTGATACCATAATTCAAAGCCAGTTTATCAGACAGGCGATGGTTAAAATTATACTTCAGGTTATAATTGCGGATGTCTGATGCCCAATCAATGCCAACGTTTTTTATCTTCAGGCCATAATCGTACTTGCTGTAAATGACTGATGCATTGGAATATAATTTCTCAGAAAAGATGTGATTCCACCGAAGATTAAAGAAGGAGTTTCCATAATTGTTGCTGAAAAAATTGCTGAAATCCATTTTATCCTTGCCGAAATATCCTGAAAGGAAAACCCTGTTATTGTCATTGACCTTATAATTCAATTTAGCATTCAAATCATAAAAAGAAACAGCATTGGGGTTGTCTGCCAGTTTCAGAAACAAATGTGCGTAAGAAGTACGACCAGCAACTACGAACGAACCCTTATCTTTTACAATAGGTCCTTCTGCTAATAACCTGCTCGAAACCGCTCCGATTCCGCCTGTTAGGTGATATTCTTTATTGTTCCCTTCTTTCTGATAAATATCTAAAACAGAGGAGGTTCTCCCACCGAAATTAGCAGGTATACCACCTTTATACAATTTCAGATCCTTAATCACATCGGCATTAAAAACAGAGAAAAAACCAAACAGGTGCGAAGTATTGTAAACTACGGCTTCATCTAATAATATCAGGTTGCCATCAACCGAACCACCCCTAACGTTAAAACCTGTTGCTCCTTCCTGTGCATTGGAAACGCCGGGAAGTTGCAGAATAGCTTTTAAAATATCAACTTCGCCCATAACTGCCGGCATTTTTTTGATAGTGGAGATCGCGAGTTTATTCACACTCATTTCTGGTTTTCGGATGTTACTTGCTGAACTATTGTATTTTATCTCTACCTCATCGAGGGTCTTGCTTTTTTCACTCATTGAAAAATCTTTCTTGAGATTTTTCGTCAGAACGATATGTTCCTCAATAGGTTCAAACCCAACATAGCTGATCACGATTGTGTAGGCACCTTTGGGCAGGGTAATGGCATAAAAGCCATAGGCATTGGTAACTGCTGATACTTTTGACTCAGGAATATAAATACTTGCACCGCTTATTGTTTCGGTGTTTGTTTTTATGGTGATTATTCCACTCAATGTGACTTTTTCCTGTGAACGGGCACCGAAAGAAATGAATAATAATAGTAGGATACAAAAGATTCCGTATTTCATGAATAGAAGATTGAATATAATTCTGACGGCTAAACTATTGCTTTACAACACTGTTTTTATTTGAATTATACCAAATGCGGTATCTTTTATAGCAAAGTATGTTGGGGTACTACTAAGCAATATTTCTTGTTTTATACGTTTTTAATAATACCTCCCGCTTTCGTATAAAAAGCATACACTTTTGTATAAAAGCAGATCATACCATTGCTTTAAATGTTAAGTTTGTACTATACGATTTCTCAATGAATGATTTTACCCATAAACAGCTGATTAGCGAAAACGTACTTTTTCGTTTCCTGATTTCACCTAGCCTCAGGATATTTAGGCACCTGCTGTTCGTTGCTTTTATGGGTATTGTGCTGTATAATAGTACTGCTATAATTGCCAATCCCTTGGCCATATTTGTATATATTGTTCTATTATTCTATGTAAATATGTATGTGTTGGTGCCGATACTTTTATTCAGGAATAAAAATATTGAATACTGCTTATCTGTAATCGGCATCCTTGTTATAATGGGCACTTGTGGTTATTTTTTCAATCCGTTTAATAAGGATCATGGGTTGAACATCCCGCTTTTTTCTTTCCTTACGGTGTTGCTGCTTGCGGCCTCTTCTTCCGTAAAACTTTTTCAGAAAGGAATGATGGACAAGCAATTGATCTACGAGCTGAAACAGTCTAAAACTTATGCAGAATTGGAACAATTGAAAAACCAGATCAACCCACATTTTTTGTTTAATATGCTAAACAATGCCAATGTGCTAACGAAGAAAGATCCCGAAAAGGCCTCGCAGGTTTTAATGAAGCTGAGCGATTTACTTCGTTACCAGCTTTATGACAGTGCGAGAGATAAAGTGCTGTTGACTTCGGATATTCATTTCCTGGAAGATTTTTTAACTTTGGAAAAAGTAAGGCGGGATAGTTTTGATTTTCTGATTTCAAAAGAGGGAGATCTGAATGGTGTGCAAATCCCACCTTTGCTGCTCATTTCGTTCGTGGAAAATGCCGTGAAACACAACAATGATGCAACAAGACCGTCTTATGTAAACCTGTATTTCGATGTTAAGAATGATGAACTTTTCTTTAAATGCATCAACTCCAAACCGATGCTTAAATCTGTTAATAATTCTGGCGGATTAGGGCTAACAAATGTGAAACGGAGACTAGAACTTTTGTTCCCGGCAACTCATAGTTTAAATATTGAAGATGGCTCAGAAAGGTATTGCATAACCTTAAGCATAAAATTATGAACTGTATTATTATAGATGATGAACCATTGGCGAGAGAAGCCATAGAAATGTTGATTAACCAAACAGACGGTTTAGACTTAATCGGTTCTTTCGGTGGCCCTGAAACCGTTACAAATTTTATGGAAAGCAATACCGTTGAGTTGATTTTCCTTGATATACATATGCCCGGAATTGGTGGGATTGAATTTGCCCGCACCATTCCAAAAGAAACATTTGTGGTTTTTACAACTGCCTATTCTGAATTTGCCCTCGATAGTTACGAAGTAGATGCGATTGACTACCTGATAAAACCCATAAAATTAGAGCGCTTTCAAAAGGCAGTTGAGAAAGCCCATACCTATTCTAAATTATTCAAAGCAGATTACGCTGATAATAGTGTTGAACAGGTAGCAGATGATTTTTTCTTTGTGAAAGCAGACCGAAGAATTTTTAAGGTCTATTTCAATAGCATACTTTTTATTCAAGGTTTAAAAGATTATGTGGTGATGCACAGCGAAACGCAGAAAGTAATTACGGCCATGAACATTAAAACGATCCACGATCAACTGCCAAAAGATATGTTTGTGAGAGTTAGCAAATCCTATATTATCAATGTTAAACACATTGATTCTGTGGATAACAATACAGTATACATCGGCACAAACGAAATCCCAATAGGAAGTATTTATAGGGATTTCTTTTTCAGCGAATTTGTAACAAAAAAAATTGTGAGCAGGTAATTTATGTATTTCCTTGCAGTACCAATGCTGTAAATCTGGGCTGTTCTTAATTTGGAAATAGATTAAAACTCAATTTAAAATGTGGAAGGCGGAGCCATTTTTGCCAAAATGGCCATCAGGGTAACGCAATTTCTTTATACTTTTAATTGTAAACCTCAATCAGGCTATGACCCCAATAGAGAAATATACCACCAGCTACGTTATATCAAAGGATGGAACAAGAATTGGTTATAGACAAACCGGGACCGGGCCTGGCGTTATTCTTGTTCATGGAGCAATGATGACTTCTAAAAATTTCATGAAACTTGCCAGTTTCTTATCCAATGAATTCACCGTTTATATTCCAGACAGACGAGGCCGGGGCTTAAGCGGCCCATTTGGCCCGAACTATGGTATTGGATTAGAAAGCGAAGATTTGCAGGCACTAATTCATAAGACAGCAACGGATAAGATATTTGGGCTTAGTTCTGGCGCCATTTGTGTACTTCAAACAGCCGCCATAGAAACTGCGCTTAAAAAAGTAGCAATCTACGAACCCCCGATCCCGGTCGAGGGGACTGATCCTGTGGCCTGGGGCAGTCGCTATGAATCAGCCCTCTCGCGTGGAAACCTTGGAAAAGCAATGTTCGAGGCCATAAAAGGTACCGATGATCCCTCGTTGTTCACATCCTTGCCAACCTTTCTTATTGCGCCTTTGCTAAATATTGCTATAAAAGCAGATGCAAAGAAACAAGTGAAAGATGATATGCCGTTAGAATCATTGATACCAACTATGCATTACGATCTCATGTTGGTGCATCAATCATCTGGAATTATAGATCTGTGTAAAGAAATTAAAGCTGAAATGCTACTAATGGGTGGAACCAAGAGCCAACATTACTTTAAACTTGCACTTGATAAATTAAGCAACGTTTTGCCGCTAGCAAGGCGCCTATCCTTCCGCGGTTTGGGACATATAGCCGCCGATAACGACAACAGCCCGGAAAAAATTGCAAAAGAGTTATTAGTCTTTTTTCAATCAAGCGGGATGCAGCAAATGTAAGTTGCATAGACCGCTATATCATTACTCACTTACCGGATAGGGACCATGTTCAAACACTTCGGAATGGTATCCTTTTGTGCCTACCAACTTCGACAGTTCGCTTCTGAAGTCTTTTCCTTCTTTAAGACATGTTAGTGCATAGCCAAAATCGTATTGTGGTTTCCATCCCAGTTCTATTCTTGCTCTTTCGTTCACGTAAACCCGGTCAATAGCAGGCATCATTATCCAATTTCTGGATCGATAAATGGTCTCATAATCAGGGAAAAGTTTAGCTAATACACCTGGGGCGTCATATCTTAAAGCCAGCAAGTCGCTTTGAGAAAATGGCGATGTTGCACTGATGATATATTTAGCAAAACCTAAACTTTCTGCTTTTTCAATAGCCAATAAGTGAGCGTTTACGGCATCTTCAATGTCCACCCTTCTGTAAAGGTATTCATTCAACTTTAGGTTCTCATCGTTGTATAATTCGCGTACTGATTTTTTATCGTCTGCTTCTGGAAAGAAGCGTGACGTTTTTAGAACAATACATGGCAATTGGTGGTTGCGGTAAAACAGCTGGCAAAGATCTTCGGCAGCATTTTTTGTCACGCCGTAAATATTCTTAGGGATCGCTTTTGTCTCCTCTGTGATCCATGCAGCAGGTTTTCCCGCTTCGGGTGTAAGCATGTCGCCGAAGGTACTGGTGGTACTCGTGTAGACAAATGCCCTTACACCATTTGCCCTTGCCGCTTCCAGTAAATTCAGTGTGCCGGTCAGGTTCGTGTCGATAAAATTCTGATAGGTATGTGTAGCAACATGAGGTTTATGGAGTGTTGCTACGTGAATAATCGCATCAACCCCTTTCATGCATTTTTCAACAAAATTTCTGTCTGTTATAGAGCCTGTTACGGAGGTGTATTCAGATGGATTCAGGTCAATACCTATAAAATCTGTCTTTGTGTTTAATAATGTTCTGATGATGGCTTCGCCCAGATGCCCGCTACTTCCTGTAACTAAAATTCGCATGATGGTAATTTTTAAAAAAAATAGAGTTCAAATATACGCAAGATTGCAATTTGCAGATGATGACAGCTTTATACAACTTCTTTGCTTGCATCATAACTGTATACCCAATGCATTTTTTTCTTTTCCATGTTGATAAAATATTTTAACATAATATCCCTGAAAAAGTTAGCAATAGGATTTGGTTTTGATTTGGCCCTACCTATTTTTCTTGCCTGCGCAATCACTTTGGCTACGCGGCCAGACCTTAATTGCTGGAAACGTGAAAAGGCAAATTCAGGGTCAGGGTATGTAGTAAGGCATTTGGCCAAAATGGCGCTGTCTTCTAATGCTAGGGAAGCACCTTGTCCGGTGTGTGGCGATATGGCATGTGCCGCATCACCGATCAGGCACACATTTGCGGTATGCCATTTTTCCAAAGCAGGCATATCGTAAATGGGATAGGCAAACAGGTTACTACTGGCATCAATAATCTGGCTTATTTTGTGGTAATCTTTTTGATGAAGTTCCAGCAAGTCTTCCTTTATATTTTGTTGTTGGAGGCTGAATTCCCTGCCATTTGGTTCCTTTTCCCAATCGTAGTTGTTAAACCACCACACTTTTCCGGTATTGGTAGTAGAATACCCGAAGAATGCTTCTCTGCCAAAAGTCATCTCAATAGCCTCTGATTTTTCCTGCCAGTCCGGAATTTTTACAATGGCTCCAGTAGAAAGCATTTTGGTATATACAGGTTTAGGTGCATCAGGGAAAACCAATTTTCTACATCTAGAATGGATCCCATCAGCCCCTATCAACAGGTCATAACCGGTCAATTTACCTTTATTGGTCTCTACCACTATTTTTGTCCCCGAATATTCAATAGACATCAATTTGCAGCCGTATTCTATCTGAACGCCTAAACTGATCAGTTTTTCCTTTAGCAGGTTGCTAATAGCCGATCGCTTAACCTGTATACTGCTTACACCATAAGCTTCTTTTTGGTAAGATGCGTCCAGCTCTGCAATGCGCTTTCCCTTTGCGTTATAAAAACGCAGTGTTCCAGGAACGTATTCCTCATAGAGCTGTGAAATATCGATAAGGCCGGAAAGAATATTCAGTCCATTTGGCGAAATACCAAAAAACAATCCTTCGTTCATCTCTGCCTCGCTACGGGCCTCGATAATTTTTACCTGGGCACCCTGCTCGATCAGTTTAATTGCTAAGGCTGGTCCTGCAATCCCACTGCCAACTATCAATATTTTTTTCTCATTCATTGTATTAATTTCCATTGATATTATCCTTTTTATTAAACCTTAGGATGAACACATAGCCTAAATTGACCATTACATAAAGCCCTACACGCAGGTAATTGAGGTTCTTCCACATGGTGGCTCGTTCGAGCAGGCCCTGATCAACAACAGGCTTAACATCCATTGCCATAAACTGCATTAATGTGGGCGCAAAATACTGTAAGGTCCATACCCTTAGTGAAATATGTACAGCGAGCAGCAATAACATGGCGTTACGTCTTTGTCTGATACGCCAGTTGAAGAAAAGTGCAATTAATAGAAAAACCTCATGTACGGAATGAACAATCATCCAGAAAAGCTTGAAATCAAGCCCGTACGCAGTTTTGAAAAAAAATAAGGAGGCAGGCGGACCGGCCGCCCATGCAGGAACCATAATGGCGGTTTCCCACAATTGTGCACCGTTCATTACAAAATAAAGTGCCGTGGCCACATACAGCCATTGATCTGCCCTCAATTTTTTATTGGTTATCGTGTTCATTTTTTTTGTTTTAAAATTTATAAGCAAAGCATTCTTGATATCTTTACTACAAAATAATTAACTTTACAATAAAGTATCTTAATGACAAAGATAAATTGTTTTTATGGACAATAAAGAAAAATCAGAAAAAAAAATACTTTTGGCAGACATAGACCACCTAACGAGGGAATTTTCGACAGGTACGGTACTGATGCACCAGGCAATTGCACAAAAAGCGGGCTTAACTGGTACTGACCATAAATACATAGACCTGCTCTTGCAACATGGTTCTATGACGGCCGGACAGCTGGCTGAGCTGAGCGGTATTACTACAGGGGCAGTTACAGCAATGATCGATAGGCTTGAAAAGAGCAAACTGGTTACGCGAGAACGCAGTGCTGATGACAGAAGGAAAGTAATTGTGGTTCTTGACCAGGAAGAAGCATTCAGACGGATAGGCCCGTCGTTTAAGGCCATGCAGGAAGATCTGGACAAACTGTATGATGGCTTTACCGTGGCAGAATTGGCAACCATTGAAAAATACTTAAAGGCAGTTGTTGGATTTACCAATAAGCAGATCAGGAACCTAAACGGACATTAGGCGATGGATAACATTAGAAAATATCTTAACGAATTTGTAACGCAAAGCGATCAGGACTGGGAGATTTTCTCGTCAAAACTAGTGAGAGTTGAATTTCCAAAAAAATCAATCATCCTTGAAAAAGGGAAAAGAGAAAAATTCCTATCCTTTATAGCAAAGGGAATTGTTAGGTTTAATATACCCAAGCCCGATTACGACTTCACATTTGCCTTCGCATTTGAAAACACGTTTGTAAGTGGATACGATTCGTTCCTTGCTAAAACCCCTTCCCTATACAACATAGAAGCAATATCTGATTGTGTTCTATGGCGAATTACCTGTGAAGACCTGGAAACGGTTTACGACAGTACCCAGATTGGCGACCGCATTGGAAGAAAAATAGCTGAAGAACTATTCCTTAAAAAAATGAAACGGGAAATGTCATTGCTGGAAGATACAGCGAAGAAAAGATATTTAGATTTAATGTCTGAACAACCCCAGCTCATTAAATATATACCACAAAAATACCTGGCTTCGTACATTGGAATTAGGCCTCAATCGCTCAGCAGAATAAGAAAGGAGATTTCGATTTAATTAACATTTGTTCATTGATTGCTTTTGGATAGCCCTATAAATTTGCAAGAAAAAAGATGAAACCACTATTTGTATTGATCGCAGTTTTTATAGGCTCCCTTATTGGCACAAAAATATTTAAATCAGAAATTGACTACTATTTATCTGGCAAAATTGCTTTATCGGCCATGCTGCTATTCACTTCGCTGGGCCACTTCATGTTTACCCAGGGCATGTCAAAAATGTTGCCCGATTTTATTCCTTTCAGAATCCCATTGATATATGTAACAGGATTTATCGAGATAGCTGCCGCCATTGGAATATTTGTATCCGGTTTAAGGCACACAACAGGGGTACTCCTTATTCTTTTCTTAATTTTGACCATGCCCGCTAATATCTACGCTGCAATGAAACACCTTAATTATGAAACGGGAAATTTTGATGGTAAGGGTATATCATATCTTTGGTTTCGAGTTCCTTTTCAGGCATTATTAATAAGCTGGACATATTTCTTTGTGGTTAAGTAAAGCCACGGATAATTTAGCGACGTTAGGCTGTTCGAAAAATATCCAATGAATTTAAATGATGGGCAAAACCAGGAGATTAACTTCTTAATAAAAAGCCCGATGGGTTAATTAATGCTTAACGGAATTTATTTTTACCTTTGTATTATGCAAAAACAAGCATTCACATATTATAGTTCAGCTGCGGGAATTGTTGCCTAATCTTGGGCGCTTTGTTCCTATAGTGTCTTTTCAGGTAGCCATTTAATATTACCTGTAGGCTTTGTAGTGTCCAAAATATCCAGGCAAAAGAATTAAGCAATTTTATTTCATCATCTTAACTTACAATAGTGAATAACTTATTATTATATGGCTGGAACGAAAGTCTGCTCCGGCATAAACAAAATTCATCATACAAACATCTTCTTCATGGCCGTGTTTCGACGGTTAACAAAACCAATTATGAAGTTATGACCGAATACGGTTTGCTGTTATGCGAGCTAAGCGGCAACCTGCTCTATGGAAGGTCTTCATTTGAACTGCCTTGCACTGGTGATTGGATAATTTACCAGCCATTTGACGCGAATAAAGGTTTAATCGTTGATATTTTGCCCCGAAAGCATACACTTTACCGAAGAAAAGCTGGTACTATATCTGAAAAACAGGCCATTGCCACACATATAGAAAAGGCATTTATAGTACAGGGCCTTGATGCCAACTTTAATCCAAAACGAATTGAACGTTTTATGGTTCAGGTATTGGAAGAAGGTATTGAACCTGTCTTGGTTTTAACAAAATCCGATCTTGAGTTTAGTAGCCATCAGGTTGAGGAGATGCTTAAACACCTCACCAGCAAGGTAACCGTTTTTTATACCAGCATTTTATTTCCGGAAACCATACTCCCTTTAAGGAAATTTATTAAAGCTGGCGAGTCAATAGTTCTTGTAGGCTCATCGGGTGTAGGAAAGAGTTCCTTAATCAATACATTGTGTGAGCGTAAGGTATTGCCAACATCAGAGATAAGCAGTTCTTCGGGCAAAGGTCGCCACACCTCAACACGAAGAGAAATGGTATTGATGGATGGTGGTGGTATATTAATAGACACCCCGGGCGTTAGAGAATTTGGGCTAGCCGCCGACAATCCGGAAGCATTGGCAGATATGTTTAATGTTACCGATTTTGCTAAGTCCTGTCGCTATGCTAATTGCCGGCATGTTGACGAACCCGGCTGTTCTGTTTTAGCTGCCCTGGATAGTGGCCTTTTAGATGAACACAACTATCACAGTTACCATAAGTTGCGTAAGGAGGCCTTTCATTTTTCAGAGTCGGAACATGAAAAACGCAAAAGGGACAAATCTTTTTCACGAATAGCAATGGAGGCGCAGAAAAATAAAAAGAGATAGCTACCCTATTGTTAGCCATAACCCAATGCTTGCAATAAGCATAAAATGAAACGAGCCGGAATTAGCTATTCCGGCTCGTGCTGTTTATTGGCTGTATCATAAGATATAATTTCGCTTCTAATTTGTCACGTTGAGCCTGGCTATGAGCTTGACGAAGTATCAAAAACGTCTTTAAAGCATTTAAAAGAGGTTCTTCGACAAGCTCAGGATGACAATTGAAACTTATTATACAGCCTCTTTCGTATCTACAATAAGTGGATTTTGGCCAGGTAATTATTTCACCTGGGTCAATAATTCAAAGTCTTCCTCAAGTCCGTAACCATAAGTCTGGTAATCAGTTCCGGAAGGATAGGTTTTAACATTGTACCATTTGCCAGGGTCTACCAGTCCGGGCAAAGGTTTATTATGATGGGGCCCTAACAGGTTCTTCAGGCTTCCGATCACTTCTACTTCGACACGGTTGGTCCCCTTTTTCAAATAAGTACTTATATCGAGCTCATTAGGCTCTGAACTGATTACTCCGGCCGCCGCACCATTAACTTTTACTGCAGCCACTGTACCTTTCCATTTTTTTAATCTAACCACACCATTCATTCCGGCTTTTTGAACCTGGAATTCTTTAACATATTTAATGCCTTGCCCGTAAAGCGGAAGCCCCTGTTTATCCCATGGGCCGAATGTAAGCGCCTGCGGGGCTACGATCTTCCAACCCTTGGCAGCCGCAGCCAGGTTAAAATTGCCCAAGATGTATACCGGTTCTATTTCCGCGTACACACGCATAGGTGAAATCGACAACGACAGGCTGTTTTTGCCAGGTTTAAGGTATTTGCCAATTTCAAAAACGCCGAACGATCGATCAAGCCACCATTTGCCTGATTCGGCTTCTACCTTTATTCCGTTTATGGTTACGCTGTTCCAAAGCCCACGCTGCTCTACCACCGCGCGACAGTGTTTCAGCTTTACATTCCTATCTATTTCAAAATGGTAGGTTGCAGTATAACCACTTCCTGCCGAGAAAGTATCGCGCGCAACTATCCTGTCTTTAAATTGCGTACGGTTGTTCCATGGATTGCCTACGCCATCCTTAAAACCAAAATGTTTAAAAGCAGTATTGGAAGCTACCCCAACATGCAGATCACGGTAAGCGCTGTCGGGACGTTTTAGTTCCAGATCGCAAAAATCTATCATCAGCGTGTTTTCATCCGGACGGAGAACTTTAGCCGGAAGTGTTTTTATCACTTTTTCGTTTATTACAGGCGCTGCCACCTTATAACCAGTTTCTTTCTTATCAGATACAAAAACCATCATGCTTCCTGCCGGCGGGATGGTAAAATTAAACTCAACCTTATCCTGATTCCTCTTTTCAGGGTAGTCATAAATTCCACCTTTAAAAAGATCTATAAGCAGTACATCTTTCCCTTTAAGCGCTACACTGCCTGTAGCCGCAGCATCCATACTTGCATTGGAAAGGAAAACCAATTGCCCGTCGGCAAGCTGCCTGCGTTGGTAATAGAGGTTACCCCCTATTCCTTTATCGCTGGCAGGAGAAATTCTGAAATCGTCGGGTAGCAAATGCTCCCTGATGACCTGTATTTTATCCGAATTCATGGCCTGTTGCACGTTTGACTTGCCCGCACTGAAAAAATCATCAGAGATACCGGCATTTCCGTCAACAAACCCTGGTTTTTCAAACAGGATTACTTTGCCACCCTGACTGGCATATGTTTTCAAAAGGTTAAATGTAGGGCCATCCAGGTTGTCCATGCCTGGTGGGATCACCACTGTGCTATAGGCGCGTTGCCCGATGACGAACTTTCCATTTTCAATTTTCGCCTGGTCTTTGATGATGTTTTCGCAGCCCAGATCATACTCCACATGCTGCTTTTGCAAGGTGGTAACAAAATCGTTGAAACCTTTTGCAATCTCAAAGAAGCGTTTATTTTCCTTGCCTTTGAAATAATACATCCAGGCTGAAGTTGTTGGCTCCAACACCAGTATTTCATTTTTTTGCTGACCTGAGGCCAAGCAAAGCGACAACCGGGCAAAATACTGGTTCAGCGTTTTATAAAACGGCCACCAGGGTTCATGATAAGAAAAACTGGGTGGATAATCGTACTTTCTGGCCCCGGTAATGGTCATGAACGAAAGATGCTGGTTCATAAAATTCACTCCCAGTACGAACTCCCAGTCGCCCAGCCGTTTCATGTCTTTAAAGGTGAGTTCCCAGCCTCCGCCTCCATAGGTTTCTGAAAGCGTACGCTGTTTACCAAGCTGATTGGCAACACTGCTCAACTCCTTAACCGCCCTGATATTGCCAAACTGTACAGGTTTTTCTTCATTGAATTGGTTAAACAGCATGTCTATCCCGGGCATTTGGTGCCAGGCATACATGGCCATATTGTCTGGTCCGTGGTAGGGACTTGGCCAGCCGTGTTCCCAGTAATGCCCCGTCCAGGTCAGCCCCTGTTGCTGTGTATAGTTAAACATAGGTTTAGACCAGCGATCTATAAACAGCTGTAACAGCGTTTGGTAATAGTTGTGCCTTACTTTTTTCCAGTTTCCGGTTTCCTCAAATAAAGAAGGTAGATGCAGGGTCAGATCGTAGCCCCATTTTTCTTTAAAGGTGGTAAACAAATCCGGTGTCCAGCGTACGCAATCTTTTCCTTCATTAATAATGGTCGGTTCATCAGAAAAAATACCCGGAACGGTTTTTCCAAATTCGCGGCCGGCAACTTTTTCATAGCCCTTGAAGGTGACATCCATAAACTTCTGTGTTACGCCCTTGGCCATCAGATCTACATAAGAAGATCCAATGGGGCCTGCTACTGTGCCCCGGTTCGATTTTTCGTAATTTACTTTTTTAAAAATCTGGTATTTTCCTGTTTTACCACGCTCTGCTGCCAGGTTTGGGCTTACGTTTATAAACGCTCCGTTAACCGCTTTCAAAGCGATGAAAACATCTGAAAGATTATCGGGAAGCTGGTTTACCTCGCTCATGTATAACATTTGACCCTGGTTATATGATTCTGGCATCTGATCCGGAACCAAACCGCCCCCAAAACCGGTAGGATAAGAATTCTCATCGTAGATCCATACTTTAAGCCCCAGCTTTTTGCCCTGTTGCATGGCATATTCGAACAGGCTGAACCATTCTGCTGATAAATACTCGGTAACCAGTCCGGGCCTGGCATGAACGATTACCCCCGAAAAGTCGTTTTTCTTATAATCGAGCAACATCGAATCGATAAGTGGCTTGCTTACCTTCGCATTCCAAACCCAAAAGGGTGTTGTACCGTAGGCGCTGACAGGATTTTTAAAGCTTCTTTTCAATACTTCGAAACTGCCGGGATTGGGCTGTTCTTCTCTTAGCTGAAAACCAAAGAGCACCAGCAATCCGGCAAGTAGAACAAGGGTTGATAGTTGTTTTAATTTCATTTGTGTGTTTGCTTTAAATGCTGTTATCCAATGTAATGTTCGTCACCACGCTTCTACGGCCCGAAGGCGAAACCACCACTATTTTCAATACCCTTTTCTTTCCCTCCGGAACATCGAGGCTTATCGGCCCGCGATATTCGTGATCGGCATCGCCCGGCAAACGGTTACTCAGCGTATAATATATCTTTGCACCGGCCATTGGCACTTTCAGATCGAAATAAAATTTTTTACCTACAAGAGTGGTATCGGTATAGGCAAAAGGCGTAGGTACGCGGTAATTGTATCCGGCTTTATCCAGTTTTTCGAGGTGCTTTGGCAGGGTAGTTTCAGCAAAGCCTTTATAATCTTTGTTACTTTCCTGACTCCATGCCGTTTCTGCAAGTGCAAACATTCTCGGAAATATCATATACTGTAATTTGGAAACAGAAGGAATATGCTCAGTCCACACGCAGCCGGAAACGCCCATAATGTGTTTTTTATCTTCGGCTGTTAAGGTTTCATATTCAGGGTTGTACTCATAGGCTTTCCAGACCGGAGAAAAGCCTCCGTGATTGATGGATTCCATATCTGAACGGCTCTGTGCGTAATCAAAATATAAACCATTATTTCCCGGTGCCAGAACAATATTCAGTTTTTTCTTTAATTGGGCGATGGCCCCTTTTTCTCCAAAACGGTTCATGATGGCAACCTGGTCATTCAATCCGCCTTCCAGTATTTCATCCCAGCCGATCAGTTTTTTGTTTTTTGAACTAATGATCTTATTCAACCTGCTGATAAAATATCCCTGCAACTCATGGGTGGTCCCGATATTCATTTTTTTCATGAAGGCCTGTATTCCTGCGTCTTTCTCCCAAAACCCTTTAAAGCACTCATCGCCACCAATATGGATATACTCATACGGGAACAAGGAGGCAACCTCAGTAAAAACCTTGTCCAGGAATACATAGGTTGCTTCGTTTGTGGGGTTAAGAGTGTTATCGATATACATTTCATACTTTCCGTCAGGGAACCATTTGGCAAAACTGCTGCCCGGATTTACTTTAATACTGGTATCCTGTGTACATGAAAGTTCGGGATAGGCTGCAATTGCGGCCATGGAATGGCCCGGCACATCGATTTCGGGCATTACCTGGATATTTCTTTCTGCAGCATACCTGATTATCTCGCGTATCTCATTCTGTGTATAAAAACCGCCATCTGTTGCCTTCTCTCCTGGTTTAGGTGGATCCATTGCACCAAAATCGCCTATACGAGGCACCCTAAAAGCCCCTACCTGTGTAAGTTTTGGCAAGCTTTTGATCTCTATTCTCCAGCCTTGATCGTCTGTTAAGTGCCAGTGAAAGCGGTTTAATTTATAGTGTGCCATTATATCGAGCAAATCTTTAACCTGAGCAACTGTAAAAAAATGACGTGATACATCAAGCATCAGGCCACGGTAGGCAAATCTCGGATAATCGCTAATGCTCTGGCAAGGCAGCCTCAGCCCCCCTGTAGTTTCTACTGGGAACAGTTGGATTAGCGATTGCATCCCATAAAATAACCCAGCCTTTTTGCCTGTTACCACAATGGCCTGAGGCGTAATGCTAAGTTTGTAACCTTCATCTGGCAGATGTTCTGCGCCTTTGCTGGTAAACAGGATGCTATTTGGTTTATTTTTTACGGTTTGAGGAAGCATCCGTTTGACAGAATGCCCGCCCAGAAATTTGCTTAGGCCAGAAAGATAGGCTTTAAAAAAAACGAGCAGCGGCTGCCCGGTAGCATCGGCTGTAATGATGGTCTGTTCATTGAACACAAATTCGCCCGCATGTTTTTCAAACGTCACAGGAGCAGGGATAATGGCGCTCCTGTGGCCCGTTTCCTGTGCTTTTGTTAAGGCAAAATTGAACAATAAAATAAACATGCATGTTGCCTTTATCGTTGATCTCATAGATTTTAAAGGTAATTGGGGTCAAATGATTTTCCGCGGTAAAATCCTGCAGAACTAACCGTACGTGAATATAGAAATGCGCCTGTAGTGAGGTTATAAAAATCTACATGTGTACTGCACCAGCCATTAATGGGACAACCAGGATCTTTATAGGTCTGCACCATGGTGTTCTGCCCTGGCAGGGTACTTACCGAGTTTACAAAGGTACGTTGCGCGGCACCGGTTATTGCGCCTGCTCCTACGACAAATGCGCCAATAGATTTTCTGAATATATAAACACCACCATTAGTCGTTACCAGCAGCTTATCGGTGTCACCATCATAAGGCGCAATATCATGTCCCCATTGCGAAAGAAGTGAGTAGCTGGCTATTTTAGACAGCTTGGGATTGGAAACCGTGCCTCCACTTGCAGCGGTATTGTAAGCATATTTTTTCAGTGAATCGCCAAGTGCCCATAAGCAATTATTAACAGGGTCCCATAGTACCTGATGGGCAGCTTTCAGCGGATAAATTGTATTTACATATTGATTTGGTGCTGCCTGTGAAGAAGAATAGATTCTGATATAATTACCACCGGTATTGGCGCTTGTACCAGCAGCGGCCACCACACAATTTCCGTCGGGGAGAATTTCCATTCCATGCACACCGGCATCAGCCGGAAAGCCCGTTGCCCAAATGCGTTGTCCGCCCGGGTATTTAGCAATTACCGATAATCTTTCTGCCTGGGCGGTAATCACCTGGCCAGAGCCCCATTGGTTATTGTTCCTAACTTTCAAATCATTCACTAATCCCCATAAAGGTATTTCGGAAGTAGCGTTAAATCCCAATGCTGTTGTTGGCTTAAACGACCATTTAGGGGTAGCCCAACTCGTTAATACAGGATCGTAAGCTTCCATGGTGGCATTGGCCTGGTTGGTGGTACCGATCCAGCAACAGCTTGCCAGTGTTGCATCTGCCGTAGCATTTGCATTAGCACTTAATTGTTTGTTTGCAGGTGCCAACTTATTCGCTTCCTGTGGTTTGTTTTCTTTTTTACATGCCAAAAATAGGATTGAACAACATAAAAAGAATATGATTTTAGCATTTAATGTTTTCATCTTTATACATTTTGATGGTGTACGAAAAAGCTTGTTCAGAAGCTGTTATTGATAGCTACTGTTAAGCAGCTTAACTTTATAAAAACATGCTCCATTTACTACCCTTGAGCCATCCAGCTGGCCGTTGGCCGAATAAAAATCTACCGTGCTGGTGCTCCAGTCGTTCAAACCGCAGTTCATTGCAGGACGTGGATTTTTATTGTAATCAGGACGGGTCAGTACAATTTGTCCGCTAGGCTGGTTTGCTATCCCCTTTACAAAGGTGAGGCCTGCCGTTGGTGCCGTAGAAAAAGTCTTGGTCGTTTTATTGTACACATACTCTCCACCATTGCTGGTTACCCAAAGTAAGTTGTCGTTGCCATAGTAAGCTGATACTTCATGGCCCCAGGCAGACGGGATGGTAGTTCTCCAGGAATCGATTTCATTAAGTTCTGGAACGGCATCTGTACCGCCAATGGCAAGCGCTGTAATAATATGTGCTTTGGTTATGGCATGCTGGCCGGTAACCCAAAGTACATTGGTTTTGGGATCCCATAAAACAGCATGTGCAGAAATAAGCGGATATTCGGCATAATATTCCTGATCAGGGCCCTGAGACGAAGCATAAAGTCTAACCCAGCCCCCATCTGATGCAGCTATGGCGATATTTCCATTGGGCAGCAGTTCTGCCGAATGAAGGTTTCCGCTAAGGCGTTTTGACCATTTGCGTTTACCTGAAGGATATTCGATAATGGCCGCAAAACCGTTATCAGTGAGCGCGGCATATTCCGCATTGTTCCATACTGGCACTTTTCTGAGCTTAAAATCTGTCCCGCCGCCAAAAGTATTGATATCGGCCGTAACAAAGCCAAGGGCGGTTGTGGGCGCCCATGTCCATTTCTTTGCTTCGGCTGTATTCCAGTTTTCTATTGTTGGATCGTAAATCTCAATTTTCCGGCTGGCATCGTTGGTAAGCACCGTCAAAAAGCCTGCAAAGGCTTCGGGTGGCTTGCTTACAAAAGGAGGTTTAACAACCGGGGGGTCGGAGGTCTTTTTATTACCACATGACCAATTTAGTGCCAGAATAAAAATGGCACCTAAAATAAAAATTCTTTTCATGACGTTAGTAGTAATTAGTAACCAGGATTTTGTTTAAGTTTATCATTCAGCATTATTTCGGAGGTTGGAATTGGAAATAATAGCTTTTCCTGCGTGACATTATAAGTACCCGCCTGTAAATAGCTGAATCTCTGTTTTTGGCTTACTCCAAAAGCATTCATCACGGTAATTGCATTTCCGGTCCTTACCAGATCTATCCAACGTTTATTTTCAAAAGCCAGTTCTACCCGTCTTTCATGTAGTATAATAGCCCTCAACGCATTTTGATCGGTAGTGGTAATCGTAGCTTTGCCTGCACCAAATGCCCTGTCCCTAACCTGGTTCAGGTAAGGCAATGCCTGGGCCGATTTTCCACCTTGTTCATTTAAACTTTCGGCCAGCAGCAATAATACTTCTGCATAGCGGTAAATAGGTAGGTTATCGTTTGTTTGGTTGGCAATGGTATGTGCATGAAGAAATTTTTTGGCAAAGGGTCTGCCAACTTTACCTGAAGGCGCAGTATATCCAACAACAGATTTAACTGCAGTAGCAGTAAATATATCGTTTACATTGAAAGACCCTTCTGCTACTGCAATGCTAGCATCCAGCCGCTGATCTCCTGATTCATAATCTGAGATGAGTTCCTGGGTGGGTGTATTGTATCCTCCAGGAGCCGTTACCGTATTCGTATTTACTCCGGTTATAATTGTAGTGCTCGTCATTCTAGGCAAATAATTATAAACATTTCCTCCTGTATTTGCCTGAGGGGTTGACAAACCAGTATTAAACTGGATTTCGAATATTGATTCCTTACTGTTTTTATTGGCCAGCTGAAACACATCCGGGTAGGTTGTCATCAGGCCATAATTCATTTGAGTAACCTGTTTTAATACCGCTTCTGCCAGGTCATATTTTTTGGTTGTTATGTATACATCACCAAGTAAGGTAAGCGCACTTCCCCTTGTGGCCCTACCTGTTTGCGGGAAAGTTGGTGGTGCAAGCTTTTCTGCTGCATCCTTTGCATCAGCTATAATAAAATCGTAAACCTCCTGTGCCGATGAACGGGCAATATACGTTTCATTACGGCTTAAAGGAGCCCGTGGATAGATGGGTACCCCACCAAAATACCGTACCAGTTCCAGATAGGATAATGCGCGTATAAATTTGGCTTCGCCAATAACCTGGTTTCTACTTGCGGTAGGCAGCGTTACATCATCGATGTGATCCAGTATAGTATTTGATGCTGATATGGCATTATACGCGGCGTCCCATTTGGCTGGGGTTTCGATATTGGATCCGTCGTTAATAAAATCGGCAATGGCCCATTTACTAAAAGTCGCTACAGCCTGATCAGTCGGAGTATAATCGTAATGCGCATTATCAGACCGCATTTCGCCCATAAGCCAGGCGCTTCTGTTGTTATATATGCTTCTAAGTTGGGCGTAAGCTCCATTCACTGCCAGATCAAAATCATTTTGGCTTTTAAAATAACTGCCGAGGTTGATGCTGTTCGGATTATTTTCATCAAGAAACTTTTTACACGAAGCTAATCCCAGGGTAAGTATAATGATGCTATATAAAATATACTTTTTCATTTTTAATGCTTTTTAGATGAGAACTATACATCAGTTTATAAAACAAGATTAATCCCAAACGTAAATGTTCTGGGTATTGGATATGCCCCTAAATCCTGTCCTTGTGCAACAGAAGTCAGGCCGTTTATACTCACCTCAGGATTGCCAGGATAACTGGTAAATATGTAGGCATTTTGCACAGTAGTGTACAAACGCAGGCTTTTTATGGCGGTTAATTTTTTAAAATTCCTGAAAGTATAACCCAATGCAATGTTATTGATGGTAATATGCGAAGCATCATGAACCCATCTACTTGAATTGGCGCGATAAGCCCCCGTTGTTCCGGCCAATGTACGCGGAACCAAACCATTTCCGGGGTTTGCTTCTGAACGCCAGCGTTGCAATAATTCTGGTGGGCCATTAAAAACCCCGTCAAGATTATAGGTACTTTCTTCCATACCATTGTACAGATCATTACCATAAGTACCAGACAGTACAATATTCAGGTCGAAGTTCTTGTACGCGAAGCTGTTGGTGAAACCAAATATAAAATCCGGATTTGGATTTCCAATAATAGTCATGTCTTCAGGCCATGTAATCTTACCATCACCATTCAAATCTTTGTAACGTACAGTTCCTGCCTGCGATAATGTAGTTGGGCTTGTACCATAGTATTTAGGGCCTGCATTGGCTTCTGCTTGGGTCATAAATACACCATCGAATACATAGCCAAAATATTGGCCTATTGGCTTACCTACAATAGTTCTCCAGTCGGTAAACTCAGACAATACTCCCGAAGGGTTATCTGCAAAAGACACGTTATTTACACCAATTTTCTTAACTATATTCCTATTGAAAGAAATATTAAAATCAGTGTTCCATTTAAATGCACCTGTTAAATTCTTGGTACTTAAGGTAAATTCGTGCCCCCATTGCCTAATGTCGCCCAAATTATCCTGTACGCTGGTATAGCCAGATGAGTGTGGTACCGGAACGGTAAACAATAAGCCATCTGTATATTTGTTATAATAATCGTAGGTAAAATTAATCCTGTCTTTAAAGAGGCCAATATCTATGCCCAGATCTAGCTGTTTATTCCGTTCCCAAACCAAGTCAATGTTTCCTAAACCACTTTGTACCTTTCCGGGTGCCAATACACTGCCAAACACATAATTGCTATTGCCTATGGTTGGTGTATGTGCATAATTCTGGTTGGCCAGGCTGCCGCCAAACTCATTTTGACCTGTTAAACCATAGCTGGCACGTATTTTTAAAAAACTTATTTTAGAAAAATCCTTTAAAAACGCTTCTTCGCTGGCAATCCAGGTAGCACCTATTGAAGGGAAAGTTCCCCATTTGTTATTCGAACCAAAGCGCGACGAACCGTCTCTTCTTACCGAAGCCTGAAGAGAATATCTGTCTTTATATGTATAATTGACACGGCTGAGGACTGATAACATGGTCCAGGCATAAGCGGCTGAGGTATTTGTTGTAAAACGGGTAGCAGCACTTAAATAGGGTACACTATTATCAGGGTAATCGCGTCCAACAATTTGTGAAGAGTAAATATCAAAACGCTGGGCAGTAAAACCCGCTAATACCTCCAATGAATGGTCTTTACCGAAAACATTTTTGTAACTCAACAGATTTTCGTTTAGCCAGGTAGTTGGGTTTTCGGTATATGATTCGCCCAAAGCCGTATCATTACTTCCAGCGGTAGGAAATTCAACCGGAACATCGTTAAATCCTCCGAATGCAGTAGATGGCACGAATTTTTTTGCCTGCATATTTCCCAGATCAAGATTGGCAGAAGTCCTGAAGGTAAAATGTTTTAGAAAACCGATTTCAGTAAATATATTACCGAGCACCCGTATTCTTTTAACGTCATCATTAATTTCAGTTAGCTGTCGCAATGGATTTGCCCAAACAAACAGATTCGGAAAAGATCCAACTCCTAATGCTAAAGAGCCATCTGTGTTGTATGCCGATCCCATAGTGGGCATCATCAGCGTTGAAGCAAAAATTGCCCTTTGGCCGTCAACATTGAAACCTGAACTATTTGCCCTGTTTTGCCTGTTGTTGTGCTCAAGCTGTACCGATGGAGCAAGGCTTACCCCTAGCTTAATATTATCGGTCAGTTTTACGTCGCCGTTTATACGTAGCGAAAAACGTTTATAACCTGTATTTTTTACAATACCATCCTGATCAAAATAACCACCTGTTATGCTTAAGGCAGATTTATCATTGCCTGATGAAATGGCCAAACTATAATTCTGGGCGGCACCCTGACGGGTTAATAAATCGTACCAGTCTGTTCCTTTACCATATTGTTCGGGGTTTTGGTAAGCACCGGG
The DNA here is from genome assembly GCF_014205835.1 of Pedobacter sp. AK013. Lineage (GTDB taxonomy): Bacteria > Bacteroidota > Bacteroidia > Sphingobacteriales > Sphingobacteriaceae > Pedobacter. Next base: position 245,928 of record NZ_JACHCQ010000002.1, on the reverse strand, counting down.
TATACCTCCGGTATAACCTTCATACAAAGTTTTATCTTCAAAAAAACCTTTCATGTAAGTAGCCAGCTGTGTAGCATCCATTACCTCGGGCTTCAGCTCTTTCATGTTTTCTGCAAGTCCGTAGTAGCTGTTAAATTCAATTTTAGGTGCGCCTGATTTGCCCCTTTTGGTGGTAATAAGAATAACTCCATTGGCTCCGCGCGAACCATACATGGAAGTACTCGAAGCGTCTTTCAATATGGAGAAAGATTCAATCTCGTCAGGATTGATGTTATTGATGTTATCAGGGTTACCAATCATAGGTATTCCATCAATAACAACCAGCGGCCTTACCGATGAAGTTAGCGAGGCAGCACCACGTATGCGGATATCCATTCCCTGGCCAGGGCGTCCGGTTCCTTGAGCGGCCTGCACTCCCGGAAGTTTTCCCGTTAATCTTTCAGCAAATGTTCCCGTTGGCTGATCCTTGATATTTGCAGCCGATAAAGTAGCTACCGATCCAACGATGTTTCTTGTAGTTTGCGTTCCGTAGGCAACCACAACTACTTCGTTTAATGCCGTATTCGACTCTGTTAATTGAACATCTATGGTAGTTTTGCCATTAACAGGAACCTCCATTTGTGCATAGCCAATATAGGAAAAAACAAGAATGCCGGTTGACTCTGGTATTGTTATCGTGTAATTACCGTCCTTGTTGGTGCTTGCACCGCCAGAAGAAGTACCTTTGAGTTTAACCGAAACACCAGGTAATGGCAAGCCCTTTGTATCTGTTACAGTTCCCTTAACCGTAACAAGGTTGATTTCAGAAAGCAACGGGTCGGTCGTTCTTCTAACAACAACCATGTCCTGAATAAAGCTGAAGGATACCCGTTGCCCCTCAAAACATTTTTTAAGCGCAGTGGTTAATGGGGTGTCTTTAACATTTATTGTAACTGGTTTGGTTTGTTTGATGATATCTGCATCACACAAAATATCATAACCGGTTTGTTTGCGGATTTTATTGAAAATCTGCTCCAGCTTTGCATTTTTTTCTGACAGCGTTACCCGTTGGGCAAAGCCATTTGCACTTACCTGCAGCAAACCAATAAGGAGAAAAAAAACTATTAGTTTCATGATTAAAAATAGTTTATAACCCCCGTAACGTTTTTTATTACAGAGTTCATAAGGATAAAATTCCATATCTTTGAATATTAGGTTGGTTCAATAATTTGTTTGATCTTATTATAATGTCTATACCGGCAGTAATCACCTAAACCGCATTGATGCGGGTAAACCGGGGGCGCTGCAATCGCTCCTGGTTTTTTAGATAATTATGCTGAAATGGTGTATCGCTATTTCATAACAATTATCCTCCTTTCTTTCCCCTTGCCGTTTAGGTTGTCCATTTTAAAGCGTACCACTCCTGTAAGCTCTAGGCGTTTTAAGACTTCCGACACATTTTTATACCTCGACACTGTGCCCCATAAGGCTTTGTCCTGTAGGTTATCCTGGTAAATAATAGATACATCGTACCAACGCTCTATTTTACGCATGATACTTTCAACTGGTTCATTAGCGAACATAAAATATCCATCCTTCCAAGCAACGGCCTGTTCTGTATCAATATCATTGTTGAGTATAATGCCCTGCCCTGCACGTTCAGAAATTTCTGCTTGCTGCCCAGGTTTCAACACCACTTTTTCTGCTCCATTATTTATTTTGACCGCACCTTCAAGTAAGGTGACTTTGCTGGCTGTCTCATCTTTATAGGCCATAATGTTAAAATGGGTACCTAAAACCTCCACTTCTGCCTTGCCATAATTTACAACAAATGGTTTTGCCTTGTTTTTAGCGACTTCGAAATAAGCTTCTCCACTAAGGCTTACTTCCCGTTTATTACTGGTAAACTGCGAGGGGAATGATAATTTGCTATCAGCATTTAACCAGACATGCGTTCCATCAGATAAAATGACCTGGTAAGTACCTCCTTTTGGAGTAACTGCGGTAATCAATTCGCCTGCTGCAATGTCTCTATCTTGGGTACCCAAGCCGGCTACGCTACCATCATTGTATGTTAATTTGTTATGGTTAACGAATACCGCTTTCCTTGTGTCGCTAAGTTGTATGATTGCCCCATTTGAAAAAGTTAACATAGCGGTATTTTTACCCGGAGGGATATCAGTGTGGATTACAGCCTGTAATTGGGGTTCTATATTCTGGTTCTGATAAAACCATAATCCTGTGCCCAGGGCAATCAGGATGGAAGCTGCTATTGCAATACGCATCGGCCAGCCAATTTTTATGCTGCCATTTTTGTATTTACTGTCTTCTGTTATTGCGTTAACTTCTAGTGTATCGTTTAATTTTTGGAGTATTCTTGCTTCAAGCACCTGCTCGCTTGCAGCAAAAGAACTCGGGATGTTTAATGGTGTTTCAAGGTTTGTATTATACCAATCATTGAACTCCCTAAGCTCATCGTCCGTAATACTGTGGTCCAACCATTTTGAGGCAAGGTATCTATATCTTTCTAGTTCTTCTGAATGTTCCATTTTTTAGGGGTCTGTAACTATAATATCCATCGTAAAATGGAAATCCCTTAGTTCCCCCTCAAAAAAATTATAACAAAATCAAAAAGAACTGATTAAACCTTGTTCGTAAGGTTTTTATGGCCTTTCCCATATGCGCCTCGACTGTTTTTTCAGAAATATTAAGTTCTTCGGCAATTTGTTTTTGAGACATGTTCAGCTTTCTGCTCATGTTAAACACCATCTGGCACTTTTCAGGCAGTTCAGATACATACCTGTCTAGCATTTCTTTCAGGTCAAGAAACTCCAGCCATTGCTGGGTAGAATCGTCCAGTACATTGCTGGCAATACTCTGCGCATATTTTTGTTGATGGTACTGCTTATCTAGTATTTTAATGATCCAATATTTTACCGAGGTAGTAAGATAGGCGCTCAAAGTAGTGGTAATGGTAATGACTGCTCTTCTATTCCAAAGCGACATAAAAATATTCTGCACTACTTCTTCTGCTTCTTCCATATTACCCAGTTTTTTTCCGGCAATGTAAAACAGCTTTTTCCAATACCGATGATAAATCTCAGTATATGCAGCATGGTCTCCCGCTATTAGCAAGGCAATCAATTCCTCATCAGTAAATTTGCCGTAGGCAGCCATGGCTCTTATATCTTGCTTGGTATTATTAAAAAGATAAAGTTCCAAAAAAAAAATGCAATTAAGCAAGTCCTAACGTATTAACTTTCCATTAAATATTACTGACTCACATATACCTGGTTATTTTTGGCAGGAAGCATAATGGTGGCTAACACCGATTTAAAGGTTTTTTTAACAGCTAAAGCCTTTTTCTAGCTTATCGGGCTCATTATTGAATGATTTACAACAAAAAAATTATATGGAAATGCAACAATTCTCAAGGTAATTTAAAAATGGACTTACCTTGAGAAGATTACTTTAATGCCAAAATTGGCATGTATAATAAGTTTGGTTTTGATATTCCAGTTTGGAAAAGCTACAATTTATTGCCACTTCTTAATTTCATGGAGCAAACCTATTTGTTTTGATTATTGGGTTTGATTGCAGTTTTATTCGAATCTGGAACTGCAGATGGAACAGTATCAGGACGTTTCTTATTTTTCTTCTTAAATAAGTTGTTCAGTTTGTCGCTTACTTTGTTTATTGCTTTGTCTGTAACATTATCTGCGGTTTTATTTACAGCCTTGTCTACAACTTTATCTGTAGAGCGATCGACTGAGGTTTCTGCGGCAGTTTTTGTTTTTGCTTTGAGTTTGCCCAAAATCTGTGCTTGTGCCATCCCTCCTATACCAATAGTGAGGAAAAAGGCTAAAATTACTTTTTTCATGGTTTGCTTTTTTCTAGTAAAAATAGGCTATCGACATAGGCAGGTCAATCATTAAAAAAGATGATTTTTCTGATCAAATAGGAACTATCCCTCTGTCTAAAAACCATTTACTGTAGTCTTTACCATGTTCGCCACCATAGTTGATGCATATTTCTGTATGTGCTTCTATCTGTTCGTAAGCCGTAAACACCATCTGTTTTTTCACTCTATCAAGTATGTAAACAGCATTAGGATATTGTTTATGGTTATACATAGAGCCAAACCCCATGGTTAACGACAGTGTATTTTCTTCTTTATTAAAATAAAAGCTATAATCCATCAGAGATGTGGCGTTTAATGCAGCAAATTCTTTAGCAGGGATAATAATGACCGGGCAAACTTCTATCACTTCTCCTTCGTGGATAGCTGTGTTACAAAAAACACCCCTGCCCTTTCCCTTTATCGTTTTTAAGTATAGCTGTTTCGTCATTATTCATCCGGATTTGGGAAATAAACCTCATTCTTATCTGCAGGTTTGCCATTATAGTTAATGGTTATTTCATCGCCGGCTTCAATGGTTCGGTAAGCATAAATATTAATGGTATTTTTCTTCTTCGAAAATGTGTAAAGGGCATTTGCTTGGGGCGAATGATTGTAAAATGAGGCATAGCCAAAACAAAAAGCGGTCTGCCTTTCAGCTTCACCCAATAAAAAATAATAATGAAAAAGCTTGGTAAACCGTAGCGCTTCTTTTTCACTATGCGATAAGAAAAGAACGGGAGCCTGCTCTATAAGGCTCCCTTTTGGTACCTTGTTTTTTGCAAATACGCCACGGCCTTGTACCAGACTTTCTTTTACTTCGATATGTAACGGCCGATAAATGTTTCTACTGAACAGCATTAGTTGCCTTTTGTAGGTGCAATTTTTGCATCTTTAATTGCTCTTTCTGTTGCAGCTTTATCGGCTGCTTCCTTTTTATAATCGATAGGTGCAGCTTTAGGATCTTTAGCTGTGGTGGCTTTAGAATCAACATGTTGTGCAATTTTTGCGTCTTTAGCTGCCCTTTCTGCAGCTGCTTTATCCGCTGCTTCCTTTTTAAGATCTACAGCAGCTCCCTTAGGATCTTTTGATGAGGCTGAAGTACCTGTAGTTTGATTACTGCCTGGGTTTACAGTTTCTTTTTTTACCATAACAGTTTGTGCTTTAACTGCTGTTACAAACAACAGTGAGCCTAGAATTGAGAAGATTTTTTTCATGTTATTCAGTTTTAGAAAATGTTATTGATGAAATAAAATTAAATAGTATCAATCTTAGTTAAAATCATTAAAAAAGATGATTTTATGCCCTCATTCCAACATATTCCTGATAGCATCAAAGTCGAAGTTTTCGGTAAAATTTTCTACAAGGCTTTTCCCAAGAGTGGTTTTTACATATCTGTAGGTCAATTCTATCATATAAGGTTTGACCAGATTTTTTTCAGCGCCCTTAAAATATTCGGGATTATATTGATAAAGTGTAGCACCACCTTTGTTGTCCCAAAAACCGCTAAAAGTAAATGAACCAGTTTTTTGTGCATCCGCTTTGGTATCGGCGTTGTAGGTATCAACCCATACATAATCATTGGCATTTGGGCCGTAACTATTTTTCCAGGAAAAGGTTTCTGCTTTAGGCTTCACTATAGCAGGTAGCGCCAACCAGTTTGCCGTATTTTCTTTCAAAGCCTGTTGTACTATGGCTCTCTTTGTTGCTATTCTTTGCTGCCAATCGGGATATTTAGCCTTTCTGCTGACCAGATTGTGTTTACCATTTTCATAAAGTTGGGGGTATTTCTGAGGATCTTTCATCATACCGGCACTCTCTTTTTCGATCTCTTTTATTTTATCGGCTATTAAAAGCGCTTCTCTTTCATAATATACTAACAGCGCTTCGAGGTATTCCTTACGGGTAACAGGCACAAACAATAAAACACCGGGTTTGGTAAAATACCAATGGCGGGTCATATAAATACTTCGATTACCTTGTTTTACAGTTGACTCTGGAATATCCTGATAAAATCCTTTGGCATTGTTGATATATTTGGAGTCGCCTATTTTTATAAAATCGTGCAAGGCAATAAATTTTGCGTTGTACTTTTTAGGCGTTTGGTAATAGTAAGATTCATCACCAAAAGAAAAAGCATTTTCCATCTCAGTATAACGATTAACATATGCCCGAAAAACATTTTCGTATTCGCTGTTTATCATCATTTTGTTTTTAACACAGATGTATTCATAACAGCCTAGGTTAAGATCATAGCTCGCTAAAGAGTATTTACCAGCTATGTTTGGTACAATATTGCCAGCAAAACTGGTTTTGAGCACACAACCTTTAAGGTTATAATTGGCACGGCTTTGTTTTTCGAGTGTTTCAATTTTGGTAAGTATGGCACTGGCGGCAGTTATGTTGGTGGTTGTACCTAAGCCATCAAGCCAATGTGCTTTTTGCTGTGGCCACTCAAAATGTGCAACATCTATTTGTTTACCAGGAAGGGTTTCCAGGTCTGTTGACGACTGGCAATACTGGGCATCTACTTGCTGAACTAACACAAGAAAAAATAGGATTGCTTTTACCCGCATTTGTTTTATCATTCTGCTATTTATTTAATCCAACATTTTCTGTAATGCTCCGAGGTCATAATTTTTCAAAAAGTTATTGAATAGCCTTTCCTAAAAACCTCTGTCCTCCCCAATCTCATATCGAAACTGTAACTCTATTACTCTTGGTTTTAAAGGTTGAGTAGCTTTTATTTTAAAATACTCAGGATTGTAGCTATACAAGGCAGTCTTTTTTTTATCTTCATATTGTTCATTTGACCCCTTACTTGAATTAATTTTTAAAGCCTGGCGGATTATCAATAATGGATTCACCAGTACTACTCTGCGTGTAGGAAAAACCATTTTGATTACAAGTGCCATCACGCTCTGTATTCTTTTTTGGGTTAAGAAGAAGACCATAATTATTTGTTCCGGAATAATATTTTATTTCGAAAGTATAATTTACCTTTTCTAACTTATAATCAGATGCACCCAACTTATTCCCCCATAATTTTGTATTATTATCTTTCTTGCTCCACCACTCACCCCTACCTTTATTAGGCGTAATGGTAATTTGATTCCCACTGACAGAATAAGTTCCACTTTCAGAGGCAAAAAGTATTTCTTTCAAAAGTGTCGACCAGTTCTTTAAGCGAAAAGTATAAGTGCCGTCTTCTTTAAATAAATATTCGCGCCTAAAATAACCAGCAGTATATTGCGGAAAACCATTAAAATATCCACTTACTTCTAAATGATTGTCGCGCCATAAACCTATTATAGATGAACCATTTGCATTATTTGCAATTACCTGGTTATTGACAGAAATCTGAGTGGCCTTTGATAGTTTCAAAGCTTGCATAAATGCCAGCAGCTCGTTTTGATATTGTTTGGCATTGGTCATTAAAACTACACTTACGGCCTTATTACCGCCTGTTGCAGTTAATAAAGTGGCTATCCCCTTGTTAGCGCCATCGGTATAATCTGCATTTCCAGAAATGATATCCCATCCATTTTCCTTTATCGGGTTTTGTATAGTAGGCTCGCCATTTATCTGTACCGCTCCTTTTACCAATTTAAGCCAGTCGTTATTAAAATTTTCGTAGGCGGTTAAGTTTGATGCCATTGATTTGGTGATTACTACTACAGCATATGCGCCCGTTTTTTTATCGGTAGCGGATAATTGAATTCCTGCCTCACTTTTCTGTTCTTGCCATCCTTTGGGCAAGGCATAGGAAACCACATCAAATGTTTGTTTTTGGGCATAGGCAAAGACAGAGAGCACAGAAAGTATTATTATAAAAACCGTTCTTTTCATACATTTTATTTTAATGGAACAATAGAAGTGGTTTAACTACCATTTCAAATTATTAACATCTGACCATTTTCCTGTTTGCTGAACCGGAAGTGAGTTAAAATATTTATCTGTCTTAAAGAAAGTAATTATTTTATCAAAACCATCCATCCAAAGATTGGAGCCATAAAATGTAATTAATTTGTTTCCCATTGTGGGATGAGGGTTACCAGCAGCATCTTTAAATTCGAGCTTCAGCGCAATAGATTCAATCTTCCATGCATCCAGCGATACATTAGCATCGTAAACTAAAAAAAATCTAAGCCCGTATTGTTTATAATTAGCAAGTGAATTTTCAATTGCGTTATAGGAATTGTAGCCATCTTTTTGTGCAATAACAAGAGGTATCGTGCTATATTTGGGTAACTCATTCTTATAATCGCTCATTCTAAACCCATGGTTATTAAAATAAGTTAAATTCCCGGAATAGACTTGAACTTGTATTGGAGAAGGAAATTCTTTGTTATCACTTCCTGTTTTAAAAATAGTGGTAACAACAGAAAGAAAATAATCGGCATCTTTACTTTCCACGGGTTGTGTATTTACTGACGGTATAGAAGATACAGAAGTTTGTGCAACAGGCTTTAAGGATACAACCCATTTTCCTAGCCAGTTGTTGGCGGGATAGTTTCCATAAGTACAGACCATTTTTTTTGAAGTGGCATCATAAGTACCTACAAAATAATGCACATAACTTGTGCCACCGATAGTTTCAAAATATTTACAGCTGATAGAATTTCCCGAGACAGTATAAGTACCTTTATTATCTGTTTTCGATACAGGATCCTTCATCAAAAACTCTTTATTTGAACTAAGCTCAAACTCTATTTTGTTTGGGTAATATCCCTGCATATTGGTTTGCATACCTTCCCATTTGCCTTCAAAAGGATTCTGCGCATTACCTGTCATTGCAACCACAATAAACAAGGATAAAATGAGTAGTTTTTTCATTGCTAAAAGTTTATAATATAAAATTAAGTTGCGATTACACTGCAGACAATCATAAAAAAGGATGATTTTTGATAAAGAAGAAAGAGTATCTAGTCTTAGCACCTGTTTTTATGGTGCAGTATCAATATTGTTTTCAAATCTTATGCTTGTTCCTTCGGGCAGTTCAATGGAACGTTTGTTTGGGTTAAATGGCCTCTTATAGTACCAAGCATTTGGAAACAAATTATTACTGCTAAAAGCCCCGTCTCTTGTTGTTGTTGTTGTTGTTGTTGCGTATTGCAGTACAAGATTTATTTCCCTAATAGCCGAAAAATAATGCAACGTGAAAGTATATGAAATTTTCTCCAGCTTCCGCTTTTCAGTTTTCAGCAACTTGCCTGCCTTATCGCTATTACCTTTGCTCCAAACTTCAACAATACCTGATTTTGGTACAATCTCTATTTGGTTACCATTAATTTTATACCCCCCTTTTTCATAAGCGATCACGATATTGTTATTGTACAGATAGCTAATGTTTTTTTGAAGGAATTGGTAAGTTCCGTTGGTGTTTAAATAATATTCACGCCAATCGTATCCAGCTGTAGCCTGTCTGCCACCACCTGCTGTAGAAAAATTCTCGTTCTGGTACTGTCCCCAGATACCAGTAATAGCGTTAGTACGTACTCCATCTGTTGCTACTGTATTGGTATAGGATTTGGATCCTAATACAGCCTTCGATAATTCTAGCGAGCTGAGAAAAGTCGATAAATCGTTCTGATATTGCTTGCTATTGGTCATTGAAACTACACTTACGACCTTATTACCACCAGTTGCAGTTAATAAAGTGGCTATCCCATTGTTAGCGCCATCGGTATAATTTGCATTTCCAGAAATGATATCCCATCCATTTTCCTTTGTTGGGTTTTGTATAGTAGGTTCGCCATTTATCTGTACCGTTCCTTTTACCAATTTAAGCCAATCGTTATTGAAATTTTCGCTTGCAGTTAAGCTTGATACCATTGATTTGGTGATTACTACTACAGCATAGGCACTCGTTTTTGTATCAGTACTTGATAACTGAATACCTGCCTCACTTTTCTTTTCTTGCCATCCTTTGGGCAAGGTGTAAGCAACCACATCAAATGTTTGTTTTTGGGCAAAACTTGTACAGCTCATTACCATGAGGATGTTAAACAGCAGCACGTTTTTTATTGATCTGATCATTTTATGCCTATTGAAGACGATAATCATAAGTGCTTTTATTGTTCCCACTATTGCCATCGGTAAAACCGTAACCAGTTATTTGAATGTTAAACTTGTAAAGTGCATTTTTGGGTAAAGTAGAGAAATTAGCTCCTCCTGCAACTCTGGCATCAAAGTATAGCTCTTTTGTTTCTCCGGGCGCATGTGGAATATCACCAGCGTCCAAAGTGCTTCCTCCAATCGCCTGTCCGCAGCAAGCAGTTTCCAGAAAGGTATTTGGATCATTATCTGTGTCTTCAACCCTAGCTTGTTGTGATAACGAGGCTGTTTGTGGAATAGCTGTCTCGCCAATATTTTTTAGCGTATAATAAATTCTAACGAAGGATGTTGAATCTACCGGGCTTTTCGTTATTCTGGTAATAACAACATTTATATCTGCTGCGGCAGGTGGAGGTGGTGCAATGGTAAATGCCGATTGTATCGAATTATTGGTATAGCTCAATTCAGGAAATTGCTGGCCAACCCATGCTTCTGTGGGCGTGCCAATATTTGCTTTCATTCCATTTACACAAAGCTCAAATGTGTATGCATTACCCACTATAACACCAGTAGTGTTAAATCCAGTTTTGCTGCTTATAGACTCGCCAGGGTTCAATAATTGATTCACCTCAGTTCCTAGTGACACTGAATTGCCACCACCAGAAGCATTGCCATTTAGATAGCTTTGCACTGATAATAAACCTTTTTTTATACCTGCAGTGCCGATATTTTTTAAGGTATAATTTACGAAATAGGTATTGGCTGTATTGGGAGAAAAACTAATGTTCGTAATCACTAGGTCGGGAAGAGCTGCTGGTGTAGTTGTAGTAACGCTCTGCGTGGTAGTTGTGTTTGTAGTTGATGGAAGTGTGGGTATTGTTGTACCTGTAGACCTTTGTACCGTGCCTGTGGCAATACCTGTAATTGGCACAGGAGTGGTTTGGGTAGGCGGTGTTTCAATGATTTTCGCTTTAATCTTGGAGTTAATAACCGGCTTAACCATCCCACTGGAATCGCTTTTTTTTATTTGTGCTTTTGCTGTCATTGCAACCACAATAAACAAAGATAAAATGAGTAGTTTTTTCATTGTCTTAAATTTTATAATATAAAAATAGACCATCCAGACTGCCCTTTTACTCATTAAAAAAGATGATTTTTTGATAGGATGACCAGCCGCCAGTTCCTGCTGCACCAATCAGGCTAATATATTTGCCCGTTCCAACCAGTTTAGTATTAAATTTTATTCCAGCATTTTCCTCAGGGTATTCAAATCCTAATTCCTCGAAAAATTATTACAAGAGCTTTCTAAATTCTTTCAGGTCAAGTTGATTGATAAAGGAATCATTTACTCCGGTCAAAAATTTCTCACCAGTTCTGAAACGGTATACCACATCTATGATAGCTGGTTTGGCAGCATTAGGCGGGTATTTTTTCACGTACTCTGGGTTGATTTGGTACAATTTTAACCCTTCACTACCGGTATAAAAATCAGTGAAGTAAAAATTCCCATAAATTTCTTTTGCGTTGATATTGCGGTTGTAAGGAACAGTAAAAGCTTTATTGTCCCCTTGAACAATAGCCTGCTGGTTCAGCCATTTTTCATCTTTCGTTTGCAGCAATTTAGTAACGGTTTGTTTTTTCTGTTCATTTATTGCAAGTATATCTTTGGCAGCTTGCTCCTGATTAACCTGTCTGTCTTTTTGCCCCTGCAAATAACTACTGTTAGTTTTCTCGGATTCAATTATTGTTTTTGCCAGATTTTTTATCTTATCCTGCATATTCGCCACTAGTTCAGGTTTGTCCCTGTCATAAAATTCAAGTAGGTCGGTAAGGAATTTTTTTCTCGTTACAGGAATAAAAAAAGGAATATCGGTATGCGTTATAAATGCATGGCGAAATATGAAACTAACGGTACCCATTGCCACAAAGCCGTTGCTGCCAGTCCAGCCATACCCTTTGCCGGGCTTATTTTCAAGCACCTGTCCGTTGCTTTGGTTCAGCTGATCGCCTACCCCTTCAGCAGGAAGCTCAATAAAACTATTTCCGTTATTGATAGCATCCACCAGCCTGTTATCTATAAAAGCATAGTAATTATATATAGCAATGAAAGGCGCATTGATATTCTGACTGTTGGCGGGAATTTTATATGCCTCGGCCTTGCCTTCTAAGGAATGAAATACCGTTTCAAACCCCGGGTTTCCTTTTACTCTAAGCACACCCTGGTATTCGTCAACAATTGCCAGCTTATGTGTTTGTATATTACAGACAAATTGATGAAAACCGAGATTGTACATATAAGGATTCGTGACCGACTGGTTGTAAAATGACTTTGAATTCATCCCAAAACTGGCTTTCGCAAGCCCGCCGGTAAATTGCAGTTTTGGCTTGCATAGGTTTTCAAATGCGGTCATCATTTTTTTTGCATTGGCAATATCTGTTGTTGAAAAACCTTCTTTACTTCCTGTACCCCAACCAATATGGTTATCCCAAAACCTACCTGGTTCGTTTTGTACCGTTTCACCTGTACAATCCTTAGTAATTTGTTTTTCCCATGCTTTAAAAGTTGTTTGTGACTGTACAGAAAATCCATAAAGCATGAGGCTGATAAAAAATATTTTTTTCATTTTTATAATGACTAATTGTTTACAATAAGTATTGCGTTTTTTATTTATTAAATAACCCTGTACCACTTATAGAACCAACGCCGCTATTAAGGCTCATTCTTCCTTCCATACCAGTACTTGCCCCAGCAGGACCAATCCCTGCTGCAGCTTCTACACTCCCCACAACCACTACATCAGTTACACCGGTTCTATCAATTTCAATATCTGCACCTACACCAGCGCTTACACTTGCCTGTAATGGGCCCAGTTTACCGCCGGCACTTACTTTAGGTCCAATACTAACTGTGCAATTTTTAAAAGAATCGCCAAAACCTGCATGATCCAGATCCTGGTTCAAAGTACCGCTGATCACACCTGCATTAACAGTAGTAGTTAAGCCACTGCAGGTAAGCGTCATCGTGAAGCCGAGCTTCGCACTACCAAATTCGCTATTGATATTGCAGTTGGGATCTTTAAATGCGGTAAGCTTGCCTTCTTTTATTTTACCTGGGCTTGCACAGCCATAGCTCACCTGTAGCACTTTGGCTCTAAAGGACAGGTCTTTCAGCCACTGCCATTTCAAACTGGCATTGATGCCCGGCAACAATTCAGGATAGGTAGTGTAAAGTGATAAATAAGACATTTCGTTCAAATACTGCTTCTGTGCTTCCAGGTATTCTTTGTATAATTCCTCATACTTCGTATTGTATGCAGCCAGGTAAGTATCTATTGCTTTTACAGATTCGTTGCAAAGGTTTTCATTATTTTCTGTTCCGCCTTCGCCCACGTTTTTCCATCTTTCATTTATTTTTTTCATGGTTGCCTCATAATCCTTGGTGTATCCAGCTCCGTCTCCTTTAACGAAGTCAGCAATTTTTTGCAGCACCGCATCTTTCTTTCGCTGCAGGTTCTGCAGCACCATTTTTTCTTTGGCACTCATTTTTTCCGAAAACATCGGCACACCCATAATTTGCATAGCACTACTTTGACTTACCGAACTGGGGTTGGCAAGCGTTTTGTTCATGGCATTCATAAATTGTTTTTGCTGCTCTTCCAAACGCCTGGTCGTTTCCTTTTTCGATTCTTCCGTAATTTTTTGCAATGGTTTGATGGCCTGGTCAATAGCCGAGGTGAATGACTTCCATTGCTCTTCGTACATCTTCATGGCAGCATACGATTTAGGAAATTCCATTGGAAAAAAATTACCAAGGTTCAACAGGTCGTCGCTTTTGTTATTGCGGGGAAAACCCGTATAATCATCAGCACCCGGTGTATAGCCCAATTGTTTTAACTTGTCTTTTCTTGATGGGGTGCTACCCTGCTTAAATGCAGCTTTGGCATAAGTAACAGCGGCAGTTTTATCTCCCTTGTTCTCCGCTATCAGGCAAAGTGTTTCATTGGCTTGCCCATGTGTGGCACAAATCAGCAACGTGCTGTCTAAATATTTACCAGCTTTATCCATATCGCCCAATGCAAACCATGCTTGCCCAATATTGTTAAGGATGGTGCTGTTCTTTTTAAATCGTGTATTCAGGTTATTGAGAATAGGTATGGCCATGTCCGGCGCACCCATCATGGTAAGCATAGACGCATAGTTGTTCAGGTTATCGGTGTTGGTGGGGGCATTTTTACACACCTGAGCCATCATGCTGAGGGCTATTTGTGTACGCCCCTGGATCCAGAACGCTACGGCAGCATTACCCATTTCATCTGTTGTAGCGCCTTTTTCTTTCAATGCTTTATAAATTTCATTGGCCTTGGTTTTTGCAGCAGGCAACACAGCGGAAAAACTGCTGTTGCTCGTGTTATTTACAAATGCATTGATGTTAGCAGTTGTGGGTGTGGCTGCAATAGATGCAATTGCTTTTGTATTTTTTGCAGGAACTAACCCATAGGATACACCGCCATTTTTTGTTGTCTGAGTATTGTTTACCTGTTTTATAGCATTATCCATCTTTAGTCCAATACCATATTGATTGAGCAGACTGTCATAGCCTTTCTTAGCTTTAGGGTCCATTTTTGAGGTTTTCTCATTAAGTTTTTGCATGGCTTCAGCCAATCGCTTTTTATCGGCTTCCATTTGTTCTTTGCTTGGCCTTTGAGAAAAAGAAATGCCACAAATAAACATTAGCATAACTGTGATTAAATATTTCATAGCTTAAATTTTGATGTTTATATTCTGTTAAATGAAGAACTTACTTGTTGCGCATTTGCGGAAATAATAGTTGCCGTCATGCTTAGCAAAGCATATTTTTTTATTTTGACAATTCGTTTAATGTGATTGATAACTATTATCCAGTTTATAAAATAGATTTTGGTTAACGATGTACCCATCAGAACTAGTAGCTGGGTTAGCATCCAGCAAACCTGCAAAAGACACTTGCAGCTTACGTCCGCTTTGCGTTGTGAGTATTATCGAAAAATCTTTTAACTCATACGTTCCTTTGCCAATAGCAAAATCATCTCCCTTTGTAATATTGCTAAATGCCAATCCCTCATTAATATAGGTGCCATCCTTTTTGAAAAAGATAATAGGGCGCTTATTGGGATCGTAGGTTATCTTGTCGAGCAGATTTGATTTGTTTTTATATAAAGACACATCTGACGAGTAGGCTCCTTCAATGCGGAGACCGTTTACTGGCTTGCATTTTTTATAATAATCGCCAGGATTAGAATTGGCATATCGGCCCATGGCGGTGGCTGTTCTTTTGTACAATTCCATGTTACCGAACTTATTCACCAATACCAGTTTATCACCTTTGTCGCTTACCTTACCCCAACTGTCGCTAGATGAAGGGAAATCCTGCTCAACATTATTCAGTCCTTTTTCTGGAAAGTAAAACAAGCATCGGTTATCAGACGATAATACCACATACTGAAATGAATATTCGGCTAACGAGCCACCTACCTTTAATTTATGTGCCATCCACAAATCGTATTTTGGACCGGAAGTTAAATTTTTGGTTTGACCAGCATTATTTGATGCACTTTTTTGTGCAGTGCTTGGCTGTCCTTTCAATACAATTCCACCCAGAAAAGTTTCTATTTCCTTTTGAAAAGCGTTCGTATTAGTGGTACTCACAATGTTCACTAATTTTTTATCCTTGCTGCTACTAATTAAAATTACGGCTCCCTTTATGCCCTCTTTTTCAAAAGGCGATGATCCTATTTTGGTTTCCCAGCCATTGTCGGTACTTCCGGGTTGCATTACTGCTTTTCCATTTCCTAAGGCTTTCTGTATCAATGCCTCCCAACTCATATCAAAATTGGCCTGCGCATTATCTGTAGCATCTATACTTTTGTAAATGGTAATGCTGCAGAATTCTCCTTTGTCGCCTTCCTTAGAAAAGGCAAGCGTTGTGGCTTTTTCACTTCGTTGCCAACCTTTTGGGGTAATAAAATCCACAATATCAAAAGTTTCCCTTTGCGCATAAGCGCTAAAACTGGTACTTATTATGATTAAAAAAAGTAGTTTTTTCATTTCGATTGAATTGATTTATTTAATTGTTATGGGGGCTTGCATACCTAAATTTTTAAGATTACTGTTATATCCTTTGTCTCTACGATAAAAAATGTTGTGGTAAATAAAGTAAACATCAGTTACCGTAGCAGGGTCGCTATCCAAATACCCTGAAAATCCAAATTGCCTTACACGGCCATCATTGTACATTAAAAACATACTATAATCTTCAATTTTGTATTTGCCTTTGCCAGGCGCAAAGGCAGGAAATTCATTAGGTTTATTAACATTAACCACATGTAATCCCCTATCATCAAAGCTCCCGTCTTTATAAAACCAAATGAGACTTTGTATTTCGTTATTGGTAGAAGGTATAAGGCTGGCATATTCAGTATAGGCCCCTTCAATGCGCAAACCATCTACTGGTTTTGATTTATAATAATGTGGCTTGCTGTCAGTATTAATTTGCATTCGAGTAGCCGATTTTTTATCAAAGTAATTTTGATTGTTAGAGATAGGTTCAGTTACATTTAACCTGTCGCCATTCCAAACTGCTTTACCCCAACTTTTATTTTTGTTATAAAATCCCGCATAGCCTTCTACGGGCATAAAAGGGTAATATTTCCCATCGGGGTAAATAATCATCAAGTCGTTTTTAGTAACCGACATTCCTTTCGTCATATCATATTCAGATTTACTTTTCATCCATACTTCTGGTTTAGGCCCTTTAACTATATTGTTATTTACTGATTGTGAATTTGTATTGATAGAATTAACCTTAGGCGTATTTTCTTTTGTATTACTTAAAACATTATCACTATTATTTGTAGCAGTTGCTCTTGTTACATCTACCGATGCAATAAAACTTTCAATATCAGTTTTATACTGATCTGAATTAGAGAGAATACAAATACCTTGCATCTTGCTTTCACCACTAAAGTTGATCAGTATTGCTAGCGTAGCCACCCCATTATCATTGTATTTCGCGGTACCCAGCAAAAAAATCCATCCTTTTAAAGCGGCTTCGGGCTGCATATTAGCAGCACCTGTTACCTTAAATGGTTTTTGCACCAGATTAGACCATGCATAATCAAAATCCTGAGATACCCCTCCCTGTCCGGGCATTACGTTATAAATAAAGATATTGCAATACGCTCCAGTACTTTTGTCTTCTTTATAATAGGTAAGCACATTATCATGCTTTGCCAATTCATATCCTGAAGGAACAGTATAGCCAACAATGCCGAATGTATTTTTTTGTGCAAAAGTTGCCATTGCAAAACACAGACAAAGCAAGGGTAGAAATGAGGTCTTCATGGCCTTAATTAATTAACAGCGTAAAAGTAGAACGACTGGCAAGGCACATCAATCGTTAAAAAAGATGATTTTTAAGGAGGAGGAAATCATTAAAAGATGAAGAAAATTGTTATCTTCAAAATACATTTCTAACTAAAAACTTATTCAAAATGGAACACAAAAAAATGATCAATGAATTGCAGTTGCAAGAATTGACAAAAGAAGAACAAAACAGAATTATAGGTGGCAGTGCTACTGCAGCTCTTGATCTAGATTTAGGAACATCGGAATTATCAAAGGCCGGACATGATACAATGAAAGGTATAATTAGTAATATTAGGTAGAGTGTCAGATTTTTTTAATGATTCTCTTACCTAAGGCTGTCTCAAACTGTAGAGATAGCCTTATCTTTTTTAAAAACCATTAAAAAAGATGATAAAAAACAAAAACTGCTATACCTAATTTGCGCTCAATGAAAAAACTACTTGCAAGCCTATTCGTGCTATTGTGTTTTCTAAATAGCTATAGCCAAGACCTACAAAAAATTGATAGTCTTAAAAGGTTATTGAATCTATCAAAAGAAGATACATCAAAAGTTTCTTTGCTTATAAAACTAACCAAGGCTAATAAAAACAATGATATTGCGTCTGCCTATAAATATTGTTTAGAAGCGATCAATCTCAGTAAAAAACTCAAGTATAATAAAGGTCTTTTTAAGGCGCTAACAGGAGAAATATCACTCATCAGGATTGAAGGAAAAGACAGCCTTGCACTCGAAAAATCTAAAAGACTTGTTCAGTTTGCTGAAAGTACCAAAGATTCATTCAATATTGCTGCTGGTTATTTAACCCTTGGGGGAGTATATGATAATAACGGTGATAATAGAAATGGAGTAGCTTATTGCCTCAAAGGGTTGAGCATAGCTGAGCGGATGAACGATCGGGGGCTGCTACAGGATGCGTATGCTGAATTGCAAAGAATTTATTTTTCGCGATCTGAATTCGATAAAGCTATTATTTATGGACAAAAAGCAATTGATATAGCAAAAGCAATGGGCGATAAAGGTAGGGTAATGATACAATCTTATAATCTTGCTCAAACATACAATCTCACCAAAGCATTTGATAAATCCATCAAGATTTCAAACGAAGTCGTCGAAATGGCAAAGCAAGCGGGAGACAAAAGAGTAGAAGTTTATGCACTTTATAATCTATGTTCCATTAACCTGCGAACCGACAAGCTTAGTGATGCGCTTACTTATGGTAAACGATGTTTGGCAATCTCTAAAGAGATTAGCGATAAAAGTATTCAATCAAATGTCTTGGCTGCACTTGGCTCAATCTATTTACAACGCGGGCAAAATAAAGAAGCTGAAAATAACTTGTTGGAGGCTTTAGCACTGAGAGAAAGAACAGAAGATAAGCAAGGAATAGCAGATGTGCAAAATATCTTGGCGAATGTGTATTTTGCTATGGGACAGCCGGAAAAAGCTTATGCTTTTGAGAAAGCATCAGAAGATTTTTCAGATCATTATAACCAGAGTATTTTAGCTCAGCAGTCATCCGATCTTGAAAAAAAATACGAAACGCAAAAGAAAGAATCTCAAATAAGACTACAACAGGCCGATATCAGGCAAAAAAATATTTTGAACTATGTATTGTTGGGTGGCGTATTGGCGATTTTGATTATATCTCTATTGGGCTATCGCAACTACAAACACCGCCAAAAATTGCAGCAGGCAAAAATTGATGAATTAGAAACGGAAAAACAGCTTACGGCTACTGAGGCTATATTAAAGGGAGAAGAACAAGAGCGTACCCGTTTGGCCAAAGATCTGCATGACGGGTTAGGTGGTATGTTGAGCGGTATAAAATTTTCATTAAATAATATGAGAGAGAACTTAATAATGACCCCTGACAACGTACATGCTTTTGAACGTAGCATAGATATGTTGGATAGTTCCATTAAAGAAATGCGACGTGTAGCCCATAATATGATGCCAGAAATACTAGTGAAATATGGATTAGATGCAGCATTGAAAGAATTTTGTGCAGAAATAGATCGTAGCGGTGTGCTGCACGTAAACTACCAATCAGTAGGGATGCAAAATGCAGACATCCAACAAACCACATCAATTACCATTTATCGCATTGTACAAGAACTGCTGAATAATGCGATGAAACATGCCAATGCCAAAAATGTACTGGTACAGCTCCACCAATCTGATCAGGAAAAACTACTGGCAGTTACCGTAGAAGATGATGGAAATGGCTTTGATGCCGAGCTGTTGAAACAATCTGGCGGAATGGGCTGGCCTAATATTAAAAACCGCGTAGACTTTTTAAAAGGCCGTATAGATCTGCAATCGAATCCGGGTAAAGGTACTTCGGTAATGATAGAAATTAATATTTAAGAGCGAACAATGAAAATAGGCGTTTTTGTAGTAGACGATCATTACATGGTGATTGAAGGCATCCGTTCTTTGTTGCAAAACGAAAAAACGATCGATTGGATGGGCCACGCTACCAATGCAGAATCTTGCCTAAGTTTTTTAAGGCTGCACGAACCTGATGTAATTTTAATGGATATAAACCTGCCCGATAAAAGTGGAATAGATTTATGTAAAGAAGTCAAACAATTATATCCCTCCGTTGCTATACTTGGCCTAAGTACTTTTAACCAACAGACCATTATCAAAAACATGATCGATAATGGCGCTACTGGCTATGTATTAAAAAATGCCACAAAGGAAGAGTTAATGGAAGCCATAAACAGCGTGCTCAAAGGCAAAGTATATTATAGCTTAGAAGTGCTAAGCGCATTGAGGAAACCAGCGCCTAATCAGCTCCTGATAACCCGAAGAGAAAAAGAAGTATTACTGTTAATTGCAGAAGGACTAACCAATGCACAAATATCAGAAAAACTCTTTATCAGCATACCAACGGTAAATACACATCGCAAAAGTTTGTTAGAAAAATTTGATGTAAAAAATACGGCTATGCTAATTGGCAAGGCTACAAAGCTGGGACTGCTTGAATAATACATTAAAATTGAGCTTAAATGAGGTTCGGGCCAATTTTTTGAAGTATTTCTGTAAAAATCTATATGCCAGATGTTAAAAACTCTCCCTTTTCTAATACGATCTGATTTCCCCATAAGGTAATTGCCTCCAAAACGGGTATGAATGTCTTCCCAAAATCTGTAAGACTATAAATTACTTTAATAGGTGGCTTTTTACCATAAACTTTTCTTAATACCAGTCCATCTTTTTCTAGCTGTTTTAGCTGTAAACTCAAGGTCATTTCTGTAATATGTGGTACTTCTTTCCGAAGTTCATTGTAACGTTTTTCTGTATCCTTTAAATGATATAGGATCACCGTTTTCCATTTACCACCTATCAAATCCATTGCAAGGCTCACCGTACAGGGATAAACCTTCCCTCCTAATTTTACATTATCAGCAATACATTCTGTTTTCATCGGTAATTTTTTGGCCTATCGTTTTGGATAGTTATTGCAAATTTAACTTACTAAAGATAGTTTTGCAACTATAATTTTTATAGTTTAAATAAATAGATATTGAAATCAGATTTAATTGTACAAGAGGCAATGGAACAAAAAGTAAAACCGCTAATTACGATAGTTGGCGTTTTAGGGAAGCAAGGCCTGAGTGCTGCACATACGCTATTAGAAAGCGGACGGTATCGCGTGCGTGGCATTACCCGCCGGATTGACTCACCTGAGGCACAGCTTTTAGCCCAAAAGGGAGCAGAACTCATTAGTTTGCCGCTTAATCTAGGTTATAAAAAAGATTTTGCTGAAGCATTCCAGGGATCGTATGGTGTTTTCATGATGACACCAGGTATTGCTCCTCCGCAAACTCATGAGACGGAATTGGGCATACAACTAGCTGATGCAGCAGTTGAGGCGGGAGTGCAACATGTTATCTTTGGCAGCCTGGAAAATGTAGATAAAATTACGGAGGGAAAGAAATTTGCGCCGCATTTCACAGATAAGGCCATAATTGAAGAATATATACGTACACTTCCAATCACAAGCTCTTTTATCTACATGGCTTTTTTCTATACCAACCTTATGGAGTTTTACCCTCCCCGTATGGAGGGAGATACACTGGTGTTCCCTATTTATTTGCCAAAAGACTTCCGTGCACCATTTGTAGATCCCCTTACAGCCACAGGCCCAGCTGTACTCGAAATTTTTTCGCATCCAGCGTACTATAAAGGGAAGTCATTGCCGGTAATCGGCGATATCATCTCTCCACAAGAGATGGTTGATACTTTTGTCCGGGTTACAGGAAAGAAGGCTGTTTATAGTTCGGCGTTTACGCGGGAGCAGATGCTTCATCATTTCCCGGAATTTGGTACTAACGAACTTTTGGTTAATGAAATTCTCGGAATGGCAGAATACGCAGTTGAATATGGTTATTTCAGAAAAGACCGTGATTTGCAATGGAGTCGGCACCTGAATGATAAAAGCATTACCTGGGAACAGTTTTTACGGCGTACAGGCTGGCAAGGAGAGAAACTTGTATTTTAATTGCTTACCCTTATACAATCATAAATGTAAATTCGGACACTCCAATCCGTATCAATTTTATCAGGCCGATTGAAAATTGTATTTTTCCAAAAAAAATATACACAAGTTGAGTGTATCTCATTATAGCGTGTATCCTATTAAGAAATATATGAATAAAGCATTTTTAATTCTTCTTTTAACTTTTTGTACGGCCGTAGTTTTCGGACAAAAAAATAGACCAGCAGATACTGCTAAAAATAAACCTTTTGTTTTAGGCCTAATAGATGAAATACAATCAAAAGCACTTGCTGAAAAGAGAATTTTAAACATATATCTTCCAGAAGGTTATAAACAAAATGATACTACAAGGTATCCGGTAATCTATTTGCTTGATGGTTCTGCCGATGAAGATTTCATTCATGTTGTAGGCCTTGTACAGTTTAATAGTTTTGAATGGGTAAATCAGGTTCCAAAATCAATTGTGGTTGGCATTGCAACCGTCGATCGTAAAAGGGATTTCACTTTTCCTACATCAATTGAGCGCGATAAGAAAAGCTACCCAACAACAGGCCATTCTGATCAATTTATTTCCTTTATCGAAAAAGAGCTTGAGCCTTATATTCAGTCAAAATATAAAACGAATACAAGCAAAACCATTATCGGCCAATCTTTAGGAGGCTTGCTGGCAACAGAAATTTTAATCAAAAAACCTGCACTTTTTAATCAATACATTATTATTAGCCCCAGTTTATGGTGGAATAATGGCTCATTGTTAAATCAGGATTCAAAATTGAGTGAAAGTGCTTTTAATCAACAAACCACGGTTTATATTGCTGTTGGTAAAGAAGGCCTAACACCAACCGCAATACCCCGGGTAATGGAAGTAGATGCCAATCTATTAGCCGAAAAAATAAAAGGTTTCAAAAACAAAAATGTACAAGTATATTTTGATTTTTTACCACAAGAGAACCATGCTACAATTATGCATCAGGCGGTTTCCAATTCATTTAAATTTTTATATCCTGTAACAAAAAAAGAATAAGTTTTATTAGATACTAAATATCCAACTCCAGGTGGATATCTTCAGGTTCTTCAGCAAACAAAACTTGATCTAATTCTAATACCAGCCGTGCTCCTCTTTTTAAATAAAAATCGACTGTATTTTTGGTAGGCGTTGCAGAGATATAAAGTTTTTCTGCACCGAAGTTTTTTGCGGCCTGTTTACATGCATCTAAGAGTTGGCTGGCCACCCCTTTCCCCTGGTAAAGTTTACTTACATAGAGGATATCCATTTTACAATAATTTAGCAATAAGCCTCTTTTTTTATTTTCAACCGAAGCAATAGCGATCATTTTTTCCGCATCAAAAGCACTAAAAACCTGCCCGCCATTTTCTATTAATTTGATTTGACGGCTGATAATTGCTTTCAATTCATTCTGCTCAAAGCCCAAAACGCTTTCACGATGCGGGACCAGATTCAACTGGTTGTTACGAAACTGATAAATTCCGAAAATCTCTTCTGAGCGGTCGATTTCCCTGGTGCGCTCTACTTCGTGTTTTTCTAGATTTCTAATAGATAACATTAATTTGTGCAAGTAGATTTGTTTACTCAATTTATAAATATTTTCTATACTTTTTATCTAAAATAAGTCAAGTATTGATGGTATAATTTTGTACAGAATAAGTGCATAATTGTACAGAAAAGAAGGCCAACTTCTCCTATACTTTTGTATTGCTCATAAACATGCTTTATCAGCAACACACAATGAAAAACACTAAATTTATAATATTCATGCTGTTTTTTATAGCATGGGACTTATACGGAATGGCACAGGGTAGCAATAGGGTAAGTGGAAGACTTCGTGATGCAAAAATGAACGAAATTATACCATTTGCAACGGTTTCTTTATCTGCTTATGGTACTAATGCGCTGATCAAAATAGCAGAGACAGATTCGGCTGGTAATTTCAACATCACAGGTATTCCAAATGGTATTTACTGGCTTAAGGCAGCATATATTGGTTATAAAACATTTATCAAAGATAGCATTAAAGTTTCGGCAGAAAGTAATCAGATAAATCTGGGTGAGCTTAGAATGAATGCCTCCGACCAGAATATACTCAAAGAAATTACAGTAAACGCAACAAAAAACAATGAACAGATCGGTCTTATTAAAAAGAAATTTTCGGTAGAACAAAGCCTCATCGGTAAGGGAGGTACAGCTACCGATTTATTACAGAATATTCCTACACTTAGTATTGATGGTAGCGGGAACCTGAGTTTGCGTGGTTCTTCAAAATTGAATGTGCTGATTGATGGGAAACCTTCGTTAATTGGCGGTGGCGATATTATGCAGATCCTACAGTCCATTCCAGCCGCATCAATTGAAAGTATAGAGTTGGTAACCAACCCCTCTGCTAAATATGAAGCCCAGGGCGATACAGGTTTTATCAATATTGTTTTAAAGAGGAACCAGAAATTGGGGTTTAATGGTTCGGTAAATGCTTCAGCAGGTACAAGAAATAATTATACAAGTGGATTGAGCTTGAGTTTTGAGAATAGTAAGGTAAATGTTTACACGAATTATGATTTTCAGCACAATAATATATTTAGCAACGGACATCAATATCTACAGTTTTTAAATCCAACAACGGATGTTTTATTCTCTAATGAAACCTTTCCATCTGCCACCATAACTAATGCCCACAACATAAAAGCCGGAATAGATTATTACATCACGCCCAAGAGTTTGTTAAATTTTTCTGGTGGATACAACGTCAATAGCAATAATAAAAATGAATGGCTTGAAATCAAACAGTTCAGTGCAGCCAGATCTCCCCTGCAGTTAATCAATAATACCAACACAACAAAGGGGAACGGAAGAACGTATAACCTGAACCTGGATTTTGTAAAAACCTTTAACAAACCAAAAGAAGAGCTTACTTTTAGTATTGGTTACGCGCATGGTAATGGAAATATTGACCAATATTTTTTTTCGGATATTTATAATCTACATGATCAGGCAACAACTTACAACACGAGCACTGTTCATCCTGTTAACAACAATCGCAACAGTTATTATAATGTGCAGATAGATTATACATTGCCGGTTGGAAAGGGAAGTTTAGATGCTGGCTACCGGAGCCAATGGAGGTTGGACGAACGAAATCAGATAGTTTACAGATTAGATAACAATGCATTGCGTTATAGCGAATATTATCCTTACAGGGCGTATTTTAACGGACATAATCAAATTCATGCATTTTATATCAATTACCAAAATCAGATAAAAGACTTTAATTATTTAGTTGGCCTGAGAACAGAATATGCCAATCTGGACGGATATGTAAATGGATACAATTTATATAGCGATCCATTATATACCCCTGTGAAAGTACGCAATCTAAGGTTATACCCTAGTGTAACGCTTACAGAGAAAATTGAAGAAAACAGCCAGTTACAGTTAAGTTACGTGCGCAGGGTTACACGGCCTACACCACGTAATTACAGTCCGATACCCGATATTTCAGATCCCGTAAATTTTGATGTGGGCAATCCGAATATTTTACCCGAAGATATACATGCTTTCGAGTTAAGCTACCATAAAAGCTGGAGCAGGGTAAATCTAAGTTCGAGCTTATATTACCGCAAAACAAACGATTATATTGCACATGTAGAAAGTGCGCCTGTAAATGGGGTAATTACTACAACTTCTACCAATATAGCAAATGCTTATACCGGAGGATTTGAAATAATTAGCCGCTTTAATGTGGTAAAAAGCTGGGATTTTCTTATTAATGCCAATCTCTACAATAACCACACAGATGCGGCGCCTCAATTTAATATAGCAAAGAGCAGTGGTTTGAGCTGGAACGCCAATATCACCAACAATTTTACTGTAGTTAAAAATATTTCTTTACAATTACGGGGAAGTTACCAGGCACCTTTTAAAACCGCTCAAGACAGAAATTATGGCAGTTTTGCATTAGATGCAGGTAGCAAAATCAATCTGTTCCACAGTAAAGTATCATTATCCTTAAGCGGCAGGGATATTTTAGCAACAAGGAAATGGAGCTTTTTGAGAGATGGCAATGGGGTTTTACTTGATTTTGAAAGAAAAACAATTGGTGCGAGGGGAAGTATCAGCTTTGCATATAATTTTGGAAAAGAGATCTTCCAGAAAAAGAACATTGAACATAGTGCCGAAAAGCAGGAGAATTAAGGGGGTATCTTAATCTTCGTAATTTCATTTTATCATTATCTTTAATATATGGCAAGAGAACATTTATACAGGCTTTTCGAAATTAGTTTTAAAAAATTCGATATTTTTCCTAAAGCGGTCTATAAAAATAATTTTTTTAAACTGGTTTATATTATTGAAGGCACCGGGGTTCATACCATGAATGGGCACAGTTTTAATTACCGGCCAGGCAATATGTTTTTAAGCACCCCCGCAGATCAATATACTTTTAGCACCCATTCTTCCACTACTTTCTTTTTCCTTCACTTTAATGATGTATATGTCAAACCGAGGATGGATAAAGATAACGACTGGGTGCAGCGGATGGAACAGATTCTTCAAAATGCCAGTCATAGGCCCGGCTGTATCTTAAAAAATGGCGTAGATAAACCTTTGGTTGCGGCAATGATTGATTGCATTAGAAAAGAAATGGATTATGAGCAGATTTACCATAATAAGATTATTCAGCAGATTGTAAATACGCTGTTGCTCATTATTGCCAGGAACATCGCCTTAAAATTGCCAAAAAATGTAAAAGAAAATACCGGCGAGCCTGTACTTGATATTCTTCATTATATCCAGGAAAATATACGCAGTCAGGAAAATCTGAGAGTGGAAAAAATAAGTGACAATCTTAAAATTTCAGCAAATTATTTAGGACGCTATTTTAAAAAACAGACGGGCGAAACCTTACAGCAATATATTTCTAATTATAAGGTAAGATTGATAGAAAATAGATTATTAAGTAGCGATATGCGTATCAATGAAATAGCCTATGAATTAAATTTTACCGATGAAAGCCATTTAAACCGGGCATTTAAAAAACTCAGAGGGATTAGTCCTACCGCTTACAGAAAGAAATTCGCTTCTTAATCACCGCCTTAATCTTAAATGTACCGGATAAGTGAAGAATAGTACAGAAAGGTACTGGTTTTATACCATATTTTAGAAAGCATAAATTTCAAATAAACACCATTAGCATGAGAAAATTAAAAATCGCAACTATAGCCCTTCTGATCATATCAGGAATTTGTGGAGGGGCATCTGCACAAACCAAAAAGCCAAGGGTAAGCCTCCCCGACACCGTAAAATCAGTGATTGGAAAAGCCAATATTATCATCGCATACAGCAGACCATCAGTAAAAGAAAGAAAAATATGGGGAAGTCTTGTCCCATTCGACTCTGTATGGCGTGCGGGTGCCAATGAAGCCACAACTTTTGAAACAGATCAGGATATAAAAGTTCAGGGAAAAAACCTTCCTGCAGGTAAATATGCTTTCTTTATTATCCCAAAGGAAAATCAGGATTGGATTGCCATATTCAATAAAGAACCTCAGCAATGGGGAGCATTTAAGTATAATATGAAACAGGATCAGTTGCGGGTGCCTGTAAAACCATTTAAAAATAAAGAAAAAGAAGATTTACTGACTTACCAGACCACAAATAAGAGTTTTTTATTAAAATGGGAAAATATCGTGTTACCGATCATAATTAAGTAAGTGTGCATTAAATATTATTTTTTAACCAAATTTAATAGCCTTCTGATCACCTACCAAGAGGCTTTTTCTTTTAACCAGGATGTAAGAATATTTAAAAAATCAATAAAATTTTTTAATTCAAATAAATAAACGTTAATTAGACATTTATTTATTGTTATGAGCACAGCAAACTATGTAATTGGAGTAGATTACGGGTCAGATTCTGTCCGGTCTGTTCTAGTCGATACCGCAAACGGAAAAGAATTAGCCTCGTCGGTTTTTCTTTATCCAAGATGGCAGAAAGGTTTATATTGTAAGCCCGCCGTTAATCAGTTCCGCCAGCATCCCTTAGATTATATTGAAGGTTTAACACACACTATAAAAGATTGCATAGCCAAAGCAGGTGGTGCAGAAATTGCACATTTGATAAAGGGAATTTCAGTTGATACAACTGGTTCTAGCCCGGTGGCGGTTGATGCAACGGGTACTCCCCTTGCTTTGACCAAAGGTTTTGAAGAAAATCCAAATGCCATGTTTGTACTTTGGAAAGATCATACATCAGTTAAAGAAGCCGCTGAAATCAATGAGCATGCTACCAAGTTCAGCACTAATTACCTTAAATATGTTGGTGGTATTTATTCATCAGAATGGTTCTGGTCTAAATTACTACATATTTTAAGGGTTGATTCGACTATAAAAAAAGGCGCAGCATCATGGGTTGAGCACTGCGACTGGATTCCGTTTTTACTTTGTGGTGGAAAAGATATCAAAGAGATGAAACGCAGCCGTTGTGCTGCCGGGCATAAAGCACTTTGGGCAGAAGAATTTAACGGTTTACCTCCTGAAGATTTCTTTAGCACTCTCGATCCCCTTTTAGCTGGTTTTAGAGCAAAATTATTTAACGATACCTATACTTCTGATGTTTCTGCTGGAACATTGAGCGAAGAATGGGCTACAAAACTAGGCTTAAATACTGATGTGGTTGTTGGTGTTGGTGCATTTGATGCACACATGGGGGCTGTTGGTGGGCAGATTGAGCCTTATTACCTGAGTAAAGTAATGGGTACGAGCACATGCGATATCTTAGTAGCTCCTAACCAGGATTTAGATGGCAAATTGATTAACGGTATCTGTGGACAAGTAAATGGCTCAGTAATTCCCGGGATGGCCGGATTAGAGGCCGGACAATCGGCTTTTGGCGATGTGTATGCCTGGTTCAAGAATTTAATTAGCTGGCCATTAAATCATTTACTTACAGAATCTGATGTAATTGATGAGGCGACAGCGAATGCTTTAAAGGCAGAATTAGAAGGAAAAATTATTGCTAACTTAAGCAAGCAGGCTGCTGCTTTGCAAGATGACGATTATGCAGAACTGGCTATTGATTGGTTAAACGGTCGTAGAACACCAGATGCAAACCAGGAACTAAAAGGCGCTATAACCGGTTTAGGTTTAGGAACCGATGCGCCACGGTTTTTCCGTGCTCTAGCTGCTGCAACGTGTTTCGGTGCCAAGGCTATTGTAGATCG
This sequence comes from Pedobacter sp. AK013, assembly GCF_014205835.1. Lineage (GTDB taxonomy): Bacteria > Bacteroidota > Bacteroidia > Sphingobacteriales > Sphingobacteriaceae > Pedobacter. Next base: position 216,853 of record NZ_JACHCQ010000002.1, on the reverse strand, counting down.
TTTTAAAGAGCAAGGTGTGCCTGTAAAAGGGATTATTGGTATTGGCGGTGTAGCGAAAAAATCAGCTTATATTATGCAAATGATGGCCGATGTGTTGGAAATGCCGATCAGGATTCACCGTTTCGAGCATACCTGCGCATTAGGTGCGGCTATGTTCGCTGCAGTAGCAGCAGGTATTTATCCAAATATCGAAGCAGCTATGGTAGCCATGGGAACAGGTTTTGAAAAAGAATATAAGCCAAATATCAAAAAACAAAAACTTTACCGCCAGCATTACCAACAATATTTAGGCTTAGGCAGATACCTCGAGAAATACAACAAAAAAGATGTAAAACCTTACTTATCATGAGCAACTATCAAGATATAAAAGAACAGGCTTACCAGGCCAATATGCAATTACCTAAACTGGGATTAGTGCTTTTTACTTTCGGAAACGTGAGTGCAGCAGACCGATCAAAAGGGGTTTTTGCGATTAAACCAAGCGGTGTGCCTTACGAGGATTTATCGCCGGAAAAAATGGTAATCGTAGATTTTGACGGAAATACGGTTGAGGGGAGTTTACGCCCCTCATCAGATACTAAAACCCATGCGGTTTTATATAAACACTGGCAAGAAATCGGTGGGATTGTGCATACACATTCTACTTATGGAACCGCGTGGGCACAAGCACAAAGGCCCATTCCAATTTTTGGAACCACGCATGCCGATCATTTAACTGTAGATATTCCATGTGCGCCACCAATGGCCGATGAAATGATCAAAGGGAATTACGAGTATGAGACCGGTTTCCAGATTATGAACCATTTCGAAAGTTTAGGTCTGAGTTATAAAGAAGTGGAAATGATTTTGGTAGGTAACCACGCTCCTTTTACCTGGGGGAAAACGGCAGAGAAAGCAGTTTATAACAGTGCAGTTTTAGAAACTGTAGCACAAATGGCTTTGTTAACAGAACAGATCAATCCGAAAGCTCCAAAACTTAAAGATTCGTTAATAGAGAAACATTATGAACGTAAACATGGTGATGGCGCTTATTATGGGCAGAAATAAGTTTTGAGTTTGGTTGCATAAATTGAATTAAGGGTTTTGGAAAGCAATTGCAGTGGTACTTAGGGAACGAAAGTCCCGCCATTCGCTATAGTCCCGATGAAACCTGCGAAACAAGCAAGCGCGCCATAAATAAAAGACAAAAAAGTGCTTAAATCGGGAGCTGCCGCTGCTGTCGGGTTTAACATTGCAAGGTTTACCTAAGTAACCTAAACCTGATTGGAGTGCGCATGAGCCCAACCGCAGGCGGGCGAATAAAACGGAAAGCAGGACTATCCTAACCGATAAAAAACAGAACCTTGCTTTTCAAAAAAAGAATATGAATAATGGTTTGTGGAGACAGAGATCCAGAAAGTAAAAATAAAATATTTCGGTCTGTGAGGACATATGCCGGAGAGAATTGAATAAATTAAAAGTAACATAAATAGTAATGATTGATTTAAAAAAATTACAAGTTTGGTTTATTACCGGTACACAACATTTGTACGGTGAAGAAACCTTGAAACAAGTAGCGGCCCACGCCCAACAAGTAGCCGATTCGTTAAACCAGAATGGAAGTATTTCTGTTTCGGTAGTGTACAAGCCAATTGTAAAAACGACTGAAGAGATTTTCGAAACCTTACAACAAGCCAATATTGATGAGAATTGTATTGGGGTAATTACTTGGATGCACACCTTCTCTCCTGCTAAAATGTGGATCAGAGGTTTAAATGTATTGCAAAAACCTTTATTGCATTTACACACGCAGTTTAATCGCGATATTCCTTGGAATACTATCGATATGGATTTCATGAACTTGAACCAAAGCGCACATGGCGACCGCGAATTTGGTTTTATGGTGTCGCGGATGCGTAAAGACCGCAAAGTAGTTGTTGGCCATTGGCAGGATGAAGAAGTGGCTAAACAGATCGATACCTGGTGTAGGGCTGCTGCAGGTTGGCACGATTGGCAGGGCGCTAAATTTGCTCGTTTTGGCGATAATATGCGTTATGTTGCGGTTACAGATGGCGATAAGGTGGAAGCTGAAATGAAATTCGGTTTTGCGGTAAATACTTATGGCATAGGTGATTTGGTCGCCGTAATTAATGGAATAAGTGAAGATGCTATCCAGACTTTACTGAAAGAATATGAAGCTACTTATGAAATAGCTGATGATTTAAAAGCAGGTGGTGCAAGGCATTCATCCGTTTACGAGGCGGCCAAAATTGAATTGGGATTAAGGAAATTTCTAGAAGATGGGGGCTTTAAAGGCTTCTCTGATACTTTTGAAGATTTACACGGTATGATCCAGTTGCCAGGAATCGCAGCACAGCGTTTAATGGCTGATGGTTATGGTTTTGCAGGGGAAGGTGATTGGAAAACTGCGGCATTAGTACGCGCCTGCAAGGTAATGGGTGCAGGTTTAGCTGGTGGTAATGCATTTATGGAAGATTATACCTATCACTTCGATCCGGAAAATTCGATGGTTTTAGGCTCGCATATGCTTGAGGTTGATGCTTCTTTGGCGAGTGGAAAAGCCAGTTTGGAAGTTCATCCATTAGGTATTGGAGGTAAAGCTGATCCTGCCCGTTTGGTGTTTAATGTAGGCGGCGGCGATGCCTTAAACGCATCGTTAATTGATATGGGTAACCGTTTCCGTTTACTGGTAAACGAGGTTAAAGCAGTTGAAGCAGAGAATGACCTGCCTAACCTGCCTGTTGCCCGTGTACTATGGAAACCACTTCCGGATATGAAAACGGGTTGTGCGGCATGGATTTATGCAGGCGGTGCACATCATACTGCTTATAGCCAGAATTTAACCACCGAGCATTTATTGGATTTTGCGAATATTGCCGGTTTGGAATATGTGAATATCGGTGCCGATACCAAAATCAATCAGTTCAGAAATGAACTGCATTGGAACGAGGTTTTTTATAAGTAATTTCAATAAAGCAAGCTCAATGCTGAAGCCGGTGATCATTTGATTATCGGCTTTTTTTATGCAATCGTCATGTAAAATCATCCGTTGGCAAGCTGTTTAATAAGGGCATGAATTCATATTTAAATTATACAAAATCTTCTCTTCTATAAATAAGAAAGCATTTTGTATGTTTGAAATCGTAAGAATACGCTACAACCAAATTTAAACCTGAATGAACGAAAAAGAATCGAAGTACCAAGCTCCCGCTTTGGATAAAGGGCTTGACATATTGGAGTATTTATCCGCACAATCTATCCCATTGTCTCAAACTGAAATAGCAATCGGTATTGAAAAAACACCTAACGAAATTTACCGGATGTTGATGAGTTTAGAAAGTCGTGGTTATATTTTACGTGATGAGGTTTCGGGGAAATACAGACTATCGCTAAAGCTTTTTTACCTTTCGCATCGGCACTCACCTATTGATGAGCTCCGTAAAGCGGCGCAATTTCCATTAGAAGAACTGGCCAATACTATACGCCAGTCGTGCCATTTGAGTATTTTATACATGAATCAGGTGATGGTAATTATTCATGCCAAAAGCCCCGGACCAATTGCGCTTTCTATCGAAGAAGGCAATTTATTTCCATTGCTTTCAACCGCACCGGGCAAGGTTCTGTTAGCATATATGGCTGATGCAGAACGTAATACAGCATTAAAAAACAATGCTATTTTTAAGAAATATACCAAAGCGCAGCAAGAAGACTTTTTAAATGCTTTATTGGATATTCACCAGGCAGGTTCTTATTCTAAAAATAGTGATTCGGTATCTGGTGTAACCAATATTTCTATTCCTGTTGGCATTGAAAGCAAAGACGGCATTATTGCTTGTTTAACGATTTCGGTGTTAAATGCGCCGAATGTAAATCAGACAATTGCAAGCGATGTTATCCTTAGTGAAGCCTACAAATGTGCTAAAAAGATAGAACGGCGGATTGGAGTTTGAGTGCGTAACTTCCGTAAGCAGCTTTAAGTTTCTAATGGTTAGTATATTGCGGGAAAATGCCGTTTTGAATTGCCTCTCTGCTTCCCGTTTCTGTAATATTTTCAACTGCGGGCAAAATTGCTTTTTGTGTAATATTTGGCCCTATATTAAATACAGGTACAATCGTAAAATATAAGTAATAATACTTGGTAAGGCCATTTGAATATCCAGAACGGCGCATGACAATATCTGTTAATATTTAGGCAAGAAGATAAAATTTTTAATCAAGAATATTTATTTTATTTGTATCCTAATCAATTATAATTTATAACCAATCATATACATGTTTTCACTAAAAAATAAAAAAGCCGTAGTTACAGGCGGGGGAAGTGGCATAGGAAGAGCTATTGCAACTATTTTAGCCAAACAGGGTGCTGAGGTTCATATCATCGAATTGGGGACTGAACAGGCCCAGGATACCTTAGGTGAGATTAAAACAAATGGCGGTCGAGCTTACAGTTATGCCTGCGATGTTTCAGACCACCAGGCGGTTAAAGCTGTTTTTGAACAAATTGGAAGCATCAATATTTTAGTAAATAATGCGGGTATTGCACACATTGGTAAAGCCGATAACACCGAAGAAAGCGATTTCGATAGGGTAATGCGTGTAAATGTTAAAGGTGTTTACAACTGTTTGTATGCCGCTATTCCGCAAATCCGTTTAGCTGGTGGTGGTGTGATCGTCAACATGGCTTCTATTGCTGCATTAATTGGCCTACCAGATCGTTTTGCCTACAGTACAGCAAAAGGCGCGGTAAAAGCCATGACCATGAGTGTGGCCAAAGATTACATCGGCGAAAACATCAGGTGTAATTCTATTTCTCCGGCAAGGGTGCATACGCCATTTGTAGATGGCTTTTTACAGAAAAACTATCCAGATAATATCCCTGAAATGTTCGAGAAACTTTCTAAAACCCAACCTATCGGCAGAATGGCCAAACCTGAAGAAATTGGAGCATTGGCCCTATATTTATGTAGTGACGAAGCGTCATTTATTACGGGTTGCGATTACCCAATTGACGGGGGATTTACGACCTTAAACAATTAATAAATATTTTTAAATAAGATAAAGCATTTTATAATGAAATTAATAAGATTTGGTGAAGCAGGAGCAGAAAAACCGGGTGTAATTATCGGCGATAATTATTTTGATGTATCTGCATTGGTTAGCGATTATAACGAAGCATTTTTTGGTGGTGATGGCTTAGAAAAACTAAAATCAGCTGTTGCATCTGCTGATCTGCCTCAAGTTGATAAAGGGGTACGCCTTGGTCCGGCATTGGCACGTCCTTCTAAAATTATCTGTGTAGGCTTAAACTATAAAGATCATGCAGCCGAAACCAATGCTCCTATCCCATCAGAGCCGATTCTATTCTTCAAAGCTACTTCAGCTATTGTAGGCCCGAATGATGATCTGGTTATTCCTAAAAATAGTAAAAAAACCGACTGGGAGGTAGAATTGGCTATTGTAATTGGTAAAAAAGCCAGTTATGTAAGTGAAGAAAATGCATTAGCGCATATCGCAGGTTACGTTTTGCACAACGATTATAGTGAACGCGAATTCCAGTTAGAGCGCAACGGACAGTGGGTTAAAGGAAAAAGCGCCGATACTTTTGCGCCTATCGGGCCATTTATTGCTACTCAGGATGAAATTGCTGATGTGCACAACTTACGCCTTTGGTTAACTGTAAACGGTAAAACATTGCAGGATGGTAATACTTCAAACCTGATTTTCAATGTGCCATTTATGGTTTCATATATCAGTCAGTTTATGACCCTTTTACCGGGCGATGTAATTACAACAGGTACGCCTGCAGGTGTTGGTTTAGGTCAAAAACCTGAGCCCTGGTATTTAAAACCTGGCGATGTGGTTGAATTAGGTATTGATGGTTTAGGTACTAGCAAGCAAACTGTTAAAGCTTACAGCGAAAATTAATATGAAAAGATATTGCCTGGCACTTGATCTGGTTGATGATGCAAAGCTTATTGAAGAATATAAGCAATACCACCAATCGGTTTGGCCTGAAATTAAAGAAAGTATCACCTCTTCTGGGATCGAAAACCTGGATATATACCTCACTGGTAATCGGCTGTTTATGATTATGGAAGTGAATGAAAGCTTTTCTTTTGAGGCGAAAGGTGCCGCCGATTTAGCCAACCCAAAAGTGCAGGAATGGGAAACCTTAATGTGGAAATTCCAGCAGGCTTTACCTGGTGCCAAACCTGGTGAAAAATGGATCTTAATGGACCAGATATTTAAACTTTAGTGCTTTTTTTAATATGATTGATACCCACGTACATTTTTGGAATTTCGACCCGGTTAGAGATAACTGGATTAATGACGATATGCAAATCATCCGCAAAGATTTTTTTCCTGAAAACCTGGTGGAACCCTATAACGATCTACATATTACCGGCTGTATTGCTGTGCAGGCCAGTCAGTCAGAAGAGGAAAACCATTTCCTCTTAAAATTGGCAGCGCAGAACGAAATTATAAAAGGTATTGTGGGTTGGGTTGATTTGCTTAACCCCAATCTGGATGAACGGTTAGGCTTTTGGCAAAATCATAAAACCATTAAAGGCTGGCGACATGTTCTGCAGGCCGAGAACCGAGATTTTATCCTTAATCCGGCTTTTATTGCAGGTATTAAGCAATTAAAAAAATACAATTATACTTACGATTTATTGTGTTACCACAATCAGTTGGAAGCCATTATACAAATGGTTGATCAAATTCCCGATCAGCCATTTGTATTGGATCATTGCGGCAAGCCAGATGTAAAAAAACAAGATTTGAAGGTATGGGCAGAAAATATTAAAACTTTGGCGGCCAACCCAAATGTATGGTGCAAAGTATCGGGCCTATTAGCCGAAGCTGATTGGAAAAACTGGACTGAAAAAGAGTTGTTTAACTGCTTCGACGTTATATTTGAACAGTTTGGCCCTGAACGGGCGATGTATGGTAGCGATTGGCCGGTGATGTTAATCAGCAGACCTTACCAGGATTGGTTTAATTTGGTAAATAAATATACAGAACGTTTTACAGTTGCAGAAAGAAAATTGATCTTTTTAGATAATGCAAAGAGATTTTACAGGCTTTAAAGACTGCTTTTTACGCTGCCAGCGCTAATACCTGGTGCCTAAATTCTCTAAAAAACGAAATATAGCCTATAGTGCAGGACGGAGATTACAACATATTGTGTTAGTTTTCGATTTTTAACATGCCTGCGGCCAAGACAATAATTAAATAATGAGCAAAAAAATTACGTTTCCTTACCATCCTCAATATCCTTCGGTAGCTGACCTTAGACATAAAGCAAAAAGAAGAATACCGAAATTTGCATTCGATTATTTAGAAGGTGGCTGTAACGAAGGGCTAAACCTGGCCCGTAACGAAACAGATTTTGATAATATATACTTAAAACCCAATTATTTGCGTGTAGGTGGAGATATTGATATGTCGGTTGAGCTTTTTGGCCGTAAATACAGTGCGCCCTTTGGCGTTTCTCCAATTGGTTTACAGGGTTTAATGTGGCCAAATGCGCCTGAAATTCTGGCCAAAGCTGCAGCCAAACACGATATCCCCTATACACTGAGTACGGTATCTACCAGCAGTATCGAGCGCATTGCCGAAGTTTCTGAAGGAAAAGCCTGGTTTCAGCTTTATCACCCTACGGAAAATAAATTGAGGGATGATATTTTATCGCGATTGAAAGCGGTAGAGTGCCCCGTTTTGGTTGTGCTGGTAGATGTTCCCGCCTTCGGATTAAGGTATAAAGAAATTAAAAGCGGCCTTTCTATACCACCTAAAATGTCGGTAAACAATATTTTACAGGCATTTGCAAGGCCATTATGGGGTATTAAAACACTTCAGCATGGCATCCCTTCGTTTGCTACCTTAAAGCCATATATGGAAAAAGGAATGGATATGTCGCAGCTCGGGCAGTTTATGAACAGAACGTTTACCGGGAAAGTTGACATTGAAAAGGTTTCGGCCATCCGCGAAATCTGGAAAGGACCATTGGTATTAAAGGGCATTGCTACAGATGAAGATATGCAGGCAGCTATACAGATTGGTGTTGATGGCGTTATTGTTTCGAATCATGGTGGGCGACAAATTGATGCGGGCGAATCATCGATCAACTCTTTAATTAAACTCGCCGGAAATGAAGCCTATAAATCTAAACTTAAGATCATGTTAGATGGAGGGATCCGCTCGGGTGTTGATTTAGCCAGGGCGCATGCGGTAGGTTCTGAATTCAACTTTATGGGCCGTCCGTTTATGTATGGCGTTGGCGCATTGGGTAATGAAGGCGGAAATCATACCATTAATATGTTTAAAGCCCATTTGTATCAGATTATGCAACAGCTCACGATAGAAAAAATTTCGCAATTTCCAGAAAGGTTATTAGAATTATAATTTAAGCAGGATATCCCCCTTTGCACTACTCGTCATTGCCAGCTTGACTGGCAATCTTAATGCAGAAAAAGCCCTTATAGGTGATTATCCGTGCCTCTGTGGCCCGAAAGCGCTAGGCGTAAATAAAAAAAGACCTCACAGGTTTCTAAAACCTGTGAGGTCTTTGGTTATAGCTAACTTTTTTAACCAGCTATCTTATTTCGAGAACTTATAAGTGGTACTCGTTTTATAGGTTTCGCCCGGTTTAAGCACGGTTGAAGCAAAATTCGGATGGTTTGGTGCATCAGGAAAGTGTTGTGTTTCTAAACAGAAAGCCGAACGGTGTGGGTAAGATTTACCGCCTTTACCATCTTTATCGGCTCCGGTCAAGAAATTACCACTGTAAAACTGTAAACCAGGCTCGGTAGTAATTACCGATAAAACTATGCCTGTTTTGGTACTTTTAACCACGGCTACCGGTGTTTTACCATCGTGGTGGGTTAAGACAAAGTTATGGTCGTAACCTTTACCAAATTTCAATTGCTCGTCTTTATCTTCAATTTGTTTACCAATTAGTTTGGCTTTGTTAAAATCGAAAGCGGTACCCGCAACAGGTTGCAATTTACCGGTTGGGATCAAGGTCGAGTCAACTGGTGTATAAGCATTTGCATCAATGGTTAGCTCGTGGTCTAAAATAGTGCTATCACCTTCGCCATTTAGGTTAAAATAAGCATGGTTGGTTAAGTTTACAATGGTGCTTTTATCAGTGGTTGCTACGTAATCAATTTGCAGCGCATTGTCGTCAGTTAAAGTATAAGTTACCTTCACATCCAGTTTACCCGGATAACCCGCTTCGCCATCATTAGAAACGTAGCTCAATTCAAGCTTGGTGCTATCCAGTTGTTTCGCGTCCCACACTTTGCCGAAAAAGCCATCGGTACCGCCGTGTAAAGTGTTTACACCATCGTTAAGCTGTAACTGGTATTCTTTGCCGTCTAAAGTAAATTTACCTTTGCCAATACGGTTTCCGTAGCGGCCAATTAAAGCGCCAAAAAACGGCTCGCCTTTTTTACGGTAAGCACCCACGCTATCGTAACCCAATACCACATCGGTTAATTTATTGTCTTTATCGGGTACCAGCAACGAAACTACCCTACCACCATAATTGCTAATCGATACCGAAGCACCTTGCTTGTTTTTCAACGTGTAAAGTTTAACGGTTTTACCATCAATGGTACTGCTGTATTTTAACGAATCGGTTTTCACGTTTGCCTGTGTTTCTTTATCAGATTTAGGATTACATGAAGTAAAAGCAAGAGCTAAACATAACGTAGCGAAAGGCAAAGCCTTAAAGAATATTTTTTTCATGGATTAAAAATTTGTGAAAGCGGATCTGCAATTGCGCACAAAATTAGACACGGCTTCATATTGATTTATTTTTGGTTAAGGCTAATGTAGGAAAAAATTATTAACGTTAAAGTAACGATTATATTTATTTTTTCATAATATCGAAGAGGATTCTCAACAGTAAAAAAAATCACATAATTTAGCAGCTATATGTATGATTTGAATTTTAAGCCTAAAGCTTTTCTTTTCGATTTGAACGGTACGATGATTAATGATATGGAATACCATACTTTAGCCTGGTACAGCATTATGACAGAAGACTTAGGTGCCAGACTCGATTACAAAAGCGTAAAAAAAGAAATGTATGGGAAGAACCACGAAGTTTTAGAACGCGTTTTCGGAAAAGGTAAATTTAATGCTGAAGAAATAGAACGCCTTTCTATCGATAAAGAAAAGCGTTATCAACAAGGTTATATGGCGCATTTGGCTTTGATTGATGGATTAGATCGATTTTTGGAACGTACAAAACAGGCCAATATTCCAATGGCGATCGGATCTGCAGCAATACCTTTTAATATAGATTTTGTAATAGATGGCTTAAATATCCGTCATTATTTAGATGCAATAATTAGTGCAGATGATGTAAAAACAAGCAAGCCAGATCCAGAAACTTTTTTAAAGGCAGCGGCAGCATTAAATATTATACCAGCAGAATGCCTGGTTTTTGAAGATGCGCCGAAAGGTGTAGAATCTGCTTTAAATGCAGGTATGCCCTGTATCGTATTAACCACCACACATACAATCGAAGAGTTTGAAGGCTATCCAAATATCTTAGGCTATATTACAGATTATAACGACGCTAAACTAAATACGCTATTTTAATATGGGAAAATATTTAAATCAAAAACCTGTTCTTGTTGCAGTAGACTGCATTATTTTTGGTTATGACGGCGATCAGCTAAAACTTTTGGTGATCAAAAGAGCAATAGAACCGGTAAAAGATCAATGGAGCTTGATGGGTGGTTTTATCGGTGAGCAAGAAGATCTTGACGGGGCTGCCAAAAGGATTTTACTGGAATTAACCGGTTTACACGACGTATACCTCGAGCAGCTGCATGCATATGGCCATCCAGATCGTGACCCTATCGAACGAACCGTTTCAGTAGTTTATTTTGCACTAATAGACATTAATAAATACCATAAACAGATAAACAACCAATACCACGCCGAGTGGTTTAAACTTAAAGAAGTTCCTGAACTAGTTTTTGACCACAATGTGATGGTTAAGGCAGCGATGGATAAAATTCGCTATCAGGCTGCCCTACATCCTGTTTTGTTTGAGCTGTTGCCAAAACGATTTACCATACCACAACTTCAGGCCTTGTACGAACAGGTTTACGATTCGCCAATTGATAACCGAAATTTTATCCGTAAGATTACAGCCAGTGGCTTATTAATCAAACAGACTGAAAAGGATAAATCAAGTTCGCGTCGTGGGGCTTTTTATTTTAAACTGGATAAAAATAAACACAAGGCACAATTCCAGTCGTTTTTAAACTTTATCCCCAAAGCGAGTAAATAATGTGGCTTGTTGATGGGGTAAAATAAATTTTAAGATTATTTTTAATTGTACAAAATTTAAAATCAAGTAGTTATAGTGGTTAGTTTTAACCTTATAAAAAAACATCAAAAACATTTTTAAAAAATGTTTGCATGGAAAGGATAAATCCCTATATTTGCACCTCCTTAAACAAAAGGAAATGATTCCGTAGCTCAGCTGGTAGAGCATTACACTTTTAATGTAGTGGTCCTGGGTTCGAATCCCAGCGGGATCACAAGAAACAATATCAAAGAGAACTAAAACCCTGCAAATCAAATGATTGCAGGGTTTTTGCTTTTACGGGTTATACCAAAATATGCACGAAATCGCATATAAAATGTGCGTCATTCGGAGCGTCGTTCTTTATAATATCAAACTCCCCTAATTCGTACTAAAGCATTGATTTTCAGCTAGTTTAATGAATGAACATCTTGTGTGAATGAAACTGCAAAGCTATTTTTGTTTAACCTTAATGTTATCGTTATGAAAACTAATTTTAGCGTGCTTTTCTTTTTGAAAAGGCCAAAGAACTACACAAAAGGGACTGTTTACTTTATCTTTTTAAGAATTACAGTGGACGGGATTCGTGCGGAAATGTCGACCAGCAGAACTTGCGAGCTGGAACGGTGGAGTGCAAAAGTTGATACAAAGGAAGATGTTAAAACCCTTAATGCTTATCTGGAAAACATGAAAGCAGCGGTTTATGCAGCGCATCCCCTTCTTAGTGTGGATGGAGCCGAAGTAACTGCCAATAGTGTTAAATGCAGATATTTAGGCAAGGAAGAAAGTACACACACCATCTTAGGGGCTATTAAAATACACAATGCAAAGATGAAAGCATTGGTGGAAAAAGAGGAATATGCTCCCGGAACGCTTAAAAGGTTTGAGGTACTGAAAAGGCATGTTGAGGACTATCTGGCCTCAAAGTATAGCAAAAAGGATTTTAATGTTAAAAGTATATTATTCATTTTTGGCAAGTAAAGGTCAATAGAAAGCGCTGTATTATCCAGAAGAATAGCTGTTTTATTGTATATGTTTTTTAATTATGGAGCTTATTTTAGATTTGGTGTAAAATAGTAGGGTACTGGTGTAAAAAAAATGTAGAATGTCCTAAGCTCTTTATTTTTGAATTAAATAAGGCTAATTGATCTATTGGGCGTTTATGCCGAAATCTCATTCCTGATTTTTTTGTAGCATAATTTAATTCTGCTTAATTGTAAGGTTTATTTGCTAAATATGTGCAGCTAAATTCAACGATCTCTATTTGTCGTTTAATTGATTTAAACAAATTAAAAACAACAAATAACTAAAAAACAAAAACTATGAAAACAATTCAAAAACCATTTAAAAATTGGGGTGGTTTAATTTTAATTTCGGCAATCTTGCTTGGCGCTTGCAAGAAGGACATTGCTAAAGATTCTACTTATGAAACTAAACAACAGAAGTTAGAAAAAGCAATGTTGCTGGCGGGATTAAAACCTGTTGCTGAGAAAGATATTCCGATTGGAATTAAACCAATAGAGCTTTCCGATGCAGAAGCTGATAGTATTATTAATGGTTTGGTCCCCAAACACGATAATGTATCCATATTCAGCAAAAGTAGACCCATTCTTGCCACTTTACCGATTGCGAATGCTAGGGTCAATAACACGATCATGGACGATGATGGAGGAGATGTGCCATGGGGCACAGTTAACATATTGGGATCTACACAGATCTATTTTTTTGTTACTGTAACCATTGGTGTTAATTTAACATTTAATAAGATAAAATCTCAAGGGGGCTTTAAATACACAACAGCCAATACGGTTGTAACTGCCACAAAAGCAAGTGATGCTTCTGGTGCATTGACTTATAGTGGAGTTATTGATCCAGTGGCAAGCTATGTCGATGGTTCTGTAAGTTTTACTTCCAGAATTACTTTGTACTATAGGTACGGGGGCGGATATTGGGAAGGAAGTAGAAAGGTCAGCGCAGGTGGAAGCAATAATACACTAACTGTAACTGTAGAATAACATGAAAAAGAGTTTGGTGTTGGCTTTTCTTTTTTTATTGGTTTCCAATTTATATGTCTCTGCACAACAATTGGTAGAAGCTGAAATAATTGTGGTTAAACCAGGAAAGGAGAATGAAACATCCTCCTTTTTTTTTCACCATACGTTTTCTGGCAATTGGATAAAAGGAGTTATTACAGATTCTACATTTATTCCTGAAATTGAAATTAAAAAAGTTGTTCATAATGGATCTCAGGGAGGAAGTTCAGTAACATCCTATCCTAATTATGAATTGATTAATCTGGAACATCGAACCCAATGGAGTGTAAGTTCTCAAGAGAGTTATTCAATCGTCACCAGGCATACTGATACTACCGGACTGGCCGATTCTTCATCCTATTATCGCTTTGAATATGTAGATAAATACAAGGATATTTCTGGCTATCACTGTCAGAAAGTAATCGCAACACATAAGTCAACAAATCGCCAGGATTCTATGTACGTATGCAAATCGCTTAATAGTTTTAAGTTTAGGGCGAATTCTAAATTTAGAAAGACAGATTTTATTATGCAATTTTTTTATCCGTACGATAAAAAAGTTGAGGCTTACACCGTTGTTTCTGTAAAAAAAGAGGCGGTTCCACTTTCTTCATTTTCCTTTCCTGAAAATTGTTTGTTTTTCAATGGTCGTAAAGATTTGGAAAAATGGTATGAAGACCAAGCAAAACTTAGAACGGAAGCAAAAGAAATGTTGGATCTACCAGATATTAGATAGAAAAAGTAGTTACGGAAGATTTCATTGACCGCCCTTCTTCAAAGGTCACTAGAAGAAGAATGATTTCTAGATCTTTAATCTCAAAGTCAAATAAAATTGTCAGTAACCCTAGCCGTTATAAAAACTAAAGCCCCTGTAAATGCTTTACAGGGGTTTATGATAAAGATGTGGTTCCTTTAAACTATCTACTTTCCACAAACCGTAATTTAACTTATAAAGTGGGTAGTTAACAATGCTCACCATTAAATTTTCGCCGAATTAGGGGAAAAATCAGTTCAGTTTTTTTGTTAGAAACTTATTATTATATTTATAATATAGCATTTGCAGCTAAAAAGTATTATAAAAAAGGTGTGTTATTCGGGGAGTCGAATTTCAAAATCGTACAGATATTGTTTAATTGCACTAGGTGCAAATCTCAGCGGGATCACCAGAAACCTCACAGAGATGTGAGGTTTTTTTGTTTTATTTCTACTGGGATTCGAACCGAAGCACGGGCCCGGGTTCGATTCAGGAAGGCTCAGGCAATGTGTGCGGGCCTAAAGCGACTGAGCCAATCCCAGCGGGATCACCAGAAACAATATCAAAAAGAACTAAAGTCATGTAAATCAAAAGATTGCAAGGTTTTTTGATTTTATGGGATTTCGTTGTGTGCTTTTGAATCAGAATTACGTTCGTCATTCTCTCCAAAGCAATTTGCATGAGTTGCCACCCAAAGACCAACCTTTTTCGGTAAAGAACTTGGTTATCTCTTTAAGGCTATTTAAAAACATGCTCTTTATAAACTTTATTTTATGCAATAGACTAAGCTTGTTTGTTGGCTTAAGTATTGAATAATTCATTCTACTCCAATCCTGAGCCTTTACAAATTCGTATACTAAAATAATAATAAATATTTATTGATTATCAATAAATATTTATTATTATTGCCATATAAATTAAACAATCATGACAACATCAAAATCAATTCTTAAAAGAATATCACAGGCTGTAAACGTGATATGGTATTTAGAAATCATTGCTGGTACAATATTTATAGCCGCTTTTTTAGCATCAGCAAATATTAGAAAGCAATTTATACTAATGCTGCCGGTAGATTTTGCGCAGCTTAACTTAAGGAAGATAGAGTCGCTCAACAGCAATTTTGAGAATGCGAAACTAGACGGTTATTCAGGAACATTGGTTTTTCACATTGAATCAAACTGGAAAAACATCGCTAGCATGACTGGTGTATACATTTTACTTATGGGGATTTTCATTTTTATAACTTATCATATAAGGCAAATCTTTAAGAACTTCGAGAATAACCAACATTTTATCAATAATAATATCATTCATCTTAGATTAATTGCTGGAATTATTACTATAATGCCCATCGTGCAGATTGTATTAATGCTGGTAGCAAACCATGTAATTGAGGATAACTTAAAACTTGGACCTTTCCTTAATTTATCAACATCTTTTAATTATGGTATTTTCATTGCAGGAATTATGTTGTTTTCAGTGATAGAAATATTCAAGCTTGGAATTGAATTGGAAGAAGAACAAAAATTAACTGTATAATGGGTATTGTTGTAAATCTCGATGTTATGATGGCAAAGAGAAAGATGTCCCTTAATATGCTTTCTGAACTTACGAATATTACGTTGTCGAACCTATCTATCTTGAAGCAAGGTAAAATCAAAGCTGTACGACTAAGTACTCTCGAGGTGGTGTGTAAAGCATTGAATTGTCAACCAGGGGATATTTTAGAGTATAGAAATGACATCGAGCACAATTAATTTTTTCTGTATTTACAATGGTGAAAATAGATTGGGGCGACGAAGATGGATTTCCATAGGCTACAAATGAGCCATGCGATTTTTTTAAGGAAATAATACTCATTGAATGAAAAAAACAGATTCATCAAAATATTCACCACTCAAGCAACTCAATTCCTGACCAAGTATGCAGTCAGATGCACCTTAAACTATAGTGGTTGGAGTTTTCACTATACAGATTTAAAATAATGCTTAGGCTCTTTATCCAAGCTGCTCCGACACAACTATACACCAACCATACCAGAAGATAACTTTCTCTTACCTTTTTATTTAGCTATTGTTAACCTCCAGATTTAAAGCGAGGCAAATCTTTGATTAACCTGATCTGCAACGATACCCTAACTCCATCAATGCAAGGGTAAAGCATGTATATAGCAAGCCTTAAGCAGAGCTGGCCAGAAGGTGGCTTAAACGTGGAGTAAAGGTGGCGTAAAGGTGGATTTTGGATTATTTATTTTGGAACTTTTAATCAGATGGACTGATTTGGGGCATCGTCCTTTTTTTGATTATCCCAATATACTAAAATGAAAGTAAAACAATGAAAAAAAGCTTCAGAAATCGGCAAGGATATCAGAAATGCCGATTATGTAGTAGTCATTACATCTGTTTAAATTCATAACTAACATTTATTTGATCGATAGGTAATAACCTGTTTACCCAATTTTAAGATATAATAATTTTATTTAGCTTATCTTTAACAGACTTATCTAAAATAAATTTAACTTATAGGTAGTCATTTATGCATATTTATCGCTTCCGTTTTAATAACAGCAAAAAAAACTCAATACTTCTGTTTTGGTTTTTTACAGCGTTATTAACCATTCCGTTAACAGGCACAACGATCGTTTTACTACCAGATTTGCACCCGCTGTTCCCAGCCTGGCTATTGCTGATCTTATTACCATTAACGTTAATCGCAATTTACAACCTGGTTAAATTGGCCTCCAGAAGACAGTCGGCAGAAATTATTTCATTAAGTAACGAGGGCTTTTCCAGTTCTTGTTTCGGTTCTGTATTGTTTTCGGAAATCAACTGCATTCGGGTTCCCGTAAGAGAAATAAGGCTATTGGGAGGGCTTCCGCTCGACTATTACAATAAAACAGATGTAAATATCCCCTACCTGGAATTTTCGATCACCACTTATAATGGAAAAAAATTAAAATGGGTATTGAATGAATGGGGCGGGCTTTATAACGCAGAAGAAGAGTTTTTAATTTTCTTCAACTTTCTTACAGCGCTAACCGATAAGCTGTATCAGCTTTATTATGCTAACAAATCATTTAACTGCTATCTAAAAATTCTTGATGAAAACGGTTCCTGGGAAAAGTCGCGGTTGGATATGTTAAAGTAAGCCCTCCTGAGTAGCTATCCGCATTAAGTCTGCAACATTTTTGGCTTTCATTTTTTGTAATAGATTTTTCCTATGGTTTTCCACTGTAAACTTGCTCAGAAACAATAGTTCTGCTATACCATTTGTGTTTAAGCCAGTAGCAATCAGTTTTAGAATTTCCTTCTCGCGTACAGTTAAATTAGCAATACTTTGATTACCATCTGAAAGCGGCCGGGAAATAATTTCACTTATTGCCTTGCTAAAGGCAATGTGTCCGTTTAATGCCATGTTAATACAGTTTACAATTTCGTCAATAGGTGCATCTTTAAGGATATATCCATTGGCGCCATTGGCTAACATTTTCATTATTGCACTTCTTTCCTGATGGTTACTAAATGCCAAAACCACAGTATCAGGGGCGATGGTTTTTATTTCCTTGCATATATCTATCCCGCTAATATCAGGGAGTATAATATCCAATAGAACAATTTTTACAGGCCTTAGCTTTAAAGCGGAAATAAACTCCTGTCCACTCGTAAAACCACCAATAATTTCGAAGGTGGATGTTTTATGCAGCAATTTAATCAGGCCTTCTATTATGATTGGATGATCGTCTACTATGGCTACGGTGGTTTTATGCTGTAACATACAATTCTATATTAATGGAGGTACCAGGTTTATTTTCTTGCGACAAAATTTCAATTTTTCCTTTTAAATATTCTACACGGCTTTTTATATTCCGAACGCCTATCCCTTTAACGATATCGATATGGCTCGTATCAAAACCTTTCCCATCATCTTCAACGGTTATAAAAAATATGTTTTTGTTTTGAGAACATTGTAGCAACAGGTTTTTAGCCTCGGAGTGTTTTGCAGCATTGGCCATTGCTTCCTGCACAATCCGATAAATATTGATTTGTTCACTTGATTTCAAATGATTACCTATACCGAGGCACTGAAATTCTACCTTTAATTTATCAGAAGCTATTGATTCGCATAAATCTCTTAACGATGCTTCTAACCCCAGTCTGATCAACATTTCGGGCATCATATTATGTGCTACACGCCTAAGCTCCTTCATCGTGTTTTCAAGGTGGAGAGTAACATTTTGAAGGTCTGCATCGTTGTTTTTACTTTCATTAATATAATGTGTCAGGTTCATTTTCGAAACCGCAAGCATACCTCCAACCCCATCATGCAAATCTCTGGCTACCCTATTTTGCTCATCCTCCTTGGCATTCAACATTACTTCTACCAATTGAATATGCTGCTGGCTATAAATATCTTTTAAATCCTGTTGATGGTTTAAATCTTTCTGTATAGCCAGTTTTTTACTATTGCGAAAAAAGAACCAACTTACTGTAGCCAGAATTAACAAAAACAAACTGATTAAAGCCAAGAGCCAGTTTGCTAACCTACTGTTTCTTGTGATGAGCTTTGCCTTTTCATTTTCAGCGTTGAGGTTCATGATGGTCTTTTCATTTTCAGCTGTCTTGAATTTTATTTCCAAAGCATTGATCTTTCGCAAAACCTCTTGTTTATTTAAGCTATCATTTAAAACACTATACTTTTTAAGCCAAACATAAGCGGCATTACGGTTCCCCATTTTATCATATACTTCTGAGAGATCATAAAAACAAGCTACCATATTTGTTGGCGATTTCGAACTGTTTTTTCGAACTAACTCCTCGATCAGCGCTACAGCCTGGTGATAATGACCTTGCGAGATAAGTGTTTTGTATTTTTGTATATTCAGGACTTCTATTTGGTATTCGTCGTTTATTTTAGCTGCAATTTTAAGCCCGGCGTTTACGCTCTGGAGTGATTTATCATAGGCTTTAGTTTCTCTATAAAATATGCATTCTGCCAGGTAATATTCAGTGTGACTTAAGCTGTCATTACATTTTGCCATTAAATTTTTGGCTTTTTCTAAAGTTCTTTTGGCTTCAGCAATTTTGTTGTTATATAGATAGTTTTCTGTTGCTCCGATGTAAGCATCATATAAATGAACAACATCCCAAAGCTCAATTTTTTTGACAGTAGCAATAGCCAATAGAAAATATTTTTCGGCTTTATCATACTGTTTTTGATTCATAAATACAGTTGCCAGATCTTCGTAGTATTTAGCCAAAAATTCATTTACCCCTGCTTTTTTTATTAAGGGGATGCATTTATTTAACAGGATTTCTGCCATAAGAAGTTCATCGCCTTTTTGTTGCTGTAAATTAGCGTAATTCCCCCAGCCTTTTGCTCTTAAAAAATATGCTTCATCAGTATTAAATTTCGATAACCGTTTATCAGCTTCAATATAATTAAGTTCACTTTTTGTGGCATCCACAGGATAATAATAAGCACCTAGATAATGGTAATAAACGGCTTTTACATAGGGGTATTTAGCGCCACACTTAAAGCCTGCAATTAAATATTTTTTAGCTACTGTACGATTTTGGTCGCGCCAATAGAAACCTAGTTTAAAGAAAACACGGGCTCTCAAACTATCAGATTTGGTCTGTTTTGCAAGATTCACTAAACTATCGGAGAAGCGTTTGCTGCTTGGGGGTAACTGCTTTTTTAATACCTGGGTAATACTGTCAGCATAATTTAGCTTATTTGCCGGGCTTTGTGCATACACCTTTAAAAAGAAGAACAAAAAGCAAAGGATGCATATATTTATTTTCATACTGAATGACCAACCGGATTGCCGCAATGTTTAAGATAAAATCTTAAATATAAAAATAAATATAAAAAATGGCTGAAAACAGCTAGTTAGAAATTGACTTTTTCCAGTCATTGCTGCTACCCTTTTGCCCCAGTAGCTTTGAGTAATTAATATTTCACCTATAAAAATTATTTACTCCATGAAAAAAATGTTTAAAACCCAGTTAACAAGCGTATTTACATTCTTATTCGTTGTTGCTTTATTGGCTTCCTGCAAAAAAAAGGATGATACGCCCTCTGATGGCAAGTTCCCCCTAACAAATTTCAATGCTAAAATTACCAAACAGGAAAACGTTCCTTCGCAATCTGCAGTCTTAATTGACTTTGACATAAAGAACACTTCGGGTACTGATTATGTTGTTCAAAAATACGCCCTTAATCCTGTTAAACTCAAATTGACAGTTATAGCTAACGATGGATCTGCTTATAATCTAAATAGTTATGTAGCCGATGTTCAGGCTGGTAATACATTCTCAGCAAAGTTAGCAGTCGATTACTCTGTAGGCAAAACAATAGATTTAACTAAAAGTAAAATCGAATTGCTTTATTAATTCATACGCCGATTATAAATACAATCGCAACATTTAAGGTGTTTTAATAAAATAGCTACTTAAAATGTTTAAATACTTGAAGTCCAACCAATGTATAAACATTTCTAGAATTGGCCGATTAGCTAATGGCGAAATAGTAAGTATGAAAACAAGTAAGTACCTGCTTAAAGTTTAATAAAAAATAATCAGTGTGTGAAGCTGAGCCTGTCGAAGACGCCTATAAAGCACTTCAACAGGCTCGGTATGATAGAAAAGGTATTATTGAGTAAAATTTAAATAGGCGCTTATTAAACGATAAAAATTGCCTTTGTAAAGTTAATTGCCGCTCAATCACCTATGTTGAAACCTGAATATTCATTAAGATATATTCAGGTTTTTTAATGAATAAGAGATAACCAAGCTCACTATTTTATCATTGCAGGATCAATATTTGGTCATTGTTAATCCTATTTAGTGCCAATTTCTACCTTGCCCCCATTTTTAAACAGATCGTGGGAGATGAAATATCCGTTATTTGCTTTCCCATTAACTTTAATATTGGTGATAGCCCTTCCCTTCCCAGGTCTAGTTATCGTTAATACTTTTCCGGTACTTGTTTTCCACTTCACTTCATCAAACAGCGGTGCTGTGACAATATAAGATGGATCAGTTGCAGAGAACGGATATAGCCCTAAAGAACTGAACACATACCAGGCAGACATCTCGCCGGCATCATCCATTCCCGAAAGTGCCAAGCCATCGTGTCCTATTCCGTATAATTCGTTTAAAATCTTATCGATTATTTTTTGCGATTTTTCTGGTTTCCCGATAAAAGTATAAGCAAAAGGAGCTTCGTGATCTGGTTGGTTACCTTGGCAGTATTGACCAATCATGGTTTCTACATTCCTGGCAATATATTTCGGATTCCAGGGTAAAGTAAACAAAGAATCTAGCTTGGATTCGAACCCTTTTGCGCCACCGTATAGTTCGATTAAACCTTTCATATCATGAGGAGCATAAAACGATACCTGCCACGCATTGGCTTCTCTGTACATGTATTCGTAGTAAGGATATTGCGGATTAAAAGGTTTAATCCATTCGCCATTTTCTAACCTGCCCCTCATAAACCGAGTGCCCAGATCAAACATGTTTTTATAATTTTTTGATCTCGCCATCAAGATGTGATAATTACTGCTATCGCCTAGTTTTTTAGCAATTTGGGCCAGCGAATAATCATCATAGGCATACTCCAGCGTTTTAGAAACACCTGCCTTGGCTTTGGTTTCTACATGTGGATTTTTAACATCGGGATCTGAAATATATCCCTTTTCGATATATTCTTTTACAAATGGACGGGCGCCACCATCCACATTGGCATTACGTAACAGAATCTGGTAAGTACCTTTGATATCGAAATCATCTATTCCCCTCAAATAAGCCCCTGCAATTGAAGATGCGCCATGGTCGCCATGAAAAAACGTGGGAATAAAACCCGTTTTATCGCCAACATCTTTCATTGATTTAATTACATCTAAGGTTACTTTAGGCGTAATCAGCCCTAATAGTACGTCTTTATTGCGATAGGTGTCCCAGAGTGAGGGTTCAGTATAATAATTGAAATTTCCTTTTACCACATTGTGCTTTGCATCTTTAAATTCGCCATTGACATCACTCCTTAGCGCTGGCCACAAAAAAGATCTATACAAGCAAGAATACAGCATCTGTTTTTGTTTCTCAGTTCCCCCCTTAACCTGAATGTTTGACAAAAGCGCTTCCCATTTTTCAGTAGCCTCATGCCGGATCTGCGTAAAAGTTTTATTGCCGATCTCTTTTGCCAGATTTTCTTTAGCATTGGCTACACTTACAAAAGATAAACCGATTTTAAGTTCTACAGGTCCATTACTTCCATCGGCGAGGTGAACAATGGCATAACCAGAGCGTTTACCTACATCAATCTGATCAAGTTTTTCGATCTTGCCATTTACTGTTGCATAGAAGTAAATATTCTCTCCTCCTTGAAAACCTTGTATGGCCGAAGTGCCAACTTGTTCGATATTCCAGGTGTTAACACCACTATTGGCTTTTCCCATGCTAAATAGGATTTGCCTGTCGGTACTGTTTTTGTATGTATATTCGTGAAAACCACATCTTAAGGTCGAAGTAAGCCTAACATTTACCTGATAATCGTCCAGATAAACCTGATAAAATCCAGGTGCTGCACTTTCATTCTTATGCGAAAACTTTGATCCAAATTTACCATTTGGGTTTGATAACGGTAAAATAGGTATATTACACAGGTTCCAATGCCCTTTATTGGTGTGCGCAAAACCATAAATGGTATCGTCTTCGTATTCGTAGCCGGCACCAGATCCAAATTCAGTAATCGGACTTAATTGTACCATAGCGTTAGGTAATGAGCTGCCCGGAAAAGTTAGGCCTGCCCAAGATCGCCAACCCTGTGGTAATTCGTATCCTAAAATTTTAGGATCAGTTAAAGGAGCAGTACCGATAAAGGTATTTACGTATTTGGTAAAAGATGTTTTGGATTGACTTTGAGCAGTATATAGCCCCATAAGGTTCAAAAACAAGATTAAGGTTAGAAATTTGGTTAGCGATTTCATTTTACATAAAACGTTTTAGTATGTTGTATCAAATATAGAAAATCTATTAAAATCCAATCCAAAATATCATAATAGTTACCAACTAAAATTCGCTGTTGCAAATTATCTGATGCTTAAATAATTGAATAGTATACCAATAATCGATATGTATTTATCTACTTGGCTGGCAGCACAATCGTTTGATTATCTATATATTTGGCTACACACTAATCAAATGACCAACATGCTTCCAAATTACAGGCAAAATATTGTTTGCACCGTATTATCGTGTTTACTCTTCCTCAGCTCAGCAAACTACCTTTTGGCTCAAAATAAAGAAAATCATGCTTTCACCATGTGGGATAATAAACCTGCAACAAAATGGATGACAGAGGCATATCCTATTGGTAATGGCCGCATTGGCGGGATGATTTTTGGCGGTGTTGATCAGGAACACATTCAGTTTAACGATAATACTTTGTGGACGGGCGATGAAAATGACCGTGGCATGTATCAAGCTTTTGGCGATCTCTTTATCGATTTCAATAATAAAGATCAAGCATTTACTAACTACAGCCGCAAGCTGGATATTACCAATGCAGTACATACCATTAATTACACACAAAACGGCACGCAGTTTAAACGTGAGTATTTTTGTAGCTTTCCGGATAAAGTGATGGTGCTGCGTTTTACCGCTAACCAGAAAAAAGCTTATTCAGCCAGCATTAGTTTAAAAGATGCACATCAGGGTACAATAACAGTGAGCGGAAATACTATTCAGCTTACTGGTAAACTACCAAACGGCATGACATATCAGGCAACCGCTATACTTAAAGTAGAAAATGGGAAGCTCGAGGCAATCAAAAATGGTGACAAGGAAAAATTAAAAATAACAAATGCAGATGCGTTTACCCTTATTTTTACTGCAGCTACCAATTACGTTAATAAACGTGAGCAAAACTGGAAAGGCGAAGAACCTGCGCCTAAAATTGAACGCGTTTTAAATGCAATTAAAGCCAAAAGTTACAATAAACTGTTAAATGCACACATTAGCGATTATAGCCAGCTGTTTAGCCGCTTAAGCTTAAACCTGGGCCCCAGCAATGCGAACAATCAGAATCTACCTACCCATCAAAGGCTGATCAATTATAAAAAACTGGCCGATCCGGCACTTGAAGCTTTAATTTTTCAATATGGCCGGTACCTGTTAATCAGCTCATCGAGGGCAGGTGGTTTGCCTGCCAATTTGCAAGGTCTTTGGAATGAAAGCAATACCCCGCCCTGGAGCAGCGATTACCACTCTAACATCAATATCCAGATGAATTATTGGCTGGCTGAGCCGACCAATCTTTCAGAATGTCAGATCCCTTACCTGGATTACATTAATAGCATGAGAGAGGTTAGTGCAATAGCCACCCGTAAGCAGTATCCCAATACAAGAGGCTGGACGGTAAAAACAGAAAACAATATTTTTGGTGGCATGAGTTTTTTATGGAATACGCCTGGAAGTGCCTGGTATGCACAAGCGCTTTGGGAGCATTATGCCTTTACAAAAGACAAAAATTATCTGAAGAATTTTGCTTACCCGATTATCAAAGAAATCTGTGAATTTTGGGATGATCATTTAAAAAGAAGGCCAGACGGGACATTGGTATCGCCCTTGGGCTGGTCGCCAGAACACGGACCAACCGAAGATGGGGTATCACACGATCAACAAATTGTGTTTGATCTGTTTACCAACTATATTGAAGCTGCTGAAGTTTTAGGGATTGATGCTGATTATAAAAAACATATTGCAGATCTTAAAGCGCACTTATTAAAACCTAAAATCGGAAAATGGGGCCAGCTGCAGGAATGGGAAACCGATCGCGATGATCCCACCGACCAACACAGGCATATTTCACATCTTTTTGGTTTGCATCCCGGAAGAGAGATCAGTACCATTAAAACACCAGAACTTGCCAAAGCCGCAAGAGTAACTTTAACTGCCCGTGGCGATGAATCAACAGGGTGGTCTATGGCTTGGAAAATTAATTTTTGGGCGAGGTTGCAGGATGGCAATCATGCTTATAAAATATTACAGAATTTTATCACTCCTGTTGGTGGCTCAGGTACCGATTATAACAAAGGAGGTGGAATTTATACCAATTTATTCTGCGCACACCCACCCTTTCAAATTGACGGTAATTTTGGTTATACCGCAGGTGTGTCAGAAATGCTTTTACAAAGCCAGGCTGGTGAGTTGCAATTTTTACCAGCCCTGCCCAACCAATGGTCAACCGGAAGTATCCAGGGTTTAAGGGCCAGGGGTAATTTCGAAATTACCGATCTGCAGTGGAAAGATGGTAAAATTCTAAAGCTCTCTATTAAATCATTATCTGGCGAAAACTGCATTATAAGAAGTCCAAATGCACTAAAAGCAAACTTAAATGGAGTTACAAATGACAAAGCGGAAAATGATTTTAAATACAGTTTTAAGACAGAAATAGGGAAAATATATCATTTTGAAGGATTGAATAAATAAGCAAAAATGCAGTGAAACAGTTTTTTAACTATTTAACTCCAAGCTAAAAATAGCTGTTTATAGTCATTGCTAATATTAACGACCTGGTTTAAATTTGACTGTCTTTGAATTGATCTAAAAATATTTCATTTTCAAATTAGATGCAACCATTTTATTTATAAGGCGTCTATTTAAAAAACCAATAAAATTCAAGTAATAAATGAAATCTGGAATTAACTGTTATGTCTTTTTTGTCAATCAATATACGAAACTATTCGTACTTTTTGTGATGCCATTTGTATTACCTTTTTTAAGTGTAAAGGCACAAGTGAAGGTGAAATTTAGTGGTGTGGTAAAAGATATGACTACTCAGAAGCCCATCCCCTATGCTACCGTTAATTTGATTAAAAATGATGTAGCTAAATCTATCGTATTTAATTCTTATTCAGATGATAACGGGCGGTTTACCATCAATGCAGACACAGGTATCTATATACTTTCGATTACTTTTTTTGGTTATACTTCACTAACGAACAACTTTAAATTTTATCATGGTATGCCTGCAGATATAAAGTTATTTCTGATGAAACCTTCCATTAACCAGCTTGAACAAATCAATATTACAGGTCAAAAAGCTTTAATTACTCAAGATAAAGATAAACTTGTTTATAATGTAGATCAAGATCCATCTGCTAAAAGTGAAAACTTAACTGATATTTTCAGAAAGATACCAATGTTGAGCATAGATGGCGAAGGGAATATACAATTGAATGGCCAGTCTAATTATAAAGTATTACTCAACGGACGTGAAACAGCCATGTTTGCACTTAATGTTAAAGATGCACTTAGAGGCTTTCCTGGAGCTGTAGTTTCCAAAATTGAGGTCATTACCGCGCCCTCAGCCAAATATGATGCTGAAGGTATAGGAGGTTTGATCAATATTATTACCAAAAAAGCTGTTTTAGGTTACAATGGCTATTTAAGTGCTTATTATTCAAATATCAACTACCAAAGCAGTAGCAATTTCAGTATCCAATCTGGTAAATTTGCCATGACAGGAACCTATTTCTTAAGTGGAAATTACAATAATAAGTCGCAGATAACAAGCGAAACCACACCGTTACAATCAACTGCTTACCAGAAAAGATTTTTAGAGGGAGCGCGCATTACCAACCGTTTTTCAAATAACGGCCTTTTTGAAACAAGTTACAGCATAGATAGTTTACAAACTATAGTGGCCTATGCAAACATTGGTGGAGGAAACAATAAAAGTAGACTCGACCAAAATATTACCACTACCTTTGCAGGTACAGCAATACAGTATGACTTATTTGACCAAAATATCAGGAATAACTTTCCTTCTTTTGGTATTGGAAGCGATTTTATTAAAAAATTTAAAAGCAGTCCGGATAAAGAGCTGAGTTTTAGGTTTAATGGTCAGTTCAGTAAAAATGACGGCTTAAACAATAGTTTGATGAATACAGCTAGGTCAGACCTGTTCAGGCAGAATGAAAGCAATTCAAAAAATAGCGAATACACTATCCAAACCGATTTCATCCAACCATTTACCAAATCAATAAAACTGGAAACCGGAGTGAAGTTTGTTTTTAGAAATGCAAAAGCCAACTATTTAAGTTTAAGCAAAACAGATGAAAATCTACCGTTCGAACCTGACTACTTTAACTCTGATAACTTTGCTTATAAACAACAAGTTTACAGCAGCTATGGCTCTTTGTCATTTACACTCAAAAAGTTAAACTTCCGTACAGGCATACGTTTAGAAAATACTAGCGTAAATGGCAATTTTTTTAGTTCAGATACCGAGGTAAGGCAAAATTACACGGCCTTGATCCCTGATTTCTCTGCAAATACCAAATTAGGCAAAAATTATACGGTTGTATTAAGCTATACGAAACGTTTGCAGCGTCCTTATATCAATACCTTAAATCCTTTTGTAAACAATAATGATCCCTTGAATATTTCTTATGGCAACCCCGATTTAAGTGCACAGACTATTCATACGCTATCATTCCAAAACCGCTTACTTAAAGGGGGTAATTTTATCACATTCGGCTTAAGTGCATCTTATTCGGGAAATATGATTATACAATATACTACTTTCAACGAGCTTAACGGAGTAAGTACAACACAATATGGCAACGTTGGAAAAAATAGAGAAGCAAGTGCCATACTCACGCTATCTACCTCTTTAAGAAAAATTAGTGGTGGTATAAACTCAACACTCCGTTATAATAAAATTGAAAACACCATTATTTCAACCCAACAGGAACAGGGTTTTAGCTGGCAAGTTGCCATGTATTTCAATTACAAAGTGATAAAATCGTTTTCTATCAGTGGTAATGGTGGTATTGATAAACCAGCCTATAGCCTGATCAATACCTTTAATACTTTTCCTTTTTATCAGATCAACTTCGGCTATAAATTCTTCAACGAAAAACTAAGTGCAACAATCAATTTTAATAAGTTTTTTAACAAGTGGAGGACAAACAGGTCGTTTACTGAGGATGCCAATTTTAAGATTCAATCAACAACCACCTCACCATTTAGAGTAACTTATGTTGGCTTCACTTATAATTTCGGGAAGTTAAAAGAAAACCTGTCGAAAAAAAGAGGCGTAAACAACGACGATTTAATCAATAATTAATAGAACAAGCAGCAATAAAGATAAGCTTAGATATTAAAAAATCTATCACCCAATTGCAAAACATTTCCTGTTATTTTTTGTTTAAAAGTGCATAGATTTAAGTATGGACACATCCAATAAATTACTCACCGAGCACAATACCAGCGTTATTGTACTAGATTTTATCAATGCCTTAAATACCGAAAACTTTGATCTGGCCAGACAGCAACTTCAAGACGACATGACGTTTAAAGGTGTTATGGGCGAAAGAAAAGGAGCCGATGTTTATATCGAAGACATGAAGAAAATGAAATTCAAATACAAGGTTAAAAAAGTATTTTTAGATCATGAAGATGTTTGCTTATGGTACGACATTGATATGGGGCAGAAAACCATATTTGCCTGTGGCTGGTACCATTTAGAAGATGAGAAGATTAAATCGTTCCAGGTGATATTTGATCCCCGACCAATTTTATAGTAAACAAACCTGTTTGAGTTTCTTTACGATAATGTAACTGGTTTCCAACTGAAAAAGAAACATCAAAAATTCATCCGTTTCACTGATCTCGATATCTTTTATTGTACCGAATCGATCATGCTCGTTTGTAATCTCATCCCCTACTTTCAGTTCTAAAAGTGTAGAAGTAGGCAAGTTATCACTTATTGTTATCATTTGTAAAAGGTAAATGAAGGCTGAAATATGTTTTACGACTGTAGGAGAAACCTTAATCTAAAATAAAACCGTATTGATTGGGGATTGAACTGAATATTAAAATCAGGAACCAACACCATTCAATACGGTCAAATATATTAAACTTTTAATAATGCTGGTTTTTCGTGGTAAGTCCGCCAAAGCAACTCGCCAAACAAAGTGTTAGACCAGGCAAACCAGGCCCTCGTAAAGTTTGCAGGATTATCTTTATTAAAAGACTCGTGCATAAAACCTTTGCCTGCATGTGTTTTGCGTAACATTTCGATACAGGATTTAATTTCTGCATCATCTTTTGAAGTTAGTGCACGCATAGTAATACTCATTGGCCAGATCATATCCTGACCAGCGTGCGGTCCTCCAATACCTTCAGCAGCTGTA
Organism: Pedobacter sp. AK013; assembly: GCF_014205835.1. Taxonomy (GTDB): domain Bacteria; phylum Bacteroidota; class Bacteroidia; order Sphingobacteriales; family Sphingobacteriaceae; genus Pedobacter. Next base: position 187,517 of record NZ_JACHCQ010000002.1, on the reverse strand, counting down.
CCTTTAAAGAAATATGGGTTATCTTTAGAAAGCGCAAATTTCCTGGTATTCTGATAAATCGGATCTTCAATTTTCATTGCACCCAAATAAGGTAAGCCCAGTAAACTCGGCACATTAGAATCATCCATCAGATACGAGCTTCCAAAACCATCAACCTCAAAGGCGTAAATTTTACCATATTTCGGATGATTAACGATCGCATGTTTTTGTAATGCAGTACTCACTTCATCAGCGAGGTTTAATAAAGCACTTTCCAAAGCCTGATCGTGCTGTAAAGCTTTAATCATTTCTGCTGCCTGCTTTAAGCTCGATACAGCAAAAAAGTTTGAGGGAACCAGAAATGGAAAAATGGTGGCATCATCACTCGGACGAAATGCAGAGCAGATAAGGCCAACGGGGTTTACAGGAAAACCGTAACCGGCCATTGGCAATGAATCGGTTGGCTGGGTAGTTTCGCGCTGAAAATGGTATGGCCCTTTATCCGTTTTGCGCTGTTGCTCTTTAAAGGTTTTTAAAGTAGCTTCGATTCCTTTTTTCCAATTGCTGTCAAAAGGTGTTTTATCTCCGGTTTTTTTCCAGTAATGGTAAGCCAGACGGATTGGGTAACATAAGGAATCTATTTCCCATTTACGCTCGTGCACACCAGGCTGCATATTCGTTTTATCGGTTTTCCATTCACCTACCTTATCTGCATCGCCGTAAAAAGCATTTGCATAAGGATCTTTTAAAACACACTTAGTTTGATGGATAATAACGCCGGCAATTAATTTTTTAAGTGGTTCATCTTCGTTTACAAATTGAAGGTATGGCCAAACCTGCGCCGAACTATCACGTAACCACATGGCGTCAATATCTCCAGTAATTACATACGTATCTGGTCTGCCATCTTTTTCCGAATGATAAACCGTAGTATCTAAAGTATTTGGGAAACAGTTTTCGAACAGCCAGGCTAATTCGGGATTTTTAACGTTTGCCTGGAACGTTTTAATTGCAGCATCTACAGCTTTACTTTGAAAGTGTCGTTTTGCTGCAGCTACACGCACCACAGGGAATTCTGACGCCAGATTAGCAGCAAAAGAAAATTTTGATGCGACAACTCCTGCCCCCAACAAGCCTGTGTTTTGTATAAATGTTCTTCTTTTCATTATGATGTGTTATGATATTTTGGTTTAATTTATACTAAGCGAAATCTATCGATTACGATAAATAGTAGTGGTAGATATTATTCGGTTAGTGCTTAACAAATATTATGATAATTTTTCGAACATCAAAATCATTATAGCTAATTAAACTATTCCTAAATCGATTTTCCTCTACATCATATTGAAATAGATCCAGATAACATTTTTGATGAATCTAAAGGTAATAAAGTATACCAGTAAAAATAATTTTTGAATGGGTATATTTAAATTTCCAAACCTAAGCTTATGGATGCTGATAACGCTACCTTATCTAAACGGATTTTATCTATTGATATACTCCGCGGATTAGTGATGATCATTATGGCGCTCGATCATACGAGAGATTTTTTCCATATTGGGGCCATGACCGGAGATCCGTTAAATCCGGACACCACTACAGGAATATTATTTTTTACCCGTTGGATTACGCATTTCTGTGCACCAATTTTTGTTTTCCTATCAGGATTATCAGCCTATTTATCAGCACAGCACAAAACAGCGGCCCAGGCGAGCTTATTTTTATTAAAGCGCGGGTTGTGGTTAATCCTGATTGAAGTTGTGGTAATCACATTCGGATTAACCTTTAATCCATTCTATAATTTTATTATTCTTCAGGTGATCTGGGCTATTGGCACCAGTATGATATTTTTGGCATTGACCAGCCGCTTTTCGCATAAAACCGTGCTTATAATCGGCCTGATATTGGTTTTTGGGCATAATCTTTTCAACTTATTCCCTGCTCCAACAGGCGCCGAAGGTTTGATGTTAAAAATATTTTTCACGGCATCCGGAACTGTTGTACCCCTTTCGGCCAATCACCTCATTGGCGTATTTTATGCCATCCTCCCGTGGACGGGCGTAATGTTTGTGGGTTATGGAATTGGCGTATGGTACAAAAAAGGTTATGCTGCCGACCGCCGGCAGCGTAATTTACTAATTGTAGGCTTGCTCACTATATTTGTGTTTTTCTCCTTAAGGCTGATTAATATATATGGCGATCCAGTTCCGAGAAAAGAATACCACGATTTCTTTAAGAATCTACTTTCCTTTTTTAATGTAAACAAATATCCGCCGTCTTTACAATATACCGCAATGACTTTAGGTCCGGCGCTGCTATTCTTAGCTTTCGCCGAAAACCTGAATAACCGGTTTACCAGGATAACTTCGGTGTATGGCGCTGTACCTTTCTTTTATTATGTAATACACTTTTACCTGTTGCATACCCTCCTGGTATTGGCATTTTTTGCTACAGGTTATAGCAGCAAAGAAATTGTGCAGGTACCATTTTTATTTAGACCAGCCGCCTTTGGCTTTAGTTTACCAATAGTGTATTTAATATGGTTTTGTGTTGTAGCCTCTTTGTATCTTCCGTGCAGCTGGTTTAAGCAATATAAGCAAACTCATCGGCAATGGTGGCTAAGTTATATTTAGCTTTTTTCCATTTTATACTACAGCCAACGGCTTTAGTTGATGCAATTGCAGGCTTTTTGCCTGTTGATAATTCATTGATTGCATTTTTAACATATTCTACTTTTGTAGTGTTTGCCTCTTCGGGATCGTTATCTATCGCACCAATGTACTCAACCACATTTCCTTTATCGGTTTTGTTCAGTACAAATACGTGTGGTGTTTTGGTCGCACCAAATTGTTTGGTTACGATATGATCGGGATCTAATAGATAAGGAAAATTGAATTTCTTTTCTGAAGCAAGTGCCTGCATTTTTTGAAAACTTTCGTCAGGGACGGCTTCTGCGTCGTTTGGATTAATCGCGATTACCGGATAACCTTTTGCAGCGTAAGCGGCGTTTAAAGCCGAAATACGCGCCTGATAAGCTTTTGCCACAGGGCAAGTATTACAGGTAAAAACTACAATATATCCCTTTGCATCCTTATAATCGGCCAGCGCAACCATTTTGTTGTTTACGTTTTTAAGTGAGAAATCTTTTACTACATCGCCCACTTTATAACCTTCAGTCTGTGCAAATGCGACCCCTGAGATCAGCATAAAAGCCATTAAAATCAATCTTTTCATTACGATCTATTTTAAGTTTAACAAAGTGTTTTTCAGTTCAGTTTCCGTAAATTCTTTTTCATAAAAACGTCGGGCTTTCTTGTTTACAAATAATGTAGCAGGAATAGCGCCCGACCATTTTTTATCTATCCGTTCAATGTACTGTTGCTGATCGGGTTCGTTTAAAAGAAATACCTCAGCGTTAACTTTATTTTGTTGTACAAATGGAATTACTTCCTTTTGCAATTTTGATTTAAAATCCAGGCTCACCAAAAGCACCTTAACCGGTTTTTTTAAATTGGCTAAACGTAATTTCTCGAAATTCGGCAACTCGGCCACACAAGGCGAACACCAGGTTGCCCAGAAATTGATTACATAAGTTGTATCTTTTCCATTCGCAATGCGTTTATCCAACTCATCCAATTTGAGCAACCTTACCTGCGCCGTAGCGCAATAAGCAATTAAAGATAAGCAGATTATGGAAAATATACGCATAAATGAATAACAAAAAATGATAAAGTTTGTTTTAAAACGCTCGTCATTCCCGCGCAGGCGGGAATCGTAATGCAAGAAGCTTTAAGATTCCCAATCAAGTTGGGAATGACGAACCGCCTATAATATTCTCTTAGAAATTGACCGTCCGAAATAACGATTGGATTTAATTCACCGAGCCCGATTTAACCAATACACGCTGATAGGCAGGCAAAGTTAAATCATCAACAATTACGCCTCTGGTAGTGCTTGCATGCACGAAAAAACCATTGTTGAGGTATACACCTACATGATCTACATCATTGCCGCCAAAAGAGAAAAACACTAAATCTCCTTCTTTCAAGTTATCGATATTTTTACGTTTCACCACATTGGCCTGCTCGCGTGAAATACGCGGAAGTGTAACCCCATAAATTTCTTTCTCCAGTAAAAAAGCAAAACCAGAACAATCAATGCCGCTTTTATCTAAACCTCCAAAACGATATTTTACACCTGTCCAGTCGGTAATGAAACGATAGAGCGATTTGTTTCGTAAATTTGCCATTGCATCTGCTGCTTTAGAAGCTTTCGTATCATTTTTAACCGTATACTTTCGCGTACCGCATGACGAAAGGAAGAATATGATTGCAATTAAAAAGAATATATTCTTTTTGAGGTGAAAGGTATAGGGTGTAAGATTTATAGTAAGCTGCATAAATGTAATATTAATGTATTAGAGATTAATGGTATTTTGCCCTTAAACCTTCCGCCCTAAACTTCTAATCTTTCCTAATTCTTAATCAATCTTTGTATTTCATCTAGTTTTAACAAGGCTTCTACGGGCGTTAATGCATTTACATCTAAATTATTCAGTGTATCGCGGATTTTCACCAGAACAGGATCATCAATAGCGAACATCTGTAACTGATAAGCCTGATTCTGTACTTTTTTAATGCTATCTTTTATGCTTTGGCCTTCTGTACGGTCTATTTCCAGTTTTTTCAATATCTCGTTAGCACGGCCAATTAATTTTGTGGGCATCCCGGCCATTTTCGCCACGTGTATCCCAAAACTATGTTCACTACCACCAGGTACAAGTTTGCGTAAAAAGATTACCTTATTGGTCATTTCTTTTACCGAAACATTAAAGTTTTTAATGCGCGGCATGGTATTGGCCAGCTCGTTTAACTCATGGTAGTGTGTAGCGAATAAGGTTTTTGGTCTAGCTGTTGGGTGCTGATGTAAAAATTCGGCAATTGCCCAGGCGATTGAAATACCGTCGTAGGTACTCGTTCCGCGGCCAATCTCATCGAGTAAGATCAAACTATCGTCCGAAATATTGTTCAGGATGCTTGCGGTTTCATTCATTTCGACCATAAATGTACTTTCGCCCGAAGAAATATTGTCAGATGCCCCTACGCGGGTAAAAATCTTATCTACAATACCCACCTCTGCATCTTTTGCCGGAACAAAAGACCCCATTTGAGCCATTAATACAATAAGCGCGGTTTGCCTTAAAATGGCCGACTTACCCGCCATGTTGGGGCCGGTAATCATAATAATCTGCTGGCTTTCTGTATCCAGGTATACATCATTGGTAATGTATTCTGTGCCAACAGGCAACTGCTTTTCAATTACCGGGTGACGGCCACCTTTAATATCAAGCACCTTATTTTCGGTAACTTTAGGTTTGTTGTAATGGTTTTTAGCGGCTAACTGTGAGAAACACAATAAACAATCGAGCTGTGCAATTAAAAACGAATCGAGCTGGATTGGTTTAATATAACTGGCTGTTTCGTACATCAGTTCGTTATACAAACGGATTTCAATAGCCTGTATTTTCTCTTCCGCACCTAAAATCTGGTCTTCATATTCTTTAAGTTCAGGTGTAATGTAGCGTTCGGCATTTACCAGCGTTTGTTTACGTATCCATCCTTCTGGTACTTTATCTTTATGGGTATGGGTAACCTCTAAATAATAACCAAAAACATTGTTGAAAGCAATTTTTAACGATGGAATTCCCGTTGCTTCAGCTTCGCGTTTCTGTATCTGCACCAGGTAGTCCTTACCACCAAAAGCAATTTTACGTAAACGGTCTAAATCTTCGTCAATTCCGTCAGCAATTACATTTCCTTTAACCAATAAAGCTGGAGGATCGGCCTGTAGTTCCCTTTCAATTCTTTCGCGGATAGCTAAACACGGATTTAACTGATCGGCTATTTTAATCAGGAATGGGTTTTTAGAATCGGCAGCCAGCTTTTTAACAGCTTCAATATGGTAAAGTGCCCGTTTAAGTGCTACCAATTCTCTTGGACCAACACGTTGCAAGCCTACTTTAGAAATTAAACGTTCTAAATCACCAATCTGTTTAATGTTACTTAGAAATTCGCCCTGTAGTTCCTCATGTTTTACAAAATACTCCACCATTCCAAGTCGCTCCTCGATTGGCTTCAATTCTTTTAATGGCATAATGATCCACTTCTGCAACAAACGTGCACCCATTGGGGTACAGGTATGATCGAGGATATCGAACAAGGTTACCGCATTGTCGTTTGGCGAATTCACTAATTCGAGGTTGCGAATGGTGAAACGGTCTAGCCACATATAGCGGTCTTCCTCAATACGGCTAATCGAAGTGATGTGTTGTAGATTCCGGTGCTCGGTTTCGCCCAGATAATGTAAAATAACACCAGCAGCAACAATTCCGCTCTGCAAACGCTCTATACCAAAACCTTTTAACGAAGAAACCTCAAAGTGTTTCATCAGGGTTTCGTTCCCAAAATCCGTTGTAAAAGGCCATTCATCTAAACCAAAAGTGTAAAAACGATCACCAAAGTTTTCGGTAAATGCCTGCCTTTTAGATTTCTGAAAAATAACCTCTGTTGGCTTAAAGCCTTGTAAAAGTTTGTCAATATAATCGCTATTGCCCTGAGCAATTAGAAATTCACCCGTCGATATATCTAAAAATGAAACGCCCAGTTGTGTTTTATCAAAGAAAACACAGGCAAGGAAATTGTTCGATTTTTGGTTTATAATATTATCACCGTAAGCTACACCGGGCGTAACTAACTCTGTTACACCTCGCTTAACAATGGTTTTGGTTGTTTTAGGGTCTTCCAGCTGATCGCAAATGGCTACGCGTTGCCCTGCCCTCACCAGTTTAGACAAATAATTATCTAACGAGTGATGCGGAAAACCAGCCAGTTCTAAAGCACCGCCATTAGGGCCAGTTCCTCTTCTGGTTAGTACTATGCCTAAAATCTGTGCCGTTTTAATGGCATCTTCGCCAAAGGTTTCATAAAAATCGCCAACTCTAAATAGTAAAAGTGCGCCCGGATACTTCGCTTTAATCGCGTTGTATTGCTGCATTAACGGGGTTTCTTTATTTGTGTCTTTAGCCAAAACTGAAATTAATTTACAAAAGCCATAAAGATAACACGAATAAACATTTTACAACTGTTTTGTTGAAAAGTTGAAAGATTGTTAGTTTGTTTAATGGGTTCATCGCAGGGATATCACAGTTAACCAATTTATATGGTTTAAATAATTGACCTAAAAATTAAGAATCAATGATCAATAAACAATAATCGCTTTACAAGCAGTTAACCATGATTTGGAAATGAAGGGTGCTGCGCATTTAGGGTTATCAAGTCCTGTTATCCGATTTACTTCGTTACACTCGTGTTCGCTCCTACCAGGTTTAGGTACAAGGGTCTGTTTTAACCCAATTGCATAATAGATCTGGGTACCTATACAGTTAACCCATTAATACGATTAACCAGTTAACCTTTAGAAACAATTCACCTTCTTATATGTTAATATTAATATAATTTAACCTAATTTTTTAATTATGACGATCCAATTGAATACCGACAAAAATTTAACGATACACCAGGAATACGACGAAAAAATCCAAACTCAATTAAATGAAGGTTTAAGCAGATACAGCGATTTAGTTACGCGCTTAGAAGTTCATCTTTCTGATGAAAATGGCAGTAAAGATGGTTTAGATGATAAAAGATGTTTATTGGAGGCCAGAATTACGGGAAAGGACCCTATAGCCGTTACCAATCTGGGTAATACCTACGATTTGGCCATTACCGGTGCACTTACCAAATTAAAAAGTACACTCGAAAAAGTGGCAGGAAAGATGAAAGCGTATTAAGATATAGATTCAGTAAATTTGAATCTCTTGAAGAATAAATCATTTAATAAAAAAGATGTGGATTGGAGAACGTCGGTACCAAATCAATGGGAAATAACTATGCTATACAATAGATATCCAGATGGTTGTGCAAAGGGTTGTCACTATGTACATCCTGCAGACGACTGTGCTTGTGATGATTGCAAAAAAAGACATGCTTATAAGACCTACAAAAGTAAAATATTAATATCTTTTTTATAGACTCAATTAAATACGCAAAAGAATTAAATGGCAATTAAGATGCTGAAACAAGTTCAGCATGACGATACAAAAAGCAATCTTAAATAGATTGCTTTTTGTTATAAACTAACTTTTTCCAGTTCTTCTATATATCCCAAAAACAGCTTTAAAGCTTTCTTTCTGTCATCGGTAACATCAAATTGAAGTTTGTGGTAGAGGTAATCTTCCAAGTCGAAATTCGGTACCTCAGGTAATCCCTGTAAAACTTCTTTTCTATGTGCTAAACCAAATTTTAAAGCGGCATTAAATTCATCTTTAAATTCTTGTGAGATTTCTTTGTTGGCCACCCAGGCAGCATACATAAAGGGTAATCCGGTAAAGTTTTTCCACTCTTGTCCCATATCGTAAGCGTAAGCAAAGTCTTCTTTTTTACCAAAGGTTCTATCGCCGATTAAAACAAAAGCATCAGTTTTTGCATTTGGATCAGTAGTAAACTCCACTTCCTTCTTCCAATGGAACTTAAGCAATACTTTGGCTAAGTTATTTGATGTGCGGGAATGAGCATCCAATCTTACGGTTTTAATCTCCGCCGCAGGAACATCGCTAAAAATAAACACGGAATTTACCCCTCCATCACTTCCAATACAATAATCGGCCACAATATTCGCATTGGGAACCAAGGGAATAGCTGCTACTGGCATTAAACCAATATCAGCCTGACCATTAATTACTTTGGCCGCACAATCTGAAGGAATATCTAAACTTAGGTCAATTTTATTTATTATGTCCGAATGTTCTAATCCGTATATAAAAGCTTTGGTATTGGTATAGGCAACAGCCGATATTTTTATCTTATTCAAGGTGTTATGTTATTTTTATTATTATCGTCATGCTGAATTTATTTCAGCATCTATCTTGAAACAAGTTCAGGATGACGAGTTATATTGGGATCATCCAATTACTATTCCGTCTAAATGAACAGCACTATTAAATTCGAGAACAGTAAATTTCCCGTCATCGAAACCCATTTTATAAAGCACAGTATTTTGGTGTGGAAACTCAGTCATTCCGCTAAGGGGTTTGCCTAACAATAAACACAAGAAAACGCGCATCGCCCTTCCATGCATGCAAAGCAAAACGGTTTTTTCTTCAGGTCGGGTCATTAAAACTTCCATGGGTTGTTTTAAACGTTCGTAAACATCCTGAACACTTTCGCCACCCTCAAAATGAGCGGTATAATCTCCATTCTCCCAGCTCTGTAACATCTCGCGGAAAGCATCGCGGGCATCTTCTGTATTTGGTTTTCCTTCCCAAACACCCCAGGCCAACTCATCTAATCCAGACAGCCTTTCCCAGGATAATCCTGAATCAATAAACTTCTGGACAGTTTGCCAGGTACGTTTTAAATCAGAAGTGTAAATTTTATCGAAGGGAATATCCTTGTATTTTTGATAAAAAGCCTCTGCCTGTGCCCTGCCTAAATCATTTAAGTCAGAATTTATACCTCTGCCCTGTACTATGCCTTGTCTGTTAAGTTCCGTTTCGCCGTGGCGTATGATGTATATTTCTTTCATCTATCAAATTATTGAATGCGTAAGTTTTGAATGAGTGAATGCAAATCTAACATCCATTATCATAAGCACTCGCTCATTCTATCATTTCGTCATTCAATTATTAATTCACTACTGGTAGCTTATAATATTGAGGTTTCTTTTCCTCTTCGAAAACAACATTTTCGAAATCTGTAACCACGTTATATAACGTATCGCGTTCTATTGCTTTTCTGCCCACTTGTTTGATCAGGTTAACCAACTCTTTTGTGCTCATTGCTGGTGTTTGCTCTTCGGCACCGGCCATGGAGTAAATTTTAGTGGTGTCATCTAAAGTTCCATCAATATCATCAACACCATAATTTAACGATAGCTGAGCTGTTTCACGACTGATCATTGCCCAATAGGCTTTAATATGATCGAAGTTATCCATGTAAATACGGGCAATGGCATAATTTCTTAAATCTTCAATTACTGATGATTCAGGCACATTGCTCATCTGGTTATGCTGATTTCTGAATTTTAAAGGAATAAAGGTTTGGAAACCACCTGTGCGGTCTTGCAGTTCGCGGAGCTTTTCCATGTGATCTACCCGGTGCCAATATTTTTCAATATGACCGTAAAGCATAGTGGCATTACTACGCATACCCAATTTATGCCACTCTTCATGTATATCTAACCATTGCTGACCAGTGCATTTATCTTTTGCAATCTGCTCTCTGATTTCAGGATGAAAAATTTCTGCACCACCACCCGGTATCGATTCTAATCCAGCTTCTTTCATTAAGCGCATACCTGTTGCGTAATCAATTTTAGCTTTTTTGAAAATATAGTGGTACTCTACAGGTGTTAATGCCTTTACATGAAGATCTGGACGGTGTTGTTTAATGGCTGTAAACAACGCTGAATAAAATGCCACATCGTATTGTGGAAGTACGCCCCCCACAATATGCACTTCAGTTACAGGTTCGTTATCGTATTTTTTAACAATATCAAGCATTTGCTCCATTGTTAAGGCCCAGCCTTCTTCTTTTTGTTTGATTAAACGGGAGTACGAACAGAATTTGCAGTCGTAAACACAAAGATTGGTTGGTTCTAAATGGAAATTCCGGTTGAAATAAGTTTTATCTCCGTGTTTCTGTTCGCGGATAAAATTGGCCAGCACACCAAGATAACCCAGTTCTGCATGTTCGTACAGGTAAACACCTTCATCAAAGGTAATCCGTTCTCTGTGAAGGACTTTGTGTGCTATGTTTTGTAATTCAGTTGATAAGTTGGTATCAGCTAATATTTTTTCAACTTGCTCAGTTGTATTCATTCCTGATTTATTTTGAACAAAAATACAATAATGAGCCGATTTGAAAATCATTTTCTTGTAACAAACCTCGATTTTTGGATGTCAATTGTAATAATTAACCACAGATGAACACGGATAAACACAGATATTGATTGAGTATCGTATTAAAAACTCACTTAAGCATAATAATACCAGCCACGGAAACATGGAAGGCACAGAAAAAACACCTTTATGTTGCTAAAACAAAATAATTTATCCCTGAATGATCTGTGGCTAAAACAAATAACTGCTTTAGGCTGTGCATAGAAAGTAAATGCTAAACCCGTGTAAATCTGTGTTTCCGTGGCAAATATGTCCAATAACAAAAAAAGCACCTCTTTTCAGAAGTGCTTTGGGATATGTTTTTCAATGTAAATATTATCTTGCTGCAGGTACAAAAGTTAATGTGATGTTTGCAGTTCTGCCTCCAAATTCGATTGGCGATTTCAAGATCATTTGTGTACTGGAAAGGTCAGTTAATATCAAACGATAACCTTCTGTTACGTTTTTCGCTTTATCGCCTTCAAAGATTTTTTTGAATTGGAAAGTTTGGTCTTTAGGTGCAGCCGACCAGAAAATAGTCTGCATTACAGAACCACAAGCGCTTGATGCCGGTAAAGTATAAGAACCATTGCTGCTGTTGGTTAAGTGCCATGTACTTCCCTGGAAACATTTGTAAGATTTTTCGCCAAATAAGCCTTGCACAGCACCATCAGGTAAACCTTCTAAAGCTACATTACTTACTACCCAGTCGCGAACAACTGTACCTCTGCTACCTGTTACACCTGCAGTTACTCTTTTTGCCGTGTTACAACTTTGTAACATTACTAAAGTAGAACATGCTATTGCGATAGCTATAAATAATCTTTTCATTTTTGTTTAATTTAAATTTCGTCAAACTTGTTACATAAATCTTGCCAAAACCATTACGAACCTTAAATTAGCGCCAAATTATTAAATTGCATCCTCATATCAATCCGATCAATATCAATTATCATGAAACCCGAAACCCTTGCTATTCACGCTTCTAATCTTGTAAAAAGCACTACTGGCGATGTTACCCCGCCTATTAATCTATCAACAACTTTTTTTCGCGATGAGGACGGCGGTTATCCTGGAGGGCATATGTATAGCAGGGTAAGCAATCCAAACCGGTCTGCTTTAGAAAACACTGTGGCCAAATTAGAATATGGCGAAGATGCAGCTGCTTTTTCTTCCGGCAACACCTGTGGTATGGTTTTATTTCAGGCCTTGAAACCTGGCAGCCACATTATTGCACCTGATGATATGTATTGGGGTATTAAAAAACAGCTTCTTACTATTTTTAACGATAGTTTGGAGTTTGATTTTATCGACCAGACGGATTTAAATCTAATACAATCGAGCATTAAGCCCAATACCAAATTAATTTGGATTGAAACGCCATCAAACCCCTTGTTAAAGGTAACGGATATTGAGGAAATAGCTAAAATAGCTAAAGCCAAAAACATCACATTAGCTTGCGACAGCACCTTTGCTTCTCCTATTTTACAAAATCCGATTTTATTAGGCGCTGATATTGTAATGCATAGCAGCACTAAATACCTTGGTGGCCATAGCGATGTGCTAGGCGGAATTTTAGTAACTGCGAAAAAAGATGAGCTGTGGGAAAAAATCAAAAATATCCAGCAAACAGGTGGAGCGGTTCCTTCGCCATTCGATTGTTTTCTGTTAACCAGAAGTATTAAAACCCTGGCCTACCGTATGAAAGGCCATTGTGAAAATGGAAAAATCATAGCCGACTATTTAAGCAGACACCAGAGTGTTGAAGCCGTTTTTTATCCAGGGTTGGAAAATCATCCACAGCACAACATTGCAAAAAAACAGATGAAAGATTTTGGCGGAATGATGTCATTTCTGGTTAAAGGAGATGTTGAAGCTGCACGTAAAGTGGTAAATAAAGTTCAGTTATTTGCTCAGGCCACTAGTTTAGGTGGTGTAGAGAGTCTGATTGAGCATCGTTATTCGGTAGAAGGCCCTGATAGTAAAACACCTAAAAATTTACTTCGTATTTCTGTTGGATTGGAGCACGTAGAAGATATTATCGCCGATTTGGCGCAGGCGTTGAGTTAAAAAATCGTCATTGCGAGAAGGCTTTTTCAGCCGACGAAGCAGTCTTACAACGATCGTTACTAGCGTGCGCTTTAAGATTGCTTCGTCGTTCCTCATTGCAATGACGAATATTATTTTTAAACCTATTTAGGATTACAAACTGTAGTCAGTTTCAACGCGTAATTTGCTTCTAAAGGTTCATTAGTCTGCGCTAAACGTTGCGATCCTGTATTGGCTGGACAGGCAATATCTCCTGCTGCATCATAAACGAGCCTAGCTCCATTTGCCAATAATTCTTTTGGCACATATACCTGTACTTTGGTAATGGAATAACCTGATGGAAAATAACGCACATAGTAGCCATCAGGGTGTTTGGTCCAGATACCGCTTGGCACATCGCTTCTTGGAGGAGCCATGCCTGCTATAATAGCATACTTTTCCAAGTCGGCATAAGTATAATTTCCAGAAGCTACCAGTTGGCGAATATTGTTTTCTGCTTCAAAAACGGCCTTTACGCCTGCAGGTAATTGGTCTTTGGCTTTTTCCATTACATCAAAAGGTAAAACACCTAAAGCACCTCCCTCTAATTGTGTAAGTTGTTTTGGGGTTAATAATTTTACGGCAGTAAGTTTAACCTGTCCGTTAAAATCGGCAAATTTTGTTCTGGCAATAATGGTCCACAATAACGCTTGAATATCATGTTGTTCAACATCAGGATGTTTTTCTGCGCTTTTAAGTATAGAAACCACAATTTCTTCTTTTGGCCCTAAAACTGGGGCAAACATATATCCATCGCCTTTTGATGGTGCAAAAGTTCCGGCTTTTAGGCAGTAGCTTTTATTGGTCATTTCGTACAGGCCTTCACAGAGTACAAAGCCACCGTCAGGATTTTTAGGCAAAAGGTATAAGGGCTGAGCCTTTAATTTAAGTGTATTTGTAAAATCTGGTAGCTGCTCACCTTCTCTGTTTACATCCTCAAAGCTGGTAGTAATGGCCGCAGGTTGTTTTAAAAACTTGTCTACCCCTAAAGCTTTAGCACCCTGGGCTGTGCCAACTTTTAGTAATTTGTCTTTTAAACCACCAAATTGGGCGTTTGCATTGCTTAAACACATTGCAGTTAATAGCAGGCCTAAACCTAAAACTTTTATTTTTTTCATCATGATTAAATTTAGATAGGTAACACAAACTTAGAATTTTAAGCGTTAATTTTATATTAAAAGTTTTAGTTTGCCATACCGATATAAAAAAACATCACTCATTTTCAGCATGTTATATTAAATTCGAAATTTTATTTTGTCAATTAAAATTTAATTCAGACATTTGAAATATTATTTGGCAGAAAGCTAAATAAAAGTCAATCTTCACAGGTTGATTTATAAAGAAGTGGCGAGAGACTGGCTCGATGACCCACTGGCAACCCTCAGAAAGAGAAGGTGCCAATTCCTGACCGGATAACATGGTGTTATTTGGAGATATAAATTAGAACTGATGAAAACATTAAATCTTCAATCGCTGGGCGAACCCAAATCAAACCTTAATAAGCTAGAACGAGCTTCTATCTCTGTTATTTGTTGTGATATGCGCTCGATTGCCTGTATGTGCTGTTGCATACTGTAATTTAAAAATCTTCCTTTTTTGTTTCTTTCAAACTGGAAGGTCCCGAAAAATCGGGATACGCCTTGTCACATTTTACGATTGCCCAAAATCTTAATGCATTTACTCACTCAACAATTAAAAAACAGATACTATGTCAACATCATATAAATTTGAAACTTTACAATTACACGCTGGCCAGGAAATAGACCCAACAACAGGTTCAAGAGCTGTTCCCATTTACCAAACCACTTCTTATGGTTTTAAAAATGCTGAGCATGGCGCGAATTTATTTGCCTTAAAAGAATTTGGTAATATCTACACCAGGATCATGAATCCAACCCAGGATGTTTTCGAAAAACGTATTGCGGCTTTAGAAGGTGGTGTTGCGGCTTTAGCAGTCGCATCAGGTCAAGCAGCCCAATTTATAGCCTTAAATAATATTCTAGAAGCTGGCGACAGCATTGTTTCTTCATCTCACATTTATGGTGGAACTTACAACCAATTTAAAGTAGCTTTTAAACGTTTGGGTATACATGTCGATTTTGCAAATCCAGACGTACCTGAAGAATTTGAAGCTAAAATTACCGATAAAACCAAAGCCATTTATCTCGAAACCATCGGAAATCCGGCGTTTAGCATTCCCGATTTCGAAAAAATTGCTGCCATTGCAAAAAAATACGATCTACCTTTAATAGTCGACAATACTTTTGGTGCCGGAGGTTATTTATTTAAGCCCTTAGAACATGGCGCCAACATTGTTGTAGAATCTGCAACGAAATGGATTGGCGGTCACGGAACAAGCATTGGTGGGGTAATAGTTGATGGCGGAAACTACAATTGGGGCAATGGCAAATTTCCTCAATTCTCTGAGCCTTCTGAAGGTTATCATGGTTTGGTTTTTAGTGATGTTTTTGGTATCGGTGGGCCATTTGGCAACATTCAGTTTATCATCCGTGCCCGTGTAGAAGGATTAAGAGATCTTGGACCTGCCCTATCGCCTTTCAATTCTTTTCTTTTATTACAAGGATTAGAAACTTTATCACTCCGCGTTCAGCGTCATGTAGATAATGCATTAGAATTAGCAACCTGGTTAGAAAACCATCCATTGGTTAAGGAAGTGCAATATCCGGGATTAGCAAGCAGCAAATACAATAATCTTGCGAAGAAATATTTAAGTAATGGTTTTGGTGCAGTTTTATCTTTTGAGTTGGCCGGAAGCAAAGAAAACGCAACACAGGTAATTGATAACTTAAAACTGGTATCGCACCTGGCCAACGTGGGCGATGCGAAAACTTTGATTATCCAGCCGTCGGCAACTACACACCAACAATTAAGCGAAACAGAACAATTGGCAGCAGGTGTAAAACCAAATGCGTTAAGGGTATCAGTAGGTATTGAACATATTGATGATATTAAAGCAGATTTCGAACAGGCGTTTGCAAACATTAACGCTACAGTTCCAGTAGAGACTTTACAAGCCTAAACCCAAAATCCTTTAAGGCTTTTTAACAACAACATTACAAGATGCACAACAGTAAAAACGACAATGTAAAATCCTCTTCGGGGAATTTTGCGTCAACATATAGTTATAACAAACAGTTTAAATTAGAGAGCGGAAAGAAGATCCGCAACCTGCAAATTGCTTACCAAACTTATGGCAAATTAAACGCAAATAAAGATAATGTGATATGGGTTTGCCATGCACTTACTGCCAACGCTGATGTTTTTGAATGGTGGGAAGGTTTGTTCGGCCAAAATGCTTTATTCAATCCGGAAGAACATTATATCGTTTGTGCCAATGTTTTAGGTTCGCATTATGGCAGTACAAACCCATTAAGTATCAATCCGGTAACGGGCTTACCTTATTACCTTTCGTTTCCACAGTTTACCATCCGCGATTTAGTATCGGCTCACCAGTTATTAGCATCGTACTTAGGTATTGATTATATTAAATTATTAATCGGAGGTTCTTTGGGTGGGCAACAGGCTGTTGAGTGGAGTATTTCGGAACCGAGTAAAATTGAAAACCTGATCTTGATTGCAACTAATGCAGCACATTCTCCATGGGGAATTGCCTTTAACGAAAGTCAGCGTATGGCCATTACCACCGATAGAACTTTTTATGCCAACCAACCGAACGGGGGCAGCAAAGGTTTAAAAACAGCCCGTAGTATTGCGCTTTTAAGTTATAGAACCTACAGCGCCTATGGCAATACACAGGTAGAAAGTGTAAATGATAAGACTGACAATTTCAGGTCGTCTTCTTATCAGAATTATCAGGGAGAAAAACTGATCAATCGCTTTAATGCTTATAGTTATTATTATTTAACTAAAGCAATGGACAGCCATAATGTGGGCCGTAACCGCAAAAGTATTGCTGATGCGTTAAAGCTAATTACTGCCAATACATTGGTAATCGGAATAGAAAATGATGTATTGTTTCCACTTTCAGAACAAAAATTCCTGGCCGATCATATCCCTGGAGCAGAATTCAGTGCATTGCATTCAGATTATGGACATGATGGATTTTTAATCGAAACAGATGCTTTGACCAACATAATCGGAAACTTTATTAAGGAAAGCCGTAATAAAAAGATTATCAAGTTGCAGCATACCGCTTAGAGAGGCATAAAGTAAAGGGTGTAAAGGTTGAAGGTGAAAAACCGGATACCAGAATAAAATTTAAAACAAATCACAAAATAAGAACAGCTATATCGGTATAATCCGTTTATCTGTGCAATCAAGTTTAAAATAATGAGTAAGAATTTAAAAATCGGTTTATTTGGCTTCGGAGTTGTAGGGCAAGGTTTATTGGATATTATCCAAAGCCAGAACCTAAATCTGGAGATCATTAAAATCGCAATAAAAGACCCAAGAAAGAAGCGTACTCTTAATAAGGATCTGTTTACCACTGATCGGAACGAAATACTGAACAATACAGAGATCAATACGATTGTAGAATTAATTAATGATGCAGATGCCGCTTACGAAATTGTTACTACGGCATTAAAAAATGGTAAAAACGTAGTATCGGCCAATAAAAAAATGATCGCTACGCACTTGAAAGAGCTGGTAGATTTACAACAAGAGCATGGCACTTCTTTATTGTATGAAGGAGCTGTTTGTGGCAGTATTCCAATTATACGTAACTTAGAAGAATACTACGACAATG
Source organism: Pedobacter sp. AK013 (assembly GCF_014205835.1). Taxonomy (GTDB): domain Bacteria; phylum Bacteroidota; class Bacteroidia; order Sphingobacteriales; family Sphingobacteriaceae; genus Pedobacter. The sequence continues at coordinate 169,725 of NZ_JACHCQ010000002.1, read as the reverse complement.
AATTATTCCATGCTTTAAGTGGAATTTTTAATGGCTCGTCTAATTATATTTTATCGAAAATATTTAACGAGAACCAAGGTTACGATTCGGCATTAAAAGAAGCACAGGATTTAGGTTTTGCAGAAACTGATCCGATTTTAGACGTGGGCGGTTACGATCCAAAATATAAACTAGCTATTGCTACCGCACATGCTTATGGCTTATTCGTAAATCCTAATGCCATTTTAAACATTGGTATACAGAATCTTTCTAACCACGACATTAAATATGCGCGAGAGAAAAACTTTAAAATTAAGTTGGTTCCTACTGCACGTAAGGTAAATACAAAAGATATTGTAACTTATGTACTGCCTAAACTGGTAGCTAAAGACGATTTTCTCTATAACGTAGAAAACGAGTATAATGCAGTTGCGGTTCAAGCGGCTTTTGCTGATAAGCAGTTTTTTTATGGTAAAGGTGCGGGTGGTCATCCTACTGGTGCCGCTGTACTTTCAGATATTGCCGCCTTGCGTTACGATTACCGTTATGAATACAAAAAATACCATTCAGAAAACGGTGTAAAACATACTGAAGATATTCTGTTAGAAATTTATCTGCGTTATGCCGATGAAGATCTGATTACCCTATTGGAATTTGATAACATCAGCGAGCGCTATGCTGCAAGCAGTTATAAATATGTGGTTGGTACTGTTAAGCTGGAAAGTTTAATTAAAAACCGCGACTTGCTTTTGGATGAATCTGTTTTTGTGGCTTACACAGGCAGACAGATATACAAACAAGAGCAATTGAGTGAAAATGTTTTTGCCGCAGAATTGGCAAGCCTATAATTTATTTTTAAGGTTAATTTTTTTATTTGTTTTGTTGTTAAGCACAAAGGCCGGAGCGAGTCCGGCCTTTTGCGTTAATTATTTTACCTTAATGTATTTTTCGATAATCACCCGGTCTACCCCTGCTTTTTCTACCTTCTCAATGCCTTTCTGAATCAAAGTATCTTTATGGATAGCGAGTTTAAACTTAAAACTTTTACCTTCCCAATCTTTGTTTTTATAGTATTCTAAATGCTCGGTGTAATCATCTTTATCCAACATATAACTTCCTCCACCAGCATCAAAACTGCTGGTATCTTTAGGATTAAGGCTATGTTTTAAGAATGCAAAATGTGTATGATTAAACATCTTGATCATTTTTAGCTCGCCAGAATAATCGGTTGTCTGGCTGGCTCCATTTTCTATGGTTGTAGCTGATAATAACTGCCATGTACCCTGAATATCAAGATCTGGATCCTTTTTGTTTTCATCTTTATTCGCACAAGAAAATAACGAAAGTACTGCCAATAGCATTAGGATGTTTCTCATAAATCGGATTATTTTGGTTGTTTAAATATTTATCCCCTACCAGCCATTTTAATTAGCTTATGAGCGAGATCTTTTCCTAAATAACCATCAATTATGGCATGTACGATATATAAGATCGGCGTCATTAATATGGCCACAATAAATTTATATGTATACCCTACCAAGCCGATTGCAAAAACCTGCTGCCAACTATAATGATATTGAGGATTTATATAAAATGCGATAAAAATCACCACAAAACTGTCGATAAACTGAGAGATCAAAGTAGAACCCGTTGCACGCAACCAAAGTGCCCGCTCTCCTGTTATTTTTTTTATTCTGTGGAATATCATTACATCAACCATCTGTCCGATTATAAAGGCGGTAATTGATCCTACAATGATCCACATCCCCTGCCCGAATATTCCTGCAAATGCATTATTCATATTGAGGTCTTCTCCGTTTATATTTTGATGTACCCAGAAATCGGCAGCCGTTAAACGCATAGATCCCCAAGCTACAAAAAAGGCAAATGAAATTAATATGGCAGTAAGAATGGATAGGAACCGGACCTGTTTAACCCCAAAATATTCATTTATAATATCCGTCATAATGAAAATGATTGGCCAGGTTAATACCCCTGCCGACATCACAAAGGATAGATGCGGAACACCTAGTAAATTTATATCAAACTTCTTAAAACCTATCGTTTCTTCAACACTGAACAATTTAACTCCAATAAACTCAGATAGTATAGCATTTGCCACAAAAAAGCTACCCAGTACGAGTAGTAAACGGCTTTCTTTTGTCTTAAAAGTCATAGACTATAAATCTATAAATAAATAGCAGATTTAGCATAGCGATCACCATATTTTTAACATATATCATACAAAGAATACACAAGTGCCCCTATGACTTAGCAATAAAAAAATGATTTTTACAATCGTTCGACCATAAAAATAGGTTAACAACTTAAATCTCCCAATCTTTGCCCTATCAAAATCTGGTAATCTTTCATGGCTAAAAAACATTTCTATCTCATACTCATTTTAGGTTCATTAGCTGCTCTTGGCCCTTTCTCTATCGACATGTACCTGCCTGGTTTTGTTGATATCGCAAAAGATTTAAAAAGTAATGAATCTACTGTAGCTCTTTCACTTTCGAGCTTTTTCATCGGGATTTCTGCTGGTCAGTTATTATATGCCCCCCTATTGGATAAATTTGGAAGAAAGAAACCGTTATATTTTGGTTTGGCACTTTATATCCTTTCCTCATTTTTGTGTTTGGCCGTAACGGATGTTAACCAGCTGATTGTTTTACGTTTTGTACAAGCCATTGGAAGCTGTGCCACAGCAGTAGCCTCGGTTGCAATGGTACGAGATCTGTTTTCTGTAGAAGAAAGCCCGAAAGTATTTGCTTCCTTAATGCTGGTAATTGCTGTTTCGCCTATGCTCGCCCCCACTGCAGGTGGTTATTTAATATCGGCATTAGGTTGGAAATATGTTTTTGTATTTTTAGGATTGATGGCTATTTTAATGCTCCTGGCTTCAATTTTCAAATTACCGGAAAGTTACAAACCAGATCCGAATTACTCTTTAAAACCTAAACCGATTGTAACCAATTTCTTTACCGTTTTAAAAGAACCTCAATTTTACACTTATGCCTTAATCAGCTCAATTACCTTTTCAGGTTTATTTGCTTATGTATCTTCATCGCCTACGGTATTTATGAAAATATACGAAGTAAGCAAAACTGGGTATGGCTGGATTTTCGCGCTTTTATCGGTATCTTTTATTGGTTCAAGTCAGGTAAATAGTCTGATATTAAAATGGTTTACCAGCAAAAATATTGTAACCTATGCGCTTATTGCGCAATGTATTTTCAGTTTAATATTTTTGATTTTTGCTTTAAATAACTGGTTAAATTTATATTCTACAATAGGTTTTATTGCACTGTTTCTGGCTTGTTTAGGCTTAATTAATCCTAATGCTGCTGCCTTATCGCTCGCACCATTTTCTAAAAATGCCGGTAGTGCATCAGCCTTAATGGGTGCCTTGCAAATGGGGTTAGGTGCTTTGGCTTCGGTGATGGTGAGCTTATTTAGCGAACACTCGGTTGTACCTATGCCTTTGGTAATGACGGTTGCTACGTTTATTGCTTTATGTTGTTTGTTAATCGGCAGAAGATTTATCACAACCGAAGTGGAGGCATCGTCTGATGCTGCAGTTGCAGCGCATTAATATTTTATCACAAAGACACTAAGTACTAAATTGATAATCTCAATGCCCTTAGTGCCTTTGTGGTTAACTTACGGTACAAATAACTTATAAATCAAATAGCAAACAATTGTACCCACAGCTGCAATGATAAAGCCGCTTAATCGTTTCTTTTTAATAAAACAGATTAAGATAATTCCGGAGATAGATACCAACGTCATTAATATCGCAGAAATATCAATAATCCACGACCAAACCTTACCAGAATCTCTGCCCTTATGTAAATCATTAATCACGGCTACCGCGCCAAACCGGGTTATGGTTAATTCATATTTGCCGGTTTCACGGTCTATAAAAGAATCGGCCAGGTAACCAGGTCCATTAAAGGTTAAACTTAGTTCCCTGTCATCTATCCTAAAATCGCTCAGTGCGCCTTTAACCTCATGTTTATTCCTAAAAAACTCAACAATTTGCAATTTGTTGATCTTGTTGGTATCAGGCTGGTTTACCCATTTTAAGTTTACTGATCCAGAATCTTTCTTAACCACTTCCTTGCCTGAAGTAAACCAATCTGCATGATTTAAGGTTAAACCTGATACTGCAAAGAATAGCAGGATTGTAAAACTGACCATCGATAGATAAATGTGCAGCCAACGTGATAAACCAGCTAAACGCTTTTTACCCTTACCTTTTCCGCTATCTTTTTTTACCTGCTTTTTTCCGAGGCCGCTAGGTGCTACCGTTATTTTATTTTTTTGCGGTTGCAATTTTTCTGTAGTCAAGAGATGCTGATGTTAGTTCTGTATTTGGTGTTAATTCTATTTTTTGTGCCGAGCCTGCAAATTTCATTTCTTTTGCAATCACCTGGTAAGTTCCATGTTCGCGGGCAACTTCAATAAAAACGGTGTAAACACCTGCTTTTACCAATTTCCCACTATCGTCTTTTCCATCCCATGATAAGCTATATCTACCTGGACCACGTGTTGCAGAACTCGTTGAGCTTAGTTTACCTTCAGCTCCTTTTTTAAACTCATCGCCATTGGCACGGTTCCACGATTTTAAATCTGGCAACCAGCGTGGTTTGTTATACCAAATAGCCAGATTACGTACAGGGGCTTTGGCGGCATCTTCGATCCATACGGCCACAAACGGACGACGGACACGTTTACCATCTGTAGATTCTATATTGGCAATTTCTAGATTTACCACCAACTCATATTTAGTATTCCAAAGTTTATCACCTTTGCTTGCTTTTTCTAAACCAATAGCTGGCTTATTTAAAGCAAACTCGTAATTAGCCCATTCCTTACTTCTAATTTCTTTGCCATCTTTAGTGATTAACAAGTATGCAATGTCATTTCTAGTCTTTGTCAATGCCTCGATTTCGGCAATAGAAAGTACATTAAAAGAAGTAGCTAAAGCACCTGTTTCACTGGCATCAGGACCAATAACTGTTGCACTAATTATTTCTGAAGCAGGCTTTCCGGTACGTGGATCAACAATGTGCGAATACCATTTTCCATTTACACTAAAACCTCTGCGGTAATTACCACTGGTTGCCACGGCCATATTAGATACTTTGATTGTTGTTAGTGCAACATCGTTTTCAGCATCAGCTTTAGGGTTTGCTATTTCGATAACTTCTGGCTGATTTCCTTTAATTACCATATCACCACCAATATTCACGACCACGTTTTCAATACCGGCACTTTGAACAGCTTTCTCTGCAGCTTTATTAATGATATAACTTTTTGCAAAAGAATTTAATGCTAATGGCGTATCATCTAAACGGGTAACTGTCCCATCCTGTTCATTCAGTATATAATGTTTTTGTTTAACCAATGTAACTGCATGCTCTAATGCTGCAGTTGATGGTAAATGATCTTCAGCAGCTGCTTTTTTCCAAACATCGCCTATTACTTTAGCTGAGGCATCAAGCGCGCCATTAGTTAATGTTTTATAATTTTCAAACTGCTTTAAAACCTCAAATAATTCTGATGAAATTTTGGTAGTTTGTTTACCATTGCTCATCCATTTATTAAACTCGCTGTTAGCTTTATAAGCACTTAAAATATCATCAAGCCTATCCATTTCATTTAATGCACGCGCTTCTGCTAAATCTGCGTCGGCCTGGCTGCTGGTTTTAAATTTTAATTCTAATGATGTACCCAATACATTTTCGTAATTGGAAACAAACGTTCTTAAAGTTTTTTTTGGGCTAACAAATGCTGATGCACTTATTACCAGTAAAAAAGCTGCACTTAAGTGTTTAAACTTCATATTTAATGGATAATTGAGATTTTAAATGCAAAGAAAAGGCTTTATCTGGAATAATTTTAAATAAGACGAAATATATTTGAAATAATACAACATTCGTGAACCTAAAATCAGCTCATGCTTCTCCATTTAATGTGGTTATTGACGTTGGTTTAACCTCAGGGTTTAAATGATCCTGAAAAGTTTTTGATTGCAATCGTCCGATCAGGTAACGGGGGCTTTTGGTATAGGTTTTACGCTTTAAGCTTTTTTTTCCTATTTTCGCTTATAAGATGCTTAATATACAATCTAAACTACCTGGCGTAAGTACCACCATTTTTTCGGTGATGAGTAAACTTGCAGCAGAACACAATGCTATTAATCTTTCTCAGGGATTTCCTGACTATGCCTGCGATCCAAAACTAGTTCAATTGGTAAATAAAGCCATGCAAGATGGTTTTAATCAATATGCACCAATGCCTGGTTCTACTTTTTTAAAAGAAACCATTGCAGAGAAAGTAGAAAAACTATATAACATAAAGTATAATCCTGAAACAGAAATTACGGTTACAGCAGGTGGAACGCAAGCCATTTTTACAGCATTGGCCGCCATTATCAATGCAGGCGATGAAGTGATTATTTTCGAACCAGCTTACGATAGTTACGCACCTACAATTAAACTTTTAGGTGGCTTGGTTAAAACCTACGAACTTGCCCCGCCTATTTACGCCATTGATTGGGATATGGTTAAGAAGTTATTTACGGTAAAAACCAGAATGATCATCTTAAATACACCACAGAACCCAACGGGTAGTATTTTATCATCAGACGACATGAAATCGCTTATTAAACTCGTCGCCGGTACAGATATTTTAATCTTGAGCGATGAAGTTTATGAACATTTAATTTACGATGAACAAAAGCACCAAAGTGTAATGCTCTATCCAGAATTAAAACAAAGAAGTTTCATTGTAGCCTCATTCGGTAAACTTTTGCATGCTACGGGCTGGAAACTAGGCTACTGTTTGGCACCAGAGAAATTAACCAAAGAATTTAGAAAGGTACACCAATTTAATGTTTTCAGCGTTAATAGTCCCATGCAGCAAGCTATTGCCGATTATATTAAAGAACCCAGAAACTATACTGAAATAGGCAGTTTCTTTCAACAGAAAAGAGATTATTTTAGAAGTCTCCTGACCGAAAGCCGTTTTAAGCTTTTGCCCTGTAATGGTTCGTATTTTCAATGTGTAAGCTATAGCAGCATTAGCGATGAAAAAGACACCGATTTTAGCATGCGGTTAATCAGGGAATTTGGAGTAGCCGCCATTCCGGTTTCGGCATTTTATCAAAAAGCAACTGATCATAAAATTATCAGATTCTGCTTTGCAAAAGAAAACGCTACACTTGCCTTAGCGGCCGAGAAATTAAAAAAAGTTTAACCAGACTAAACCTATAAACAATGGAAGCACCTGTTTACACTCAAATAGAAAATCTGAAAGTAACCGTTTTTCAGGCTTATCTTTTTTGGGAAAACATTGAGAAAAACCTTTTGAATCTGGCACTTAGATTATCAATGGGTGTAAGGGAAAAGACTGACATTATTATTTTACCCGAAATGTTTAACACAGGTTTTAGTATGAGTTCTGAAGCCTTAGCCGAAGAAATGGGTGGAAAAACGATGCAATGGATGCAAAAAATGGCGCATCAGTACAATTGCGTAGTTACAGGAAGTATCATTATAAAAGAAAACAATCAATATTTTAACCGTTTGATCTGGATGGAACCAGATGGTAAAAACCAGCATTACGATAAACGCCATCTGTTTGGCATGGGCGACGAAGATCAACATTTTAGCCCTGGTAAAGAAAAACTTATTGTAGAACTTAAAGGATGGAAAATCAGATTAGCCATTTGTTACGATTTACGCTTTCCGGTTTGGTTGCGCAATGTAGATCAGGAATATGATATCTTACTCCTGGTTGCCAACTGGCCAGATAAACGATCGGCGCATTGGAAGGCATTAATCCCAGCCAGGGCAATTGAAAACCAGAGTTATGTAATTGCTGTAAACCGTGTTGGACATGATGGAAATCAGATTTACCACAGTGGATTATCCATGTGTTTAGATCCTTACGGTAATACCGTTTATTATAAACCAGAAGACGAAGATTTATATACCTTTAGTATCAATTACGAAGAACTGGTTAAAGTAAGAAGGCAATTTCCGTTTTTAAAGGATGCAGACAGATTTACGATTGAGAATAAATAATCAATCACAATTTTTCAGACAATAGTAAAACGATTAATGATTCAGAAATTACCAATGCTCAAACCAGAATGATCAAACAGGATCGGTCAATTTAACAATTAAGCAATTTCAACAATTAACCAGTAACCAAACAACTCTAATGTTTAACCGCCGTAAATTTATAAAAGCATCCGCCCTATCTGCCGGACTGCTTGCCATCGATAAAAGTAGCATAGCTGAAGTGCTTCCTAAAAAAGATTCAAAAGCAGCAAATTTTCCGATTGTTATTTCTACCTGGGATTTTGGGATTGCAGCAAATGCTGATGCATGGAAGGTTTTATCAACCGGTGGACGTGCCTTAGATGCTGTTGAACAGGGCGTTTGGGTACCAGAAGCTGATGAGCACAACCAATCTGTCGGGTATGGCGGTTTGCCAGATCGTGATGGCCACGTTACGCTCGATGCCTGCATTATGGACGAACTTGGTAATTGTGGCGCCGTTTTAGCGCTTGAACATATTAAACACCCTATCTCCGTAGCGCGCAAAGTGATGGAAAAAACTCCGCATGTAATGTTAGCTGGCGATGGTGCTCTGCAGTTTGCTTTGGAACAAGGTTTTAAGAAAGAAAACTTACTTACTCCTGCCAGCGAAAAAGCCTGGAAAGAATGGTTGAAAACGGCGAAATATGCGCCTGTAATGAATATCGAAAATAAGCTCTACCAGAAAGCTGCACCACAAAAACTTCCTGGAAACCAATACAATCACGATACGATTGGTATGCTCGCAATTGATGCTAAAGGAAATATTTCAGGTGCTTGTACAACCAGCGGTATGGCCTATAAATTGCATGGCCGTATTGGTGATAGCCCGATTATAGGGGCCGGCCTTTATGTAGACAATGAAGTTGGTGGAGCAACTTCAACAGGTGTAGGTGAAGAAGTGGTAAGAAATGTTGGCTCTTTTTTGGTAGTAGAATTAATGCGCCAGGGTTATACACCTGAAGCTGCCTGCAAAGAAGCGGTAATGCGTATTATTAAAAAGAAACCTGAAACTGCCAAAAACATACAGGTAGGATTTTTAGCCATCAACAAAAAAGGGGAATATGGCGCTTATGCCATTCAGCAAGGTTTTAGTTACGCTGTTTGCAATGCAGAAAAACAAGATCTTTTGATCAAAGGTAAAAGCTATTATTAATGGGTTGAATTTCCCTAATGATAAACAAAATGAACCTGTAAATGGGATTATTGTCTAAGATTTTCGGAAAGAAAAATGTTGCCGAACGCGAGGGGGAACCTGATATGGTTTATGTGCCCAGCGAAGACGAACGCATGAACTGGGCAATCGAAAAAGCCAATTTAACCCTCTGGTATTTCGAAGAAAGTATAAAAAAACCACAACCTTATCAGAACTATTTTTCTGTTAAAGTACTTATTACAGATGGTGATGAGGGCGAGCATATTTGGTTAACAGACCCACATTTTGACGATGAAGGAAACTTATTTGGCACTCTTGGTAACGAACCGATAAACATTCGCTCCGTAAAATTTAATCAGAAAATTGGCATAAAACGCGATTTAATCACAGACTGGATGATTATTGAAAACGGTAGGTTAATTGGCGGTTATACCATACGGGCCATTAGGGATGGCATTAATGAAAAAGAGAAAGCAGCATTTGATAACAGTGTGGGTTTGTATATTGATGAAGGAGTTGACCATTTTAAGGCCGATCTCGAAACACCAGAAGGTGCTATCCTCTCTATAGAAAAAGCATACAATAATAAAGATATTGATGCAGCAATAGCCTGTAAGGATTTTTTTGAAGAGGCTAAATCTTTACTTTCAGTAATGAAAATGGAGATTGATCAGGATATTATCAACGAAACTGCCGAAGTACTTAAATTATCTTTCATCAATAATATAGAGGAAAATGGCTTCCCCGATTTTTCTACTGTTCAAAATGCTTTTCCGGAACGTAAAAAAGTTGATGAAACCCATTGGGTAATTACCGAAGTATGCTGGTATCCAGACGGCGGAAAATCTGTGCAGTTACTTAACACCTACAAATCTTCGAAAGGATGGGTGGTTTTAGGGCCAGCAGGACGGCAGGAATAATATAAATAACTAAATCTAATATATAATGAGTGAAGTGGCAATTGGTTGCTTAGAGGTATGTGCTAATTCTTACCAATCGGCATTGGCCGCGCAAAATGGTGGCGCGAAAAGGGTGGAGTTTTGTGATAACCTGGCAGAAGGTGGTACTACGCCAAGTTACGCTCAAATTGCCTTGGCTAAAAAAAATCTATCTATAGAAGTTTGGCCGATTATCCGTCCGCGTGGAGGAGATTTCTTATACTCTGAAGTTGAATTTGAATTAATGAAAGAAGATATAAAAATCTGCAGATCATTAAATTGTGATGGAGTAGTTATAGGGATACTTAAAGCAGATGGCACCATCGATAAAGAAAGGTGTACTGAACTTATTGAGCTAGCCAAGCCCATGGAGGTAGCTTTCCATAGGGCATTCGATATGAGTAACGATATGGATCAGGCGCTGGAAGATTTAATCGCACTTAAAATAAAAAGAGTGCTTACATCAGGAGGTGCTTCTTCTGCAATTCTAGGGGCAGAAAAACTATCACAGCTCGTAAAAAAGGCCGCTGGCCGGATTACCATCATGCCAGGCGCAGGTATAAATGAAAACAACATCAAAAACCTTATTGATCAAACTGGTGCCACACAATTCCATGCCTCTGCCAAGGAATTTGTGCTAAGTAAAATGGAATTCAGAAATACGAAAACTAAAATGGGCAGTATTGAAGATGAATATCGGTACGAACTCACATCTGAAATAAAAGTGAAAGCATTGGTTGATTGTATAAATAAAGGGGTTAAAATATAGATTATCATCCTGAGGCATCATTTATTGCATAAAAACCGATATGAATGACGGGTGATTTTAACGAATTGATAGGCCTCGAAGAATCGTCATTGCGAGAAGGCTTTTTCGGCCGGCGAAGCAATCTTTACAAGAGGGGGCTCCTAAAAGTAACGATTGCTTCGCCCTTCCTCCTCTCAATACCGATTCTTATATTGAGTCTGTCCATGATAGCCTGTCGAAGGATTGGGTTAAATAACCCCATAGTGTGTTTCGACAAGCTCAATATGACACAGAACTTGAAGAGAAATTAGTTTTATGATTCGTCTATTTTATCTATAATTTACTAATCCCCGCTGCCTGGAACATAATGCAATCCTGGAGTAAGGTAATGGAGCAAAATAACTCTAGAATAGCGGTAATTAATTGGCGACAATAATAAAACCCCTGATAAGATTAAAGTTACATAGTACCACAGGTTTTCATAAATTAAAGGTAAACCCAAAACATAAGATGCTACTCCAATAGTTATAATTTCTGCAACATTCATGGCGTAACTCACAAACATCGCTACATAGAAAAAACCAGGTTCACGCTCAAATTTTAAGTTGCAATGTGGGCAGCTAACATTTGTTTTTTGCAGTTTGAAAGAATAAGCACTTCCTGTAAAAATATCACCTTTGCGGCAGCGTGGACATTTACACTGTACAAAAGCCTGGAATTTAGATAACTCAGCCATAATCTTCTAATTTAATAGCACAAAGGTAAACTTAAAATTAAAAACTAATTTATGATCTACATCATGTTAAAAAACTAGTTTATTCGCTAATACTTTCTAATAATCCTAAACCTTAATTATTTTCCCCTTAATAGTTCTAATCAGGCCTTTTTCTGCTAGTGTTTTGGTTCCACGGATAACTGTTTCTACCCTTAAACCAGTCATATCAGCTAATTCTTGTCGCGTTACCTTTAAATTTTCACCTACGGCAACATCATTAAGGAGGTAATTGATAATCGTTAACAACCGATGATCAGCCTTTTCGCTTGCAAGTTCTTCCAGCATCATCGATTTATAAAATAAGCGGTTACTTAAAGTACGGATCAGATCCATACTAAAATCGGGCTCATTTTTTATCAGTTCAAAGAAATCTTCTTTATTTACAGCAATAATCTGCGAATCTTTATTGGCAATGGTAAAAGCTAAATAAGGCCTGTTGATTAATAAAGCAGGTTCGCCAAAATACTGTCCCGTTTTAAAAACGCCTTGAATAAACTCCTTTCCTTCATCGCTCACGGTAACCATTCTTATCTCGCCTGATTTGATAAAATACACATACCTGGGCTGCATACCTGGTTCATAAATAACCGAATCTTTTGGATAGCTTTTGAGTTTTAAACCTTTATCAATCAGTTTTTGGATGTTCATTGTTGTTTATACTAGTTTAATCTGCTCAAACTGTCGTCATTCCTGCGCAGGCGGGAATCTTAAAGCCTATTGTATTACGGATTCCCAATCAAGTTGGGAATGGTGCTAACGACAAAATTTATGTTGGCTATCCCAGCGTTTCTTTCATTAAGCGGGTATAAAACTCTTTCAATGTAATACCCATTGCTGCTACCTGTTGTGGAATAAAACTGGTTGCCGTTTGTCCGGGAATGGTATTGATTTCGATAAAATAAAACTTACCGGTTCCTTCTTCAAGAAAGTAATCAATGCGTACCACTCCCCTGCAATTTAGTTTCTTATATACATCTTTTACCACTTGTTGCACACGGCTCACCTCTTCAGCATTCATTCTACCGGGCGTAATCTCTTCCGTTGCCCCGGGTGTATACTTCGCTTCAAAATCGAAAAACTCATTTTGCGGAATTACTTCTGTTGCAGGTAAAACAATAATTTTACCTTCGGCGCCAAAAACACCGATCGAAAACTCCCTACCGCTTACAAATTCTTCGATTAAAATCTGAGTATCTTCCTTAAATGCCTTTTCAATGGCTTCTTCCAGATCATCAGCATGTTTTACCTTACTCATGCCAATGCTACTGCCCCCACTATTTGGTTTAACAAAATAAGGTAATCTTAAATCTTGTTTAATTTGGTTTAAACTATGGTTTCCGCCTTTAAATATCTGAACAGATTTTGCGGTGTACAGGTTATCAATACCTTCAACCACAGCCTTAGTATAGCCCTTATTCATCGTAATTGATGAAGTTAATGCATCGCAGGCGGTATATGGAATGCCTAACATGTCAAAATAACCCTGTAATTTTCCATCCTCACCGGGCGAGCCATGTATGGCAATAAAAACGCCATCAAACTTAATTTTTCTGCCTTCAAGCATTAAGGAAAAATCGTTTTTATCAATTTCAATTTTAACAGAATCAGCAGGTTCATAAAACCAGCCTTTTTCGTTCAGCATAATCTTATATACATCGTATAAATCCGGGTCGATATTTTGGGCAATAGTGGCCGCACTTTTTACTGAAACAACCCATTCGCCTGTGGTACCGCCTGTTAACAATGCTATCGTTTTCTTCATGTTAAAAATCCTTTTATAAATAGAAATTGAATATAAATATATCCTCAAAAATATAAATATCTTTGTGCTTTAGTAATATCGAAGGAGAGAATTTATCGAATGGTTTTATTGAATTATTGAACAAGGAAAAGTATTCAATAATTTAATCAACCATTAAAATAGTTACATTTGAGCTTGTACGCATAACCCAAATTAAGATTCATGTCTAAATTTATAGATTATTTAAAAACCAAATCGTTTAGAAACAACATTTTAGCGGCAATAGTAACTGTTGTTGTGCTTCTACTGGTCGCTTTTTTTAGTTTAAGATATTACACCAAACACGGGCAAGGCCTAAATGTACCCATGGTAAAAGGCTTACCATTTGAGCAGGCAGTAAAGAAACTCGAGGATGCCGGACTAAAATATGAAGTAGATTCTGTTTTTATAATGGATCAACCTGCCGGAATTGTAATTGACCAGGATCCTGATCCCAATACCTTTGTAAAAGATAACCGTACCATTTACTTAACCATTAATGCAGGTAAAACACCAAATACAAAATTCCCTGATATCGCGTTTAAGACCTTAAGAGAAGCGCAGGCTATTATAGAGAGTTCGAGATTAAAACTTGGAGATACGACCTATAAACCTGATGTAAGCCGTGATGTGGTTTTAGAAGCATCTTTTGGCGGTCAGCCGATAGCTGCCGGTCAGATTGTACCTGTTGGCTCAAGAATTAACCTGGTTTTAGGCGATGGGCGTGGAAACGAAGAAGTAGATATTCCGCAGTTAATGGGTTTAACCATGGATGAAGCTAAATTTAGCCTAAGGGGTTCAAACCTGAGTTTAGGTAATATCACTTACGACGGCCCTATTACCGATAGTGCTGCCGCTGTTATTATCAAACAAGACCCAATGCTGGTTGATTCGTTAACCAAAGTGGCTATTGGCACCAAGATTAACATTACCTTATCTAACAAACAACAATAAACAAGTATCATATTACAGATGACTGAAGTAGAAAAAAAGAACATGAGTACAGGCAAAAAAGCAGCAATAGTTATTGCCCTTGTGGTTATTTTAATTGCTGGTTACTTTGCGTTAAATATTTACAGGCTTTACTTTGCCCCTAACGTTACCGAAAATCAAAAATATTTATATATCAAAACCGGAAGCAACTACGATGATTTGATTGCAGAAATTAAAAAGAAAGATCTGGTAAAAAGCATCTCTTCTTTTACTGCTGCTGCCGGAAAAATGAATTTAACTACAAGTGTAAAACCGGGACGTTACCGTTTGAAAAAGGGAATGACCAACCGTACGCTGATTAACCTGATCAAAGCTGGAAACCAGGATCCGGTTAAATTGAAATTCCATAACATCCGCAAGAAAGAAAATTTTGCCGCATATCTGGCCAGTAATCTGGAAGCCGATTCGTTAAGCTTTATCAAGGTGTTAGATTCTACAGCGCTGATTAGCAAATATGGTTTTAACCAGGATAATGTGTATGCCATGTTTATCCCGAATACTTACGAAATGTACTGGAATATTTCTCCTGTTGATTTCTTTGAGCGTATGCACAAGGAGTACGATAAATTCTGGACAGCAGATCGTAAACAAAAAGCAGCAAGTTTAAACCTTACGCCAGCACAAGTATACACTTTGGCTTCTATTGTTGATGCAGAGGCACTTTATGATAAAGAAATGCCCATTATAGCTGGCTTATACTTAAACCGCTTAAATAAAGGCATATTGTTGCAGGCCGATCCAACAGTAATTTTTGCAAACAACGATTTTACAGTTAAAAGGGTGACAGGGAAATTACTGCAGGTACAATCGCTTTATAACACTTATAAATATGCAGGTTTGCCTCCCGGACCGATTATGATGCCGAGTATTAATGCCATTGATGCCGTACTCAACCGCGATAACAATAATTATATTTATATGTGTGCCAAAGAAGATTTTTCTGGCTATCATAACTTCGCCGAAACCAAAGCAGAACACGAAATCAATGCGAAGAAATACCGCGAAGCTTTAAATAAAAGAAATATATTTAAATAATGTATAGCCACAGTACAAAAATCAGGGTTCGGTATGGCGAAACCGATCAAATGGGCTATATGTATTATGGCAATTATGCGCAGTATTACGAAGTTGGCCGGGTAGAAATGTTGCGCAGTTTGGGTATGAGCTATAGCTCGATGGAAGCTGACGGGATTATGATGCCTGTTTTAGAATTAAAGTGCAAATACATTAAACCTGCCCTTTACGATCAGGAAATTACCGTAAAAACGATCATCAAAACATTACCAGGCGTCAGGATCTTCTTTGAGTATGAGCTATACAATGAAAAAGAAGAACTCATAAACATTGGGGCAACCACACTGGTTTTTGTTGACATGAAGAAAAATAAACCAACAAATCCACCCGAAAACTTTATGGAGAAACTATCGGTGTTTTTTTAATTAACAAATACAATGGAATGGTTACATAGGCAATTATTACATCTTAAACTCTACTCTAGATTTATAGAATGGACGAAGGGATGCGTTTTGCCTGGTTTTAGCCCACTCCCCTTATATACAGTTGCCACATTTTTCTTTCGCGAAATTGGAAAAGATGCTTTGGTAAACAAGTCATCATCTTTAGCATATAGTTTCATGCTAGCCATTTTTCCGGGGATTATCTTCTTGTTTACTTTAATCCCTTTTATACCGATTAAGGGTTTCCAGGATCAGCTTTTAAATTTAATTCAACTGGTACTGCCACACAATGCTTTTGATGCCTTTGAAACCACATTGAAAGACATCATCAAAAACCAAAACAGGGGTTTATTGTCTTTCGGTTTTTTATCAGCACTGTTTTTTGCTACCAATGGGGTTAAAAACCTAATGAAGGCTTTTAATAAATCATCGTTGATTATCGAAACCAGGGGCTGGATAAAACAGCGTTTAATTGCACTTGTACTAACCGTTATTATCTGCTTTTCGATCATCATATGCATCAGTGCAATGGCTTTGGGCGAGGTTCTGCTGAACAAAATCAACGACGAACTGCACTTAAAAGATAGTTTTTTGATTTATACCATCAAATTTACGCGCTGGGCATTACTGGCCATCTTATATTTCATTACCATTTCAATTCTATATCGCTACGGGCCATCGCATACCAAAAAATGGCGCTTGTTCAGTGCGGGCTCATGGTTGGCTACCATACTTGCCTTTCTTACCATCTGGGGTTTTTCTTTCTACATTAACCATTTTGCTTCCTATAATAAAGTGTATGGTTCTATCGGAACATTAATCGTCGTGATGATCTGGCTTTACCTCAATTCTTTGATTTTATTGATCGGTTTTGAACTCAATGCGAGCGTTGATGTAAGCAAAAGAAGTGTAAAGATTATCCGTCCTACCTTTAATTTGTTCAAAAAATCAGAACCAATTGAAGAAAATATACAAAAGAAATAATTTTTTCTCCCTCTGTGTTAAGTAATTATCAAGTTTATATAAAAAAAAAGCATTCATAGTTTGCAGATTTAACCGGAGTTCGTACTTTTGCCTCCGGAAAGCTGGCAGAGTGGTCGAATGCGGCAGTCTTGAAAACTGTTGACTGTAACAGGTCCGGGGGTTCGAATCCCTCGCTTTCCGCATCAAAAAAAGGAAGAATTAAGCTTAATTCTTCCTTTTTTTGTATCTATAAAATCCGAATCTTTAGGAAGATGGAAGCAATCATATTTTGTGGCATTCAGGCAACTGGAAAAACTACCTTTTTTAAAGAGAAGTTTTTTAAAACGCATGTACATATTTCCTTAGATTTATTAAATACGAGAAATAAGGAATTCAGATTTATTGAAACCTGTATCCTCACCGCTCAGCCTTTTGTAGTGGATAATACGAACCCTTCTTTAGAAGAAAGGGCAAAGTACATAATCATTGCCAAGGCAAACAAATTCAAAGTGACCGGATATTATTTTCAGTCGAAATTAAATGATGCTGTCGACCGTAATAATCAACGTTCGGGCAAAGAAAAAATCCCAGAAATTGGTATAAGGGGAACTTTTAAAAAGTTGGTCCTCCCTTCTATTCATGAGGGTTTCGACGAACTATATTATGTGGCGGCTGAGAATAACTCATTCATTATAAAACCATGGTCAGATGAAATTTGATGATTTAGATGCTAAGATGAGGGTTTATGAAACCGCTCAAGATTATTGTATTTTACCTGAGATGTACATGGTTGCCAGAATTGATGGCCGGGGTTTTACCAGACTTACCAAAGAAATACATCAGTTTGAAACACCTTTCGATGAAAAATTTCGGAATCTGATGATTGAAACTGTAAAACATCTGATGAATTGCGGTTTTAATATCATTTACGGCTATACACAAAGTGATGAAATATCGTTGCTATTTCACCCTAATGAAAATCTTTTTGGACGAAAAGTAAGAAAATATATTTCCGTACTGGCTGGTGAAGCAAGTGCTAAATTTTCTTCCATTTTAGGAGACGTAGGTGCATTTGACTGCCGTATTTCTGAACTACCAAACAAAAGACTAGTTGAGGATTATTTTAGATGGCGGAACGAAGATGCACACAGAAATGCCTTAAATGCACATTGCTACTGGCAGTTGAGAAAGGATAATCATAGCAGGAATCAAGCTTCTTCTAAAATTGAAGGAATGAGTACTGCAGCCAAAAACGAATTACTTTTTCAATATGGCATCAATTTCAACAACCTTCCTGCCTGGCAAAAAAGAGGAATAGGCATTTATTGGAGAAGTATAAAAAAAGAAGGATTTAATCCCAAAACAGGTGAAAATGTATCTGCTGATAAAAGGGTTCTTTACACTGATTTCGAGTTGCCAATGCGGGATGAATACAATAAATTCATATTTGATTTTTTAGAATAGCAGTGTCCTTTCTAGTGCAAGGTTTAATGCTCGGGCCCATGCTCAATATTGCCTGGATTGTATTCAAAACAATCTGTTAATTATTAATTAAATTATATATATCATCGCACAAGTCACCCCCAACGCCCCTATAAAGTAAGGCTTGCGTTATTATAGGCAACCAAAATTCCCACAAATGACGAATTAGCTTGTTCTTCAGTACTTCTGTTTTTCTTTTGATCTTATTATAAAAGAATAACTTTTGAAAGATCGGCACCTAAACCTTTAAGCGAAGCATAGGTTAACTTATCCATTGCCGCTCCTTCAAAGCAAATCGTTTTAATGGCTCTGTAATATTTGTTGGTGAGGGCAAAAGTAGAACGGAAAGATACATTTTTAAGTGTTGCCCCTTTGAATGTAGTTTCGTTAAGGGCGGCATTATGAAAGAGCACGCCTATAAAAGTCTGGCCATCCAAACTAAGTCCACGCAGATCGGAATAATCAAAATCTACTCCCACAAACACGCAGTTTTCAAAAACTGTTTTTCTCAAATCGGTCTTGCTTAGTTTTACATCAGTGAGTTTGGTATTACTAATTTTTGCCCCATCCAGCGCTGAAGCATAGAACTTTGTTCGTACAAAAATGCTCTGATCAAAATTAGAAGCAGTAAGATCACTTGCCGATAGGCTGCAATCAGTAAGGTTTGCGCCCTTAAAAATAGCTTCTCTTACATCACTACCCAAAAACGTACTACCAGTTAAGTCAGCTCCACTAAAATCTGAACCATGTAAATTACTCCCATTGAATTTTAAATTATGTGCAATAACACCTGCAAAATCTGTCTTGGCAAGATCGTTTCCGCTGAAATTGGTCAACAGTTGTGGCTGTAGCGAATCTGTTAAACTCTTTACTTCTGATGTTTTCTGTACAACTTTATTCAGGGCATTTAGAGAAGATAGGTTTTCTGAAAAATAGTTAAGATCAACGTTCAGAATCTTAGTGAGTTGGTTCAGGGTAATAATATCTGGCATTGATTCTCCCCGTTCCCATTTTCCAACGGCCTGCGGACTTACAAATACATGTCCGGCTAATACTGCCTGAGACATATTTATTTTTTTTCTTGCTCCGGCAATTTTATTGCCTATCATTTTTGAATCCATAGGTACTGTCTTTTTTTAGCTTTCGACATGACAAAGGTAGCAGGCCATATAGTCAGATTCAACAAATCACTCGCTCATTTTAGTTGTAATTATGCTACTTATTGTTGCTTTTAGGCAACCAGTGGTTGTATTCAACTCATAAAGTGAACTTCTAAAAGCTTTAAGGCTTAATTCAATCTTCTGATGTAATCAGAAAGAAAATTCTTGAACGAAGATAAACACTAATGTATGGAACATCGTTAAGAATGACGTTCATACCTCAAACATACTTTTGTACAATCAACAGATAAGTTTATACCCCACTCCTCTTAAACTGATGATCTGGACTTCTGGTTCACTTTTTAACAGTTTGCGTAGGTGTGCCATAAAAACATCCATACTGCGACCATTGTAAAAACTATCTTCGCCCCATATTTTGATCAACGCATCCTCCCGTTCCAAAATGTTATTACGGTTTTTCAAGAGTAATTCGAGCAGAACGGTTTCTTTATAAGAGAGAGAATATTCGCCTACAGAAGTTTTTAATTTTTGTGCTACGGGATCGAGTTCGCAGTTTCTGAACTGGTATTTTTTATTTGCCTCATTTTCATCTTTCTGCGAAGAACCAAATCTGTTTAAAAGTGATTCCATCCGCACCAGCAGTTCATCAATACTAAAGGGTTTTTTGAGATAGTCGTTACCTCCGTTTTTAAACCCCATCACCACATCTTCGGTAAGGGCTTTGGCACTCAAAAAGATAATCGGAACATTGGGATCTGACTTTCTGATTTCAGATGCCAGTGTATAACCATCCTTTTGCGGCATCATAATATCGAACACACAGATATCGGGTTTTTCTGCTAAAAACTGTTTCCAGGCAAGTGCTCCATCGGCAGCAAGATTTACCTCATAACCACTACTGGTTAAACCATCAAGCACAATCCGCGCCAAAAAAGGCTCATCTTCAGCATACAAAACCTTAATTTTCTTCATACAATGGTAAAATGATCATAAAATTACTTCCTTTTCCTATTTTGCTCTGCAACGCCACACGCCCACCGTGGAGCGATACCACCTGCTTTACATAATGAAGCCCCAGTCCCGAACCTTTCACATTATGTATATTATCTTGGTTAAAGATCCGGAAAAAGCGTTCAAAAACCTGCTGATGGTAAATTTCTTTAATCCCCGGGCCATTATCTTTAAAGCTGATGGTTAATTCAAGATCGGCAACACTGCACGACACCTCAATTCTGGATTGTGCGGGCGAATATTTCAATGCATTATCGATCAGGTTATAACATGCGTTAGCAATGTGCATTGCATCACCTTTAATAAAATAGGGTTCATCTATGGGCACAAGTACAAGTTCCATGTTTTTTTCGCGTACCTGAATATCCATAGAAAGCATTATCTGTTTTAGTACAGATTGAATATCGATGAGACTAAATTGCAATTTTGTTTTTCCTATGTCCATCTGTTCCTGCTTAAGCACTTTTTCGATCATTACTTGTAAACGTTGCAATTCGTGGCAGCTTATATTGATGTAATTCTGCAGCTTTTCAGGTTCATCAATTAAATGATACTTGCTGATCGATTCCAGGGCAACAGCAATCGTAGAGATCGGGGTTTGGAGTTCGTGTGTCATATTACTGGTAAAACTCATTCTTGCCTGCGCATAAAGCTGCTGGTTTTTCATCAGCCTGATCAGCAGGTAAAAAGCTGCTGCCGTAAGTACCAACATTATAAACGACGAAATGAGGTAATATTTCATCTGATAAATAATTAACCAGGTAATGGTTGGAACCACGAGCTGATACCTGTTCTGAAACTTAAGGTTATAAGTATATTTCCCACTAACAAAAGCTGATGTGCCATTAGAGATTGTCTTGCCTTTTACCAATTTCCCATCAGAATAGTCGTAAAGCGCATAACTTCTGTTGATATGCAAACCCAGTAGATCTAGCCGATGGTTCACTAAACTATCCATCACTTTCAGGTCACGCTGATCTTGCACCGAAACCTCCCGTTGCGATTTACCATCGGTAACGGCGGTAGAACTATGGCTGATTTTTTTTTTAGGATCATTCAGAAACGACATTTTCATTTCTACAACCGAGCTATCATTAGTAATTCCATAATGAAACCGGCTACGCAGGTTATCCACTTTTAGGTCATCAAATGCCTGCCTGAGCGCTAACCACTCTGGCGAAAGGAAAAACTGCTGAAAACGGAGGCTTTTCTCGTGCCCTTTAGCAATGCTTTGATAGGTTATACGCCTTGAAGCATCACTAACAATAGATTCGAGTGCGGTGGTAACGGATTTCTTTTGTGCCAGATACAGTTGCCGAATCCATGCACATTGCAGGAACAGGCTAATAATCAGTGTGATAACTGCCAAAGGGAAAACATATCTGGACGTAAGCCATTTCATCCCACTAAATTGAACAAATCATTTTAGCAATGGAAGTGTGGGTCGAAGATTTAACCATATTTAACCGAGATTAACTTTGCTTTACATGCAACGCGCTTAGTTTTGAAACATGAAAAAGTTAACCCTTATCCTTCTTTTCCTTTCCCCTCTTATTACTTTGGCGCAATTACGTAAAGGTTTAGTAACCGATAAAAATGGCGAACCGATTGATGGGGTAAGCATTAACCTGCGTCGTGCAGACTCGACTTTAGCGGTCCAGATTTCAAAAAATGGCCTGTTCAGTTTCCAGCAGCCTTTAAAAGGCACTTATATTTTAATGTTGAAAGCCGTTGGATATAGGGATATGAGCCAACAGATAAATCTTCCGATGGATTCAGTCATATTAATGATGATTAGTGACGATAAAACTCTGGATCAGGTAACGGTATCGGCTTCAAAACCGCTTATTGTAAGAAAAATAGACAGGGTAATATTTAATGTCGAAAATAGCATCGTGGCCAGTGGTGCAACGGTTTGGGATGCGCTTAGTAAAGCACCTGGCGTACAAACTCGTTTTGATGGCGGAGTTACAGCAAACAATAAAAACGTGGTAATTTATATGGACGATAAGCCTATCAGATTATCGGGCGAAGACCTGGCTGCCTATCTTCGCGGCTTGCCTTCAGATAATATTGCCAAAATAGAAATTATTGCTAATCCTACCGCCAGGTATGACGCTCAAGGTGGCGCTGTAATCAATATTGTTTCAAAAAAAACAAAGGGCGATGGTTTTAACATCGTACTTTCTGGGGCTTACACACAATCAACCTACGGCAGCTATAGCCCAAGTATGGTATTCAATTATCGCAAAAACAAGTTAAATGTATATGGCAGCTATGGCTATAACAGGCGTAAAAAAGACCATGAAGAAAGTGAATATATTATTTATAACGCTCCAGGTGGCTATTCTGATTGGAGAAATGAAAAATCAGGCTTACGCCTGGGAAATGCTAATAGTTATAAAATTGGAGCCGATTACAACTTTACCGATAAACAAGTGATTGGTATTTTGATAAATGGTTACAACGGTAGCAACAGCAGGCCGAACAATATATTAACTACAATTAGTAATAACCATGCAGTTATGCCCGATTCTATCCTACATACCCAAAACTTTTCTAACGGAAAAGCATATCAGTATAGCTTTAATATTAACTACAAGATTAAACTGGATACCAATGGCAGGAATATTAATGTGGATATCGATTATGTGCCTTATCAGAACAAAAACAACCAACAGGTAGATACTTATGGAACATTGAGCAACGGTAGTTTGCTACCCGACACTTACCATATCTTTACACCTTCCAATCAGCATATTGATATTTATTCGGGAAAACTGGATTATACCGATAAGTTCTGGAAGAAATGGACTTTTGAATCAGGTCTGAAATACAGCAGTATCCGTACACACAACAGCTTCGATTTCTATAATAACCCTGCTAGCGGCCCAGAACTATTGGTCAACCGCAGCGATCGTTTTATGTATACCGAAAATATATCCGCAATTTACACCAGTATTGCCGGAGATTTGGGCAAGTGGAGTTTTGAAGGTGGTTTGCGCGGTGAGTACACCCGCATAAATGGCAAATCGATTGTATTAAACACCAACAACCAGAATAACTATTTTAAGCTTTTTCCAACCCTTTTTGTGGTTTATAAAGTGGATAAAGACAACGAAATCAATTTCAACTATAATTCAAGGATCAGCCGGCCCGAATACTGGAGACTTAACCCTTTTAAATCCTACACAAGTCCATACGCTTACCTGGAGGGCAACCCGGCATTGCAACCTGCCTTTATTTATAACAGCGAACTGGGTTATACTTATAAACAACAATATAATATTTCATTCTATCTAAGGCGGACGACTGATTACTTTAGCAATATCACGGTACAGGATAATACCTCAAAACTCTTTTACGATACTCAGAGAAACCTGGATCTGAGTCAGGAACTTGGTTTTTCTACCTCCTTTTCCGCCAAGCCAGCTTCTTGGTGGGAAATCAACAATTATGTTCAAGGTTCTTACCGACTGGAAAAGTCGGGATATTTACAGGCCTGTTACGATTACCATGTTTGGGGTGTCTATTTAAGTTCTAACCATGCCTTTACCATAAACAAGGCACAAGGACTGAAGGCCGAAATAAGCGCGTGGTATTCTTCTCCAACCATACAGGGTATTTACCATATTGCTCGGCTGTATGATGTAAGTGCGGGGCTACGCAAAACATTACTTAAAGGTCAGGGAACCCTCAGGCTTGCTGTGAACGACATTTTTTATGGTAATGCCTACCGGATTGACGTTGATTATCAGAACCAAAAAAATGGTTTTACTGAAAAAAATGACACGCGTAGCGTTACTTTAAGTTTCTCCTACCGATTGGGCGGTAACCCAACTGCCGTTAGAAAAAGAACTTCGGCCAGTGAGGAAGAAAAAAAGCGTACCCAGTAGAAATACCTTTTTCCATAATTGCATTTTTTCCAAAAAAGGCAGTAAAATCAGGTTATATTTGGTCCATTGAAATTGTAGATCGACAAAAACGGATAGTACATTTATAAAAAAGAAAGCATGAAAGCAATTGGATTTAAAACATCACTGCCCATAATAGAAAATGAAAGTTTTATCGAATTTGAAACAGCTGTTCCACAACCTAGCGGGCGCGATATACTGGTTAAGATAAATGCAATCAGTATAAATCCGGTAGATTATAAGATTCGCCAGAACAGTGCTAAAGATACTGTGTTGGAAACGCCGAAAATAATTGGCTGGGATGCGACCGGAATAGTAGAAGCAATTGGAGAGGCAGTTACTTTTTTTAAGCCTGGAGATGTGGTTTATTACGCTGGCGACCTTACCCGCAGTGGAAGTAATGCAGAATATCAATTGATAGACGAACGGATTGTAGGCTTAAAGCCAAGCACACTCAGCAATGCCGAAGCTGCCGCTATGCCTTTAACCGCACTTACTGCATGGGAATCGCTGTACGATCGCATCGGCATTAGTGAGCAAAAAGATAAGGGCAAAAGTATTCTGATTATTGGAGGTGCTGGTGGTGTGGGCTCAATTGCCATACAACTTGCCAAAAAATTAAGTGGTTTAAAGGTAATTACCACGGCTTCGCGTACTGAAACCAAAGAATGGTTCAAAATGATGGGCGCTGATGTGGTGGTTAACCACAATAATCTGGTTGAAGAAGTACGTGCTGCCGGTTTTAAGGAAGTGGATTTTATTCTCGATTTTGTAGACCTAAACAGTTACTGGGATAACCTGGTAGAGCTGATCAAACCCCAGGGACATATTGTTTCCATTACCGGCTCTGCCACTCCTATTGCGCTGAATAAGTTAAAAAATAAAAGTGTTACTTTTTCGTGGGAGTTGATGTATACCCGTTCGATGTATCAAACTGATGATATGGATGAACAACGTCATATTTTAAATAAACTCACCGAACTTTTTGACGACGGT
Organism: Pedobacter sp. AK013; assembly: GCF_014205835.1. Lineage (GTDB taxonomy): Bacteria > Bacteroidota > Bacteroidia > Sphingobacteriales > Sphingobacteriaceae > Pedobacter. Next base: position 144,298 of record NZ_JACHCQ010000002.1, on the reverse strand, counting down.
ACGCTTAAAACAACCTTAAATACTACACTGAAAGGATTTACCGCAGATAACCTAAAAAAAGCACACCGCTTATTGGAGAGTGGAAAAACAATTGGCAAGGTTGTAATTGAATATTAGGGCCGATCATAAATATAGAATCGTTAGTCTGAGGGGGGTAGTTTTTAGCTGAAAAGCATGGAGTTGCGATGGCAAATGAAGATAAAACGTCATTTCGCTGCGCTTCATTTGAGATTGACGTACGATTTTAACGCTATGTTATACCCTTAATTGCTTACACTAAGCCCAGAAATAAGAAAAGGCTACTCCTTTCGGAGCAACCTTCCCGTATCTTTTGATGAAACAAACTGAGCGGATTATTTTTTTCCGCTCATATCCATAAAAATAGATCTAATACCTTCAAGAAGCTCTTTTCTCTCACTTGCCAGCACCAGAGGAAACCACTCGTCGGTATGCAATTCTACCACATGCTCATGGATCAGGTAATGCCTGCCAGATCTAACCCTTCGCTTATTACCGGGAATGATTGTTCCGGATAACATTTTGATTATAATCTTCGTAATCATCCTAATGTATTTGGGAGAATCCTCATATTTACAATCAATAAAAAGGATCCACAATCCGTTCATCGTATTATATTGTATACTTGCTTTCATTTATAAAGCTTATTAAAGATGACTACTTAGGAATACCCGTGTTATAAACTAAAGCCCCAGGCGATTCTGAAGCCAACAAAGTTGTTCATATGGTCGCAGAGATAGAATTTGCCGTTGCTTTCGTAGCGTAATCCTGCATCGATGTAATTATTGTTGTGCAGATAAAATATCATTCCTGCTTGCGGCGCGTATACAAATGCAGCTTTTTTCCCTTCAACACAATTTGTTTTATTTAAAAGGAAAGAAAAACCTATTTCCGACTGCAGATAGAGATTACTCCTGTAGAAATATTTTAAGCCTGCTTTAACGGGTACAAGTTGCAAATCATCAACCAGATGGGAGTAATTGCCAGTTACAAAAATGTTATTGAACCCGGTATTTACCGAGGCATATAAGATGCTTTCGGTAATAGGAAATTCTGCCTGAACGGAAACACCAAGCGGTGCCTCATACTTTTTGGCTAAATAGCCAGTAGCCAAACCTGTTTCGATACCTACTGAATACCGAATACCTGTACCACTATAAACCTGAGATTGTGCTTTGGCGCCTTGAAAAGCAAACAATGGTAACAGTAGAGTTAATGCGCTAATTGTTTTCATGATTTCAAAATTTTGTGAATAGAAATCCATCACCATAAAATATGTTTATGGCGAATCATTTAGAGAGATACTATAAAAAAGAGAGTTTACTGAATAGTAAACCCTAAGGAGATATTTGGTTTAGGATAAATTAAAATACCTGCAGCGACTTAAGAAATAGACCGATTGTTATTTCTTGGCATAGTGTGATGTGCTACAGTTTCTGAAACATTCTTTTCTATGTTATTATGGCTTAATATTTCGTTGTATTTTTCGAGCAGCTTAATGTATTTATTCATCCAGAAGTATACAGAATTTGCGTCACCTTTGGTTTGATCCTCTGTATGTGCATCAAAAGCTTCATGAATGTAGTTACTATTTTTAGAAAAAGTTTCGGGTAATTCGACAGAAAAATCGTGACCGATCACAGTACCTACTTTCCAGATAATTTCCGGATTTAGACTTTTCTGATCAAACCAATTGTAAATAGTTCTTCTACTTACATTTAATTTTCGGGATAATTCACTTATTCCCATTCTGTCTCTGCGTACAACACGCTCAAGAACTTGGCCTATATTTAAGCTCATAGCAGTTAATTTAATTTAAAATAAAACATTTAAATTCCATCAACAATCTGGGACGACTATTACTATTAATGCAATTTAATAATTATTTCTCGAACAAAAATAAAATAATTTTAATAGGGTATTTTTACGGTAATTAATTGGCAACCAACAGGTCTAACTCTTCAAACCTTGAGTTATTACTGATATAATCGGGTATAAATTCTTTCATTTTCTTTACCATATTCAGATCGTTACCATCGTTATTCAATACAATCAAATCTTTAATAATCTGATTAACGTACAAATAGTTATAAGCTACTTTCTGCGATATTTTAATTTTTGGATGATGGGTAGGTATAATTTCTTCATCTATAAGCAAAAGTTCTTCATACAACTTCTCTCCTGGCCTTAAACCTGTATATACAATATCTACATCCACATAAGGCGTTAAACCTGCTAATTTGATCATATTTACAGCTAGATCAACAATCTTAATAGGTTTTCCCATATCAAAAAGATATATTTCTCCCCCCTTACCCATTGCCCCGGCTTCCATTACCAATTGAACCGCTTCTGGAATAGTCATAAAGTAGCGGGTAATTTCCGGATCGGTTACTGTAATGGGACCCCGTTTTTCTATCTGGCTTTTAAATCTTGGAATTACAGAGCCATTTGAACCTAGCACATTTCCAAAACGGGTAGTCACAAAGCGGGTTCGTGGAGCTTGTGTGGTAGTTTCGTCTGTTGAAATAATCTCCGGACTGTTTAGCGATTGAATATAAATTTCGGCCAAACGTTTGGATGCACCCATTACATTGGTTGGCTTAACAGCTTTATCGGTAGAGATCATTACAAACTTTTCTACGCCAAACTCCACTGATACATCTGCCACGTTTTTAGTGCCCAGTACATTGGTTAAAATGGCCTCAGCTGGATTATCCTCCATCATGGGAACATGTTTATAGGCCGCAGCATGGAAAACAATTTCAGGTTTATAAAGCTCAAATAACGTTCTGATCCGGTTTATATTCTGCACATTGGCCATAAATATCTTTACGTTTAAGTTCTGGAAGTTATCTTCCAGTTCGAGTTTTAAATCATGAAGCGGTGTTTCTGCCTGATCGCAAAGAATTACCGATTTAGGATTATACGCTAAGGCCTGCCGAACAATCTCAGATCCAATAGAACCCGCTGCACCAGTAACCAAAATACATTTACCACTTAAATCTTTGAGGATATTTTTGTTATTGAGCTTAATCGGCTCTCGTTCCAACAAATCTTCAATTTTAAGATCGCGTAATTGGTGCGAATCTAACTTACCATACAGCCATTTATCTGATGGCGGTACCATAATTACCTTAATTCCATTATTCACGCAGATATCGATGATTTTCTTTTTGTTTAAAGTGTTTAGCGCATCTTCCGCAAAAAGTATCTTTTTTATATTGTGTTTTTCTTTTAATAGCTCAACAAAGCAAGAATGGTATACTTTTTTCTGCTCGAGGTATTTATCAACGCGGTCTCTGTTATCGTCAACAAAGCCGATAATATTCAGATTCGAATCTTCATTCTGTTCTATTGCGTTCTTGATCAAGATTGCTTTTTTTTCCGATCCGTAGATCAGAATATTCTCTTTAGTTTCCGATTTAAGTTCTTTAAAAAAGAAAAACACCCCTTTTACCAAAATACGCATAAGGATAAGCAGCGATGAAGAGATAAAAAAATTCAATATCAATGCTTTATCCATTTGATGCCAAAGTAACTGAAAGCGTTGCGAGAGTATTTTATTTACACTAACAAAGAGTAAGCTGGTTACAAAAACTGCAAGGAAAACCCTCAAAATATCTTCGGTATTGGAATAACGGATAATACCGGTGTGTATTCTTAAAGAAATAAAAACACTTGCTGCGATGGAACAATAAAGGGCCACATAAATCGCATTGCCTGAGTTAAAAACCTCGGTATAGTTTAATGTATTGGTTAATACGATGGATATAAACAATGTCCATACAACGATCATCTGATCAATCAATAAAATTAACCACCTTGAGTGTGCCTTATCTGGAAAGAAGAACTTTTTCATAATCGAGAATCATTAAATATTTGTTTAAAGTTTATTGAGGTATCATTCTATAAAGGGGAAAAAAGTCAGCATTTACATGTATTTGGTTACCCGATTTTTCTACTAACTGGTTATAAACAGCTTTATTGGCAATAAAACGCCAACTGTAATAATCTAAAACCATATTCGAGAAGCCTAGCTTCCATTCTAAGAGCGAATCTTCTCTATAACCTAGTCCGCCACCTAAATGATAGTATTTCATATTCCATTTACGGCCTAATTCGCTAATTTCATCAACCAGAAATTTAGCCGGAGAATTTTTAAGAAATTGAGCATTAGTAGCAATTAAGTGCCCCTCTATAATGCCTTTAGTACACATAATTATACTGCCGCAAACTAAATCATCGTTTGAATAAACCAAGATTAACTTACAGTCGAATTCTTGGGCCCGAACAAGCTTAGTAAAGTATTCTTCGGTAAAAAGATAAAAATCAGTAGCACTGATGCGGTTCATATTAGATTGATAGAGCTTCGTGAAAGCAGCAATATCTTCCTGAGCCGTAGTTTCTACAGAAACATAACCAAACTTTCTACACTTCTTAATGCTATCTCTTGTTGTTTGCCTATACTGTTTCCGTTGCTCTTCAATACTTTGTTGTAGGTTAATAACAACCGTTTTTCCATTTTGATATATGCTATCCGTTTTTTTTAACAGAATATTTTGATCAAAAAAAGGATGAAGCCTGGAGAAAACAGAAACGTAGCTGCCTTTATATAAAAATGCTGAAAAAGCGTTTAGAAAATTTCTTTTCAACCTCTCGCTTATATCGCTAAATTTAAGGTTAGAAACCGGACCCGAATAACCATAAACGCAATGTAAATCGTAATATGGTGTACCTTGAATGGCGCGTTCTAATAAAGGTAGAGCGATAAAGTTATTGGCTTCGCAATACACAAATAAAATGGGCCTTCCGTTGGTTGCCATAGCATGGTAGTGCCAGGTATGATAAAAATCATAATCGGCAGCCATGCTAATGTACTTTACCCAATCATCCTTTTGTGTTAAAGTTAATTGCAAAGTAGTGCCATTAGCATTATTTTCAACTAGCATATCCATTTATATAAGAGAGTTAATAATTAATTATGAAGCAATTACAGGACTACGGTAGAGTGGGAAAAAATCAATAGTCGAAAAGGGATCAAGCGATCTTTCGCTTAAGAGTGTATTGTATAATTCGTTATTGGCAATATACCGCCAACTATTAAATTCGAAGCATAGATTAGAGAAACCCATCTTCCAGCCGAAAAGGGTGTCTTCTTTAAAATTAACACCACCACCCAGATTAAAATATTTATAACCCAATTGTCTACCAATTACGGTAATTTCGTCGGTTAATAATTTAGCTGGCGATTCGAACAGGTAAATGGTTCTGGTAGCCAAAAGGTGTACTTGCATAATTTCTTTAGTGCAAACTACAATTGCCCCCGATATGGCTATTCCATCTTTATACACCAAAAAAAGCTTACTATCAAATTCGTCAGAAGAAAGCAGCGCAACGAAATAAGCATTATTAAAGAGATAACGGTCTTTAGCACCTATTCTGATCATATTTTCGGTATATATTTCAGAAAATATGCTCGCATCATTAATATCGGTAGAAATTCTGACTTCATAATCCCGCTTTCGCAGGCGTCGGATTTTTTCTTTTACACTTTTTCTGTAACCTGCCCGCTGACTTTCAATGCTGGTGGTTAAATCAATCACAACTGTTTTCCCATTGGCGTATACCCCTGAAAACTTCTCCATTAACCTTTCCTGATTAAAGAACGGGTGCAATCTGGAAAAAACAGTTACATTTTGACCGGTTTCAAGAAATGCGATGAACGTATTTTTAAAACGTTCCATAAAATCATCGTCAAGCGTATTGAAGTCCATGTTTGAAATGGGACCAGTGTATCCATACACCGATGTAAAATCAAAAAAATCAGAACTGGGAATATTTCTCTTCAAAAGCGGAAAAGCAATGTAATTTTCGTCTTCCTCATATACAAACAGTATAGGAAAACCACTTTTATCTAAAGAATGGTAATACCAGGTGTGATAAAAATCGTAATGCAAAGCACGCTTTACATATGCAGACCACTCTTGTTTATCATCAATTGTAATAATCTTTCTCATTTTGAGCTATTAAATTGGGGTAGATTGTAAATAGATCAATTTGCGGTAAGTAAAACAGAAGAATTAATTACCATTTTTATAAAATCTTCCCGTTGTGAAACAGGTTTAAAGCCAACTTTTTTATAAATGGCGTAAGCAGCCAGGTTATCTGAGTGTACTTCTAAAAAGATGTTTTTAAGATTAAGGTTGTAAAAGGCATATTTTAGCAACATTAAAGAAGCGTTATAACCTATGCCTTTTCCCCAGTATTTCTTTTCGCCAATAAAGAGGTGAAATTCTGCACTATCGTTTTCAATATCGAGCAACTGAATATTGCCGATGTATTCATTTGTATCTTTTACACAGATGGCAAAACGTTTTTCGTTAGTCAGATTTAATTTGTTTAATAGCCACTGTTTTTCAACCTCGGCGGTAATGGGATCTTTTAACACAAATTTGGTGTACGACCACACTTCAGGATCGTTTCTCCATCTATACGACACATCAGCATCTTTTAATGCTAATGGCCTTAAGTATATTTGCGTGTTCATATGAGCGATTTTAAAGCGTTAACAATTACTTTCATATCTGCTAAGTTGTAGCGGTGATCGATTGGCAATGAAACAAGATGTTTGGCTAAGAAGTATTCATAACTATCAACATGTGCCCATTCGTAAACGTTAGGCCAATAAGTGGCCACAAATATTTTTTGATCGATGAGCTGCTGTTTTGCCGATGGGTTTTCTATCAATAATGGGTAAACCATCGGAACATCTTCCCCTGAAAAGTTTAACCTCAAGATATTTTCCCGTCCTAAGTGTTCGTTCAGGTAAACAAAGTTCTTTCTTCTGGTCTCAGCGTACTTATCATAATCAATACTAGCAAGAATGGTTTCTGTTAAAGCCGACATCCTTTTGATTTCGTTATTGCACAACTGCTTGTTGTTTTCTATATAATCGGTATACCCCTCTTCGATGTTGATATCGATACTTTTAATCAGGTGAGAAAACCGATCTATTGATTGATCTTGTTTTAAATTTAAACCCAACGTACTCGATATATTGAGATAGGCGCCATCTGGTACGCCGAAAAACTTGCGGCATGAGTAAAAAGTGTCGCAATCGTTTATCGGTTTACAAAAAAAAGCTTGCGCATTATCTATTATCAGGTTCTTGATTTTTTTAGTTAACCTTTTAACGGTCTCGGTTTTAAGTCCGAAGTAATTGGTGTAAAGCAGGCAGCAACGCTCGCCTATCTCAAAATCTATAACCGGATCTAAATCTTCATCTATATGGTAAAAGTGATATTGTACATTTAATTTTTTGAGTGGTTCGAGCAAAACCTCACAGGTATAGTACGGAAGGTATATGCTAGAATATTTTCTTGTCCTTAATACATACTCCAATGCATTTCTGCCTGTATTAAGAGCAATTAAATCAGGATAATAACTCTCTCCTTTTGATAATTCGAGAGGGATATAGCCACCAATAGTTTTGGCTGAGTGCATTTCTGTTTCCATAGTATTATCCTCTACCCTTGATCTGCTTTATACATCCTGTTTTCTGGAGGCCTGTAATATTCCTGTAAACTAGCTGGCACCCTGGCATTGTAACCGATAATCTGCCTTAAATCGCTATCTATTTTTTCGCCAAATTCATATCCTAAAAATCTAGGATAATCGAATTGTTGTTTAATATAAGGTTTGGTAAAACCTAAGGTTAAGGCTCTACGCTGTTTGCGGGTAAAATTAATGCCCCCTGCATGCCAGATATTGGAATCGAATAGTATAATGCTTCCTTTTTTAGCTATAGCTTGTTTAGCAAAAGCTTTAAAGTGCTTTTCTTCGGGTTTGATATCCAATTTATGAGAGCCCGACAAAAAGTGCGTGGCACCATTAAATATGGTAAAATCATCCAGTACAATAATCATCTGGATCATAAACTTAAATTCAGACGAAAATGTACGTACATCGCGATGGATATTCTGGATATAAGACTTGCTTTTTTTGGTGTTAATTACTCCGTTTATCCCATTAAGAATGTAGTTTCCGCCCAAAAAATCACGTATTTCTCTATGACAGTACAACTTACTCAAAAGCTCAATCGCGAAATTATCTTTCTCAAGCAAATGATGTAACGTTCCCTCCATATTCTCCTCAATTCCATTTAAAACCTGTATCTCTCTTCTTAACAGGTAAGAAGTTTCAAAACCTGTGGTTATTTCTGAAATTAATTTCTGATTGATTGCCTTTTCATACACAACCCATCCATACTCATCAATAGCTTCCCTAAAGTCGGCTAAAGTTGCTCGTTTGTAAATAAATGTATTGTTCACAATTTTAGGTTTAGTTTATTTATTTGGTTAGTTGTTGATGTGTAAAGGGTAGTTAAGCCTGTAAGCGCATAATCTTAAAGAGCGCCGCATTAACGATATTTACATCAAATTTTGTTTTTGCAAATTCATGCGCTTTGTTTCCAAAGGAGATAATATCATCACTGTTTGTAATAAAATGCGCCATTTTATTGGCTAGAGCACCAGCATCTTTAACCGGAATAAGAAATCCGTTAGCCTGTTCAGGATCATTATTAACCGTTTCCCGGCAACCTACAGAGTCGCAGGTAATAACAGCCCTGCCTATAGCCATTCCTTCAAGTATACAGCGTGGAACACCTTCACCATAATAAGAAGGAAGCACCATTACCGATGAACGCTCAATATCCGGCCGCACATCATCAACCTGCCCTATGTACTGAATGGTGTCTCCACTGGTAATTTTTTGATACAATTCAGGTGCAATAGCATCGATATTTGGATCGTATGGCCCAATCAATTTAAAAATGGCTTGTGGGAACCGTTGTTTGGTTAATTTAGCGGCATCGTAATATTCTTTAATACCTTTTGCATTGATAAGCCTCGATACCATTAAAAAAGTTACGGGCGAGGAACTTGGTTTGGAATAGTAATAATGACTTAAGTCTACGCCCGAGCCGTTTACCACATAAACCTGATGTTTTTTATTCAGGATCTTGAGGTCGATTAAACGTTGAGAATCGTCTTTGTTCTGAAAAATAATACTTAAGTGTGGGTTGGGTTTCAGACTCAACTTTAATAATAACCTCGTTATTTTAACAATTAGTTTATTGCTTGAAGAGTTATCGGTAAAATTATACCCCAAACCGGTAAGCATGGGAGCAATCAATTTAACTTTGCAGATTTTAGCTAAGAAAGAACCATAAATAACAGGTTTAAATGTGTAAGGAAAAAAAATATCTGGCTTTATTTGTCTGATGAGTTTATACAACGAAAAGATAAACTGTAAATCGGATAAGATGGAAACGTTACTACCGTCTAATTTACTTTCGTACGTAATTACATTTAGTTCTTTCAGTCTACTTCGAACCGATTCTTGTTCAATTTTTGGCGTAAACACATAAACCTGGTTATGTTGCTGCATCTTTTCGATTAATTTCCCTCTAAAATCTAGCAGGGATCTGGAAGAGTCGCAGACGATAAAAATTTTTTTCCTGGTTATATTCATCATGTCAAAATTTTAATTTAAACTGCAAAGCCACCTATCCAGGTGGCTTATTGCAGAAAAAATATGAAGGTTTTGCTTTACCTACTTGGCACCAGCATTTGCCGTAACAATTGCAGGCACACTAGCCGCATCGTTAAGGAATGATTTGTACTCATACTCTGGAACCCAGGTAGAAACTGCCGTCGTTATATTGTTTGCACCGCATTTATCGTAAATATTGGTGGTAATACCACTAAAATATCCTTCCGGATCGCTTGCCACTTTTGTCGTTAATGGTTTAACACAGTTTGAGAAATATTCATTATCTGTTCTTACTATACCACCCGCTCTTGTACCGATAGAGTAGCCAGAGTTGTTAAGGTGATAGTTGTTAAACATATGTACACTGCCATAGTTCATTGATGGTTCTCTTTCGGTAACATTATACCACATATTGTGGTGCATGGTTACGTGTAGTTTGCCTTTATCAGCTTCGTGCCCCACAATACCGCCACTAATTAGTACTGATAGGTTGGTATCATGGAATTTACTCCAAGAAACAGTTACGTAATCAGATTCTCTGGTAATGCAAATATCTTTACCCCAATACTCCCAACCATGGGTACGATCTGTAGAGAAATCGCAATGATCTACCCAAACATGATGAGCAGCTTCTTTAATTTGCACTGCTGCCTGTTCTACATAGTTTTTAAAGGTAATGTTCTGAACTATAATGTTACTTACTGTATAAATAAATAAATTCACCCCTTCTATAACAGCTCCAGATTTACCAATAATAGATTTGTTTGATTTTACATAAACAATATCCTTACCAGCGCCTTTGATGGTGCCGCTCACATAAATAGTACGTGTAACGTTATCGCCAACAGCAGCTTTTAATTGATCGAGTGTGGTTACCGTAGTTTCAACACCACCCTGACCACCAGTTGTTTTACCATTTACCAAAGCATAACCTACTAAAGCAGAATTAATGGTATTAGCAGGCGGGGTTACGGTTTCTGCTGGTGGTAAAACAGCGCTTGTGGTGCCCATTACATAAGTATAAGAACGGCCGTTAGTTCTTGGGTCGGTATTGTCTGATGCTGAAAATATTACCGTAGTGCCCCAGTGGCTAAACCTACCTTTACCTAAATTCCTGATATCGTCGTGTACACTATGGGCAGGACCAAGTTCTACTCCGTTTTCAAATAATCTTAAAATCGATTGTTCTTTTGAAGTAGAATTGTCGCCGCCAGGAATTGATTCTGAAATTTTATATGCATAACCTCCTTCAGATTTTACACCTGTAAGGCTTAATTTACCTGTGCTGCCACTTGTTGCTGCTATTATTGATGTTGAATCGCTAGAAAACAATTCTGTACTGTTGGCCAATTTATCATCAGCTTTCACACTTTTTTTACAATTACTAAAGAAGATAATTGTCGTTAACATTAAACCAATTAAACTCACTTTTTTAAACAATTTTGTCATTCTCTGCATTTTTTATTTTTTTTAAATTTACAACTTAACGCTATATGCGATAAATGAGTATATTTAATAAAATGCAGTTAAAACGCTGATAATTAAATAATAGGCTTAATATTCGGCATTACTTATACTGTAAACCAATTGCTTACAGATAGTAAAATGACAGTTAAAAAATTCAGTTAAGTGAAATTTATTATACATCTAGTTTACATAGCTATGACAAACTAAATTGTAATAGGTGCCGTTTTTGTCACCAACTGTAAATTTGGGTGGTAAAATGCTGTAAACCAGTTTACAAAATTCTTTACACCTTTGTGCACAGAAACAGATGGTTCATAATTTAGCAGGTTTTTCAAATCATCAATATCTGCTGATGTTTCGGCCACATCACCATCTTGCATGGGCATAAATATTTTTTGCGCGGTTAGTCCGGTTTCTTTTTCAATTTCTTCAACAAAATCTAGCAGGTTAACGGGCGCTCCCCTCCCAATATTAAATACGGCGAAAGGTGCTGCCGATGTAGCTGGATCAGGGTTTTGGTTATTCCAGTTCGGGTTTGCCCGGGCCGGTTGATCAAAAACGCTTACAATACCTTCAACAATATCATCTACATAGGTAAAATCTCTTTTCATTTCACCATTATTAAAAACTTCAATTGGTTTGCCTTCTAAAATTGCTTTTGTAAACAAGAACAAGGCCATATCTGGGCGGCCCCAAGGACCATAAACTGTAAAGAAACGTAAACCAGTAGTTGGTAAATTAAATAAATGGCTATATGCATGTGCCATTAGTTCGTTACTTTTTTTAGATGCTGCATATAATGAAACCGGATGGTCTACACTATCGTGCGCAGAAAATGGCATTTTTTTATTTAATCCATAAACACTGGAAGAGCTGGCATACAATAAATGGCCAACTTTGAAATGGCGGCTACACTCCAGGATATTTAAAAAACCTTTAATATTTGCTTCTATATAGGCATCTGGATTAGTTAAACTGTACCTAACACCTGCCTGCGCGGCTAGATTGCAAACCGCATCGAACTGATAAGTTTTAAAGCAATTTTCTAAACTTTCTTTATCGCAGATATCCAACTTTATGAAAGTGTAATTTTCATACCTATCGCTTACCTGAGGAATACCATAAACCGAATCGACATGGTTGATACCAGTTTGCGCTAAACGGGCATGTTTTAGGTTTACATCATAATAATCGTTAATGTTATCAATGCCAACAACAACATCTCCTCTTTCCAACAAGCGTTTTGCTAAATGGAAACCAATAAATCCGGCTGTACCGGTAATTAAAATTTTCATAAAATTTAAGTTTGAGAAACAGTTAAGAATGGCCTCGAAAAGGCTTGATTGTTTATTTTAAGGATACAGCAAAGCATCCCATCAAGAAATGCGGTAATGGTTTGTATATATTTTTGGCTTAGTTTTGCTTATATAAGGCGTTTAAAATAGATTGAGCAAATATCTCGGGTCTACGGGTGTACAAATATTCCATCGCCGTTTCAGGATCTTGATGTTGGTTGTCCTTTAATTTTTCGCTCATTGCTTTGGCAAGTGCTTCTACATTGTTTACCTCAACTTTGCCTATGGATGGGATTTCGCTTATTCCACCTGCGCAAAGCGTAGATACTACAGCGCTATTTACGGACATCATTTCTAACAGCACATTCGGAAAACCTTCCTTTATGGACGATACCACGCAAAGCTTGGCTTGTTTAAAATATGGAGCCGGATTATCTATCTGCCCTTTTAAAAAAACTGAATCGCTTAAACTATTCTCCTGAATAGTATTGATTAATGATGCTTTTTCTTTTCCTTCTCCCAGTAAGAACAATTTCAGTTTGGGGTGCTCGTGTTGAATGAGTTTAAAAGCTTTAATCAAAATCGGAAATCCTTTTTCCGGAATCAACCTTCCTGCAGAGCAAATAAAATCTAATTTGGCATCGCCATTAATTAAAGGCTGTCCAGATTTAGCAATAATTTTATTAAAATCGATGGGATTGGGTTGTACTAATATATTTTGCTTCGATAAAAATTTATTATGATCAAGCAGCTGTATTTTCATTAATGTGGTTTGGCAAACCACTAAGTCTACGGCCGGATACCCCAGGCTGTAAATGATTTGATAAATGTGTTTTTTAATTCCGGTGAAACGGGTAAAAACAGAGGTACATTCGCGTACAATTAATTTCGGCCTGAGGTAGCCTATACGCTTTAAAAACCCAAAAAAAGCATTTAAATACGGATGTGTGCTCATTACCACATCGTCCTTTTTATATTTTCGGAGCAGTAGTATCATTTTTACAAGCCCCCATAAAATTGTTTTTTTAGATAAGTATCTTTTGAAAATGCCATCAGAAATTTTAAGCCCGTTAAAAGCATGTTTCTTTAAAAAGTACATTTCGCCATTAACTTGCGTAGCCATCATCAACAGCACATTCTCTGCCCCGTTGGGGGCATCAGTTAACGAAATGAAAATCATTCTTCTTTCACGTGTAGTCATATTTCAAATGGCGATTTATCTTTTTTTAAGATTCCGAACAATTTTTTTGAAGGGCATTATCAAGCTTAACACTTTCCGCTTACCGTCTATTACAATAATGTTGTTGGCGAAACTGATGTTGTGAAGTCCTTTGTTGTATGATTTATCTGGTAATATTTCGAATTTATTGGTGGTTGTAAATGTTTTTTCGCTCAGTGCTTCAATTTCGTTAATGATAATTGAACCTCCGTAACGGTTAATTGGGTTTTGTGTGGGGCGGTATAGCGTTTCACCAACTTTAAATAAACTTCCAGCAGCCCTGCAAAATTCTTTTTCTACAGGGATGGGGTTCTGATAATGCCCGGTGTATTGACCGTTTAAAGTTTTTGAATGATAAATGTACAAGTGATTTTGATCTCCGGATATACTGCTAAAAAGCCAATATCTATTTTCATGATAAATAATCGAACTATCCACAAAAGCTTTTCCGCTAACCAACACTTTTATTTTAGTTAACTGGTTTGGATGATCCTGATCAACCTGATAGAGTGCTATTTCTTTCGCTTCTGCTGTTTCCGGAATACAGTACAAACATCCATTTTCTTCAATAAGGTATGGATAAGATAAATGGATGGCCTCTGGCTTAATGCCCTGCACTTTCTTCTTGTTTTTGAAGTCGAATCCATCAATCATCATAATCTCACCCTTCCCTTTCCAAAAATCCAGTTCTTCGTAATATATCCTTGGTCTATCATTTATACTCACCACAAAAGGATCAGCAGCATAATCGATGATATCTTCTTGTAACCAGTTTATTGCTGTGCCAAGCTTTTTTGTGCTGATCAGCTCTTCAGGCGTTTGATAAACAAAACCAATGTTCCATTTATCGGCAGTGAATATTTTATTAAAAAGATTAACTGTTGCATTCATTGTATTATGTTATACTAATAATGAAACTTTATCTGCCGTTGATTTATTTTTAATTAACCATTGAGAGAGTACCAGCAATTTCCATATCTGTGGATACCTGTTCCATTTTCCTGTCATATGCTCATTGATAATTTCTTGTGTCCTTTTTAAATGAATGCCGGGAATGTTCTTCAAATTATCGGCTGATAAATTATCCATTACATAATCTTTTAATTCGTTTCTGAACCAGTGCTGGAATGGCATGGTAAAGCCAGCTTTTGGCCTATCGAACATATGCGCAGGAACACGATCGAACAATAAATCTTTTAATATCCGTTTTTGGTTTCCGTTGGTGTATTTAAATGCTGTGGGCAGGGTTCTAGAGAACTCGATTACCCGATAATCCATTAAAGGAGATCTCGACTCTAGAGAAAAGGCCATTGATGCGCGGTCTACTTTCGTATTAATATCTCCATTTAAATAGGTTTTAATATCAAAATCAGAAATACGCTCTAACAAGGGTTTAGATGGATTGGTTAAAATATGCATCAGTGGATTATGCTTGGCCAGATCGGGTTGTTTTACCCACGAGTTTTCCATATTGCCAAACATCTTTACGTATAATTTTTCTACGTCTTCCATAGAAATGCCCATGGCAATTAATTTATGCCGGTAACTTGGCGATTGGTTAATTATGCCTGCCAATGCTTTTCTAATGCCGTGTGGTGCATAAAACAGGCTGTTTATCTGTTTTATCCATTTATAACGATGATATCCTAAAAAAGCCTCATCTCCAGCATCACCACTCAATGCAACAGTTACATGTTTCCTAGTATTTTTACTGAGCAACATGGTAGGTATTGCACTCGAATCGGCAAAAGGCTCATCATAAAAACGGTTAAAGTTTTCAATTAAGTCAATACCATCATTGTAATTACACTCAATAGTATAATGATCGGTACCCAAATGTTTAGCAACCTGATTGGCGTAAGCACTTTCATCGAAACCTTTTTCGTTAAATTTTATAGAGAATGTTTTAACATGGTCTATTTCTTTTGTTGCCAAAGCTGCAATTAACGATGAATCTATCCCACCTGATAAAAATACACCTAATGGTACATCAGCATTCATCCTGATTTTAACTGCATCGGCCAAAATAAGTGCTAAAGCTTCTTTAGCTTCTTCGTAACTACCATTAAATTTGTTCTTCCAGCCATAATCCAAAGTCCAGTATTCGGTAATTTTAAGCTGATGAGACTTAAGGTCATATTTAAAATAATTAGCTGCAGGTAATTGCTTTACCTCTGCGTAAATAGATTGAGGCTCTGGAAGATAACCCCAAATTAAATATTGATTAATGGCTTCTTCGTTAACACTTAGGTTTCTCTCTATATTGATTTGCGAGGGTTGGCTTGCAAATTCGAACGAGAGGTGATTGTGTGCATAATAAAATGGTTTTTTACCAAAGCGGTCTCTGGCACCAAACAGTTCGTTTTTATGGCTATCATAAATTACAAAAGCAAACATCCCGTTAAAACGGGTTAGGCAATCGGTACCATATTCCAGATAAGCTGCGCATATTACTTCGGTATCAGAGCTGGTGTTAAACTGGTAGTTTTTCCGTTCCAGATCTTTTTTAATGTCTTTGTAGTTGTATATTTCTCCGTTAAAAACAATATGGAGGTGCATATACGAGAAGGGTTGATTGGAGCGGGCATCAAGATCGATAATAGCCAGTCTATTGTGCGCAAAAATAACCTGATCGTAATGTTGAATACCGGTATAATCTGGACCTCGAAAACTGATTCTTGCCATTTTTTCACGGATAGTACCGTTTGAATAAGGTATGGTTGTGCCGTATATTCCACACATAGCAATAATATTTTAGATTGTTAACTGATTAATTCTTCATATTGGGCGCTGATTTTATCCAGCGCACATTTCTGGTATACATGCTGCCTAATTGCTGTTGGGTTCCATTGATCTTGGGTGCAAGCCTTGATAATTTTCTGTCCAAAGCCTTGCAAATCATCCTGCCCTAAAACATAGCCGTTAAAGCCATCA
The DNA here is from genome assembly GCF_014205835.1 of Pedobacter sp. AK013. GTDB lineage: Bacteria > Bacteroidota > Bacteroidia > Sphingobacteriales > Sphingobacteriaceae > Pedobacter. The sequence continues at coordinate 127,807 of NZ_JACHCQ010000002.1, read as the reverse complement.
ATAATTAACCCTGGAATTCCGCTCACCTTAAAGGTTACCACGGGCAAACCTACTGTAAGCGCTTCTAAAACCACATTTGGAAAACCTTCGGTATAAGAGCTTAACACCATTAAATCGTGCTGAACCATCACCTCGTGAATGTTTTTAATTTCTCCTAAAATTTTAAGTCTATGATCGAGCTGCAGGTCCTTGATTTTGGCTTTAATCTGCTCTTTTAATATCCCGGTACCTACAAAATCGAGATAATAATTTTCGGGCAAGTTTGCCATAATATCAACCAACCGCTCTAAACCTTTTTCCAATGCAAAACGGGCCACAACCAATAACCTATAAATCTTATCTGGCGCTTTAACCTGTTTTATTTTATTGGTTTGTAATACTGGATTGGCAATAACCCTGATTAGCTCCTGGTTGACATGATAAGTCTCAATCAACGATTGTTTCATTTCTTCCGATTGGCAGACGATTTGTTTGTAACCCCGATAACTTGCACTGGCAAAAAGTTCGTAAAACCTCGATTTAAATCCCTCAAACAATCTTTGTTCGTGAGGAATATTAGAAGCCCTTGCAATAAGCACAGGGATTTTTAAAAACCGCCCTACCAGCGATACCAAAATATTGATGTGATCGGTAGTGGAAAAAACGGCATAGGGTTCTTCTTTTTTTAACAGGTTATAAAGCGCAAAAAAAGACTTAGATGCTTTTTTGGTTTTTAAATCGATAAAACGGACATGATCTAAATCCATCGAGAAACAATTCACAGTTGAATCTAAAATCACAATGGTTACATCAAACTTATCTTTGTTAAATCCTTGGGCCAAATTCCAGAACACCCGTTCTGATCCACCTGAGGTTAACGAGCTGAGTATAAAGAAAACTTTCTTCTTCAGGTTAACTTCTTCGTTAATAGTTTTTTGAGAAGCGTACATATTATTTTAGTTGATGACAATTCTATTAATCGTTAACAAAATAATTTTGAAATCGGTTAGGATATCATTATGATTGATATACCTCATGTTCTGTTTTATTTTTGCGGGAATAATGCGTTCCACATAATAAGTTTCAGGGTCTTCGGCATGTTTAAGCAGTTCATTTTCATTGCAGAACGCTACCGAAGCCCAATCGGTAATACCAGGCTTAACGGATAAAACATAACGCTGTTCATCATTATAGAGGTTTACATATTTTCTAACTTCTGGCCTCGGACCAACAAGACTCATCTGCCCTTTTAAAACATTTAACAGTTGTGGCAATTCATCGAGTTTATATTTCCTTAGCCAATAACCCAGTCTGGTAATGCGGGTGTCGCGGTTCCCGATAGTGAGTAAACTATGGTTACTTTGTACAACACGCATGGTTCTAAATTTTACCAGATGAAAATCTTTCATGTTTCGCCCCACCCTGATCTGTTTAAAGATGATTGGCCCCTTAGAATCGAGCTTAATCAAAATTGCAATCAGGATTAAAAGCGGGCTAAAAAGGATTAGGAATATGCTTGCGAATACCACATCAAATACTCTTTTTTTATTCTTTTTCATAATGCAATTGCCATTTGTTTATGCGGGGTAAATGCTTCTTCAGAAGTTTTAATGCGGTTATTTAATTGTATCTTCACACAACTGATAACCGAATTGATAATGAACTCGATCTCTCTTATTGTTAATTGCGGGTAAATAGGAAGTGAAATTTCGTTTGCATAGTTCTGATACGCCATTGGGTAATCTTCAATTTTATAACCCAGATTTTTAAACAGGGTGAGCATCGGCATTGGAATAAAGTGAACATTGCTGGCAATGCCTAACGATGCAAGGTCATCAATAACCTGATCCCTTTGTTCTTCTGTAAGCCCCTTAACGCGCATTGGAAAAAGATGGTAGCATGATTCTCTTTGTGTACTTACCAGTGGTGGAGCGATAAACCAATCTTCGTCCTGAAAACCATCACAATAACGTTGGGCAATTTTTTTTCGTTGCGGCAAAAGTTCTTGGTTATATTTTCTGATCTGTGCAAGACCAATAGCTGCACAGATATCGGGCATATTGATCTTTAGTCCCTCGAATAAAATATCGTAGCGCCAGCCTCCACCTCGCGATTTAGAAAGTGCATCTTTATTTTGTCCATTAAGTGTATACATCTTTAAATAGTGGTATTCTGCCTCTGAATTAAATGGATATGGAAGATTTAAACATATGGCGCCACCTTCTGCTGTGGTTATATTTTTAACCGCATGAAAAGAAAATATAGTTACATCACATTTTTGAGCGGCCGGTTTATCATGAAATAAACTACCGATTGAATGGGCCGCATCTGAAATTAACAGGATTCTTTTTAACAGGGATTGTTTTTCTGATTCGCACCTAAATTTTTTCTGTACTTTATGGTTTGTAATCAGTTCTTCCAAAGCTGTATAATCGCATGGCCAGCCTGCAATATCTACTGCAATTATGGCTTTTGTTTTAGTAGTAATTGCCGCCTTTACTTTATCCGGATCGATGTTAAAATCATCCAATATATCAACCATAACCGGTGTAGCCCCACAATGAAGAACGGCTAAAGCTGTAGCACTATAAGTATACGCTGGGATAATAACTTCATCACCGGCTTTAACACCAAACCACTTTAACATTAAAACAGCTCCGGATGTCCAGGAATTAACACATACCACTTCATTTGTTCCGGTGATACTTTTAATTTCTTGCTCTAGGGCTTTCACTTTAGGACCCGTTGTAATCCATTTATTGTTTAGGGTATCTAATACCTCATCGATCACAGATTGATCGATAAACGGCGGTGAAAATGGAATGTTCATGTTCGTTAATTTAATTATGGTAATTTAAAATCTGCATAGTTAGGATAACCCGAACGGCTAATTGTATTGAAGCAGAATGGAGTCTTCCATTTTGATTTTAGAGAGTTGTAAAATGGCAAAATAGAGGAACAATGTAGGGCCACTTGTAGCCAGAAGCCACTCGTTATGGAAAAATGAATTGATGGATATGGCCAGAAAAGAACAGCTTAAACAGACCAGGAGTGCATTTTTCTTATCTTTGATATGCAGAAAGGCATAAAAAATAATCTTCCCTACTTTTCGATATAATAAAATGAGTAAAATAAAACCCAGCAAAGGCCCTAAATAAGTAATGAACATTAAATAAGCATTATGGGAAGTAATTACAACAGGCCCTTTTTTGTAAACAAAGTTGTGCTGAACTACATCGTTCCAGGTTTTTCCATAAAACAATAACCCAAAAGGATAATCGGTTATAATTTGGATGTTCTCTCCCATCAAATCGCCACGCTCTTCTTTACCCCTCGCATTTTCGGCACTTTTATTTAAAATATTCTGCTGCTTCTTACCTTCAGAAAATTGTTCAATTGAACTTTGTGCAATAAAAAAGATAGCACAAAACACAGCGAATATTAAAATTGACCTAGCTTTATAATAGCTTAAGAAAAATAACCCCGTTACAACTGCAAAAGCTACTAAAACCGACCGTTGCATACCAAAGAAGATAAGAGAAAGCGCTAAGCCGAATAAGAGCAGGTTAATTAGCCAGCTTCTTTTAAACAGTATGGCATTAATAACTAGAAACGGTGTTAAAGCAGCCATTTGGTAGCCGAAAGTAAAAATAGTGGTCGAAATACCAGCTGGCGCCTGCAATACATCTTCCTGCACTAAAAGCGAACGGATGGCTGCCATATTATACTGGTGATCGATAAACATGATGATTCCAGAAAGCAGCAATACACCAAAGAAAAACCCGACTGCGATGTTCATTCGCTTTAAATTGGTACCGATAACGTAATTGAATAACAAGGCAAAACAACCCGCAACAATTAATAGTGCAAAAAAACCGGTAACATCTGACTGGCCTATAAGATAAAAAAACAGGGCAGCGATAAAGAAAACAAATAACTCTTTGCCATAAAGAAAGCCAGTTTCTTCTGTTCGGAAGAAATAGATTAACGGTGCCAGGAAAACCATTGGTGCCGGAATCCTAAAAACCCCAGTCATGAAGATGTTGAATGTTGTTACGTAAACGTAGGCAAACAACAAAAAGAGAAACATTATTTTTTTAATCATGACATGATGAGTTGCTCCCAGTTGGCCGAAATACGCTCAATAGAATTTGTTTCGTTGATCGATTTTGCTTTTTCTGAAAATTTCCTTCTTAAATATTTGTTATTAAGTATTTTACTAATAGATAACGAAAGTTCTACTATATCTCCTTTAGCAACCAGAAACCCATTAACTCCGTGTTTAATAATCTCTGAAGGGCCAAACTCACAATCCATTGCAACACAAGCACATCCCATTCCCATGGCCTCTACCAGTACATTTGGGTAACCTTCACTTCTGGAAGAAAGCACAAAAACTTCAGCCTGTGTATAATAGTCTTGGAGATTAGATTTAAAGCCAATCAACTTGACTTTATTTTTTAGGTTTAAATCGGCGATCTGTCGTTCGAGACTTGCCCTTTCGGGCCCTTCTCCTGAGATTAAAAGATCCACATCAGCCAAATCCAGGTTTCTGTAAGCTTCAATAAGATGGTCGAAGCCTTTTTCGTGACATAACCTGCCAACAGAGAGTATAAATCGTTTACTGTGAACAGGGCTTGCGTTTGAATGAGAAAAGTGATGGATTGGATTATGTATGGTTCTAAAATTATGTAGTGTTTCGAACTGTTTAATTCTTTTAAACCCTTTAAACATTTCAAATGCAGGCAGTACAATGGCTTTCGATTTTCTATAAATGTGGAATACAATCCACTGCAGCAATTTATTGTATTGACGTAAGGTATACGCTGGTGCTGTTCTTTCAGAAACCAGATAGGGTAAGCCTAAAATTACACAACATAAACCTGCCCAAACATTGGCAGATGTCATAAAACAGATGGTACAAATTGGTTTTTCCTTCTTTAGTACACGAAGGAGCCGATAAAAAGTTAAATAAGCATACCTGAGCCTGTTGAAAAGACTTTGATGATCTTTTCGCTTAACCAGATTTATGATATTAACTTTTTTATTTATTTCATACCTAACTCCTGCTGTGTTTAGACAAATCATGGTAACACTACAATCTTTATCGCTGAAGTGGTTAGCCAGATTACTAATTACCCGTTCTGCACCGCCACCTTCTAAACTGTTGATGACGAAACATAATTTAGTAGCCATTTCGAATTAGTTTACAATCGTTTTAATAGTCTGAAAAGCGTTTCTAAATGTTTTATATTTCACTTCAAAGAAGAAGTATTTTTTAAAGTAGAAGTACAAAAGCCTGGTTTTCTGCAAACCGGTATAAGTGAAAATCCTAATAATGAGATAAAAGTCGCTCAGTTGCATTTTCTTTAACGGAACATAAGATACAGGGCTCCAGATACCGCCAGGATGACGCCTGTAGCAGCTCATTACTTCTGGCAAAACATATACTTTTTTACCCGTTATCCAAGTGCAATAAAGTTTTAATAACTTATCGCAGGCATAACATTTTAAAAGCCAGTCGTTTTTATAAAGATTCTTAATGGGATCTATATTGCGATAAACAATAGTTGCGGTACAGGTTTCTGCTTGTTTGTTCACAATCAGATCATTAAAGCTATACTGTAATGGAATTGGGTTAAAATCCATGTAAATCAACTCAGTATCATCAAAATTAATTTCGCGGGTATAGTGGCAGCACATCACGTATTCAGGATTGTTCTCTAAAAAATCAACCTGTTTTTGCAACTTGTTCGGATCAGTCCAATAATCGTCACCATCGCAAGTGGCAACATATTTCCCCCTGGTTTCTAAGGCCACACGAATAACGTTTTTAGTAGCACCAATGTTCTGAGGTGCTATTAAGCGTTTAATTTTACCGGGATGTTTTGCAATATATTCATCAATAATCTCTGTTGTTCCATCTGTAGAACAGTCATCGCCAATAATAATTTCTGTTTTGAAATTACATTGCTGCATCAGAAATCCGTCCAGCGCTTTCGCAATAAATTTACTGTGGTTATAAGTGATGCAAAAAATGCTAACCATTATATCAGTATCGTCTTGTTTCATCATAGAAGCCGCTATTAATGGCCATTAACTGCCATGCCAATTCTACCATTAACCAATGTGCCATAATCGGCAAGTTTAACCACTTGTTTTTTGCGGTAATTCTGCGTTCTTAAAATAATCCTGACCACTAGATCCTGATCGGCACCGGTTAAGGTGTGGTAAAGCGGTAAACACATAATGCGTTTAGAAATAGAATCGCATATCGGCATAGTTATCTTCGCGATGTATGGCAACGCTGATAACGATGGATAAAAATACCGCCTGCAATACACCTGAACCAGTTCTAACTGCTTCATGCAATCGAGCATAACTTCTTCCGATTTAAAAATTACAGGATAGTATGCATAATTAAATTCAGTATCGGCCTGGATCACCTGAAACTGAGCTTCAATTTTATTCAATCGCATTTCGTAATGCAGTGATAGTTCTTTGCGTTTGTTTAAAATCTGGTCGATATGTTTTAAATTGCAGAGGCCCATTGCGGCATGAAATTCGGAGTTTTTAGCATTGGTGCCGATCTCCGAAAAAGTATCTACCCCACTATAACCGAAATTACGCATCAACGCCATTCTCTTTAAAATTTCAGGATTCTGGGTAAAAACCGCACCGCCTTCAATGGTATGAAAGAGTTTAGTGGCATGGAAGCTTGTTGTGCTTACATCGCCATAAGCGAAGATCGATTTACCTTTATATTTTGTACCAAAACAATGAGCGGCATCGTAAATTACTTTTAGTTTATGTTTTTTTGCAATGCGGTCTATCGCTTCGATATCGCAAGGGTTTCCAAAAACGTGTGTAGCTAAAATTGCCGAGGTATTAGGCGTAATGGCTGCCTCAATTTTATTGGGATCTATGTTAAGGGTATTTTCATCTATGTCAACAAAAACTGGTTTACAGCCTTGCCAAACAATACTGCTGGTGGTAGCTACAAAAGAAAAAGGTGTGGTAATAATTTCACCTTTTACCTCTAAAGCTTGTATGGCCAATTGTAATGCAATAGTACCATTAGTTACGTATAACAAATGTGGCAGACCTAAATATTGCTGTAACTTTAGCTCCAGCTCATTTACTAAGGGACCATTATTGGTGAGCCACTGTCTGGCCCAAATGCTACTTACATAGCTTTTAAAATCTGCCTGTTTCGGCAAAAAGGGTTTAGTTACAGGTATCATTGTTTGAGGATTAATTGTTTAAAATCAATGAGTGCAGCTAGTTTGATGCTGCTACTTATACCGAGGTAAAAACTGCCATAAATGATGCTTATGCCAACTATGCGCAAAATATTATTGATGTGATAATGTGCTAAACACCAAGCATCAAGATAATAACAAGAAGCACCTAACAGACTAGATAACATTAAAATAGGTACAACATCATAAAGTTGTTCTTTAAGTGGATAATTGATTAATTTACCACTGTATATTGAATTGATATAATAGGCGAAAACTGTAAAGAAGAGCTGAAAATATAGAAGCCCCATAATGCCAAATGGAATTGCACAGATAATTCCGATTACACTTAGCCCCTTTTTTAAAATTTCCAATTTCAAAAACTGGCCGCTATGACCTTTAACTTTTAAAATATTCAGGTTGTATGCGTGTAAGGGATATAAAATACCGGCGATACATAAAATCTGAAAATAAGGCACAGCAGGCAGCCATTTATCGGTTAAAAGCAAGGAGATTAAAGGTTGAGCAATAAGTGCTAAAAAAATTAGGATGGGTGCATTCCAGAATAACACTTGTTGCATTAATCTTCGGTAAACCATTTTGAGCTTTACATCATCATTGCTGATGTTCGAAAACATGGGATAGGTTACTTTACTAATGGCTGTAGAAATAATCCCAATGGGCAACTGACTTAAACTATCTGCCCTGGCATAAAAACCCAATTGGGATGCTGCATAAAAGCGACCAATAATAACGGTATATAAATTTTGATAAATGGTATCCAACAGTCCGGAAAGCGTCATCTTGTAGCCAAAATGAAAGTGCTTCCTGAAGCTTTTTTTATTAAAAATCAGTCGCGGCCGCCAATCTGAGTAAAACCAATGTAATGCGGTAGAAATACTTGCACTCAGTAAACTCATCCAAACCAAACTCCAGGTTCCGTAACCATTTTTTGCCAGGTAAATACCTAAACAACCACCCAGCACTACTGCAGGTATTTGAATGACCGTTTGCAGTTTGAATTTCATTTCCTTAGTTAATAAAGTACTCTGGATGCTGAAAAAGGCGTTGATTAAAAACGTTAAACCGTAAACTCTAACAATATCGGTAAGCAAGGGCTGTCTGTAAAAGCTGGCAATTAGCGGTGCTGCAAAGAACAAAACACCATACACGATGATGCTCCCAAACAGGTTAAAGAAAAATATGGTTGAAAAATCTTTTTGTCCAGCAGTCCTTGTGCGGATTAGTGACGATGTTAAGCCACTATCCATTAACGAATTACCTACAGCAATAAAAATAGATAGCATTGCGATTAAGCCAAATTCTGCAGGGCTTAATAAGCGGGCCAATATAACGGTAACGAACAGGTTTATAAATTTAACACTAAACTGCTGTCCAATCGACCATATAATGCCCGATCGCGCTTTATATGTTAAACTCATGATCTTACAACCGAACCGTTTCTATTGATTGTGGTAATGCAGCTTTTATATCGTATACCACACATGTTGGTTTACGCAATGCTGTGATATTTAAACTATTGAAAGCCTCGTGTGCTACTGCCAGTACAATCCCATCGTACTTTCTAGTTTTTGATGAGCCATTTTCGCAGATAATACCGTAGTTACGGTTAGCCTGATCGGCATTTGCCCAGGGATCGTGAATGGTTACTTTAACTTTGTATTCTTCCAATCGCCTTACAATATCAATAACTTTGGTATTTCGCACGTCAGGACAGTTTTCTTTAAACGTAAAACCTAACACCAGTACTTCTGCCCCCACAATGTGAATGTTTTTAGCGATCATTTTTTTGATGATCTGATCAGCCACATATTTACCCATCCCATCGTTTACACGTCGTCCGGCTAAAATAATTTCAGGGTGATAACCAGCTTCCTGTGCTTTTTGCGCCAAATAATATGGATCTACCCCAATACAATGCCCACCAACTAAGCCTGGCTTGAAATTCAGGAAATTCCATTTGGTACCGGCCGCGGCTAAAACTTCGGAAGTATCGATGCCGATCTGGTTAAAAATCATTGCCAATTCGTTTACAAAAGCAATATTGATATCACGCTGGGCGTTTTCAATCACTTTAGCTGCTTCGGCCACTTTAATAGACGAAGCTTTATAAGTTCCTGCAGTAATTACCGAACGGTATAGTGCATCTATTTTTTCGGCAGCTTCAGGAGTAGAACCTGATGTGATTTTTAAGATATTGGCAACGGTATGTTGTTTATCTCCAGGATTAATGCGCTCTGGAGAATAACCAGCAAAAAAATCTTTATTGAAAACCAAACCAGATCCTTTTTCTAAAATGGGCACACATTCGTCTTCAGTTACACCAGGATATACAGTTGATTCATAAACCACTATATCTCCTTTCTTTAAAACTTTAGCCACAACTGCACTCGCTTTAATTAAAGGGGTTAAATCCGGCCTGTTGTTTTTATCAACAGGCGTTGGTACTGTAACAATGTAAACCGATGAGCTGCGTAATTTTTCGATTTCATTGGTACAGTACAGGCCTTTTAAAGTTGTGCATTCGAATGTTAAAACCTCATTCAATTCAGATTCATTAACTTCCAATGTGTTGTCGTATCCGGCTTTTAATTCTGCTATCCTGCTCTGGTTAATATCAAAGCCAAATACCTTGTATTTTTTCGCAAATTCTACTGCCAACGGTAAGCCAACGTAGCCAAGGCCAATTACCGTCATTTTCAGATTATCTTCAGCGTTATACATAATGTTGTTGCGTATTTACGGTTAATGTTAAGTTGCTTATTGGCACTCTGGTAACTAAAGCACAGTCTAAATGATCGAAAGACATTAAAACATGCTTGCCATGAATCTGGATCACCTCTCCTTCCTGATTATGGAAGAGACCATTACTGATCCGAACACGGTCTCCTTTCGAAACACCGGTTAAACTCACTACGTCTACATCATTATAGGTATCCATAATGTGTTTCAACTTTTCAATCTCACTATCCCTAACTACTGCAGGCTTGCCCATGTAATTAATAAAGTTTAAAACACCGAGTGTATACCTGATTTTGTAACCTTCACGCTCATCTATTTTCACAAATACATATCCGGTAAAAAGCGGAAGGCTAACGATTTTCTTTCTATCAGCCCATTGATTTTCTACATTACGAACAGGGCAAAAAGATTCGAAACCTTGCTCTTGCAGTAAGCGGTCAACTTTTTTCTCCCAACGCGGGCGGGTATAAATCACAAACCATTTTTTTGCGAACGAGGGTTTGATGTTAATTGTAGATTCCATTTTTTTTGATGAGGTTATAGTTTGGTTTTTTAGGCGATTTGATACAGCTTCGCTATATCACTTACATGATAGCTATCGGTTATTCTTTTTTTAATTGTATGCTAAAAGGCTTTATTCAGTCCGTCGGATATAGCTTCGCTATATCACTTACATGACAATTTTATTTTTAAATCTTATTTTGCTTTTTGGGCAAATGGGCAATCTAATTAAGAGTTGTTTACAAGGTGCTAATGCTTAAATGATACTGAAGTTTAGGCATCGAGGCTTTATTGTTTGTAAACAGAATTAAATCGTTCGGGGACGTTTATTGGTAAAGGGTGTTGGTATTATCTTTTAAAACAAGGTAGATTTAGTTTGCCATAGCATAACCGTAACCACCATAGCTGTATTTTTGGCTTTTCTCCCGTTTGGCATCGTTAAAAACAACCATCGGATTTTTAAGCTTATTGTTTTCACAAATGTCTTTCAGTATGGCCAACTGGTATTTGTTGGTGTAGTTATAACGCACCAGGTAAATACTTACATCGGCATATTCTGCTAAGCTAAAGGCATCAGCCACCTGGCCAACTGGCGAGGTATCAATAATGATATAATCGAACCTCTCTTTCAGTTCATCAAACAATAGATCCATTTTAGGGCTCATCATTACTTCTGCAGGATTTTCAGGCGATTGACCACATCCAATCACCCATATATTATCTGAAACACTGGTAGGTTTAATAATATCATCTAACACAGACTCACCAATTAAATAGTCGGTTAATCCCTTGGTTTGCTTTAGACCCACTTTATTCAAGAGGTCAGGTTTTCTTAGATCGAACTCCAGCACAACAACTTTTTTATCAAGCATTCCTAAGGTAGTGGCCAGATTTACACTAAAGAATGTTTTACCCTCTCCTTTCATACTAGAGGTAACCAACATTACTTTATTTTCGATATTGTTAGACATCAGTCCTAAATTCATTCTGATGTACCTAAACAGCTCTGATATTGTAGAACGGTTGTCTTTTTGAAAAACGATGGTGCTTTTATCTTGGTTATGAGAAAGTTCGCCAAGCATTTTTGCACCAGTTAACTCAATAGCACTGGCATCTTGTATCTTATTGTTTAAAATTCCTTTGGCATAAATTGCTCCTGCAGGTACAAAAAATCCAAAAATAAATCCACACAGATACAAAAGTGGTTGCTTAGGGCTATCAGGCGTAGTGTTGTAGGCCGGTTTATCTACCACCTGCGAAGTTGGAACGGTTGCAGAAAGCGACAAAGCGGTTTCTTCTCTTTTTTGTAGCAAATACTTATATAAACCTGATTTTACACTTTGTTCGCGGCTCCTTTCCAATAAGCCCCGCTCGATGGTGGGTACAGATTTAATTTTATTATCGAATTGAGAGTAGTTGGCGCTCAGGTTGTTTCTTTCAATAACGAACCCCTGTTTTATACTAGATAAGTTCTCTAAAATATTGGTTTTTAGTGTTGCTATTTGCTCGTTAAGGTTTAGTACCAAAGGGTTTTCTGCATTAGCGGTACGTAACATTCTATTTCTTTCCAATTGCAGATCGTTAAATTTTGAAATCAATGAATTCAAAATCGGGTCTTTTAAGCCCATTGCACTTGGAACGAGGTTAAACTGACTTTGTTTACCTTTGAAATAATTTTCGATAGACTGTAATAACCTTAGTTGCACTGACGATGCTTCCAATAACTGATTATACTCTCCTGAGCGTGCAGCATTCATCTGGGCATCCATATTAACATCGGTAACACGGTTTTGTTGTTTGTAGTTTTCTACATCCCCCTCGGCACCAGAAAGATCTGCAACCAGGTATTTTAGGCGGTTATCGATAAATTTAATGGTATTTCGGGCCATGATATTTTTATTATTAACATTATTAATGTTATAGGTTTCAATCAGATCGTTAAGAATATCAATTCCCCGCTGTGGAACCACATCGTTCAAACTTATGGTAATGGTGTTGGCATCTTTAACAACCGGAACTATTTTTAATGAAACCAAGTTATAAGCCTCTGTCATTTTATATAAGTTTTTAAACTGAAGTCTAATTTTGCCAAATTCGCTTTTATATGCTGGTCCCTTATCTATCTTAATCGCATAGTCTTTAGTATTAATGATATTGCCATACTTCACTATATTTGTCTTTAGGCTATCCTGAATAATATAAGAGATTTCGTCCAGGTAAGAAACGTTAATTTTTCTTCTGTAAGCACCATTTTTTAAACTTATAGCGGTAACTACAAGTGGCGAAGTTTTTCCATAAAGCTCTTTTTCTCTAATTCCTTCTTTTTTAAAGTAGGCCGTTTCTAGGTTTAGTTTTTTCAATACTTTAAAAATCAAGTCTCTCGATCTTAATATCTCAATTTCGTTATCAACCGTTTTAACCGTTTGAAACATATTAAGATCGCTGAAAGCGGTACTGTTAGACATTGCGGCACCATTTTTATCATCAGAGATTAGTAGTGTGCTACTCACTTTATATTTTGGTGGGGTAATGTATAAAAAAGCATATACGGCTACCATAGAAATAATGATACTGATTAAGAAATAGTGCCAGTTTCTGGCAAACCTGGTCATAGTTTCTGCAAAATCTTTTGCGCCACCAATTGAACTTTGTTTAAGCATGATATATCTTCTTTTAAGAAACGTTTATCGACGGAGAACAGCTGTAATCAATACTGCTACAGCAGATATTGAAGCAATTACTACTGGCATAATGCGCGTATTCGGACTGTATTCAATCGCTTTGGACTTATCTGGTTCTACATACACCACATCGTTTTGTTTCAGATAAAAGAATGGAGAATCCATCACATCCTGATTGTTTAGATTAAGCCTTTTCATTACTCTTTGACCATCTTGTTGCCTGATCACTAAAATATTCTCTCTTTTACCATAAACAGTCATATCGCCCGCCATACCTAATGCTTCCAGGAGATTAATATTATCGCCTTGTACGGTGAAGGTTGATGGTTTGTTTACCTCACCAATTACTGTTACCTTAAAATTGACCAACTGAACATCAACTACCGGTTTTTTAACATATTTATCTAATTCTTTCGATATTGTAGCTTGTGCCTGCTCAATGGTTAAACCTTCCAAGCGAACGTTGCCTACAACAGGAAGATTAATCATTCCGTCCTTACTTACCCGATAACCATCTACTTTATAATTGTTTTCAGAACTTGCGTTTCGTGTATTAACGGCAAATAAAACATTCGACTCTTGATTTAAACTGTTTATACTTACACTTAAAAGGTCGTTTTGCTGAATTTTAACTTCCTGTCCTTGAAGCTTAACTTCGCTGGTTTGTTTAGCCAGGTTACTAAAGTATACAAGATCTCTTCTAGCAGCGCATCCGCTAATTATACTTGTATATATTGCGATAAATAATATTACTTTCTTCATAGCTTAAGTAATGTTTAATTTTTTTCTTTCGATTTATTGAGAACTAAGCTATGCAATTAAGCATCAATGTTTTATATGCAAAACAGGGTTGTATTTAAATTGTATAAAATATAGTCGGTATGCACAGCATTTTAAATACTGTGCTCATAAATTGCACAACATTTGTAAATTTTACAACGCGTAACTTGTATAATATTCGGGCTATATTTTTACTCAAAAAAGCCTATTTTTCGATATGATCTTAATTGGTAAAGTTCAAAAAACATCAGAAAATGTTTTAACATTTAAAAAAGCTATTTAATACTACACTTTATAGGGGGGATAAAATAATTTTTATAAAATTTTAGCTAAAAACTGCCGATTACTAGGCCTAGATTTACTATTTAACATATTGCTTTTTTAACCAGGTATTGAATAAGTCTCAATACGCATATTTCTGTGTAAGTTGTTTTACAGTACATTCTTAATTGTTTAAAAATTACATTCCACTCAACGTGATTGAGCTTTCCTTAACTGGGATATGTTCTTAGCAATCGACCCAGGTAAAACGATTAATATATAGGTTGTATCCCTTAAAAGCAGTACAAAAACTAAAAAAGTTGACAACTGTGAAAGCTGTAAACACGCATTAGCAAAATATGTACAGTATACTTTCAAAGGGATTAAAAGCTTGTTTTATCCATAAATTCGTAAAAACCCTAAAAGAAAAATGAAATATGGAAGTTATTATTTATGGAACTGGAAAAATGGCTGAATTTATTTGTTATTCCTTTATGAATGACAGCGATTATAATGTTGTTGCCTTTTGTGTTGACGATGCCTATGTACCCCCAGCAGGTAATACGCTACAAGGATTACCCATTTTAAGTTTTGAACAGGTAATTAAAGATTTTTCTCCAGAATCCCATAAAATGCATGTTGCCATTGGTAGAAATAGTGCCAGAGAAAGTGTATACCATAGAGTAAGTCAAGCGGGCTATAGTTTTGCAAATTACGTTTCCTCTAAAGCCAATATATGGCCTGACCTGATATTTGGGCACAATACTTTTATCGATCAATGCTGCGATATACAACCTTTTGTAACCATAGGCAATAATTGCATGCTTATTGGCGCCAGGATTGGCCATCACTCTACTATAAGAAACAATGTTTTGCTATCTGGTAATATACTAGCAGGTAATGTAAATATTGGAAATAACTCTTTTTTAGGTATAAACTCCGCAGTTAAAGAAGATATTACCATTGGCAGTCATAACATTATTGGTGCAGGTGTTTTTATCAATAAAAATACTGAAGATTACGCTATTGTTTCTAACGGCTCAGTACAACAACGTATAGGAGACTCGAAGCGTTTTGTTATGTTTAACAAAGCTCAGGAAGTTAAACAGACTTAGAAAATGTTTTACAGATAAAAAGGGAAGCTATTTTTAACTTCCCTTTTTATGTAGCCTAACTGTAATTAAACTTTTATTCTATTTTCTACGCTACGCTTTAACTGAGCATTAATGCGCTCCAAAACATCATTAATATCAAAAGGTTTACTGATATAATCATCTGCAAAAGCATCAATGGCTTTCTGTTCACTATTATTCTGTGCAGACATTACAATAATCGGGATGTGCTTAGTAAAAATATCGGTTTTTAAATCTTCGCAGATTTCTGCGCCGTTTCCATCCGGCAACATTACATCAAGTAAGAAAAGATCAGGCATGGCATCCTGGATATTTTTCTTTAACTCAGCAAATGATGATGAAAGCTGCAGTTCAAAGCCCTCATCTTTTAATAGAATTTCAATAACGTTTCTGATCTCCTGATCATCTTCTAAAATGTGTATTCGTTTTCTTTCCATGTTCAAATTATAATGTTTGGGATATACTGTTTGCGTGGAATTCGCTATACAATAGTAACAGTAACACCTAAACTCTCTAAATGTTTAACAATTTGTTCAGAAATTCCTTTGTCTGTAATAATATGATCAATTTCTTCTAATCCACATATCTTTCCGAACCCTCTTTTTCCAAATTTAGTAGAATCGGCCAGCACAATTGTTTTTTGCGATGCACCGATCATTTTACGGTTTAAATGTGCCTCCATTGCATTTGTAGTGGTTAATCCAAAATCAAGATCAATTCCATCAACACCTAAAAACAGTTTATTAAAATAAAAATCCTGCAAAACCTGTTCCGCATAAGCACCCATTACCGACGAAGAACTTTTTCTAAGCAATCCCCCCAATTGTATTACTTCAATACTAGGCTCACGCATTAATTCGAGTGCTACATTTAAGGCAGAAGTAACCACCGTTAAATTTGTTGCAGGCGCAATGTTCTTTGCAAAATACAGTACTGTGGTACCGGATGCAATAACGATTGAATCGTTATCATTTAACAATGCAGCAGCAGCAATACCTATTTTATTCTTTTCAGTCGATTGTATTTTCTCTTTCTCATTAACCGGACGATCTACCGTATATGGATTGTTTACGGTTGCACCTCCATGTGTTCTAAATAGAAGGCTCTTATCTTCCAGTAGTTTTAAGTCCTTTCTTATTGTTACAGACGACACTTTCAGTTCCTTACATAAATCTACTACATTTATATATTGATCACGTTGCAGGCGACTTAAAATAAACTGGTGCCTCTCAGCCAAATTCATCATAGTATATCTAATTAGCGAGCTGCAAATTAACAATAAAAACATTCTTTAAAATATTTTAGGCAAATAATTAATAAATTTTTAACGCTCATATTATATTATTTCGATTATGATTTCTTATAATTGCGTATTGTTTCGTTTTATTATTTTTACAAATCTAAATGGAAAGATTACATCCACATCATATAGCAGAAAACTTAAATTGGGACTTCATTATTATTGGTGGGGGTGCTACAGGCTTGGGTACCGCATTAGATGCTGCAAGCAGAGGTTTTAAGACTTTGCTGGTAGAACAATCTGATTTTGCCAAAGGAACATCCAGCCGTAGCACTAAATTGGTACATGGCGGTGTTCGTTATCTTGCGCAGGGAGATATCGGTTTAGTTAAACATGCATTAAAAGAACGTGGTCTATTACAACAAAATGCTAAACACCTCGTAAATAAAGAAGAATTTCTGATTCCCTGCTACGATTGGTTCTCTGTTATAAAATATTTAACCGGGCTTACACTGTACGATTGGCTAGCAGGCAAGTATAGCTTCGGCAAATCTAAATTTTTCTCTAAAAAAGAAACTTTAAGTATGATGCCCGGCATTAAAGAGAAGGGATTAAAAGGAAGTATCAGGTATTACGACGGAAAGTTTGATGACGCCCGTTTAGCAATAAATATTGCACAAACTGCCATCGAAAAAGGTGCATCCTTATTGAACTATACAAAGGTAACCGGTTTATTAAAAAGCGGCAATACAATTACTGGTATTGAAACAGAAGATACTATAACTGGCTTAACCGCTAAATATAATGGCAAAATAGTAATTAATGCAACAGGTGTGTTTGTAGATGATATCCTGCAAATGAATAACCCCAATTCAAAAAAAATGGTGCGCCCCAGTCAAGGCGTACATGTGGTACTAGATAAGAGTTTTTTAAATAGCGAATCGGCTTTAATGATACCCAAAACCTCTGACGGACGTGTTTTATTTGCTGTTCCGTGGCACGACCATTTATTGGTAGGCACAACAGATACGCCATTAAATGAACATAGTTTAGAGCCCAGGGCACTAAAAGAAGAGGTTGATTTTATTATGAGTACTGCGGCAAGTTATTTTAACCGCAAACCTATGGAAGAAGATATCTTGAGCGTATTCTCAGGTTTACGCCCTTTGGCCGCACCTACCAATGGCGATGCAAATAGTACGAAGGAAATTAGCAGAGACCATAAATTAATTGTTTCTGCAAAAGGATTAATTACTATTACAGGTGGTAAATGGACAACTTACCGCCGAATGGCAGAAGAAACGGTTAATTTGGCCATTACACATGCAAATTTAGAATCGAAACCATGCGTAACCCAAAATTTAAGCATACATGGCAATTCTGCCACTGTTGCAGATGATCATTTAGATATATATGGATCCGATCGCAGTAAAATTGAAGCGTTAATTGCGCAAGATCCAAGTCTTGGTAACAAACTGCATCCTGCATTCCCTTATACAGAAGCCGAAGTACTTTGGTCAGCACGGAATGAAATGGCCGAAACGGTAGAAGACATTTTAAGCAGACGACTTAGGATCTTGTTTATTAATGCACAAGCAGCTAAAGATATGGCACCTAGAGTAGCTTCGCTCCTGGCTAAAGAACTATCTGCAGATAAAAACTGGGAAATTAACCAAATCGAAGCTTTTGATAAATTAGCCGATGGTTATATTTATCACTCAACACCTAAAATAACCAAATCGGCTTTAGCCAATAACCAAATTCCTAATTATGAGTAAATACATCTTGTCTATCGATCAGGGAACCACAAGTTCGAGAGCAATTATTTTTAATCACAATGGTGAAATTGTTGCCATTGCGCAACGAGAATTCACACAGATTTATCCTAAAGCCGGCTGGGTAGAACATGATCCAATGGAAATCTGGTCGACACAATTGGCTGTTGTAACAGAAGTGATTGTTAAGGCAGGTTTAACCGTTGGCGATATTGATTCTATCGGCATTACCAATCAACGCGAAACCACTGTGATTTGGGATAAAGAAACAGGACAACCCATTTATAATGCCATTGTATGGCAAGACAGGCGTACTTCTGCTTATTGTGATGAAATTAAAGCACAAGGATTAGCCAATAAAATACAGGAAAAAACAGGACTGATTATAGATTCCTATTTCTCTGCTACTAAGGCCAGATGGATCTTAGAAAATGTTGCCGGGGCCAGAGAAAAAGCTGAAGCTGGAAAACTTGCTTTCGGAACCATTGACACCTGGTTAATCTGGAAATTAACAGCAGGTGAAAAACATGTAACCGACGTTAGTAATGCCTCGCGGACAATGCTTTATAATATCCACACTTTAAACTGGGATGAAGAATTGCTTGAACTTTTTTCTATACCGAAAGCAATGCTTCCTGAAGTAAAATCATCAAGTGAGGTTTATGGAGAAACCGCTGGCCGTATATTGGCAGCAAAAATTCCTATTGCAGGTATAGCTGGCGATCAGCAGTCGGCCTTATTCGGGCAAATGTGTACCGAAATCGGGATGGTAAAAAACACCTACGGTACTGGCTGTTTTATGTTGATGAATATCGGCTCGAAACCCAAAATTTCTGCCAATAATCTATTAACTACTATCGCCTGGCAGATAAATGGAGAGGTAAATTATGCTTTAGAAGGCAGTATTTTTATTGGAGGCGCTGTTGTACAGTGGCTTCGCGACGAAATGGGACTCATTTCTAAATCGGCCGATGTTGAAACCTTAGCTAAAAAAGTAAAAGATACCGATGGCGTTTATGTTGTTCCTGCTTTTGCAGGCTTAGGCGCACCACATTGGGATCAACATGCACGAGGCACTATAACTGGATTAACCCGCGGTACAAACAAATCGCACATTGCCAGGGCAGCCTTAGAAAGCATTGCCTATCAAACCATGGATGTTTTGAAAGCCATGGAAGCTGATGCAGGCGTGAATATTGCCGAATTAAGGGTAGATGGTGGTGCTACGGCTAACAATTTACTGATGCAGTTCCAGGCCGATCTGTTAAATTGTAAAGTAATCAGACCAGATGTAACAGAAGTTACCGCCATTGGTGCTGCATATTTGGCCGGATTAGCTACCGGTTTCTGGAAAAGTATAGATCAAATCCGTTCGCAATGGAAAATTAACAGAACTTTTGTTGCTGAGGAAGGAGTTGATAATACGGAAAGAATAAAAGGCTGGAATAGAGCAATAAAAGCTGCTCGTGTAAACGCAGAAGACTAACAAACAGCAGTAATCGAGAGGTGTATCTAAATATAGATTTGTCATCCTGAGGGATAATTTATTATATAAAATGAATACAAATGACTGATAAATAAAGCAGGTAAATGGTCAAGAAGTATCTTCATTTTTTACCTCTAATTAGATTCAACCTATTTAATTAATTATAAATCGCTTATTTTTTTTACGATGAACGTATATATCGCAGAGTTTATTGGTACAGCACTATTAATTCTTTTAGGAAATGGCGTAGTAGCTAATGTAGTGCTTAAAGGCACTAAAGGTAATAATAGTGGATGGATTGTAATTACAACTGCTTGGGCACTTGCTGTATTTGTAGGGGTTGTTGTTGCTGGCCCATATAGTGGGGCACACTTAAATCCAGCTGTAACCCTCGCGCTTGCCATTGGAAAAGGCTTCAGTTGGGCCCTAGTTCCATTCTACATCATGGCACAACTGGCTGGCGCAATGACAGGATCCTTTCTGGTTTGGCTTATTTACAAAGATCATTTCGACGCCACTGATGATCAGGGTTTAAAGGCCGCACCTTTTGCAACTGCTCCGGCTATCAGAAACATGTCGTCAAATTTACTATCAGAAATTATTGGAACCTTCGTTTTAATATTTGTGATCTTTTATTTTACAGATGCCAGTATGGGCACTAAAGAAACGGTTAGCACCCCTATTGGCTTGGGCTCAATTGGTGCAATCCCGGTAGCATTTTTAGTATGGGTAATTGGCTTGGCTTTGGGGGGAACAACTGGATATGCGATCAATCCGGCGAGAGATTTAGGCCCCCGGATTATTCACTTTTTAATCCCAATGAAAGGAAAAGGAAGCAGCGACTGGGGTTATGCCTGGGTACCAATTATTGGTCCGATAATCGGATCAGTATTAGCTGCAGTTGCATTTTTATTGATTAGCAAATAATAAAAATAAAATAGAAAAAGTCGTCATCATCTCGACTGAAGCGCTGCGAAATGGAGAGATCTATCTAACAGATTTCTCGGCTGCGTTGCACTTCGCTCGAAATGACGACCAAAAGAGCTACTGAAAAGCCGCTCTGCCTACCTGCTCATCGCCTAGGTATATCCAAATGGCGCCTTTTAAATATTTTCCAAAAGAATCTTTCATGTCCTGCAAGCTTACTTTGTTAAAATTTGCAACCATATTTTCAGTTATACTGTAATCGCCAAGAACTTCGGCTTCCCCTAAATCTTTCACAATAGAACTTGCACTTTCCTGATGCCTGTAATACCTGTCACGATGTTCTTTTTTTAATGCATCAAGATAACGTTCACCATACTTCCCTTCTCTAATATTGTTGTAAACCGAAACCATTGCTTTAAAAGCTTTTTTAGGCTGAGTAGTACTTACAAACATAGAAGTATATGGAATCTGCTGTGTCTTAACCATTGCGCCTGGCGCGTATGACAAACCAAGCTTGGTTCTCAGTTCATAATTCATACTACCACTTAATGCATTAATTGTTAACACAAAAGCATAGTAATCTGCATTAGTCATTGTAGGAGCATTCATAATGCAACTCATGTAATTGGTTGCAATATCTCTTTGCTCTATTACCAAATGCTCTCCTGTCAAAGTCTTACGGTCGTAAGTTGGCGGCGTATAGTCTTTTCCTTTAAGGTTATTAAAAGAAGCTTGAATCTTCTTTTCCAGTTCTTCTTTTGTAATGTTTGCAGCCACTACCAAAAACATTTTATTCTTGTTCAACAATTCGTTATGGTAATAATTGCTAACCATTTCGGCGGTAAAGCCACCTACGGTTTTACTTGTACCTAAAGGATTAATACTGTAAGGCGAATCTTTAAACATGCTTTCCATAGTTAATTGTTCAATCCTTGTTTCAGGATCAGATTGACTATGATAAATACCTGTAATCATACGCTCTTTTGTGGTTTGAAACTCTGTTTTATCAAAGGCAGGATTAATCACTGCATCTGAAAAAAGTTTCCAGCCCTGATCAAGGTACTTAGAAATACAATTCATACTAATTGTGCCATAATCAGTTGTTGATGAACCAGAAATATCAATTCCATATTCATCAGCTAACTCCTGATAATCTACAACGCTGTAATTTTTAGTACCGCAGGTAGCTGCAGATGCCAAAGCCAGGTTTTCAATTCCGGCCCTTTCTGCGTTATAATTCATTACACCGCCTTTAAAAAACATGCTCATACTAACCGTTTCTTTCTGTGTAGTCTTTAAAATCACTTTTAATCCATTCACGTCAAATGAGATGGCTTTGGTTTGCGCATTGGCAATATGAAAAACTAAGATGAAGTTTATTAAAAATATGAATCTTTTCATGGAGCGTAAGGTTAGTTTGGTGATTTAAAAAATGTTTCTGGCTTCACTTCGTTCATACCTGCTTTATCCATCATCAGGCCAGCACAATAAGGTTTATCTTTAATATACTTGCGTACATAATCTAACAAATCCTTTCTTGTTACTTTATTTACATTTTCTTCATAATGGGTATAATAATCAATCGATGCAGAAGCCCACCAAAACGAAAGTAAATGTGCATAATCGGAGGTAACCTCTCTCCTTTCCACTTGTTCGATAGACAATAGCCTTTTGGCTCTTTCAATCTGTAGATCAGACAAATAATCATCACTGGCCCAAAGCGAGATTTGCTTAAGTACTTCCTGATAACATTCTTTTATTTTGGCCGGATTAGGACTTACCATCAAACTAATCGGACCAGTGTATTTTTGCGTATAATAATTTACGTCTGCTTGTTGGGCCAATCCCGAATTAATAAGCGCCTGTTTCATCTTAGAGCCGTTTTGATTAACAATAAAAGAAAAAACATCGGCAGCGTAAGTGGCTGGAATATCGTTTCTGGTATCGGGACCATGCCAGCTAAAAAGCATAAATGGAACAGGGCTCTTATTCGATTCTACAAAATAATAATCCTTTTTTTGAAGTGGTTTAAACTCTGGGATGGGCCATTTTGCAAAAGGATCAAAAGACGAACGTTTCCAGCTTCCAAAAACAGAATTTACATAACCAAAAGCTTCATCAACATTAACATCGCCTGCTATTACCAAAACAGAATTATTTGGCCAATAGTATTTATTTTTAATGGAATCCATTTTTGATGGAGTGGCGGATAAAATTACCTCGTGACTGCCAATTACATTTTTACGGGAATAATTTGCACCCCACATATGCCGCGAATTGGCCTCTATCAGAGCAAACACCGGACTTGATTCATGCCTTGTAAACTCGGCATTTACCACTTCATTTTCCAAAGCCATATCTTCTTTTATGAATTTTGGATAACGGATAGAAGAATTCATTAAATTTAAACCAGGCTTTAAATTAGAGGCAGGAAGTGTAAAAAAATAATTTACCACTTCTTCTCTGGTGGTAGCATTCGAATTGATATCCAGATCGTTCATTCTCGAATTTAAACGTTCGAAATCGGGATAATCTTTATTAGCCTTAAAAAACAAGTGTTCGTAAAGGTGGCTTAAGCCATTAAATTCGTCCGTTTCGGTAAAAGAACCATTTCTGCATGCCATTTCGATGGTCACCAGCGGCACGGTCCTATCTACAACAACCAGCACCTCCAAACCGTTATCAAGTTTTTTAAAGTGCATGTTTTCTCCGAGCTTTTCCTGAGCAACGGCAGAACTAAAACACAAAATATAGGCTAAGGAGCTAAATAATAGAGAGCGCATATTTTAATTAAATTTTGGCACCAAATAAGTGTTAATCTTTCACTTTAACAAATAAAAAACGCTTTATTTATAAATCGCCTTTATTTGGCAGGTATAGGAATAATTATAGTTTATGTTCTTAAATAAGTATCTTTGAAATAGAACAATCTTATACGCTAACCATTTAAAATTGCAAGAATACTTCCTCGTTGTTGACACCGAAACTTCAGGTCTACCTAAAAATTGGACAGCACCTTATTCTAAAGAAAAGAACTGGCCTTATATTGTCCAAATTGCCTGGATTATTTATGATCAATCTTATCAAGAAATTAAGCGGGAAAATCACTACATTAAAAATACCGATTTCACCATTGATAAGGCTGCATTAAAAATTCACAAAATCACACCTGAATATCTGCATACCTATGGCGAAAACAAAGAAAAAGTAATGTTGCAGTTTTCTGAAGACATAGAAAAATACAAGCCTTTAGTTATCGGCCATTTTATTGAGCTCGATTATCACATGGTAAATGCAGAGTTATACCGCATCGGAAAGGAAAATGTATTTAAAAATCTGGCTTTTTTCTGTACGATGAAAGCAAGTGCACCTTATATTACCAATACCGTAATCAGTCATCTAAAGCTGGATAAATTTTACACCATTTTATTTAATGAAATACCCGAAAATACGCACAATGCTTTATCTGATACCTTAAACACAGCAAAGATTTTCTTTCATCTTTTAAAAACAGGCAAAATTAGCTTAACTTCAGCTTTCCACCAGGAGCATACTTTTAACTTGAAAAACAAAGAGACAAAAGAATTTTCGTTTAAAAGAATATTACAAGGACTTTTTAATGGAAGATAAACTAGCAGATCAAATTTATACTGCCCGTATTGGAGATATTACTTTCAAAAAGATTGTGAGCTGTAGCCCAGGCACGCCTATTTTTGAAGCTGCAATTAAAATGTCGGAACAGAAAACCAGCTGTCTCTTTATTAAAAATGAGCAGGATGTTTATCTGGGCTTCGTAACCGATATTACTTTAAGGGATAATGTAATTGCCAAACAGCTGAATTCGAATTTGCCGATTGACGAAGTTATGGATACTAATATTGTTACCATAACTCCTGATGCTTATGTGTATGAAGCAATATTGATGATGTTCAGCAAAAAATCGCGCTATTTATTGGTAAACGACAATGGTAATTATGTTGGTTTTCTAAGCAGAAACCGCCTTTTAAGCGAGCAGGCCGAATCTCCATTAGTTTTTATCCAATCTGTAAAATCGGCTGTAAATACAAGCGATTTAAAGCTAAAATGGCAGAAAGTACCGGGCATTGTTTCTCAGCTTCTGGCTAGGGGTGTACATTCGAAAATTGTAAACGAGGTAATTACTACTATTGCCGATACCATTTCTTTTAAAATTATTGAGGATGTAATTTCCAAATTAGGTCCACCACCTGCGAAATTTGTATTTATGGTTTTGGGTAGCGAAGGGAGAAAAGAGCTTAGCCTAAAAACCGATCAGGATAATGCCATTATTTACGAAGATACCGGAGAAGATAAAAGAGCAGCAGTGCGTTCTTATTTTCTCGACCTGGCTACCCAGGTTTCAGATAAACTAAATTTTGTAGGCTTTGTATACTGTGATGGTGATTATATGGCCACCAATCCAAACTGGACACATTCGCTATCACACTGGAAGTACAATTATAAAAACTGGATAGAAGAAGCTTTACCCGAAGCTGCTGTAAAATTTGCTGCATTTTTCGATTGCAGGGCTATTTATGGCGATTTAGCTATTATGGAAAGTTTAAGGTCTTTTGTTGATGAGGAGCTCCAAAAACCGATTGAGAAATTTTACGTATACCTGGCCAAAAATGCCTTACTATATGAGCCACCGCTCACTTATTTTAGGAATATTAGAACGCAAAAAATCCATAAAAAAGAGGTGTTCGATATTAAAACAGCCATGACCCCTATTGTGGATCTGGCAAGGGTTTATGCATTACAGAACAGGATTTTTCAAAAAGAAAATACTGGCGAACGCTTAAAAGCCCTAAGAGAGATAGGTGTTTTTAGCGAAGAGCAATTTAACGAACTTTCACAATCGTATTATTATTTGATGGGTTTAAGACTAAAACATCAGGCCAATCTCATTATCAATGATCAAGCTGTTCCCAATAACTTTATCGAAATTGATAGTTTAACCAAAATTGAAAAGGTAACACTGATCGAGATTTTCAAAATCATCCAGAACTTTCAAAGTGGAATTAGGATGAAGTTTACCAATACTCTTGGTTAAATTGCAACTATTTTTCGAAACATTGCCCTAACAGGCATATCAATTAACTGAGGATTATATCTATCACCTTCCATCCTTTGTTCAATTTCCGATATAATTATTTCTAATTTTTGCTGTAAAAATTCTGCAAATCCGGCTGAGTCATTTATGTTTCATAAAATCCGGTTAATCAGTCTTATAAATACTACATATAAAGAATAACAGTAAAAAACAGATCCTATCTGGATGATTTTTCAGATAATCAAACGTTTGCGTGTTGTAATCTTTACATTTTTTGCTATCTCAAAAAAAAGAGGTATAAAATCAACTGTTTAGGTTTTTAAAGCTAAGCTTATAATTGTATTTCTGACAATTACAACACAAACGTTTGCGCTGATTTATTTTAACAGTGTATAATTACTCTTTGTAACTTAAGGATTACAAAACAAAGAGAACTAACTGATTACGCTTCATTTTTAATTAAATATTGAGGGATAGCGGCCAGGCTTGGCAAATATTGATGTGACCTTCTACTTATGAAGGCCAGTACATGTGGCTGAGGTCAGCAAGTTAAACAAGGCATTATTAACCAATTGCATATTATCAATTCCTAAACTAAAAATTATCTAATGAAAAAAAACAGTCTACTTTTTGCAGGCCTTGTCTCCGCCTATCTGTTTGCCTTATCTTGTAAAAAGGCCGAAACCTTACAACCTGAGGAAAAAACGCCTACCCTGAGTCATAAAATGGCTACAGCAAACATTATTACGCAAACCCGCAATGTAAATGTGGTGTATTTTGTGCCTAACGACCTAGATACCCT
Source organism: Pedobacter sp. AK013 (assembly GCF_014205835.1). GTDB lineage: Bacteria > Bacteroidota > Bacteroidia > Sphingobacteriales > Sphingobacteriaceae > Pedobacter. The sequence goes on along the minus strand of NZ_JACHCQ010000002.1, from coordinate 101,167 downwards.
AGCCGGTTACCGTAAAAGACTAAGTGATCTTCTACTATGGACCCAGGACTGGTACAAACAGGAAATGAACCGGAATGGCTATGGTAACAAAACCTTCGGTTTGGCCGATGATGGTTCTGGCGGTGTAAAAATTCTTACTATTAGAGGAAGCTTGCCGAAAAGTAGTTATCCTTACTCGGGCGGTTCTGGCGCTGTAGCCAGCGAAGTAAATGCTTATTTTGCTGCGCACCCGGCCGATAAAACCAGCGATCATACACTAATTATTATACCAAGATACTCCATAGGCTCAAATGGTACCCCAAGCGGTGGTCCGTTTTACGGTACCGGGCGTTGGTGTTATGCCCTTGATTACGAAGAAATGGACATTGCCAACCTTGGTTTAAATACAACTGTAGGTAATCGTTTCAGCGTTTGGTTTGGAGGTATGGTGCATGAGTTGGGCCATGGCTTAAATTTACCACACAACAGGCAAAAAGTTTCAGAAAATTCTACGCTGGGTATGGCATTAATGTGGGCAGGTAACGGAGCGTTAGGTAAAAGCCCTACGTTTTTAACCGCTGCCGATGCGGCTATTTTAAACGCTAACCAAGTTTTTAACAACAACTCTAATACCTACTACGGTTCTGTTACCACCACTATCCCGAAAATTTATGCCAGTTACGATAGTGGCCTGGCATCAATAGTGGTGTCTGGAAAATTTACATCAACAGGTAATGTAACCAGTATATTATATTACAACGATCCAAACGTAAATAACGAAGGTACAGGCGTAAATAAGGATTACAATGCCATTACCTGGGAATCGAAAAAAATTGGCACCGATAGCTTTAGAGTGGTAATGCCAATTGCCGATTTACAGGAAAAAGCCGATGGTATTCCTTATGAGCTGAAAGTGAAACTGGTACACGATAATGGTACAGTAACCGAACAGATTTATGCTTATACTTTTTCAGGAGGCTTGCCCGTGTTAGGTTTCTCAACTAAGAACGAGCTAAGTAAAACCGGATGGAGTATTGCCTCATTTAGTTCAGAAGAAACCAGTGGCGAAGGTGCAACAAACGGCCGGGCAATTAGATTAATTGATGGAAATGCAAGTACATACTGGCATTCTCGCTGGACTGGTACTGCTGCTACCTATCCGCATAATGTGGTCATTAATTTAGGTGCTTCAAAAACGGCTACAGGTTTAAGCTTAACGCAAAGAAGTGGTTTAAGCAGGGCCATTAAAAATTTCGAGCTGTTAACCAGTACAGATGGCGTTAACTTTACCTCAGTAAATAATTATGTAGCCCAAAATGTTAACGGACCACAATATTTTGATTTTGGCAGTGCCAAAACTTTCCAGTACTTTAAAATTATTGCCAATTCGGCACAGGATGGCCTTCAGTTTGCCAGCTTAGCAGAACTGGGATTATACTAATATAAAAAAATCGTCATTCCCAACTTGATTGGGAATCTTAAAGCATAACGACTTAAGATTCCCGCCTTCGCGGGAATGACGATCTATAACACTTCAGATTAACTAATCTTTAATTTACCGCCACCCTATTGATTTTACTTATAAACTTTTATAACTTTAAGTATAAATCATCTAACCAAATAATTAAAAATCAGCACTATGGGAAAATTTGTGATTACTAAAAGAACTAACGGTGAATATCAGTTTAATCTGAAAGCCGGTAATGGCCAGGTTATTTTAGCAAGCGAAGGTTATGCTGCAAAATCGAGCTGTGAAAACGGAATAGAATCTGTTAAAAAGAATGGACAAGACGACTCGAAGTTTGAGCGAAAGACCTCGAAGAATGGCAAACATTATTTTAACTTAAAAGCTACAAACGGGCAAATTATAGGTTCGAGCGAAATGTACGAAAGTACATCGGCCAGAGATAACGGCATAGAATCGGTTAAGAAGAACGCGCCTGATGCCGAAACGGATGATCAAAGTTAATTGCATAAAAAAAGGTTCCAATGTAAAATCTGAACCTTTTTTAAATATGATTATCGCCTGAGCGAAAATTTCTATTTTACTGCATCAATTACAGCTTTGAAAGCTTCTGGGTGATTCATTGCTAAATCAGCCAATACTTTACGGTTTAAACCGATTTCTTTAGAAGCTAATTTACCGATTAATTGAGAGTAAGAAATACCGTGTTGACGTGCACCAGCGTTGATACGTTGGATCCACAATCCGCGGAATTCTCTTTTCTTAACTTTACGGTCACGGTATGCATATTGCAAACCTTTTTCTACTGTGTTTTTAGCAACAGTATAAACCTTACTTCTTGCTCCCCAATAACCTTTGGCTAAATTAAGGATCTTTTTTCTTCTTCTTCTCGAAGCTACTGCGTTTACCGAACGTGGCATGTTGTTGTTGTTTTTTGGTAAGCGGCGTCCATTTAAGGAGCTTTAATGCCTGATACCTGGTGAAATTAATGAATTTACTTTCCGATGCAAAGCATACGTTTTACGTTACCTGAATCTGCATCTGTTACAATTCCTGCATTTCCAAGCGCACGTTTACGTTTAGTACTCATCTTGGTTAAGATGTGACTTTTGTATGCTTTGTTTCTTTTGATTTTACCTGTTCCAGTAAGCGAAAAACGCTTTTTAGCACTGGAATTGGTTTTCATTTTTGGCATAACCTGTTATTTAATTTATAAAATTGTTTTTATTTTTTTGCTACTTTAGGCGCAACTGTAAGGAACATACGTTTACCTTCTAACTTAGGTAACAACTCTACCTTTCCTACATCTTCTAAAGCCTGGGCAAACTTTAATAACAAAATTTCTCCCTGCTCTTTGTAAACAATTGCTCTACCTTTAAAATGCACGTAAGCCCTAACTTTTTCTCCGTTCTCTAAAAAGCTTACTGCATGCTTCAGTTTAAATTGGAAATCATGGTCGTTCGTGTTAGGACCAAAACGGATTTCCTTAATTACAGTTTGTTTCGCATTAGCTTTAATTTCTTTCTGCTTTTTCTTTTGCTCGTAAACAAATTTACTGTAATCAATAATTCTACAAACTGGTGGTACGGCATTTGGCGATATTTCCACCAAATCCAATTCCAGTTCATCAGCAAGTGCCAAAGCTTTTGCCAAAGGATAAATCCCCGGTTCAACATTATCGCCAGCTAAACGCACTTCGGGCGATTTAATATACTGATTAATGTTATGCTCTGCTTCTTTTTTCTTAAAAGGTGGACGTGGTCCCCTGTTAAATCCTGGTCTTCCTAATGCCAAATTTGTACTATTTAATTTAAACTGTTATTTCTCTTCTTAATAAATTGTTGAACTCTTCCAACGTCATTTCGCCTAAATCTCCCTCACCATGTTTACGGACAGAAACTTTTCCTTCTGCCATTTCTTTATCACCGATAATGAGCATGTATGGAATCTTTTTAACTTCCGAATCGCGTATTTTGCGACCGATTTTCTCATCTCGAAAGTCAATCAGCCCGCGAATATCGGAATTATTTAGTTCATCTAAAACTTTTTTTGCATATTCTTCGTATTTTTCTGAAATAGGAAGAACTATAAATTGCTCTGGGCTTAACCATAACGGGAAGTTGCCTGCACAGTGTTCGATTAAGACAGCAATAAATCTTTCTAACGAACCAAATGGTGCACGGTGAATCATTACTGGTCTATGCTTTTGGTTATCGCTACCAGTATACTCCAATTCGAAGCGCTCTGGTAAATTATAATCAACTTGGATAGTACCTAATTGCCATTTTCTACCTAAAGCATCCTTCACCATAAAATCGAGCTTAGGTCCATAGAAAGCAGCTTCGCCATATTCTACAACAGTATTTAATCCTTTTTCTGCAGCAGCTTCGATAATTGCATTTTCAGATAGTCTCCAATTTTCATCAGAACCAATGTATTTTGCTTTGTTCTCCGGATCTCTTAATGATACCTGTGCAGTATAGTTATCAAAACCTAACGATTTAAATACGTAAAGCACTAAATCGATTACTTTTTTAAACTCGTCTTTAACCTGCTCTGGCATACAGAATAAGTGCGCGTCATCCTGAGTAAAGCCACGCACACGGGTTAAACCATGCAACTCGCCACTTTGCTCGTAGCGGTATACGGTACCAAACTCTGCAAAACGAACAGGAAGGTCTTTGTAAGAACGTGGTTTTGTTTTGTAAATCTCACAGTGGTGTGGGCAGTTCATCGGCTTTAAGAAGAACTCCTCTCCTTCTTGCGGCGTTTTTATCGGCTGGAAAGAATCTTTACCGTATTTCTCCCAGTGACCTGAGGTTACATATAAGTTTTTATGGCCAATATGTGGTGTTACTACTTGCTCGTAACCTGCTTTAGCCTGTGCTTTAGTTAAAAAATTCACTAAACGCTCGCGCAAGGCAGTTCCTTTAGGCAACCATAAAGGTAGGCCCATTCCTACTTTTTCTGAGAAAGCAAATAACTCTAACTCTTTTCCTAATTTACGGTGATCGCGTTTTTTTGCTTCCTCAATCATTAAAAGATATTCAGTAAGCTCACTCGCTTTAGGAAAAGTTACACCATAAATACGGGTTAACTGCTTTTTAGTCTCATCGCCACGCCAGTAAGCACCTGCCACATTCATCAGTTTTACTGCTTTTACAAAACCAGTATTCGGAATATGTGGACCACGGCATAAATCGGTAAATGAACCTTGGGTATAGAAAGTAATTTTACCATCCTCAAGGCCGTCAATTAAATCCAATTTATACTCATCGCCTTTTTCTGTAAAATATTTTACTGCATCAGTTTTGCTTACACTTTCTCGTACAAAAGTTTCCTTTTGTTTGGCCAGTTCGATCATTTTGGTTTCAATAGCTTTGAAATCATCCGAAGAAAATTCGCGGTCGCCAAAGTCTACATCATAATAAAAACCAGTTTCGATTGCCGGACCGATACCAAATTTGGTACCCGGATAAAGTGCTTCTAAAGCCTCAGCCATTAAGTGGGCAGATGAATGCCAGAAAGTTGATTTTCCAGCGGCATCATTCCAGGTCAACAATTTCACTGAAGAATCAGATTCGATTGGTCTTGTTGAATCCCAAACCTCGCCATTAACCTCGGCGGCTAAAACGTTACGGGCTAAGCCCTCAGAAATTGACAGTGCAATTTGATGGGCAGAAGTACCCTTTTCGTACTGACGGACAGAACCGTCAGGTAAAGTAATGTTAATCATCTACAACTATGATTTAAATTTTAATTAAAAAAGTTTTAAAGATCACTTACAATGTGATTCTATTTTGTGCAAAGATACGATTTTTATACCGCATTTGATAGATAAACTTGAAATCTATCTGGGTTGAAGGCCCACTTCGCTGAGGTATGTTTTTTGTATCGCCAATAAACGATCTGGATAAGTATTCAGCTTTTCATACTTTAACTTAAGTTGATCATGCAGTTTTTTCTTTTCGTCAATGTTTTTTGCCCGTAACATTTCCTGTGCTGTTTTTCCATAATCGTTTATGGCCGTGAGGTAGGCTACTACCCCATCATTAAATTTTCCGGCGGCTTTACTTGGTTTCAGATCTGCAACATTAGCAAGTTCCGTTCTTGAATTATTTACCAGATTATCTGCTTTGTTTGATAGGGAAACAGAATCAGGAAATCCCTTTATGTATACGGTGGAAGTATCCTTAAAAACGCTATCCGTTTCATCGATCTGCTTCATCTGGCTTAAAAAAATAGAAGTTACTTTTTCGTTATAGGCATAATCGCTCGTTGACGATGTGCAGCTGAACAATAAACTTAATGGAAAAAAGAGCAGTACAAGCTTTAATGATTTCATATGCTATGATCGTTTAAAAATTTTCGTTTAAGGTATTTACGTAATGGGATATCGACAAATTTCATGATTAAATAAGCCAGTAACACCAATAGGGTTACCGAAACCGGGATAATGACCCAAAGTGAGGATGCTGCTGGCTGAACTTCGGCTACATAGGTTAAAAATATCCATACAAATGGATAATGTACCATATAAAGCGGGTATGATATTTCGCCTGAGAGATTACAGATTTTTTTAAACGATGGGTTTAGTGTTGTACCTGCACCTAATGCTACTAAAAATGGAAAGTAAAATAGTACGAGTATAGGTTCGGTAATAAAATTGTATTTGTCATTAAAAGGAACTAAAAAGGCTGCGAGCAAAAGCACAATCATACCTAAAAAACCAAGTTTATTTTTGATGATCCAATTGAAACGGTAAACCAGCATACCAACTGTAAAAGAATACAGTACACGCGCTCCACCATCCCAAAAATTTTGTCCGCCCCAGCCACCGCCTACATTGGTAGCACGAACTGCAACATAACAGAGGCATACAGCACCTATAACAACCAGAGCGATCAGTGATTTTTTACCTAAACGATAAAGCACTAAAATATAAAAGATATTGGCAATATATTCCCAAAACAACGACCAGGCCGGTGCATTTAAACAGAATAAGTTGGTATACCGCTCGGGCATGGCCGGATAAGGAATCAAAAAAGCTGAGGATAAAAATAAAAGAAAGGTTTTCCCAAATCCATAAACCTCATAAAGATCGCTATATGGATCGATCAGAAATGTGATCAGTCCTAAAATGGAACCGATAAGCACCAGCGGATGCAAACGGATAAGCCTTAATTTAAAGAACTGTATAATCCCGATATGTGGCGCGCGGCTATCATAAGCATAGGCAATTACAAAACCCGACAAACAGAAAAAAAAGTCTACAGCAAGAAAACCATGTGAAAGAAAATTTTTATTATAATTCGTAATCGCGATTTCCATAAAGTGATAAATTACCACTACAATAGCCGCTATCCCCCTTAATCCATCTAAAATTTCGAAATGTTGCTTGGTTGCTAATAAATTTGTTTTGTTCTCTGCTGTAATCACTTTTGGCTAGGTTATATTTAATTCCAATAATAGTTATTCTCAGTTTATATGCAAAAACTAAAGCAAACCTTTTCAAAAATGATACAAAAAAAGCCCTGAATGCTTCAGATTCAGGGCTAAATAAAACAATTATGGTGGTCTTAATTAATTTATTCCAAATGCTCTTACTTGTCCACCACCAGGTCTGTTCTGTCTAAAACGTTTCATTGTGTTCTCCATCTTAGTTTTATACTCTTCAGCAGTAATCAGTTTCGCTTTTTTAGGCGCGGTTACATCTTTCGAACTTACGTTCCTATATTCTATGCTTTTGGCAATAGAACTGTTACCCCGTCCCTCAATGGCCAAAACCGCACCTTCCGTCCACATGTTGGGGTTTGGAGAAAAATCGAAGCCCAGATCTTTGGTATACCAGATTTTGGTTTCTTCCACCACGTTTTTATCCATGTCTAAAATTTTAATGGCCCTGGTAGACCTTACAATTGCCTGGTGACAGGTAAATCCTAAAATCTGCTTGGTAGAATCCGTTTTAACCACTTCAATGGTTGGAGCAGCAGGTTTTGCCTTGGTTGTATCGTTCGGGTTTCCACCTCCCATTCTGAATGAGCTGATCGGACCAGAAGTAGACAGCGTTAATTTACTCGGCATATAATAAGTAGTGTCGTTTAAGTCAAAAACTTCTGTTAAGCTTTTGTCGGCAAAAACATAATAGTACTCGCGGTTACCACCTGCGCCGCCAAAACGCATCATCATACGGCCCATTCCACCGCCGCCGCCACCTGCACCATTGCTATCTTCGGTTTCTTCAACCGGCATGTAACTGGCATTTGTAGCTGTAAACAATAATTCGAAATTACTTTTACTTGTAGAAGGCATCCTGGCTTTCATTTGGTCGGTTAACTGTATGCCACTTGCTGAAGCCATTGCAGCCGGATCGATCGTATTTTCGAACTGTATGGCCCCCGAAGTTTTTTTCTGCTGCGCATTTGCAACAGATGCAAATGATAAAACTCCTAGTAAAGCGAAGATTATTTTTTTCATTTTTTTAGTTTTGTTTTAACTGAAATGCTGTCATGATAACTCTTGACAGTTTCCATTATGATTTTGTTTTGATTGTTAGATATGGTCGCCCTAAAAAGGTTTAACAAAGATATTGTAGTTTGTAAAGTAAAACGTGTTAAATTGTGTTAAAGATTACGTTTAGCTCATTTAAACGTAGATTTAGGCTGAAGGTAATTTAAATATTACAATGCCTAATCCTTTTATTAGGAAAGCAATGCCAGTAGTTCTTGGGTTGCTACAGTCCCGCCCTCTGCTTAATCCCGAAAAAACACCTTAATTTAAAACTGATCCTTAATCGGGATAACGCTGTCGGTCGGGTTTATTTTACTCTTAATAGCAGCACTATCTACGCCGACTAAACCCGGATCAAAGCGGAATGCTCCCGTTTTTTTCATCGGAGCAGAAGCGAGAGCGGGGCTGCTCTAGCCTACAGGCTTCTACAATTGCTTTCCTAAAAACAATTATGATAAACTAAGTCGGAAAGTTTCCTTTTTTAAGAATTGGGGTTAATATTCCGTACTTTCCAACCAACCGTTGCACAATACATCGGCAATATGCATGGTTTTAATGGCCAAATTATTTTTATCAATATAACCCTGTAGGTGCAAAAGGCAAGATAGATCTGTAGATATGATATAATCTGCCTGCTGTGCCAATGCATGATTAACTTTTTGCTCCGCCATAGCTGATGAAATGGCATCGAACTTAACTGCAAATGTTCCACCGAAACCACAGCACATATCGGTATCTTCCATCTCGATCATTTCCAAGCCATGTACTTTTGAAAGCAACAGGCGGGGCTCATCTTTGATTTTACACTCGCGTAAAGCACTGCAAGAATCGTGATAAACAGCTTTGCCTTCTAGTTCAGCACCGAAATAATCCTTTTTAGCCACATTTACCAGAAAATCAGAAAGTTCCCATATGTTCGATTGCAGATTTCGGCATTTGTTGTGAACAATGGTATTTGTAAACAGATCATTAAATCCACCTTTCACCATGCCTACACACGATGCCGATGGGGCTACTACATAAGTGTTTTCAGTAAAATCGCTCAAAAACTTAGTGCCTACTTCTTTAGCTTCATCCCAGTAACCCGCATTGTATGCTGGTTGCCCACAACAGGTCTGTTTAGAATTGTAGGTTACATCGCATCCTGATTTTTCTAATAACCTTAAAGTATTAAAAGCGGTTTCAGGATAAAGCTGATCTACAAAACAAGGCACAAATAATTCTACTTTCATCATATTCTTAACGACTGCAAACTTACAATTTTAGCGATTCTTTCTGTTCGTTTTTTCTTAGAAGCACTAAAAGAACTAATCCAACAATAAAAAATGATGCCAAAGCTATAATAGAGTAGCGAATATTTCCAGTTAAATCTTCAATGTATGCAAAACTGAAAAGACCAATTACAATTGCCAATTTCTCAGTTACATCATAAAAACTAAAAAATGAAGTACTATCCTTTGTATCAACCGGTAGGTATTTAGAGTAAGTAGAACGCGATAAAGATTGAATTCCGCCCATAATTAACCCCACAATTGCTGCCAATGAATAAAACTGGTATTCGTTTGTAATGTAATAGCCATAAACACAACAGCCTATCCACACTAAAACAACCATAATCAGTACGTTTATATTGCCTATTTTTTTTGCGAGAAACGACATCAACATTGCTCCGGGAATGGCGACCAATTGAATAATCAATATCACGGCAATAAGTTTTGCGGTACCTAGTTTTAATGTTTTTTCAGCGAAACCAGCAGCAGCAAGCATAATGGTCTGCACGCCCATAGAGTAGAAAAAAAACGAAACTAAAAATCCTTTTAAAACTTTCATTTGTTTTACCTGTGCCCAAACTTTCGATAATTCACTAAAGCCATCTTTAAGAATATTCGTTTTTACTTTATCGTGTTGAGGTGTTCCATTTGGAAGTACCGAAAAAGGAATCTGGGAGAAACCGATCCACCAAACCCCAACCAATAAAAAGGATAACCTGGGTGGGAATGAGGCATCAGTAATACCAAACCATTCTGGCTTTAACACGAACAGAAAACAAATCAGTTGAAGTAAAACCGAACCAATATATCCATATGAAAAACCTTGCGCACTTACACGATCCTGGTGTTCTTCAGTTGCTATTTCTGGCAGATAAGAGTTGCTAAATAATACTCCTCCAATATATCCCATTGCTGCCAATGCAAATAGAATAATGCTCATTTCGAGTGTATTGAGTTTAAAAAAATACAAACCGATACAGGCTAAACCACCCATATAAGTAAAAAATTTCATAAAGGATTTTTTATTGCCCCTTCTATCGGCAATAGACGAAAGCATTGGCAATGCAAAAGCCATAATCAGATAGGCAAACGACAGGGCATAATTAGAAAGTGAGGTATTGATATAAGTTCTGCCAAAAAACTGCACTTTATCGCCATGTTCTTTAGTGGTGGTAATAATAGTATAATAAGCCGGAAAAATGGTAGAAGTAATGACCAGGTTATAGGCCGAGTTTGCCCAATCGAAGAATGCCCACGAACGGATGGTTTTCTTATTGTTTTTTGTTATCATTAACTAGTAGTAAGGTTATGGTGGTGGATTTGTCTCTTGTATTGATTATAATTTCGATCATAAAAATAGAAATAGCTCCGAAAAGTCTTATTATAAAGTCTATGATTCAAAATATCAAATTCAAACGGAGATGAGGTCATTAATTGCCTATAAATCTTTAAAAGTTTTTAATTTACTATAGGTTCTTCCTTTTTAAGACATCTTAAGCCGAAAAAAAACATATCATTTTGATCCGTTTCTTCTTTCTCTAAATCAAAAAAAGCAAATACCTGCTCATCGCAATCGGCATGAAATACTTCTACGTCGTTATTAATTTGATCATTATATCGTTTGATCAAAAAATCTCTACTCACATCTACATTCAATGATGTTAAAATTTCAAAAATCTCGTTTCCATTAAGATTTGTTTCCCAATATGAGTTTTCAACGTTCAACAGCTCGTAAAAACACGCATAAAATGAGAACTCAACATAATTCTTATTTTCAGAAAAATCACGTCTTCCACTATGTAAATCTATCTTTGCTATTAGCTCCGTTTCACGACTAATCATAAATACATTTTTGTTTGTACTCGCTAAAGATAATACTTCTTTCCATCTGTTTTAATCTTACCTGCATCTAATAATTCCCTTATTGTATCAATTCTTTCCGCATCTGCACCATTTTTAATGTTGATGACCAGATCATCAAGGCTTAAAGGCTGTTGTTGGAGTAAAGAAACAATTTCATATTCAATTTCTTCGCTCATTTGGTTATGGTTTTCAGCTCTTTTTTCAGCTAAACAAACATCGCAAACGCCGCATTTCGTAGCGTGGGGTTCGTCAAAATAATTGAGTAGCTGAATGCTTCTGCATAAATTAGACGAAGCGTAACCCACCACCGCGTTAATCTGTTTATGTAAGATTTCTTTTCTCAGTTCGAGATATTTTACATCCAGGTCAAAATGATCCATATCTACCCTTGGCCTAACATATTGTAACTGTGGTTGATCGGTCTGTTGAATATACGTAAGCAATTCGATGGTATGCAACTTATTCAATAAAGCAACAATCTCTTTATAAGACAACCCTGTTCTTTTGGCTAAGTCAGCTTCATTAATCTTAACAAAACCGTCAAAAGCTCCGCCATGCGAACGCAAAATCGTCTTTATAATCCCATCGTAAGCTTTATTTTCGATCTGAAAGCGGTAAATATCTTCATGACTGGCAATAAACATCATTCTTGATGGAAGGAAAACACTTTCAGATAAGGTAAGATAACCGTCATGTTCTAAAAACTTCAGTGCTGAAATTGTTTTTAAAACACTAATATTAAACCTTTTGCAGAAATCAGCGATATCAAAGGTAAAGGTTAAACCTTCGCCTGCACCAAATGCCAGTTGGAAATAATTGCCGAGGTAATGATAGGTTTTTCTGATTTCATCAGGAGATGGATAACTATCAAGATATCTAGATTCCAGTCCTAAAATATCAGCCTGATGGGCTAGCAGTACGGCATAACTTCGCTTTTCGTCGCGCCCTGCCCTGCCTGCTTCCTGGTAATAAGCCTCCAAACTTTCTGGTAAATCTAAATGCACCACAAAGCGAACGTCGGCTTTATCTATACCCATGCCAAAGGCATTGGTAGCCACCATGATCCGGGTTTTGTTTTGTTTCCAGTCTTCCTGTTTTTGAAAACGAATGTCTCTTTCCAGTCCTGCGTGATAATAATCGGCCTTGATCTGGTTTCTGTTTAAAAAATTAGCGACTTCGGCAGTTTCTCTGCGGTTGCGCACATAAACGAGCCCTGTTCCCTTTACATTGCGGCAAATATCAATTAGTTTTTTATACTTGTCTTCGTTACCAAAAACTACGTAACTTAAATTATCCCTGGCAAAACTTTTAACAAAAACCTGAGGGTCTTTCATTTCCAGTTTTTCTATAATATCTTTTCGAACAAATTCGGTAGCTGTTGCGGTAAGCGCTAAAACAGGGACATTCGGCAGAATTTCGCGGAGTTTGGAAATCTGTTGATATGGCGGGCGAAAATCGTAACCCCATTGAGAAATACAATGCGCCTCGTCTACCGCAATCAGGCTCACATTCATGTAAGAAATACGAACCCGTACCAAATCAGACAATAAGCGCTCTGGGGATAAATAAAGAAACTTAATTTTTCCGTAAATACAGTTATCCAGTAAGATATCGATTTCACGTTTACCCATTCCGGCATAAATGGCAATGGCTTCAATCCCTTTGGATTTCAGATTTTCTACCTGATCTTTCATCAGCGCAATTAACGGCGAAACGACAATGCAGATCCCCTCTTTAACCAAAGCAGGAACTTGAAAACAGATCGATTTTCCACCGCCAGTTGGTAAAAGTGCTAAACTATCTTTCCTTTCTAAAACGGAAGCGATAATATCTTCCTGTAAAGGTCTAAAAGCCTGGTGTCCCCAATATTTTTGTAAAATCTCTATTGCTGTCATAAATCGGCGGTATCAAAACTATACATTTAATCCAAAATCGCCACTTATTATTGTTGGAAATTGAAAAAATCATCTTTAGAAAAGATTATTAACTTTGGCATTTAAGACAGATTACATGTTAGAAACGCAATTTGAAGGTCGAATTCATAAAAAAACGTCATCTCGACTGGAACGCAGTGGAATGGAGAGATCTATCTCGAGACAGATTTCTCGACTTCGTTGCACTTCGCTCGAAATGACGCTTATCGTGGTTTAAATAAATCATAAAAACTCTCAACGGTGTTGAGACAAATACATTTCAATAAATAACTACTTCAAAGAAAAATACACGAATTGTTCAAATAACCATCCAATATACAATGAAACACCTCTATTTTCTCTCTGCTCTTTCCTTATTATTTTTCAACGCTAATGCCCAGGAAAAGAAATGGGACATTGAAAAATACCTGGGAACAACCAAAAACTTCACTTTAAATACTGATGAAGGCACCTGGATGAATCTCGATGTAAGCGCCGATGGGCAGGAAATTGCTTTTGATCTATTGGGCGATATCTACGTAATGCCAATCACTGGTGGTGTGGCAAAGCTGATTAGCGGGGGTGCTGCATGGGATGTTCAGCCCAGGTTTAGCCCTAACGGAAAATATATTTCCTATACGAGCGATAAAAGCGGTGGAGATAACATATGGATCATGAACCGTGATGGTTCTGGCAAAAAACAGATTACTAAAGAGAACTTCAGGTTACTGAATAATGCTACCTGGATGCCAAACAGCGAGTACGTAATTGCAAGAAAACACTTTACAGCAAGCCGTTCTTTAGGTGCTGGCGAAATGTGGATGTATAGCATAAACGGTGGCGATGGTGTACAGTTAACTAAACGCAAAAACGACCAGCAAGATGCAGGTGAGCCCAATGTTTCGCCAGATGGCAGATATGTTTACTTTAGTGAAGATGTGAGTCCAGGCCCTAATTTTGAGTACAGCAAAGATCCTAACGGAACCATTTATGCCATCCGTCAACTGGATCTGACTTCAGGAAAATTAAATACCTTAATTAATGAGCAAGGAGGGGCCTGTAGGCCACAAGTTTCTCCGGATGGGAATTTAATAGCTTTTGTAAAGCGTGTTAGGTTAAAATCTACCTTATATGTGCAGAACCTGAAAACGGGTGAAGAATGGCCTGTAAATGAAGATTTATCTCATGATCAGCAGGAAACATGGGCTATTTTCGGTGTATACCCAAATTTTGCATGGACTCCAGATAGCAAAAGCATCGTTTTTTATGCAAAAGGAAAAATTAGAAAAACGGAAATCGGCACGTTGATCAACAGCACCATTCCTTTTCAAGCGAATACTATTCAAACGGTACAAAAAGCCTTACATTTTGAACAGCAGGTTTTCAATAACGAATTTTCAGCCAAAATGTTAAGACAGTTAACTACCTCGCCTGATGGAAAAATAATTGTTTTTAATGCGGCAGGGTACTTATACAAACAAGAGTTGCCAGCCGGAACACCAGAAAGGTTAACCAATGGACTGGATTTCGAATTTGAACCGGCCTTTAGCCCTGATGGAAAATATGTTGTTTATACCACCTGGAGTGATGAATTACGGGGAGCAATAAAACGGACAGACGTAAAATCGGGGAAAACCATTATGCTAAGCGATGAAAAAGGTTTTTATTACTCTCCTCAATATTCAACAAAAGGAGATAAAATCGTTTTCAGAAAAGGAAGTGGCAACGATGTTTTGGGTTATAACTATGGCCGAGGAACAGGTATTTTTATAATGCCAGCCAATGGTGGTGCTAAAACTTTGATTTTAGATAATGGAATCCGGCCACAGTTTAATAATACTGATACACGCATTTATTTCCAGAGTTATGCTGATGGTAAAAAAGCGCTAAAAAGTATCGATTTAAACGGTGCCAACGAAAGAACACATTTCACTTCTCAATATGCTAATCAGTTTGTTATCAGTCCGGATAATAAATGGGTAGCATTTAATGAATTATTTAACGTTTATATCACACCGATGATTAATATTGGTGCAGCACAAGATGCATCAGCAGGTAATAAGGCCATTCCGGTTACAAAAGTGACTACCGATGGCGGAACATATATTCAATGGAGTGCCGATAGTAAAAACCTGCATTGGACATTAGGACCGAAATATTTCACCATTGATGTAAACAATGCCTTCAATTTTGATGGAAATACACCTAAAACCGAAGCATCTGCTATCGACATTAATCTGGTATTAAAGTCTGACGTGCCTACTGGAATAGTAGCCCTCAAAGGAGCCAGGATTATTTCTATGAAAGGAGACGAAGTAATTGAAAATGGAACCATCATAACCAATGGAAATAAAATTACCGCAATAGGAAAAGCAGATGCGGTAAGCATTCCAGCCAATGCTAAAGTAATAGATGTTAATGGCAAAACCATTATGCCAGGCATTGTTGATGTTCATGCCCACTTGCGCACCAGCCCAGATGGAATAACACCACAGAACGATTGGAGTTATATGGCTAATCTGGCTTTTGGTGTAACCACTTCACACGATCCATCTAGCAATACCGAAATGGTTTTTAGCCAGAGTGAAATGCTTAAAGCTGGCAGAATGGTTGGTCCGAGGGTTTATTCCACAGGATCGATTCTATATGGTGCAGATGGCGACTTTAAAGTGGTGATTAATAGTTTGGATGATGCACTGGCTAACCTGCGTAGGTTAAAAGCTGTTGGTGCATTTTCTGTTAAATCGTATAATCAACCACGTAGGGAGCAGCGTCAACAGATTTTAGAAGCAGCCCGTCAGTTAAATATGGAAGTTGTGCCAGAGGGTGGCTCTACTTTTTTCACCAACATGAATATGATTGCAGATGGGCATACCGGAATTGAACACAGTATTCCTGTTTTACCGGTTTATAAAGATGTAACCACGCTGTGGAACAATACTGAAGTGGGCTACACTCCTACTTTAATTGTGGCTTATGGTGGCCAATGGGGAGAAAATTATTGGTACGATAGAACCAATGTTTGGGAAAACGAAAAATTGATGACTTACACCCCTCGCTCGATCGTTGACGCGCGAGCAAGACGTAGAACAACTTCAGAATATAGTGATTATAACCACATCGATATTGCCAAAGCAACCAAACAAATTGCTGATGGTGGTACTAAGGTTAACCTTGGTGCACATGGACAGATTCAAGGTCTGGGCGCACATTGGGAGTTGTGGATGTTGGTGCAGGGTGGTTTTAGTCCACTGCAGGCCATTAGGGCAGCAACATTAAATGGTGCAAGTTATTTAGGCATGAACAAAGAAATCGGCTCGCTTGAAGTAGGCAAACTGGCCGATATGGTGATTATGGATGCCAATCCTTTGGATGATATCCGTAATTCGGAAAAAATCAAATATGTAATGATCAACGGGCGGCTTTATGATAGTGCCACCTTAAACGAAGTGGGAACGAGAGAAAAACTGCGGGGGAAACTGTGGTTCGAAAATGCCAAAGGAAACGGCTATATTATTCCAAACGGAGAATCAGAAACCTGGACTTTTACTGTTCCACATTGCGATTAATTTTTATGGTCAAAATATAAATAAGCACTTCAAAACAGGTAATTTGCATAATATGAAACCGAACAAGCTATATGCTGCTGCTTCAGCGATTTTTTTAATATTGAGTCTTCTTGTTTTTTCATACAGTGGATATTATATTTTGGGCATCCAAACGGTAAACCTTTTCCTGGCGCTGATTGCAATGGCTTATATTACTTCTTTTATAGCGGTAATGAAAGATAGAAAATCGGTTATTTCGTGGTTGCTATTAATCTTAAATTCAATTGTACTCATTTGTATCATTTATTTTCTAACGCATTTTAAAATGAAGATGTAGTAATTTATGATTGTTCTTGCAGTTCTATCTTAACTTTTTTATAAGGGGTCGTCAACCCTGACCTGTAGCACAGCGGAAAGCTACGCAGTAAACCGAGCCTTAAGCGAGCTCACCGAAGGTAATTCATTTCAGGGTGTTAATAGCTTGAAAGATGCTGAAATAAATTCAGCATGACGATCGAATTGGGTAAAGCATTAATTGAACCTACGTTTACACTCGTTAGAATGAACTTAAGCAGCCTATAAAACCAAAAGGCCATATTCCCTAAGCGTGTTGATCGGTTTAGAATACCAGAAAAGCTCAAAGTTATCCAATTCTGTCTCAAAATCGGCCTTAATCTCTTGAAAAGTATATACTCTTTCAGTTGAGATCGAAATTTTATTTAAGATGGATGTTAACCATTCACCTTCTTTTTTGTTCGTTTGAACGGTAACAGTTTCTTTTTTATCGTAAAA
The DNA here is from genome assembly GCF_014205835.1 of Pedobacter sp. AK013. Taxonomy (GTDB): domain Bacteria; phylum Bacteroidota; class Bacteroidia; order Sphingobacteriales; family Sphingobacteriaceae; genus Pedobacter. The sequence goes on along the minus strand of NZ_JACHCQ010000002.1, from coordinate 83,826 downwards.
AGTAAGTGAAGCCATTTCCCGGGTGTTTCCTTTTTTCGATTTGGTAAAATAATCGGTTGATGGTTTCCCCCCTATCCAAACTACTTTTGCTGTTGGTTTGGTATTAAAATGATCCGTATCATTTAAAGCCTTCTCAATAAAATCTGCAGGAATTTTAGTCCGCGGGATCTTAAAATCGAACCAATCCTGCAGTTCGTAATCAAAACAGATACCGTGCATAAAATTGAAAAGAGATTTTTTCAACCCATAGCTGAATTTATTGTGGTCTATCCCGGTTTTATCGGTATAATTAATATCGTTATTGGCAAAAGTCCCAATCGCTTCGGTTTCTTTAACCACTCCAAATTTTTCTGGATACATGCCTACAGGGCTATGTGCGGTCATCGCAAACTGGTGCCAAAAGCCAGATTGTAATATCCCAACTTCAAACAGCTGGCGCACCATCTCTAAACTATCAACCGTTTCTTGTACCGTTTGAGTAGGATAACCATACATTAAATAAGCATGCACCATAATCCCCGCTTCGGTAAAGTTACGGGTAACCTTTGCTACTTGTTCTACCGTTACACCTTTATCAATCAGTTTCAATAAACGGTCAGATGCCACTTCCAATCCACCTGAAACCGCAATACAGCCCGACGCCTTTAACAACAAACATAAATCCTGCGTAAAGCTTTTCTCAAACCGGATATTTGTCCACCAGGTAACCGCCAGTTTCCTTCTGATAATTTCAAGGGCCACTTCACGCATTAACGCTGGTGGTGCTGCCTCATCTACAAAATGGAATCCATTTTGTCCGGTTTTAGCGTATAAATCCTCAATGCGGTCAACAATCAATTTAGCAGCAACAGGCTCGTAAACTTTAATATAATCCAGTGAAATATCACAGAAAGTACACTTGCCCCAATAACAACCATGTGCCATGGTGAGTTTGTTCCAACGCCCATCGCTCCACATGCGGTGCATCGGGTTAACAATTTCGATTACCGAAATATATTTATCTAAAAGCAATCCTGTATAATCTGGTGTGCCTATATCAGCTTGTTTATAATCATTTCTGAAAGCATCGTTACGGTAAACTACTTTGCCATTTTCAAACAGAAAAGTCCTTTTATAAAAGTGGGCCTCTGCCGGAATGGGGTGTGTAATATTATGGTATAACAATTCGATCGGTAACTCACCATCATCCAAAGTGATATAATCGAAAAATTCAAAAACACGTGCATCTGATAAAGATCTTAATTCAGTATTTGGAAAACCACCGCCCATCGAAATTTTGATTTCGGGGTGATTGGCTTTTATCCACTGTGCACAGCGGAAAGCACTGTATAGATTACCCGGAAAAGGAACCGAAATCAGGAACAATTTAGGTTGAACTATTTCTATTTTCTCTTTTAAAACTGAGATTAGTATCTGATCAATATAAGTGGGTTCTTTTGATAAGGCAGCATATAACTCGTCAAAAGAATTTGCACTTCTGCCTAAACGTTCGGCATAACGGCTAAAGCCAAAATTTTCATCAACACATTCTACTATGTAATCAGATATGTCTTCAAGATAAAGTGTAGCCAGATGTTTTGCTTTATCCTGTGTACCCATAGCGCCAAAGGCCCAGTCTAGTTCCTCTAACTGCGAAAAACGTGATGCTTGCGGAAGAAAGTCGTTGCTACAAATCTGTAAAGCCAAAGTTGGGTTCTTGCCCTGCAAAAATGCAATTACGGCATCAATTGTTTTTAGATATTCATCCTGTAGCGCAAAAATACGTTTGGAATTTTCACTTTTAGACTTTTGATTGTCTACACTTTGACTCCGTTCGGTGTAACAAAATAAATTTTGTAATCCTTTTTTAGAGAACAATTCCAAAATTACTTCAATGCCTAAATCTGCTTGTGTTGTACTAATTTTTTTGGTATTCAAAAAACCTTTTATATACGCTGTTGCTGGATATGGGGTATTCAGTTGGGTAAACGGTGGCGTAATGGCAAATATTTCGGTTTTCAAAAGGAATTGTTTTTCTGCAAAAGTACGGGATTTTTTATACAGTCGTTACCCTGAATTTATTTCACGGTTTATAAGATACTCAAATGAATTCAGCACAACGAATCTATTGGCATACGATTCAATTAAACTAAAAGCCGAAACCAAACGTTTTAATCATAAATCAACACGTTTTCTACCTGAATGAAAGTTTTTTGTCTTTACATCCTGATGCTCTGTGCGCAAATATGCTTTGCGCAAAAAACATTTATTTTCCCCAAAATTAAAGCACAAGGATCTTCTGTTGAACAACTTACCCCTGCCAATTGGACGGTTATAGACCAGGTTTATGGCGATTTAAACAACGACGCCTCAGACGATTTAGCCGTAGTTTTTGAGTATAATAAAACAATAGATGAAACGCGTGTATATGGTGATAATAATAGCGATATTATAAAAGAAACGCAGAAACCAAGAATCTTAGCCATTTTTTTTAAAGATAAACCATCAGGAAGTTATTATTTATCTACACAGAATAACGATTTCATTTTACGTTCTGAAGAAGGTGGAAAGTTGGGAGATCCATTACAGCAGATTGCAATTAAAGATCAACAACTTTATCTCCGTTTCCAGGGTGGTTCTGAATGGCGTTGGGAATTAGGTTATACCTTTAAATTCGAAAATAAAGACTGGTTTTTAACCAGTGCAATCAATCTTTATTACAACCAAAATAATGGTGATATGACCGAAAGGGTTTATGATTTTAAAACCCGAGAATTATTTACTACTGTTGGCAATCTGCACAGAAGAGATATTGCAAACCACAAAACAAGTGAAGTTTTGTATTTTTCGCAATTGAGGACTTTTAAAACATTTAAAAAACCCTGGGCCTGGGAAATTATGCCAAATGTTTATTTGTAGAGGACTAAACCTCGCAGGTTTTCAAAACCTGCGAGGTTTATTTTAGCTCGCCCCTAAAAACCACTGTTTTAGGTTAAATAAACCTGATAAAGTGGAAAGCCCGGAGCGAGGAACGAGTGAGGACTTGGAACGATAGCAGGGCTGCAAATCCGAAGTATTACAGCGCTCATTTCCAAAACGATATAGACTACCTGAGTCACCTGAGGACGTCTAAGTAGGGCGACTTACAAAACTATCAGGTTTCATCGGCCTTATTGACGGCTACGCCGTTAAAAAAATGAGCGGCCTGGATAGCCCATGAAATAAATTGAGGGTGACGGAGATTACAAATTCTGCGCAATTACAAAACCACTGGCCCAGGCCCATTGAAAATTATAGCCTCCCAGCCAACCGGTAACATCTAAACATTCGCCACCAAAAAACAGATTGGGTATTTTTTTACATTCGAGGGTTTTAGAAGAAATTTCGTTCGTATCTATTCCGCCACGCATTACTTCGGCTTTATCATAACCTTTATCGCCCGCAGGTTTAACTTTAAAGTGATGGATCGTTTGTTCAATTAAATAAATCTCTGATTTTGTTAGGGCTGCAACAGGCTTATTTAAAGGCAAAAACTTACCTAATGCATCGGTAAACTTCTTGGTATAAATCCTGTTTAATAACGTTGACAGTAAAGTTTTACCATTATTTTTTCTTTCAACATCTAATAACAAAACAATATCCTGGTGTGGCAACAGATTGAGATTAACAGTTTCTCCTCTCCTCCAAAAAGAAGAAATCTGCAAAATAGCGGGGCCGCTTAATCCCCAATGCGTAAAGAGTATATTTTCTTCAAACGAAATTTCGTCGTTGCTTACTTCACAAAAAACAGCATTCCCCGAAAGCTGTGCAAACCATTCTTCATCCTTTCCGGTAATGGTTAACGGAACCAGGGCGGGTGCAGTTTCAATAATTTTTAAGTTATGTTTCCTCGCAAAGCGTAAGGCAAAATCGGTAGCGCCCATTTTTGGAATGGGTAAGCCTCCCGTTGCAATCACCAACTTTTGAGCAGTTAGAACAATTGTTTTCCCGTTTTTCTCATAACTTACTTTAAAGGCTTCAGGTAATATTTCAATATCTTTTACATCGGCATTACACCTAATTTCCTGTCCCAAATCTTCGCAGATGGAAGTAAAAACCTGAACAACATCTTTTGCATTTTTATCATCTGGAAATAATTGGCCTAAAGTTTTTTCTTTTCCTGTTATGCCATATGTTTCAAAAAAGCCAATTGTATCGTCAACCGTCCACTGATTGAAAGCAGATTTAATAAAATGCGGGTTAGCAGATATAAATTGCTCAGCTGATGCGAATTGGTTGGTGTAATTGCAGCGACCGCCTCCGGAAATTAAAATTTTAGCACCAGGTTTTTCGTTTTTCTCGAGCACAATTACTTTCTTACCCAGATAGCCTGCCTGCACAGCACACATCAATCCGCAAGCACCTGCTCCAATAATTATTGCATCAGCATTCATCAATAAAATTTATTATGGTTACTTTTGCACAAAAGTAGCATTATTTTCAAGCGCATGGCAAAACAGATTAGCGAATTAAAATTAGGTATTTTAGGTGGTGGACAATTGGGCAGGATGCTCATTCAACAAGCAATCAATTACAATGTAACTACATTAGTTTTAGACCCAGATCCCGATGCTCCCTGCAAACACATTTCTAATTACTTCGAAAATGGCTCGATTACAGATTTTGACACCGTTTACAGCTTCGGGAAGAAAGCCGATATCATTACCATTGAAATTGAAAAAGTAAATATCGATGCGCTTGAACAACTCGAAAAAGAAGGTAAAAAAGTGTTTCCGCAATCGAGGGTAATCCGTTTAATCCAAGATAAAGGTATACAGAAACAGTTTTTTAAAGAAAACGATATACCAACCGCTCCTTTCCAGATTGTAAATACGAAGGAAGATATGGAAAACAGTAATTTCCCTTTTCCATATATTTTAAAACTGCGAAAAGATGGTTATGATGGCAAAGGGGTAATGAAAATCAACAGTGCTGCCGATCTGGACAAAGCTTTCGATGCGCCTTGCATTATTGAGAAACTGGTCGATTTTGAAAAAGAAGTTGCAGTAATTATTGCCCGTAACGCCAATGGTGATATGAAAACTTTCCCGATGGTAGAAATGGAATTCAATCCGGAAGCTAATCTAGTAGAATTTCTGATTTCACCATCAACTTTTGCAGAAAGCTTACAACAAAAAGCCGAAAACATTGCCAAGAATATAGCTTCTGGAATGAATATCACCGGAATTTTGGCGGTTGAGATGTTTGTTTGCAAAGATGGAGAATTATTGGTTAACGAAGTTGCTCCCCGCCCACACAATAGCGGTCACCAAACCATTGAGGGCAATTATGTTTCTCAGTTCGAACAACATTTACGTGCTATTTATAATTTACCACTTGGCGATACTAGCAGCATTACCAACGCCATTATGATCAATCTTCTTGGCGAAAAAGGTTTTGAAGGTGTAGCTAAATATGAAAATCTGGAGAAAATATTAGCCATCGATGGTGTTTATGTTCATTTATACGGTAAAAAATACACTAAACCTTTCCGCAAGATGGGGCATGTAACCATTGTTGATATCGACAGGGAAAAAGCCATTGAAAAAGCACGCTTTGTACAAAAAACATTAAAGGTAATTGCTTAAGCTTAATTGAATCTATAGTTAAGCGTAAAATTTAAAGAAGTTAAAAAGAAATAAATAGATATGAGTCAAGGAAATTCAAATTCGGCATTAGTTGGAATTATAATGGGTAGCAAATCAGATCTACCTGTAATGCAAGATGCGGCTGATGTATTAAAAGAATTTGGAATAAACTACGAAATTACGGTTGTTTCTGCCCACAGAACACCAGAACGTATGTTCAATTATGCTAAAGAAGCGCAAGGCCGTGGCCTAAAGGTAATTATTGCCGGTGCAGGTGGCGCTGCCCATTTACCGGGAATGGTAGCTTCTATTACCACACTACCAGTAATTGGTGTTCCGGTTAAATCATCAAACTCTATTGATGGCTGGGATAGTATTTTATCGATCTTACAAATGCCGAACGGCATCCCGGTGGCCACAGTAGCATTAAACGCAGCTAAAAATGCAGGTCTATTAGCCACTCAGATTTTAGCCACTGCTGATGATTCTTTAACAGTTAAAATGCAGGCTTACAAAGATGAACTGAAAAGGAAAGTTGAAGAAAGCGCTGATAGTTTGCAACCCTAAGTCTGGAGTCTTTAGTCTATAAAGAAGAAAATTTTATTATAAAATATGTTTTCTTAAAAGTTTGTCTCGTTGAACCAGTCGAAACGCCTTAGATAGTATTAAAGTAGCCTTTCGACGGGTTCAGGATGACAATTCATACTTATAACATCGCCCTTTTTTATTCCATATCTATAATATCGCCAGGTTTGCATTCTAAAACTTTGCAAATTGCTTCCAGTGTATCAAACCTCACGCCTTTTGCCTTTCCAGTTTTTAGTATGGAAAGGTTTACAATCGTTAACCCAACTCTCTCTGAGAGCTCAGTTAACGACATCTTTCGTTTAGCTAGCATGATATCTAAATTAATAATAATGGGCATAACTGGGATTATACAAATGATTCGTTTTCTTGTTTGATATCAATACCCACTTTAAAGGCAAGGCCGAAGGCTAATATTACCAAGCCTATAATCGTTTCCGAAGCAATAATACCTTCTCCATTACTTAAAGCATATTTAGAATCATTTAAATGCAGCTGATCAATACAAGAAACAAATAGCTCTTGAGAAAACCACCTTACAATTGGCAAACATATTAGCAATAAACTCCCCCATATTATAATCGATGCATTTTTTGCAGTAAATACGTTGTCCTTTGTTAGCGATTGGAAAAACATTTTTATCAGAATTATAATTACCCCAATAACTAACCACTGAATAACAATTGAAAACTGAAACAATAGAGCTGGTAAGGAAAATAATTGATCATAGGTCCTAAATCTTAAACTAACCAAAGCCTTATCAGTTTTTTGTATCACAACAGTATCGTTAAACCAAGATTTTAAAGGATCTTCAGCAACTTTATTTGTAAAATAATTGAGTTTAACATTATATACTTCGTAACTTTTAATTGCCTTACTATTTACTGGTGAAGACGAAGTAAAAAGTTGTTGCAGCAAGAATATAACATAAAAAGCCAGCACTATGGTAGCCAATCTATTTAGGTTTTTAATCACCTTGCTTTCTGAGAGTTTCATCATCAATTCATTTAAGTATGAAACAAATATAAAAAATATTTAAAATAAAACAATAAATATTTATCGTTTTATTTTAAATAAATTAGTTTAATTAAAACTGTTGTTAACTGATCAGTTCAAGCTCGGATCTGCAGGAAAATTACTGATATGTGCATACTTTGGGCCTAAGTTTACGATTACATCCCGCCAAAGTTTTTCATCATCATTACTAAAAATGAGATCAGGATTAAAGATATCACTCACCATCCAGGCATTCTGCTCTATTTCGCGATCGAGCTGTCCATGATCCCAGCCCGAGTAACCCATAAAAAATTTCACTTCATCCTGGCTTATGGCGTTTGTATTTAACAGGATTTTAAGTGTTTCGAAATTTCCTCCCCAATACAATCCATTTCCAATAGATTCGCCACTCTGCAATTTATCATAACATCTATGGATAAAATGCAAGGTATCTGCAGCAACGGGGCCACCAAAATAAATGTAATTTTTTGCATCCCACAAATCCTGGATCACGTCGTTCAGAATAAGGTTTCCTACCTGGTTAAGGATATAACCTACAGTTCCATCATCACCGTGTTCGGTTAGTAGCACAACAGATCTTTTAAAATTCGGATCGGCCATAAATGGTTCTGAGATAAGCAAGCGGCCAGTTTTTGGTTTTATATTGTTCAGCATGATGATAATCATTTGTTACACCATAAAAGATGTCTATTTTTGTTAAATGCAAGTTACAAATGAATTTCTACAAAACCTGCGCCAAGATTATAAAAGCGCTTCGCTAGACGAATCTGACGTTGATCAAGATCCAATCATCCAATTTAAAAACTGGTTTCAACATGCAGTTGATGCTCAAATATACGAACCCAATGTAATGACTTTGGCTACGGCAGATAAAGCTGGCCGACCAAATGCCCGCATTGTTTTACTTAAAGGCGTTGATACAGATGGATTTAGATTCTTTACGAATTATCTTAGTGCAAAAGGGAAAGAGCTGAAACGAAACCCATATGCAGCGTTAGTATTTTTCTGGCCTGAATTGGAAAGACAGGTTAGAATAGAGGGAATAGTAGAAAAACTGGATAAAGAGACTTCTGAGGAATATTTCAATACCAGACCTATTGACAGTCAGATTGGAGCAGTAGCCTCTCCACAGAGTCAGGTTATTCCAAACAGGGCATTTCTGGAAGAGAAAGTAGAAGAATTAAAAGCCAAAAGTGCCAATAAAAGTATAGCTAAACCTGCACACTGGGGTGGCTATATTGTAAAACCTACACGGATAGAATTTTGGCAAGGAAGAAGTAGCCGATTGCACGACAGGATAAATTTCGAAAAAGTTAAGGGAACCTGGACCAAAACCAGGTTGGCGCCATAAGGTGTTTATGAAAATAATAGAGTATCAGCTATACAGCAAGATCTTTATTTTAACTTAATCGTTTATTAGTAAATTCTCCTTTTTAATTTCTTAAACTTAAAAATGAAACAAATCGCAGTTATAGGATCTGGCACCATGGGAAATGGTATAGCCCATACTTTTGCACAATTCAATTATAAAGTCAATCTGATCGATATCAATCAGTCAGCTTTAGATAAGGCCATACAAACCATTACCAAAAACTTAGACAGACAGGTCGCCAAAGGAACCTTAACAGACGATCAGAAAGCGGCTACTCTTAACAACATTACCACATATACTTCAATAAAGGATGGTGTTAAAAGTTCCGATCTAATTGTAGAAGCCGCTACCGAAAATTTAGACTTAAAATTGAAGATTTTTAAGGATTTAGATGAGTATGCACCTGAACATGCTATTCTCGCTTCTAATACCTCATCTATTTCGATTACGCAGATTGCTGCTGTAACCGGGAGAGGTGATAAAGTAATCGGGATGCACTTTATGAACCCTGTTCCGGTAATGAAGCTGGTAGAGGTAATAAGAGGTTATGCCACCAGTGATGAAACAACCAGTACCATTATGTTGCTGTCTCAAAGTTTGGAGAAAGTTCCGGTTGAGGTAAATGATTATCCGGGTTTTGTGGCTAATCGCATTTTGATGCCTATGATTAATGAAGCCATTTATACGTTATACGAAGGCGTTGCGGGTGTCCATGAAATCGATACGGTAATGAAACTTGGAATGGCACACCCGATGGGTCCCCTGCAATTAGCTGATTTTATTGGCCTGGATGTTTGTTTGGCAATATTAAAAGTATTGCACGATGGTTTTGGAAATCCTAAATACGCGCCATGTCCATTATTGGTAAACATGGTGGCGGCAGAAAAAAAAGGTGCTAAAACTGGCGAAGGTTTTTATAAATATACGGCGGGATCAAAAGACCTTATAGTTTCTGATAAATTTAAAAAATCCTAATTTTTTTAGCATTTAATTTTATATTTGCTGTATGAATGAGCACTTGGACCCTGAAGCAAGCAACCTAAACCCTACCGATCGCGATATTGAAAGGGTTTTAAGGCCACAGGCTTTTGAAGATTTTACAGGACAGGAAAAAGTGATGGAAAACCTGAAGATTTTTGTTCAGGCAGCAAAACTCCGTGGCGAGGCTTTAGATCACGTTCTTTTACATGGCCCTCCTGGATTAGGCAAAACCACACTTTCTCATATTATTGCCAATGAAATGGCCACTGGTATTAAAGTAACCTCTGGTCCGGTATTAGATAAACCTGGCGATTTGGCCGGCTTATTAACTGGCCTGGATGAAGGCGATATTCTTTTTATTGATGAGATCCATCGCTTATCTCCTCTTGTGGAGGAATACCTATATTCTGCCATGGAAGATTTTAAAATCGATATTATGCTCGAAACTGGTCCAAATGCCCGTTCGGTACAAATATCACTTAATCCTTTTACCTTGGTGGGCGCTACTACACGTTCGGGTTTGTTAACAGCCCCCTTAAGGGCCCGCTTCGGAATTAATGCCCGTTTGGCTTACTACGATGCTAAACTACTTACTACAATTGTGCTACGTTCTTCTGATATACTAAAAACGCCTATAAGTGATGAAGGTGCTTATGAAATTGCCCGCCGTAGCCGCGGTACACCCCGTATAGCCAACGCACTTTTACGCAGAACAAGAGATTTCGCACAGATTAAAGGAAATGGAAATATCGATACAGAAATAGCCCGCTATGCCTTAGATGCGTTAAATGTAGATGAGCATGGTTTAGATGAGATGGATAATAGGATACTGCTTACCATTATCGACAAATTTAAGGGTGGTCCGGTAGGCTTAAAAACCATTGCAACAGCTGTTGGAGAAGATGAAGGGACTATTGAAGAGGTTTATGAACCATTTTTAATCCAAGAAGGATATATTATGCGCACTTCACGTGGAAGGGAAGTTACCGAAGCAGCGTATAAACATTTAAAGAAAAATTTTCCGGGGCAAACCGGAAAGTTGTTTTAATAACCTTACAAACCCATTAAGACCCTGAGATAAATTACCTTCGGTGAGCTCGCTTAAGGCTCGGTTTACTGCATAGCTTTCCGATGCGCTACAAGTCAGGGTGACGCCAATCTAGTAACTATTGCATCAGATCAAACGTTCCGTCCTCCTGAACTTGTTTCAGGATCTTCATAGAAATATGCAATCAATCGGAACATTTAAGGCTCTTTTGTGTTCATTAAATACAAATCAAACCGTATGAATATTGAATTACGTAAACTAACGCTCGAAGATTACGCCGATCTTAAAGAATCCATGTTACAGGCCTACGACAGTATGGGCGGTTCCATCTGGCCAAAATCAAGTATCGCCAAACTTTTAAATATTTTTCCCGAGGGACAACTTTGCATTGCAGTTGACGATAAAGTTGTGGCCTGCTCACTTTCAATTATTGTAAATTATGATGAGTACGGAGACCGGCACACCTATAAATTGATTACTGGCGACTATTCTTTTACCACACATGATCCCAACGGAGATACGCTTTATGGTATAGAAATTTTCGTGCATCCCGATTTCCGTGGTTTACGCTTGGGCAGAAGATTATACGAAGCACGCAAAGAACTTTGCGAAAGCCTCAACCTCAAAAGCATTATTGCTGGCGGAAGAATCCCTGGTTATCATCAATATGCAGAGCAGTTGAGCCCGAGACAGTATATAGATAAGGTAAAAGCAAAAGAGATTTACGACCCTACGCTTACCTTTCAGATTTCGAATGATTTTCACGTCAGAAAAGTATTAAAGAATTATTTACCAGGCGATAAAGAATCGAAAGAATATGCCACCTTAATTGAGTGGAATAATATTTATTACCAGGGTATTGATGCTTCTGCCCGCTCGGCAATGACCATCCGTTTAGGTTTGGTGCAATGGGAAATGCGTTTATTCCCCAATATGGACGCATTTTATGAGCAGGTAGAGTTTTTTGTTGATGCGCTAAGTGGTTATAAATCAGATTTCGTGATGTTCCCTGAACTATTTAACACGCCCTTACTGCAACCGTACAATCACCTGCCAGAAATTGAGGCTATGCGCAAGCTTGCTGAAAAAACACAAGAGATTGTGCAAAAAATGCATGAATATTCGTTGAGCTACAATACAAACATTATTACCGGCAGTATGCCACTCATTGAAGATGGCAAACTTTACAATGCTACTTACCTTTGTCACCGTACCGGCAAAATAGATGAGTATAGGAAAATCCATATTACCCCAAATGAACAAAAATATTACGGTATGATTGGCGGCGATAAAGTGCAGGTTTTCGATACCGATTGCGGTAAAGTAGGCATTTTGATTTGTTATGATGTAGAATTCCCTGAATTAAGCCGCATTTATGCCGAGCAGGGTATGCAGATCCTATTTGTACCATTTCTAACCGATACGCAAAATGGTTATACACGCGTTCGTCATTGCGCGCAAGCAAGGGCTATAGAAAACGAATGCTACGTAGCTATTGCAGGCTGTGTAGGCAATTTACCCAAAGTAAATAATATGGATATCCAGTTTGCGCAGTCGGCAGTTTTTACCCCGTCCGATTTTGCCTTTCCAACCAATGCGATTAAAGCAGAGGCAACGCCAAATACCGAGATGGTATTGGTAGTAGATGTTGATCTGCATTTATTAGACGAACTGCATCATTATGGAACGGTAAAGGTGCTAAAAGACAGGCGGAAAGATCTTTACCAGGTTAAACTTTTAAAATAAATACCTATAAAAAAATGCCGGTCAAATTAATGTACCGGCATTTCATTTCAATCTAAAGCTAATTATTTTCTCATCACAAACCATATTATCAGACCAATAATTACAGCTAGGGGTAGTACCCATTTCAAGGCTTGTCCACCTCCGTTTTCGTCTTTTTCTGTAACCGCTGGTTTTGCTGGTCCCGGATCTGCTTTATGACTCTCATAATCTTTTTCAATCGGTTTCGGAGCTGCTCCTGATTCCGTATGTTGTGGATCTATATTTTCCATTGCTAATGCTCTCCCTCCTGGTGTTACTTCAATAATAAAGGATGAACCCTAATTAATTTAGTTTTTGTATTTAGAACAAGTGATTAATGAAAATGTTTTAAATCTTAAGCCTTATCTTTGCCAATCGGTGTACAATAATGAAGCAAAATATAGCCAGCTGATCAAAGATGAAGCCATGCGTTTGGGTTTCATGGCATGTGGTATTGCTAAAGCTGAATTTCTTGAAGAGGAAGCGCCCAGACTGGAAAATTGGCTCAACCAAAACCGTCATGGCGAAATGAAATACATGGAAAATTATTTTGATAAACGCCTAGATCCCAGATTATTGGTTGATGGCGCTAAATCGGTAATCTCCTTGTCGCTAAATTATTATACCGAAGAAAAACAATCAGACCCCAATGCACCGAAAATCTCTAAATATGCTTACGGACAGGATTACCATACTGTAATTAAAGAGAAACTGAAGGAGCTTACGCATTTTATAGAAGAGAACATCGGAGAAGTTTCTGGAAGAGCATTCGTAGATTCTGCTCCTGTTTTAGACCGTGCCTGGGCAAAAAAATCAGGAATTGGCTGGATTGGTAAAAATTCTAACTTGATCAGTAAAACCGATGGTTCTTTTTTCTTTCTTGCTGAATTAATTGTTGATCTGGAGCTGGATTATGACCATCCCTACCAGGCCGATTACTGTGGAACTTGCACCCGTTGTTTAGATGCCTGTCCTACTGATGCCATTATTGCACCACAAGTTGTTGATGGAACGAAATGTATCTCTTATCTCACCATTGAACTCAAAAATGAAATCCCAAATGAGTTTAAAGATAAAATGAGCAATTGGATGTTCGGCTGCGATATCTGTCAGGATGTTTGTCCTTGGAACCGTTTCTCTAAAGCCCACAATGAGGAAGCTTTTAAACCAGAGAATGGGTTACTGGATTTGAATGCAAAAGACCTGACCGAAATTACGGATGATGTTTTTAAAAAGGTTTTTAAGGGCTCGGCAGTTAAGCGCACTAAATTTACGGGATTGAAAAGAAATATCGATTTTTTGAAGCCTGAATAATCATAAATCTTTATTATATTTGATATTATGACTGACATTCAATTATATACAAAATTGGCAGACTTACCTACCGGACTAAAAAAAAGAGTATCAGATTATATTGATTCTTTAATGGCGAAAGAGAAATCGGTTGATAAATCCAAAAAGAGGGTACCTGGTTTAGGCAAAGGTCTAATTAGCATAAAGGATAATTTTAACGATCCTATTGAAGGATTTGAAGATTATCTATAATGAATCTTTTACTTGACACACATATTATAATCTGGTTTATCACTAATGATGATAAACTTTCAAAAAAAATCAAGGATCTTATTGAAGATTCAAAAAACAAGTGTTTTGTTAGTATAGCTAGTTATTGGGAATTATCTATTAAATATACGCTAGGGAGATTGAATTTAAATTCAACAATTGAGGAAATATTTAGTATCATAGAAAAAAGTGGATTTGACATATTACCTATTACACTGAATCATATCATCCAACTTTCAAAGCTAGAACATTCCCATAATGATCCTTTTGATAGGTTGATGATATCCCAGTCAATTATTGAAAAGCTTTACATGGTAAGCAATGATAATTATTTTCCAGCCTACAAAATACAACTCATTAATAAATAAGATGTTATACTGGATCATTCATAATCAAGAATCAGATTAAATAGATCCTAAAACAAGTTCAAGATGACGATTATCAATGTTAGCGAAGTCAAGTTGAGCTAAGCAGATCGCCCATAAAACCTTGACTTCTGTTTGGAGTAGGCAACCACTAGTTCACCGAAAAGCTATTATCACTTTTAACCTTATCTGGTGTATGTGGGTTACCCATCACTACTTTAGATAACTTTTTAGTAGTTGTTATATTTATTTTAACCTGTTTATCACCCTTTTCCCAAATGCCGATTGTACTGTGGTTCTTTTCAACGGAACCATCATTATAAGTTAACGTTAAATCAACTGGCATAGCCTTAACACTTTTATTCTCAATAACAACCGCATATCCACCTGAAGTTTTATCTACTGCTTTAATGGCCATGTCGGTAACACCATCATCAAAGAACCAAGCTTTCCAAAACCAGTTTAAATTTTTACCACTACCCTCATTCATACTATTGAAGAAATCGTAAGGCATTGGGTGTTTGCCATTCCAGTTTTGAATGTAGGTGTGTAGCGCCTTTGTAAACAATTCATCACCCAGATAATCTTTAACGTACAAATAAGCTAAACCAGGTTTAGGATAAGAGTTAGTAAAAGAGCCTGAACCTTTTAAATCAGGTGTTAAAGTCATAATCGGAGTATCGTCTTTCCCACCGGAAGATGAAGCCGTAGGCTGAACACCGTATTCATCAACAATCGTAGAATCAATCATCGGAGAAATCAACCACTCGCCTATTGTGGCCCAACCTTCATCCATCCAGCCATATTTGGTTTCATTTATGCCCATGTAAAATGGGAACATGGTATGGAAAATTTCATGATCGGTTAAGGTAATGGCATCAACCCTATTGTCCACAGGATTGTCATTTACCATCATTGGATATTCCATCTGGTCTAAACCGTCAAATACCGTTTCGTGGTTGTAAGGGAAAGGCCATTTGGGAAAAGTATAACTCATGGCGTCTACCGTTTTACGGGCAAAATCTATCACTTCATAATAATCTTTATGTTTTGGGTTAAAAACAGCATCTACACGGGTTCTTCTTTTCGTTTTAGGATCAACCACTAAACTACTCGATTTCCATAAATAATGATCGCTCAACGCAAATACAAAATCGGTTACATTTTTAGCTTCAAATTTAAAAGTGTTATAAGCGTTAGGTTGCATTACTTTTTTATCGGTCAAATCTTTGGCCGTAATCACATCAATTATAGCATCGTTTTTTTCTGCAGATAACATTCTGGAAACAATATCGTTTTGGAAAACTTCTGAAGGGTTTTTCAGATCACCCGTTGCCCAAACACCATAAGCACCTGGCACTGTAATTGAAACATTAAACTGATCAAAGTCATTATAAAACTCTTCAGCACCAGTGTATGGAAATTTATTCCAGCCATCCACATCATCATAAACCGCAATACGTGGAAAAAAGTAGGCCACAAAATAAGAACCTTCATCTACCTGACCAGTACGCACATGTGATCCCTTATTTAAAGTGTAGCTATAATTGATCGAAAAACTAATGGTTTTGCCCGGTGCAACTGCAGGGATATTAACGGTCATATTTGTTCCGTTAATTTTAAAATCGGCGATTGATTTTCCATTCGCTACCATTTTTTCTATTGCAACTCCATCACCCAGATCAGATTCTGCCAATTTTGATTTTCTTGGTGTCCCCTTTTTGTATAGATTTGGATAAAGTTTAAACCAGATTTCCTTCAAAGTATCAGGACTGTTATTGGTATAAGTTACCTGAACCTTACCTTTTAACAACCTGCTGATAGGATTAAAATCTACATTCAAATCATATTTAGAAGTATTTTGCCAATAATTCTTTCCGGGTTTCCCATTTGTATTTCTAGTTTCCTTTTGATAGGTTTTCTGAAATACTGGTTCTAGCGGTAAAGTAGTTTGTGCACTTACATAAATTGTAGTACACCATAAAAGGCAAAATATTTTTATAGATTTCATTTTTTGAGTTTAGGGCTTAGCGCATTGTGCCTAGCGTTTAATATCAGTTAACCAATTTAAACAATTAACCAGCTTATTTGCCAAACTTCATTTTTAATTGCTCCAACATCTCAGTATTGATGGGTTGTGCAGGTTTTTCCGGTTTAGGTTGAGGCTTCTGTTGATATTGAGGTTTATTTGCAGGTGCATTATTCTGAGGTCGTGGTGCCTTGTTCTCATTTTTCTTAGCGTTGAACTTTGCCCACTCCTCGTCTAATTTCTTCTTTGTGTACAACGGGAAATCGCCATTTTTCATCCAGGCATAATAACTAGGCTCTACAGAAAATACCTGAGCTGTGGTTTTACCTTTGTGTTTACCAAAGTTAAAACATACTTCATCATTATCATTGTAAACCAAACGACCCGCAAAATCTACAGGTTTATTAATATTGGTAAAAATATGCAGTGCATCCACATCATTTACAACTGGAATGCTTTTTACTCCTTGTTTATTCTCAAACTCGGTTTCTTTGTACATTTCCAACTGACCGAGTAAAACCTTATAAGTAGCAATTACATCTGCCTCTGCAGCGTGTGCATTAATTAAATCTTCCTGACAATAGAATTTATACGCAGCTTTTAAGGTACGTTGTTCCATTTGGTGGAATATATTCTGTACGTCAACGAATTTGCGGTCATTCATGTCGAAATCGACTTCTGCCCTTAAAAATTCTTCTAAGAGCATTGGGATATCAAATTTGTTTGAATTGTATCCTGCCAGATCACTTTCACCAATAAATTCAGCGATTTCCGCTGCTAAAGTTTTAAAAGTTGGCGCATTAGCAATGTCTTCGTCGTAAATACCGTGTATTAACGAAGTTTGCAAAGGAATCGGCATTTCTGG
Source organism: Pedobacter sp. AK013 (assembly GCF_014205835.1). Lineage (GTDB taxonomy): Bacteria > Bacteroidota > Bacteroidia > Sphingobacteriales > Sphingobacteriaceae > Pedobacter. Next base: position 66,631 of record NZ_JACHCQ010000002.1, on the reverse strand, counting down.
ATTTACACGCCAGGTTTTAACTAATTCAGAACCATCTGGCATGGCTTTTAAAATCGCTATTTCAACGATCCTGTCAGCTCCAACATTAACTCCAGTAGCTTCTAAATCAAAAAATGCTAAAGGGCGCTTTAAATTTAATTTCATTTCTTATGATGTGAGATTGGCGACATTAGATTTGAATCGGAATGTCAAATTCTTTTTTTTCAAAAGTGCTAAAAAGGTTTCATTAGTTCTGTAAAACAACTTTATTAATTTATAAATTTAATTGTCAAATTATTTTAGAATGTTAGTTTGTAGGATTAAATTGCGGCAATTTATATACGCTCAAATGAATAAAATATTAGCCATATTATTCCTCTTATTTCTATCGCTAACCACTCATGCTCAAAACTTTAACTTTGGCGCAATTACCTATGACGATTATGAATTCGACAGAAAAAAAATAGACAGTAATGCCAATGCTATTGTTTTAAAAGAATTTGGTACAGCATCTATTCAACGAGATGATAATACAGGTAGTTTAGAACTGATTTTTGAACGCCATGTAAAAATCAAAATCTATAATAAAGAAGGCTTTAAGGAAGCTAACATTGTTATTCCAACCTACAAAGACGAATCTCGGGAAGAAACAATCGATGATTTAAAAGCTTCTACATTTAATTACATCAACGGTCATTTTGTAGAAACCGTTATGGATAAAAAGGCCATTTTCACCGAAAACCGGTCAAAATATACCAGACTAACCAAGTTTACGCTTCCAAATCTCAAAGAAGGCTCGGTAATTGAATATAGTTATAGGTTAAAATCGCCCAACTTATTCAATTTCAAAACGTGGGAATTTCAAAGCAACATTCCAAAAGTGATTAGTGAATATTTGGTTTATATTCCGGGCATTTACAATTACAATGTTTCGTTGCGCGGATTTCAAAAGCTTACCGACCAAAAAGTAGAACTGAGCAAGGAATGTTTAAGGCTTTCGGGTGTAGCTATCGATTGCTCCAAAATCAACTACATGATGAAAAATATTCCGGCATTTATTGAGGAAGATAACATGACTGCACCCAGTAACTTCAAATCAGCCATCTATTTTGAGCTTTCTGATGTCCAGAATTTAAATGGTGCTAAAACGTCTTATACCAAAACGTGGGAAGATATTGATTACGAGCTGTCGTCCTATAAAACATTGGGCGATCAGATGAAAAGGAAAGATGTTTTTAAAGACCTCATTCCAGAAATTACAAAAGGAAGTGCAACAGATTTAGACAAAGCAAGATCTATTTATAATTATATCAAAAAACAGATCAAATGGAATAATTATTACGGAAAATATTCAGAAGATAACATTAAAAAGGCACTAGAAAATAGATCTGGTAATGTGGCAGATATTAATCTAAGCTTAATTGCAGCGCTTTCTGCAGCCGGTTTAGATGCAGAGGCTGTTATACTCTCTACCCGCGATAATGGCACTCTAAATAAGCTCTATCCGGTAATGAGCGACTTTAACTACCTGGTTGCCAAAGTAAATATTGCGGATAAAAGTTATTTATTGGATGCTACAGAACCACTTTTACCCTTCGGATTGTTACCGTTACGCTGTATTAACGACCAAGGAAGGGTAATTAATTTAAAAAAACCATCATATTGGATAGATTTAAAAGCCAGCCAAAAAAATACGACCAGTTATATACTGACCGGAAAAATGACTACCGATGGAAAAATTATCGGCACTTTAACTACCAATACCATGGGTTATGCAGCATACGGTAAACGCAAAGAAATTCTTCGATATAATTCTCCGGATGAATATGTAGAGAAACTCGATGAACGCTTAACCAGAATTAAGATCTTAGATCATAAAATTTCAAATTTGGATAGTATAGAAAATTCTTTGATAGAAAAATACGAGGTAGAGTTTACCATAAACGACGGCGCCAATAAAGATCAGTTTTATTTTAGTCCGTTTTTTATTAATACCATTTCGAAAAACCCATTTAATTTAAACGAGCGTACCTACCCTGTTGATTTGGGCGCAGCGTCAGACGAGCGTATTATCATCAATGTACTTTTACCCGAAAAGTACCAATTGCTGGAAAAACCGAAAGATATGGCCATTGCGCTACCGAATGCCGGTGGAAGGTACCTGTTGCAAACTGGTTTAAATGAAAACACCATATCAATGAGTCAGATTTTACAATTTAATAGTGCTATTTATCAGCCAGAAGAATACCTTTATTTAAAGGAGTTCTATAGTAAGATCATCCAGAACCAAAAGACAGAGTTTTTATTAAAAAAGGCAAATTAAATGAGATTCTTATTTACAGCTGTTTTTTTGTTTTTTATATCGGTTATGGGTTTTGCCCAAGAGAACTATGATGTCGACTTAATTCCCGCCAACCTCCGTAACCGCGCCAATGCCTGTATCCGTAACGAGGAAACAATCATTGATATGCGTTCTCCTGACAATGTGATGCTCAATGTAAAAAAGGCCATTACGGTTTTTAATCAGAATGGAGAAGATGAGGCCCGTTTGGTCATTTACTATGATAAAAATATTTCAATTAAAGGCATAAAGGGAGAAGTTTACAATAGTGTAGGTAAACTGACCAATAAATTCTCTCAAAATGATTTTGCCGATGTGAGTGCTGCCGATGGATTTTCACTTTTTGTTGATAGCCGCGTAAAACATTATCTACCGTCGGTAAACCAGTATCCTTACACCCTGGTTTATAATTACGAAATCAGAAATAAACAAAACCTGATCATCCCCGATTGGAACCCGAAACCAGCAGAAGATGTCTCTGTGGAAAAAAGCACTTATACCTTTATTTGTAAGCCTACAGATCAGGTCAGGATAAAAAGCCAGAATTATATTGGCGCTCCTGAAGTACTCACTGATGAAAAGCAGAAAAAAACCATTTGGAAAGTCAGCAATATTTTAGCAGTTAGAACCGAACCTTACAGCCCTGCACTCCAAACTTATGCTACTAACATCCAGATTGCCCCCCAAGCATTTTATTATTACAACCATAAAGGCAGTTATACCAACTGGCAAGAACTAGGCAAATGGATATACGATGATCTGTTAGCAGAGCGTAAGGCATTGCCAACGAGCACTATTGAAATGGTTAAAGATCTGGTAAAAAACGAAAAAACAGATAAGGAAAAAGCCAGGAAAATCTACCAGTACTTACAGGATAAAACACGGTATATTAGCGTCCAGATTGGTATTGGTGGTTTTCAGCCTATTGCAGCAAGTGAAGTAGATCGATTGGGCTATGGCGACTGTAAAGCCTTGGTAAATTATATGCAAAGCCTGCTCAATGCCGCGAATATAGATTCTTATTACTGTGTAGTATCAGCCGGTTCTGAAAAGAAAAGTATGGATCCAAAATACGCCAGTATGGTACAAGGCAATCATATTATCTTGTGTATGCCATTAAAGGGTGATACCACCTGGTTAGAATGCACCAGCCAAAAAATCCCATTTGGTTTTTTAAGCGATTTTACTGACGACAGGCTGGTTCTGGCCTGCACTGCAGATGGCGGAGAACTATTACGTACACCAAAACTAACAACCGCTGAGAACTTGCAGACACGTAAGGCCGATTTAACTGTACAATTAGATGGAAGTGTGTTTGGCAAAATAAGTACTGTTTATGCTGGCTCCCAATACGAAAACCAGGAACAGCTGATTGGTAAATCAATAACCGAAAAGCATAAATTATTAAAAGAAACATACAATATTGATAATATCAATTTTGAAACGGTTTCCTTCGCTCAGAAAAAAGACATTAATCCTAAATTAATTGAAGATATAACTGTAAATATCAGAAATTATGCTCCAGTTAACGGGAATAAGATGTTTTTACAGCTCAATGCTTTTAACATAAAACGATCCATCCCCGAAATAAAAAACAGAACACTACCAGTTTACATTAACCGTGGTTATACCGATGAAGATACCATTATTTATACCCTTCCTGATAATGTAAATTCAGAATTAATTATTGGGCAGAATAAAACTTTTAAAAATGTATTTGGCGAGTACACGTGCAAAACCACTTTAGAAGGGAATAAATTAACCTATCACCGAAAATTTGTTTTAAATGACGGTACATTTCCAGCAGAACAGTACTCCGAATTCTCGAAGTTTATAAACGATGTAAACTCAGCAGATTATCTAAAACTAGCCCTTAGCTTAAAAAAATAATTCCAAGGCCAATGCCGATAATCATGATCAGGTACATCAAAATTTCTGTTGAGGCAAATTTCTTGTATTTGGTCCAGAAGGAATAATCATTTTCTTCGTTTGGCATTTCATCTATTTTTGCGACAAAAATAGGCAAATAGATTTAAAGAAAAACCAATAATTTGTGATCACAAATTAAAATCAATATGGCTGATTATATATAACGGGCTTGTTATTCTCACTTAGACCATATCGCAAAATAATTAAATTACCGCTTTTAATTCTCAAGAGCTATATTATTCCGTTTTAAGTCACGGGAATGTAAAACACACTGCATATCTGAAGTCAATAATAAGATTTGGGCAACATCTGGGCTAAACAACCGTATAAATAACTCAATATCAAACAAAACCATACTGAATGAAGAAATACATCCTGGACATTGCTACGATTTTTTTAGTGGGTATGAGCATTGTCGGAACAAGTTGGAAAGCGATAGATCGCCGCCAAACACAACAAGATACGATTAAAAACATAGCAGCAGATAGTCTATACAATCAATATATCTCAAATATTTACCATCAGGTACATTTAGATTCTGCTGGATTAAGCGAGCAGGTTTTTGAAAAAGCATTAACGGGGTTTTATAACCTGAAATATTCTGGTCTGTTACATGCCAAATCTATTTTAACAATTGCCGATTTCGATCAGGAAAGTTGTAAAAAACGTTTATACATTATCGATCTTGCCAGCAAAAAACTGGTATTAAATACTTGGGTAGCGCATGGGCAAAACAGTGGTGGCGATAAACCATCATCTTTCTCTAATAACATAAACTCGAACCAGAGTAGTTTGGGCTTTTATTTAACCGGCGAAATTTATAATGGTAAACATGGTCGTTCGCTTAAATTGGATGGCATGGACCAAGGTTTTAACAGCAATGCCAGAGAAAGATCAATTGTGGTTCATGGTGCAAGTTATGTAAGTCAGAAAAGTATAGATGAATTAGGTAGATTGGGCAGAAGTCAGGGTTGCCCTGCGGTTCCAGCTAAGTTGGCAGATCAGGTCATCAACACCATTTCAGATCGAACGGTATTATTTATCAATAATTCAGAGCAGCAATACAGTTCATCATTTTTAAATGAAACACTGGCTGCAAGTGTCGCATTAAATCAGGAACAGATTTTGGCAGCTCAAGTGGATTAATAGCACTTGATATTTTTGGCGTTTAGGTTTTTAGGTAATATCCAGATAAAGATCGATTTGCTACTGGCCAGTAAATCCCAAACCCAACGGTTACCATCCACCTCTTTTTCGCCGCAATCTACAACTTCGGCGCGTTTGAGCAGTTTTTTAACCAAAGCCTGAATCCATTTTATTTGTACCAACCGATTGAAAGACAATCCGAGGTAATCGCAGTACACATGTACCAGGATTTCTACAATAAGCGAATCATTAGAAATAACCAGTACTTTGCCGAAATGCTTTTCATAATCGGCCTTAATTGTATTTATCAAAAGCTCAAACCTTGCATCTGTTTTTCCATTGAGATAAGCCCAAAGTTGAGCATTACTATACACGCGGACTAATTGTGTTTCGAGCTCTACTTTAATTTTATTGCCTGCCAGTTCATAAATTTTATCCATTTATTAAAAATCAATTGTAGTTGTTAGATAGCAGCAATACTGAATTGTTAATCAATTCGATATAAAAATTGCGGATACAAATGATGGACAAAGTTAGCTGATAATTGTTTGCCCAAACAGGTGTTAAGTAGCATTGTGAGTAATTATTTTAATCGGTTGCCAATATTTTAATCATCTTTGGGGTTGAAAAGATAAGCCCATTCATGAAGATTGTAATTGCAGAAAAGCCCTCTGTTGGTCGTGAACTTGCTAAAGTTTTCGGAGCAACCACCAGAAAAGATGGATACATTGAAGGTAAAGGATATTCTTTTACCTGGGCATTTGGGCATTTATTACAATTGGCTCCGCCTCAGGATTATGGTTTTATTGGCTGGAGGAAGCAACATTTACCCATGCTTCCGCAAAAGTTTAAACTTGCTGTCAGAAAGATTAAAACAAAAGACGGTTTTGTAGAAGATCCGGCTGTACGCAAACAATTAGACACCATAAAAAAACTTTTTGATGAGGCCAGCGAAATTATTGTAGCAACGGATGCGGGGCGCGAGGGTGAATTAATTTTCAGGTACATTTATTATTACCTGAAATGCAAAAAACCATTTAAACGCCTCTGGATCTCTTCGCAAACAGATGAAGCGATAAAAGATGGGTTCAGAAATTTAAAACCTGGAACCGATTACGATACTTTATTTAATTCGGCCCATTGCCGCTCAGAATCGGATTGGCTGGTGGGAATGAACGCTACACAGGCGCTAAGTATTTCGGCAGGTAACAGAACAGTTCTTTCGTTAGGCCGCGTACAAACGCCTACCCTTGCCATGATCTGTGCCCGCTTTTTGGAGATTAAAAATTTCGTTCCTCAAACCTATTATCAGATCAGTATTTTACTTTCTAAAGATGAACAGGTTTTTAAAGCTATATCAACCGCTAATTATAAAGAAAAAGAAGAGGTAGAAAAGTTATTTGCGATTGTTGAGGACGTGGCTTCTGGCTTTCCAACAGGCGGAAACATTACTGCTGTAGAAGCTAAACCAAGAAAAGAACCACCTCCGCTACTGCACGATTTAAGTAGTTTGCAGCAAGAAGCCAATAAGAAAAAAGGATATACTGCTGATCAAACACTTAACATCTTACAGAACCTATACGAGAGTAAATTGGTTTCTTATCCCCGTACCGGATCGCGCTATATTGGCGATGATGTTTTTGCTGGCGTTCCAGATTTGATTGCAAAATTCACCGATCATGCTGATTTCGGAAGACAAGCGCAGTTTTTGCAAACTATTGCTTTAAATAAGCGAAGTGTCAACGCTAAAAAAGTAACCGACCACCACGCTGTTTTACCTACCGGCGAACAGGCTTATGGGTTGAGTCCGGATAAACAAGCTGTGTACGATATGGTTGTTGGGCGAATGATTGAGGCATTTCACCAGGAATGCATTAAAGAGTTAACCAAAATAACCATTCAATCAGGAGTTACTTTTGTGGCCAATGGAACGGTAATCCGTTCTGCAGGCTGGCGGGCTGTTTTTAACGACCCTGAAGACGATAAAAAGGATGAAGACAATGCAGCGCTGCCAAAGGTTGCCGTTGGAGAACAATTACCTATAACAGAAAAATCGCTTTTAGAAAAACAAACTAAGCCTAAGCCAATGTATAACGAGGCTTCGCTATTAAAAGCGCTCGAAACCTGTGGTAAAGAGATTGAAGACGAAGAATTACGTTATGCCATGAAAGATAGCGGTTTAGGCACACCGGCAACACGTGCATCCATTATCGAAACTTTAATTACCAGAGAATATATTACAAGAGAAAAGCGAAATCTTGTCCCCACCAATAAAGGTTTGGCTGTTTACGAGGTGGTTAAAGATAAACAGATTGCACAGGCCGAACTTACCGGACAATGGGAAAAAAGACTGGAAGAAATCCGTTCAGGTTCATCGGTAAAAGATTTTAAATCCGAAATTACAGAATATACCAAAACCATTACGCACGAACTATTAATTGCAGGAGCTAGTATATCGGGCAAGCTTGAAGAAGAAAAGAAACTGGAAAAGGTTTAGTAATAAGCGCCTTTAATTATTTTTCCAGTGGAAGGCATCGTAAATGGTAAAGAAATCTTTGCGCTATCTTAAAAGATTTCTCCATTCCGCTACCGATGAAAGATCGGTAAGCTTCAGTCGAAATGACGACCGATTTTTGGATCTGTCATTATAAGGAAAAACAACAATGCTTTATGACTATAAGTCTATAAACTCCCAGGCGCTGTGGTAGGCATTCAATTGTTCTGCATACTGGATAAATTCAGCATAAAAACTAGATTTCGATAATGTAGCGCTATCACCAATAACCACCAGCTTTTTTCTGGCCCTCGTCATGGCTACATTCATTCTCCTCGTATCTGATAAAAAACCTATGCTTCCATCCCCATTGCTCCTGGTCAGGCTGATATAAACAATATCACGTTCCTGCCCCTGAAAGCTATCAATGGTATTTACCGCAATTTTATTGCGATATGGAGTTAAAATTTCATTTTCCTGAACTAAGGCATTTAAAATCTGGACCTGTTGTTTATACGGAGAAACAATAGCAACAGATGGAAAACTTTCAGTTAATGTTTGCTGTGCTAAACTAGTAACCAAATATGTTAAATGTTTGACCAAAAATGCAGCTTCATCAGGATTGGTCGTACTTGTTCCATCTAATTTTTCGTCGTAACTACAACCTGCCGTATCGATAAATTGAATCGGTTGATCGCCGGTAAATAATAAATGATCGGTAACAGAATGATGTGCTTTTAACTCATTTTTGTAAAATACCTGAGATGAATAGCCCATAATAGCCGCATTCATCCTGTATTGCTCTTTTAACAAAACAACTGACTCTGGATGAAGATTTACAGCCTTTTCTAGTAAGGTATTACTTAAGCCATTTCTAGCTGCTTCATTCGATTTTATGGTGGGTGAAAGCTGAAAATGATCTCCCGCCAATATTACTTTCTGCGCTTTTAAAATCGGTATCCAGCAAGCTGGTTCTAAAGCCTGGCCCGCTTCATCAATTACAATGGTATTATATTTTAAATTCCGAACGGTATAGTGGTTGGCGCCTACCAAAGTGGCAGTGATAATCTGTGCTTTGGTAAACAGATTATCCATAATATACTGCTCGATCTTTTCTACTTCTTTTCCTATTTTGTGTGCTTCATCAAACAGTGCCTTACGTTGGTCGCGTTCTGCTTTACCAAAACTGCGTTTGTATTTGTGGGCCATGTTTTTATACTCACTGGCCTGTTTTTTTAAAGCTTTAATCGTTTTCATCTCCGGATGATCCGCCATTTGATGATCAAGAGTTGCCGCAAGCAACTTTTCAGAAACCCTTGCCGGGTTACCCACGCGGATTACTTTTAGCCCTTCTGCAGCTAACTTCTCTGTAAGTAAATCAACAGCGGTATTACTCGGTGCTACTACCAGAATTTGTTGATCGCTGTGTTTAACCAACGATTTTATAGCATGCACCAATGTGGTTGTTTTTCCGGTACCCGGCGGACCATGAACCACAGCCAGGTGATCGGCTGCAATAATTTTATTCACCGCTAATTGCTGTGAATCGTTTAGCGTATTCGGAATGATAAATTTCTCTTCTCTCTGAAATGAAGGTTTTTCACCTTTTGTTAAAATACGGATCAATTTATTTTCTGATTCATTTTCTGCCAAATGCGTAGCCTGTTTCAGGGCATTCTGCATTTCGTCGTAACTGTTATTATCAAAAAGTAAGTCTACGCCGAGTTTGCCATCCCTTGTCCAATCTGGTAATTCATCAACTCGGAAGCTAATTTTCATCCTGCTACCACTCTGATGGTTTATAATTCCCTCTATGCGGTCTTCTTTGGGGTCATGATTGGAAAACAATACCACAGCAGAACCAAAACGGAACTGATGAGAAAAATCCTGGTGGGTAGTTCTTTCCAATTCTACCGTTAAATAATCGCCGCGGCCTATTTCAGTATTCCTGATGGCTATCGGGTACCAGGTTAAACCCAATGCCCTCCTATCAGCAGCCGAAGTATTTTCAGTAAGTTTTAAGTACGATTGTAAATCTTCATTGCGCTCGGTATCGAGCAAATCTTGAAGTTTTTTAAAATATTCTTTTGACAACGGAAAGATTGGTTAACTGTATAAATTGTTTAACTGGTTATTTGACTAATGCAAACTGAGAATTGTTAACTGAAAACTGTTTACTATAAAACAAGCTCGTTATGCAGCCTTAACAGTGTCTCTTCTGCATCATCACAAAAACCAGGGTGTACTTTTGAGCATTGCACTACAGTGCTTCTTGTTGCGGTAAGCCACCTAAACCGAGAAGCCTGATCGTATTGACCAATAGGGCCTGATCCTTTTGCGGCTGTACTTATTCTTTCAAAAGCACATAGATTTTCTTTTAATTCAACTAAATCTACTTCAGTAGAAAAAGCCTTTATTCTTTTTTCATCAAGTGCAAAAACACTTTTTAAAAACTTTTGCTTGGCACAAAACAAAATAATGCCCACATTAATAAATTCCTCACGTTCTACCCTGGGCATTACGCGAATCACAGCGTACTCAAATAAGAATTTCCCTTGCATGCTGTGCCTCTTTTAAAAATATAGTTGAATGAGTTAACCTAGTAGTAAGGAAATGTGTATAGGCATTCCGATGCTCCGTTTTGCTTTCAAAATTTGTTTCACCTTCCAGCCAGTCATCAGGGATTAAATTAATTACTGCTGCTATCTTTTCAGGAGTGAGCAGTTTATTAAATTCTTCATTTACACTTTCCAGTTCAGATGCCCATGGCAATAATACGTGGTCTTTTACCAAAAAGAAAGGTTTAATAGCCTGCTCCTCCCAATTTTGCCAGGAATGATGAAAATATAATGCAGCACCATGGTCTATTAACCAAAGCTCTTTATGCCACAACAACATATTGGTATTTCTGCAGGTACGGTCCATATTGGTTAAAAAACAATCAAGCCATACAATCTGCGATGCAAGTTTAGCATCTACAGTAGTTACTGTCGGGTCGAATGTTATCGCTCCTGATAAATAATGCAATGCCAAATTTAAACCTACACTGGCTTTTAGCAGATCTTGAATTTCTTCGTCGGGCTCTGTTCTCCCAAAAGCTTCATCCAGATTGGCAAAAACCAACTCAGGTACACGCAAACCTAAATATCGGGCTATTTCACCTCCAATTAGTTCAGCTATTAAAGCCCGGGTACCCTGTCCTGCTCCTCTAAATTTCAGTACATATAAAAAGTTATCATCAGCCTCTGCAATGGCGGGCATAGAGCCACCTTCGCGCAAGGGCGTAACGTATCTGGTTACATTTACGGTTCTAAGTTGTAAATCGTTCATATCTGCAGCTAGAATGGCCATTTATTTAATTTAGGCACAATTCCAAACTTGCTGCAAATTTAGCAGAATTCCAACAATAAATTGGTCAAAGTTTAGTCTTAAAGAGCCTGATAGACTCTACTAAGCAACCGTTAAAATTAAGTCGTAATAATCTTTTTTTTGGAGCGAATACCTGTAACCATTAGGAAGGGTTCAATCCTGCTGTCCATTCCAATCCTTTTGGTTAAAATCCAAAGTAAACAATCCAACGGGCGTGCAAAAGGGATCTTCATTTCTATCAGAGCTACTTAGCTCAAAACCGTTTAGTCAAAAATCTGTAGTCCATTGCCGAACCATTTCAAAGAAAACGGACTTATTAGCAAAAGACCCAAATAACCTAAACCCGACCATAGTGAAATGACACCATTCCTCATCGGGGCAGAAACCGGGGCGAGACTACATTAAGCGAATAACCACTCCAACTGATTTCAAAGTCATGAGAGGTGATGATTATAGTTAGCTACTTCTACGCATACGTTAGCGTAACTAATCGTGCCCCAAATAAGCATTTCCGGCAGGAGTCATAGATGATGACCATTGTACCGAATCGCGGTTAATTTTAATTAGGCCCATACTTTCTAATTCTTCGTACTCTTCTTCCATCCCACCTAAAACCGAAGAACTAACCTGTTGATTGATTACCTCAAGTAGAGATATGATTTCTGATCTTTCCATAAAACAAATAATTACCTATACTTTAACTAACATAAATATAATCAAAATGTTTATTGCTTAGTTAAACATTTTCAAGGCTTTAAGGTTGTACTTATACCAGAATTTGATCAAAATGGAAGCACACATATATTATCTCTTCATAATGGCACTGCCTGTAGCCTGTATTGCATGGACAGTTACAAAAGAGGAAATATTTAGAGAGGCGCGCGAATTCTGTATTGACCGTTCAAAAAATTGTAATAAGCTGGTTAAACGTAAGTTTTTCTATGTTTTCACCTGCGAATATTGTTTCAGCCATTATGTAACCGCACTACTGCTTTTCTTTACCAAATTCACTTTAATTTATCCAGACTGGCGCGGTTACATTATTTCTTTCTTTTCAATTGTCTGGATTGCTAATGTTTACATGAGTTTGTACAATATCATCAGGATTGATCTTAAAAAAGAAAAAATTAAGGTAGCCAGGGAAGAATCAGAACTAAAAAATGATTGAAACTATTTTAGGCAGCAGGTGTTTTTTTTAACACACAAACTTGAAGGTTATGCCATCATCGGTAATTAAATATTTCAGTTATGATGTAGTATATAAAGCACTGAAAATCATTTTCTTAACTAATACAATTTACCTATACAAAAATGTTCCCGAAAAGATTTACAAGATGTTAAAGGCTGCCAGGTCGAAGGGAAGATACTTTAACCGCCACATTAAAGATAAATTTGAATTCCAGAAACTGGAGGAAGACTAATAAGCTCGTTCCACCAACTTTTGGTATCGAAAGAACAAGTTGATCAACATAAAACTATAACACATATCATAAAACGATACGACTAAGAAAAAAAAATATTCTTGGTATTTATTTCAGTCAAAACCCATAAACACCTATATACTAATCTCTTACTTTAAAGGCCAACATAATCTCAAAGTTCAAACTATAATCTTAAAGTAAAAGAAATGTTAAACTTTTAGGAATTATCTAAACAAGTCCTATATTTGTCCTCGAGAGCGTTAATTTAGATACGGGTATACGGCTTAGGCTGTATGCCCGTTTTTTGTTTTAGCGGTTGATGCATGCATAACAACTTTATCTAAACAGATTCTTAACCATGGTGTATAGGCACTCGGATTAACAGCAATATCTTGCGCCAACGTTTCCAAATCCATATACTTAAAGGTTTCCACTTCATCAGGGTTTATAACAGGTAATTTATCACTCATACCAAAAAAAACATGGTCTATCTCGTGTTCCGTTAAGCCATCTTCAAATATTGCTTTATAGGTAAATTTAAAGAGATAGTTTAATTCGCATTCCATCCCCATTTCTTCCATTAATCTCCTTTTAGCTGCATGAATATTACTTTCTCCAATCCGAGGATGACTGCAACAGGTATTTGTCCATAAGCCCCCCGAATGGTATTTGCTTATTGCTCTTTGTTGTAGTAACAATTCGCGCTTAGAATTAAAAATGAAAACAGAAAAGGCACGGTGTAATATACCCTTTTCGTGTGCTTCCATTTTATTCATCTGCCCTTTCGGTACATCCTCCTGATCAACCAGAATAACTTGCTCTTCCATCTAAATTACATTTAACTTATTGCGGATAATCGAATCAAACATTAAACCAACTTTATGGGTGTTCGAAATTCTTATCCGTTCAGTCATAATTTTTTCAGCACTTAAGCGCTTTATCTTCGTAAATAATTTTTTATAATAGATATAAGACAAATATACGCCATTTCTGGAAGCCGCAGGTAACAGCTTGATACCCGCTAATGCAATATCAAATTCTGCCTCGATTTCTGCTTCTATTTCTTTTTTTTGACGATCGCAGAATAAGGCCAAATTAACATTGGGAAAATAATTTCGGCTAAGTGTTTGATGATCTGCCTTAACATCTCTTAAAAAATTAACCTTTTGAAATGCAGCGCCCAGTTTCATGGCGTAAGGCTTCAATTGCTCATAATCTGCATCGCTACCATGGGTAAAAACTTTTAAGCACATCAGTCCTACTACTTCTGCAGAACCTAAAATGTATTCGTTGTAAAGCTCGGAAGTATATTTTTGTATTGAGAGATCCATTTCCATACTGTTAAGAAAAAGAACGATCAGTTCCTGATCTATCTGGTATTTATTTACAACTTTCTGAAATGAATTTAAAATAGGGTTTAAACTGATGCCCAACTCAATAGCTTCGAAAGTGTCCTCCTTAAATTTCTCTAATAACAATTTCTTGTCATAATGATGAAAGCTATCCACAATTTCATCTGCTAAACGTACAAACCCGTAAATAGCGTGTATAGGTTGGCGTAATTCTTTACCAAGAAAATAAATACCAAAAGAAAAGCTGGTACTATACAACTTAGTGGTAAGCCGGCTACAATCGGCAGATAATTGATCAAAAATTTCTTTCATGTAAAACAGGGTAATGTATTATTTTTTCAAATTCATCAAGCGTTTTAATCCAGTTGATGTGATCGATACGGTTTAGTTTACCGATAACCTGGCTATTTCCGGCGAGATGGATTTTAGTGGACGAGCATATTTCTGACAATTGATCGATATATTTTTGTGCTTCGGCCGCCAATCTGGATTTTATCATAAAAAGCAAAACATGACCTACATTTAATGTGGAAAATATGCGCTTAATTGAATCCAACGGAACTTTGCTACCTAAGAAAATAACTTGATGATGATGCATCCTCAGCATGTAACTAGCAAAAAGCAGCCCAATATCATGATCCTCGTCTTCTGGTAAAAAAAGCAACCAGCTTTTGCCTGAATGCCTTGTTGATGGAAGATTATTGATATGGGTAAATATTTTTTGACGGATAATATTTGATAAAAAATGCTCGTGAGCCGGACAAATATCGTCTTTTCGCCACATTAATCCCAAACGTACCAGCAATGGATACATAATTTTCCGATAGCAGTCAGAAAGACCCAACTGATCAATGCCCTGATCAATTAAATGATTAAAGGCGTACTCATCAAAAGCCAAACCATGCCTGATCAGTTGAGAAACATAATAATCTGCCTGCTCATCATCAGCAGGGTAAGAAAACTGTTGATCAAGGAGTTTATCAATCGCCTCATCTGAGAGACGGCAAAGTTTAGAAATTTTTAAACCACTTTTATTTAAACTTACAATGTTTAATAGTCTTCTAAGCTGCTTATCATCATATAAACGCGTATTGCCTTGAGATCGCGTCGGACACAGCGCATTATACCGTTGCTCCCAAACCCTAATGGTATGGGAACGAATGCCAGAAAGCTGTTCAAGATCTGAAATAGCGTAAATCATTATTTTTGTTTAAATATATCTAATAAAATCTAAACAAAAAGAAGAAAGAAAAGTTTTCACCAGAGGTCAGTAAAAAGTAACACCAATATTGATCGTTTAATTTGGACCATGTGGATAAATGGTCTTATTAGAATACAGCAAATCTGAACCGTAGAACACGATTCAAGTTAGAAGGGCATGAAGTGGTTAGTTAAAATACCTTTTCGGTAAGTAATACTCCCCGCTCTCCATTCCCTGTTTCTATCGTATGCACGTGTTTGTACGAATGACTAAAAAAATCATAGCCATGTTCTCTCTCTTTAATGGCCACCGTACTCACCGGATAATTTAAGTTAGTTTGCATGCATTGCAAACTACCGTTAGCCAACAGCAGAAAATCACAGTCGTAACCTTGCTCTTGCAGTTCAATAACCTTTTTTGTAATATTGGTGGTGCGGATTCTATTTTTCATGGGATATTGTTTTAGATAATTAATAATGATTATTACGGTTATTAAATATATCTATTAATAACTACGTTTCCAAATACAATATATTGTTGTACAAGCAATTAAATCAATTTATTTTGTTCGTTATAAAAATCTTCATTTCCTATTTTTGCTCCATCATGTTTCTTGAATAGAAAAAACATATACGTATCATATTTACTACAAAAACTAAGCAAACATCGTTACAGGACTAAAATAATTTCCATATTTAAAAAGCATGCTATAATTTCGCATAACCTTAAAACATACCTAATGAAATTAACATGTATCGTAATTGATGACGACATTCACGCCGTCAACGGTATAAAATCATACATCAACAATCTCACCAACATTCATTTAATAAAATCCTATACAGATCCTTTACAGGCATTAAACGAAATTACAGCCGGAGATGATGTTGACATTGTTTTTATAGATGTTGATATGCCTATGATATCAGGATTAGAATTATCAAAGGCAATTAGGCATAAAACAGATAAATTAATATTTACTACCTCCCACTCTAAATACGCTTACGACGCTTTTGAAATGTATGCAAGTGCTTATTTATTAAAACCATACACTTTTGCCCGTTTTGCTGAAACCATAAACAGATTATTCCCACATAGCCCAAGTGTACCAAACTTAACAGTTAGGCAAGATGGCGATTATTTTTTTGTCAGGAATAAAAGCGAAAAAAACAACTTAATTAAAGTAAGGTACACCGACATTGTTGCCGTAGAAAGTCTTCAAAACTATATACGTATTTTTACCTTAAACGAAACGATCGTATCATACATTGCGTTATCAGAGATAAAAATCATTTTAAAAGACTATCAGAATTTTGCCCAGGCGCATCGGTCATTTATTATAGCCAAGAATTATATCGAAAAGGTAGAGGGCAATACCTTAAAAATGATTAATAATCTAACTATTAATATAGGGAATAGTTACCGTGAAAGCATACACGACTATATTAAGGAGAAAACAATTAAAACAAATCGATCTTAAAACTAATTTTTTAGTATTTTAGTTATCAAAAGAAGCAAACTACAAAAGTTTCTTTGTTAACCCTATGCAGCCGTTCCCCAATTAACTTGCCAGATGAACTTAATAAGTAGGAAAAATAAATTTCACAAAATTCTAAGCTGGATATCAGATAAAAGAATCCACATTTTAAGTTGGACTATATTTATATTTTACGAGGCCGTTATCATTGGCATTTTTATAGGAAAATTTCAACCAATCAGTAATTATATTATTTTTTATAGTTTCAACGTGGCAACCTTTTATTTTCATGCCCACGTGGTATTATCAGCCGCATTAAAAAAGCTGAGCGGCCGATGGTGGAGATTGCCATTATTTATCTTGCTGGAGCTGGTTGCTTACCTGATATTAATTGTCATTTTAGATTATATCGTTATAAACTATACGTCCTATAGTGGCCCATTTAAGATTGAATTTACGGCATCGTTTTTTGCCGGTCCAATTTATCGTGCTATTTATTTTATGAGTTTCTCTACCAGTTATTACTTTCTGCTTAATTTCCTGAAAGAGCGAAAAAAAATCGAGGATTTGGAAAAGCAACGCTTAAATAACATCATTCAAATCGCAAAATCAGAGAATGCTTTTCTCAAGGCCCAGATACAGCCCCATTTGTTATTTAATACATTGGATTTTATTTACCAAAATGCCAAAGATTCTTCTCCGGTTGCAGCAGAAGCCATACATTCTCTTGCAGAGATGATGCGCTATTCGGTTGATAGCAATAAGGATAAAGAATTTATTTTGCTTGACGAGGAAATTAATCAGGTAGAAAACCTCATCAATTTGCACCAACTCCGTAAAGATCACCATATACAGCTCCGTTTTTGGTACGATGACGAAATACGCAGTACTAAAATCATTCCTTTAGTATTAACCACTTTGGTAGAAAACATGTTTAAGCATGGCGAATTGCTTACACCATCACACCCTGCCGAAGTGAGTTTGAGAATTGAAAATAATCAACTTATAATAGAAACTTCAAACTTAATAAAAGCCGTTAAAGATAGCTCAGGTTTAAGTTCTGGCATGGAAAACATAAAAAAGCGTTTAGCTTACACTTATGGCAAAAATGCCAAATTCGACTACTTTGCTGATTCAAACCAGTATTTCAAAGTAATGCTAGTTATTAAAATTAGATGAGAAAGCTATTTTGATAATTTTAGCCAAAAACTTCAAATCACACAATAATCTCTAAAAAAAGCTGAATTTCCTTGCCGAATACATAAAAATCCGTTTCGAATGTATTTTTTTTTCATTTTATTGGTTGAAATTGTAATTTGCATTAACTAAACCTATAAAAAATGTCAATAAGTTGTATTGTTATTGATGATGATCCTCATTCCCTAGAGAGCTTGATAGCGTATATGGACAAGCTACCTGATTTAAAGCTTATCCAAACTTTTACTGAACCGCTCCAAGCCTTAGCAGAAATATCGGCATCTAACCCTGTCGACATTATTTTTATGGATATTGAAATGCCCTCGCTTTCCGGCATCGAACTGGCAGGCCTGTTACGGCAAAAAACAAAACACCTGGTTTTTACCACTGCACACCCAAGGTATGCCATAGATGCCTTTAAGGTTGATGCAGATGCTTATTTACTTAAGCCCTACTCTATTTTACATTTCGCAAAAACAATAAACAACCTTTACCCAACTGGAAAAAAAGCACAGCATCCTTTTTCCTTTTTCGACGATCATTTCTTTTACATCCCTTTACAAGGAGAAAATAGCGACCTGGTAAGAATAGATCTGAATGAATTGATTGCAGTTGAAGAAATGGGAGAAGATATCCAGTTTAAAACCACAAAAAATGCTTTTTTAAGTCCGAAATCTAATTTTATTAAGACTTTGAAAATGCTAAAAGAACATTCTGCATTTATTCAGGTTAATCCTACTGTTTTTATAGCAAAACAACATATCAAAAGTGTGCTAGGTAACAAAATACTGCTTTCTGGCGAAACCTCTTTTACTGTTTCAGGCACATACATAGAACTTTTCGCAAATTTTATTAAGAACAATTTGCTACAAGAAAAACCCCGTCCAGGCACTATCATGTAGCCTTTAATCGCTCAATATCTGCTTTTCCAATCAATTTTAACCCATTATTAAAAACATTACATCTAAAACTTTGTATTTAGGATAGTCTATTTATTATTAAATTAATTGATTTATCTGTTTTGAAAAGAGTGTTGGTTGTGGATGATGATCCAGATGTATTAGAAGTTTTCCAGGACGTATTAGAAACTGAACATTATAAGGTTTATCCGTTACTGTCGCCACGGTATATTTTTAAAACGATAAAAGATTTTAGTCCCGATCTGATTATTCTAGACATTATGTTGAATGGAATGGATGGACGTGCTGTGTTTAAAGAGCTAAGGTTAAATGCTGAAACAGCGCACATACCCATTATTATGGCATCAGCCAGATATGATGAAAATTACATTGCATCACAAAGATATCATCCCAACGATTATTTAGAAAAACCTTTTAACATAGCAGATTTACTTCAAAAAGTAGATGCTTTAATCGAAAATTAAAAAATCAGATATGAAATTTAAATTATTAGCACCTCTTCTTTTGCTATTTATAATGGTGTCAATCAAAATGAAAGCACAAAACAGGCCCGATAAACTCTACTCAATGAGCGGAATTGGATTTGCATTCCCTATGGGTAAAACCTCAGATTATTTTAAGCCAAAATTTTCAACATCATTAGGCTTAAATTTAGGCTTGGGCAACGGTGGTTTATTTTTATACCCCAAAGCAAGCTTACATGCTTTCACTTATAACCAAATAACACCCAGTGCAGGATATACTTATACCCTGCAAAAAGGAAGAGCAACCACCTATTTATTAAATGTGGCATTAGGTTATCGCAAGATTGTAAATAAATGGGCTTTTTACGGCTTTGCGGGTGCAGGTGGTGGATTTATCCTTACTCCGCAGGCAACGGTTAATACATCAACTTTACAGGTAACCCAAGATAATAAATCAAATGGCTTAGGCATTGCCGAAGGTGGTTTAGGTATCGAATACAATATCGGTGGCGCTAATTTATTTGTGGAGACCAGTTACATGTACGGTTTCAGTAAAATCCAGAACAGAGCCTTTAACACGGTACCAATCTCTGTAGGCATTAAACCTAATTTAAGCAAACTGCTCAGTAAACTTAAATAACTGCTAACATACAAAATAATGGAGCGGTTACGTTAAATGCATAGCCACTTTTTTATGCTAAAGAAATAATCAAAATTATTTTTATACTAATTATTTTAGCATAGATTTGTATTTCAAATTAATTTAATGTTATACGCAGTTGTAGATATTGAAACCACTGGCGGTCATGCCTCAGCAAATGGTATTACCGAGGTTGCCATTAACATCCATAATGGCAATAAAATAGTCGAATCTTATACTACCCTGATTAATCCGAAGCAGCCTATCCCCGTTCACATTACGGCACTTACAGGTATTAGTGATAACATGTTATTGGATGCTCCAACTTTTGAGGATGTTGCTTTACAGATTTATCAACTACTAAACGATAAAATTTTTGTGGCGCACAATGTAAACTTCGATTATTCCTTTTTGAAGCATCATCTTGCCGCTGCAGGATATGATTTACAATGCAAAAAGCTGTGTACGGTTAGGTTAAGCAGAAAACTAATTCCAGGCAAATCTTCTTACAGTTTAGGAAAACTTTGTACAGCCTTACAGATACCGATTCAAAATCGACATCGGGCAGCGGGAGATGCAGATGCAACCAGTATCCTTTTCAATTTATTGCTAGAATACGATCAGGAAGGCATAATAGCAGAAATGCTGAAGAAAACATCAAAAGAACAGGTTTTACCACCCCACTTAGATAAAGCATCTATTTTGAGGTTACCCAACCGACCTGGCGTATATTATTTTAAGGATAGTAAGGGCAAAATTATATATGTTGGAAAAGCGAAAGACCTTAAAAAACGTGTAACCAGTCACTTTAGTGGCAATACCCCCAACCGGCAGCGGCAGGATTTTCTACGCACTATTCATCACGTAGACCATGTCATTTGTGGTACCGAACTGATGGCCTTAATTTTGGAAGCCAATGAAATTAAGCGCCTTTGGCCTGAAAACAACCGGGCAATGAAACGCTATGAGCATAAATATGATTTATATGTATTTGAAGATCAAAATGGTTATTTGCGTTTGGCGATAGATAAGCATAAAAAGAACAATAACGCCCTGCAAAGTTTTAATAGCCTATTAGAAGGTTATAATTTCTTAAACCAGCTGGTTAATAAATACCAACTTTGCGCAAAACTCTGTTACCTGCAAAAAACAGCAACCAAATGTTATGCTCACGAAAATGGCCAATGTTTTGGTGCATGCAGTGGAATAGAAACCGTGGCCGTTTATAACAAAAAGCTAAATGCAGCATTAAACCACGTTCGAAACCAACAGCCAAGTTTTGCTTTAGTAGATGAAGGTAGAAAAGAAGAAGAATTTAGCTGTCTGGTTGTTGAAAATGGAAAATTTTATGGAATGGGCTATTTTACTGATAAGAATTATCTGGCTGATGGCCTGGCGTCAATTAAAAATGATTTGTCTATTTATCAATCCAACAGTTATATTCTCAATTTAATTCTGAATTACGCAGAACAACATCCACAGAAATTGTATAAATTGTAATGATTAATTACACGCCATGGATTCATCAATTTTTATACTGCATTATTTGTCTTTTGATGAAGCTGTTGAATTGCCACATTTCGAAAAAACTTCTTTCCGGGTAAATAAAAAGATCTTTGCAGTGCTGAATCTGAAGAAAAAACAGGCAACATTCAAGTTATCAGTAGTTGATCAGTCTGTTTTCTGTGATTTTGATTCAGGCAGAATATGGCCAGCTACCGGAGCCTGGGGTAAACAAGGCTGGACTATTTTTAAAATAACAGATCTTGCTGATGAAATGCTTATCGATGCCCTTACCCTTTCCTATTGTAATGTGGCTCCATCAAAATTGGCAGCAAAATATAGCAGGGAGTAATCTTGTTTAGCCTCCTCCAATTACTTATTGCGAGTAGCTTAATATAAAATGCAATAAATATTTGCGTAAGTAATTACTTACATTTATATTTGTAAGCAATTACTTACGCAATTAATTTTATGAGAAGAGATGTATTTCAGGCCATTGCCGATCCTACCCGAAGAGAAATCATCAATCTGATTGCTCATCGTACTTTAAACCTAAACGCCATAGCCGAAAATTTCGATATGAGCCGCCCTGCCATTTCGCAGCATATTAAACTTTTAACAGAATGCGGTTTAGTAGAAATTACACAACAAGGCCGTGACCGTTACTGTAACATACAATTTCAAAAACTTGCAGAAGTATCTAAATGGGTAGAACAATACCGTACTTTTTGGACAAGTAAATTAGATGCTTTAGAAATACATTTATCAAAAGATACTAAATAAAAATGGAAAACGAACCAGTTATTGTAGAACGGGTGTATAACGCCCCTATCGAAAAAGTTTGGAAAGCTTTAACCGATAATAATGAAATTAAGCAGTGGTATTTTCAATTAGAAGACTTTAAACCAGAGGTAGGTTTTAAATTTGAGTTTTCTGGTGGACCGGATGACGGGCCACAATATTTACATCTCTGCGAAATAACAGAAATTGTTGTAGGCAGAAAACTCGCTTATACCTGGCGATATGATGGCTATCCTGGCAATTCGTTAGTAAGCTGGGAGTTATTTGAGCAAGGGGGGCAAACCAAGTTGAAATTAACACATAGCGGCGTAGAAAGCTTTGCATCAAATGGACCTGACTTCGCCAAAACAAGTTTTAACGGCGGTTGGACTTATTTCGTTAATGATGCACTTAAGAATTATCTGGAACCTGGAGCGTAATTTCACGCGTTTCGCCATTCTAAATTTATAGAGAAGTCAGGTGTTGCCACCTGACTTAGCACATATCTAAAAATTTGATAAAGTGGAAGATGGTAACATCTTACAGCACAGATAATTTCTCTGTTTCGCTACGCTTCAGTCGAAACGATACCCGATTTCTTTAAATTCAATACCGGCCGTAGCGTCTCGTTACGACCTAAAAGCACTTATACTTCTTCTAAAGCCGTTTTTATCGCCGTATAAATATAATCCAGATCTTCATTGCTGATTATATATGGCGGGAGTATATAGATAATATTGCCCAGTGGTCTTAATATAATTCCCTTATTTAAAAAGTAGGCATACAACAAATTACGGAGGTTACTTAAATAAGAGGTTTCATTTCCGGTCTCCCACTCCACTGCAATAATTGTTCCCGTTTGCCTAATGGCTTTAACTTTAGGATGTGCTTTAATTTCTTCTAGAAAAACGGCATGTTTGGCTTCTATACGTTTGATATTCTGAAGTGTTTCGCTTTTTAGCAATATATCCAAACTTGCTAAAGAAGCTACGCAAGCAATCGGGTTTGCAGTAAAAGAATGCCCATGGTAAAGCGTCTTTAATTTATCATCACTTAAAAAAGCTTCAAAAATCTCATTGGTGCAGGTGGTTACTCCTAGTGGCATTGTTCCACCTGTTAAACCTTTACTTAAACAAATAATGTCGGGCTTATTAGTTAGTTTATCGCAGGCAAAGTAAGTTCCTGTTCTACCAAAACCTGTCATTACCTCATCAGCAATAGTTAAGATTCCTGCTTCTTTGCAAGCTGATAAAAGTTGATCCAAATATTTAGCCTCGTACATGAGCATCCCACCAGATCCTAAAATGAGTGGTTCGAAAATGAAACAAGCGGTATCCTTAAGATTTAAGATATGAGACGTCAGATTTGAGATATTTCTCTCATCAGGGAGATCGATAAACTCGACATCAAACAATAAACTATTAAAAGCATCTGTAAAAACACTACGGCCACTAACAGACATGGCGCCAAAAGTATCGCCATGATAAGCATTTTTAAAGGCTAAGATCTTCGTTTTTGCTGTGCCTTTATTGTCCCAGTACTGCAAACACATTTTTAAGGCCACTTCTACCGCTGTTGATCCGTTATCGGTATAAAAAACTTTATCTTGTTTACCTGGCAATATGGGCAACAGCCTTTCTGCCAGCAATACCGCAGGCTCGTGTGTAAAGCCAGCAAAAATTACGTGTTCCAGCACATTGAGTTGTTCTGCTACTTTTTGTGCAATATAAGGATGAGAATGACCATGGATATTCACCCACCAGGATGAAACTGCATCGATATACCGTTTACCGTTTTCATCAAAAACGCACACCCCCTCTCCCCTTACAATCGGGATATGGGGCAATGCATTTTTCATTTGGGTATAAGGATGCCAGATTACCTTTTGATCACGTTCAGTTAAACTTAGTTGAGCGCTTGTAGTTTGGAGTTTGGACAAATCGGGCATCATGATTATAATTTAACTGAATATTGATTTTTTAAAAGCTGGCCTACAGTTTTATCTGTTTTAAAGGTGATATCCTCAATGTTTAAATCTTCAATTTTTACCCATCTGAAAGCCTGAAGAATTTCACCTTCTCCATCAAAATCGTAGATGATATCTTTAAAGGCCAACTGCAAAGGGGCTTTTTCTTTAACGATGTAATAAACACTAATTACCTGGCTATCGTTAAATGACGATTTTTCAAAAAAATCTGTAGTATAAAAATGTGATAATACTTCAATTTCAGCGTTGCACTCTTCCACAAACTCACGTTTTAATCCATCAATTAAGCCTTCGCCAAACTCTAATCCACCCCCAGGAAACTTACTGAAACGAAAACCATATTCTTCTTCATCACTTACCAAAACCTCATTATTCTGGTTAATTAACAATCCATAAACCCTAACATTAAAGTAGCTCATTTTCGAAATGCTTTTTATTTTTGATTACTATTTCAGGTGTCCATACAATTTCTTTTTTAAAGGCCTCAGTTCTAACAGGGCATTCGCTCATGTGGCAATAATGACAGCATTCGGGCAAACAAGGATCTGCGTGAATAAAGAGCTCTGCTTTACGAACGCCATTTTTATTGATCAGTTCATCAATCTGCGATATTTCGCGGTGAACCTTATTTAAATCAAAATAATAAGGCAATGTCACGTGACAATCGATATGGAATTCGGGGCCATATTGCTGAGTGCGCAGATTATGAACATCGATCCAGGGGTTGTGTCTGTTCTTTTGCAACACCTCAACTACTTCTTCAACAAGTGTAAAATCGCTTTCATCCATTAAGCCGCCTACCGAACCTCGGGTAAGTTTATACCCAGAATAAACAATATAAAAGCCTACTAAAAAAGAAAGTAAGCTATCTAGCCAAATAATATTTGTTAACTGAATTAATATTAAACCAATAACAATCGCTCCACTGGTATAAGTATCAGTTAATAAATGTTTGCCATCGGCTTGCAACGTAATTGAATGTTCATCTTTACCCACGTTTATAAGGTATAGACCAACAATCAGATTAATTAAACCTGTAATACCAATAATTAATGTTCCGGTTAATAGCTCCACCACCACGTGAGGGTAGATAAGGTTGTACGATGATTTAAAAATAATAACTACTCCTGCAATCAAAATCAATATCCCTTCAACAAAAGCCGAGAAAAACTCCACTTTTCCATGTCCATAAGGATGATTTTCGTCCCGCGGTTGCGTACTCAGGTAAATGCTATAAAAAGCAAAGCTGCCTGCTATTACGTTTACAATACTTTCTGCCGCATCGGTTAAGATTGCATTTGAACCCGTAATAAAATACGCAACAAACTTAGCTAACATCAGCACCACACTCACCACCAGAGAAATTATTATTGCTTTCTTTTTTACCGACACAAGGATATTTTTTTTCAAAAATACGCTTATCGAATAAATTAAATGAGAAAAACTATGTCTTTTTTAGTGCAGAATAATATTTGGTTTATATATTTGCGCTCAAAGTAATTAACCATGAGCACCTTATCTAAAAGAATCAACAGTTTATCTGAATCTGCAACCCTTAAAATGACCAAACTTGGCCGCGAATTAGCGTCTAAGGGCATTAACATCATTAGTTTAAGCGTTGGTGAACCCGATTTCAATACGCCCGATCACGTAAAAAATGCTGCTAAAAAGGCATTAGATGAAAACTATACACGCTATTCGCCGGTACCGGGCTATCCTGACCTGCGCCAGGCGATTGTAAACAAACTAAAAACAGAGAACAACCTGGATTATGATATTTCCCAGATCGTTGTTTCAACAGGTGCAAAACAATCTTTATCGAATGTTATCTTAACTTTGATCGATCCGGACGATGAGGTAATCATCCCAACGCCTTATTGGGTTTCATACTCAGAAATGGTAACCCTGGCAGAAGGAAAATCTGTTTTTATCGATACAGATATAGAAAGTGATTTCAAAATCACACCTGCGCAGTTAGAAGCAGCCATTACGCCGAAATCGAAATTATTTATGTTTTCTTCGCCATGTAACCCAACAGGTTCGGTTTATAGCAAAGAAGAATTAGCTGCCCTGGTTGCTGTTTTCGAAAAACATCCTAATATCTATATCTTATCTGACGAGATTTATGAGCACATTAACTTCATTGATAAACACGAATCTATTGCTCAATTCGACAGCATTAAAGATCGTGTAATCATTGTTAACGGTTTCTCTAAAGCTTTTGCCATGACGGGCTGGAGATTAGGTTACATTGCCGCTAACAAAGAAATTGCTGCCGCAAACGATAAGCTACAAGGACAAACCACTTCTGGAACATGTTCTATTGCACAAAGAGCTGGAATTGCCGCTTACGAACAAGGTTTAGCAAGTGTTTTAGAAATGAAAGAAGCATTTTTACGCCGCAGAGAATTGGTTTATAATTTGCTAAATGAAATTCCAGGTGTAAAAACAAATCTTCCAGATGGAGCATTTTACTTTTTCCCTGAAATCAGTTCTTTCTTCGGTAAGAAAGATGCTGATGGAAACGTAATTAAAGATTCATCAGATTTGGCATTGTACTTATTAAACGTTGGGCATGTGGCAACTGTAGGTGGCGATTCGTTTGGTAACAACAACTACATCCGTTTATCTTATGCAGCATCTGACGAAAGTTTAGTTGAAGCATTGAGAAGAATAAAAGAAGCTTTAGGGAAATTAGCTTAGACTGTTTTCAGTTAACCGCTTGCAGTTAGCAATAGCATATAAAAACCCATGTTAATTAAGTTTAACATGGGTTTTTTATTTATATCACCGTTATCTCAAAAAAAAGTTCGTCATCTCGACTTAAGCCCAGCGAAATGGAGAGATCTATTGCAATAGATTTCTCGACTGCGTTACACTCTGTTTGAAATGACGATATGGTGTTTGAAAATGAAGCAAGCATTTCATCGGAGAATCCAGTCCTTCTTTTCGTTACTAGTCCTCGCTGTGGGCTATCCGCTGCAATCAGTTTTTTTAACTCCGGTAAGCGCCGCAAACTGTCAATTGCACAACTGAATTAACTTCTAATCGCCTCTACCGGATCTAGTCTTGAAGCAGAATATGCTGGCCAAAAACCAGAGATGGTACCTATAATGATCGATATTCCAATTCCTAAGGCAATATTATTCAAGCCCAATATAATATGGAAATCAGTCGCCGCACCAATGACCAAGGCGAGCAGAAAGACCAGTAATAAGCCCAGCAAACCACCTAAAATACAAAGTGAGATCGATTCGAAAATGAACTGAAGCAATATAAAATAATTTTTTGCACCTAACGATTTTTGGATACCGATAATATTGGTACGTTCTTTTACCGACACAAACATGATATTGGCAATACTAAATCCGCCCACCAAAATCGAAAATCCACCAATTACCCAACCGGCAATATTTACCATCTTAAACATAGAATCTAACTGGTTAGAAATAATAGTGGTTTTATTTAGCGCAAAATCTTCTTCCTGGCCTGGTCTGATCCTATGGATCGAACGCATTAAACCCTTCAATTCGCTTTCTACCTCCTCTAAGCTTACATTATCCTTGCCACGAACAGTAATTTGCGGACCATAACGCTCACTTTGGATATCTAACACACCTTTTGCAAAGGCAATTGGAATATTTACGTTTTTATCAAGAGAGGTACCTAACATATCTTCTCCTTCTTTTTTGAAAACGCCAACCACAGTTAATCTTCTTCCTAAAATCTGTACCTGTTTACCCACGGGTGCATCGCCGTCAAAAAGTCCGTCCGCAATATCAGAGCCTAGAATACAAACAGGCGAACCATTTTTACTTTCACTTTCCGTAAAATACCGGCCATCCTGAAGCTCAAAATTCCAGGTCTTATTAAAATCGTGTGATGCTGCCCATATCGAAATCCCTTCAACCGAGCTACTTCTGTATTTGATCGTTCTGTCGTTAGTTGATATTTCGAATGTAACGCCTTGTGCATTTTCGATTCTCTCGCGGAGCGCTTCAAAATCGCGCAATGAAGGCTGAGGGCGGTTCATATATTTCCACCAAGGATAATTATCACCAAAGCTCCAGGGCCATTTCTGAATATAAATAGTATTAGAGCCGAGTTTATCTACGCTGGCTTGCAATTTACCGCGAAAGGTATCAACTGCAGAAAATACAGCAATAATGGTAAAAATACCGATTGTTATCGCCAGAAGCGATAACATGGTGCGTAATTTATTCTGGCGCAACGCATCAAATGCAAAACGGAAACTCTCGCCTATTAGCCTAAAGATTATCATAATTAGAGATTAGATGCAAAGCCTTTCAAAAGGTTACAGCTTATCTTCAAAACTAATTAATTTTATGTCTACAATGCATTAATCGCGCTGTATTATTTGATTTAAAATGGTTAAAACATAATATACATAAATTGCGTTTGATAAAATACGAAAAAGAAAAATTAAATTCGTATTTTTGCACCTCAAAAAATTCATCAAGAATGAAATTATCACAATTCAAATTCAACTTACCCGAATCATTAGTAGCCAACAATCCGGCAGAACAACGCGACGAAGCTCGTCTAATGGTTTTACACAAAGACAGCGGTAAAATTGAACATAAAATTTTCAAAGACGTTTTAAGTTATTTCGACGACAAAGACGTAATGATATTAAACAACACTAAGGTTTTTCCTGCCCGTTTATATGGCAACAAAGAAAAAACTGGTGCAACCATAGAGGTTTTCTTGCTACGTGAATTAAACAAGGAATTACGTTTGTGGGATGTTTTGGTAGATCCGGCACGTAAAATCCGTGTAGGTAATAAATTATACTTTGGCGACGACGATTTATTGGTTGCCGAGGTTGTAGATAACACCACATCACGTGGCCGTACCATCCGTTTCTTATTTGAAGGCAGCGATGAAGAATTCAGGAAAAACGTTGAAATTTTAGGCGAAACTCCTCTACCTAAGTATATTAAACGTAAAGCTACCGCCGAGGATAAAGAACGTTATCAAACTATTTTCGCTAAACACGAAGGTGCAGTAGCTGCTCCAACTGCAGGCCTACACTTCAGTCGCGAGCTAATGAAACGTCTTGAACTTAAAGGTGTAGAATTTGCAGAAGTAACTTTGCACGTTGGTTTAGGAACTTTCAGAACTGTTGAGGTTGAAGACTTAACCAAACACAAAATGGATTCTGAGCAATTTATCATCGAGCAGAAAGATGCAAACATTGTAAACAAAGCTTTAGAGAATAAGAGAAAAATCTGTGCGGTAGGAACTACCTCAATGCGGGCTATCGAATCGGCTGTTTCTGCTAACAGAACATTAAAAGCTGCTAACGACTGGACCAGTAAATTTATCTTCCCTCCTTACGATTTCAGTATCGCTAACTCAATGATTACCAATTTCCACACACCAGAATCTACTTTATTGATGATGGTAAGTGCATTTGGTGGATATGAAAACGTAATGAATGCTTACGAAGTTGCAGTAAAAGAAAAATATAAATTTTACAGCTATGGCGATGCCATGCTAATTATATAAGTTTTGCGGTTGGCGTTTGGCGGTTTAGCGCTAAACGCCTTACCCTAAACGCTCAACTATGAAATACTACGCTATAATTGTAGCAGGCGGTTCTGGAAATCGGATGCAAACGGAAACCCCAAAACAATTTCTATTGCTCAAAAACCTTCCGGTTTTAATGCACACCATAAAAGCTTTTGCACAAAGCAATACACAGCCTAAAATTTTATTAGTTTTAAACAAAGATCAACAGGCTTACTGGACTAGGTTATGTGAAGAATTTAATTTTCATATACCGCATCAGGTTATCGATGGCGGCACAGAGCGTTTTCACTCGGTAAAAAATGCAATCCATGTTATTGAAGAAGAAAGTTATGTTGCCATTCATGATGCTGTTCGTCCGCTCGTTTCAAAATCCCTTATCGACAACTGTTTTAAAGAAGCAGAGTTACAGGGAAACGTTATTGCAGCTGTACAATCAAGCGATAGTGTACGTATGCTTAGAAACGATAAAACAACGGCATTAAAACGTGATGAAATTTATTTGGTACAAACGCCCCAGACTTTTAGCCTTAATATCCTTAAAGAAGCTTATAACCAAGAGTTTAACACTCATTTTACAGATGATGCAAGCGTGGTAGAATCTATCGGTTATGAGATTAATATTATTGAAGGAGAAAGAGGAAATATTAAAATTACCTATCCTATTGATCTCGAGCTAGCAGAGCTATTACTGAAGAATTAAAAGCTTAGCTTCATCTAGATAATAACACTATACAAAGATTTCCGACGATTTAAACACAGCGTCGTTACCCTGAATTCATTTCAGGGTTTTAATAACAGGAAAGATACTGACCAGGTAGTAGCTACAAGGCAACTGAAAATGCAACTTATGCTTGTAAAATAAATTCTGCATAACGATCGCACTGGTTAAAGGAGTAAAAAATTAATTAACGCCGATTATAATATTAAAAAAGGAGTTCCAAAAACGGAACTCCTTTTTTAATGCATCAATTTCAAAGTGTTTCCTAATTCTAAATTAATGAATATAGGTGCGATATATTTTTTACGCAGCCCGGCCAATTACTTTAAGCAGAATTGCAATAACTGCGATTACCAATAAAACGTGGATTATACCGCCAACGTCGCCGAAGCCGTGAAATATAAATCCGATCACCCATAGTATTACCAATACTACTGCGACTAAATACAATAAATTTCCCATAGTGTTAATTTTTTAGCAATGTTATATTATTGATGTATTAACACTTGGCTTTTTGGTTTTGTTTAAAAAATGTAATTATTTTATTTATATGACTGAATAATATGGAGATAAAAAAAACCTCCCAATTTTGTTGGAAGGTTCTTTTTTGTCATTTCTAATGTTTAGTATTCGTCCTCATTAAAGAAGAAATCTTCTTTAGTTGGATAGTCAGGCCAAATTTCCTCAATCGTTTCATAAGGTTCGCCATCATCTTCTAATGCCTGTAAGTTTTCAATTACTTCAACCGGGGCACCAGAACGGATACCATAATCAATTAATTCGTCTTTAGTTGCAGGCCATGGTGCGTCTTCCAAGTGCGATGCTAATTCTAATGTCCAATACATATCGTCAATTCAATTAAATTCTTGTTCTTATTATTGCGCAAAGTATATTAAAATTTCTGAGCAAAACAAACTTATTTTTCCACTATTAAACCCTAGGAATCCAAATGTTTTCTTCCGCTTTAAAATACACGGTCAGTTTTCGTGCCAAAACGAATAAATAATCACTTAAACGGTTCAAATAAACTGTTACACGCTCATCTACAAAGCTATTTTCTGCAAGCGCTACTGTTAAACGCTCTGCTCTTCTGCAAACGCATCGCGCAATATGGCAGTAAGAAACTACAGTGTTTCCACCAGGTAAAACAAAATGTTTTAAAGCAGGCAGCTTTTCGTTCATCAGATCCATCTCGTTTTCTAACAAGATAATATCAGCATCATGCAGATCGGGGATCTTCATTTTAGACCTCTCTGGGTCGGCTGCAAGTGATGAACCAACAGTAAATAACCTGTCCTGAATTTCTTTTAGTAGTTTCTGATCGTACGTATCAATATCCTGACACATGATTAAACCGATGTACGAATTCAATTCGTCTACAGTTCCATAGGTTTCAATGCGTAAATGATATTTAGGTACACGGGTACCACCAATGAGTGATGTTTGGCCCTTATCGCCGGTTTTAGTGTAGATTTTCATACCCCTTACCCCTTTAAGGGGAAACGTTTTTTGAATCCTAAGTCCCCTTTAGGGAATTTAGGGGCTAATTAATTTTCTCCCAATCGCTACCAGCTTCTTTCAAAGCTTGCAAACGTGGCGATACATTTTTTATATCTGTATTTAAATAATCATTTTCGATCAAACCATCGCGCATACGTACAATACGGTGCGCGTGCTGCGCAATATCCTCCTCATGTGTAACCAGAATAATGGTGTTCCCTTTACTGTGAATTTCTTCCAGTAAACCCATTATTTCAATTGATGTTTTGGTATCTAAGTTACCCGTTGGCTCATCGGCCAAAATAATAGAGGGATTATTGATCAAAGCCCTGGCTACAGCCACACGCTGACGTTGACCACCCGAAAGCTCGTTGGGTTTATGGTCCATACGATTGCCTAAACCTACATTTTCTAATGCTGTAGCTGCCCTCGCGTCCCTATCCTTTTTACTTGTACCTGCATAAATTAAAGGTAAAGCAACATTATCCAAAGATGTTGAGCGCGGCAATAAGTTAAAGGTTTGAAAAACGAAACCGATTTCCTTGTTGCGTACTTCTGCCAGGGCATCATCACTCATGTGGCTCACATTTGTTCCATTTAAAACATACGTTCCACTTGAAGGTGTATCCAAACAGCCTAAAATATTCATTAGGGTTGATTTACCTGAACCAGATGGGCCCATCAACGCTACAAATTCGCCTTTATTAATATCTAAAGAAACTGATTTTAAAGCGTGAATCACTTCAGATCCAATAACATATTTACGGCCAATTTCTTTTATAGTGATGAGTGGTTTCTCCATGTTTTTTATTTTTTAGACAAGCATAGCAGGTAAGATGTTACAAGAGGGTTAAAAATTACTGAAACTCGTCCTGCTGAATTCAGTTCAGCATCTGAGAGACAACATTTAAGCATAGCGATTATACCATTATTTTTCAATAATTTTTGGAACCATAAAAAATTGGTCGGTATGCTTTGCTGCGTTTTTCAAGCCATCAGCAGTAGTTATTTCCTGCTTAACGACATCCTCTCTCCAAACATTTACTGATTCGTTCATGTAAACCAGTGGTTTTACATCTGAGGTATCCAATTCATTTAGCTTTTCCATGAACGATAAAATTTTGTTCATTTCAGGAATCAAAGTGTCCACCTGTTTTTCATCAATATGAATTCGGGCCAGATCGGCTATTTTATGGATGGTTTTTGCGTCTAAATTCATATCTTATACTAACTTACTATCAATCAATTTGTAAACCTTTTCTTTTAATACATCAGAATCAATATCAGCCAAAGTTGAGGTATTGATAGGTTTGTGGACGTAAATATCGCAAATTCCTGGCTTACTTCCATATTTTGCACCGTCATCCCAATTAATTTTCCAAACATCGGTAATACTAACCGGTACCAGAGGAACATTTTTATCGATGGCTAAACGGAACGGGCCATTTTTAAATTCGCCTAATTTTGGTGGATAATGGTCATCAATTTTACCCTCCGGAAAAATAATCAGGCTCATCCCTTTTTCAAGGTTCTCGCCGGCCTTTTTAAAGGCTTTAAAAGCCGAAATCTTACTGTCGCGGTTTACGGAAATATCAATGGTTTTAAAGAAAATGCCCAATACCGGGTTACTCAGTAGCTCATCTTTTCCCATAAAGTGGAATTTACCATGCCCCATGATACAGAAAATCATAATATCCAGGTTAGAAGTATGATTAGCACAATAGATGTAAGTTTGCTCGCGATCAAGCTTTTCTTCGTATTGATAACGAAAAAAAACACCTGAAAACAGACTACATAAAAAGCTATTGGCTTTCCTGCAAAAATTCAGAATGCTATAATATTTCTCATTACGTGAAGTAATGTAATATAGAGGATAGAACAGCGCGAAAAAAAACAGTATCCAGAATAGAAACCACATCCGGTGCACTTGTCTTAGAGAATAAATCATAGATAATCAAAAATATAAAATAGTTTGATATTTCAAACAACTGATTGCATTGGCCCATAAGATTAGGTAGTATATAGGTTTCTCCATTACGGTCGAGAGGACTATCGCTGGATGGAAGCCCTGATAAGACAATGGTCTCAAAAAAATCTTACCATTAAAATTGAAGCGATTTATGATTTGCTTGTATTTTATTTTTAATTTCGTGCCATTATGAAAGAAACAGTGGTGAGCGGCATTCGCTCAACAGGAAAATTACATTTGGGTAATTATTATGGTGCAGTTAAAAACTTTGTTCAAATGCAGAACGACTATAACTGCTACTTTTTTATCGCCGATTTACACTCTTTAACTACACACCCTACTCCAGCCGATTTACATGGAAATATTAAACATGTTCTGGTTGAATATCTGGCTAGTGGAATTGATCCAGAAAATAGCACCATTTATATACAAAGCGATGTTCCCGAAATTGCGGAACTTTATTTATACCTAAATATGAATGCTTACATGGGTGAGTTGGAACGTAGTACTTCTTTTAAAGATAAAGTACGTGCTAACCCTGATAACATAAATGCAGGTTTATTAACCTACCCGGTATTAATGGCTGCCGATATTTTAATCCATAAGGCTACCAAAGTACCTGTTGGAAAAGATCAGGAGCAACATCTGGAAATGGCCCGTACTTTCGGAAACCGTTTTAACAGGTTATACAATACAGAATATTTTCCTGAACCATACGCATTTAGCTACTCAGACAAATTGGTTAAAGTACCTGGTTTAGATGGTAAAGGTAAAATGGGCAAATCAGAAGGCGAAGCCAATGCAGTTTACCTGTCTGATGATCCTGAAACCATTCGTAAAAAAGTAATGAAAGCGGTTAGTGACGGTGGACCAACGGAAGAAAACCAACCGAAGCCTGAGCCTATCCAGAATCTTTTCGATTTAATGAAAGTCGTATCGAGTACAGATACACTTGCGCATTTTGAAGATTTGTATAGCAAAATGCAGATCCGCTATGGCGATTTTAAAAAACAGCTGGCAGAAGATATGATTATTACAACTGCACCTATGCGCGAGCGTATTTTGGATATTGCTAAAGATGATGCTTATTTAAGGCAAGTGTCTAAACATGGCGCATTAAAGGCACGCGAAAGCGCGCAAAAAACCCTCAGAGAAGTTCGCAGTTTAATCGGGTTTAAAAGTTTTTAATAATTTTAATAGATTTGAGAAACGAGACATTAGATTTGAGATTATTTCTCGGTCTCCTATCTCCAATCTCACATCTCCAATCTAAAGAAGATGCACATAGCAATTGTAGGAAATATTGGTGCCGGTAAAACTACCTTAACAGGTTTATTGGCCAAAAATTATGGTTGGGAAGCTTTATACGAGGCTGTGGACAATAACCCTTACCTGGAAGATTTTTATAGCGACATGAAACGCTGGAGCTTTAACCTTCAGATTTATTTCCTGAACAGCCGTTTTCAGCAAATTACTGATATTGAAGTAAATAAACGCAACGTAATCCAAGATAGAACCATTTACGAGGATGCACATATTTTTGCAGAAAACCTGCACGATATGGCTTTAATGACTACCCGCGATCATGATAATTACAGAGCTATTTTTGACAATATTACCTCTTTTATTAAACCGCCCGATTTATTGGTTTACCTGCGTGCGTCGGTACCTACATTGGTGAATAATATCCAGCGTCGTGGCCGTGAGTATGAAGCTGGTATTCGTATCGATTACCTTTCTAAACTGAACGAAAAATACGAAGCCTGGATAAAAGGTTATAACCTGGGTAAATTGCTGATTTTAGATAAAGACAAGCTGGATTTCACCAATAATCCAGAAGATTTAGGTACAGTCATCCAGTCTATTGAGGCAGAAATAAACGGGTTATTTTAGCCTACTGTTCTTAAAGAAAGGGTGAATCTATAATAAACGGTTTAATATTTAGTGTGATAAACATGGAAAAGGATTTTGAGCATGACAAACCAGAAAACTGGAAATGGGGGGTATTTTATTTTAATAGAAAAGACTCCAGAATAATTGTCGCTAAGCGTATAAAATTGCTGGGCTGGACACTTAACTTTGCGCATCCTATATCTTATATTTTTATTGCAATAATCTTTCTATTTGTTTTTTATCAGTTTTATAAACATAATATATGAGCGATAAAAAATCAAATTCAGCTCTACGTAATCTAAAAATCATTGGAATTATTCCTGCACGTTATGACTCTACCCGCTTTCCGGGCAAGCCTTTGGTAGATATTGCCGGGAAAACCATGATCCAGAGGGTTTATGAACAGGCATCAAAGGCTAAAAGCTTATCTAAAGTAGTTGTGGCTACAGATGACGTACGCATTGCTGACGATGTAAAGCGGTTTGGTGGAGAATTTATCCTTACTTCAACTGATCACCAGAGCGGTACCGACAGGTGTGCCGAAGTAATTAAAAACTTACCAGGATACGATATTGCGATCAATATCCAGGGCGACGAACCTTTTATTGAACCCGTACAGATAGAATTATTGGTAAGTTGCTTTACTGAAGAAAAAGTACAACTGGCCACCTTGATTAAACCGATACAAAGTCAGGAAAGTATTCATAACCCTAATAGCCCTAAAGTGGTAATTGATGTTAATGGCCGGGCCATGTACTTTAGCCGGAGTCCTATCCCCTTTATCAGAAATGGCGAACCAGGTGTATGGGCAGAGAAGCACCAGTTTTATAAACACATCGGCATTTATGGTTACCGTACCAAATCATTAAAAGCCATTACGCAACTTCCACCCTCTTCTTTAGAAATTGCCGAAAGCCTGGAGCAGCTTCGCTGGATCGAAAATGGATTTTACATCCAAACCAAAGTAACTGATTTAGAGACAGTTGCAATAGACACGCCAGAGGATTTATTGAAACTAAATAAATTGCTTAAGGCTTTAAAGTTGGAGTAGTGACTGTTCTCTTGAAACTAAATTTATTTCATATTTTCTATTGCGCTAACAATAAAGCTTTTTCAAATACTTCGTCTCTCCCTTCTCTTATTGCAGGTATAGTAGGAGATACTATAATGTCGGGAATAATTCCAGAAAAGTGATGCTTACTTCCATCAAGGTTTAGAACCCTGGTGCCGGTATAAAAAACCCTAGTATCTTGTTGTAGTTGAATGGTTTGAATATCTCCATTCGTTCCGCTCGATCGTTGACCGATTATTGTACCTAATTTCAATCCCTTTACATAACCGAGTATGCTTTCCGCATAACTCTGGGCACTGGCATCGGAAAGAAATATCATTTTGGAAGCTAAATAAGGGGCTTTTGGAGATAGATTCCATCCAGAAGTTTTAAAGTTATAATTTATTTCGAAAGGGTCATCGATAATCGGTGTTTTCATCCACCTATTGTTTTCACTACATTTTATTAAGTGGCGAAGTACATCCCTGACATCTTCAACTGGATAGCCCCTCATATCGAAAATTATTGCCTTTGCAGATAATAAATTCTGCATATTTGACTCTATTTCTTTAAGTACTGGGGTAGATAGGTTAAAATAATAGATGCCTTTTGAAATTAATCCATTTTTCGGTACGAATGGTTGAGATGCAAAAGACCGATATTCCACAAGGTCTGAAAACAGGGGGAGTTTAAGCTTTGGAGTAGAATTATCGCTTAAACTTAAGGTAACACTATCTGTAATTTTTCCATTAAATAGATTTAAAAGTGTTTTGAAGTTTCGCCATTGAGGGGAACCGGATATCAAATTATATTTTTTATTATAGGTTATTAATGCAGGCTTTCCATTAATTGAATCAATAACACTTCCTTTTTTTATCAATTTGGACAACGATGAATCTAATACATTTTTAATGAGGATTTTGTCTCCAATTTTTATTAAATCTAAAGGTAATCCTTTCTCAATATCTCGGTCCAATCCAGAATAACTAATAAACATGTGTCCATCATTTATCTTTGAAGACATTACCAGTAATGATGTATAGAATTCTTTAGCGTTTCTATCAATTAACGATCTAGTGAATAGATAGTGAAGTAAGCTGTCCTGCGAAATATTAGCATCCTCCCAGTATGGGTAAGCATATTTTAAAATATTCCAGATAATAACTGATGACCCTAGTCTTATGTTTAAATCGTAATTAGGATCTTTCCTGAGTGTAGTTTTAATTTTGGCATTAAAGTTATTAATAAGAAAAGTGTCTTGTTTTGGGTAAGTATATGTTGAAGTACTATATAAAGCTTTTGGAACTAAACATTTTATATTTTCTGTAAGATCTGTAGCGATAAAACTTATTTCGTTATCACTTTTTGAATTAATATTATTTTTATTTTTTTCAACCAGATTAAGATGAAAGTTTAAATCGGAGTTTTTATTAACTTGTAGAGCTGTTTTTAAGTCAATTATTTGTGGTTTCGAACCTTTAAAGATTGTCAGTTTTATGTTGTCTATTTTAAATAAACTTCTTGTATAAATACGTAGATCCAAAGTCAATATATTACTATTTTCGTCGAACTGACCTTCAAATGTAATTTTCTGTTTTTTCCCTTGAAAAGTTTCTGATTTATGTTTGGTCACTATTTTTTTATTACTAGTCATACCAATTTCCAGTGAATTTCTATCACAGAGAGTGGAGTCTCCTTCTGCTTCGAAACTTAAAATGAATTTTGAATTTTTAAATTGTTGTATATCTAATCCTTTCACTAAAGGATAAGAATCGAAATCATTTTCAACAGAATCTATCTTAGATCTAAGGCTTTTATAAACTTTTGAGCCATAGGGTAATCCGAGACCAAAGTTTTTATATCTAGTTATTCGATAGTTACTGATGTTGCTCGGCGTTAATTTTAATAATAAAGCTGATTTATTTAAAGTTTCTTTTGTTATAGATATATAGGGAAGAAAATCAGAAAATATCTCTTTAAGTCTGATAAGCAATTCATCATCATCTTTAGCCTCTAATACACTTCCTGCACCATATGCAGCAAATCTAATCCAGTCTGTGTTTTTTGAAAAATCAGAAGGGTGAAAAAATCTAACATAGCCATATAATGAAGCGAAAGCTTTAATGTTTGTTTCCTTTCGATTAATACTCGGCTCTTGAGCTATTACACTAAATGACATTAATGATAATAATAAGAATACGATTAATCTCTGATTTCTAACAATATTCATTAACAATACTAGTAATAATTTAAAACACGATTAAACCTTTAACACTTTTTAACAGAGGCAGATAAGCAATAATTAATAAATATTGAAGCGTTGAAGTAAGGTTTACCTAAGCCTAACTTATGGTAAGAATTTATGACTAATTTTAAAATGGTGTTGCTTTCTAAATAAATTTTAGAGGGTTCTAATGACCTGGCTTTAGGTAAATCATAAAATATGGTCATAAACTAAAACATAAAATTTGTAGTTTTGAATATGAGAAATATACCGCTCTTCGTTGTGATCTGTTTATTAGCGCTTGTTGCCTGTAATTCTAACGGCAAAAAGGAAACCAATACCATTGAGTTTAAAAATGTTAACCAGCGTATCGCTAAATCTTTTTCAGATTTAAAACGTCTGGACACTTTTAAGATTGAACTTACCGGCAGAAAACCTGAAGAAATGGTGTTGAATTTTACGATCAAAAATGCTGATGGAAAAGAGATTTACAACACCCAAATTAAAGGGACCGAATTATTGGGCAGTACCGATCCAAATGTAGATCTTTCAAAGGAAAAAGACCAGATTATTTTCTTAAAAACCATTGCTGACGATTTTTTTAGCGAAGAGAATTTTCTAGAGCCTGCGGTAATGCCCGAAGATAAGGCTGATAATTACACCCCTGATAAAGCCCTTTATGAAGAATTAAAGAAATCAGGATTAAATGGCTTTAAGTATCGTTTAGGAAAGGAAAATAACATTTACATTGCCTGGAGCCAAAAAGAACAAAAAGTGAAGATTTACTATAATTGCTGCTAATCCGAATGATGAAAAGTTAGTGATGAAAAGATCAGATTTAATTGCAAATCGCTTAAGGGAGATTTTTCTAAATGGGTATTGGATTGCCAATACCAACTATAAAGATCAACTGGAAAACATCAGATGGGAGCAGGCCATTCACCAAATAGAAGACTTAAATACGATTGCTGCATTAACCTACCACATCAATTACTATTTGTCGGGAATTTTAAATGTATTTAATGGCGGTCTGCTGGAAATTAAAGATCAATACAGTTTCGATCTTCCACCTATACATTCGGAAGCGGATTGGGAAAAATTAGTAAAAGAGTTTTTAGCTAATTCGACAGCTTTCGCCAACGAGGTAGCACAAATGCCGGATGAAAAATTAGATCAGGTATTTGTAAATGAAAAGTACGGCACCTATTTACGTAATATAGAAGCTGTAATTGAACATAGCTATTACCATTTTGGTCAGATAGTATTGATCAAAAAATTAATTCTGGCAGCTAGAAAATAACTATTGGCGCTGATAACGAAACACAATAAGTTAAAATATTTCATAAAAACATAATCGGTACATCTCTCCTCGCCTCTTTTTTAAGGATATTGTCGTTATTAATCTGTGATACCTCTTATCATACAAGCGCATAATTAACTGATAATTAATATATTAAACAAATTGTTTGAATAACCAAATAAATCCATGTACAGTATGCGTATATTATCAGGACTGTTCTCCACAAACAAAGCGATATACTTCATTTTGAAAAAATATTCTGGTTTATTTTTAAAACTAAATAAATAGTTATAATTTCAGGCATTTAACCAAATGCACTATTTAATAACGCTTCTTCAACAACATACATGCTTAAACAACTTTTCTCGGTTATTATTTTTTCATTGCTATTTTTCCCTGCCTTGGCGCAAAACGCAAGTATAAAAGGTATTGTGGTAGATACAGCTGAGAAAACCAAATTACAAAACAGCACTATCCTGCTCATTAGAAGTAAAGATTCTATCTTGGTAAAAGATACCCGCGCAAAAGCTAACGGTGAATTTGAGCTATCAAATTTAAAAAAGGGCAATTACACCCTGGTGGTTACTTTCCCAAAAATGGCCGATTATATCAGAGATATCCAACTGTCTGATTCATCAAAATTTAACCTCGGCCATATTGCGATGGACAGTAAAGCTACCCTTTTGAATGAAGTTGTAATTAAAGCCCAAAAACAAGCCATTAGCATAAAAGGCGATACCATTACCTACCAGGCAGATAGCTTTGCCGTTAAGCCGCATGCTAACCTCCAGGATCTGCTAAGACGTTTGCCCGGAGTTGAGGTTGATAAAGATGGTGCAATAAAAGCCGGCGGAAAAGATGTAAACACGCTCTTGGTTGATGGAGAGGAATTTTTTGGCGACGATCCGCTTCTGGCTCAAAAATACCTGAAAGCCAATGCGGTTAGTGAAGTTCAGATTTATGATAAAAAAACAAAAACAGAAGAACTATCGGGCATTAAGGAAAGTGAGGCCAAGGAAAAGGTAATGAACATCAAGCTTAAGGAAAATGCTAAAAATGGTTACCTCAGCACGCTGGATGCCAATAGCGACCTTAAGCACTACAAAAATATTGGTGGCATGGCTGGTATTTATAAAAATAAATTAAAAACCGCTGTATTTGGATCCAATTCCAACACCAATCAGGATTCGAAAGCAAGTGCTGCCATGAGCAAGCTAAAAGGTAATGATTACGATGTAATTGAAGTTGGTGACGATGGCAGTACGGTGATGATCAGTTATGGCAGTGGCCGTGATGAGGACGATTTTTCACCCTCAAGCGGATTACCTGATGTAACAGGATATGGGGCACATTTTTCTGACAAGTGGAACGAAAATAAAATAGGTTTAAAACTTAATTATAAAGGCAGTGACAGAAACGTATTAGATCGCACAACATCAAAAAACCAATCGTTACTGCCCAATGGAACGAATTTCTTTAGCGAAAGCAATTCAAATAGTGAAACCCGAAATACCGGACAGAGTTTAAAAGGAAGTGTTGACCTTAAATTAGATTCACTTTCTACTTTGAAAATTTCATTTGCGGGCAGTAAACGTAAAAACAGCAGCCAATATATAAGTACGAATGAAACTAAAAATGGTGAGGGGATATTTGTAAATAATAGTAATCAATCTAATGATAGCAATGGCGACAATGACCTATTTAATGGGAATATTAATTACTCCAAAAAGTTTGTAAAGAAAGGGAGAACACTCTCTATTGATTTACAGCCTGAAACTAAGAACAGCACCAGTTTGGGCAACAGTTTAAGTGTTACCAATTATTATGACGCTAGCGGAGCGATTAACCAGACCATTAATCAAAATTTCCTTAACGATAACTCGGGTCGTGAAAGCTCTCTTGGTGCAAGAATAGCCTATACTGAGCCATTAGGTAAGCAATTTTCACTACAAACAGCCTATAGTTTTAAAACGGTAAGCTCAAATAGCCATAAATTAGTATTCGATAAATTATTGAATAACAAACGGGTTGATTCGTTAAGTAATAATTTCGATTTCAACAATTTTTCGAATATTGGTAAAATGGTGCTGCAATACAGATCAAAGAAGTTCACGCTATCTGGTGGTGCAGAGGCTACCGAAACTACATTCGACCTGAATGATCTGGACCGAAATAATAAATTTAACCGCAATTATTTAAACTGGGCTCCACAAAGTAACTTTAACTATAAACTTGGTAAGAATACTAGTGCATCCTTAAGCTACAGCGGAAATACCCGACAGCCGAGCTTAGATCAACTACAACCTATTAGGCAAATAAACAATCCGCTTTACGAAATAAAGGGCAATCCAAATTTAAAACCATCGTTTAGCAATAATTTTGGCTTTAATTTTAACACCTACCAGCAAAAATCGCAGATGTCTGCATTTATTTATGGAGGCTATAGCTTTACCAAAAATGCTGTTGTAAACGTGAGAACGGTAGATGATGTAAACAAAACGATTAGCAGTTATATTAATTTAAACGGTAATAACAATTTTTACGGAGGTGCGAGTTTTTATAAAAGTTTTAGTAAAATCCATTTTAATATAGGTTTGAACGCCAATTTTAACCATTCGAATTCGGTTTCCATTTTAAACAATAAACTGAATGAAAATGTAAACAATAGCATTAATATACGACCTCGATTTAGCTATTATGGCGATAAGGTTCAAATTCAGTATAATCCATCAATTACTTTTTCAAATAGCCAATCATCAATCGGTTCTATTAATAATGGCAGAAACTTTTATCACAACCACGATATTTCTGGTAATATAGAACTCCCTTATAATACCGAATTTAATACCTCCATATCATTATCATATCAGCCTGCCAACGCTTCTTTTAGCAGGCCTGTAAACATTGCAATTTGGAATGCTTATTTATCAAAAAAGATGCTTAAAGCACAAGAATTAGAACTAAAAGTATCAATTTCTGATATTTTGGCCGAAAAAAATGGCTATAACCGTTATGTTGGCGGCAATAATATTAGCGAATACACTAATAGCTTTATACCGCGGTATGTGCTAATTGGGCTTACCTATAATTTAACGGGAAACTTCATTAAACAAGACAAAAAATAACTGATGATGAAACATTTAGGATTGATAGTAATGCTGTTCTTTACGGTTACAATGATTAAAGCACAAACTGTTTTCATCAAAAGTGCTAAAATAACTTTCGAGAAAAAGATCAATCAAAAGCAGCAATTGGCATCTAATACCTGGATATCAGACGATGCCAGGGATAAAATGAGCAAATACAGGATTTCCAATTGGGATTACAGCTTTAATGATAGTAGCTCCATTTATAAAATTAAACCGAAGGAAACCTTAAACGACAATAATTTCTTCTTTATTGCCGGTGAGAATACGAATGAACTGTATACAGACTTTAACAAAAATGCAAGGGTAATAAGAAAACCAATAAGGGGTGAAGATTTTATTTTAAAAGACACTATCCCCCATCTCCATTGGAAAATCATGAACGATGTGCGCCAAATTGCAGGTTACGAATGCCGTAAAGCAACAGCAATAATAAACGATTCTGTTACTGTAGTGGCCTTTTATACCGATGAGATTTTATTAAAAGGTGGTCCGGAGGGATTTACCGGTTTACCGGGAATGATATTGGGGTTGGCTATACCACGCTATAACACCACCTGGTTTGCAACCAAGGTTGAAGCGAAGAATGTTCCGATCTTAACCATCGCACCACCGGCAAAGGGAAAGAGAACCGATACGGAAAAAGATTTCAAGAAAATGCTCGACCTTTATACGCGTTACGATGATAAAAAGAATCCCAGAAAGATAGAAGATATTAAAAAAGAACTTTACACACTGATACTTTAAATCAACATTTTTCCTTAAAACAGTCAATATCAGAGATATAATACAATTAAAAAATATTCAGGCAAGTATCTAAACGAGCGATAATTTTTTGTACCTTTGTATCCCGTACAAAAACAATTAACCAGGTCTAAAAAGCTTGGTTAATTTCACAAATTATCAATCATGACAAAGTATATTTTTGTTACGGGCGGTGTAACTTCCTCTTTAGGTAAGGGCATCATTTCCGCATCTTTAGCTAAACTTTTACAAGCACGTGGCTACCGTGTAACCATTCAAAAATTCGATCCGTACATTAATATCGATCCAGGAACTTTAAACCCATACGAGCATGGCGAATGTTTTGTAACTGAAGATGGCGCTGAA
The DNA here is from genome assembly GCF_014205835.1 of Pedobacter sp. AK013. GTDB lineage: Bacteria > Bacteroidota > Bacteroidia > Sphingobacteriales > Sphingobacteriaceae > Pedobacter. Next base: position 21,964 of record NZ_JACHCQ010000002.1, on the reverse strand, counting down.
ACCGACTTGGATCTTGGTCATTACGAACGTTTCCTTAACGTTCCAACTTCGCAGGCAAATAACATTACTACCGGCCGTATTTACCAAAACGTAATTAACAAAGAACGTAAAGGCGAATATTTAGGTAAAACGGTACAGGTTGTTCCACATATTACTGATGAGATTAAGCACAACATGCGTATTTTAGGTGATAGTGGTGAATACGATATTGTGATTACTGAGCTTGGTGGAACAGTTGGCGATATCGAATCTTTACCATTTATCGAAGCTGTTCGTCAGTTTAAATGGGAAGAAGGTAGCACCAATGCTATTGTAATCCATTTAACCCTGGTTCCTTATTTAGCCGCTGCAGGTGAACTAAAAACTAAACCAACTCAACACTCTGTTAAAGCTTTATTGGAATACGGAATACAACCAGATATATTGGTTTGCCGTACCGAACACCACCTCAGCGCCGACTTAAGAAAAAAAATTGCACTATTTTGTAACGTTAACATCAATGCGGTAGTCGAATCGATGGATGCATCTACTATTTATGATGTGCCATTGTTGATGTTAAAAGAACAATTGGATAAAACTGTTTTATCTAAATTAAAACTGCCTACCAAAAACGATCCAGATATGGAAAGCTGGAAAGATTTCTTAGGCCGTTTAAAAAACCCAACTGCTGAAGTAAAAATTGGCTTGATTGGTAAATATGTAGAGTTGCCAGATGCTTATAAATCGATTATCGAATCTTTTGTACACGCAGGTTCGAAAAACGAATGTAAGGTTAAGGTAGAATATATCCACTCTGAGGGTCTTTTCCCAGATAACGTAAAAGAGAAATTAGGCCATTTACAAGGTGTTTTAGTTGCTCCAGGTTTTGGTAGCCGTGGTATTGAAGGTAAAATTGATGCCATAAAATACGTTCGCGAGAACAATGTTCCCTTCTTCGGAATCTGTTTGGGTATGCAATGTGCTGTTATCGAATTCGGACGTAACGTTTTAGGTTTAAAAGATGCACATACTACAGAAATTGAAGAAAATGCTGCAAATCCAGTAATCAACATGATGGAAGAGCAGAAAAAAATAACCAACAAAGGTGGAACAATGCGTTTAGGCTCTTATCCTTGCGATATTAAAAAAGGAACCAAAGCTTTTTCTATTTATGGTAAATCGCATATTAATGAACGCCACCGTCACCGTTACGAATTTAACAATGAATATTTAAAGCAATACGAAGAGGCAGGAATGATTGCTTCGGGTATGAATCCACAAACCAATTTAGTTGAAATTGTGGAGCTTAAAAATCATCCATTTTTCGTTGGCGGACAGTTTCACCCAGAATTAAAATCAACAGTTGCTAATCCTCACCCACTTTTTGTTAAATTTGTCGCCGCTGCGATGGAGTTTGCAAAAAAGAAAACGAATTAAAAGCAGTACATACATAAATAATGGATAGAAATACCTTTACAGGATTGTTCCTGATTATGATCATTTTGGCTGGATCATTCTACTTTTTGAAGCCGAACGAGGTGGAAATTAAAAAAGCCAAAGAAAGAGACAGTATAGAATTGGCAAAAAAATCTGGTGCTACGCCAGTACAAAAAGATACCACAAAAACTGCAGTTGTTAACCCAGCGGTAGATTCTTTAGCCTTAAAAGGTCCTTTTGGTACTGCTATAACTGGTACAGAAGCGAATACAGTTCTGGAAAACGAGAATTTACTGATCACTTTAAGCAATAAAGGAGGTAAAATTACATCAGTTGAAGTTAAAGGGCAGAAAACCTTTACCGGCAAACCACTTATTTTATTTGACGGTAACGAGAATAAATTCGGTTTAAACCTTAATGCTGCTGGTAAAGTAATTAATACCAACGATTTATACTTTACACCAACAAAAACCGGAAATACGGTTACCATGCGTGCCAATTATGGTGCTAATGCCTATGTAGAATATGTATACGATTTAAAAGCATTAAGCAATAAAGTAGCTTTCAACATTAATTTAGTTGGTTTACAACAGGTAATTGCAGGTAATACCATTGGCTTAAACTGGCAGACTACTTTATTACAGCAAGAAAAATCGATTGAAAGCGAACACCGTTACTCTGCACCATACTATAAATATTTAGATGGTGATGTAAACCACTTAAGCGTTTCGAAAGATGAGAAAGAAGATTTATCGAAAGGTAAAATCCAATGGTTCTCATTTAAACAACACTTTTTCTCGGCTTCTTTAATCTCGAAACAGGCTTTCGAAAAAGGAAGTTTAGAAGTTAAAATCCCAACAGCTCCTGGCCAGGTGAAGTTTTACGATGCCAATATGCAATTACCATATGCGCATACAGCAAACCAGGTTTATGAAATGGAATTTTATTTCGGAACCAACAAATTCTCTACCTTAAAAGCACAGGGTTATGATTTAGAGCAGCAGGTTGATATGGGCTACTGGCCATTAAAATACATTAACCGTTTTATTGTATTACCCGTATTTAATTTCTTAAACAGCTTTGGCTGGAACTACGGTTTAATTATTCTGGTATTAACCATCTTGTTAAAAGTTGCTTTATCACCGCTTACCTACAAGTCATACCTATCAATGGCTAAAATGCGCGTGTTAAAACCAGAAATGGACGAAATTAAAGCTAAAGTAGGCGAAGATAATCCAACATTGGTTCAACAGGAATATTTAAAACTATATAAGAAAGCCGGTGTAAACCCACTGGGTGGATGTTTGCCAATGGTGTTACAGTTGCCTTTGGTAATGGCCTTCTTCTTCTTCTTCCCGAACTTGTTTGAGCTCCGTGGTGAGAGTTTCTTATGGATGAAAGATTTGTCTACTTATGACGAGTTTATCAAATTTGGCGTAAAAATTCCTTTCATTGGCGACCACTTAAGTTTAATGTGTGTATTGATGACCATCTCTACCTTGATTATGACTTATTTCAACAACCAGGTTTCTGGAGCCACCGGGCAGATGAAATACATTGGTTATATTATGCCTATCATTTTCTTAGGGGTATTAAATAGCTATCCTGCCGGATTAAACTATTATTATTTCTTAGCCAACTTAATGACTTTCGGACAACAGTTTTTGATCCGTAGAATGGTTGATGATGAGAAAATCCATGCGCTAATCCAGCAAAACAAAGCCAGACCGGCTGATGAGAAAAAGAAAAAATCTAAATTCCAACAACGTTTAGATGACTATATGCGTCAGCAGCAACAAGCTAAAAAGTAATCCTACTTTTATAGTATACAGAATCCCCGGTTACTTAAAGTAATCGGGGATTTTTAGTTTGGGGAGCTTGAAGCAAAGGGTATGGGATATGGAGAAGATTAACTTCTGACTCCCCGTATTTCGCTTACAATTGTAATATTTGGCATACAAGTTTCCTAATAAGCTAAAAAAATCCAATTTTAGAAGATTAAATCTCAACCAACAAATTAATTAATTTAAAAATGCAAAAAAGACTAACTATTATTCTGTTTTTCATTGTCAGCTTTGCTTACGCACAAAAGAAACCTTTGGATCATTCGGTATATGATACTTGGGAATCAGTAGGTACAAAGCAGTTATCAAATAATGGTCAATGGGCCATGTACAGCATCTTACAGCAAGAAGGAGATGCACAATTGTACCTTACCAATATTAAAACAAATGCGAAGATTAATATCCCAAGAGGGATGAACTCGCAGTTTAGTAACGATTCTAAGTTTGCAGCTTTTAATATCCGTCCATTAAATAAAGATTTACGTCAGGCTAAAATTAAAAAGAAAAAGCCAGATGAATTGCCAAAGGATTCATTGGGCATTGCCAACCTTACTACCAGTGCCGTTACGAAAGTAGCAAGGGTAAAATCTTTCAAATTTCCTGAAGAAGGTGCTGGTGTAATAGCTTATTTAACTGAAAAGCCCGATACAGCAAAGAAAACAGTAAAACCAGCTGAGAAAAAAGATGGCGAAACTGATTTTGCAGATGATGAACCAACCGGAAAAGGTAAAACCGAAGAAGGAACCGATTTAGTAGTAAAAAACCTTTTAACGGGCACAGATAAAACCTATAAATTCGTTACCGATTATTATTTCAGTAAAGACGGCAAACAGTTGGTTTTTGCTTGTAGCGGGTCTAAAAAGGATAAAACAGCTCCACAAGGCGTATTCTTGCTAAACACAGAAAAAGGCACGCTAAAAACCCTTATTAAAGGTAAAGGAAGTTTTAAAAACTTCACTTTTGATGAGGAAAGTGAACATGTGGCTTTTGTGGGTGAGCAAAGTCCGGAGAAACAGGAAATAAAAGATTACAATATTTATTACAACTCCTTAACACTTGATACGGCACAGATACTGGTTGATTTTGATATGCCAGGGCTACCTGCAAAATGGTCGGTTAATGGTGATGGAAAGTTAACTTTTAGTAAAGATGGTAAAAAATTATTTTTTGGCATCTCTCCTATTAAGAAGCCAAAAGACACCACTATTGTAGATTTCGAAGTGGCTAAAGTTGATGTTTGGAATTACAAAGACGATTACTTACAGCCTATGCAGCTTAAAAATGTTGATAGAGACAGCAAGAAAAGTTATTTATCGGTGATTGACGTTTACAGCAGTGATCCAAAAGTAATTCCATTAACGGATTTAAAGTTGCCTGATGCCAATCTAATTGCTGAAGGAGATGCGAATCAGGTTTTAGCATCTACAGACTATGGACGCAGGATCGAATCGCAGTGGAGTGGCTCTACCACAAAAGATTATTATTTAGTTGATACTAAAAATGGCCAGAAAAAGAAAATTATTGATAATTTAAGCGGTTATGCAATGGCTTCTCCTGGCGGAAACTATGTTTTATATTTTGATAGAAAGGCAGGTAACTGGAATACTTATAGTGTAACTACTGGAAAAGTAACCGTACTAACAGCTGGTTTAAGCGAAAAATTTGTTGACGAAGAGAATGATGTACCAGATTTACCTTCTGCTTATGGTTTAGCTACCTGGACGGAAGGTGATAAAGCTGTTTTAATTTACGATAAATACGATATCTGGTCGTTTTCACCAGATGGAAAATCGGCGCCAAAAAATATTACTGCCGGTTTTGGAAGAGCAAATAATCTTACTTTTCGTTACGAAAGGGTACAACAGGATAACAGGTTTGAACGCAATGCAGACAGCAAATTTGTAAAAGCGAATGAAACAGTTTGGTTAGATGGTTTTAACAATTTAACTAAAGAAAATGGTTTTTACCGCACCAATGTAGGTTCGTCTAAGGCACCTGAACTAGTAGTAATGGCTAAAGTTAAATACTCCAACCTGGTAAAAGCTAAAGACGCTGATGTTTACATTTACGATAAAGCCAATTATGTAGAATCGCCAAATGTTTATATCACAACCGATTTCAAAACCGAAACTAAATTAAGCAATACCAACCCTCAGCAAAAAAACTACAATTGGGGTACAGCCGAGCTGGTAAAATGGACCACTCCAAAAGGTTATAAAGCAGAAGGTATTTTGTACAAACCCGAAAATTTCGATCCAAATAAGAAGTATCCAATGATTGCTTATTTCTATGAAAAACTAACAGATGGTTTATATACCTATCAAGCGCCAGCTCCCACTCCGTCGCGCTTAAATATTTCTTATTTTGTGAGTAACGGATATTTGGTTTTTGCACCAGATATTAGCTATGAAATCGGTCATCCAGGTAAGTCTGCTGTTGAATTTATCAATTCAGGTGTAGAAAGCCTTAAGAAAAATAGTTGGGTAGATGGCAGCAAAATAGGCATCCAGGGTCAAAGCTGGGGTGGTTATCAAGTAGCATACCTCATTACACAAAATAACATGTATGCTGCCGCTTGGGCCGGCGCACCCGTAGCTAACATGACTTCTGCATACGGCGGTATCCGTTGGGAAACTGGTATGAACCGTCAGTTCCAGTACGAAAAAACACAAAGCCGTATCGGCGCAACACTTTGGGAAAAACCAGAATTATATATCGAGAACTCACCATTATTTATGTTCCCAAAAGTAAATACTCCTGTTGTGGTGATGGCTAATGATGCAGATGGCGCTGTGCCTTGGTATCAGGGTATTGAAATGTTTACCGCGCTGCGCCGTTTAGGCAAGCCAGTTTGGATGTTAAACTATAACGGTGAGGCACATAACCTGGTTCAACGCCAGAACCGTAAGGATATTCAAATCCGCGAACAGCAATTTTTCGATTATTATTTAAAAGGTGCTAAGGCTCCAGCTTGGATGACAAGTGGGATTCCTGCCACTGAAAAAGGGAAAACCTGGGGTTTTGAACTAACAGACGATAAACCTTAGTTAGTCAGGAGTCAAAAGTCCTAAGTCAAAATAGTCCATAACTGATAGTATAGAAACTATTGGCTATGGACTTTTTATTGATGGTTACGGCAAATAGCTGGCAATTGATTGATATGCGCAAAGCGACTCAGGGCTATAGACTACGGACTTTAGACTAAACTATGAACTTTCGACTAAAAAAGGTATTTTAACCCCTTCAAATAAAACTAAACAACCCTAATGGCATTAAGCAGAATCTGGTCGGCATTTATTATCGTAGCTATTGTAGTAGCCAGTATTAAATGTTTCTTTTTCGGACATAGCGATATTTTTAACTGGATGGTGATTGGTAAATCATCCGACCCCTTAAACCCTTTAAAATTAGATGGTATTATTGAAACCTGCTGGATTGCGGTTGACCTTTGCATTAAATTAATCGGGACACTGGCTTTATTCATGGGGTTAATGAGCATTGCTGAAAAAGCAGGCGGTATCCGTTTATTATCCAGAATTATTGGTCCTTTCTTTTCGAAACTTTTTCCAGAAATCCCTAAAGGGCACCCATCTATGGGCCATATGATTATGAATTTCTCGGCCAATTTATTAGGTTTAGACAATGCAGCCACTCCTTTTGGTATAAAGGCCATGGAAAGTTTGCAAGAACTAAATCCAAATAAAGATGTTGCCAGCAACTCGCAGATTATGTTTTTATGCTTACACGCTGCTGGTTTATGTTTAATTCCAGTTAGTGTAATCGCCATTAGGTCAACGCAAAATGCGCAAGATCCCACTGATATTTTCATTCCTTGTTTAATTGTAACCTTTGTTGGTACCATGGCCGCCATGCTCATTGTATCCTTTAAACAAAAGATAAACTTACTTCAACCTGTTATTATTACCTGGGTACTCAGCATTTCGGCTGTAGTGGGTTTACTGGTTTGGTATGTAAGCAAATTAAATGCAGACAGTATAAAATCATTTTCAGGCTTATTAAGCGGTGGGATAATTTTGCTGATATTTTTATTGATCGTACTCGGTGCACTGTATAAAAAAATAGATGTTTTTGATGCGTTTATTGATGGAGCCAAAGGTGGATTTGAAACTGCGTTGAAAATCATCCCTTATCTGGTTGGGATTTTAGTTGCTGTAAGCATGCTGAGAACCAGTGGAACTTTCGATGTGGTGATGAATGGCATTAGAAATGTTTTTCTATTTTTTGGAGCCGACACCAAATTTGTTGATGCATTACCTACAGCTTTAATCAGGCCTTTAAGTGGTGGTGCTGCGCGCGGAATGATGGTAAGTACCATGATTTCCAGCGGACCAGATTCATTTGCCAGTAAATTATCGGGGGTTTTTCAGGGTGCTTCTGATACCACTTTTTACGTAGTAGCGGTTTACTTTGGTTCTGTTGGAATAAAAAACACACGTTATGCCATCGGTTCGATGTTATTGGCTGATTTAGTTGGGGTTTGCACCGCCATAGCGCTTAGTTATATGTTTTTTGCGTAAAGTGGTTCATTAGTCATTGATAAGTACATAAAGCTTCATTCATTGCGAAGAGGAGAACGAGGAAGCAATCTATTTGATAGGCGAATGGCTATTAAGCTTATTAACTTCGGATACAGTTCCACTCCCCTTCTTTTAAAGATTCTTCATTGCATTCAGAATGACAAAAAGAAAGAGTTAAATAAATACAAAAAATCCCTGTTAGAAAATATCTGACAGGGATTTTTCAATAAATAACCTAATAATTAATAACCTGGGTTCTGTTGTGCCTTTATTCCCGGGTTTGCATTTATCTCTGTTTGTGGAATCGGAAGAAGTGTTTTATTAAAGGTTCTATCAATTGTTTTTGGTCGGGTGGTAATCGTTAACCCACCAAATTCATCATTGTAGGTAATTGATTTATTGGTCCGTATCAAATCAAAGAAACGTTGGCCTTCACCATATAACTCTTTACTTTTTTCATCTAAAATCATGTCAAGTGTAACGGTAGCTGGTGTAGCCAGTACTGAAGAAGGATTTCTTTGACGTATTGCATTTAAATAGTTAGCTGCCTTTGTTGTGTTCGCAGAAAGGGCGGCCTCTGCTGCAATTAAATAAACTTCAGATAAGCGGATTAGTTTAATGTTAACTGCTGTATTATTCGCTATACTTTTATCGCCGGCTAAAGTTGTGCTACCACTATATTTATACAAGGCGCCTAATCTTGTAGCCGAACTTTCATCCCTGCCCATTATTCCACGGCGTATATCGCTGGATCCTTGATTTAAACGGGCTAAAAAGTCGGTACTGGAATAGAAAAAACCTAATGCTGCTGTAGTACCCACTCCCTTGTTTCGTTGGTAAACTCCTAATGACGCTGCTCCAAGATCGTTCTCCAAGGGGTTAACACCCAATTCAAAGATAGATTCCGATCCATACTGACTTTTCCATGAATCTACCCAATTCGCATTAGTATACAACGTATATAAAGCAGAAGCTCCGATAACTTCTTCCGCGGCTAAAAGTGAATTTGGCATATCATTCATATATAAGTATACTCTAGCCTGGATTGCTTTATTAGCATAATAATTAATGTAACCATTAGTTTTTGTTTTTGGCAACAACGGTGCAGCATCATTTAAATCCTTAATAATCTGACTGTATACCTGTTCGACTGTTGAGCGCAAAGGCTGTGCCTCGTAGCCTTGTCTGGTTAATATTAAAGGAACTCCAAAAGCTTGTTTGTTATCAGTATAAGCTTTTCCATACAACCTAACTAAATCAAAATACATTAATGCCCTGGCTGTTAAGGCCTGCCCTTTGTACGAACCGAAACCAGCTGTACCTAAAGCCTCCTGCTTCGCTATTTCTTCCAGTAGGTAATTGGTTTGTAATATGCAAAAATAAATCTGCGACCAATAGCCTGAAAAACTACTGGTTGTGGCATTTTGATTATAATTATATAAAGCATCTAAACCACGGCCTTGAGAATAAACCGTCATATCTCCTCCTTTAACATCGCCATAAAGGAAAAAATTTCTTCCGTAGTAGGCTGCATCGGTCATTTGGCTCATTACACCGTTAATTACAATCTGCGCATCTCTTGGTGTTTGGATTGATTTATTTGAATCTGCCGAATTACTCGGCGTCATATCTAAAAACTTTTTACATGATAGTATGCTTAACACGAAGATACTGATCAGTAGTATATTTATTCTTTTCATATTTTGAATCTCCTATATTAAAAACTAACTTCTAAACCAAAAGTATAGGTCTTCCCGAATGGGGTTTCCCAACCTCTTGTACTGTAATTTCCTACTTCAGGATCTGCCTCTTTGTATTTAGAAAATGTAAGTAGATTTGAACCGTTAAAATATGCTCTGATATTTGAAGCGCCAAGTTTAGATGTTATCTTCTCTGGAAATCGATAAGCAAATAAGACGTTTTTCAAGCGTAAAAAACTGGCATTATGTAATTGACGGGAACTGTATTGCATGGCATCAGTAAGGTCATTACCATCAAGTTTTGGCTGAGTGCCTGAAGTATTTTGCGGAGTCCACATATTATCATAGTAGCTTTGTGCCCTAATCCTTTCCCAGTAGTAACCGTCATCTGCTACGTCTTTATAAGCTCCATCGTAAATTTGCCCGCCCAATTTATAGATAAAATTTAAACCTAAACTAAAACCTTTATATTCTACATCAGTATTAATTCCACCAAAAACATCAGGATTACCATCGCCAATCACTACCCTATTTGCATCATTATAATTATAAGTCGCAGGCCTGCCATTAAAATCAAAACTACCCGTAGCAGGGGTATTACCATTTAAGTACCAAACATTTTTACCATTTGCAGGATTTACACCAGCCCATTCAAAACCATAAAAACTAAGCATTGATAAACCTTCACTGTATAAAAATTGTGCCCTTGTATCTCCACCAGTTGGATCGGTCCAAATAATATCATTTCCGCGCACCGATCCTTCAGCTTTATACAATTTGGTTACTTTTGATCTTGTAAAGGACCCATTAAGACCTAAGTCCCATTTAAATCCTTTTTTATTAATCAAATTAGCATTCAGATCGAATTCAATACCCCTGTTATTAATTTCCCCAATGTTTCTCAGTGTTGAGCTAAAACCTGTAGTCATTGATACAGGAACTCCCAATAACAGATTTTTGGTATCTCTATTAAAAAACTCTAGTGTACCCGTAATTTTTTTAAAAAGACCAAACTCCAGGGCTATGTTTGTTGAGTAACTATTTTCCCAGGTTAATAAAGGGTTGGAAAGCGAAGCATATAATGCTGCAGGTTGGCCCAGGTATTTGTTAGAAAATGAAGTCAGTTCGCGCCAGTCGTAGTTATTTGATGGTAATGTTCCATTTGTTCCGTATGATCCCCTCAATCTTAAATTATCAAGAAATGATACTTCTTTTAAAAAATCTTCACTATTAATTTTCCATGAGGCACCAACAGACCAAAATGTTCCCCATCTATTGATATCGCCTAGCTTTGATGATCCATCTCTTCTCAAAGAAGTGGTAATAAAGTATTTTTGATTAAAATTATATTCTAAACGGGAAAGGCCGGAAACAATAGAATTACCCCAATTATAAGCAGATGCTGAAGTAGTTCCTGCGGTAGAAACACTCTGTAGTTTACTACTTCCTAAATCTACACCTGTTGCTCTTTGGAAATCGTTAACATTCTTTTCGGCTTCAAAACCTGCCAGAAAACTTATTGCATGCAATCCAAATTGTTTGCTATAGTTAATTGTACTTGAAGAAACCATTTTATTGTAATTGGTTGTAATTTCATTTACACTTCCATTATTGGTTAAGCCATTAAAATGAAGCGCACTATAATAAATATGGTCGTTAACCTGAGAATTATCATAAGAAAATACAGACTTCAAAATTAACTCAGGTAATATGTTCACCTGAATATAAGGGTTGGCTACAAATCTTTTTGTAACTGATTTATTATCCCATTGATTATCATAATAGATATTATTCTGTGCTAAACTTCCATATCTGGCGGTAAATGGCAAACCCGTTTTATAATCAGTTGGCCAGTAAAGCGGCCACAGCAAATTTCTCGTTTGGAAGTAGCTGTTAGAACCTGTATTTCTGGTATCGTTATAACCACTCTGCGCAGATCTGGTAATACTTACATTCGAACCAATTTCTACATATCTGCCTACTTTCTGATTTAAGTTGATCCTTCCCGAATAGCGATCAAAATCATTTACCTTGATACGGCTTTGGTCTCTAGTGTACGAAAAGGAAGAATAATACTTTGTTTTTTCATCGCCACCACTTACTGCCAGGTCATTAGTTTGGTATTTTGCCGTTCTAAATAGCGCATCATCCCAATCGAAATACTTCCCTTCTCGATTTTCTATCCCGTCTGTCATGCCAAGAATATTTACATTAGCATTTAAGCCTGTTCCATCAGTAGTAAAGCGATAACCATGTCTGTTAAACTTGCTATTTAGTTGAGATAAAGCATAGGTATTTCCCGCCGCCTCACTCTGTCCTGCAGAAGTACGTACATCATGAAAAATACGGTACAACATATTTACCTGATCCTGTACATTAGCGGCTTCATAATTATCCGTAGCCCAGGTAGGTGTTAGTCCCAGAGATGTTCTGAACTCAATTTTGGGCTTCCCTAATTTACCACGTTTTGTATTAATCAGCACAACTCCATTAGCTGCCCTCGATCCGTATAAAGAAGACGCAGCTGCATCTTTTAATATAGTAATACTCTCAATATCGGCAGGATTAATCGTATTCATGATATTATTGGTCGAGTAAGTATAGTCACTTCCTTGCCCAATATTTCCTGAAACAACAGGAACACCATCTACAACATATAATGGATCGTTAGATGCATTTATAGAACCAATCCCCCTTATACGTATGCTAGGTGTTGATCCCGCCTGTCCCGAAGACGCCGTAACCTGCACGCCTGCTGCCCTACCATTTAAAGCATTTTGAAAAGAAGTAAAGGGGGCATCTTTTATTTTATCTTGATCAATTACAGCTGCAGAACCTGTATAGCTACCACGCTTGGCAGTACCATAAGCTACAACCATTACCTCATCAAGCTTATTTTCATCGCTGGATAAGGAAATATCCAGCTGCGAACGCCCGTCAACAACTACTTCTCTGGTAACAAAGCCTATTGATTTAAATACCAACGTAGCATTATTTGATGGAATGGCAATACTATAAGTACCATCGCCATTTGTCGAAGCTCCAGTTGTACTGCCCTTAACCAGTACACTTACGCCCGGAATGCCAACGTTATTTGCGTCGGTTACTTTGCCTTTTACTGTCGTTTGGGCATACGAAACCACGTAACAAGTTAAAATTCCTAATAGTATTAGTAATTTTTTGTTCATAATGAAAGATTTAGGTTAATTTATTAGTTAAGTTGTTGTTAAAATACACAATTTAACGCACCAAAACCCATTATGAACTTCGTTTTAAAAGGAATGTTAAACGAAAAAAGAGAAAACACCGCATAAAACAGCAAAATCCTGCAACTTAGTGACAGAATTTATGCTGCAACATTTTTATTACTTAATATTAGTAAGACGTTTGGGGAATAGATATCCTGTTAATGATTTCATCAATAGCATCAGGATCAATCGCTACATTTTTGGAAGCGCACCATTTTTCTGTTTTGTTATCTAACCAGATACAGAAAGAGTGGTAACCGTCTAAAACAACGGCATAAGTTTCGTGAAAATCATCTTGAATACGCATGCAAAATCCCTTAAAAATTTTGCCTCTCACGATGAATTGCAGGGTGGAATAATTTTCTAACATGGCTCATTATATTTTAGGTTAATTTACAACAAATTATAAATGAGAATGTTTCGTTAATTTAAAGGAATTAACAATTAATTCTTAAGCTACGAAAAAAGACTTAACCTATGTTTAACATGTTCGAGTAGCCTTTAGCTATTAAACGCTTTTTTGAAGGTAAAAATATCTCACATTGCAGATTTAATATTGTGCGCCCTCTTTTTACAATAGCTGTTTCCGCAATAACTTCATCGCCTTCGCTCGCCGTGGCAAAATAATCGATGTAATTATTTACAGTAGTATACCGTTCGTTTAATCCCATCGTAAAAACAGTTGCGCCAATTAAATCATCGATAATACCTGCCGTTACGCCGCCATGTAAAATCTGATAAGGATTGGTCATTTCTTTACGGATGGTATACTGGCAAACCAATAGGCCATATTCTGCTTTAACTAAAACAGGAGCAAGCCAGTTCATAAAGTTAGAAGGCGAATCGGTAATTACCTTGCCAATTGATTGCCTTAAAAAAGTTAAACGCTGTTCGCTTAAAGAGGATTCCATTAATGTAAATGTTTAATGTATGGTGATTGAAGTAAAAGTAGTAAAAATGAGGGACAGTCTCTAGAATGGAAGGCTGATACCCTGGTGTCGATTATTTATATGGGTTAACACTAAAGTAATTTTCACATTTGGAGCGCAAGGCTTGTACAAAACATGAAATTTCTTCCCGTTTTCCGCTTATACGCTTCGCTTCCTCGTTGCTGCAGGGTAATGCTGCAACCGGGGCTAATTAGCAAAAACAGTATTTCATTTGTGGGTTTTACAGGGTGCACAAGCCCTTGTTTCTAAACCCGGACCGAGCGGAATGGCCCGGAGCGCAGCAAGGACTATGAGCGACAGCGGGACTAGCGTCTTCCATGAACCACAAGCCGCTCATTTCCAAATAACCTGAATTCAATTATTATTTGGGCTAAAACTAAGATAATTTTCACATTTGGAGCGCAAGGCTTGTACAAAACATGAAATTTCTTCCCGTTTTCCGCTTATACGCTTCGCTTCCTCGTTCCTCGTTGCTGCAGGGTAACGCTGAAACCGGGGCTAATTAGCAAAAACAGTATTTCATTTGTGGGGTTACAGGGTGTGCAAGCCCTTGTTTCTAAACCCTGAGCGCAGCGAGGACTAAGAGCGACAGTGGGACTAGCGCCTTCCATGAACCACAAGCCGCTCATTTCCAAATAACCTGAATTCAATTAAAATATTGCTTCGTCATTCCTCCCCGCAGCAACAACAAAAAAAGAAAGGTTATTAATGGCCAGTAACATTCTGGTTTTAAATCGGAATAATCACTTTAAAACTTAAGTTTCTACCCATGTTGTAAATGCCCGACCTGCCATTGAGCGGGCGGTTATAATATTCGAAATACTTTAACCTGTTTAAATTTGACTGATAGGCGATATTGAAAATATTATCGGCCTGGAAAAAAATATCACACAAAGTTTTCCCTTTTTTGGTTTTTAATGCAGAGCCTATGCCTCCATTAATTAAAGTATAACCAGCGGTAAAGGTTTCGGTATTATCTAAAGCATAAAATCTATTCTGATCAGCAAAAAAAGCAGCATCAATTTTAATATAAGGCTTATCAAAAATACCTATAGCCTTTTGAACAGTCGCCTTGATCTCTGTTCTCACCTGCAATGGCGGAATAAAAGGCAAATATTTGGCTTCCTTGCCATGTTTATCTAAAAGTTCCCGATTCTGGTTTAATCCAACTATATAAGCAAGACTATTATTGAAACTTAGCCACTTTAAATCTGCAGGATGTAGATTTATCGAAATTTCTGCACCATACAATCTCGCTTTGGATTGCTGATACTGATAGGTTAAGTTACCAGGAACAATAACAATTGGATTTCCGCTGGCATCAGTTAAGCGCGATTGATAAATATAGTTCTGAATGTTGTTATTAAACAGCTCCACGCTTATATCGGCATCTTTCAAATAGGCAACAATGCCAATATCTTCCTGAAGGTTAAACTCAGGTTTAAAGGTTCTGTTACCCAAGTACACAATATGTGCACCAGGATCTAATCCGTTAGAACCGATTTCTGTAATGTTTGGGGCTCTGTATCCTCTCGCAATATTGGCTTTAATTAATAATTTTTCGGAAATATTGTAAGTTAAGCCCAAACTTCCCGATAAACCATAATAATTTTTATCAAAAGAAGGGAACTGCAATTTTCCGCTGGCATCGGTTGAATTCACTTGTTTGCCGAAACCGGTTTGCATATCGGTACCTACATAAAAATCACTCCAGTGTATATTTCTTCTATCGATCCTAATCCCTCCGGAAACATCTACCTTACCAATCGATTTCTTAGCGAAGTAAAAAGCTCCAATATCAAAGAGATCATAATCCGGAATAGGAAAATCGGTAGCAGCTTTGCTCCTGTTTCCTTGGTACATGCCATTTACCCCAATGGTACTTTCGATACCCGCAAAATCTGGCAGGTTATATTTAAGATCGTAGTTAAAAGTGTTCAATACCACATAAAGCCCCGCCTGGCTTGGTAATGTTGGGTGGTTATATTCTCTCCTTACACTTTGTTGTCCACCAATTAATAAATTTAAATCGCTCGTTCCAAATTTAAACTGGCTGGTGTTATAAAACCGGTAATGTTGAATGTGCTGATGCAAGGGATTAATGGAGTAGGTATTCAAATCACTTTCAGGCACAATAGGTCTGTTTTTAATATCATCTCCGTCATCCAAAACCTGCCTGGTAAACCGTCGCGATAAAGAATCTCTGCTACCATCGGGAATTTCCATTAAATTATCGTAATAAGTAATCGCTGTTTTAGAAAAACCCCAGGGCTTATCTACCCTAGCGCTGGCAGATAAATTGTATTCTCTAAAAGCTGTTCCATAAACCAATCCATCAATTTTGTTTCTGTAATTATGTGCTGTTTTCCCGCTTGCCCTAAACGTGTATTTCCAATCGTTTTTAATATAGGCCAATCCAATCGACGAACCGATCATGCCGTTATTACTTTGATAATTTGCCGTAAAATCGCCTTTCAATTTTCCATCTTCGAAATTCGGTGTATAAGGAATCATATTAATTACCCCGGCCAATGCATCAGAACCATAGGTTAAGCTGGCCGGACCTTTTACTACTTCTGCTCTGGTAATGGCATATTCATCTACCTCAATTCCATGTTCATCGCCCCATTGTTGTCCCTCTTGCCTTAAACCATCATATAAAGTTAGTACGCGGTTATAACCTAATCCTCTTATGAAAGGTTTAGAAACATTTGGACCGGTGGTAACAGCTGTAATTCCAGGCACGCCCTTAACAATAGCTTCGATTAGATTTGTATTTACATTTTGGTCCATTGTTTTTTTAGAAAGTACGGCAATAGGTACAGGGCTTTTACGTAACTGTGTGGCCCGGTTAACCCCTGTAATTACCACATCGCCTAAATCAGATGCTAAGCTTAACAGATCAGCGTTAACTAGTGCCGTATCTCCTTTCAGCGTTACTTTAATTCTTTTGGATTGATAACCTATGCCTGAAAAAATGAGGTCATAACTTCCAGACGGAATGCCATTTAATTGATAAGTACCAGAAGCATCTGATTTGGTGGAGCCATTGGATCCTAAAATTTTAATAGTAATATTTTCTAAAGGTTCATTTCGAGAGGTGACCAAACCCTTAACCATAACTTTTTGCGCAATGGCATTTAGCGATATAAAGAAACAGAAGCAGTATAGTAAGAAGGGTTTCATGAATATAAATGATTTGTCTAAATATAATTTTAGACAAATCTAAATTTTAATTTAAATATATCAAATAAAATATTTAGATAATATTTAACAACCTTAAAACCAAATCGTTTAAACAAAAAAAAAGCATTTAATATTGAATTACGGGCATATTTTTTTTTTCGAACTAGAATAATATTTAGGAAGACATTCTCCCATCTTACACCCTCCACCTCATACAACATTTCCTCCAGTACCATTTGTTAGTCCATTGGTGAGGTTAGTATCTATCGTTTCCAGTTGCTTCTTTTTTTAAAAACTCATCGATTTTGAATGAATAGCAACGACACTTATCTAACTGATTATAAACAACCTGCATACAATATTCTTAGTCAACACAAAATTGGCAGTAAAATCTTTTGAATATTTTTATCTGTTTCCCGCTAAACACATCGTTATTATGACTATCATTGGAACAGAAGAGTGACTGAAACTATAATACCTGAAGGATTGTTGTACCTAAAGGATTGTTAAAGACTAATCCTATTAAACAGAATATATGTTGGTAATCAATAATTTCGAAGAATATGAATCGTATCTAGGCAAAGAACTAGGGGTTTCGCAATGGCATACTATAGATCAAGAACAGATCAATAAATTTGCCGATGCAACCTTGGATCATCAATGGATACATACCGATGCAGAAAAAGCTAAAAACGAGGGGCCATTTAAGGCAACAATTGCGCATGGTTACCTTACCTTATCCTTAATTCCTTATTTATGGAAGCAGATTGCCGATGTGCGCAATATTAAAATGGAAATCAATTATGGCATTGAACGCTTTAAGTTCGGTCAGGCAGTTTTGGTGAATAGCGAAGTGCAGTTAAAAGCAAAATTAAATTGCATTAGCAATTTAAGGGGAATAACTAAAGTTACCATTCAGGCTACACTTGTGATTAAAGACCAACCCAAGCCAGCATACGTTGGCGATGTAGTATTCTTGTATCATTTTATCTAATATCGTCCAATTTCAGCAGCATAATTACCTGTTGGTTTTCATACCAATAAGCTTAATATCTGGCAAATCGATTTTGTTGAATCTGATTTAGCTTGCTCACTTTTAGATTATTGCAAACAACTTCATATAAAATATAACAAAACATTAATTACCAGCTACTTATTTCGTTAAAAATATCCTTTCTAAATAAATAAAAATTAAGCAAGACCAGATTTTTAATGTTTAGCTTAAGTAAACAAATGTTAATATAAATGTTAACTATTGCTAAACATTTGTTTAGCAAAATTACTGGCAGTATATTTGGCGACAATAGTTTAAAAATTAACTTATCTAATTTAATAGAAAGCAAATGTACCCTGAAATTAAGATGGTAGTATTCGATATGGCTGGCACCACAGTGAACGAAAATAACCTGGTTTACAAGACGCTAATGAATGCTATAAATGCCGCTGGTTTTTCTTATACGCTTAATCAGATTCTTGCTGTTGCAGCCGGAAAAGAAAAGAAAGAAGCCATCAGATCGGTACTTAAAACTTACAAAGCTTCTTTTGATGAAGCAATGGTATTCGATATATATGAAGAATTTATTGGCAAGTTGAAGCTAGCCTATGAAAATGAAGAAATATTACCTCAGCCTGGTTCAGTCGAACTTTTTGAAAAACTTCGAAAAGCAGGGATAATCTCAGTACTTAACACCGGTTACGACAGGAGAACTGCCGAGGCTATCCTTAACAGGCTCGGCTGGAAGGCAGGTTCTGATTTTGATACACTTGTTACTGCATCAGAAGTTGGCCAAAACAGACCAGAACCTGATATGATTTTGTTAGCAATGCGGCATCATGGTATTACCAACAGTAAATCGGTTGTTAAAGTTGGAGATTCGAGTATTGATATTGAAGAAGGTAAAAATGCAGGTTGCAGCCTAAGCATTGGTATTACCACAGGTGCACATACGAAGAAACAATTAGAAGAAGCTAAACCTGATGCGGTAATAGACAATTTAATGGAAGTATTGGCCATGGTAACCAAGCAGAACTAAATAATTTCTAATCGCATAAGCTTCTTGGCGCTTTAACAGCGACATGGGTCAATTGGAGACAAACGATTGCAATTTACATAAAATCAGCCCCTCTTGTATTGAGTTATTGAGTCTGGTGCAGCAAGTTAACCTAAACTTAAAACCTTTTAAACAGGTAAAATGTTTATTTTTAATAACTTAGATCATAACTAAATATAAGCATATGAATACTCAGGAAGTAGCTGACAAACTAGTGCAGCTTTGCCGCGAAGGCAAACACGAGCAGGCCATTGATGAGCTTTACGCGGACAATGTGGTAAGCAAAGAGCCAAAAGGTTCACCAATGGAATTAACAGAAGGTAAGGATGCTGTTAAAAAGAAAACTATACAGTGGGAAGAAAGTGTTGAAGAGATACATAGCTCTTCGTGCTCAGACCCAATTGTTGCCGACAATCATTTTTCTATTGTAATGAACATTGATGCCACTTATAAAACCCATGGAAGAATGGCAATGAGTGAGATCTGCGTTTATGAGGTTAAAGACGGAAAAATTGTAGCTGATGAGTTTTTCTATCGAATGGGTTAAAATATAAAAAGCCCCGATATCCATCTGGGCTTTTATAATCAACTAACCT
Source organism: Pedobacter sp. AK013 (assembly GCF_014205835.1). Taxonomy (GTDB): domain Bacteria; phylum Bacteroidota; class Bacteroidia; order Sphingobacteriales; family Sphingobacteriaceae; genus Pedobacter. The sequence goes on along the minus strand of NZ_JACHCQ010000002.1, from coordinate 2,435 downwards.
AAACTTATAAATACTAACCAAATATTTATACCACAAAACTAATTACCGATTATTAATTCAGTGTTAAATATTTATCATATGTTATCTGGTGAAACCCGCCCAATCAACTATTATTGATACAGATTGGTAAAGCTTATATTCTCATAGTCAATTAGTAAACGATTATTTTACAGCCCTGGTTGCCTTGTCAAAAGACAACACCAGATTCTTCTGATCAACCTGCTTTAAAGATACCTCATGTACCTTTTTACCGAGGCCCGTAGTAAAATAAACTTCAGCTTTAGCAGTCTCCCCTTTTTTAAGCCCGTCCTCAAATAAAGCAATTCCAAATAGCGTACTGTCTATTTTCGACGAGGCCACAATACTCACTGTGCCCAAAGCATAGTTGCCATTATTCTTCAGCGTAATAATGCCCTGTTTATAAGTATAACTTACTCCTTTCAACGTTTCCAGATAGGTTTTATTCTTGCTGGTAATACTTTGATAGGTTTGCCCATAACCTGAAAATCCACAGGCCACCAGCAGTAAAACAAAAACGATTTTTTTCATAATCTTATAAGGAATAAACAATAGCATAAATATCGCAAAAAGCTTATTATAAATTGACCAAAAGCAAAATTGATGATACAAAAATAAGGAGATGCAGAAAGAAGCTAATAAGATACTTTTAATCTAATATTCCTTCTAATATTAACACCACCAGCACAGCTGTCAGCGTATTCAAAAAATTGACCAGATCATTGCCAATTATCCCTTTACGTTCAAGTACAGCTCCCAGTATAGAATCAGTCAGGTTTCCCACCGTCCCTGCGATAACGATAATGTAAAAGTTCATGTCCCATCCGTATCCCAGTGCATAAATAGCAGCGATGATACAGCTACCGCCGATACCGATCAACGTCCCTTCCATACTGATCACACCATCCATTCCACAACGGTCGGGCCTGAAAGAAATAATATTAAAAAACCGCTTCCCATAAACCATCCCAAGCTCGGATGACAGGGTATCTGCAGTAGCTGAAGCAAAAGCTGCCGCCAATGCGAGAAACATTAAATAGGCAAACTGGGGATAAAATAGGATCACTACACCCGAAATACCAGCAGCACCGGCATTAGCCAGTACTTGCAGTACACTGCGGCCACTTTTAGTTTCTTCTCTTATGGCAAAGGCCTGTTTTTTATGCTTTTTCCAAGAGGTAGCTGCAGAAGCCATAATAAAAAACATACTCATCATTGCAACACCTGCATAACCAGCAGCGATATAAACAAAACAGGCTATTATGCCGCCTGTAAGAGCAGCCAGAACTGTCAGCTTTTTGGCCAGAATACTATAAGCGATGCCAGTAATAATGATGACAGGCAAAAAGATGCCGCTATTGAACATATCACAAATATATTTGAATTATATTGATGAAAAAACACATGGGAAATATTTACGAGATGATTAACTATTACCTAGTAACTGAGAAAAAAAGATAGGTTTATCTTTATAGCTCCTAAAAAAATAACCAGGCCAATTAGCATATGAGCAACAATCTATACGCTCCATCTTTTTCAATAGGTGCCCGGTGAACACAAGGCAAACACTGTTTTTCAGGATGATCTACTGCCAGTCTCCACAAATGACCCAATCCCAAATTTATTGGTATGGCACCTGATTTAGCCTGGTAATGCAGATCAAAATAATGTTCAGTCAAAAAGCTTTCAAATTCTTCTTCCGTACCGTTATGCAATTCTTTGAGCTTTTGCCTGATCTCTGGTACCAGAACTTTTTGTTCAACCTGATTATTGGCTAAGATTTCACTGGCTGCACCATAGTAGGTACATAAAAAAGTATCGGTACCAATGGGCGAACGGTCTACATGAAAAGAATATACATCTGTTGAAATGAAATCGAACTCCTCATCCCGGTCATAACTTTTGATCAAATTGAGTGAAGGTGATGCTCCGGAATCTGTTAACAGCCGAAAATCACTCAAGATAACCGCCCTTGCTATATCCCCTTTTTCTGAGAGCTTGAGTGACTGAAGATCTTCTATAGAAATTTCTGTCAGATCCTCTTTCAATTCAAGTTTGGATACGATTTCCTCAAAATCTCCCAACAGCTCTCTATGCCAGCAAACTGCATTCATATCTCCTTTAAAATCTGTACCCAAAAGATGAGAAAAAGTAGAAACCACCGCAATCTGTGTGCTATCAAAAAATCTATTATGCATTTCTTAATTGAACCTTTTAACCATCATTCACTGCAAAAATAAGGATTAACTGAAAGAATAAGTAAAAACACGTGCTATCGTAAATTACTAATTTGCTGCAAAAGATGGATCAAGCGGAAAAGTTGGGGGGATGTTTTAAGCATATATTTTCGACAATCTGAATAAGAAGAATTTAATATCCCTTACACCTCTTGAGGTTGCCCTAAAAGCTTTGATCTT
>NZ_JACHCQ010000001.1 GCF_014205835.1 Pedobacter sp. AK013 | reverse complement strand
ATAGCTGATTTAATATCGGCTGTCCGGTAAAAAATGTATTTTTGCCCATGTTGTATTTAGGTGTGGTAACTCAAATATAACACTACAAAGGGTAGACTTAAAGCTACCCTTTTTTATAAACAAAAAAATATTTCTCCGGACAACAGTGAATTCATTTCAGCATCTTTTCTGCTATTAAAACACACTGAATCCAAAAAGCTTTTTTTACGTAAAAATATTATTTTCCGCTCTCTGCCGCGGTGGCATGGTACTTTGGCGCCCCAAAGTACCCAAAGCGCTTTGTCAATCCAGCAATGTGGCTCCGCACAGCCCGTGCACATCAAAAAACAGTGACGCTTCGTTTTGTGTTCAACTTTCTTAGAGGTTTTGAAGTACTGTTTATGAACACAAAACCACTGCGTTTAAGGCTTGGCACTACTCTCTTTTCATTAGTACATCTGTTTTTTTGATTTTCCTACCACTTGGGATTGACGGTGTTCTTCGCTCTAGGCTGTGATTTTTCAAAGCAAGTATAGCACCGTGCTCAAAACTACTCCCAAAAAGATGTTTCCATACGTTAGATTTAAGAAGTGGGTTACTTTCGGCATTATACCTGAAAATCTTTTACAACTAGTTTAAATTTAATGAGTATGTTTTTCTTTTTTTGTTGTCTAGGTAATATATGCACAATCCGAGATATTTAGCTTTTGCTATCATTGCCTTACTGTTTTTTTCAGGCAAAGTTACTTTTGCACAGCTTAATGCGGCAAAAGAGCTGGCTTACTGTACTGAACAGGTAAAAAAGACTTTAAAAGTTATTCCTCAGCAGGGCAACAATATTCCAAGGAGTATTGTTCCAGGTTCATCCAAATGGAAATTTGTAGGGTATAAAGACTGGTGCAGTGGTTTTTGGCCTGGCGTATTGTGGTATAGTTACGAGGCAACCCAATCAAGCGTCTTTTTATCAGAAGCAAAGGCTTTTTCCTCAGAACTTATACCACTTTCGCAGCAGCCGGCTTTCGATCATGATCTGGGTTTCCAGATCTTCAATAGTTATGGGAACGGTTACAGGCTTACCAAAAACCCCGAATATAAAAAGATTATACTCAAAACAGCCGATACGTTGGCTACCTTGTTTAACCCGAAGGTGGGCACCATCCTTTCATGGCCGAGGGAAGTTTCAGGAATGCAATGGCCACAGCATAATACCATTATTGATAATATGATTAATCTGGAAATGCTCTTTTGGGCAGCTAAGAACGGGGGAGGGAAAAGATTATATGATATTGCTTTTTCTCATGCCAACATTACCATGAAAAATCATTTCAGGCCTGATTATTCTGCATACCATGCCGTGATCTATGACCGTGAAACGGGAAAAAAAATTAAAGGGGTAACCCACCAGGGATATGCTGACGACTCCATGTGGGCACGTGGCCAATCGTGGGCCATTTATGGATATACCATGTGTTTCCGCGAGACGGGTAATCGTGCATTTCTTGAATTTGCCCAAAAAGTAAGCGATGTTTATCTGGCCAAATTGCCAACAGATGGAATTCCTTATTGGGATTTTAATGATCCTGCTATTCCTAATGCACCAAAAGATGCATCTGCAGCGGCAGTAGTCGCATCAGGTCTTTTAGAGCTTTCTACATTTGTTAAAAACAAGGCAAAATCACAAAAATACAGGAAAGCTGCCGAGCTTATGCTCACCTCACTTTCTTCAGCAGCATACCAAAGCAGAAATAAAAATACAGCCTTTTTACTGCATTCAACAGGCCATAAGCCTAATGGGTCAGAAATAGATACCTCAATCATATACGCCGATTATTATTACATGGAGGCGCTGTTGAGATTGGAAAAACTTCAAAAAGGAAATAAGCTAAAGTAATCTTTAGTGTAATAATAATTGGTATAACGCACTCACCGGAATATTGCTGGGCGGGACGTCTGATTTAATTTCTGACTGTCTCTTTTTCATATTTAGTTTTAGTCGATTTATATGCCTGGAACTGTCAGAATACCGAGACTTAATTCAACAGTCCCACCCACAATATTTTTATAAAAATTATCCGGGTTCCGTTATTGCCATAAACAGGATTGGTTATTCTTTGAATAAAAGAATGATCTAAAATGAAAATAGCAGAATATTTTTTAATTCTGGAAGCTGCTATAAAAACATAAATCTGCATGTCAGTTTTATATTTGGTTAATGAGGCGCGTTCTGGATGGAATGTGCCTTTTATTTTAAACTTAACATGTTTTTTAAAATTTTTTCTCCCTAAATGAGTATCAGGTAAAGCCGGCTGTGTCTATAAACTGTTGTACCCTATATCTGGCCAAAACCAAAAAATATGAGATTAAACGCTATTTCTTTATGGCGCATTTTTTTTGAATCACGATCATTTGAGCACTCTCATTTACAGGTAAGATGGCATAGCCGTCAATCCTGCTTTTTATGCTAACCAATTAAGATATCATTTATGATAAACGATTACATTTTAGATAAGAAAAGCCTAGCATTAGGTTTTGTTTTTCTATTCCTTAATGCCTATAGTTTTGCGGCAAACCAACTTTCCCAAAATCATAAAGCTACTGAAAAGATTTTTTTGGATTCACTGAAAGGAACCATAGTAGATAATAATGGAAAACCTTTAAAAGATGTAAAAATTTCAAATAACGTTAGCGGTGTCACCGTATTTTCTAGTCTCAATGGATATTTTGCCTTGCCTGGAACAATGGGTGATAAGCTAAAATTTGAACACCCTGATTTTTATACCCTTGAAAAGATCTATACAGGTGGGAAAAGCTCATTGTGGATTCAGCTTGCCGGACGTTATCTTCCTTCAAAAGATGTTATCGGGATAGACCCAAAGGATTCTTTGGCAGTTGACCGGGCTTCGGTTGAGGTACTGCACGGGCGCCAGCTAAAAGAAAACCTGCTTCAGTCTGTGGTTACTGTTAATACCAATCAATTAACAACAACACCAGCCTCGCAATTTCTTCAGGCGCTGCCCGGAAGGATTGCTGGCCTGAACATCGGTTTTAACAGCGGCGGCCCAGGCCTTGATGGAAATGGCTTGAACTATAACGTACGTTCTGCCCTTGGTAATAACATTGTGCTAATTGATGGTGTGCAGCGACCTTATATTTCTATAGACCCTGATCAGATCGAATCGGTTTCTGTTTACAAAGATGCACTGGCTACAGTAATGTTCGGCATGCGTTCCTCAAACGGAATTATTGCGATTACTACTAAAAAGGGAGATAGAGGGGCACCGCGTATTTCATTCTCTGCACAGGGTGGCATTGAAAGACCGATTGTACTGCCAAAGTCGCTTGATGCAGCAACTTATGCGATGCTTTACAATGAAGCTAAACAGAACGACGCTCCGGCCGGAGTAACTTTAACGCCCTCTTATTCTCCTGCAGATATTGCACTTTATCAAAATCAGGCCGATCCATTCCGCCATCCGAATGTTGATTGGTATAATACCGTGCTGCGGAAGCAATCGTATATCAACAGGTACAATTTTAATGTGCAGGGCAGCGGTAAGGGCTTCCGTTATTTTGTAGATCTTGATAATTTAAAGGAAACAGGTTTATTTAATACCAACGATTCACTAAACACTTACAATACCAATGCACAGCTTGATCGGTATATCGTAAGAAGCAACCTGGGAGTAGACCTCACCAAAACCACAGTGATGCAGCTCAATCTTTTTGGGCGGATTGCAAAGAATAATCAGCCTGGTGGCACAACTGCCACGGTTTTTTCGGGCCTTGCTGCTACACCAAACAATGCCTACCCTGTATTTAACCCCAATGGCACGCTTGGCGGTACGAGTACTTATGGCCAAAATCAAAATCTTTACGGACAGATTTTGCAGCGCGGTTACCAGTTTCAGGATTCAAGGGATGTTTCAGTCGATCTCCAGTTAACCCAGCGCCTGGATGTGTTCTTACCGGGACTATATGCTAAAATCCAGGGTTCGTACAATAATTCTACACTTTATAAAACCGATCGGTCAAAGAATTTTGCATCTTTTCAGCTTAACCCCGATAATTCTTACACCACCGTGGGAACCCTTACCGAGCAGGGTACAACAGGAACACCGGGGGTACGCAGCAGGGTTATTTATACCGAAGCCGACCTCGGTTACGAGCATAGTTTTGAAAAGCACAACTTATCTGCCCTGGTTTTAAGAAATGAACAAAGCACCATGCAGTTCGATACAGGCACGCTTCCTGAAATTTATACCGACTATGCAGCCAGGTTCCAGTATAATTACGATCAGAAGTATCTTTTTGAAGCAGCAGGTAGTTATGCCGGTTATAACTGGTTTACACCAGCCAATCGCTGGGCTCCTTACTGGGCTTTGGGTATGGGCTGGAATATCCATAATGAAGCATTTGTAAAAAACAATTTTAAATGGATCAGTAATCTTAAAATCCGAGGTACCTATGGGCAAACCGGGCAGGCAAACGCCGGCTATTATACCTATATCCAAACTTATTGGACACCTGCTACCAACACAAATAATGGCGATGGATATTATTTTGGAAATACTGGTGTGGGCGTTACCCGTAGTACCGGAGAAAATAGCCTTGCCAACCCTAATCTTGCGTCAGAAAAGGCAAAAAAGACCAATATTGCACTCGATCTGGGTTTTTGGAATAATAAATTAACCATCACCGCCGAATATTTTAACAACAGGTTTTATGATCTGGTAGGTAGCCCCGGCATAAAAACCAATATACTCGGTGCGGCTTACCCCAATAAAAACTTATATACCTATAATTATAAAGGATCTGATATTTCCCTCACTTACCAGGATAACATCAGCAATTTTAACTTTTTTGTTTCGGGTAATTTCTCGCTTGTTCAGTCGAAGATTATTTTCGTGGACGAAATTACCAGAAATTACGATTACCAGCGCCAAACAGGAAAACCGGTAGGCATGCTGTATGGTTATACGGCTACAGGGCTTTTCCAGAGCTTTGCAGAAATTAACGATCCGGCAACGGCTGTACTTGCAGCTACTCCAAAATCTTCGTTAAGGCCGGGCGATATCCGTTACCTGGACAGGAATGGCGATGGGATAATTAATGATTTGGATAAAGGACCCATCGGCAACGGAAAACCGACCGTTTACTATGGTGCTACAATTGGTTTTAATTTCAAGGGTTTCGATTTTAGCGCACTGTTACAAGGTGTAATGAACCGTCAAACCGCATTGGGAGGGCCAACCACACAATATGGCGATTTCTATAATGGCTTTGGTAATGGCGGTGCAGCCAATGCATTTGAGTTTAACCTGGGCCGTTGGACCCCTGCAACAGCAGCTACCGCCAATCAGCCCCGTTTATGGTTAGGTGCCAATGCCAACAACCAGGAAGTATCCAGCTACTGGCTTCAGAATACCAGTTTCGTCAGGCTTAAAAATGTCGAAATCGGATACACTATACCAGCATACCTCACCAAAAAGATTGGAGTCGCTTCGATCAGGTTATTTAGTAACGGGCTAAACCTGTTCACATGGTCGCCACTATCTAAATTCAGGAATGATGTTGATCCTGAATCACTAAACCCAACTTATCCGATGTTAAAGGTTTTCAATTTTGGAATCAACGCTAAGTTTTAATTAAAAATGATATGAAAAAATTAGTTATCAATATTTTACTTGCATTTTTCCTGGTTTTATCGATATCATGTAAAAAAGTCCTTGAAGATCATCCGCTGAATGTAAATAGAGAAAGCGACATCTGGGACCAGAACGATGCCACCGGAACCAATGCCCAGGCATGGGTAATTAAAATATATTCGCAGTTACCCAATGGTTTTATACGCCTGAATGGAATGGAGCTCGATTGTGCTGCCGGAGATGGGGTGCCCAGTAACAGGGCCAATGCGGTTTGGAATGTGATTAACGGTGGGTACAATTCGATTAACACTTTCGATGATAACTGGGCCAACAGTTATAGCGCTATACGCAGGGCCAATATTTTCCTGAATAACTATAAACGCGTGCCCTGGAGCGACCCAACACTGCCCAAGTGGCTTGCGGCCGAAGTACGCACGTTACGGGCATATTTCTATTATGAAATGATCAGGCGTTATGGCGGTGTTCCGCTGCTGGGTGAAAAAGTTTACAACCCTGATGATCCTGCCTTGCTGCAGTTGAAACGTAGCAGTTTTGCCACCTGTGTAGATTACATTGTATCAGAGTTAGATGCCGTAAAGGATCAATTAAGGCCCGATGTCTCGTTGGCAAGCCGCGGCAGCGGCAATGGGGTAGCAGAGGGTACTGATAATGATGCCGGTCGTATGCGCCCAACAATTAACATGGCCATCAAAGCCAAGGTATTGTTGCTTGCTGCAAGCCCACTTTTTAATCCTTCAGCTACTCCGGCACTTGATTTTACTGGATACGCAAGTTTCGATGCCAATAGATGGAAAGCAGCAGCAGATGCGATGAAAGCCGTTATGGACTTAAATATGTTCGCATTAGAGCCTAACCGCTACGTTCTGAATACAACCCACGTAAACAAGGAATTTGTTTTTATGCGTTATGCGGCAAGCTACCAGATTACCTGGGGCAACCTGGCCTCGCCTGTTGGTTATACCGTGGGTAATGTGGTAAGTGGTGGAATTGTAAGTCCAACACAAGAGCTGGTAGATGCTTTTCCGATGGCAAACGGTAAGGCTATAGCCGATCCAACTTCAGGTTATAATCTGGCCAATCCGTATACAAACCGCGATCCAAGGCTTGCTCAAACCGTATTCTACAACGGAGCCACCTGGCTCAGAAGACCTGTACAAACTTATGAGGGTGGTTTAGACAAACCGAATAATACCAATATCGCTGGCGGTGTGCAAACACAGACCGGTTATTACCAAAAGAAATTTCTGGCACAGGATGATAACAATACAGCCTTTACGCCAACCATGTATCACCCATCTGGCTTATCAACTTTTTGCCTCATCAGATATGCTGATATTTTGCTAAACTATGCTGAAGCACAAAACGAATTTGCAGGGCCTGATGCAACTGTTTATGCAGCAGTTAATGCGGTAAGACAACGCGCTGGTTTAAACCCTTTTGCAGCCCCTATAGGCTTGAGTAAAGAGCAGATGAGAAGCTTAATTCAGAATGAATGCCGTTTGGAATTTGCTTTTGAAGAAAGGCGCTTTTACGATATCCGTAGATGGAAGATTGCCAAAGAAGTATACGGAACAGGTTCGCTGCATGGTGTTAACATTGTTAAAAATGCAGATGGTTCTTTAATCTACACTCCGATTACTGTGGCTACTCCTTTCTTCAATGCCAATAACATGTACCTTTTGCCCATTGCAAATAGCGAAATCTTGGCTAATCCAAATATTGCTCAAAACCCCAACTACTAATCGATAACAACAAATATTAGTTATGAAATTTATAAAAATAATTTGTTTGTTCCTATTTGCGCTTACCTCCACAAAGTTATATGCTCAGGTGAGGACAATAAGAGGGCATATTGTGGATGAAAAAAATATAGCTTTGCCTGGTGTTACCATTTCAGAAGAAGGAAATCTGCGCAATGGTGCAATCAGTGATGAAAACGGAGATTTTGTAATTACCTTAAAATCAGTGAATAATACGATCCGTTTTACCATGGTAAGCTACATCACGCTTACCCAGCAAGCCGATGCAGGAAAAAAAATGGCCGTAAAAATGAAGCCAGATACCAAAGGGCTTGATGATGTGGTAATTGTAGGTTACAGTACGCAGAAAAGAATTACCAATCCAGGTGCAGTGAGTTCTATTAAAGCAGCCGAGATCGAAAACATCCCTACTTCGAGCATTCAGAATACACTGGCGGGCCGTTTGCCTGGTTTTACGGCGATTCAGCGTAGTGGTCAACCCGGATCAGATGCAGCCGAATTTTTTATCCGTGGAGTAAATTCGATGAACAATGATAACCAGCCACTCATCATTGTTGATGACATTCAATATACTTATGCACAAGTTGCCCAGCTCGATCCCAACGAGATTGAAACCATTACGATCCTGAAAGATGCATCTACTACAGCAATATATGGTGTAAGGGGTGCCAATGGTGCCATGGTAATTACAACCAAACGTGGTATGATTTCTAAACCTTCCATTAATGTTTCCACACAATTTGGTGTAAACCAGGTAATTCAGTATCCAAACTATCTGGATGCTTATGCAACTGCAGTTTTGCAAAACGAAGCTTACATTAACGACAGCTATAAACTAGCCTCACCGCTTACGCTGCCATGGACTGCTGCCGATTTGAAAATGTTTAAAGATGGATCGGATCCCTACGGTCATCCCAATGTGAACTGGCAAAACGAATTGTTAAAAAACAGTTCAACGCAGAGCAACTACAATGTTGATATCCGCGGCGGAAACAGCAAAGTAAAATATTTTACATCCTTTGGTTACTTTAAGCAGAACGGATTATTACGCGATTTTACCCCAACAAATCCGGATGATGATGGCGTTGAACCCAATTATTTCTATAACCGGGTAAATTTTAGGTCCAACCTGGATATTACCCCAACTAAAACCCTCAATATCAGGTTTGATTTAAACGGCCGTTTTGAAACCATTAATAATCCTAATGGACCGATTGATGCGGCGGGCTTATTTAAGGAATTAATTTCTTTTAGGAATCTATCGGCATTTAGTATGCCAATAAATAATCCAAACGGAACCTATGGCTATGCAAACCAGAGCTGGGGAAATGGATATGTTAACCCTATAAGCCGGCTCGCCAACAGCGGATATAAACGTAATTACAATAACAATTTTAATATTGTGGCTGGTGCCAACCAAAAACTCGATTTCATTGCCCAGGGCCTCGAAGTAAAATTAAATGTATCTTATGCCAGCAACATAAATGAACACCGTTTCCTTCAGCGCGATCCGGCAACGCTCCCGGCTTTTTACTATAACTCAGCAAATAACACCTATACGAGTAAAGGCAATAACCGGTTCCCGGTTTTCACGCAGGGCATAGGGAACGATGTCTTCAACAATTCTGTAAACAGTCAGTTATCACTAAATTACGACCACAATTTTGGTGTCCACAGGGTTTATGCGCTGGCATTGGTAAATGATATCAGCACCATTAACGGTGGAAATGTTCCGGTAAACTTCAGGGGGATTTCCGGTAGGTTAGGCTACAACTTTAGGCAGACCTATGGTATTGAATTTGATGTTGCACGAAATGGTAACGATTTGTTTAGAAAAGAACAGCGTTATGGCTTTTTTCCATCAATTTCTGGCTTCTGGAATTTAGGTGAAGAAAAGTTCTTTAAAAAATTATTCCCTTTTATCGATCTTTTTAAGTTCAGAGGATCTTACGGGCTTACCGGAAGCGACTTTGGCTACCCTATAGTACTTACCTCAATAGCCTATACACTGCCCGGTTCAGGAACAATTTTTGGAAACGGTGCAACCGAAGGTGCATTGGTAAATGCTGATGTAACCTGGGAAAAATCGAGGAAAACCGATGTCGGAGTTGATATTAATATGTTTGCAGGGAAACTCACCATGTCTGCAGATTATTTTTATGAATACCGGTACGATCAGCTGATTAACCAAGGGGCAATATCTACAATTATTGGTCAGGCCGTGCCAAGGAGAAATGTTGGAATTTCGGATAACAAAGGATTTGAGGTAGAACTGAATTACCGAGACAAGATCGGGGCAGTTTCCTATTCAATTGGTGGTAACCTTTCGCACTTTAAAAATAAGATCATTTATATCAGTGAGGCGCCAGATTATCCTTATCTGGCACAAACCGGAAGACAGATTGGTTTAACTAAAGGCTACCAGTTTATTGGCTTTTATCAAGCTTCAGATTTTGATGCAAACGGATCGGTTAGATCAGGGGTGGCTTACCCTTTATGGAGCACCATCCAGCCGGGTGATATGAAATATGCCGACCTGAATGGCGACGGCTTTATCACCGCAGCCGACCAGACCTTCCTGTCGCAGCCTAATATCCCAACCTATACTTATGGAATAAATCTGGGGTTAAATTATAAAAATTTCTCACTACGCGCACTGGTACAGGGCGCATGGGGTTATGCCATTAACGTTTTTGCCGAAGGGACTGATATTTTTAATGGTGTGCCGCAACCGCTGCATCTACAAAGCTGGAGTCCAAATAATCCGGATAATGCTATTTTTCCTAGGATTGGTTTTAATAACAACATTAACAACAGGACCTGGCAAACCATATCCGATTTTAGTCTTACACCCGGGAGCTATGTCCGTTTGAAATCGCTCGAACTTGGATTTCAGCTGCCTAAAAAGTGGATAGATAAAACGCATTTTATTCAGAATTGCAGGATATACACAGCAGGCTATAACCTCTTTACCATCAGAGATACGGGTAAGTTCCAGGTTGACCCGGAAATTGCCCAGGGTAGTAACGCCGGTACGGCATACCCCATTACAACGAACTATACATTTGGACTGCAGGTAGGTTTTTAATTTTAAAGGAGAGAAAAATGAAAAAGACAATTTTAGTGTATAAAAATATAGGTGCAGGTTGTTTAAACCTAATGATTGGATCTGGATCTCGGTTAATGTTTACAGCTATGCTTATTGCCGGTTTGAGCGCGTGCAGGAAAGCAGGATTTCTTGATCAGAAAAAACTCAGTCAGATAGATGAAAATACCGTTTTTACAGATAGTTTAAATAGTTGGAACTATATAAACAGTAGGTACAGTAATCTGAGTTATTCGTGGGAGCCGAACCGATGGGGAAGAGGTGGTGTTGATGCTGCAAGCGATGAGGTACAGTCGGCAAATGCCCCAACCGAACAAGAAACCTATTGGGCTGGTGGGGCTATTAACCCAAGCAACGTAACTGCCGAGATCTGGACAATTACCTGGCAACAGGTGCGGGCGGTTAATATTTTTCTTAAAAACCAAGCCCGTATACCCATGACAGCCAATACCAAAAAACTTTTGGAAGGACAAATGCGGTTTTTAAGAGCGTGGTATTACGCAACTATGCTGAAAACTTATGGAGGCTTCCCATTAATAGGTAACACCATTTTTAGCGATGGTGACGCAATTGATTTGCCACGTAACACTTACGAAGAATGCCTGAACTACATTATATCAGAGTGCGATGCTGCTGCAAGTCTGCTACCTGTTGATTTTGTGGCGGCCACAGGCAATCCGGCCGATTATGGCCGGGCTACAAAGGGCGCTGCTCTGGCATTAAAGGCCCGCTTACTTTTGTATGCGGCAAGTCCTTTGGTAAATGCATCAAGGGGCGACGATCCGGCACGACTGGTTTCATTGGGTAATACCGATCCTAACCGTTGGAAACATGCCGCCGATGCAGCACAAGCGGTAATTAACCTGGGGCAATATACTTTGTTTCGCAGGGTTACGCCATTTTTCTACAATCAGTTTCTCAATGGGCTTACTGCCAGTACACCAAATTCAGAGGCTGTTTTTTCTTTTTTACCCGCAACTACTACTCAAAATAATATGATCAGGGAAACGCTGGCCAATCCGGCAACAAGAGGTACAAGATATCAGAGTACGCCCAGTTGTTTTCCCTTACAAGAACTTGTAGATGCTTTTGGAATGGCTAATGGAAAAGCAATTGACGATCCTGCCTCTGGATATCCGGGCACTGGAAATAATATGTATCTCAACCGCGACCCACGTTTTTATGCCTCCATTACCTACAATGGCGGGTTGCGCTTTTTAAATGGTAAAGCAACAGATCAGCCAGTATGGACCTACACCGGAGATATACCCTCTTCACCTACGAATGATGCATCGATATCTGGTGCAAGAACCGATGGTATTTATACCGCAACAGGTACAAGTACAGGTTATTTTGCCTATAAAATGCTCGCCAATAATGTGGCTAATGGTGGGGTAGAATTAAACCGGCCAAGAATTCTGATTCGCTATGCCGAAGTGTTATTGAATGCCGCAGAAGCCAATAACGAATTCAGCGGACCATCTTCACAAATTTACACCTGGCTAAAGGATATAAGAGACCGCGCTGGCATTGCAGCAGGCACCGATGGCATGTACGGCATGAAAGCGAATATGACACAGGAAGAAATGAGAATATTTTTACAACGCGAGCGCCGGGTAGAACTGGCTTTAGAAGAGCACCGTTTCTGGGATGTTCGCCGATGGAAAATTGCACCTCAGGTACTCAATCAAGACCTTCATGGGATGGAAATTACGAGGGCAAGTAACGGAAGTTACAGCTACCGTACAATTGTAGTTAGAAAAAATGTTTTTAGGGATAACATGTATTTCTTTCCAATCCCACAGGCAGAATTAACCAAAGCACCTTCGATGAAACAAAACCCAGGATATTAACCTAATAATCACTAAGAATATAAAAATGATGAAAAACAACATATTTAAAATTCTGGTTTTATGTGCAGTCGTAATATTTACAGGCTGTACAAAAGGAAAAGAACTGAAATCTTTAACCGGGGCAACTTATACGGTTACCGGTGCTGCAGATGGAACGCAAATGGTACCCGCTACAGGTGTAAATGCTACAGGAAGTTTTAGTGGCTGGTACGATGAGCAGGTAAATGTATTAACCTTCACCCTAACCTGGAGCAATATTTTTACGGGTACTCCCGCTGATGTAATCACTTCGGTAAAATTTTATGGGCCTGCAGCAACAGGATCCAATGGCACGCTGATCAAAACAGTAACTTTTTCCAACAGTAATGCATCTGGCTCAGTTAACCTTGGGCTTGGCGGCTATGCCGAGCTAAGCTCAACAGAAATACCTGTATTACTTAACGGAAGCTGTTATTACGTGGTCTGTACCCAAAAATATCCAACAGGCATAATCAGGGGGCAACTTAAATCGGTCAAGAATTGATTGTAATCTGCTAGAATAATACATAGTATCATAAAGACAATTTCACCTTAAATGCTGCCATGATAAACTCGGCCTTTACTGAGCTTGACAAAGTATCGAAACAGATTAAAACTATTAAAATGGGGCGTTCGACAGGCTTAGGGTGATAAATCTAATTTATGATATAGCCTTTTTGTATTGGACGCTTTTTTTAAATTATTCAGTTTTATCGATTAATAGAGTATTAAAAACACTACACTGTGTCATAACAATATGAAAAACGAAAATCTGCCAGAAAAAACTGATAAAGAGAATCTGCCTTTCAACTTTAAGCGGCAGTTAGTTTCAGATGAAGATATCAGAAAGCATTGGAACCGCATCGCGACAAGAATTTTTAGAGATGGAGAAGCTGAACGTCCCCTGGAGCCAAAGAATAACAATATTTAATATGATTTAGCGGATAACGAAATTTTCCAGTACTATATTTTTACCCGTTTAAGTAGGGTAGTCTTTGATAACCGCACCTAATTTTTAAAACAAATGCCCCAATACGCCTAACATTTTATGAAATTTTACCGATATACTTTTCTTACACTATTTTTCTTTCTTACAATTTTTAGGGCATCAGCACAAAATATTAATCCTGGCTCAGAACAGATACTTTATTCTCCTGACAGATCTCTTATGATCCGTTTTTATCAAAAGGAATCAGCAGATCATAAAAAAGCATTTTTTTATCAAGTGTCTTATAAAGGGAAAAATGTTATTCTAGAGTCTAAACTTAATCTGGAGCTTGATAACCACCTGTCAGAAAGTGCAATGGCACTTCCGGTAGATACCCATCAACATTGGTTTGAGAATCTCGAGATAAAGAATTCAGTGCGCACGGAAAAAGATACAACCTGGACTCCTGTTTATGGAGAAAGAAAATTTATCCGTGATCATTACAACAGTTTGGTGATTAAAACGGTGAAGGACGATAATCCGATATACGAAATGAATATCGAATTCAGGGCCTATAATCAGGGTATTGCATTCCGATTTTTCTTCCCCGAAAACGTTAAGGGAACTTATTACCGGATCATGTCTGAAAATACTGAATTTAAGTTTGAAGAGGGTACATCTGCCTGGAAGGCAAACTGGGCACAGGCACCATATCATAAGGTTGCACTGGAGAACTGGGATGCAGAAGCCGAACGACCGCTGACCCTCGAACTGAAAAATGGCCTGTATGTATCTTTGTTAGAGGCCCAGATGGTAGATTATTCCAGAACAAAATTTAAACTAAAGGAAAAAAATACGGTAGTTACATCTATGTTTACCCCTGTAGATCTGATTTCTCCAGTAGCAACGCCCTGGAGAGCAGTAATGGTTGCCGAAAGTGCAACTGGTATTGCTGAAGGGACAGATCTGATCTTAAATCTTAATGAATCATCTAAAATAAAAGATCAAAGTTGGGTAAAACCAGGTAAGATTATGCGCGTAATGACGCAAACTACAAAGGATGCATTAGAGAATATCGATTTTGCTGCTAAACGGAACTTACAATACATTTTGTTCGATTGGAAATGGTATGGTCCGGCTTTTAGTTTTGATTCCGATGCCTCAAAAGTGGCCATCAACGATTTCGACTTACCTGCAATTATCAAATACGGAAAAGAAAAGGGAATAGGCGTATGGTTATATGTTAACCAACAGGCGCTCTTGATGCAAAGTGATAGTCTTTTTTCTATTTACAAAAAATGGGGTGTAGCAGGAGTTAAGTTTGGTTTTGTTCAGTCTGGTTCACACCGGTGGACCACCTGGATCGAAAAAGCGATACAGCAGGCTGCACAGAACCAGATAATGGTTAACATTCACGATGATTGGCGCCCAACGGGCGAGCAGCGCACCTGGCCCAATTTAATGACGGCAGAAGGAATAAGGGGAAATGAAGAAATGCCAGATGCCACCAGTAACACCGTAATGCCATTTACCAGGTATATTGCAGGAGCTGCAGATTATACTATCTGTTATTTTAATGCCAGGATTAAGACTACTCATGCGCATCAGCTTGCTTTGGCTGCCATTTATTTCAGCCCGATACAGACCCTATATTGGTATGATAAACCTGATCTTTATAAAGGCGAACCCGAACTTGAATTCTGGGATAAGATTCCTGCTACCTGGGATGAAACAAGGGTTTTATTGGGAAGCCCTGGCGAGTACGTTACAACTGCAAGGCGTAGTGGCGAAGAATGGTTTTTAGGTAGCATTACCAATAACGAGGCCCGTAAGCTAGAATTGAAGTTCGATTTTCTTCCGAAAGGACAAAAATTTATCGCCCGGATTTATAACGATGACAATACCGTTGCCACTGCCACTAAAGTAGGGATAAAAGACATAACAGTTGATTCAAAATCTACCCTGAAACTAGATCTTCAGGCTTCAGGAGGTGCTGCAATCTGGCTCCACAAAAAATAATCATATAAAGGATTACAACAACATCAAAATGAACAATAAACCTGCTTTTACAGAAAAGAAATTCCTTTTAACTTTTATCCTGGTTACTTCCCTGTTTATGTTATGGGGAGTGGCACACTCCATGAGCGATGTGCTCAATAAGCATTTTCAGAATGTACTTAACGTATCAAAAGCACAGTCTGGACTGATCCAGTTTTCCGTATTTGGTGCCTATTTTATCATGAGCATTCCTGCCGGGATATTTCTGAAACGCTTTGGCTACAAGGCCGGTGTAATATTGGGGCTTGGGCTTTTTGCGCTGGGCACTTTTCTTTTTGTACCAGCTGCAAATGCAGAAAGTTTTGGTTTTTTTAGGATAGCATTATTTATTCTCGGCTGCGGAATGGCAACATTAGAAACTGTTGCACATCCCTTTGCGGCCTCACTGGGCGATCAGCGTACCAGTGATAGAAGGGTAAACTTTTCACAGTCTTTCAATGCCATAGGTGCAATAATTGGTCCGGCGATAGGAACATTCTTTTTACTCAGAGCAACTTCCGGAGGACACGAAAATTCCCTCGATTCGGTAAAATTGCTTTACGCCGGACTAGGAGGATTTATTTTGATCGTTGCGGTAGCTTTTTTCTTTATCCGCATTCCCGACCTGATTGATCCCCATCACATTTCTGATGAACCCATTGCTGCACAGAATATCGATATTGCTCCTGGAAAAAAGCTTTTTCAGCACAGGCACTTTGTTTGGGCAGTAGCAGCTCAGTTTTTTAATGTAGCTGCACAGGCTGGTACCTGGAGTTATTTTATAAATTATGGACATGAGAAGATGGGCTTTTCTGATGAGAAGGCCGGAAATTTTATGGTATTGTTTATGGTAATGATGGCGCTTGGAAGATTCGTTGGGACTTACCTGATGAAATTTATAGCCCCGAATAAGATCCTTGCAGCATTTGCTATTTGTAGTATTGTTGCCTGCCTTATTGTAGCCCAAAGCTGGGGCTGGACATCATATTGCGCACTGCTAAGTATCAATTTTTTCTTTAGTATTATGTTCCCTACTATTTTTAGTCTCGGACTGAAAAATCTTGGTTCACATACGCAACAAGCTTCCTCGTATATTTCTATGGGCGTGGTTGGTGGAGCGGTAATGCCTTATTTCATGGGTAAGATAGCTAATGTAGATGTTGCAGATGCTTATTACCTGCCCATCATCTGTTATGTAGTGATCTTTCTTTTTGCTGCCAGATTTTTTAAGGTAACCAGGTAAACAATTTTAAGCATCCCATCTTAACACAGTATTTGAGCCTAAACCCAGCACTAGTCTAAAGCCCCGGATGATAGTTTTTTAGTTTTAGTTCTATATTAACCTGGCTGCCAATGGCGGCTGGGTTTTTATTCTTCAAACCTCACAAAAGGCTAGGCTTTATCAACGTATCAAATAACATTTGAGAAGAGAAATCGACAGAGTATGAATTAAGCTTGAATATGTCCTATTATTATAATGTTTCATTATTTTAGTAGCCAATAATCCAAAACTGTGCGAAGAATACTGCTGATCTTTCTTTTACTATATGCCGGTATAAGTGTGGCCTCTGAACGAGACTCGCTCAGCGTACGTCATCTGGAAATAGAAGATGGATTATCCAATAATTATATCCGCTGTGTTTACCAGGACAGAAAAGGATTTTTCTGGTTTGGGAGCAGAGATGGCCTAAACCGTTATGATGGATATGGGTTCAAAGTGTTCCGAAATGAGATTGGCAATAAAACTTCTCTGATCCATAATATTATACATGCAATTAACAGCGATGCAGACAATAATATATGGATAGGAACCAGGAAGGGATTAAGTATTTACAACGATAAAAAAGGCATTTTTACAGAAGGCTCATGGCATGAACCTGTAAAAGGAACAGATCTACCGTTTACAAATGTAATCAGAGATCTTGTTCCCGGCACAAACAACACGATGCTCGTAGCTACAGAGGGAATTGGACTGTTACGGTTTAAAAGAGGTAAAACCGTGGGCGAGCAAATCCCGCTTCTGGTAAATGGAAAACGCACTTTTTCTTATGGTGTGCAATCTGTGAGGCTTGATGATAAGGGGAGGGAGTGGGCATTTGTACAAAATCTGGGGCTTTATTATGTTGATCCTAAAGCTGGTGCACTGGTGCTGGCTAATGCAGATATCGTTCTTGCGCTTTCTTTGGGTGTAAGTAGCGGACAGGTGTATATTGGTACCAACAACGGTTTATACCACTATGATCCTATAAAAAGAAAAAATACAGCCATTCTAGGCAGTGGAATTAAACTCCCGGGTAAGGCAATTTCAAGCATTTCACCAGATAAGCATAATATGCTCTATCTGGGAACATATGGAGAAGGCGTGTTCTCTTATAATCCGGCAAGTGGAAGGGTGCAGGTGCTGGATAATGAAATTAATAACAGCTTGAGCGGCGAGCAGATTTACGCCATATTTATCGATAAAAACGATAGAAAATGGATCGGGACATATTCTGGCGGAGTAACCATTCTCGATCCGGTAAAAAAAATATTCCATACCTGGGCGCATAATCCCCAGGGCAATTCTATCCCGGGAAACTCCATATCATCATTTTTAGCCCCAAAAGATGGAAAACTTTATATTGGCACGGATGGTACCGGACTTAGTATCTGGGACAGGAAGTTAAATCAATTTACCAATTATAAATATACGTCAGATCCTAATACGATATCCAGTAATTTTATTTCATCAATGGTCTCTGACAGCTATGGAAACATCTGGATCGGGACTTTTACGGAAGGTGCTAACCGTTTCGATCCGAATACAAAGAGATTTACCAGGTATAAGATCGTAGATCCGCAGACAGGAGTAGAAAGTAAGGTCGCTTTTACGGTGTTTGAAGATAGCGACCTTGATATCTGGGCAGGAACCCTGAGGCGTGGAAGTCTTCTTGGCGGACTTTATCGCTTTAATCCCCGTTTGGATAAGTTTGAACTTTTCGACAAAAAACTGGGCGACCTGTTTACCATGATGCAGACCCGGGATGGACGCATTTGGGCCGGCAATCTCGATCAGCTGATCGAAGTTGATAAAAAAGGAAAGAATCACAGATTTTATGATCTTGGTTATACCGTTAGGGTGATATTTGAAGATAAAAAGGGATTGCTCTGGATAGGAACGGAAGGTGGTGGGCTCATTGTTTTTAATCCTTTTAAAAGAAAAATAGTTTCAAGGTTAACTACTGCTAATGGCCTTTGTAATAATTCGGTACTGAGCCTCATTCCCGATAATCAGGGAAATCTATGGATGAGTACCTATTTTGGGGTATCGTGTTATAATTTTGCTAAAGGTACTTTCAGAAGTTTTTACCAGAGTGATGGGTTACAGAGCAATCAGTTCCAGATCAATGCAGGCATCAAACTCAGTACCGGGGAAATCGCTTTTGGGGGCATAAAAGGGTTTAGTATTTTCGATCCACGGGAAATTATGCCACACAGCCAGATGCCAAGCCTGTTTCTTACCGGAATAACCATTAACAATACGCCGTTGGAAGAGAACCTGAAACTGATTGTTGATGAAGATAATATTACTATTAAGGAAATAGAGGTACCCTATGATCAGGCCGTATTTTCCTTTTCTTTTACCGCACTCGAATTTTCATCCCCAGAAAAAATTTCCTATAAATATTTTATGGATGGCTGGGACAGGGGCTGGACAAATTCGGGGAAAGACAGAAAAGCAACTTATACACATATTTCCGAAGGTAACTATACATTTAAGGTTAAAAGTACCAATGCGGAAGGGGTATGGGGGCACAATGAAATTATCCTGAAAATTAAGGTCCTTCCGCCATGGTACAGAACATGGTGGGCTTACCTGGGCTATATAGCCATTATCTCATCACTTATCTATATATATCTTCGATATAGGTCTGCGCAGACCCGCCTAAAATATGAAGTTCAGATTGTGAATCTCGAATCTCAACGGAAGAAAGCAGAATATGATACGCAAGTAGCCCAGCATAACATGGAGCGTTTAGCGCATGATAAGGAACGACTGATTAATGAGCAGGAAAAGGCGCTTGCCGAAAAGCGCATGTCATTCTTTACCAATATTTCTCATGAATTCCGTTCCCCACTTTCCCTGATCATTAATCCAATTAATGACCTGATCAAAAGCGGAAGCGTAGAAGGTAACGGAAATGCCGCGCTCAGCATGATCCAGCGCAATGCCAAAAGGATGCTGTCGCTGGTAGATCAGTTGCTGCTCTTCAGAAAAGCAGAAGAAGGTTTTGAGAACATTACAGCGGCTAAGCTTGATCTTGAAAAATTATCCAGGGAGGTGTTTTATTGCTTCGTTCAACAGGCCTCGGCCAAGCTCATCGATTACAGGTTTGAAAATTCTGCAATAAATAAGGAGGTATATGCCGATAGGATAAAGATCGAAATTGTGCTGTTTAACCTGATTTCTAATGCATTGAAATATACGCCAAATGGCGGCGAAATAGTGGTAAGGTTAACCGAAGCGGATCAAAGTCTTTTAATTACTGTTCAGGATTCAGGACCAGGGATTCCCCTTACGGCAGGAGAAAAGATTTTTGATCGTTTTTATCAGGCCGAGCGGACAGACGGAAACCATAAATCTGGATTTGGGATAGGGCTCTACCTGGCTAAACAGTTTATGGAAGCGCATTCTGGAAGTATTTCTTATAAAAACAGGACCGAAGGCGGAAGTATATTTACTATCTGTTTCTTAAAGGGGAAAACGCATCTTGTTGGCCATGTTATAGAAGAAGAACAGGAAAGTTCTGAAGCCCTTTTTAATGAAATGTATACCACCACACTTCCTGAATCTACAGAACAAAATAATATCAGTCTGGATGTAAACCTCGTTAGCGATCGGCAGTCTATTCTGGTTGTTGATGATGAAAGAGATATCCGGGAATACATTTCTGGCCTTTTCTCCAATCTTTACACTGTTTATCAGGCCGAGAATGGCGAACAGGGGCTGCAGTTTGCAGCAGAAAAACTTCCTGACCTGATTATTACAGATTTTAAGATGCAAGGGATAGATGGGATAGAGTTCTGTCAGATGATCAAATCCAATCCTACGCTTTCTTATATCCCTGTCATTCTATTAACCGCAAGTTCATCTCAGGAAGTAAAGCTGAAAAGTGTTCATGGTGGTGCTGATGATTACATCAACAAACCCTTTGAACGCGAATACCTGATTGCCAGAGTAGCCAATTTGCTTCGAAACAGGAATAATCTTCAAAATTACTTTTATAACGAGATTACGCTGCAGAGCAATGCTGTGGTGGTATCAGAAGAGTATAAGAAATTTTTGGACACCTGTATCTTAGTTGTTGAAAACCACCTTACAGATTCCGACTTTGGTATTAAGGCACTTGCCGATGAGATAGGGATGAGCCACTCTAATTTGTATAAGCGTGTGAAAAGTATTTCCGGCCAATCGGTGAATTCTTTCATCCGCTTTATCCGTTTGAGGAAAGCTGCAGAACTGATGATCAACTCTGACCATAATGTAACCGAGGTGGCTTTCCGTTCGGGATTTAATGACGCCAAATATTTTGGCAAACAGTTCTCAAAACTTTTTGGGGCCACCCCTTCGGAGTTTATCCGGAAACACCGCAAGGCTTTCAATAATAGATATAAAATGAAATAGAATGTTAGCCAAGCCCAAGTTTTGAAGACTGAAAAATGGCTTTTTTTGACTTGCTAAAGCGGTTTGGCGAAAATACACTCCTATTTTACGAATTTATACCCATCATTTTTTTTGGCTCATGCCATCTTCGTATCAACCAAATATTGATATGTTATGATGACCGAGAAATTAATTGCATTATGGGAAGGTACACTAGCGGGAAATGAGCGCGATTATGCACAACTACATGCAAGACTTTATCCAAAACTTTTCGTTTTTGCCAACAGGATGTTAGATGATGATGATGCGGTAAACGATCTTTTACAAGACCTTTTTATTAAGTTCTGGGAAAATAGAGAAAAAATCGGAGCAATCAGAAATGTAGAAGCTTACTTTTACAGGTCTGCGAGGTCAATCGTACTTAACCATATCCGTTTAACCAAACACCGTGAAACTAAGCTAACTTTAATGCCCGCTCCAAGCTTAGTATTTTCAGCAGAAGATATCATGGTATCTAATGAATCAGATTCGTTGATGAAACAGCAAATGGTTGTGGCGCTTAATACGCTCCCTGCCAAACAGCGTGAAATACTTACTATGCGTTTTTACGATGAGCTTAGCTATCCACAGATTGCCGACATCCTTAAAATACGTTATCAATCCGTTATAAATCATGTTTATCGTGCAGTACAAACACTTAGGCAGGTCTCAGACCTTTCATCTGTTTATGCAGCTTAGACAAGCAAGGTTAAGATAAATCGTCATCTCTCCGCTACGCTTTGCTCCGGTCGAGATGACGCTGATTTTTGAAATCTGCCAATTTTAAGTTAAGCGCAATTTAGAACACAATGAGAAGAAATGGTTTGTACGCAACTCAGTGCAGCAGTTCGAACGGAAGGATATCGTTTAAAAAAATGAAATCACATAAAATGAAAATGAACTATGCAGGCAAATGCCTGCTCAGATCTGCCTTTATCCTATTTACATTGTTATACACGGCAACAGGTATGGCACAGCAGCGAAAAGCTATCCTCCCGGGCGAACTTTGGCCAGATGATAAAGGAAATCATATCCAGGCGCATGGTGGAGGGATTATTAAGGTAAAGAATAGCTATTTCTGGTATGGAGAAGAGCGTCGCCAGGGATTGGATTCCAATTACAGGTACGTAAGCTGTTATTCTTCAAAAGATCTGATGAATTGGAAATTTAGAGGAGATGTATTTAAAATGACCGATCCGGATAGCCTTGGAAAAAAATGGGTACTGGAACGCCCGAAAGTTTACCATAACATCAAAACCGGAAAATACGTTATGTATATGCATATAGATGGGCAGGTTAAGGGCGAAGTAGGTAATTACAAGTATGCACGGGTAGGTGTAGCTATTGGCGATTCTCCTACAGGACCTTATAAGTTTATCCGCACTTTTCGCCCCTTAGGTCAGGTAAGCCGTGATATTGGCCAGTTTATAGATGATGATGGATCTGCTTATCTTATTTTTGAAGACCGGCCGGTTAAGGGCTTTCACATTGCAAAACTTTCTGAAGATTACCTGGATGTTGAAAAGGATATGTGTATCATTAAAGCACCCTTGGAAGGCGGAGCAGTGGTCAAATATAATGGTCTTTACTATGCAATTGGTTCAGCACTAACCAGTTGGAATCCAAACCCCAATAAGTATGCAACTGCTAAATCACTGGAAGGACCATGGTCTGAGTTCGAAGATATTGCTCCACCCGAAACCAATACCTATGGCTCACAATCTACCTTTATGCTTAAGGTTGTGGGTACAAAATCAACGGCTGTAATCTTTGTGGCCGACAAATGGAAGCCCCGTACCCAATGGGATTCCAGATACCTTTGGATGCCCCTGGAGATCGGTAATGGTAAACTCAAACTCCCTGAACCTAAACCGTGGCGCATCAACGTGAAAACAGGAGAAACAGCGTTCATAAAATAATGAAATCAGGGTAAAAGAAAAGTATCCATTTAACATCCTTTTTTTTCGTAGATATATCGTGTAGACATATATTTATGATTGTAATTTCTGATTTGTTTATGGCAATCGTCATGCTGAATTTATTTCAGCATCTTTTCTACAAAATAGACCCTGAAATAAATTCAGGGTGACGACTAGAAAATAAAAAAGTTCATAAAACATCTTCAGAATAGATTATTAATCGCACTAGGTTATATGACAGCTTCTTGCAATGACGAAGTTTTTAAGTCAAATACCTAACTAGGTGTAATCTCAATCGCTATACCACCTGCAGCCCTAATCATAAAAGGCATTTGATAGCCCCTTTTTACCGTGATCGTTTTTTTCGAAAGTTTTTTTTCACCGGTATCCTCCCAAATTGTTGCAGTATATGATTTGTTGGCATCAAGAAAGTCCATTACTATTGTGCCTTTCCAATCATTTTCGCCAGCAGCTGAACCTATAAACCAATTGTTCCCTTTTTTTCTCGCAACACTAATACTTTTTCCTATCTCTCCCTGAAGGTATATTGTACGGTCCCATACCGTAGGTACCCTGCTGAAAAATTCGATCTCATCCCAATTGGTATAATCTTTTGGCTTGCCATACCAGAAAATAGACTGCAGGGGGCTAAAGTTAATTACAGTAAGTGCAAGTTGCTGCCCCTTGCTTACTTTAAGGTTTTTGTTAAACTGGTTCTTTGGATTAGGGAAACAGAAAGTAAAATCAGCCGCCCCTGCCAAAAAACGTGTATAAGGGAGTACAGTGGTATGGAATGCATCAGGACTATTTTCATCACCACGGATGCCTTCCTGGGTTAATAGAAATGGATAGGTTCTATTCAGGCCGGTAGGTTTGTAGTTGTCATGGATATTTAGCAATAATCCGTAGTCATTAACTTTTTTTATTGCCGAAGAAAGCCATTGCAGCCCTTTTTGACTCAGGCCATCAATAAATCCGAATTTGATCCCCTTAACCCCCCACTTTTTATACAAAGGAAGAATCTCGTAAAGATGTGCCTGCAGTCCGATGTAATTTACATATACAATAAGTCCAACCCCGTGCTGTCTGCCATAACTGATTACTTTTTCCATGTCGATAGCTGCAATCGGAACTCTTGGGTCAGAAGATACACTTCTTTCCGGTCCGTACCAGCCCGCATCGAACATAATGTATTTAAAGTCCATTTTTTCTGCCAGGTCTATACAATCAAGCGCAGATTGGGTATCTAGCTGGGCACGCATCAGTTTTCCTGCAACTGGTTCGTCAGGTTGATTAGATAAGGGTGCGCTGGAAAGTTTAAATGGCAGTTCGCTAAATTGATGAAGGCCAATTGCATTTTTTGAAAAACTTATGGTTCTCCAGGGGCTTTGGAAGGGTAATATGGCCTTTACCCGGTTGTCTTTTTCAAATGAAACCTGCAGCGATCCAGGAGCCGTACCATGACTGAGTTCTGCTTTGGTATATCCGGTGTTTTCTGCCTCTCCAATACTTAAATAAGCATCTTTTGCCGTTAAAGTAGAAGGAAGGTCTGAGCTTCCTTTTAATGAATCAACAGGTAGCGGTCTGAATACAGATTCCTGGTGATACTGGTAAATCTGGTATTGCCCATTGAGATTGAAAGCCGTTTTTTCCTTTAATATGCTTAATTCTTTTTTTTCTTTTTGCTGTGGTATAATGTACCTTATGGCTAAACTTCCATCAAATACTCGAAAAAGTATTGAAAAATAATAATCCTTCGATTTTAAATTGATCCTGCGTTCAGTGTAGTCATTGTTAATTATCCTGTTTTCTCCTAGCAGGTTAATAATATTTTCCCGGTGCGAACTTCCGGATGTGCTGATGATGCTAAGTTCTGAAGCCACTTCATTCGAATCAATTTGAAGGCCAAGAGCAGACCAGCTCAAAATTTCTTTTCCATTTTTGCTCATACGGTACCTGATCTCCTTTTTTGAAAATAGGCTGATATCCACTTTTGTTCCCCTTTCTGGAGACTGGACCGAAATGATCTGCTGAACCTGCGCAAATGAGGAAATACCCCCCAAATTCAAGGCGATCAGCAACGCAAAAACTTTCCCTTTTTTTTTCATAAATGTTTAATTGAATATACGGTTAAGTTTTTTTTAATAGTAACTGCTACAAACCGGGGTTAGCCCGGAGGTCAGATTGGTGACTTATTGACAAAAGGAACAGTAAGGGATACTCTGCAATGTATATTTATATCTTTAGGCCTTAGAATGTGAGTATGGTGTTATATTTTTCGTGTCGTATAACGTATATTCCAAAATCTCCATTAATCCAAAACAATGAAAAAAAATCAGTGTGTTTATTTAGTTGTCTATTTTCT
Organism: Pedobacter sp. AK013; assembly: GCF_014205835.1. Taxonomy (GTDB): domain Bacteria; phylum Bacteroidota; class Bacteroidia; order Sphingobacteriales; family Sphingobacteriaceae; genus Pedobacter. The sequence goes on along the minus strand of NZ_JACHCQ010000001.1, from coordinate 297,518 downwards.
GTTTTTTTTAAGCTCTGTTTCGTCTGCACAGAAGAAATTTATACATCCTGGTATCTTGTTTTCAAGCTCAGATCTACAAAGAATACACCATACCGCTCAGGATAAAAACTCGGTCGGTTATGCATCATTTCAACTCCTAAAAGATAATCCACTAGCCAGTTCAGATTATAAGATAAAAGGGCCATTTAAGGTAATATCCAGAGATGGAGAATTTGGGAACACCAAGAGCCGTATGGAAGCAGACTTCAGTGCGGCTTATCTTAATAGCCTCATGTGGGTAGCCACCCACGATCAGAAACATGCTGAAAAGGCCATTGCCATTTTGCTGAGCTATGCAGATTCCCTGCAGCACATTCCGGCTACCAATGATGCTCCCTTATTGGTGGGTTTGGAAGGGATCAAGATTGTTAATGTTCTGGAAATCCTGAAATACGATTTTAAAACTGCTGATCCTAAAAAGCTTGAACGGATAGCCCGCATGGTAACTGGAATCTTTTTGCCGGTTTGCGAGCAGTTTTATGCAAGCCCTGCCTATACAAATGGAAACTGGGGCCCAATTGTAACTAAATTTTACCTCTCAGCTGCAATCTATCTTGATAATCAGAAAATGTATGATAAAGCGGTACATTTTTACCTGCATGCTAACGATAACGGAACTATAGCCAACTATGTGGATGGGAAAAGCGGACAGATACAGGAAAGCGGCAGAGACCAGGGCCATTCTCAGTTAGGTATAGGGGCAATGGCTACTGTTTGCGAAATTGCATGGAAACAAGGCAATGACCTTTATGGTGCGCTTGATAACCGACTATTAAAAGGATTTGAATATACTGCCAGCTATAACCTTGGCAACGAGGTTCCTTTTAAAACCTGGAAGGATATTACCGGAAAATATAGCGAATGGACACAAATTTCTACTGCCGGAAGGGGTAGGTTTATTCCCATCTATCAAATGGTTTATAACCATTATGTACGCAGAAAAGGGCTTTCAATGCCGTTTACCCAACAGGTGATTGCAAAAATGGGCGCTGAAGGTTATGATCGGGACCAACCCGGCTTTGGTGACCTACTTTACCTTGGCAGCAAATAAGCTTACAGCACAAATATTTTGTCTTTTTTCGATTGTCACAGGGCATACAGGGCAATCATGTCATTAAGTTAAGTACCGCGGTCGTTAGTCTGGGCGTAGTCGAGGATTTCTTGAGATTGATAGAAAGTAAGTAAATGCCTTCGAATAGGCTAAGATTGATAGATTTCAATAGAATGACGATTCCCACGCAATATACTTAACTTAATGATATTATCTATGCCGACAATCTATAACGCAGTGCATTAGGGTAAGTACACGGTCATAAAATCGAAAAAGATGTTCATTTTGCTAAACCGGTTTTGTTTAGTTAAGTTTGGCTAACCAGATAAGCAATTCATATAACCAGGATATTTCTCCAACAAACAATTTTCAGATATCTAGAGTATCCTATGGGCAATCAGGTGTCATTATTCTGTGGAATCTAAATCTTTTATCCTGTCTGATCTTTCATTAAAATAAAAGAAACCTATAAACATTGATGAGTAAAATTTTCTTATTTCTTATTTTTCCGTTACTGGGGCAATTTACAGACAAAACTATTAGATATGTCCCGGTTCCAGTTCCCCCTAAAAGTATTTATGTTTCCGTATCAGGCAGCGATAGGGCAGAAGGTTCGGCGGCTAAACCTTTCAGAACGATTAATTATGCAGTTTCAAAGGCCATGCCCGGAGATAAAATACTCATAGCTGCAGGCGTTTACCGTGAATCGGTGGTGTTTGAGCGTGGTGGAAGTTCAGCAGGCAAAAGCATTACGCTGCAAGCAGTAAACCAGGCAAAAGTGATGATCAAAGGCTCCGACCGGAAAACAGGATGGGTAAAGGATAAAAACAAACTTTGGAAATGTGTACTGGATACCACCCAGACCAGGATGATGCTCTTTTTTAACAGCAAGAAACTGTTTAATGTACCAACCCTCCAGGAGTGCAGTAAGGCATTGCGCTGGACTAAAACCCTTGAAGACGGAAAAGCGGTAATTTGGGCCAATTTCGGGACATTAGATCCTAATGTAGGGCTAACGGAGCTATCGGTCAGGAATATCGGGATTAGTGCCAGGCCGGGTGTAGATTATATTAACATCGAGGGAATTTCCATCAGCCAGGTAGCCAATGGTTATGCCTCTATTTATGCAGAACAGCCTGGCGCAATAGATACCAAAAACGGAAAGTACTGGAACATAATAAACTGTTCTATAAGTGAATGCCAGGCTGTGGGTATTTCTATAGGCATACCGGGGCATGTTTATACAGATGTTAACGCGGGCAGGCCAGAATTTAATGATTATACAGATCTGGCTTCTGTTGGGCACCACAAGATTAGCAGAAACCATATTTTTAATTGTGGGCAGGCAGGTATTTTTGGGTTAATTGGTGGTACAGCCAGTACTATAGAAGATAATCTGATAGAGAACATCAATCAGGATGGCGATTATACAGGTGATGAATCTGCAGGTATCCGTTTGGCTATGGCAGTTGATGCCACCCTTACGCATAACCTGATCCGTAGGGTTTATGGTAAAAATGGTTATGGTGTATTTTTAGGCCCGATTTTTCAGGGCGCCCGTTTATCAAGGAATATTATTTCAGACTGTGATGCCGGACTGTTATACCTGTTAAAAAACCATGGACCTACTCTGTTTGACAACAATATACTTGCAATGGCCGATACGGCAGATAAAAAAGTTGATGGCGTAAAAATGGAGGCATCTGAGGCAAATGTTTTTGTTCAGAACCTGTTTTATAACTGTAGCTTCCTCAATGGCCGGCAATCTGGTATGCCAGTATCAACATCCAATTTCTTGCCGCATAGCCTGGTCATCAAACAGACAATTCCTGCACTAAACATAGACCACAGATGGTATGGGAACCTTTTTATCGGCAAAGGGGCAGGCATAGCAAAGTCAACGGGGTGCGAGGCAGATTTTAATCTTTATGCAGATGGAGCAATGCCGCTAAGCTGGGCCGATGTGAATAGCACAAAAGCCAAAAATAGTCTATCCTTCCGCCTGGAACATCACCAGAAAGGTGTAGCATTATTATGGAAAAAGGAAGCACTAAGGCCAATAAAGATTCCGGCATTAACAGCTGATTTTTTAGGTTTTTTTGCACTGAGCAAGCAATATATAGAATATCCTGATGGAAAAAAGATAACGATTAACAGGGATTTCCTGAATGTGACAGGTGCTTCGGTAAGGCCTCCAGGCCCTTTTTATCGAGGGCAGGGCCTTAAACAAAGAATAAAATTATTTTAAAATATTGAGCATGCATAGTTTAAATGTTTGTAGCAGGTTAATCCGTCATTGTAAGTGGATGTTAACCTTTATCGTCTTTTTTCTCTTTATAGCGGATACGTATGGGCAGGTACTGAAGCTGGGGGCAACAGTTGCGTACCATCCAAAACCTTTTACTCATCCTGGCCTGTTGCACTCAAGTAGTGATCTACAGCGGATGAAAGATATGGTGGCCATAGGCAGGGAACCGTGGAAGAGTGCCTTTGAGAAATTCAAATCGCACCCGTGGTCAAGCGCTTCCTGCGAACCTCATGCCGTTCAGCATGTAGAGCGTAGCTTACTGATTGGAGCTGGTAAAAATATAGGAAATCTCGAAAAAGATGTCTGTGCCGCATATCAAAATGCAATAATGTGGAGTATTACAGGCGATGAAGCCCATGCTAAAACTGCCATAAAAATAATAAATGCCTGGTCTGATACTTTTAAAGTTTTTGATGGAACAGATGTAGAGTTAGGGGCAGGACTGAATGTTTTTAAGATGGCCAGTGCCGCAGAGATTATGCGGGCTACTTACCCTAAATGGAAACAGGAGGATATCGAAAAATGCAAAGTGATGTTCAGGGATGTGTTTTATCCGCCCATCCAGTATTTTGCACTTTGGGCCCACGGTAACTGGGATCTGGCCTGTATGAAAGGGATGATGGCTATTGCTGTTTTTAATGATGATCATGAAATGTTCGACCGTGCAGTTGATTTCTACTATAAGGGTCCCGGAAATGGTAGCCTGCTGCATTATGTCGTAAATGAAGATGGTCAGTGTCAGGAGAGTGGGCGCGATCAGCCACACTGTATGCTTGGAATCGGCCATCTGGCAGAAATGTGCGAAATTGGGTGGAACCAGGGGATGGATATGTACAGTTTTACGCAGAACAGGTTGCTTAAGGGGTTTGAGTATACAGCCCGGTATAATCTTGGAGAAGATGTACCTTTTCAGCCATATAACGATATCAGTGGCAGGTTTCCTGCCGATAAGATATCCATCAATGGGAGAGGAAAGCTGCGCTCGATCTTTGAACAGGTATACAACCATTATGCTTTCCGGGTAAAGGGTATACCTGCAGATCAATACCGCTATACCAAACGGGCAGCAGATGAATTGAGACCCGAAGGGGCAGGATTTAATGCCGACAATGCAGGTTTCGGAACGCTTTTCTTTTCCCTGCCTCACCCGTAGTGATCTGGACAGCAAATAATAACTTAAAATAGCGTTGGAACCTGATAATATACTGATCTAAAGTGATATGTACAGAGTAATTTTTATCTGCTTTACTTTTTTATTGCTGTGGCAAAACATTTTTGCTGCAGAATGGCAATGGTCTGTTTCCGTACCGGGTAATATTTCTTCCGAAACAGGAGAAAAGCCGACGGCATTTTTATGGATACCGCCTGACTGTAAACAGGTAAGGGGTGTGGTTATTGGCCAGCACAACATGCTTGAAGAAGGGATATTGGAGCATAGTGCTTTTAGAAAAAATCTTTCTGTGCTTGGCCTTGCAGAAATCTGGATTACGCCGTCGGTCGATATGGTTTTTAACCTCAGCTCCTCGGCAGTTTTTTTCGGAACAATGAAAAACCTCGCAGAACTATCTGGTTACGAGGAACTCGCATTCGCTCCGGTTATCCCCATAGGGCACTCTGCTGCGGCAAGCTATCCCTGGAATTTCGCTGCTTTTAATCCCGATCGTACAATTGCCGTGTTATCCATTCATGGCGATGCGCCATTAACCAATATGACCGGGAGCGGCAAGCCCAATCCTGATTGGGGCCAAAGAAATTTAAACGGTATCCCCGGGCTTTTTGTGATGGGTGAAGATGAATGGATAGAGGGACGCATTAACCCGGCAATAAAATATAGAAAAGATAATCCCAATACGCCCATTGCATTACTTTGCGATGCTGGTCATGGTCACTTTGACTATTCTGATGAACTGGTTAACTACCTTAATTTGTTTATCTCGAAAGCGGTAAAAGCCCGGCTTCCCCAAAAAACACCTTTACGTACTTTTCCTATACTTTCTGCTGTTAAGCCTCAAAAAGGATGGCTGGTGGATAGATGGAGGAGAAACGAATGGCCAAATGCCATTTCAGCGCCTTATAATGATTATAAGGGAAACAAGGCGGAGGCCGGATGGGTATTTGATGCGCAGATGGCCAAGGTAACTGAGGATCTGTATCGAGCTGCGCGGGCAAAAATAAAACGTACAATCGGATTCACGCAACAGGGCAAACTCTTGCCTTCTGCAGGAGCCGCTGGTTTCAGACCACTTTTTCATCCTCTTGCAGATGGAATTACCTTTCATGTTTCGGCTATAAATACCGATACCACAACCCATCAGATTGATGTGCGTTATCGTCCTGAAGAGAAAATTGTGATTTCCAGGATTTGTGGGCCAGTCAAGAAAATCAATGACTCCACATTTCAGTTATCCTTTTACAGAATGGGATTTAATAACAGTAAGCGGAGCAATGATATCTGGCTAATGGCCAGTCAGAAAGGCGACACTAAATATCGTTCATCGGTACAACAGGCAAATATGAAGATTCCCCTTACCAACCTGAAAGGGATGCCGCAGCAAATTATTTTCCCTGAAATTCCCGACCAGAAAAAATCTGTGAAATCCTTAAAATTAATTGCCCATTCTGACGCTGGATTGCCCTTACAGTATTTTGTAAAGGAAGGACCTGCAGAAATTGTAAACGGCATACTTTATTTTACAGGCATCCCCCCCAGAAGCAAGTTGCCATTAAAAGTTACGCTGGTAGCGTGGCAATATGGATATAATACTCCAGCGAAGCAGGTTCAATCGGCTGTTCCGGTTCAAAGGACATTTTCGATAATTAACTGATCGGTCACTTTATCTAATTTCCGGTAATGGCAAAAAAGATTTCCATAGGCGATATAGCAACTGCCCTGAATATTTCAAAGTCTACAATTTCCTTCATTATCAATGGTAAAGCAAAAGAGAAACGTATCAGTTTGGCTTTGACCGAAAAAGTATTGCAGTACATTGATGAGAACGGATATAAACCAAGCCGCCTGGCCCAGAGCCTGAGCACTGGTAAAACCATGATTATTGGCCTGATGGTGGAAAAAATATCCGATTATTTTTTTGCACAGATGGCCTATCATATAGAGGAAATTGCCTACCAGAGCGGGTATAAGATTTTCTATTGTAGCACCGATAATGATCCGGATAAAACCAGGGAGTTGATCCAGCTATTTAGAGACCGCAATGTAGATGGTTACATCATAACCCCTCCGCCTGGGATGGAAAAAGAAATTCAGGCACTTATTGATGAAGGATCTCCCGTTGTACTTTTCGATAGGTATTACCCTGATATTGAATCAAGCTACGTAATCCTCGATAATTTTAAAGCCAGCTATAATGCTTCCAAATACCTGGCAGAAAATGCTTTTGCCCATATTGCATTTATTACGCTGGATAGTAACCAGAGCCAGATGGAAGAAAGAAAACTGGGCTATACCAGGGCAATGGCCGAATATGGGTTGGAAGTTATTATAGAAAAAGTGCCTTATGGAAATGATCCCGCGCAAACAGTTAAGCAGCTTGTTAAATTCCTTAAGCAGAACAAAAGGATCGATGCTATTTACTTTGCTACCAATTATCTTACTTTTAGTGGTATGAAAGCGATCAACCAGCTCGGATACCATATACCCGGTAAAATGGGCATTATTGCATTTGATGATCATCAGGTTTTCGATTTTTATGCCCCAACTATAACCGCAGTTGCTCAGCCTATATCTGAACTTGCGCGGCAATCCATCGGGGTACTGCTCAGTTTGCTCAACAAACCTTTAGAGGAGAGGGCTGTACAAAAAGTAACTGTCCCGGCACATTTCATCGTCAGGGATTCAACCACCAGATGATTATAAAATAGCATAAATATCATCCGGTAAATTAGAATTATAGTATGCCGGCTTTAGTCTGGTACATTCCTTTTTTATGGGCAAATGAGGTAAAATTGTTATTTAACACAGTTTTTCGTATATTTGTGGTCTGGTATTTTTTGCCGGGAGAACTTTTTCTGGGGCCGTTCTTGGATTTGACGGGGTGGCGAAAGTTATGTTAGCATGCAGTGCGTTGTTCGGAGAGCACTTAAAGTGAACGATCACATTTTAGTTGGCGAAAATACTTACGCCTTAGCTGCCTAGTTTAGAACTAGCTTAGCTTTTGTCCCTCTAACTGCTGCATTGTTGGGTTAGAATCTGGGGCATCGAAACAACAAAGCTGGCTTTAAGGAGATACGACTTAAAGTGAGATAAAGTATCTAAGGATTTAAACAAGGTCGGTTTTCAGCCCGTTTATTTCCCGAAAATCAACTGAAAAATAAGCATGTAGAAGGTATAATTTATCTCACAACTGGACAAGGGTTCGACTCCCTTCGGCTCCACTAACGTCTTTCATGATATCGTGAAGGACGTTTTTATTTTTACCCCGTTTTTTAACCCTCGATTAAAGTAAATAGAGACCTGTTTTGGTTCGAGCCCCGTTGGGGCAAGCATACTGGGATAAACGAAAATTGTTTTGTTTTACCCAGTCTTATTATTTGTTAATTTCTTGTTTTTTAGTAGTTTGATTTATTTGTGTAATGGTTCGATTCGTAATATATAAATACACTAGGTGCTTTGCATTGATTTTATAAAATCTTTTAAGCGTCGAATTTGTTAATTAGTGTTAAAGAGCAATAAAGAATGTAATATTTGTTTAACTTGTGTAAGTATGTATTTTGTGATTTTATAATAAGAATTTTATAACTTTGCATGCCTAATCGAATGATGTATTCAAATAAACACCTCAAAGAAGTGCTTTGCACTTTTAAATTTCTTCCAGGCCCCATAAAATGGGACAGTGGCTTCTTCGGTCAATTTTATGATAAAATTCAAGCAGATGGTTTTTCTTTGAGGCAAGAAAAAAAGGGGATTGTTTTCGAAATAGGGAATTTGAATAATGGTGTTCCGATTACTCCTAATGTTCAAGAAGCTGAAACGCAAATGATTTTTAGAAACCCAGAGAAGAATTATGCTATTTCTATGGGTAATTCTTATGTTACTTTTCATATTGTAAACACTTATGAAAGTTGGGAGGTGTTTAATGAGTCGCTTATGCAGCCGTTTATGGAAAAGTATCTTGAGCTGGGCATATACGATAAAATACAGACCTGTCAGGTTGTTTATCTGAACAGTTTCGAAATAATTGCGGAAGACCCTTTGTCTGATTATTTTACAGTAGTTTCACCTCCTTTTAACACGTTTGGGAGAGAGGCTGCGGTGCAGGTATCTAAAAATTATGTTGCAACAAATGGAATAGTCCTCAATTTTAAAATCAATCCACAACCGACAGCCAAGCAAAATACGAAAAGTATAATGTTGGAATGTGGAGCTGTGGGAACAGTAACAATGGGTAGGCCTATAAGCGACTGGAAGACAATGTCTCAAGATATAAAAAATCCTGTCAGGGATTTTTTCGAATCAATAATTACTGAAAAACTTAGACAAACATTATAATGGATTTTTCTGGATTTATACCGACCAACTATCAGCCAAGTATGTTTTCTTGTATAAGCTTGGAAAATGAAAGTGTTTTAGTATCTCCTGTGAAAACAGAAGTATTAGATATATTTGTGACAGAATTTCCCAGGTTTTCAGACGAAGATATACCTCAAACACAGTTCGCTTTTCTTTATTTTGAGCAAGATAATGTAGACTTTCTAAAATATAGGGATACAATTCAACATCTTTCAAAAAATTTATTTGGCGATACTAAGCTTCTTAGCGATTTTGAGCAGAATGTGCTCAACCAAACCCTTCAAAAGGCTTTAAAAACTAAGCCAACTAGACCCAATAGGTTGTAATATGGCATTTGGTGAGCGCTCTTGGGTTGAATTGTTGCCTTCTTATCTAACGAGTGAGAATAAAGGCCGCCTACAACAAGGGATTGAACAGTTTTATCCTGAAAATAGGAGTGAAATTTCATATGACAATTTCTATAGGGACTTTGGCCATAAGTACTTTCTTCAAGGTGATATTATTTTAGACGTTAGGATGGCTAATTGGAATTCAAGTACGGCTAGTTATGAAAAAACTTATATCGAAGGTTTAATACTTAGCAATACTTGTGACATTTCGTTAGAAAATAAAAGAGACGTAAATCCTAAACAATGCTTGTTTGCTCCTTTAATAAATTTGGAGGAGTTTCTATCAGACCTCTCAATTAATGGTTTATCAGGCGATAAGCTAGAAACATTTAAAAAAAATGTTAAAAGCCAGTTTTATTCAAACATTTTTTATTTACCAAAGATTAAGGAAAATGAAAGTGATAGGATTGCACTTTTGGATAAGATATTTTGGTTTCCAATAGAAGAGATGGAAAGTCTGATAGAGACAATTGATGAAGAAAGGATTGCTTCTTTGGATCATTATGGCTTTTACCTTTTGAATTTCAAGCTATCATACCATTTCTGTCGTTTACCAGAACAATGCGACAGGGTAGCCTAGTATTCGGAAGTAATTTAAAGTTCTAAGGCCTTGTTACATACCGTAACTTGGTTCAACTTTTACCCCGTATCCTTGCTTTGATTCTTTCTTAAATCAATCAAAACCCTTAAATCATCTATAAAGCGGTTCAAGTTTTCCCTCGTATCGCCCACTGGAATCAGTATCAGGAAATACTGAAAAACAAAAAAAGCCTGCAAATTGTTTATTTGCAGGCTTTTTTTGCATTTAGCGGCTTTCTTGACCAAATAACGCATATGCGAGGTGAGCTGTTGCGTACAAATGTCTTTTCATAAAAAACTCAGGCTTTACCTGAATAAAGAAGCCTAAGCAATAACGCAGATTACTTTGCTATAAAATTGAAAGAGAGCATTGCTGGTCCTTCGCCATCAACATCCTTATCTCTAATCACACCAAGTTGAAGTGTATTTTCATCAAGAGATAAGATCTTATAGTTTGTCCAGTTACTTATTCCTGTAATTCCATTTTTTGCTGGTTTGTAACCTCTAAGGATTGAAGCTGAATTGATAGTTAATATTTTCGTAGCCGTATTTAAATAGTAAGTTCCATTTTGGGTAATTCCATTTTCCATGGGTTTAACTGCTTTAAAAAATGCTGTTCCTTTCAATCCAAACGTCATTACCCCGTAGTCACCTTTGGCCATCATATTTGGATAAATGTCGGCAAGCCCCGGACCCCACGTCCAGCAATCGCCACCATAGCATCCTGTGCTATTGGAACCCCACGGACCACCTTCTTTAAGCCAACCAATATTTACTCCATAAAATGCAAATGGCCCTGAAAAATGACTGGCTTCGGTATCTAATACCCATTCTTTCTCTTTGCCAACACCACCAGAAAGGGCGGCCCACATTGGGTCGTCCACATAGTTTAAATTGTCTTGTGTAACTTTTACGACTACAGAATCCATTTTTACTTGTAATCCTCCGCTGAGTACGGAAAATTTTATCACATAATCTCCTTTAAAGGCAAATTTAACCGTGTCTACCATCCTTCTGGAGGTTCCAGTTCCATAATCCCACATGGATATAGTGCCGGGCGTAGCATTTTTAAGAATTACAGTATTCCCACCGGGATCGGCCTTAAAATCCTGTGTTACGGTATATTGTATTTCAGATTTATCAAGCGTCCTTTCAATACTGTGTTTGTCTTTTTTACATGCAATGAACAGCAATGGCATCATCAGCATTGCAAATATTATTATGTATAGTTTCATTTCTTTAATGATTAAGATAGATGATCTGTTACCAGCCTGCATTTTGTTTTAGGGTTCCATTAGAAAGACCGATCTGGGTATATGGTATTTGCTGCAAACCTTTTGTAGCAATGATATTTGCAGCAGATATTTTTTTCTCTGCACTTACACCACCATTTAATACCGTTGTTGTTTCGGCAATTTCCTGAGCCGCCTTATCGATTCCCTGACGCAATAAATCATAATAACGTATTCCTTCAAAAGCAAATTCCAGTCTGCGCTCTCTAATGATGTTAGCCTGACTTACGGCCAATGGCGTAAATGCAGTCTTATATGCGCGCTGCCTAACCGTATCAAAATAGGATTGGGCATTTCCGCTTCCCAATTCTGCTGCCATAAGCAATACATCAGCATAACGAATAGATACATAATCCTGAAACTGACCTATCTGGAAGTTAGTATTGCCATGTGCTTCTGGTAGAGGTTTGCCATCTAAACCGATCATTGGGCTATATTTTTTCGCATAGTAACCGGTGTATTCTCTTTGACCTTTTTGATTGGTGAATGGCAGCTTTTCGTCAACAATTGAAATAATAGAACCCACTCTTCTCGTATCAGTTGGCAGGTATGCATTCCATAATTTAGGGTTTACTGTTTCAACTCCCCATCCGTTTCCATACGGGTAAAGTGCCTGCTCACGGATACCCGCGATTACCATCCAGTGATTTCCATCAGTATTTCCGGCATAATCACTCGTATAAGTATATTTTATTGCAAAAATGGTTTCCTTATTGTCCTCACCTGCGTAAGATGTTAGTGATGCAGCAGGCCACAGGTCGGCAAAATTTTCAATTAAACCATATCCGCCTTTAGTAATTACATCTTCAAGATATGCAAGTGCTTCTGATTTAGACACAAGACCAACCAGATCGGCTTTTGCATAATAACCGGTATAGAACAAAAACACCCTACCCAATAATGCTTCGGCGGCATATTTGGTAACCCTGCCATGATTTGCCACAGCCTGGGCCGGATAAGCAACATCAGGTAAATTTGCTGCAGCGAATTTAAGATCATTAGCAATTACCTTATAAACTTCATCCGGGTTACTTTGTGGAATATTCTCGGCAGATGGAGCCGTTAATAATGGAATGTTACCCCAAAGTCTAACCATATCAAATAACAGGTAAGCGCGCAGAAAACGCGCCTCAGATTCGTATGTTTTTCTCAACTGCGGATTGCTACCCCATTCTATCTGATCCAGCTTACCTAAAAGCACGTTGCAGCGAAACAGCGCTTTATAATATAAAATCCAGTTACTATTGTATAAATTCTGATCTGAAGGTGAACGTGTCTTATCAAACTCATCAATCAGCTGATAACCAAAACCATCAGAATTTCCACCACCACCAAAAGTATTATCCGACATTACCTCGGCCGCAACAGGCAAAGAAACGCCTTCAGACCATACAATCTGTAGTCCATCGTAACAACCAACCAATGCAGTAAATGCATCCTTTGGTGTTTTATAAAAATTTTGATCTGTTACTGCTGTTACTTGCTCAGTATCCAGAAAACTTTTTTTGCAGGCGCCTAAAGATAAAAGGCTTAGTGCAACAGCATATATTTTTATAGCTTTCATATTTTTTATAATCTTGTAGTTAAAACTTAAGATTGGCTCCTATCATGAATGTTCTTGGTCTTGGATAGTAACCTAAATCTATCCCCGATGCAAATCCTTGGGTACCATAACCTATCTCCGGATCCATTCCATCGTATTTTGTAAAGGTGTAAACGTTTAATGCAGCAGCATATAGCCTTACCTGTTTCAGGTAGCTCTTTTTAAATACCTTACCAAGATCATAACCAACGGTGATATTACTGATCCTTAAGAAGTCACCTTTTTGAATATAGAGGTCAGAAAAATTACTCCAATTCCGGTTGTCTTCAGTTACACGCGGAATGGTGTTCGATGAGCCCTCCCCGTGCCACCTATCGAGTATCCGGGTGGTATAATTACCAAACTGACTAGATGGATTTCTGTAGGATTGAACAATATCATTTCCGGCAACTCCAGAAGCTACAACAGAAAAATCGAAGCCTTTGTAATCACCCGAAAGTGTAATACCAAATGTATAATTCGGATTGGGATTACCAATCATGCCTCTATCCTGATTATCTATCATACCATCTCCATTAACATCTACGTACTTAACGTCGCCAGGGGCAGCGGTAGGTTGTATGACCTTACCATTGGCAGATCTGTAATTTTGAACCTCGGCTTCATTCTGAAAGATACCCGCTGTTTTTAAGCCCCAGAAATAGCCGATTGGGAATCCGGTTTGGGCACGATAGAACTCAAGTGCATTGTTAAATAGCTCATTATCACCACCGTGAATAATTTGATCGGAAGTAGGAATATTTTCAACTTTGTTCTTATTGTAAGCACCATTAACTCCAATAGAATAATTAAATTCACCTATGCTGTTTTTATAAGCAAGTGCTAGTTCTATACCTGTATTTTTCACATTACCACCATTAATAAATGGAGGTTCGGCACCGGCAGTAGCAAGAATTGGTACAGCTATTAACCAATCTTTAGTAGTCTTGTTATACCAGTCAAAGTTCAAAGCAAATTTGCCCTGCAAAAAATTAGCATCAAATCCGATATTGGTCTGTTCTGAGGTTTCCCATTTCACTGCAGGATTACTAATTCTGCTTTGGTAGCCCCCAGGAGTAAGCACACCCTCATCAGGACCAAAAATATAGTTTGTATTATTTAGCTTAATTGGTGCCAGATATTGAAAAGCAGCTATATTTTGACTTCCAACCTGCCCCCAACTGGCACGAACCTTAAGAAAATCTAACCAGTCCTTTTGTTCTTGCATAAAATTCTCGTTAGTTACTACCCATCCTGCCGAAACAGAAGGGAAGTATCCCCAGCGTTTTTCGGGACCAAAACGTGAAGAACCATCTGCTCTAAAAGTGGCATTTAACAGGTATTTTCCTTTGTAGTTATAATTTAACCTGCCAAAATAAGATAACCTGCGGTCGGGATCAGTGGGGCCACCTCCAATGGTGATACCTGCTACAGTTTTACCTGTTGTATTACTAAGCCAGGCATAATCAAAACCATCAGCAATCAAATTGGTATTGGTTCCAAAAATATTAGAACCATCTGCACGATATGCAGAGCTACCCACCATCGCTTCAAAAGTATGGTCTTTATTTAAGGTAAATTTATAACTCAACAAATTATCCCAGATCAGAGATTTACCTTTGTTCATTGCCTGGCTGGCTTTGTTAACAAGGTTATAACTATAAACCGACAGGCTGTAAACAGGGGTATAAGAACGACTTTCGCCTGCACTATAATCCATACCTAAACTGGTTCTGAATTTCAGATTTTTAATCGGTTCAATTACCATATAGATATCACCAAGTATGCGCTGGGTATTATTTCTGTTCTGGCTGTTATATACCATCAATGCATAAGGATTTGCCTCACCATTATTCCATGTAGATTTGCTGTTATCGAAGAAGTTTCCATTCTCATCATACATCTTCAAAAATGGGCTGGCACTAAATGCTCCACGTAATGTGTTGTTGTACTGATTACCAACACTTATACCATTATTTTTAATATCTGTATAGGTAAGGTGCTGACCAATTTTGATGATATCTTTGTAAAAGTTATGTTCAGAATTGATTTTAAAGCTGTAGCGCTGGTAATTAGACAAGCCTTTACCTCCTACAATGCCCTCCTGCCCGGTATATGATAAACCTAATGAATAAACTGAAGCGTCAGATGCACCGGATGCACCAAGCGCATAATTTTGTGTGAGTGCATTGTCTACAAACATCTCATCCATCCAGTTTGTACCTTTGCCAAAAGCTTTTATCTGATCATTAGTAAATAGTGGCTGCTTGCCACCGTTTACAGCGGCCTCGCTCATGATAGCGGCGTATTGCGAAGCATCAAGCAATGCTAATTTTTTTGCAACATTTTGTACACCTGCATAAGCATCTAAAGTAATCTGCCCTTTCTGCCCGCGTTTACCTTGCCGCGTAGTAACCAACACCACACCATTAGCGGCCTGAGAACCATAAATAGCTGCAGATGCAGCATCTTTTAGCACATCGATCGATTCGATATCCGATGAGTTTAAATAAGTGATATCACCTGTAAGGACACCATCTACAACATATAGTGGCGATGCATTGCCAATAGTACCTAAGCCCCTTATGGTTACCTTGATGTTTTCGCCGGGCTGACCGGAAGTAGAGGTGATTTGTACACCGGGAGTTTGTCCTTGTAGGCCTTGCAATGCGTTAGTTGTACTTTGCCTTTGCAGTGTTTCTCCTTTAACCTGAACTGTGGCACCGGTTACCAGTTTCTTTTGCTGAACACCATAACCCACTACTACTACCTCGTCAAGTTGTTGTTTATCTTCTGCTAAACTAATGTTAATCGTAGCACTTTGTTCAACCGGTACTTCTTTCGATACAAAACCAACAGAGCTAACCTGGAGTATATCTCCTGTTTGGGCATTAATGGTATACGTACCTTCACTACTTGTTCCGGTTCCACCGGTTTTTCCTTTAACTTTCACTACTGCACCCGGTATAGGGAGCCCATCCGCTGAGGTCACCTTTCCGCTGATTTGACGCTGCTGTGCAAATAAAGATTCGCTGAAAACAAGCAGTGAAAGAAACATCAACAGAAAAATGTGTTCTCCTTTAATTATAGAATTCTTTTTCATGCTGTTCTTAAAAATTTAATAAATAATTGATTCATTTTATATTGGTTTAATTCTGGTTAGTGCTTAATTGTAATTACCTTATCGCTGTAGGTAAAACTGTAGTCTGCCTTTTGATTAAATTCTAATGCCTTGACTAACTTTTTTTTGGGGAGGGGTAATTACTACGACATTAAAGGTTCTACTTTCCGGCATTTAAGAGCTGCAGCTGAAAGCTTAACGGCCATTAAACTTTTGTCGTCAGGAAACTTTTCTGTCGCAATTGCAGTTACATGAATGATTTGATCAGATAACGCTTGAGGTTTTATTTTTTGAATTCTTGAGGAAGAAGGTTGAATAGGAATTTCTATCCCTGAAGTTGTTTGCACATCATCTTTTACCTGTCCATTTACATTTATATAAAGTAGAATACTACCTATAAATATTACGGCGCCTACCCTAATTTTTTGCATAGAAATAAATACAGTTTATACCTGGTTGATTTATTTCTAAAGGTATATGCACGCAAAAAAATCGAGGGCACTCAAATGATAACAATTAGGTATTCATATGTTAACAAATTGACCAAAAAGAGTGTTAAACAGGCTATTGATCAGGTTTTGTTAAGGCATACGCTGATGGCAGCATATCGAATTCCTGCTTAAAATATTTACTGAAATGTTTAGGGTTACTGAAGCCGACTTCATAAGCTACCTCGGCAATGGTCATCTGCGATTTCAGCAACAAGGGTTTAGATTTTAGCAATCTGTAAGCACGTATGTATTCTACAGGTGATTTACCCGTTAGCTGAAGTACTTTTTTATATAAACCTACCCTGCTCATATTCATGTCTGTACTTAACTGGTCGACAGTATAGCCGGAGTCTGACAAATGTTCTTCTATATGAAAAGATAACTGCCTGATGAACTTATCGTCAACAGATTCAATTTCTGTTTCCGGTGGTTTAAACTCAACCTGCTTTTGGTAGATCTTTTTTGAAAGTGCCTGCTGTTGGAGTAAGTTCCTTATTTTCGATAAAAGAATCTCAAAGTTAAAAGGTTTGGTAATGTAATCATTGGCACCGGTTTCAAGGCCCATCAGTTGTTCATCTTCAGTGGTTAGCGCGGTAAGTAATATTACAGGTAAATGGGCCGTACGCTTATCCGCTTTAATTTTCCGGCAAAGATCAATACCATTCATATCAGGCATACTCACATCACTAACAATCAAATCAGGATGTATAGAAAGTATTTTTTGCCAGCCTTCTTTACCATTGGCAGCTTCGGCCACCTGGTAGTATTCTTTTAGATTGTCTTTTAAATAAAACCTAAAATCCTCATTATCTTCTACCAGCATAAGCATCGGCTTTTTACTTTTCCATACAAACTTTGGATCACTTATCTCATTTTCTTCTGCCTTGGCAGTAATGGCCAGATCTAGCTTAGGTTCTGGAACAGGCGTTTCTGCATTTGTTTTAGGAAAAACAAGGTAAACTGTAAACTCAGTTCCTTTATTCACAATGCTGTTGACTGTAATGTACCCACCATGTAGTCTTACAAATTCTTTGGTAATTGATAAGCCTATACCACTTCCCTGGTTAACAATAGAATCTGGAACATCATTTTGAAAAAACCTTTCGAATATCCTTGTCTTATTATCCTCAGGAATCCCAATACCCGTATCAGAAACCTTAAGAATTAACTGGGTTTGTTTATGTTCATTAACGGTAGTAAGCAAACTTACTTTCACTTTACCACCCTGGGGTGTAAATTTAAACGCATTTGAAAGCAGATTAAATAGTATCCTTTCAATTTTATCATGATCAAAATAGGTAATCAGACTCTTTCTATCGGTTTGAAAACTAAAACTGATGTTCTTTCTGTCGGCTATATCACTAAACGAAAATGACAGCTCCTGAATAAAAGAAATGATATCTCCTGTTTTAGGGTGCAGTTTTAATTCGTGCACCTCCATTCTTCTAAAATCCAGCAATTGATTTACCAGATTAAGCAGGCGGCGTCCGTTCCGCTGAATCATCTGAAGTTGCGGCTTTTCTGAATTCTGAGCTTGTTTAATCAGTTTCTCAAGCGGCGTAATGATCAGCGACAAGGGTGTCCTGAATTCGTGACTTACGTTGGTAAGGAATTTTATCTTAAGCAGATCCAGTTCATGCATCCGTTTGGCTTGTTGCCGTTCCTGTTCTATTAGAAACTCTTTCTTTATCCGTTGAATGCCACGATGCCTGATAAAAAACAGCGCACCGCCAATTAGCAATATATAAATGATATAGGCCAGCGTTGTTCTCCAAAATGGAGGCATAATGGTAATATTAAGGCTAGTCTCGTTGTTTACCCAATTTCCCGAAGCATCAGTAGAAACCACTTTAAAAGTGTATTTACCAGGATCAATATTGGTATAGGTTGCCAATCGGTTATTTCCCTGAAGTTCCTGCCAGTGTTGATCAAATCCTTCCAGTTTATACCGGTATTTTATTTTTTGAGGATTAAAGAAATTCAATGCTGCAAACTCAAGAGCAAATCCATTCTCGCTATAGTTCAGCTTTAAATCTTTTGTAAAAATGATAGACTTCTTTAATATACCCCTTCCATTCACCTGGTCATCAATGCCAATGCTCCTGTTAGAAATCTGCAGATCAGTAAAAACGATAACAGGCTTGTTAATGTCATTCCTGATATCGGCCGGCTTAAAAAGATTAAAGCCGTTTGCTCCTCCAAACAAGAGTTCTCCTGATTTGGTCCTAAACCCAGCATTGGCATTAAATGCGTTGCCCTGCAGGCCGTCATGTTCATCGTACTTCCGGAAAGTATAAGAAAATTTGTCGTTATTTATCTTTTTAACAATAACCTCGAACAAGCCATTTGCAGTACTTACCCAAAGATTTTTGTCATTATCTTCAACCACTTTTAAAGTCGTCATTTCAGTGAGCCCATCCTTACTGTCGAAATTCTGGAACGTTGCAGTTTCAGGATTTAACCGACTTAACCCATCACGTGTGGATATCCATATAAAACCATAGCTATCCTCCATTATGCCATAAATAACATTATTGATCAGCGATTTTTTATCACCCGGTTTATTTTTGTAATGAACGAATCGGCCATCTGGTTTCATTTCATCAACCCCTTCCGGGCTCCCTATCCAAATACTTCCTTTTCTATCCTCTATTAAGCAGCAAAGCAAATTTGAAATAATACCATTCTTTTCTCCTGCCTTTTTGTGAATAAAAATGCCTTTGTTTTTATCGAATTTATCCAGCCCACCGCCTAAAGTAGCAATCCATAGTCGCCCCTTACTGTCTTCAAGAATATCCCATACCCGGTCATCGGCAAGGCTGTTTACATCCTGACTATTGTGTTTATAATGAATAAACTTTTTGCCATCAAAGCAATTTAAGCCACCAAAATAGGTCCCTACCCATAGCTTTCTATCACGATCTATAAACAGGCTTACAATGATGTCGTTACTCAAACTATTTGGATTTCCAGGTTCATGTACATACCTTTTAAACTGACCCGTTTTTCTATTAAAATAAAACAGTCCACCTCCATTTGTACCAATCCAGATATTACCCAGTCCATCTTCTACAAAACGGTTTACATCATCATAAGTGAGCCCATGTGGATTTGCATTACGGTGTTTATAGAGCGGGAATTTGAGGATCTTTTCATGATAAAAACTAACACCCTTTTTATATGTTCCTACCCAAATTATCCCTGAATGATCTTTATACATGGTTAGAATGGCATTTTGACCTATACTCTTACTATCGCCCTCTTTATTAACCAAATACCTGATACTAAAATCCCTTTTATCCAACAGGTTAACACCTCCATGATCTGTGCCTATCCAGATTAAACCTTTATCGTCCTGAATGATACTGCTGATCAGGTTGTTATTCAGACCGTTTGGTGCCTTGTCTATAAATCTGGTTTTTCCGGTTTTGGTTTCATAAAAATCTATTCCTCTCTGGCTATTGGGTGTATATATCCATAGATCAGACGCATGATCAACAAACAGTTTAAAATATTGAAAAGTTAAAGAATCCTGACGTTTGAATGCAGTAATGCGCTTACGAACTTTACCTGTAGAACTATTGAGTAATTCAATAGTCTTATCCATATGAATAACCCAAATATCTCCATTGGGTCCTTTTTGTAATGCCGAAACAGGAGAATTGGATAGCGAAGCAGCGTTTTTTGCATCAAGTTTTAAATGAATACTTTTTTTGCTCACCGTATCATATTTAAATATACCTTCTTCAACGGCATTGAACCAAAAACCTCCATGATTATCATTTACTATATCTCTGATCTTTTTGGCAGAGATATGGAGCGCTTTCTGCAGGTAAGGGTTAACATCCCTGATAAAAACCTGGGTTTCTGCATCATAGATGTTTGCACCATTCTGGGTTTCCAGATATAGCTTATTATTGGGGAGTTCAGAGATATTAGCAATAAAATCATCGCTTATTGATTTATGATCTCTCGGATCGTGTTTAAAAACCTTAATCTTCTGTCCATCAAAACGATTTAATCCGGAAAGGGTACCGATCCAAATAAAACCTTTACTATCTTTAAGAATTTTATTTATCTGATTATGCGAGAGCCCGTCGGAAATATTTATACAAGAAAACTGGATCTGGCCTTGCTGAGCTAAACCCGCGAACGAAATAAGTAAGAAGATTAATGCAATTATGGTTTTCCGTGTAAACATTAAAGAATCATTTTATAAAATTCGAGTATGTTATTCTTAAGTCTGAATAACCGTTTAATATTGCAAGATAGAAAATGAATTATAAACAAAGATGTTTCTGTAATTGTTAACGAAGAACAACCTTTTACTTTTTACCAACTCTCTTTGCACTAGACAAATCTTTTATTTTGATGTTCTTAAAGTCGACAGAATGGCCTTTGCTTTGCTGCACCGCTAATTAGTGACTTAAACAAAGGCATCTCTGAGTTACTGATAAAATCTCAAAAAGATATGGCCATTGATTACCTGTTTGATTTCTTGTCAGGGCATTTCGTTTTGGATAAAGAAAAGAAAGATGTTATGTATAGCAGTCGAAAATATTGATTGTGGATTTGCTAAAGCGCATTTTACAAATAAACAACCCCGAGGTATTAAAAGAGTTTGAGTTGTTCTAAATGTATTTTTTGATATTCATTTTCTTTACCTTGATTCTCTATATATTTTTAGAGTAAATTGATATGTTTATTTGTATTGTATTAATAATAAGGTTGTTGTGTGAAAAAAAACTTAACTATGATTGATGTTTCAAAATTTATTTGAAATTAAATTATACCTCATGCAAGTTCCCATACAAAGTTCTCTTAACTCATTTTTATGTGGTTTTGTGCTATTTTGGAAAAAGCAATCCACAAATTATAGTTCTACGCCCTTTCGGATGTTTGATTTTGGAGAAATATTATCTATTGATTGACAGGCAGATAAATAACTTGTTCATTAGAATTCTGTGAATAAAATTCTTCGAAGGTTATGATTATAATAATACCGAGATTAGCTTAATAAACTTTTTTTCTCTCTCATTTTCGTCATAATACGCTTCGATTTTAGTAGCAGTCGCATCCCTTGGTTTAATACGTTTTGCTCTTCTTTTTTGCATATACCATATTAAAAATAAGTAAAGAAACATTTCTGATTAAATAAGTTTTTAGAACCTCAGGTTTTCGTTTACGAAGTTCCTTACGTATCTGCGGATCATTTCCCGAACTTCCCTGAACTGCTCCATGACCTGTTCTTCAGTACCGACTGCCTTTGCAGGGTCTGGAAAGGCGTAATGGAGCTTTATGGCTTTGGATGGGAAGTAGGGGCAACTTTCCTTAGCATTGTCGCATACCGTAATCACAAAGTCGAAGTCGATGTCTGTATATTCATTTATGTTATTTGAAGTATGTGCGGATATGTCTATTCCATCATGCTTCATGATCTCAATTGCCTTTGGGTTGACCCCATGTGTTTCAATGCCCGCACTGTAGATTTCCGCAATATCCCCTGCGAAGTACCTTAGATAGCCCTCTGCAATCTGGCTACGGCAACTGTTGCCCGTACATAGTACCAATATCTTTTTCATGTTTTCTTATACTAATAACCAAATAATATTAATGATACAGAACTTAGCATCAAAGCCGAAGATGAGCTGTAGCAAAATGACCGAAAAGGTAATAATGATCGGTTTTCTATATTTATGGAGCGTTTCAGTTTTCATCACTGATCACAGCATCCTGGTGGACAACAAGCCTGTTTAACTTCTGGTTTCTCTGCAAATACAGTTACGCTGAAAATACCCGTATTCCCACTTTTGAAGCTTTCGATTTCCTGTGGTAAAAGGTATTTGGAAAGTATATCATCGGGAATGATGATTGGTTTTTCTTTCTGAACGGTTACATTGTGGAAGCCATTGTCATTGATGAGGTTAAGATAGGTTTCCTTTTGGATGGCACCAGCTACACAGCCGGCATACATTTCCGCATCCATTCTCAGTGCATCCGGAAGCTCACCGATCAGTACCACATCAGAGATACTGAAGTGTCCATTTGGTTTAAGAACCCTAAAGATTTCCTTAATAACGGCATCTTTATTTGGAACCAGGTTAAGTACACAGTTGCTCACAATCACATCAGCTACACCGGAGGTAATGGGCATCTTTTCGATATCGCCCTGTCTAAACTCGACATTATGGTAACCTAGTTTTTCTGCATTTATCCTGGCTTTTTCAATCATGGCTGGAGTGAAGTCGATACCGATGACCTTACCAGTTTCACCCGTTTCTTTTCGTGCGATAAAGCAATCATTGCCCGCACCACTGCCAAGGTCGATCACCACATCACCTGCTTTTATCATAGCGAACTGTGTCGGCAAGCCACAACCCAATCCCAGGTCCGCATCGGGAATATAGCCCTCTATTTCAGTATAATCATCTGTCATGATGTTATAGACCTCTGTTGAGCATCCGCCGGCACCACAGCAAGATGCAGCATTAGTATCCTTGTCCTGCAAGGCGATCTCACTGTACTTTTCTTTAACGAGCTCTTTTAGTTTTTCGTTCTCTTCCATATTGATTGTAATATTACGATTGAATTTGGCAAATTTTTTAACAGCAGTTCTGCTCGCCCTTGTATGAACCGAAAAGCCTGTTCAGTTCTTCCTGTAGCATTTTCCACGTTTTTGGTTCGATGCAGTAGCATACGCTTGCCCCCTCGATTGTTCCCTGTATTATACCAGCATTCTTCAGTTCTTTCAGATGTTGCGAGATGGTCGCTTGGGCCAGTCCAAGTTCGTTTACCAGGTCGCCACAGATACAGGCGTTCACTTTGATCAGTTCCTGCAAGATTGCAATACGTGCGGGATGTGCAATTGCTTTCAACTGTACAGCCAAACTATTCTGCTCTTCTGTGAATATTTCTGATTTTGTTGTTCCCATATCGCAATATTACGATGTAATTATTAAGTACCCAAACATTTAATCGTAATATTGCGATAGATAAATATATGAAACTGAATAACAGCTATTTAATTTGTAAAATATTTTGAAAGACCAGCGTATTGAGACCACTTCCGTGCATAACGAATAGCCGCTCTTGTCATATTAACAATGAATAGAAATTATCTACTAAAAGTTAAACCCAAAATGAAGCCCGGGTTGAATAAAGTAGTTAGGCCATTTTTTTTCTACTACTCTAAATGATTCAGGTACATTAGTCCTTACAGGCCAATAACTGCATCCAATAGCTGGTTCAAAAAAGAACCGGTTTTTAAAAAACGTAAACTGGTAACCCAAATGGACGTTCAGATACAGTGTGTATCCATTTCCAATCTTTTTTTTATTCTCGTCGATATATTTTTCAAAAGCATTCAATGCATAAACGGATGTGTAGACTCCTTTCCACCAAAAATGCTGGTATCCTAATGTAGGTGCAAGTATACGTGCATGCCCGGGATAGTTTTCTCCCGGCGCATCAAATGATGGTCCAAAAGGGATACCTATTGGCCAGGAATAAATGGATCTTTTAAATTCAAAGGAAACAACATCTTTGGGTGTTATCCTATATCCAATATTTAATTGTACATACTCAGGATTATTTACTTTGGAAAAATTTCCCAACATCAAGAGTGAACTCCCAATATAATACTTTTTGTAAGTACTATCCTGTTGGGTAGATTGGGCATTCACCTGTAAACTGCCTGCCATCATTAAGATCAAAGCGAACATTAAAATTTTCTTTTGCACATCAATACTATTAATTGTTAAATGATAATGCAAGGTAGATTAGCGAGGGGCCTTAAATTGTTCACTTAAGTTAAGAAATGAACCCTAGCCTTTATTTTTTCCTACAATTCTTGCTCTCAATCTACTTAGAGATTGGGGTTTGACACCTAAATAACTTGCTAATTGATGCTGTGGAACGCGCTGAATAAGTTCCGGTCTTTTTTGAATCAGGTTCAGATATCGTTTTTCAGGGGAAGAAGTTTTAAACTCGTCAAAATCTATTTGCTGTTTAGCTAAGAGTTCTTCGGATAATATTTTGCATAGGGTTTCAAACTTTGGAAATTTCCTGTTTATTTCCATTTCCATATCAGAATTTGAAACAGTAAGTATAGTGTCTTCTATACAACTTACATAATATTCAGAGGGCGTTTTGCTTATTACACAAGGGGGTGTCAAAACTTCCATTTCTGTATAGAAAGCAGTAGTTTTTTCTTCACCATCTAAAACATAATATGTCCGAATACAGCCTTTTAAAACAAAGTAACTATCTTTCGATTTTTGTCCTTCTTTGAGCAAAGTTGTCCCTTTCTTAATAGAGCGGAATATGTCTAACGAAAGTATTGTGTTCTTCTCCTCTTCTGTCAGAGAAACGTATTTTGATATAAAGTCGAATAGTATGTCTTGCATTGTTTTTATTTGTTGTTACTGTCGTTTGTTACACTTGCTACCAATTCAAAAATAGGCGCAATTCTACAATTTTTTTAGAAAAACGACATATATATACCCATGTGACACACCCATCCTTTGCTAATCATCCAAATGCATTATTCTATTATTATCCGCTCTTATACCGCTAAAAGCTTTACCTAGGTATTCCATATGGCCCCCATTGCCACTATCGAAAACCCTCTATTGCTTTTTAAAATCATTCTGAAAGCGCCGGTTTCACTATACCTGCAAAAGTTAAATACCTAATGGGGCTTTTATTTTAAGATTAACGTCAGGTTAAATTTTTGCGGTCCCAAGCCCTCGCACTCCTCTTAAACTACTGATATAGAAAGGTAATAGATTCTAACTATTCCATTATAGAATTAAATGATTGTGATTAGTTATTTCAATTCTCTAAATTTATAATAATCTGGTTAACCCATAATAACAGATCAGATTTTACTAACAAATATTATACATATGGAAAAAGAATCGAATGATATCAGCAAATGTCCGTTTCATAATGGCAGCATGAAGAGTAATGTAGCTGGTGGTGGCACCAGAAATGGCGATTGGTGGCCAAAGCAGTTAAAGTTGAGTATTTTACGTCAGCATTCTAACTTATCTAACCCAATGGATGGTGAATTCAGTTACGCTGAAGCTTTTAAAAGTTTAGATTTGGCAGCGCTAAAAGCAGATCTTCATGCACTGATGACTGATTCGCAAGATTGGTGGCCGGCAGATTTCGGTCACTACGGAGGCTTGTTTATCCGCATGGCATGGCACAGCGCCGGAACCTACAGGGTGGGCGATGGCCGTGGTGGTGCTGGAGCAGGGTTACAACGTTTTGCGCCACTTAATAGCTGGCCAGATAACGTGAGCCTTGATAAAGCCCGTAGATTACTTTGGCCAATTAAACAAAAATACGGGCGCAAAATTTCGTGGGCAGATTTAATGATCTTAACCGGTAACGTTGCCTTAGAATCGATGGGGTTTAAAACATTTGGCTTTGCTGGTGGGCGCGAGGATGTTTGGGAAGCCGACGAATCGGTATATTGGGGTTCGGAAACAACCTGGTTGGGTGGCGATCTTCGCTATGCACACGGCTCTGATGGAGCAGAAAAAGCACATGGCGTGGTGGTTACAGACGATAATGCAGACGGCGATGTACATTCGCGTAATTTAGAAAAACCTCTTGCTGCTGTGCAGATGGGATTAATATATGTAAACCCAGAGGGGCCGGATGGAAACCCAGACCCGATTCTTGCCGCTAAAGATATCCGCGATACTTTTGGCCGCATGGCTATGAATGATGAAGAAACGGTGGCATTAATTGCCGGTGGACATACCTTTGGTAAAACCCATGGTGCTGCTTCGGCAGATCATGTAGGCAAAGAGCCTGAAGCCGCTGGTATAGAAAGCCAGGGTTTAGGATGGAACAACAGTTATGGTTCTGGTAAAGGTGCTGATGCGATTACCAGTGGATTAGAAGTAATCTGGACCACCACACCAACGCAATGGAGCAATAATTTTTTCGAAAACCTTTTTGGATTTGAATGGGAATTATCGAAAAGCCCTGCCGGCGCACATCAGTGGAAAGCGGTCAATGCGGAAGCTATTATTCCTGATGCATTTGATGGATCAAAAAAACACCTGCCAACGATGTTGACTACCGATCTTTCTTTAAGATTCGACCCTGCGTACGAAAAAATATCAAGACGTTTCTTAGAAAATCCAGATCAGTTTGCTGATGCGTTTGCAAGAGCATGGTTTAAACTAACCCACCGCGATATGGGCCCCGTAGCGCGTTACCTGGGACCAGATGTGCCTCAGGAAGAATTGCTTTGGCAAGATCCGATACCTGCGGTTAATCATGTATTAATTAACGAAAGTGATGTTGCTGCATTAAAGGCAAAAATATTGGCTTCAGGATTGAGTGTATCTGAACTGGTTTCTACCGCTTGGGCTTCCGCCTCTACCTTCCGTGGTTCCGATAAGCGTGGTGGTGCCAATGGCGCACGGATCCGTTTGGCACCACAAAAAGACTGGGCCGTTAACAATCCGCCACAATTGCAAAAAGTATTGGGTGTATTAGAGGGGATTCAAAATGAATTTAATGCTGCACAAATTGATGGTAAAAAAGTTTCCTTAGCCGATTTAATTGTACTGGCAGGTGCTGCTGCAGTAGAAAAAGCGGCCGCTGCTGCCGGACATTCGGTTACTGTTCCTTTTACGCCAGGCAGAATGGATGCATCGCAAGCACAAACCGATGTAGAATCTTTTGGTTATTTAGAACCACTTGCAGATGGTTTCCGTAATTACCGTAAATCTAAATCTACAGTTCCTACAGAAGAATTCCTGATCGATAAAGCCCAGTTGCTTACTTTAACAGCACCAGAATTAACGGTGTTGGTTGGTGGTTTACGTGCACTGGATACCAATTTCGACGGTTCTAAAAACGGTATCTTAACTACAAAACCGGGTCAGCTTACCAACGATTTCTTTATTAATTTATTGGATATGGAAACCGCATGGAAAGCTGTTGCAGAAGATAAAGAACTATATATCGGAAGCAGCCGCTCAACTGGTCAGCCAAAATGGACAGCAACCCGTGCCGATCTTGTATTTGGTTCTAATTCCGAATTGAGGGCAATTGCAGAGGTGTACGCAAGTTCTGATGCGCAAGGTAAATTTGTAAAAGACTTTGTGGCTACCTGGAATAAAGTAATGAATGCAGACCGTTTTGATTTGAAATAATCAGAAATACAACGCAAAACAAAAAGGTACTGGAAAATTTCGGTGCCTTTTCTGTAAAATGGTAGCTTAAGCAGTATCTATTTACTTTCTATCCCCCAAATAATAAAAAAATCAATATTTTTTTATTTGTTAAAACAATTCTCAAACTTATTTGTCTTATTTACTCATTAGTTTGTTTGGTTTAGTTTTATTGGTGGATGCTAATAAAACAAAATAATTGGCCTCATAGCAATATGGGGCTTTCTCGTTTATATATGGCAATAGCTCATTATGCAAAATGGATAATAACTATACTAATCAATGTTATCTATAGGAAACCTGGTGAGCTTTCTTTTGAAAAAAAACTAAAATTTTTTATCTAATTCTTAAAAATAGACTTAAGTAGGTGAGGCATAATGAATTTGGATCAAGCCATTTTCTGATTTACATGAAACATTTATTCAAAAAAAATAGCACCTGTAAAAGTAATCATACTGTAATCGGATTTATACGATAACGTGTTTCTAATTATCAAAATAATATTCTTGATTTTGTGATAAAATATTTAATATTGAATTGATAAATCGATTTATCAACAACCGAATATGATGATGAGCTTAGGTATATTTACGCCCTGCCGGGCAGTATATGTCTGTGTAGTTTATTTGTGTGTAGTTTTTAATCCATTTAAAAATGCGATCTCCCAGCACACAATTGCTTTTAACTCAAAGCCCTTCTGATTAAAAATGATGATTTGCTTTCAATTGTTTTTTATTGAATAATTGATAAAACGTTTTAGCTGCTAGCAGCTGAATTATATATTATTAACTAACCATTTCTAAACCTAAAACCGATGAAAATCAATCTATTAAAGATTTCGGGGCTTTCTGTGCTTTTTTTGCTCAACAGCCCTGCTTTTTCGATGAATCTGGTTGCTGAAAAATCCGAGGGGTTTTCCGGGCCAAATATGCCTCTAGTGCATATTCAAAACAGAAAAGTAATTACAGGAACCGTATTAGACGAAAAAAACATGCCGATTCCAGGCGTTGGCGTCAAAAACATTTCTTCAGGTAAAACAGCTGTAACTGATGAAGCTGGTAAGTTCAGTATCGAAGCGAACCCGAATGATGTGATCCGTTTTTCTTATGTGGGTTATCAAAATAAAGATATTACAGTAGGTAACGAAGCTAACATTAGCGTTAAAATGATACCTGCCGAAGCCAATAAGTTAGATGAGGTAGTGGTAATTGGTTATGGATCGGTGAAAAAGACAGACCTTACTGGTTCTGTTGGTGTGGTAAAAGCCAGCGAACTTCAGGAACGTCCGGCTTCATCACTAAATCAGGCACTCGCTGGCCGTATTTCTGGTGTACAGGTAAACACCAACTCAGGTAGACCTGGCGGACAGACAAACATCAAAATCAGGGGATTTAGTTCCATCAACACGAGTAACAATCCTCTTTATGTGGTAGATGGCGTGGCTTTGCCAGTGGGATCGCAAACACAGAACAGTAACGCTATCGATTACATTAATCCAAGTGATATCGCTTCAGTAGAGGTGTTAAAGGATGCATCTTCTACAGCCATATATGGTGCAAGGGGTGCAAATGGCGTAATTTTAATTACGACTAAAAAAGGAACAGCAAATGCTCAGCGCATCACTTATGATGCAGATTTTGGTGTAAATACGCTGGCCGCCCACCATGTTAAGATGCTTGATGCCTTTGAGTATGTTAAGGTGCAGGATCTGGCTTATGATAACATCAAGGTGTACGATCCCGTAGGTTGGGCCGCAGGTAATTATGCTTCAACCCCTGTTCCTAAAGCTGCAAGGATTGCCTTACCACAATTTTTTGATGGCAATGGAAACCCATTATATAACACCGATTGGTTGAAAGAATCTACACAGAATAAACTCTCGCAAAATCATCAGCTGGGTTTTACAGGTGGAAACGAAAATAGCACTTATGGCGTTTTTGCAGGCTATCGCGATGATGAAGGCCTTTTGCTAAACTCTTATCTAAAACGTTATTCGGGCAGATTTAATTTCGACAGCAAAATTAAACCGTGGTTAAAGGTCGGCGGTAATCTGAGTTACAATAACCAGAACGAAAACATTGTTGATCAGGGAACAGGCGGCTTAAATTCAGTCCGCATGATTACCGAAGCATTCCCTTTTCTGCCCATTAAACTGGCAGATGGCAAGTGGGGCGATAATAAACTGATTCCATGGGCAGAAGGAGGCTCCAATCCGGTGCATATCTTAACTGACCAAAAATATGGAATGGTTACCCAAACTGCTTTAGGGAGTATTTATTCTACCATTAGCTTTAGTAAAGATTTAGAATTCCGCACCCAGTTAGGAGCCAATATTGTGAGCCGCAACATTAACGAGTACAACGCCAAACAATTGTACGGTATTTCTGACGGGCAGAATGGAACAGCCAATGTAACCAATGATAGGGAAACTTTTTGGTCATTGGAAAACTATTTAACCTATAACAAACGTTTTGCCGAATCGCATGCCATTAATGCGTTATTGGGTATTTCATGGCAGGCGACCAATTTTTTTAGCAATACCAGCCATGCCGAGAATTTTGTAACGGATTTTTATGGAAACAATAATATGGGCTCCGGAAGTAAATCGATTACGGTGGGCTCTAGCCGTAACAGATCGGCTTTTAACTCTTATTTTGGAAGATTAAACTATGCCTTTAAAGACAAATACCTGGTTACTTTTACAGGTAGGGTAGATGGATCATCCAAATTTGGAGAAAATCATAAGTTTGCCTTTTTCCCCTCGGCAGCATTGGCCTGGAAAGCCTCAGATGAAGATTTTCTTAAAGGAAACAAAACCATCTCTAATTTAAAACTAAGAACCAGTTATGGTTTAAGTGGTAATTCAGAACTTCCCGCTTACCAGTCGTTAGCTACATTGGTTAATAACTCGGCCATTATTAATGATAGTAAGGTAACAGGTATTGGCATAGGCAGATTGGCCAATCCAGATCTGGTTTGGGAAAAAACAGCACAGGTTGATGCGGGTTTAGAACTTGGCTTATTTAACAACCGCATTAATTTAGAGGCCGATCTTTATTATCGAAAAACAACCGATATGTTACTGGATGCACCAGTGCCACGTACCACAGGATATGCAGTGATCAGAAAAAATATAGGATCTATGCAGAACAAAGGTTTAGATTTAGGCATCAATACGGTAAACGTACAAACCGACAATTTTACCTGGAAAACCAGCTTTAATATCTCCCTTAACCGCAATAAAGTACTTTCTTTGGCCACACCTGATGATATTTTTGGCGTGGGTAATCCAAATTTCACCAATCAAACAGGTATTATCAGAGTTGGAGAGCCTGTAGGGGCATTCTGGGGCCTGGTGCGTTTAGGAACCTGGAGTGAGGCCGAAAGAGCAGAAGCAGCTAAATATGTAAGTTACCGCGGTGGTAAAACTTTGCTTCCGGGCGATATCAAATATTTAGATGTAAACGGCGACCATGCCATTACAGATGCCGACCGTCAGATTATTGGTAACGGAACACCAAAAGGTTGGGGATCATTTGGTAACTCATTTCGCTATAAAAACTTAGAGTTGATTGTAGAGCTTCAATATTCATATGGTAATGATGTATTGAATATGACCCACCACTCAGGTGAAGACAGACAGGTACAGGCCAATAGCTTTGCCAGCGTATTAAATGCCTGGACTCCCCAGAACCAAAATACGCCGATTGCTGCAATCAGGGATCAATCTGCCGGATATGTAACCAATGTGGATACGCACTGGTTGGAAGACGGCTCTTTCATCCGTGGAAAAAACCTTTTACTGGGCTATACTTTTGATAAAACACTTGTCGAAAAATTGCGCTTAAGCAAACTCCGTGTTTATGCATCTGTTCAGAATTTCTTCCTGGCCACCAAGTATACTGGCAACGATCCTGAGGTAACCACTTATGGAAATGCATTTGCACAGGGTCAAACATTTTTCGATTATCCAAAGCCTACAACTTTCATGGTGGGTTTAAACATTGGATTATAAACATTAACTAAAGAAAGGATATCAAAATGAAAATAAACATAAAAAATATCGCCGCTTTGTTGTTACTAAGCGGTGCTATAATAGGGAATTCGGGATGTAAGAAGTTTTTAGATGAAACAGATCCTACCAATCTTTCGCCCAATAGCTTTTATACCTTACCAGAACATGCAGAAGCAGGTATTGCTGCTGTTTATGCAGAGATTAGATTTATTGGCAACGGTGCTGGTATTTATTCCAACAACTGGCAGATGTTTGATGCCCCAACAGGCATACAATCTACCGAAACGGCACAAAATTCTGATCTGAACAATTTGTATGCACTAATTTATGATGGAACAAATCTTCATGTTAACCAAACCTGGAACGGATTTTATAAAGTAATTGCGCAAACCAACCTGGTATTGGATAAAGTTCCAGGAATTAACCCGATGGATAATGCACAGAAAAAAAGAATTTTGGGAGAGGCTGCTTTTATTAGGGCCTGGGCCTATTTTTACCTGGTACGTTTGTGGGGCGATGTACCTTTGATTACAAAACCGATTACAAGCCCAAATGATCCCAATTTTTCTCCTTCCCGTACACCGCAAGAACAGGTTTATAAACAGATTGTTGATGATCTGGTTGCTGCAGAAGCAGCGGGTTTGCCTTTTATGGATGCAAGCGGACGAGTTTCTACAGCGGCAATTAAAACTGAACTGGCAAAAGTATATTTAACCATGGCAGGGCAACCCCTTAACAAAGGAGCAGCTTATTATAAATTAGCTGCTGATAAGGCCAAAGAAGTAATCGATTATTCAACAGGAAATCCTGCATCACTTGGATTATTTTCAAGTTACGGGGCCCTGCACGATGCAAAGAACGATAATAAAATGGAGCATTTATTCGGAATCCAGTACAATGATGCTGCCGGTTCTGGTAACCCTCTGCAATCATCCTACTTACCATTGCACCAACCCTTGGTTTCTAAAATTGACGGGATTGGAACTTCTATCCCAACTTCGAGTTTTTATGGTTCTTATGAGGCAGGAGATTTAAGGGCTAAAAACAGGGAAGGTTATTTCTTTACCGATTATTATACCGATGGATTTAAAATGCCATTGATTAACCGTGGTAAGCCTTATGTTTTCAAACACTTCGATGTGGTTGCCAATGGAACACTAGGGGTAGAAGGTACCAGTAGGAGTGATCTGAATATCCCACAGATCCGTTATGCGGAAACCCTGTTAATTTATGCCGAAGCACAGAACAGAGCAGACGGAAGTCCGAATATTGCTGCCTATACGGCTGTAAATACTGTGCGGAAAAGAGCTCAATTGGCTGATCTTGCAGGCTTGAGCCAAACACAGTTTGAAGAAGCTGTATGGAGAGAACGCTGGCATGAGCTGTGTTACGAAGGTATTATCTGGTTCGATATGGTAAGATTGCGTAAAGTGTATAATGAAAGCACCAATGGTTTTGATAATTTTGTTGGCCATATTAATAAAAGTGTAAACCAGCCTTTGCAAACCAAACATTTATTGTTTCCTATTCCTACTTCAGAAATCAAGAACAATCCTAACCTAACTCCAAACCCAGGTTATTAATAGGTATTTAATGGTTGGTATTATACCTGCCTTAAATAATGTTTTAGCAAAAAAAAAACGGGTACCTTATTTGGTTGCCCGTTTTTGTTTTTTGTGTGCTTCTACCTGCCATTCTAAATGCAATGAAGAATCTGTTAGTGAATAGTAATCTTGGAGGTCTTTCGCTGCGCTACCTCCTCTTTAAATCGATTCGAAAAATGAGTTTAAAAAAATAAAAGTCACGAAATGGCTTTTTTAATTTATTAGGCTTATTTTTGCAGCAAATTATAGAACCATACAGGAGATTAATTAATGCCTGTGAACCTCGATAATCATTAGAAAAACTCATATTTTATCAATGACAAACGACAAAAAAGAAATATTCGAAAGCGTAGCACAACGTTTAAAAATTGAAGGTTTTAATGTAGTAAACCGTGATGAAACCCGTCCTTGGGGTGGTTTCTTTGTAATAGATGAGTCGCAGGCGCAACAATTTGCCGATACTTATTTTGATGGATTAAATGTTGAAGACCTTAAAATTGGCGGTAAATTAAGTCCAAAAATTTTAATCGTTGCACCAAATACACGCCTTTCGTGGCAATATCACCACCGCAGAGCTGAAATTTGGCAAGTGGTTAATGGTACCGTTGGTATCAAAACCAGCCAAACTGATGAAGAAGGTGAAGTGAAAAAATACGCTCCGAAAGACCAGATCAAATTACAACAAGGTGAACGTCACCGTTTGATAGGTTTAGATGACTGGGGAGTTGTAGCAGAAATATGGCAACATACTGATGCTTCTAACCCATCAGATGAAAGCGATATTGTTCGCGTTCAGGACGATTTCGGTAGATAATAGACACTTAATATATGGAATCCTGTTCCACATCGGAACAGGATTCTTTTTATCTAAACGCTTAAAAATTAAGCGTCTTTTCCTACGCTAAAAAAACTAAACGCTTTCAAAATCCGTTTATAAAGCATACACATCATACATGGTAATCTTCATTTTTTTTATTTGTCATTGGTTTTTATCCCTGTTTAGCCAAACCTTTTTCCTCCACCGTTACTCTTCACATAAGATGTTTAAAATGGAGCTTTTTTGGGAGCGGTTTTTCTATCTGATATTGCTAATCTCGCAAGGTTCATCATTTTTAAACCCGAGGGCTTATGCCATTTTGCACCGGATGCACCATGCTTATAGCGACACAGAAAAAGATCCGCACTCACCGCATTTTTTTAAGGATGTTTTTGGGATGATGATTGCAACAAAGAATATGTACATGAATTATCTGCAATTTAAAATACAGCCAGAACCAGCTTTCCAGGGGAATTACCCCGAATGGCCGATTGTTGATAAGATTGGAAATTCATGGACTTGGAGAATTGCATGCGGGCTGTTTTATATCGGCTTTTATGTTGCTTTTGCCAACCACTGGTGGATGTATTTATTGTTGCCAATTCACTTTTTAATGGGACCTTTACATGGGGCAATAGTAAACTGGTGTGGCCATAAATATGGCTATGCTAACCACGATAATGATGATCATAGCAAAAACTCATTACCTTGGGATTTCTTGTTGATGGGCGAGCTTTTTCAGAACAACCACCACAAAAAACCAAATAGCCCTAACTTTGCCACCAAATGGTGGGAATTTGATCCAACCTACCCGGTAATGAAGGTATTACACTGGATGAAGATTATCAAAATTAGAAAGGTTTAAGGGAAGACTAAAGCTTAAAGCTAAGCCCGTCATGCTGTTGCGAATATTGAGATTTATCCCATGGTCTGTGTCACCACAGACCGCTATTCACAAATTTCTTTTCTACACTATTCTGTGTTAACTAAACCCTGTAGCAGCAAAAATCCTTTTTGTTGGCAGTACCTAACATATATTGCCATGCTGAAGTACGAAGTATCCACGACTGATGAAACAGATACCTGCCTATCAGCACAACCGCACCTCAAAAAGATTGAAGTGAATGGCAGGACTGTGGTAGCCGTAATGAACAGAACCCTGCTTTTCAGATAAAAACGAATTTGTTTTTTGCCAGGGAAACCTGAAACACGTAGAGTATATTCCGCGCTTTGTTACCCTGAGCGGAGTCGAAGGGTAAAGGCCGGGGTTTTACCATAAAATCCTTTTTGCCTATCTTAACGTATATATTCCCATCTGTTTTAAAAATAAAATCACCCGATGATCAACCTCCTTAAAATTGTTTTCTCTGCACTATTGGTTTTTATGTGTTACAAAGTAATTAACACTTCCTTAGAAAGCAACCTTTTCGAACAATGGAATTTTCTGGGTAGCATTCCCTGGATGCGCGCTACGCTCTGGGATTTTTACGCTAACATTTTCATTATCACGCTGTGGATGTTTTATAAGGAAAAAAGCATTATTCTTAAAATCTCTATCACCATTTTGTTCGTATGTTTAGGTAGTATAGCAACCTTAGCTTATGTTTTAGTATACTTATTCAAACTAAAAGATGGCGAAGGTGTTAAAGAATTACTTGTAAGGCGTGAGGAGTAGGATTTAAGGTATAGGGGTCTTACAAGGAGTTTATTTATAGCAAAGCTGATTTTGGCTTTTGGGCCTTAAACCTTTTATCTTAAACCTTATGCCGCTCCAAACAGGACATCTACTAGTCATTGCACTCATTTCGCTTATTACTTGCTGCGCTATTATGGCCCTGGTTTGGCTTTGGGCAAAGAAAATTAAAAACGCAGGTGTGGTTGATGTTTTCTGGGCGCTGAATTTTCCTGTAATTACAATCATTACCTTTTTTTTATCTGATGGTTATGATCCACGAAAAATTTTGATCTGCGGTATGTTTTTATTGGCAGAGTTACGCTTGGGCATTCATCTTTGGCAACGTGTTATCGGCCATTTAGATGAAGAAGAGGGAAGGTATGAGCAACTGCGTAAAGAATGGGGCAAAAAAGCCGACCGCAATTTCTTTGTGTTTTTTCAGTTTCAGGCCATATCCAATGTCATTCTAGCTATTCCATTTTTTATCATTACCGCAAATCAATCGCAGGGTATTTCTATTTTAGAATTTGCAGGTGTACTGGTTTGGGTAATTGCTTTTTTCGGAGAAATGATTGCCGACAGGCAGCTTGCGGCGTTTAAAAAAGATCCTGGCAATAAGGGTAAAGTGTGCGATACCGGATTATGGTATTACAGCCGTCACCCTAACTATTTTTTTGAATGGCTAACCTGGATGGGCTATTTCGTTTTTGCGCTGGCATCGCCATGGGGTATTCTAGCTATAATCAGTCCGGCAGTTATTTTGTATCTATTAACCAGAGTTACCGGTGTACCCAACAACGAAGAGCAAAACCTGCGGAGCAAGCCTATAGCTTATAAAAGATACCAGGAAACAACGAGTGCCTTTTTTCCGTGGTCTAAGAAAAAATAGTCCGAAGTCAGAGATCCGAAAGACCGAGGTTTGGCTGCTAATATAACACTGTAAAATCAAAAATAATCAATCTGCTCTTAAGCATTTTGCGTATAGAACAACACCGGACCTCCGATTTCGGACTTCCGACCATCAAATTCAAACTATATGTGGTACGATAAACTTTTAGAAAACGACAAACTTCCGGATACGGCCTTGCGTATAGGCATCAGAAAACTATGCAAACAGCGCCTGGATGATGAAACACTGGGCAATGAAGAATTACAGCAGGAAAAATTTATGGACCTGGTAGCTGAGCTAAAGCAATCGCCGATTGCGGTAAATACCGCCGATGCCAATGAACAGCATTATGAACTGCCGACCGAATTTTTTCAGTACTGTTTAGGCAAAAATTTAAAATATAGCAGTGGTTATTGGAAACCCGGTGTTAAAGATATCGATACCTCAGAAGAAGATATGCTGGCTTTAACCTGTAAAAGAGCCGATTTACAAAACGGGCAGAATGTTTTAGAGCTGGGCTGTGGCTGGGGGTCGCTTTCGCTTTACATGGCAGCTAAATACCCGGAAAGTACTTTTACCGTGGTATCTAACTCTGCAACGCAAAAAATCTTTATCGATGAAACTGCGAAGCAGCGTGGAATCCAGAACCTGACGGTTTTAACCGCCGATATGAATACGTTTACCATTGCAGATACATTTGACAGGGTGGTTTCTGTAGAAATGTTTGAGCACATGCGCAACTATAAATTTTTACTCAACAAGGTTGCTTCTTTTATGAAACCGGATGGGAAGTTATTCGTGCACATTTTTACACACAAAACCCTGGCATACAAGTTTGAAGTGATTGATGAAACCGACTGGATGAGCAAGTACTTTTTTACAGGTGGGATCATGCCATCCAACCACCTGTTTTTTTACTTTAACGACGACCTCAAAATTGATAAACATTGGGTGGTAAATGGAACTAACTATGGTAAAACATCTGAAGCCTGGCTAAGCAATATGGATAAGCATAAAAAGGAAATCATGCCTATTTTAGAAACTACCTATGGTAAAGATCAGGCGGTGAAATGGTGGGTGTACTGGAGGTTATTTTACATGTCGTGCGCTGAACTGTTCAATTACAATAAAGGAAACGAATGGATGGTATGCCATTACTTGTTTAAAAAGGCTTAACTCAGTACATCATCCTTGAACTTGATTCAGGATCTTCTTAGAGATGCTGAAATGAATTCAGAATAACGGTTAATTCAAATCTATCACAATGAAAACACTCGCCATTATCGGCTCAGGAATAGCAGGCATGGGGTGCGCCCACAAACTGCAACATCGATATAATATTACGCTTTTTGAAGAAGCCGATTATATTGGCGGCCATACCAATACGATTACGCTCGAAGAGGATGGTAAACCAATCTACCTGGATAGTGGTTTTATGGTTTTTAACTATCAAACTTATCCAAACCTGACAGAAATGTTTGCTGAGATCGATGCTCCAGTAGTTAAAACTGACATGTCTTTCAGTGTGCAGTTTCTGCCTAAAAAGTTAGAATATAGTGGTTCGAGCCTGAATCATCTTTTTGCGCAACGGAAAAACCTGTTTAATGTTTCTTATTTGAAAATGTTGATGCAGATTAACCGTTTCAACAAACAAAGTGTCGAAATTTTGGATAAACCAGAATATCAGGATTATTCAATCGGGAAGTTTTTTGAAGCTTTTGGCTACAGTCAAGATATGCTTTGGCAGTACCTCATCCCGATGAGTGCTGCGGTTTGGACTGCACCGATGGAGCAGATTCTTGATTTTCCTGCGGTTACCTTGATCCGTTTCTTTAAAAATCACGGCTTTTTAGGCTTGGATACGCAGCATCAATGGTATACACTGCAAAATGGTAGTCAGGCTTACCGGGAAAAACTGATTGCTCCTTTTCGCGACAGGATTAAGATCAATACTAAAATTGTTGCGGTAAAACGTCTGGAGAATGGAAAAGTTGAAGTGGAAAACCAAAAGGGCGAGAAATTCGAATTCGATAAGGTAATCATGGCCAGTCATGCCGACCAAACTTTCGAAATCGTAAAAGATAAAACAGCACTCGAAACTGAACTGCTTTCAAGGTTTAAATATCAGCTAAACAAAGCTGTTGTACATACCGATGAAAAGCAGATGCCCGAAACCAAACTGGCCTGGAGCAGTTGGAATTACCGCGTAGAAAAACAGGGCGATAAATTATTGCCTAGTACCATTTATTGGATGAATAGTTTACAGGGTGTTTCTAAAAAGCAGAATTACTTTGTTTCCATTAACCCCACCGGAACTTTAAATCCAAACAAGATCATCAAAGAAATCGATTATCATCATCCTTTGTTTGATGTTCCTGCCATGCAGGCACAAGAGCAATTGCACAGGCTAAACGAAACCGGTCCGATATACTATTGCGGAAGTTATTTTAAATATGGTTTTCATGAAGATGCTTACAAGAGCGCAGTGGATTTGTGTAGGGGGCTTTAATGATCTGATCATTTTTCCGGGTTTAATCTGTCTTCAATGATCTTCCTCGACTGGAGTGCAGCGGAATGAAGAGATCTATCCATTAGGTTTAGCTCCATTGAGTACTAAAGTGGCTCTCGACAGTGTTGCACTTCACTACCCTTGACAGGTGTTAAGGGAATTTCGTCATTGCGAGAAGGCTTTTTCAGCCGACGAAGCAATCTTTACAGTGAGAATTACTAGCATGAAAGATTGCTTTGTCGTTCCTTCTCGCAATGACGCGTTTTTGTCATGATCTGTCATCCTAAATGTAATGAAGGATCTATTAGAAAAGATTCTTCGCTGCGCTCAGAATGACGATATAAATAGGGTGATAAACCAGCAATAAATTTTTGTAAATTGTAATAACAATGGAATTCAACTCAAACATATTTACCGCAAAAGTGATGCACAATCGCCTGGCACCAAAAAAACATTCCTTTTGGTACAACGTGTATATGTTTTATATCGATCTGGATGAGTTGGA
Organism: Pedobacter sp. AK013; assembly: GCF_014205835.1. Lineage (GTDB taxonomy): Bacteria > Bacteroidota > Bacteroidia > Sphingobacteriales > Sphingobacteriaceae > Pedobacter. Next base: position 257,924 of record NZ_JACHCQ010000001.1, on the reverse strand, counting down.
TCTGCTGGCGCAAAAACTACTCTGGTTCAGCCGGAATAAATTTAACCTCTTTTCTTTTCGCGATGCTGAGCACCTTCAGCTGCCAAAAGAAAATCCCGATAAAACTAAAAATACACGTCAGCATTTAGAAGCTTATTTAAAAGAAAATGGTGTTGATGGCAGCAGGCTTAAAATAAAATTGCTTACCAACCTCAATGTACTTGGGTATAATTTTAATCCTGTTTCCTTTTATTATTGCTTTGATGAAGAGGGCAATCCGGCATGTTGTGTAGCCGAAATCAGCAATACCTACCGGGAAATGAAACTTTTTTTCTTTGGGAAAGACGAATTGTATGGCGATACCTTCGAAAAAGTCACCACCAAATACTTTTATGTTTCGCCATTTATCGATCATGACGATTCTTTCGATTTTAAATTAAAAGTGCCGGCTGATAAACTTGATATTAAAATTGATGATATTGATAAGTATGGTAACCGCTTTTTTATCAGTACTTTAATAGGAGAAAAAAAGCCATTAACCAATGCTGCTTTGCTACGATATTTTTTCGCTATGCCCTTAATTCCATTACAGGTAATGGGCATGATCCACTGGCAGGCCCTTAAACTTTGGATAAAAAAAATACCTTTTCATCCAAAATCCGAAAACCCTGAGCTGCAACGCAACGTATATAAACCCTATAAGCCACAAATAAAATAAATCAAAAATTATGAATACGCTTACCGCTGATAGAACATCGAGGGGTTTTTTCGAAAGAGTAGTGCTTAATGCACTTTCTAAAATGACATTGGGCAAATTGGAACTTTCATTGCCAAGTGGCGAAATACTGGTTTTTGGAAACGGTGAACATAAAATTGAAGCACATATTCAGGTTAACCATCCCGATTTTTTTAAATCCATTGCACTTTATGGCGATATCGGTTTTGGTGAAGGCTATACCTCGGGTTTGTGGGATACCACGAATATTACCAACGTAATAAAATGGGTAATCCTGAACATTGAAAATGCGCCTTCGGTTACCGGGAGCAAGGTAAATTCCATTGCGCTGAACATCTTTAAATGGGTTAACAAAATCTATCATATCCGCAGGGCGAATACCCTGGCTGGATCGCAGAAAAATATTTCGGAGCACTACGATCTGAACAATGATTTTTTCGCTACTTTTCTGGATAAAACCATGACTTATTCTAGCGGTTATTTTAACCCTGAAGATTTAAGTTTAGAAGAATCGCAATATGCCAAATATGATCGCCTGGCGAGACAATTAAAAATTAAAGCAACCGACCATGTGTTGGAAATTGGAAGTGGTTGGGGTGGTAATGCAATTTTTTTAGCCAAAAAATATGGTTGTAAAGTTACTTCAGTTACCATTTCTAAAGAACAGCAAAAATTGGCGATGGAGCGTGTGTATACAGAAGGCCTGGCCGATAAAGTTTCGATTATTATTCAGGATTACCGCAAAATTGAGGGTGCTTTTGATAAAATCGTATCCATAGAAATGCTCGAGGCTGTGGGGCACCAATATTTGGAAACCTATTTTGAAAAATGCCAGCAGTTATTAAAACCCGATGGGATTTTTGCCTTTCAGGTAATTACCTCTCCCGATTGTAGGTATGATAAATTGAGAAACGGTGTAGATTGGATTCAGAAGCACATTTTTCCGGGTTCGCTTTTACCTTCGGTAGCTGCTATAAACAAAGCAGTAAACGAAACTGGCGATTTAACCCTGGTCGATTTGAAAGATATGGGTTTGGATTATGCCCGTACACTTCATTTATGGTTTATAGCATTCAATAAAAACCTAAATAAAGTAAAAGCCTTGGGCTTTGATGAAACCTTTATCCGCAAGTGGAATTATTACCTAAATTATTGCGAAGCCGCTTTTGCTATGCGGAATATTAACGTAATGCAAATGGTTTATTCAAGACCAAACAATATTTCGAGATAGATATAACAGGTATAATGTAAGACGGAGAGATAGGAAATTTCATCATCTATCTTCCGTCGTCTATTTTATGACTGCATGATTTCTTTTTACCGATAAAAGCGTAGTGTTTGCCGACTAATCAATAGAGTTTGTGTAAAAAGTATAGCGTATCATTGTAACAAAATGCAATTTGCGTAGACTAATTACAAAAGACTAACTCTTAACATGAAAAAACTTTTATTATTAACTTTCATTCTTGGAATATTTTTTACCGCACACGCCCAGTTTCCCGGTGGTGGCTTTGGTGGAGGACCAAAAAAAACTACTGTTACCGGACGTATTACTGCTATTATACTCGATTCATTAACTAAAAAACCAATAGATTACGCAACGGTATCACTAATTACAGTAAAAGACAACAAATCTGTAAATGGTGGTGTAACCGATGAGAAAGGAAAATTATCCTTACAAAATGTATCGCCTGATTCATATAAACTAATGATCGGTTTTATGGGTTACAAAACAAAATCTGTTTTGGTTACCACCACGCCATCTAAACCAGATAACAATATCGGAACCATCTATATCTCTTCGTCAGAAAATACTTTGGCTGATGTTCAGGTTCAGGGAACCAAAGCAGTTATCGAAAATAAAATCGATAGGATGGTATATAATGCAGAAGCTGATGGTACAAACGCCGGTGGCGATGCAACCGATGTAATGCGTAAAGTGCCAATGTTATCGGTTGACATTAATGGCAATGTACAGTTACGGGGGGGCGCTGTACGCGTTTTAATTAACGGCAAGCCTTCTGGTACCATGGCCAGCAGTGTTGCTGATGCTTTAAAAATGATTCCGGCAGAACAGATTAAGAGTGTGGAGGTAATAACCAGTCCGTCAGCTAAATATGATGCTGAAGGGTCTGGTGGTATTATCAATATCATCACCAAAAAATCCAATGCACAGGGGGTAAGCGGTTCGGTAAATGCATCTGCAGGTACGCGCCAGAACAACGGAGCTTTTAACTTAACGGCAAAAACGGGCCGTTTAAGTGTTAACACAGCTCTTGGAGGAAATTTTGCATATGCCCAAAATTCGAGAGTTGTTATTGTTAACAATACACAGCTAACTAATGGAAGTGCTATCAACACATCACAGGATGGTTACTCAAAATGGAGTAGAAATGGTTTAAATGGTAGTTTTGGTGCTGATTATGACTTTAACGCATATAATAACATTAGCTCCAATATAAAGTTTAACCGTTTTTCGAACGGCGGACCAGGCGAATCAGATTTTCTTTCTAATGGTTTCCGTCAAAAAAATATTAGCGATATGGATATGACATTCAGTAATATGGATTGGAATGTCGATTATAAAAAAACATCTAAAAAAGAAGGAGAAGAGTTCTCAATTTCTGCACAATTATCTAGAGGTCGTACGCCGCAAAGATTTAGTAATACGCTTATTCCTGAGGGTTCTTTAACAGGTGAAACTAAAGTACGAAATAATACCAGTAAAAATAATGAGTATACTGTTCAAACAGATTATACCTACCCATTTTCTAAATCTACAACTTTAGAAGTAGGGGCCAAAGGTATTTTTCGTAAAATTAGAAGCCAGTTCGATTTTTCATCTCAAGACTTTGATTACAGTCAGGATGTTGCCGCAGCCTATGGTGTAATTAACTTCAACTTAACCAAAAAGCTAAAGTTTAAAGGTGGTTTAAGAACGGAGTACACCACTATTAGCTTCAATACAAAAGCTAATGGCATTCAGAAGAATGATTATTTGAATTTGTTCCCTAGCGCAATTATATCGCAAACCTTAAAAGGAAATGCAACATTAAAACTGAGTTATAACCGTCGTTTACAAAGACCAGGTCAAAACTATCTGAATCCTTTCCTTAACGATAGCAACCCAATTAGCTTGCAGCAGGGAAATCCATATTTAGATCCTGAATTGAGTGATAACTTAGAGTTGGGTTATAGTACCTTTATAAAAGGATCGGTAATTAATGCATCAGTTTTTTACCGCCGTACAGGAGGGATAATTGAAAGTTCACTTACTACAACTGCTGCTAATATACCATTAACTACTTATATTAATGTGGGTACTGGCCAAACTTATGGTTTTAACGTATTTGGCTCTTACAACCCTAAGCCAAAATGGACTTTGATGAGTAACTTCGGATTAAATACTTACGAAGTGAATAACAAGGTAGCCAACTTTAATACCGGTACTTTTATAAACTATAATATTTTTGCCCGTTCTGCATATGGTTTTGGTAAAGGTTACAATTTTGAATTATTCGGTGTTGTAAATTCTCCAAGAAGAACCTATCAGGGTAAAACAGATGCGATGATCTTTTATGGTGCATCATTCAAGAAAGATATCTTAAATAAAAAAGGATCTATTGGTGTAAATACTTTGAATCCTTTTGCAAGAGATCTTCACATCCAAACGGTAAACAATTCAATTTCGCCTACGGAAACAGTTTTTCAAAGTCAAAATATCTATTATCCATTGCGTTCTTTTGGGGTTAATTTCAGTTATTCATTCGGTAAGCTTAAATTTACTGAGAAGAAAAAAATCAAAAATGATGATGTGAAACAAGATCAGCAACAAGGTGGTATGGGTGGAGTACAACAGTAAAACCCAATCTAAATATATAGTTCAGGCCTCTCGATCAAAATCGGGAGGCTTTTTTATTTAGGTATCGTTATATCGAGTGCTTCAATTGGAGATCTGTTGTTTTTTAGCTGCCAAAAAGGCAACTAGGTTTTTAAAATTGCTATTTTTCAGAAAGCAATGCGCTTGCTGCTTCGGCTACAGCAGTCCCTCCTTTTGCTTAATCCCATAAGAGAATCCATAGATAAAAATATTCTTAAATCGGGATAACGCTGTCAGTCGGGTTTGTTTTACTACAAACAGAACTACTATTTAAGCAACTAAGCCTTAACCTCAAAGTGGAATGTCAATTTTTCAATAAACAGATAGGAGGATGGAAGTATTGTTAAACGACAGCAGTGAATTTTTTTAAATTTTCCTTATCCGTTTTAAAATCATCAGGCTCAACGGATTAAAGGAATATCCGCTAATATTGTTCTGAAGCATCACTACAGATTGATCGTAGAACAGCGGAACAACCGGGGCATAATCCATTACCATCTGATCCATTTTGCGGTATAACTCAAAGCGTTTTTCGTTATCTGTTACATAATAGCTTTTTTCGAACAGCTGATCAAATTCCTTGTTGTAAAAAGCAGTATAATTTGGTCCGTAAGGGACTTTGTTTTTGGAGTAAAACATAGAAAGGAAATTCTCTCCATCGCCATAATCGGCAAGCCAGGAACCACGGAAAAAGTTTACATTGTTTTTCGACATTAAATCCCGAAGACTAGCACTTGGACTTACATCAATTTTGGTTTTAATACCTACTGCAGTAAGTTCGCCCTGAATAAATTCGATCAGATCTTTATAAGTTGTGGTTGTATTTAGGGTTACCTCTCCCATACCTTTTCCTTCTGGGAAACCAGCTTCCGCTAAAAGCTCGGCAGCAAGTTTTGGGTTATAAGCATATCCCCGAACCGCCAAACTATCAAAACCAGGCATGCCTTTAGGAATGAAACCAGATGTTGCGGCTACGCCAATGCCATTCCTTAAGTATTTAATTAATCTGTCGCGGTCTATAGCATAATTAATGGCCTGTCTGATTTTTTTTAAGCGCAATGGCGATTTCTTCACAATCGAAAGATTGGTATCAACCAATATACCCACATACTCGGTACACAGGTATGGGCTTTTGGTTAATGTAAATTTGCCTTTGTATTTCGAAGCCATTTTTCCGCTTTTGGTTAGAATATCATCACGGTAACTGCCATCTACATTATAGTAAAAATCCAGATCCTTTTTCAGGAAACTCATAAAACCACTTTGTTTATCGGTAATAAAACTGGCTTTTACGGCATCAAGATAGGGTAGTGGCATTCCTTTGGTATCTTTTTCAAAATAATGATCGTTTTTTAAAAGCACCAATATTTCGCCTTCTTTCCAGTATTTAAACCTGAAAGGGCCAGTACCAACCGGATGGCTCCTGAAATCTTTACCGTAATGTTCTACCACTTCTTTGGGTACAACAGAGCAATATTGGGTAGTGAGCAAACTCATAAACGGTGGGAAAGGGCGTACCAGTTTGATCTGGAAAGTAGAATCGTTTAAGGCGATAAAATTATCTTTATCCTTCACTTTGTCGCTAAAAATCCAGCCGCCCGATGAGGCTACTTTTGGATCGATTAAGCGATAAAAACTATATACAAAATCACTTGCTATTACTTTTCTACCTTTTCCGTTTTTAAAAATCGGATCATCATGAAAGTAAACATCATTGCGCAGGTTAAAAGTATAGGTAAGTGCATCTTTCGAAACCTGCCAGCTTTTGGCAATACAGGGGATGGTTTGCAAGGAAGAATCGATCTGTACCAATCCGTTAAAAATCTGGTTGGTCATCCAGATTGCATTCTGGTTACGTGCAAAGGCCGGATCAATAGAAGTTAAACCCTGATCAAGGTTGATATTGAATACTTTTTTGTCTTGATGATCAGCATTCTCCTTACATGAAAAGAATAAGCTTACACAAAAAAACCAAAATATATACTTAAATGAGCCTCGCATGCGATCAGGAATGTTATTTTTGCACAAATTAATAAATTTAATGCAGATGTCTTTTTTAAACGATTTATTTATTGGCCTCGATGTGACTAAACAGGAAGAATTACAGGAACGTTTAGATTTAGTAGAACACAAGATTAAATTTATGGATAAAATGCCTGTGGCCTGCTTGGATACAGGTAATTATCCGGGTTATCTTTTATCAGAAGAAATCGCATTGGCAGGGGGTATGTTGGAAACCGATACTTTAAACGCTGTTTTCATTATCTATTATCAGCCAGGTAAAACACTTACCGATTTGATGCGTGAAGTGCCTTCGGTATTGGATACCGACTGGCCAGCCGTAAAAAACAACCGCATTATTTTATTGAATGACGATGTAGAGCGCGAGAGAACTGCCGAAAATGCCGTTTCCCTAATAGAAGATATTGCTGAAATGTTACACCCCGGTTCATTTATTTTCGGGCATGAGGGCGATAAGTGGATCAGGTTTGAGGTTTAAGAAAGATTTGAGAGGCTAGATATGAGACAGTTAAAAAAACGAAGATTCAATGTTTGTGCTGATTAAAAAATGGTTTCAACTGAATCCGGTGGATGGATTTGTAACCTTTCAATTTTTAAACCTTTCAACGCTCTAAATAAAAAATGTACACTCTGTCAGATGGTAACGCTGACAGCAGGGTAATTAGATACCCAGTCGCCCGACTTCGGACCCCCGACCCCCGGCTTTATTTTATCTTCAAATCTCCCTAATCTGATACTCTTCTATCTTCCTGTAGAGTGTGGTTAAACCAATTCCCAATAACCTCGAAGTTTCAGTTTTGTTCCCTTTGGTATGAATAAGTACCTTTTGTATGTGCTGTTTTTCTATTTGTTGCAGATTATAATCGTTTTCTATTGGTGTAAACTCAAAAAACTCGGGTGGGAGGGCAGTAGCACTTAGTACATCGCCGTCTGCTAAAATAACCAAACGCTCGATTACGTTTTTTAACTCACGGATATTTCCTTTCCAATTGTGACCGCTCAATATAGATAAGATTTTATCATCTATTTTTGGTGTTGATCGATTTACCTTATTGGCAAATTCTTTCAGGTAGTATTTAGCCAGTGCAGGGATGTCGGCTTTACGTTCACGGAGCGGAGGTAAGGTGATGGTAAAAACTGAAAGCCTGTAATAGAGATCGGATCGGAATTTTCCTGATAATGCATCAGCTTTTAAATCTTTATTGGTGGCGGCTAAAATCCGAACGTTTACTTGTTGTGTTTGGGTATCACCCACTTTGATAAAGGTTTGGCTTTCGAGTACACGCAATAATTTTGCCTGCAAATCGAGGTTCATCTCACCAATTTCATCCAGTAATAATGTGCCACCGTTGGCTTCTTCCAACAATCCTTTTTTGTCTTTATTGGCACCTGTAAAAGCCCCAGCTTTGTATCCAAATAATTCGCTTTCCAATAAATCTGGGCTAAAACCACTACAGTTTAAGGCAACAAAAGGTTTTGCAGCTCTCGGGCTTTCGTAATGGATAGATTGAGCGAAAACTTCCTTTCCTGTTCCTGTTTCGCCCAATAACAAAACGGTAGTGTCGGTTGCGCTCACTTTTTTAGCCAGATCGATCGCTTCCATCAACGATTTTGACTGACCAATAATAGTTTCGAAGCTATGTTTTTTAGCGATTTTGTTTTCCAGGTCAGAAACCCTGCGCTGCAAATTTGACTTATCCATTGCCTTATACAAAAGCGGAATAATCTTCTCGTTATCATCGCCCTTTACGAGATAATCAAATGCCCCGTTCTTAATAGCCAAAACACCATCAGAAATGGTACCGTAAGCAGTAAGGTTTATAATTTCTATATAAGATTTTATCGCTTTAATATCTTTAACCAGCGCAACGCCACTCACATCAGGCAATTTTACATCACTGATAACAATACTCACATCATTGTTCTTAAGTAATTTAAGGCCTTCTTTACCAGTACCTGCCTGTAAGGTTTTAAAACCTTCGAGTTCTATAATTCTGGAAAGTAAACTGCTGATTTTCTTTTCATCATCGATGATGAGGACCATCCCATTCATAGGTAAAAATTATGCTGCAATATTAACAATAAATATACCGAATAATGAACGATTGTGATAATTCGGTCCTTTCGGCTTTAGCTCGAAATCCAACCAATCAAGCAGGAGACAAAAATAACTTTTCAATATGGAAAGAAGCCTTTCAAAATGGTATGATTTTGTTCATGCTTACTGCAATGGTATTTGTTTTTTTAAATTTTTACACTGATAATCAGTGATTTATTGTTTTGTTCTCTACGCAGGTATTGCTTTTGATGACTGGCAATTATGAAATTTTATTAAAATGAATAATTCAATAATTTTTGTCAGGGTAGCAACCAGCGCAGATGCAAAATATGCAGATGAAATTGTTGCAGAAACACAAAGCTCTGCATTGTTAAGGGGATCAGGAATTGCGAAAAGAACACCGACTTCAGTTGTCGAAAAAATGAATGCCGGGAAAGCCGTTATCGCAGTAACTGCGGCTGGCGAATGGGTGGGTTTTTCTTACTTCGAAAGCTGGCAAAACAACACCTTTATTTCCAATTCAGGATTAATTGTTGCGCCTAAATTTAGAAATGCTGGCGTTGCCAAAAGTATTAAAAACCGGATTTTCAGTCTCTCCCGTCGCTTGTATCCCGAAGCCAAAATATTCAGCATTACCTCTGGCGCAGCCATTATGAAAATGAATACTCAACTGGGATTCGAGCCCGTAACCTTTGCACAAATTACCCAGGATGCTGCCTTTTGGGAAGGTTGCAAAAGCTGTGTTAACTATGCTATCCTCCAAAGCAAAAATAAAAGCAACTGTTTATGCACGGCCATGTTGTTCAGTCCAGAACATATCGATCAAATTATCGCCAGTGCAGAAAATACTCTACAATTGAAACAAAACATAAACCTTAAAAGCATTTAATAAACCGTTATGAATACTGTAGAAAAACAACTAATCAGTCATCCTGATTTAAACCGCTTATACAATGAGGCGATAGAACTTTTGTCTGCTTTAATTGCTATACCATCCATTAGTGGTTCAGAACAGGGCACTGCAGATAAAATAGAATCGCATTTGGCTAAACATGGCATTACTACTATCCGCAAAAATAATAATGTATGGTGCTACAATAAGTATTTCGATCCTGCAAAACCGACTATTCTGCTTAACTCGCACCATGATACTGTAAAACCGAATGAGCAGTATACATTAGATCCTTTCCGCGCCATCATTTATGATGAAAAAATACATGGCTTGGGCAGTAACGATGCGGGTGCTTCATTGGTATCGCTAATCTCTACCTTTATTTATTTTTATGAATCCACTGATCTCGCTTTCAATTTATGTTTGGCAGCTACTGGCGAAGAAGAAAATTCGGGTTTAAACGGCATCAGAAGTATTCTGGATGACCTCAAACCCATTTCTTTTGCAATAGTAGGCGAGCCAACAGGTATGCAAATGGCTATAGCTGAAAAAGGCTCGATGGTAATTGATTGTGTAGCCAAAGGCCGATCAGGACACGCTGCACGTGAAGAAGGCGACAATGCCATTTACAAAGCCATCAAGGATATCGATTGGTTTTCACATTTTCAGTTTCCGATTGAAGATCATTTACCTGCTCCGGTAAAAATGACCGTTACAGAAATAAATGCGGGTTTGCAACACAATATTGTACCGGGCGAATGCCATTTTACGGTCGATATCCGTTTCGATCACAATTATACTCCGCGCGAGATCTTGAATGTGATCATCAACCATACCTTAAGTGGTTTTAACGTTCGCCCTAATGTGCTCCATCCTTCCAATATTGATGTATTACATCCGCTCGTAGTGGCCGGAATAGCGCTTGGCAGAAAAACCTATGTTTCCCCTACCAGTTCCGATCAGGGTTGGCTGACCATGCCTTCTGTAAAAATGGGGCCTGGAGAATCAGCCAGATCGCATACTGCAGATGAGTTTGTATTGATTGAAGAAATTGAAGAAGGAATAACAATCTACATCCATTTGCTCGAATCTGTTTTTAAGATATTGTAAATCGGAGAAACACTATTTTTTGTACCTTTTTCGTTTCGGAGGCATTAAAGTAAAAGCTTTTTGAGCATATTTGAATTTCGCAAAACAAATAGTATGTTCAAAAGATTAACTGCCATATTCACGCTATGTTTACCGGTAATGTTCTGTGCGGCGCAACAAGTTCGCCCCGCAAAATCTTCAGAGATTTACAGAGAACTTAAAACACTGAAACACCTGCCTAAGGTTCTATATTTAGCGGCCCATCCGGATGATGAAAATACTGGTTTACTTTCTTGGCTAATTAACGATCAGAATGTAGAAACAGCTTATTTATCGCTTACCAGGGGAGATGGCGGGCAAAATCTTTTGGGTACAGAACAAGGTGCGGCATTAGGCTTAATCAGAACACACGAACTCCTGGAAGCCCGTAGATTGGACGGTGCACAACAATTTTTCACCAGGGCGATTGATTTCGGTTTCTCTAAGAATACCAGCGATACTTTTAAACAGTGGGATGCCGATAGTATTACAGCCGATGTGGTTTGGGTGATCAGAAAATTCAGACCTGATGTGATTATCTGCCGTTTCCCGCCAACTGCTGCTGCGGGTCATGGGCAACATGCGGCTTCTGCTGTTGTTGCAGAGAAGGCCTTTAAGGCTGCCGCCGATAAAAATATGTTTCCTAATCAGCTTAAATATGTTTCTGTTTGGCAGCCCAAAAGATTGTTATGGAACACCTTTAGGTTTGGTGCTGTTAATACAACAGACGAAAATCAATTAAAGGTTACCGTTGGGCAGTATGATGCCCAGTTGGGAATGGGGTATGGCGAGTTAGCCGGATTAAGCAGGAGCTTGCATAAAAGTCAGGGCGCAGGAACACAATCGGTAGCCGGTGTACGTTCCGAATATTTTACCAATGTTTTAGGAGATCCTGCCAAAAGAACTCTTTTTGATGGATTAAGTGTCAATTGGTCGGATAAAGGTATAGGCGATATTGATGAACTGATTGATATTATATTGCTATCATTTAATTACAATCAACCTGATAAAAGCTTGCATGGACTGCTAATGTTAAGGAAGAAAATTGCAGAATTGCAGGATGTAGCGTTGAGGAAAGATAAACTTGCCGCAATCGATAACATCATTTTAGCTAGTATAGGTTTTATGGGCGAGGTGGTCACCAATCAACCTGAAGCAATTGCTGGCAATAGTTATAATTTCCGTTTAAACTTAATTTCAAGATCTGCTACTCCTGTAACGGTAGAAAGTGTGAATTGGTTAAACCAGACAGATAATTTAAACAGAAAGCTTGCCAACGATTCGTTGATGACCCTTGAACGTAAAATCCAAATTCCTGCAGATGCTGCACCTACTGAGCCTTACTGGTTAGCCAGCCCTGCAAAAGATGCGGCAACATTCAGCGTAGCTAACGATACTTTAATCGGGCTTCCAGAAATGCAATCACCTGTTAATGTGCAATTATCATTAAAAATCGAATCGGAAAAATTTGAGATCAAATTGCCTTTATCGTATAAAAAATTAGATCCTGTTAAAGGTGATGTTGTAGAAACATTGAGGATTATTCCCCCGCTTGATTTAAGTTTTAGCGAACCTGTTTATTTTGCTAAAGAAAAAGAAGCTTTAAATGTTAGTCTTTGCTTAAAGGCAAATAAAAACATTAATTACGGTAAAGTGAGTTTTAAGATCGGTAACCAGGTAGTTAAAACTTTCCAGGGAATTAGCCTTGCCGAGAATACCATTACCGCTAAAGATTTTCTGATCCCGGTTGAAGATCTTGCCAAAATAAAAAGCAGCCAGAATAAACTCGAAGCAGTTTTTTCTTCAGAAGCGAATGAATATTCAAAAGGACAGGTATTAATTCAATATCCTCATTTGCCAACCCTACAGTACTTTGTTCCGGCTACAACGTGGTTAATTAAAGGAGACGTAAAAGTACTGGCAAAAAAAATCGGCTACATTGAAGGGGCTGGCGATTTAATCCCTGAGTTTTTAAGGCAGGCAGGTTTACAGGTTGATGTGCTCACAGAAGCGGATATCTTAAACCCGGCAAAACTGGCAAGTTACGATGCTGTGGTAACCGGGGTAAGGGTAATTAATACCGAAAAAAGAATTAAAAACTGGCAAGCTGCTTTGCGCAGTTATGTAGAAAACGGTGGAACCATTGTAATGCAGTACAATACTACACAGGATATGGCACTTCAGGATTTCGGTGTTTATCCGTTTAGCATTAGTGGTAAAAGGGTAACCGAAGAAAATGCCGAGGTTAAATTTTTGAAACCTGAACATAAGCTGTTAAACTACCCAAATAAAATTACCGCTGAGGATTTTAAAGGCTGGGTGCAGGAGCGTGGTGCCTATTTTCCAGATAAATGGGATGCTAAATACGAACCGCTTTTCGAAATGCACGATACTGATGAAGAACCGCTTCAGGGATCAACACTTTATGCTAAATATGGCAAAGGGAATTTCATTTACACCCCTTTGGCATTTTTCAGGCAGCTGCCTGCCGGAAATGTTGGCGCGGCCAGGTTGTTCTTTAACTTTTTATCAGCTGGGAAGTGATGAAAAATCAATTCAAAAACTGGAATACCTGGTATATTTTGCTCGCTTTGGCGCTACTGTTCCAGATTGTATTTTATTATCTGTTTACTAAGTTCTGGGCATGAGTAATATCGATTGGGCTGTATTGATATTCACCTTGCTTGCTATTGTAGCTTACGGCGTTTTTATTGGCCGCGGGCAAAAAAGCAATGCTTCCTATTTAAAGGCCGATAATAAAATGCCCTGGTACATTGTGTTATTGGGTATTATGGCTACACAGGCGAGTGCCATTACTTTTTTATCAGCGCCCGGTCAGGCTTATACCGATGGTATGCGCTTTGTGCAGTATTACTTTGGTTTGCCGCTGGCGATGATTGTTATTTGCATTACTTTCATCCCAATTTTTCAGCGGTTAAATGTATATACGGCCTTCGAATATTTAGAGAACCGTTTCGATAAAAAAACAAGGGTTTTAACCTCGTTGTTATTTCTGTTCTCGCGGGGATTATCAACCGGTATTAGCATTTATGCGCCAAGTATTATCCTTTCAAGCGTTTTAAACTGGAATATTTATCTAACCAATATCCTTACCGGCGGCATTTTATTGATTTATACTTATGTTGGTGGTGCAAAAGCAATAGCACATACACAAAAACTACAGTTTTTAATTATCCTGGGCACCATGGCCTTTGCCGGATATCTTTTAGTGCAAAATATGCCTAATGGAATAGGATTTAAAGACGCGCTTTACCTGGCCGGGAAATCTGGTAAATTAAATGTAATTACCACCGAATTCGATTGGAAGGATAAATACAACATCTGGAGTGGTTTAATTGGAGGCTTTTTCCTCGCGCTTTCTTATTTCGGCACAGATCAGAGCCAGGTTGGAAGATATATTACTGCGAAAGATAATACCAATGCTAAAATGGGATTACTGTTAAACGGATTGGTTAAAATACCAATGCAGTTTGCTATCCTCTTAATCGGCGCATTATTATTTGCATTCTTCTCTTTAAAACCAGCACCGATTTATTTCAATGAACGCTCCTATCAATATTTAAAAGAAACTCAGCCGCAGCAAGCCGCAGCTTTCGAAAAAGAACACCATGCTTTAGCACAAAAATTTAATCAGCAATCTAAAAATATCCTTGTAGAAAAGGAAAAGCAATCATCATCTCTAAATAACTCCATAGCAGACTTTAGGACTACTCAAAAGCAGGTGAAAGAGCTGCATGGCAGGGTAGAAGAGGCCATCAACAAATCGAATTACAACGCAGAGAAAACCGATACCAATTATATATTTTTATACTTCGTAAAAAATACCCTTCCGGTTGGGATGATCGGTCTGCTTTTTGCCGTTATCTTTTTGGCGAGTTGGGGATCTATTTCAGCTGCATTAAATTCGCTGGCTGCCTGTTCCTTAAAAGATATACACCTCATTTTTGGTAAAAAAGATGTAGATGACGAAACTGAATTAAAATATAGCCGCTGGCATACTTTAGCCTGGGGCATTTTTTCAATAGCTGTTGCCATGTTTGCTACACAGATGGGTTCGCTAATAGAAGCCGTTAATGTACTCGGCTCGCTCTTTTATGGGCCAATTCTGGGTATTTTCCTGGTGGCATTTTATTTTAAAAAGATAAACGGACCTATCGTATTTATTTCGGCCATCTTATCCGAAATTGCCGTTGTCGCTGTGTATGAGTTCGATATTGTTTCATTCCTTTGGCTCAATGTAATCGGAGCAGCAGCAGTAATAATGTTCTCGGTAATTGGTCTCTTATTTTCTAATCCAAAAACAGTAGTTGGCAAATAAACTTTTTACGCGCAGCAGATATTTGCTGCCCGGGTACAAGCCTAAAATTTAATATCTTTATTTCTGACAAGATAGATAGCGCTAAATATGAATGAAACTTGGGTAGATAGGTGGAATGATCGATACAGTACTGGTGAGTTTGCTTATGGCGAACAACCGAATAACTATTTAAAAGAGCAGTTAATGCATCTTGAGGCAGGAACAATACTTTTTCCGGCAGAAGGAGAGGGCCGAAATGCTGTTTTTGCTGCTAAACTCGGTTGGAAGGTTTCGGCCTTTGATATTAGTATTGAAGGAAAAAATAAAGCACTGCAACTCGCGGCAAAAAATAGTGTTAATATTGATTACCAGGTGGGCGAACTCCAGGAGCTGGATTATAAAACCGAACAGTTTGATGCCATTGCCTTAATTTATGCACACTTTCCATCGGCAATTAAGTCAACTTACCACAAAACATTAAGCAATTATTTATGCAAAGACGGTTTGCTTATTTTCGAAGCTTTTAGCAAAAAACACCTTGATTATCTTGCCAAAAACGAAAAAGTTGGTGGACCAAAAGAAATTGATATGTTATTCTCAATCGAAGAAATAAGAGCTGATTTCGGAAATTATGAGATTTTGGTGCTGGAAGAAAAAGAAATTGAACTGAAAGAGGGTTTGTTCCATAATGGACAGGGTTCGGTAATCAGATTTGTTGGAAGAAAAAAATAAAGGTGTTGGCCTATAACCGAGAAATTAATTCCTAACTGTCTATAGAGTTCCGATGGGCTCTACAGATTGCAGAATGGATAAGCGTTTCTGACTTGCTCCTTATTACTGAGTTGTAAACTCAATATCATTCATAAATCCGCAGGGTACTACATCTACGCAATGTACAAGATCTGCACCTACAATACTTTATCGTCATTCCGGTATCAATTTATTTAGGATTATTGTTTTATCGCGCTAAAGCCATAAATTCGTAAAATCAAAAAACAACAAAAACAGATAAATATAATACTATGAAAACGATGATTAAATCTATTACATTGCTATTTACGGCGATTACCATTTCTGTAAGTGCAATGGCACAAGATGCGCAACCTAAGCCAAGCCCTGCGGCTACAGCAACGGGAAAAGTTAAAGGTGCAACCATTACCATCAACTACAGCAGCCCTGCAGTAAAAGGACGTAAAATCTGGGGCGGTTTAGAAGCTTTTGATAAAGTGTGGCGTGCAGGTGCAAATGAGGCTACTACTTTTGAAACCGATAAAGATATTGTAGTTGAAGGTAAAGCTTTGCCAGCTGGTAAATACAGCTTCTTTTTAATCCCTAAAGAAAGCGGAACCTGGACAGCTATCTTTAATAAAGAACCAAAACAGTGGGGTGCTTACAAATACGAAGAAGCTAAAGATGCTTTGCGCGTTGATGTTAAAACCAAAGCGTTAAAAGCTACACAAGAGCGTTTGGTTTACAAAATTACCAAAAGCGGCTTTGCTTTAGAATGGGATAAAATTTCTGTTCCGGTTAATATTAAATAATTAGATAAAATTATTCAGAGCCGTCCCAGCTTAAAAATTGGGACGGTTTTTTTATGCCTTTTTTTGAAAATAACTGTGCAGTAATTTTTGGCTATTTGCAGTTCCGTTTTCTATTATAAGTCTTCACTGCGCTGCGAAGCGTAAAGTGGAAAACGGGCAGAAACTTCTTGTTATGTACAGGTCTTGCGTTCCAAATGATATTTGTTTCAGGATTATGAAATGAGTGGCCTGTGGTGCTTGGAGCTTGGCAGCCCCGCTTTTCGCTTTATCCCGATGAAAAAATCGGGATGTTGGCTGCAATACGGGTTTAAGAACAAGGATTTGTGCTCTCTGCAATGGAAAGTTTTACAAAAAGAACTATATCACACAAGAGAATATTAATGGCGAAGGGGTATTCAAAATCGTGGTGCTGGGTGTTCCAGTTAAAATTTCGGATAGCGAAAACTGGATTTCGAGTCTTGAAAAATAATTATAAAAAAAATTACAAAAAACGGCAAACTTATTCCAGATAACCCTGTTGTTCTAGTATAAATTTCAAGATCATGGCACCTTTAAAATTAAGCGAAGAACAAAATGCAACACTAGGCAACAAGCGCACATTAGAACAAGTTAACGAACAACGTTTAGAACTTCATCCGGAAGCTTATAAGGTGAAAGGCCCATCTCCGGATAAGATGAAGACGGTATCATCCTCTTTAAGAAATTATGCTCACGGCCTGTACGGCTTGTTGTAAAAACGCCTCTAACAAAATCTCCTCTTCAGATTATATAAAGCAGTCAAACTTAAAAAAATGACTGCTTTTTTGTTCAGTAAATGGAATGCGCCTTTATTTCTTAAATCGTCCTCCTGAACTTGTTTCAGGGTCTTAACCAAAGGATACCAAGATCAATTCATTATCAATTTTTTAATTCCAAATCCCTACTTTACCCTTATGAAACAAAGTGCGGGAATATTGCTCTTCAGGAGAAAAAATCGACAGGTAGAATTTTTTCTTGTTCATCCCGGTGGACCGTTTTTTGCAAAAAAAGATCTTGGCTTTTGGACAGTACCGAAAGGAGAATTGAACGAAGGTGAAGAAACTTTAACGGCTGCCATCCGCGAATTTAAGGAGGAAACCGGCGAAAGCTTAACCGGAAATTTCATTGAATTAACACCTGTTGTACAGAAAGGAGGAAAAAAAGTACTGTGTTGGGCAGTGGAGGGAGATCTTGATCCTTCAACCGTTGTTAGTAATACTTTCGAAATAGAATGGCCACCCCGCTCGGGTAAAAAGCAAAGTTTTGCAGAGATAGACAAAGCAGATTGGTTTATTTACAGCGATGCCATTACGTACATTAACGAAAAGCAGATCGCTTTACTTAATGAATTAATATCAAAATTAAGCGGTTAATTCAAACTGTGAAATATTCTTTTCGGCACCGTTAATAATTATCGAAATCTGATGGTCGCCCAAATGAAATTTACGTGTGGTAATCAGTACAAATTTTTGCTTTCTAATGATGTTTATTGTTGCACCTGCAGCATAAATCCTTTCTGAAATTTTATACACTTTTTTGGTATTCTGTCCATTTTGTTTTTTATAATAAATGGCGTATTCCAGTCGCACTTTTTGTTCAGAAGGATTTTCATTAAGAATAGAGAACGAAAACTCCAGGCTTTCGCCAATTTTGATCAGTGGCGTTAAGATCTTGAAATCTTTTAATAAAATTCCTGCATCGTCTAATCCATAATGTTTAAGAATATCGGCATGGCCTTGTTTAAGTAGTGTACGGCAGCCATGTTTAATAATAGCATCTGTTTCGGCCCCCAAACCCGACCAATTTTTAGCTATATTTAAAACAACATGGGGATGATCTTTTGCAATGTCGTTTAAGCTATTGGCAACACTCCGCCTTACATATTCTGACGGATCTGTTTTAAGATTTTCTAGTACCGGTAAAATGGATGTCGGGTCCTTTTTCAGAAAGGGGATGCCCATGGCCCAGGGTAATCGTGGTCGGCTGCCTTCGCTGGCAAGCCTTCTCACTTTATGGTTTTCGTGCAGCGACCATTTTTGCATTTTTAAAATCATCTCATTTCCGTATTTTAAAATAAAAGGACGAACGGCAAATTCGCAGCTTACAAACTGTGTTACAAATTCGAGTGCTTCAACTGAACTTTCGAAATCATCAATGCCATAGGTTTCGATATAATCTGGTAAAAACATATAAGCCAGGCTATCTTCTCCAATGCCCTGAAGCCTTAACTGTGTAATTATTTTTTTGATCAGCACGATTGTTTGAGGATAATCTTCAGTTAAAAAATCGTGTAACACATTCGTGGTGTGTTTCATCCGCTCTTTCAGTTCTTTTAATTCAAATTCGGGTGTGAAAATCTTTTTGATAAATATTTCTTTCTCGAAACCTGGTATGGTAACAGTCAACACATGGGTTAATCTATTGTAAAAAGCAGGTGAATATAAATCTTTAAGCAGGTTGGCCATATGGTTTGATAATTATGGAGTAGGATATTATTTTAATAGGCAACTAAATTACTAAAAAAATTAGTAATTTTTAAGTGGCTCGCTCGAATAGTTATTTTATCGTATCATTTTTACGTTGCGTTTAAGGAATTTCAGCTTTTTCTTTGGCACATTTGTTTATCACAAAAACAACGAAATGAATACAACAAAAATAGGATGGATCGGGTTAGGAAACATGGGAATCCCGATGGCAGAACAACTGATAAAAGCAGGTTATACCGTTATGGTTTACAACAGGAGCAAGGATAAAGAAGTTGCGCTGAAAGAAATGGGCGCATCAATTGCCAAAACACCTAATGAGCTGATTGTAACTACTGATGTTGTAATCATTATGGTATCCGATAATGCCGCAATTGATCAGATTTTTAAAGGAGCAGAGGGACTTTTTAGCGTAGAAACTTCGGGCAAGATCATTATCAATATGAGTACGGTTTCCCCTTCAATTTCAAAAGAAATGGCCATGTTGTGTAAAGAAAGAGAGAATTTTTATTTAGATGCACCAGTTTCAGGAAGTGTGAAGCAGGCAGAAACCGGTCAGTTAGTTATTATGGTTGGAGGAGAAGAATCTGCTTTTAACCAGGTAAAACCTATTCTCGAAAAAATGGGAAAACTTGCCAAACTTGTTGGTGGAAATGGTGCAGGGAACAGTGCAAAGCTGGCCATCAATTCACTTTTGGCCTTATATGCACAAGGTTTGGCCGAAACGGTTCTGTTTGCTAATGAACAAGGGATTGGAACCGATGATTTATTAGAATTGATTAATAATGCAGCCATCGGCAATATTTTTACTAAAATTAAAGGCGATGCCATTATTGCGGATAATTACAAAGCTGCTTTTGCCCTTAAACATATTGTGAAAGATCTGAACCTGGCCAAAGCAGAGGGTATTTCATCGCCCTTGGCTGAAACAACACTGAATACTTTTGCAGATGCAGCTGCAAAATATGGAGAAGAAGATATTATTGCCGTAGTTAAACAGCTTAAGAGATAATTGGGGTTGTTTTTATAAGAACTTCATATCGTTCTGAGCCTGTTGAGGGATAATTAACGACGCTGTAAAGCTTAGGTGTAACACACTCCAATTAATATTCGTGTTTTAGGATTAGGAAATGAGTGGCCTGTGGTGCTTGGAGGTTGGCAGTACCACTTTTCATTCCAAGTCCTCTCCCGATTGAAAAAATCGGGATGCGGGCTTTACCCCATCTATCCGTAGAGTTCTGAAAGACTCTACAGATTTTGAATGGAAAAGCGTCTCCTACTCGTACTTAATTAATTAATAAAAACATTGTACTAAGCTGCACAAAAAGGTAAAACCGAAAACATTAAACTTTTAAGCCCCCAAAAGTACTTCCCAATATAATTGCGAGCACAATTAAGGTAATGATTACATAAAGTTTATCCTTTTCGAGTATAAAAGCAAACAGCGAAAATATAATGCGCATAATCGGGGTAATGATTAAAAGCAATACTCCAAACTGAATAATAGCCATGGACTTAAGGGAAAAAAGCCCTATAAAAATACCGCCGAAAGTGATAAAATCATTTTCTTCACCTTTAAAGATATGGTAATCAGGTCGGCCTTGTGTGCCGTTTTGTATCAAGAAAAGTATGCCGCCCAATAAAACAACCAGGCTAGCAGTGATTACACCAAACCTCAATAGTTTGCCGACGATTTTTTCTACATCGCGGTCTTGTATAAGATGTGTTGAACTGATATTTTTCATTTGTTTTTAACTTAAAATTTGTGGTAGTAACCATTGTAAATCATTTCGAGTGCAACGAAGGTGATGGCGATACAGAAAATAATCCTTAAGATTGAAGGGTTAATCTTGGTCAATAATTTAGCTCCTGTAAATGCTCCGCCCAATACGCCGAGTACGACGGGGAATGCAATCCCAGGATCCATATATCCACGTTGCAGATAAACTACAGCACTAGCTGCTGCGGTAACCCCGATCATAAAATTACTGGTAGTTGTACTTACTTTAAATGGTATTTTCATCGCCGTATCCATGGCCAGTACTTTTAACGCACCAGAGCCGATACCCAACAAGCCCGACATCACACCTGCTACCGTCATAATCGAAAAGCCGGCCCCAACGTTTTTGAGTTTATATTTTACCGTTCCTGTTTGGGTGGGGTAACTGCTATTAAGTTTCAGTATTGCAGATAACCTGCTGCCTTCGGTTAAGGCTTCTTGATTCTTTTTTCTTAAGGTCATTGCTGCAGAAAATAGAAGTACAGTGCCAAAAAGAATGGCAATGGTGTTAGTTGGCGTATATATTGCAATTAATGCACCTATTACTGCGCCAACGGTAGTGGCTATTTCTAAAAACATCCCAAGCCTGATGTTGGTAATGCCCTCTTTAATATAAGCACTTGCCGCACCCGATGAATTGGCAATTGAAGCCAGCAGGGCGGCACCAATGGCATAACGGATATCGACATGGAAAACGAGCGTAAGTAAAGGAATTACGACTACCCCGCCACCGAGTCCGGTTAGAGAGCCCACTAGGCCTGCAAGGTATGCCCCGAGTATTAAGATCAGGGTAAAAGTTAAAATTGACATGATTTTATTTTAATGATTGTTGTTCAATATAGTTGTGATGATTTCGCGGGCAGCATCAGCATTTCTGTTATTTATTGCATCAAATAACGACTGGTGTAAGTGATGGCTCATTGCAAAATGAGCAATGCCAGAAGAGGTACGTTTGGCAAAAAAATCGCGGATAATTACGGTGAAGCTTTCATAAAGATCACTTAATACTCGGTTTCCGGATGCCAGCGCAATGGCCAGATGAAATTCGATATCGGCATTGGCACATGCTGCTCTCGATTCGTTTTTGATGGCGAGTTTTCGTTTTTCAAGCGCTTCACCAATAGCTTTTAAATCAGAATCGCTTCTGTTTTGTGTAGCTAAACGCACAATTTCCTGTTCTAATAATGCCCTAACCTGATTAATTTCTTCAAAACCGGAACTACGTAAACGCTGTTCGATGGGCTCGGTAGGTACAGCATTAACTTTAGTTCCAGAACCTTGCTGAACGGTGAGGATTCCTGATAAGGCTAGCGATTTTATTGCTTCCCTAATGGTAGAGCGGCCAACACCATATAACTCCATTAGTGCAGGCTCTGATGGAATTTTTTCGCCCACTTTAAATTTTTCTTCTTTAATATCCTGGCGGATTTTAATTGATATCTGCTCGAAAAGCTTGTTCTCCTGTTTCATAGTTTTGAATCTACTGTACAAACATATGATGTTTTTTATAAACATCATATGTTTTGTGTCTGATCAATATCATTTTGCTTTGAAATAAGGTCAATCTGGTGCTTACTTCCTGGATAGTTTCAGATCGATAAGGATAATGCTTAATGAATGATGGTATTTTTATTAGATATGCTGTTGAATAGATGTGGTTTATATCCTGCACTATTCAACAGCATTTTTGTGATTGCCTAACGGAAAAATTACGCTTTTCTAATCTTTGATCTTAAAATTTAGTAAGTACACCCATGCTATGTACATTATTTATTTGCAAGTTTTGCTTAGGTATTAAGTTTAAATCAATGTCAAGATAGGAGAGAAGCAGATCAGTAGGGATCAGGTCAAATAGGCCAGGATAAATACGTTTAAATAGCGATATTCTGTTTTCAGTATTCTGCAGTCTAAATAAGATATTTCTATTGTTTAAATCAGCCATGGCAGTTGGGAGAAGATAAGCATTAAATAATGAATCAAGAACCGGGTACCATGAGCAGCCTTCCTCCAGCTCAGTTTGGTCTATCAAAAAAACGATAGTATCCTCTACGGCAAAAAGATTGAAGTTACCGTCTGTTTGTTTAAAACCGTTCGGGATATGTACGCTGCCTTTCATACCCAACCATATATTGGTCTGTTCGGCCTCTCCTTTGGCTAAATAGCCATTAACCAGGCCATCTGCAACAATTATAATGTTACCGTTAGCAGTTGAGCTGTTTGGCCTAAAAAGCGTTTTTCCTTTGCGAATGCTGAGAAAGGCTGTATGTCTGTACATAAAACGAATAGCTGCTCTATCTTTCTTCCGATCTAACAATGGAAGAAATACCTTTAAAAAATATTTGATGTAGCCTACTTCCATGTTAGTTTAATTAAGTTTTGTGGTTAACATATTGATTTGTTTTTTATTAAGTAAATCGCATTTACAAACCGATCATGTTCAAAGGCTCAAATCCTCACCCGAATTAAAAGGGTATAATTTCTTATCAGTTACCAATCATCGGCTCTTTCTTCTTCATAGGTATTAACGGAACTGAAGGTGTTATAGGGATATGACCAGTCGAAAACTATTCACCTACCCGAACATCAGCTTTGGAACATCTCTACACGTCATTAAATAGATTTATGATTTTTGTGCGATGATCGTTTTTGATATTGTGCCAATCTCTATTAAGATCGGCTACAACTAAATTCTGTATTAAAAATTAATTTTCATCTGATTTTGATCAAGACTTATCTTGATCTTACTCATGGCTATAACTAGGTAGCGATGTGAGCAGAAGGATAATTTTCCAAGTGAATATTCCAGATAAGTACGTGCTAATTTTTCATCGTTTTCAAAGCGTTCATATCGATTATAATAATGTTATTGCCGTCTTTTTCAATTAAACCCTCTCTTGTGAAATCCCCAAGCACCCTACTCAGTGTTTCGGTTGCAATACCTATCAAGCATGCCAAATCGTATCTGGGAAGTATAAATCTATTATTCTCTGCCGGCACATGGTTTAGTTTAGCCAGTTCGATAATTGCTTTAGCTACCCGCTTTCTTACAGAGTAATAGGCAATATTCAGCAGCTTTTCATCACGGTTGTTTAAGCCGTGGGCGAGAGCTTTAGCCAAAATACGGAACATGTCTGGGGAGTCTATAATTAAATTCTGGAGATCGGTATAAGGAATGGTCAGTATTTCAACACCATCAATGGCTTCTGCAATTTCCTTGTTTTCAGTACCTAATAATGCACCCTGAAATCCGAAATATTCATGTGGGCCATAGATGCCAGTAATAAGTATGTTGCCGGCTGAATCAGCTACGTAGGTTTTTACCTTTCCTGATAAAATGTAATGTAACCCGAGTGATCGTCTCTCACCCTTGTAATAAAGAACCTGGTTTTTTTTAAAAGATCTGGGCAAACAACCTTCAAATCTTGATCTTAACCAGGATAACTCATCTCCGCTTTTGTTAATATTCTTTAATTGAGTATGCTGTTTTAAAAATAATTCATGTTGAAGCCTTTTTTTTCTGAGTTTTACCTCAACATGGTTAAGCAGCTCGCCATCATCAAAAGGTGCCATGAGGTAGCCATCTGCGCCTAATTCCATCACTCTGCGGGCAAGGTCATAATCCTGATTGTTCAATACCATAATAAAACTGATGCCTGCAGTTTCTATAAATTTATTTACAACACGCAATACCCCAATTCCGTCCATTTCAGCTACATTTACCCCCGAAATAATTATATCTACCGGACTTTTTCTGATAATGTCGATTGCTTCTTTACCGCTATTTGTTGATTTTACATTGTATTTCCCGATTGTTAGTATTTCGGCGATTTTTATCCTTAGATCGAAATCCTCAAGTATAATCAAGATTTTAGATCCCTCCATTTAAATTTTATGTTTAATCCTGAAGGCAGTAGTTTCCTTTAGATTGGTAAAACGGGTGTTAAACCTGGTTTACGGACCTAGTTGTTACGTTATTTAAAGCTTTTCGATAGACTAAATTAAGGTCTTCGAGAGAGGAAGATAGACAATTGAAATAATAGGGGTTAGCAAAAAAAACTTCAGTCGCTGGGTAGAAAGATTATCTTGACGGAAGTGAAGATAATACTGCAGGCTTTGTTAAAAAAATGATACAGTTTTTTAACAAGCATTTTTGAAAAAGGCATTTATTAAAGGTTTTTATAGGGATTAATAGACAAATATCCAATAAAAATCGTTATTATGAAGGATAAACAGGTTGATAATTATCAAATATATTTTTGATTGTAATCAAGATTACAAAAACAACTAATTAAAAAGTCTGTTTAATGCTGAAAATTAATCTAAATAGCCGCTTTTTAATTTGTTTTAGGGAGGATAATACTCCTTTGTTGGGTAGGTGAGTAATAAAAATCAAAAGATGTTGTATTGCCAATAAAGATAATACTATTATCTACCGATGGTTCATTTAAGTTTTTAAGGATGTTTGTATTTTTTTTGTTGCTTAAACAATTCTGCGCTTCCAGATCAATCCTGGCAAGTACAACAAAGGTTGTGATCAGGCAGCAGGTGGTGAATAAATGAAATGACAGGTAGCTGAACTGAAACATCCTAACATGAAAAAGAATAATCCATAACAACAGTGAAAGTAAAAGGGTAATGCCGAATAACACCAATGAGAGTTTTATATCCTGAAAGCTGATGAGGAATGGTAAAAACGTAAATGGCAATACGCCGATCAGAAAGGCAAAATTTCTGGTAAATAACTGGTTGGTTATATCGTAGATCCAGTAGTGAATGATAAAACCTGCGGTAATAATAAATGGTAGAAAGATTAAAAAAATGCATTTTTCCCAATGCGAAAGTCCTCTTTGCGATAATAAGAGGTCGGCAAAGTCATCGAAGTTTAAGATTTCGATATTAAACCTGATAAAAAAATAATATTCACCAAAGAAGGCCAGTAACACGAGGTAAATTACTGTCAATATCAAATATTTGATATAGATGGTATTTATTTTATCTGCCATCTTAATTTTTGTAAGCGATAAAATGTAACCATAAAACGAAAGTATACAACATAGGATAGATTTTGATTCCCAAATTTGCTTAAGCATTACCTTATTTCCATTGATAAAAATTAACGCGATTAATGATTGTTGTCAAAGTATACTCCATTCGAGTATTGTTTTATACTTTTTAGATCTGGTTGGATTAATAAAATTGTCTGATTCTAAAGATGCAATATCTATCTGTCGGAGTTTTAATATTAATTTTTTTTAATTGACTAAAAATCAGTTATTTACTTATTTTATTGAAAAATAGTCAACATAATATTTGTATCGTACGAAAAATATCGTACCTTTAGAATATGAAAAATAATCAAACTGAAAATAATCTGCCTGAACCTACTAAAGCTGAATTAGAAATTCTTCAGGTGTTATGGGAGTTTGGTCCATCTACAGTTCGGTTTGTAAACGATAAATTGAACGAGCAACGCGAGGTGAATTATACCTCAACTTTAAAGCAGATGCAGATCTTAGCCGAGAAAGGAATATTAAAACGTGATGAAAGCCAAATGAAACACATTTATATTCCTGTTGAAGCTGAAGAGAAAACCAAAGTCCAGTTGTTAGATCGTTTTGTAAATACACTATATAAAGGATCTGCTTCGCAGTTAATGATGCAGCTTTTGGGTAACGAGAAAACCTCTAAACAGGAAATAGAAGAGATAAAGCGGCTATTGGATAGCATGGAATAATTAATAATAACAAGATTCTAAAGAACCACAATGATGGAATTTAAGTTAATTAACCTTTTACCCGAAAATTGGCTTCATGCCCTCGGTGCTACTTTATTCCACTCGCTATGGCTTGGGGTAATATTAGCCTTGCTTGCTGGTTTGGTTATGTTTACTACCCGAAAAGCAAGTGCGGCAATGCGATATAACCTGCTTACTATATGTTTAGCGTTGTTTGTTGTGGCAATATTCTTCATCTTTTACAAAGAGCTGCAAAGTCCTATAGGTTCTACAGCTGGCCAGGTGGTGATTAATCTTCCTGGTGGAGCTGCAAATCAGCCCGTAATTACAAACGTACAGCATGATATGTATTCGGGATTGAACAAAATTCTTTCTTTATGGAATGCATATGCTTATCAGATTGTACTGATCTGGTTTTTAATTATATGCGGAAAAAGCATTCAGTTAATGGTAGGTTTAAATGGTGTATATCATTTACGCAAACATAAAACTTATGCTGCAGGTAAAAAATGGGATGAAAAGTTAGCCATGCTGGCCGAAAAATTAGGTTTAAGTCAACCGGTTAAAATCATGCAGTCGGGTATTGCGCAGGCACCAATGGTCGTGGGGCATTTTAAACCCTTAATTCTGGTTCCATTGGGTTTGCTTAGCGGCCTGTCAAATGCTGAGGTTGAGGCGATTCTTTCTCACGAACTGGCCCACATTAAGCGTAAAGATTACCTGGTGAACATATTACAAAGTTTTATCGAAATCGTTTTCTTCTTTAACCCAGCGGTACTTTGGGTATCACAATTAATAAAAACAGAACGCGAACATTGCTGCGATGATTTGGCCATTGCCTGTGTAAGCGATCGCAAAAACTATGTTCAAGCCCTCCTATTCTGCCAGGAGTTTAAGCAGCGTGCACCTGCTTATGCCATGGCAATAACGGGTAAGAAAGGTAGCCTGTTGCATAGGGCAAGCAGGATGTTATTCAACACCAATTCAACTTTAAACAAAATGGAAAAGACAATATTAACTATCGCTCTGGTATCTGTAGTGGTTTGCAGCGCTGCGTTCAAGAGTGTAGGCAATGCAAAAACGGTTACCAGAAAAGAAATATCCACTTCAATACAAGTTTTACAGGATACAGCGAAAAAAACTAAACCTGCTGAAGGGAAGTCTGGCGATCAATTGGAAAAAGAGATCAATTCGAAAATGGATCGTCAATTGAAACAACTAGCAGAAAATAAGAAAATTAAGCACAATGAAACAGCAGAAGATGTAAAAGCGAGAATTGCTGATGAGCAAGCTAGAAAGGATGATGCTGGAAGGGCAGCAGCAGATGAGAGAACGCGGAAAGAAGATGCCAAAGCCCGGATTGAAGACGAAAAACTTAGGCTAGCAGACGAGAAACTGGCTAAAGAAGATGCAAAGTGGGCCAAAGAAGATGCTAAATGGGCAAAAGAAGATGCAAAGTGGGCACAGGATGATAAAGAAGGCAGGGGTAACCGTACACCAAGAGCACCACGTCCGCCCCGCCCACCTAGAGCGCCAAGGGTACCCCGCACGGCATACGCTGTACCGCCAGTGCCACCATTACCTCCAACCCCGTCAACTCCAACTAATCCACCAGTTCCACCTACGCCCCCAGCACCCCCGGCTTATAACCAAAGAACAAGCACCAGAACAGGTGTACAGCGTACCGTTACTTCGAAAACCGTAACCAATGGAGATGGGCATGATTATACCAATGAAATCAATCAGGAATTGATGAAAGACGGCATTATTACGAGCACCAATAAATTGTCGTACAAACTCAATAAAGATGAGCTGATTGTAAATGGTATAAAACAGAATGCAGATGTTCAGAAAAAGTACAAACAACGGTTTTTGAAAAACGATAAGCATTCGCTGATGTATAACTTCCTGATTGAAAACAACAAAAACTAAATTCTAAAAACGCTAATCCAATCAACACCTCATGAAATTTAAGATCATGGCTTTTTTAGTCCTATGGATGAATATGGCCCTTACTTTTGCTCAAGCTCAAACTCCTCAATCCAGAATTTATGGCCGTGTATTGGATGCCGAAGGAAAAAATATAGAATTTGCAACAGTTGCACTCCTTAAAGATTTGGCATTGGTTAAAACAACCTTTACTGAAAATGATGGAATGTTCAGTTTTGATAGGCTCGGTTATGGAAAATATTTGATTAAAATATCGGTAGTTGGATCGCCAATATACCAAACCGATACTTTGGTGCTGACTGCCACTCATGCCGTTATCGCATTGCCAGATATCAAGATCAAAGCTGGAGCAACCAATTTAAAGGAAGTGAATATTTCGGGGCAGAAAGCTTTTGTGGAGCGGAAAATAGACCGTACTATTGTTAATGTTGATGCTTTGATTTCGAATGCAGGCACAACTGCACTGGATGTGCTAAGCAAATCGCCAGGCGTAAATGTAGATCAGAACGGGGCAATTTCACTGAAAGGCAAAAACGGGGTGGCCATTTTTATTGATGATAAACCAACTTATTTGTCGGGTGCCGATCTGGAGAACTACCTGCGCTCGCTGCCTTCCTCTTCGCTTGATCAGATTGAACTGATGACTAATCCGCCCGCCAAATATGATGCTGCAGGAAATGGAGGAGTTATTAACATCAAAACCAAGAAAACCAAAACTGCAGGATTTAATGGTGGGATTAATGTGAGTTTAAACCAAGGTGAATTAAGTCGCTCGAACAACAGTTTTAATTTTAATTACCGTAAGGATAAGATTAACGTTTTTGGTAACCTGAGCTACAACCTCAATAATAGTTTTACCGACCTTGATCTGAACAGGAAATATAAAAATGCTGATGGTAGTACCAAATCCTACTTTAATCAGAATTCTTATTTTCGCAGGCATGGCAACACCTTTAATTTGAAAACAGGGCTCGATTATTATGCATCAGACCGTACAACCTGGGGCGTGGTGCTTACCGGAATGAACCGGATTTCGAAACAGGTAAACAATAATACCAGTAACCTATCTAATGCATCGATGCAGTTAGACTCGGTTATTAGGGCTGAAAATATAGATCAGATCAAATACCAGAATGCCGGTGCAAATTTAAATTACAGGCACAAATTTAAGCAGGCTGGACGGGAATTAACCTTTGATGCAGATTATCTGCTTTACCGGAACAAAACCGATCAAACTTATTACAACTTCAGTTACCTGCCGAGCGGAACATTAAAATATCAGGATATTTTAACAGGTAATTTGCCTTCGAATATAGATATCTACACCGCTAAAGCGGACTATTCACATCCACTGGAAAATAAGTGGAAGCTGGATGCAGGTGTTAAAACGGCTTATACCAAAACCGATAACATTGCCGATTACTTTAATACCGCAAACGGAAAAACCAATGCCGATTATGAAAAGAGTAATCACTTTTTATATAAGGAGAATATCAATGCGGTTTACCTAAACATGAGCAGGGAAGGAAAGCGGTTTTCGCTCCAGGCCGGCCTGAGGTATGAAAACACTGTCTCTAACGGGCATCAATTGGGGAATCTGATTAAACCCGATTCGAGTTTTAAAAGAACCTATAACAGTTTGTTTCCAACGCTTTATTTCTCTTATAAGCTGGATACCGCTGGGAATAACCAACTGGGACTTAATTACGGAAGAAGGATTGATAGGCCATATTATCAGGACCTTAATCCGTTCTTTTCTCCGTTGGATAAGTTTACCTATTATGTTGGTAATCCTTTTTTAAAGCCTTCTTTTACACAAAGTATAGAACTATCGCATATTTTTAAAAATAAGATTACCACCACGTTTAGTTATAGTTGGGTGAGGGACGAAGTGAACGAAACCATCGAAATTTTAAACGGCACCTATTACAGTAGACCTGCAAATGTGGGTAAAACAAGGGTAGCCAATGTTTCGGTAAATGCAGAGATCGATCTTACCAAATGGGCAAAATTAAATGCCTATATGGAGTTTGGTAAAATAGTTTCAAAGACAGATTTTTATACTGGTTTTTTGGTTACCAATGGCAGTTATTTTAGAACAAACCCCAATGTGCAGTTTAAAATCAGTCCGACATGGAATGCAGAAATTAACATGAGCTATCAGAGTAAACTTTCTAATGTTCAGTTTTTACTGGGTTCGGTGCATGAGTTTGGCGCAGCTGTACAGAAAAAACTCTCGGCAAAAAGCACTTTGAAATTAACGGCAAATGATATTTTCAGAAACCGGATATTTAATGGCGTAATTAATAACCTTGCAGCTACAGAAGCCAGCTGGACAAATAAGCAAGATTCGAGAAACTTTGTTTTGAGCTATAGCTATCGTTTTGGAAAGGCATTTTCTTCGCCAGCAAAACACGAATCTTCTGGTGCCGATGCAGAAAAGAGCAGGGTGAAGAATTAAGATTTTATATATTTTCGTCATTGTGAGAAGGAACGCCGAAGCAATCTATACTTATCGCTACTAAGCGGCCGCTTAAGATTGCTTAGTCGGCTGAAAAAGCCTTCTCGCAACAATTCTTGCTCAGTTTATCGTCATCCCGACTGAAAGCGCAGCGAAATGGAGGGATCTATAGCGTTGACTATTTTTTTGAAAGCAGTACCTGTGGTACTTTGGTTCCGCTAGTCCCGTCCTTTGCTTAATCCTGATAGAAGGAATCAGGATAACGCTGTCGGTCGGGTTTATTTTACCCTGGATAGTAGTACTATTTAGGCCTGCCAAACCTGATCGGAGCGGGATGCCAATTCCTTCCAATTGGCAGAAGCGGGAGCGGGACTGTTTTAGCTTAAAAGCTGCTATAATTGCTTTCCAAAAAACAATACAAATGATAGGTCATCATCCTGACTGGAGCAAAGCGTAATGGAGGGATCTTTGAGCTTAATTTAAGTACAATAGGTAGATTTCTCGGCTTCGTTTCACTCCGCTCGAAATGACGGAATCGCTATACAAACTGATTTAATACCAGCACTCCAACAAGCCCCAAAACAGAAACCAAACTTTCCATCATGGTCCAGGTGCTAAAAGTTTCTTTCAGGCTTAGGTTAAAGTATTCTTTAAACATCCAGAAACCTGTATCGTTTACGTGTGAAAACATTAAACTTCCGGCGCCGACTGATAATACCATTAGCTCTGCGGGTGCTCCGGCCCCAATTAAAGGGAGTACCATCCCGGAAGCGGTTAGTGCGGCCACCGTTGCCGATCCCAGTGTTACTCTAAGTGATGCCGTAATTAACCATGCGAGTAATAATGGCGATAAATTTAGACCACCAGTAAGTTGTTTCACCGTTTCGCCCATACCACTATCAATCAAAATCTGTTTAAAGGCACCACCAGCTGCAATTATAAGGATAATCATGGCGATGCTTTTAACCCCTTCGGCACACGATTCCATAGCTTTTGTAATAGAAGTTTTTTGAAGTGCCAGCGCAGTAATAACCGAAATTAAAAGGGCTGCGGTAGGATCGGCTAAAAATATAAACAGCGGTTTACCAACATAATCTATCTTGAAACTGCTCCCAACGGTTCCGGCGATGATTAAGAATACGGGCAACAATGCAGTAATAAAACTCCTTGAAGCAGAGGGAAGGTTTTCTTCTTCACTAATGCTGAAGTTGTGAACCGTTACCGATTGATCTCGTTTGAGGATTAATCGCGGAAAATAGATTCCTGCAATAATCGCAATAGGTATGCTTAATGTTAATCCATAAATTAATGTTTTACCAATATCGGCATGGAAAATACCAGCCAGTGCAACCGGACCAGGATGAGGTGGTAAAAAACCGTGTGTTACCGAAAGGGCTGTGGCCATTGGGATACCAATATATAATTTTGATAGCCCTGTTGTAGCTGAAATGGCAAAAACCAAAGGGATTAAGACCACGAAACCAGCATTGTAGAATAAAGGAATTCCCACCAATAACCCTGTTAACAGCACAGCCCATTGGATGTTCTTTTTACCAAAAGCGCCAATTAAAATGAAAACGATCTTTTTTGCAGATCCACTATCTTCAATCAGTTTACCCATCATCGCGCCGAGCGCCAAAACCATTACCATACTGCCCAATGTGCTGCCTATCCCGTTGCTAATGGAAGTCATCACTTTGGTAGCGGGCATCCCTAATAAAAGCCCTGTAATAATCGCCACAGCAATGAGGGCAATCATGGGGTTAATCTTTTTCAAGATCAGTACAAAAAGCAACAGGATACCGAAAAGCAGGATAAGTAATGACATTTAGCTAGGAATATTAGGTAATGTGATTAAATATAGGTTTTTAATTAACTATTTTTTAACGGTAATGGTTCTACCGGTAACGAGGTTAAATTCGTAAATCCGATATAAGCCATCGTCATTAACTTCTATGCTTTCTACAATGCCCGTTTTGCTGAAGGTATCGGTTACCATATCGCCAATTTTTACATCCTGAAGAATATCGCTTGGCGTATCGCTGTTTAATCTGATCATGATGTAAAAGTATTATAATTTACCAAAAGCTGTATAAACAGTTTTCAGTTGGCAATTAATAGTTTTCAGTTATATGCAAATTGGCAATTGAGCACTTAAAACTATCAACTGAACTCACTTAACCTTCAGTCCTTAAAATCTTCAACGGTGGTTGGTTCAAAATACTTCTCGTACTTAACACACCTGTAATTACCACAAGTAATACAATCGAACCAAACAACAATAAGGTTGGTACAAGTGGAGGCATAAAGGCCGCATCGAAAGTGAATTTAGCCAATGCCCAGCTTCCGCTGATGGCTAAAATTAATCCGGCACCGGCTGCAAAAGCCCCTAAAAAGAAATATTCAATCGCATTTATCGCTAAAATCTGTTTTCTGCTTGCACCCATGGTTCGCAATAAAATACTTTCTTTTATCCGCTGGTTTTTACTAGTTAACACTGAAGATATTAAAACAATCCAACCGGTAACCATACTAAAGCCGGCCATAAACTGAATCACAAAACCGATTTTGCTTAACAACTCATCCAAGAGTTTTAATACCAGATCTAAATCGATGACAGATACATTTGGGAATTTTTGTACCACCTCACCCTGGAAACGGGCTGAAACTTCGCCCGATGGCACCTTGGTCATCAATACATGAAACTGCGGCGCTTCTTCTAATACCCCCAGCTGGAAAAACAACTCTGAAATTGGTTTGCATCCTGCTCCAGTTTACTTCCCTTAAGCTTCCAACAACCGTTGGGATCATCATCCCCTGGACATTAAAAAGGATTTTATCATTTAGTTCGACATGAATCTGTTGGGCATAACGCTGATCCAGTGAAACATAAACCGTTTCGTTGGGTTTTATTTTTCCTATCCATTTACCTGATGTAATTTTCTCTGCAACGGTTAAAGTGTCCTGATAGGTAGCCCTGATTTCATTGCGATAAGCCCTCATGTTACTGGTATCTGCACTGGCTTTCTTACCGTTAATTTCTTCAATGCGCATAGTAACTACAGGCACCTGATTCATTAATGGCAATTTGAAAGCTTTAGTTAAACTATCCAATCCTTCTTTTTGCGTATTCTGGATATCGAACATCACCATATTGGGTTGGTTGCTGCCAGATGAAAGTGTAACACGACTCATTAATATCCCCTGAACAAAAAATAAGGTGCAGATAAATGCCGTTGATAAGCCTATAGAAACGGTAAGCATCAAGGTTTGGTTATTCGGACGGTAGAGGTTTGCAAATCCCTGTCGCCATAAATAAGGGGATGAATTAGGCAAGAGTTTTCTCACCAGAAACATCAAAAGTTTAGACAGTATAATCAACAGCGTAAAAGCGATGGCAATACTGGCGGTAAAAGCGAGTGTTTGTATCCATGTTTTCATCTGCAAGTGCGTAAAAGCTGTAATAAAGACCGCCATAAGTAGATACACCAGCCAGGTTAGCGGATCTCTTTTTCCACCTGCTTTTTCGAAAGATATCCGGATGGCATTTAAAGGTGAAATCCTTCTAACGGATAGGAGTGAGGGAAGGGCAAAAAGGACCGAAATAATCAGTCCCAATAAAATACCCTGACCAACTGCCAGCCACGAAACCTGCATGGTAATCTCAATCGGCAGAAAATCTTTTAACACCAGGGGAAGCAAAAATTGTATGCCTGTGCCTAAAGCTGCCCCTAAAACAGCCGCAATTAAGCCAATAAAAAAGACCTGGATGAGGTAGATTAAAAAGGCATGACGAGATTTTAATCCTAAACACCTCAATGTGGCAATAGCACTTAATTTCTCCTGGATGTACACATGGATAGCGCTACCAACACCAATACAGCCTAATAGCAAAGCAATAAACCCAGATAAAGCCAGAAAACGATTTACATCTTTGAACGATCTTCCTGTCTGTTCTTTTCTCGATTCAACTGTATCGGCATCGAAGCCTTCTTTTTCTAATCTGCTGTTCTGTTTTTTTACCCATTCATCTATTTTGGACGGATCGTTGTACTTGAAATAAAATTTATTGTTGATTCGGCTTCCGGTTTTAATCAGATTGGTTTTATCGAGCGTTTGTAATGGAATATAAACTGTAGGGGCGATACTTGCACCAATACCGGTTTGCCCTGGTGCTTTGGTTAAAGTACCCATGATATTAAAAATGAGATCGCCTATTTTTACCGAATCGCCAACTTTTGCGTTAAATTGTAGCATCAGGGTTTGATCTACCAATGCGTTTCTTCCTGATTGAAAATATTTTGCTGCCGCTAGCGGAATGGTTTCTATTGTACCATAATAGGGGTAATTTCCTTCAAGGGCTTTCATCTGCACCAAACGGCTGCCCCCACCTTTCTGGAAATAGATCATCGAAGCAAAGGTTTTCTCCTGCGATCGTTCATCGCCAAGTGTATCTAGCATTTTTTGCATGGCTTTGCTTACACCTTTCCGGCTGTCTAGAACCAGATCGGCTCCTGTAAGCTCTTTTGCCTGTGCATCAATATCCCTTTGCAGGTTATCTTTAAACGAATAAACGGCAACAAGGGCCGCAATACCCAAAACAATAGCCGAAATAAAGAGCAATAAACGCGCTCGGTTTTTCCTGCTATCACGCCAGGCCATTTTAAACAGCCAGGAAAACTTAACAGATTGTTTTGGAAGGCTATTGGGCATAAGTAGGGTTTTCGTCTGAAATGATTACGCCGCCTTTAATTTTAATGCTCCTTGCCGTTCTGGCTGCCAATTCAAGATCGTGTGTTACGATGATCAATGTGGTTCCTGCATCTTTATTTAAATCAAAAAGCAATTTGATTACTTTTTCGCTGGTTTCAGCATCAAGGTTTCCGGTAGGTTCATCGGCAAAGAGAATAGCAGGTTGGTTCGAAAATGCCCTTGCTAACGAAACGCGTTGTTGTTCACCGCCCGATAATTGTACGGGATAGTGATGCGAACGATCGGCAAGGCCAACTTTATCCAGTAGTTCTAAGGCGTGCGCGCTGATGTTTTTTGCTCCCCTCAATTCTAAAGGTACCATTACATTTTCGAGTGCGGTTAAAGTAGGCAACAGCTGGAAGTTCTGAAAAATGAACCCAACATATTGATTTCTGATCGCTGCCCTTTCATCTTCATTTAGCTTCTCTAAGGCAATGCCATTCAGTTCAACTGTTCCGCTGCTGGCGCTGTCCAATCCGGCACATAAACCAAGCAAAGTGGTTTTTCCACTTCCCGAAGGGCCAGTAATGGCCACAGTTGAGCCCGCTGCTATCGAAAAATTAATGTTATCCAAAACGGTGAGTTCCCGTCCGGCACTTTGGTAAATTTTGCTTACATTTCGGATGTTCAATATGCTTTCCAATAGCTGAATTTTTAAGGTTTGCGTATAGGTTGTGGCCAAACATAACCAGGCGCCGCCTGTTAAGATAATGGTTTAAACAATAATTAGATATAGATTAATTAGATATGTTACGAAAACGATTGATGGGGCTATTTGTTTTGAGCCTTGTATTATTAAGCTGCGGAAACCAACAAAGTAAAAGCAATACAGATAAAACTTTAGATTCAACTGACCAAAAAAAGGTTGCTGTGGCTGTTGAACAAAAGAACATCCTCTTTTTTGGTACCAGTTTAACCGCAGGTTACGGGCTCGATCCGACGGAAGCTTACCCGGCATTGATCCAAAATCGGATCGATTCTTTACAAATGCCTTACAAAGTAATTAATGGCGGTTTAAGTGGGGAAACTTCTGCTGGTGGAAAAGGGCGGATTGATTGGCTGCTTAAGCAACGCGTAGATATTTTTGTACTCGAGCTAGGTGCAAATGATGGATTGCGTGGGTTACCTGTATCGCAAACGGTTAAAAACCTTCAAGCCATTATTGATCGTGTAAAAGCTAAATATCCAGATGTAAAAATGGTACTTGCCGGTATGCAGGTTCCGCCAAATATGGGCGCCAAATATGCTGCCGATTTTAAAAATATGTTTCCTGATCTAGCAAAGAAAAACCAAATGGCCCTGATCCCTTTTTTATTGGATAAGGTTGGTGGGGTCCCTAAGTTGAACCAAGCCGATGGTATACACCCAACTGCCGAAGGGGATAGGATATTAGCCGAAAATGTTTGGGTGGTGTTAAAAGATTTGCTATAATCACTTGAGAGATCACAAATGTTGATTAATAATCTCTGCCAGAAGATGATTGAGATTTTAGTTCTACATAAATCCAGTATATTGCAGGTAAATAATCGCCCTGCAATGAAAGCGCCTGTTGTAAAAATCTTTGTTCCTTTTTTAATTGCCCTTTCCTTTGGTTGTGGAGTTAATACCGCAAATAAAAAAAATAGTGCAATTACTGATACCCTTAGCAAAAATATGCTTAGCGTAAAAAGCATGCGCGACGATTTTTCCTTGCTATGGTCGGCGATTAAGGAACTGCACCCGGGTTATGGATTTTATACTTCTCCTGTCGATCTGAAAAAAGCTTACGATAGTACTTATGCCTCAATTAAATCGCCGCTTACCGAAAGCCAGTTTATTGATCGGATTTATCCTTTTATGTGTGAGTTGAGGTGTGGGCATACACAGTTAAAACATGCTGAAGGATATAAACCTTCTATCAATGATAGGGCATCACATCTTCCTTTTAAGGTGCTGGTTAGAAATCATCATGCCTGGATAACCGCACATCAAACTATGGAGCTTACTACGGGTGATGAAATTATGGATATAAATGGTATACCCGTTTCAGCAATAATTGATCGTGGTTATGGCCTGTATTGTGGAGATGGTTATGGCGAGACATTTAAGGAACTATTTCTTGGTGAATATGATGGTTTTGAAGATGCCTGCAATAAATGTTACCATTGGAAAGGTCCCTATCAGATTAAACTACGCACCGCTAATGGAGTTATAAAAAACATAAATGTAAAACCTGCAGAGAGTGGGGCAGTAGCAACAGATCCAACGTTAAAGCCCGTTGATAATTTTGCCAACTGGACCGTTGTTAAAGGTATTTCTGATGCTAGATTGAGATTTTTCAATTCATCATCTACAGCATGGTTTTCGGCAACTCCATTTGCCTATGCCGATACCCTTGTCTATAAAAAGGCTTTCGCTGCAATCAAACAAAAAGGAATTAAAAACCTGATACTGGATTTAAGGCATAATACAGGTGGCGATATTAGGGTGGCTACACAGTTGCTGTCTTACCTTGCCGATGGGCCTTTTAATGTGGTGAAAGAAGTGAAATCAAGAGTTCCCGACCTTGCCAACAACCGTTTTGCAAAATATTTTGACAGTACCATAACGCAGGGGTTTATTCAAGGGTATAAAACGGGCAGCAAAGCCGGCAATTGGTATTGCATTGAAGCCACACCGGCGTTCGGCCAGATTTATGGCCCTTTTCAATTGGTAAAAAAAGATCATTTTAATGGGAAGCTCCTTGTTTTAATCGATGGTGCTACTTTTTCATCCGGAGCGCTGCTTACTGCTGCTTTAAAGGCTCAACGGAAAGGTATAAAATTTATCGGAAGAGAAACCGCAGGAGCGGAAGAAGGCTGCAATGGGGTAACGCTTCAGCATTTAACCTTGCCCAATACTAAAATAGTAGTCGATTTTCCATGGATGCGCGTAGTTTCGGTAGCTAAAGACCCTGTTAGAGGACGAGGCATTATGCCCGATTTTAAAGTGGATTACACTCCAGAAGATGTGGTACACAATAACGATGTAGATTTAAGAAAGGCAATGAGTTTGGTTAGATGATACGAATTGATTTAGAAATCAGACTCAACGTCTTACTGAACTTGTTTCAGCGTCATTTATTAATGGAGACCCTGAAATAAATTCAGGGTGACGACCTTAGATATCATTCTTGCCTGAAGTTCTTTAGCGTTCCATCATTGTTAAACTGGATATCGAAACGCTCACGGGTACCATTGATGGTCCCAGGAAACCAGCGCATACCGTTATCCCAAATAGAAATGTAGGCCGTGGTGATGGGCTTTGCACCCTCAATCTCAGCTACCTTTTCGTTATAGATTTGTATCACTTTTTGTGCAGCTGCAAAATTCATTTTACTTAAGGGAAATGTTCTGCGTTCGATGTTTCGGGCCAGTACTGGCTTTGGTCCAGACCAGGAACCATTTTTGTACTGGTAGGCATCTACATATTTAGGGTTTTCGGGATGCTGTAATGACAGGTTAATGGAGCCATCTTCATAAAAATGGACAGACTCATAAACTACAATTTCTTTGTTGTGGTACTGTGGCAGTTTTCTTAGTTTTTCTTCTGCGCTTTCCAGCTCTTCAGTACTTAGTATTCCTTTTCTGGCTTTTATTGCTGGTTTTTCTGCATCAATATTTTTTACCCCGGTTTGCGGAAGCTTCATATCTTTTAAAAATTGGTTTACCCTTTTTTGGATTTCTTTACTATTTACCGGACCCTGCTTCTGCTTTAATAATTCGATGTCATGAAACATCTCTTTTGCCTTTTGTTGCAATTCAGGCGTGCTAATCGTGTCGCCGTTTATAACTACAGTTTTTTCCTGCTGTTGCTGTAAGGTTGTTGTAGTAGATGTTTTAGTGGTTCCGGTATATTCGCCATCTGGTCCGATACGGTTTTCTTTATTATATTTTCTAACTAAAGAATCGTTTGGATGAAAGGTTTCATCTACACTTTTGGTGATCTGTTTACAACCAGGGCAAAGGAAGAAGCACATCATCACCAGACAGAAAATATTGTTTAAGTTCTTCATCAGAATTCTCCTTTAAGTTCGTTTAGGTCTTTTTCAAAGGCAATTTTTTGCGGATCTTCTTTGAGGTAAAAAATAGAAAAATATTCTTGTCTAATACTATCCAGATCGAGCAGGTCTACCATCTTTTTGATGTTTGCCCGATGCTTTTGGTAAAACTGATCTGCAAATTCAAGGTCAAAACTGATCATCGGCCGCTCGTTGATATAAGTTCCGGTTTGGTTAACTTTTATCAACCTGGCTGTAGTATGCGTACCTTTAAATTTAATCAGGAACAATTGATTAGGTTTATCGGTAACCTTTTTAAATATATTAAGTATAAAAGTGTCGAAAGCACGGTAAATAAGCAGCATAAAAGCACAGGTTAATAACGGATGGCTAATCCCCATAAAACGCCAGCCCGCGTCCCTGCTTTCTAAATGATAAGAATAAATATAATACCCAACAACAATGGAGGCAAAGGCTAGCCAGGCCAGGTTGGTAAGAAATATGATCGTCTTTTTAATGCTTACTTCTGTAGTAGCAAAAATAAAATAAGGGGCTTTGTTTACGGCTTTATCTAACAGAATACCGACAGTTTTGCCCACTTCGTAACGGCGTTCATAAGGTTTTGCATCATTTACCATCGTTTTTTGCATAACCGGACTGCCCGCCAGATTTTTAAACTGTAAGGTAAGTTCGTAGGTATCGTAAGCTGCACCTGTTTGAGATATTTTTGCCGATTCTAATATTTTAGCTTCCCGTGGTTCGCCTGTGGTTTTAAGTTTTTCTATGTTACGTTTAATCGAAAAGGTTCGGATAACCCATTTCTGGTAATAACCGATTAATAATACGGTCCATAATAGTATAGATACAGCAAGTATTGCAAGCGAATACCAGGGATTTTCGCCCATCAGGTTAGGCACGCTATCGTCTTTGGTGTTGTAATAGATCAACATGGGGAACGGAATAGCGAAAAACAGCATGTAAATGATCCAGAATATCGAAAATCCTCTCATGTTTTTAGGTTAGGTAGGTGAATCTTTTTATCTTTCCTTTAATTGTAATGTTTGAGATTTCTTAGTTTATCATAAGCTGCGATGCGTTATTTTTTCAATTTCTGTTAACACTTCTGTTTCAAATTGCTCCTGTCTTGCCTGGCTTTTGCGGTTGGTACCAAATGGCTGGCTAATGGCGAAGCTTTTACCATATTTATTTTGTTTGTGCGATAAAGCGTAATGCAACAGGCCATCTTCTTGTACATGAAGGATATGTACATCTTCGAAAGCCATAATTTTACGGGTAAATAACCCCGGGATTTTTTTGTATACCTGCCTTGTGTATTGATCGAAAATATAGGTAACATTAAAATGGAAGATAAAATCGTAAACCGCCGTAAGTGCCGATACCAAACCTATGGCCATTACGCCCCAGTATGTATTATGGTAGAGATTGAGCATGGGCGTAACTACAAATATTCCCGCTGCAAGGAGGGCAAAAAATAAAATCTTGCCTTTGTAATCGCGCTCGGGCTGAAAGCTAAGTCTGCCGTTTTCTATTTTTAAATGATATGCTGCCATATTTTTATGAATCAATATTAAGTTCGTTTAAGTCACTTACAAAGGCAATCTTCATAGGTTCTTTTTCCAGGTAAAAAATAGCCACTTCATTTTGTCGGGTACGATCTAAATCTAACAGATCTACAATTTTTTTTAGGGTAACGCGATGTTGAAGATTGTTGTGATCAGTAAATTCGAGTTCGAACGCTACCATCGGTTGTTCGTTTATGTATGTACCCGTTTGCCATGTATTGATCAGTTTTGCGATGGCTGGCAATCCGTTGTATTTGATTAAAAAATCATTTTGAGGATTTTGATTGGCCAAATAACCAAAAATCCTTTCTATAACATTCGCGTTCCCTAACAATAACATTAAGGCGCAGATAATAAAGGGATGGTAGAAGGTAACAAAACGCCAGCCCATTCCCTCATTTTCTGTTTGGTATGCAAAATAAAAATAGCCAACAACCAGCGCTACAACAATTAGCCAGGCGAGATGAAGCAATAAAAAAGTGCCTTTTTTAATACTCACTTCGAAAGTGGAGAGTATAACAAACGGATAATCTTTGGGATTTTGATTAATTATTACCTCAACATGATTACCTTCCTTAAACTTACGTTCGTAGGGTTTGGTATCATTCACGGTGAGCTTTTGTTCGATGTAAGCACCAATAAGATTTTTAAAAGATAAATTTAACTCGTAGGTATTGTATCCTGCATTTGGAATAGATTTGTCTACACTTGCCAGAATTTTGGCATTACGCTTTACACCACTGTTTTTAAGTAGTTCGATGTTTCGCTTTATGACAAAGGTGTTTAATATCCAGTTTTTGTAATAGCTTGCTAACAAAATAACCCACATGATAATAGACACAGTTAATAAGGCTAGTGCAATAAATGGATTTGCCGCTGCCAGATTTGGCGGGTTATCGCCCTTTATGCCATAATATATAATCATGGGAAAAGGGATCGCATAAAACAGGCTAAATAGTCTCCAGAATATCGACATCTCGTATAGGTATTAAAATGGCTCCGGTTGGCATGTATAAATAATGCCATAGCTGCATATTTTTAAGTTTGTGGCAAGCCCATTATCGTACTTATTTCTTCACTAAGTTTTTGAAGGGGTTTTGCCGTAAATAAAGTTTGTGCCAGTAAAATATGTCTGGTTTTATTACCCTTTCTCATCACCATAATGGCCTGGATACTCACTGTAATAAAATAACTTTTTTGCTTTGATATGAGAAAATGGTCAAAATCGTCAAAATTATAGTTTACAGGGGCACTGAAGAAAAAACGTTTACGCTGTATCTCACGGCTTTGGTTATTAAAAGCAATAACGCCTGTTGTACGCAATATGGCCAATACCCCTACAAAAGCAAAGAAAGCAACGTATAAAAATGTTGCCTTACTGGTGCTATATATCAATATGGCAATGATGGCAGCAATACAGCCCAAAGTAATGGTGTAAAATAGCCCTTTTTGCACCTTCAATTTATAGGTGTTGCCTTCCTGTTCGAAATATTTAAATGTTTCCATTTTATTTTAATTTCTTGAAAATGAGTTTAATATATCGTAATGTTCATGGTTCTTTAGGCTTCATTAAAGTACTGTCTAAACCATTTATCGAAATTCTCTTTGTATTTCTCCTGGGCGGTTTTAATCAGGATGTTTGGTTCTTCAACCTGGCTGAGGTTATAATCGCCCTTCATCCATTTTAAATATGCTGCTAAACCGTCACTTTCTTCGTAGCTGTTTTTATCTTTAAAGAAATACGCTTCATCAACATCCACCCAGATTTCCGTGTCGTAGGTAAGTAGATGTAGTAATTGCAAAATATTTTCTGCAACAATATGAACGCCACCCTCATCTCCAAAAACCACAATGGGCATCTGGTTTAAAGTTTTATTGGTACCATCATTCCAAATGGCATAAAACGAACCCGTACCGTTTGCCTGGGCAAAGGGACTCAGTTGCTTTAAGAAATTTTCATCTTCACTCCAGCTGCGTAACCCTGATTTATCATCGATGAAAACACCAAAACCTTGACTGTAACCTTCAAAAGAAGAAATATTGTTTTGGAAATAAATCAGTTTTTGGAGTTCGGGAGGGACTTCGTTTAAATCTAAATTTTGTTTAAAATCGCTTATGTTTATCATTGCAGGTTACTTAAATAAATGAAAGAATTACCGGATGATTGCGTTAAAGAATACGTTCAATTATTATATTTTCATTGCCTTCATCGTCGGCTTCCAGGTATAAATTCCAATTTAATTTTTCAGCTATTTCTAAAAAAGCTATTATATATGCCTGCTGATCTATATTTTTTCCTTTGCTACAAACAATATCAATCAGATTAATAAAGTCTGTTTGCTTTTTTGATGAAGAAAAACTTCCTTCTTTTGCTTCCGCCAATGTAATGCAGGCCCATGGGAAATGATCGGCATTGCTTAAGGTTTGATGATCTTTCTGCACAAAATTTCTTGTCTGTAACAGCACATCTATTACGCTTTGAGTTGCTGCCTTCTTTTTGTGTTGCAGGTCGCTTTTAATGCTGTAATAATTGTACCTATCGCTCCACATCAGTTTTTTATTAATTAGAACTTAATGATCGGTTTGCTAAAAAGGCATTTTTTTTACTTCAATTTTATTCTCCTTGGCATATGTTTCTGCAAGTTTCCAGAGTGTATTGTACTTCTCTATAAATGCATCATACTGGCTGGCATCCAGTTCTGTTAAGGCCTTATTAATCTCTTGCTCGGGCTCATGTTGATCTATCATTTTGGCTATTTTAAGATGCTCGGCTTTATAGCTGGTTAAAACATAGTTGTGCAACGTTATAGATGCATCAAGCATGGGTTTCGCAGACGGATTTGGCTCCAGTTTTTTTACTTTTTCCAAATTCTTTTCAGCCCTGTCGATTGAATTTTTCAGGTATTCTTCGCAGCTGGTAACTTTGCCCGGACCCGATACAATTTTGAGGTATTTTTGATAACCTTGAAAATAGTATGTGCCAAAGCGCGATATATCATTCGTGTTTAGGGCAGCCTGGTCGAAATATTCTTCTGGGGTATTTACCGTAAAGTTGCATGCGGTGATGGTAAAAACCATCACCATTAGCATGACATTTTTGATGTTGAGGCGCATAAACTTCTTTTTAGTATTTACCAACAAATGAAGACTTGTCTTCGAACATTTTACCAATAAGCGGAATAGGTTTTAATGCACCATTAGCCGCATTGATGATTCCTATAATCCAAAGAATGATAAACGCATAACCCACAAATCCTAAAAAGGATAAACTAGGCACTACGCTGGCAATGATGGTAAAGGCTACGTTGAAAATAATACTTACAATGGCAAGTCCTAGCGATTGCCTTAAGTGATATTTAAGCAAAGTATCGGCTTTATCTTTTCCAGTAAAATAGGCTACTAACCAACCAATAAGCGTGATGTAAGAAATGATTGAAAGGGTTTTGTTGTCCATGATTTCTGTTTTTAGATTGAAAAATTATTTGATTCAAAATTGAGGTTAATCGGCAGTTTTTTAAAGTTTTTACCGCCTACAGAGTATCTACGGCACTTTGTAAAAACGTCTACAATGTATCTACAAAAATTATTAATGTGTTGTTTTACAGTTGTTTGTGTTTTTTATT
This sequence comes from Pedobacter sp. AK013, assembly GCF_014205835.1. Classification (GTDB taxonomy): domain Bacteria; phylum Bacteroidota; class Bacteroidia; order Sphingobacteriales; family Sphingobacteriaceae; genus Pedobacter. Next base: position 212,967 of record NZ_JACHCQ010000001.1, on the reverse strand, counting down.
TATTTTGTTTTTCGTCTACAACGTATACCCTAGCTTCAATATTTATGTTAATTTTACGATATGAAATACCTGGTTCTGAAAAGCATAACATTCTTAATGGGAATGTTTTTGATTTGTTTTATTGCCAATGGGCAAACTATGCTGGATAGTACAGCGCTCGGCAACCTTAGCGAAAAAGATAAACCTGTACTTCTTACCCAACTGGCAGAGCGGAGCAGAATTAACGGCGATTATAAAGCAGCAATACAAAAGGCTCAATTGAGTGCAACTTTAGCTTTAAAATTTAAAAATTTAACAGAAGCTGTAAAAGCCTATACCATACAGACAAGTGTATATGCCACCACCAAAGAGTTTGTTTTATCAAAAAAAGCTAGTGATACCACCTTGCTCCTTGCTCAACAATCAAAGCAGCCTGTTACAATGGCTTATGCTTATTATGCGCAGGCTCTATTTTATAATGCGATTGATAATTCTGAACAGATTACCAAATATTGCCGGCTTGCACTCAAGTCGTTGGAAAAAGTGTCCGACCCTTATCTCAGCGCCAAAATATATTACCAGCTTTATATGCTCAACTCACGTTGGGATGATATTAAAAATGTGAACAAGTATGCTCGGGCAGCTACGCAAAATGCTTTAAAAACCACAGATTATAACCTGTTGAGCAATTGTTATATCGCGTTATCTGTTGCGGCCGATTATAATTACGCCAGCACTAAAAATGGAGTGTTTCGCGACAGTATTATTTACTATTTAAATAAAGCCCAAAACCTTTATCAGCAATACCCTAAATATGTTGCCCGAAAAACTTATGGTATTGCCTGTATCAATAGCGCAGATTATTATTTGAGATATTTCGCCGATACTGATAAGGAAGCAAAAAACAACGCGATCCTTTACGCCAGTATGGCCAACGAAGTAATGAAAGGTGCAATAAACGGCGAAGAAATAAGGGCGAGTAGTTTAGGGATTCTGAGCGAATACGCCAGGAGAGATAAAAATCTGGTAATGGCCGAAGGTTATCTGCAAGAGGCCTATCATGTAATGATAAGCCAGAAAGTACCTTATTATTATACCCTGATTAATGTGGTAACTGCGCTTTCCAATTTTTATGAGCAGAATGGAAATTATGGAAAAGCACTTGAATTTCAGAAAAAAGCAACGGAATATGGTAACAAACTTTTTGATGAAAAACGGACATTAAATGCTCAAAAACTGGAGGTTCAGTATGAAGCTGAAAAAAAAAACAGTGAAGTTAAGTTATTAAAACAAAGCGAAAAATACGCACAGCAACAAAAGTACCTGTACATTGGTATTGCCATTGCTTCGCTGTTGGGACTTATATTTATGTTCCGCTCTTACCACTTCAGGTTAAGGTACTCCTTACAGCGCGAGAAGCAATTGCATTTAGAAAAACAGGATGCCGAATTGCAGATGAAATTCGAAAAAGAGGAGCAGGCGAGGTTAAAGGCTGAGCAGCTGTTGTTGGAAAGCCAACAGCAACAATTGCAGAAAGAAGTAATGGCCAGTCAGTTACAGCTCGAGCATAAAAAAGAAATGCTTTTCCAGATTAAGGAAAAACTTAGTGATAATCACCAGCTCAACATCAATAAAATCTGGAATGAAGAATTGCTATTGGATAATGATTTCGAAGAAGCCAAATTTCAGATCCAACAGGTTCATCCAGATTTTTTTTCTCTGTTAAATCAAAGGGCACAACAAAAACTCACGGCACTCGATCTGAAGCTCTGTGCTTACCTCCATTTAAAGATGGACACCAAAAAAATTGCCCAGCTAATGCATATCGAAGCCAAAAGTGTGCGGATGAGCCGCTACCGCGTTAAACAAAAACTGGGGCTTGACAAGGAAGAGGATTTGAATTTATTTTTGCGGAACATGGCTTAAAGCCAGTGGTTTTTTAAGTGTTTATTAGGGCGAAAAACAGGTTAACGCAAATGGTTAAGCAAATCGAACTGTTTTTGTACTTCGGCCAATACCTGTTCTTTTTTACTGATTATTTTGTGCATTTCCAGCCTCTCTCTTGATAATTGCCCATGTTGGCGCATTGCGGCATCCCGTATTTTTTCAGTATTTGTTTCATTTTGGCTGATCTGTTGCTGAGCAATAACTAAGCGGTCAAAAATTTCGGATTCTTTAATAGCTTTATAATAGTTGCTTGTTGCCGATTTTATTTCGTTACCATATTTAATATCTCCTGTTTCCAGTGCATTTATTTCATTGATGATTTTATTGAATGCCCGCTCCTCTTCGGATATTGCCTGTTGGGCGCATTTAAAATCGCCATCAATCAGGCACTTCAGTTTTTGTTCATTAGGGCCGTTTTTGCCCAGCATTATATTAAAAACAACCCGTTTCTTTTGCTCCAGGACTGTTTTTAAATGAACTGCTTTTTTAGATTGGCAAGAGGAAACAATCAAAATCAGCATGACTAAAAGGATATTTCTTGGTATCATAATGGTTTATACAGGATTTCTAAATTATTTTCTGCTAAGATCTGTAATTAACAGTGGATTGTCCTTTTTCAATTTTTCGATCAGTTCTTGTACAGCACCTATTGTAGGTTTTTTTTTCAAATCTTCTACTTCTGCATCGGTAATGCCTACTAATTGTAAAAAGCTTACTTCGCCATGAGGGGTGTCTATTTTTCCCAGTTCGGGATCTAAGGCAAAAACAAAGCCTGTTATTTCTGTTTCTGTATTTAATCTTATTGGCCCATTTGCTGGGATAAAATGATTTTCTTCAAACCATTTACCGCTTGAAAATACGTAGCGAGCCAGGTTGTTCATTACGTTTATAGCCCAAATGGGATCATTTTCATCATCTTTAAAAGGCGCCAATCTAAATGTAAACTCAAAGCCCCACTTGCTAAATTCCTCACCAGCTTTCTCTTCATTATAATACAGTTCGCTCATACCATAACTGATCATGTGCCGATGAAAAGTCTGGTGGTTGCTGTCGTAAATACTGGTCCCATCTATCGGGTCTGTTCCGCCAGCTACATAATGGAGCCCGCACAGCGGTCCATAATGGCGTGCTTCCCTATCACCATATATTTTTTCCAGCTCATTATCTATTGCCTGCCAGCCCGGTGTGTCATCTGTAGTAAATTGTTGTTTATATATTTCAGGGTTCATGATCATTTTACATTTTAAGTAAGTAACTTGAGTTTTGGAATATTATGCTTTCTGCCACTGCATCTATTCTGAAAATACCGTAGTTCCATCAATAGCCAGTGTTTTTACGTAAAAGCTTATCTGCGGTGAAGTACCATTTCCAGTAACAAAAAAGCTTTCTGACGAAGCTGCAAGCCGTCCGTCTGTAAATGTCATTTTACGGATTTTTTTTACGTTGTTCAAGGTTACCACCGTGATTTCACCTGATGTATTTTTAAGCTGCCCTGCCACCCACTTGAGTAAAAATTCATCAGGATCCTGGGCGAATTCTATATTAATGCTGCAATTGCCATTATTAATCAATTTGCCTTCACGCTCATAAAAAGGGTTGGTTAATGAATAACCAGCCCCGTAAAGCTTGTAGCTATGAATAGTATTGGTGGCCTGGTCAGACAATTTTAATTCAATTTCTGCCTGTGCCTCATTTTGTGCCAGGGCATTAAAGCTGCCTAGCAATAACAATAGAATCAGGATTTTGTTATACCATTTGGTTTTCATAATTAATATTTTATTTGATGTTAAGAAGCGAAATTGAACTTCCCTTCGAATATTTTTCCGATAAGTGGAACAGGTTTCTCCAGTTCGTTGCTGGCCGCGATGATACCAAGCAATAACAATACGAACGGAATTAATAAAATAAGATAAAAAATAGTACCTAAAGATGGAATAACCGCTAAAATAACACTGCTCAAAATACTTAAAACAATAGAGGTGATGATCAGTCCGAGCGATTGCCCGAGGTGGTAATTTACCAGTCTGCTTTTTTCTGTCGATTTTTTAAACTCCAGGTAAGAAATGATCCAGCCGATCAGTGTAATGTAGGCTACAATGGCCATTGTTTTCTGTTTCATGTGCTTTATTTTTTTTGTGAATTGAATAAATCAAAGCTATGGGCAGTTAAACAGTTGGCCAAGAAAAGGCAGACTACACAGCGACTACCCGTTTTTTAAATAACGTCTACAAGGAGTCTACAAAAGGCCTTTAAATGGCCAGATACCATTTATTTGTTGTAATTCTGCTTTTGTAAAAGCGTTTCTTTTCTATTTTTGAATATGCAGCTACCACTGAAAAACTTAACAGGCCTCTTTATCTGTCTTTTCCTTTTTTTTAAAAGTGCAGAGGCCCAAAAAATTTATATCGATTCCTTAAGCCGTTTACTTGTACAAAAAAGTACAAGCAATGAGCTACGCGTAAATTTATTGTGTAAGTTGGCAAAGGCCAATTTTGAGAAAAACCTTCCAATATCTTTCAAGTTAACCGATCAGGCGCTCCAGGTTAGTGCCGGGCTAAAAGATGGGAAGAGTAAAGCAATGATCTATGCAACACTTGTACATTTATATGTTTGGAAAAAAGACATGAAAAATGCTTATCAAAGCCTTGATAGTGCCATGTACTATGCCAGGAAAACGAAAGACAGGGTTACCCTAGGTTTTGTGTGGTTTAGAAATGGCTGGTTAGATCTGGTTAATGATGAAAACGATAAATCTATTGCCAAGATGTTTAAAGCACTCGATTTTTTTAAGGGAGAAAATACTTATGAATACGAGAGTACGATCTATCATTATCTGGCCAGTTTTTATGGATATGGAAATAACCCATCAAAACAACAAAAATATGCAGATCTATGCTACCGAACAGCAGTTAAAAGCCAGCAGGTTGATGCATTGAATAATGCTTATTTTACTATAGGACAAACCTTTTTTGACAGTTTTAAGCTGGATACCACAAAACGCAAGCTGCTTGATTCGGCTTTAAAAGTTTACAAAAAATCGCTTTGGTTCTCCAAAAAACAGGAAGGGCGTTTGCTCGTATACAGCAATACTGCTGCTGTAGCGCTAAACACCGCGAATACCTACTTTCAATACTTTCCGGCCAGTTATCGCGATAGTGCTGAAAAATATGTAGATGAGGCTATAGAAATTGCTACAAAAACGAATTTACAAGAGATTTTATTGAATTGTTACGGATTAAAAAGCGAATACTACCTGAGGGACGGTAATTATGAACAGGCCGAAAAAATATTATTGACAGGTTTAAGCAAAATTGAAGATGGAGTAGTTAAAATGCCCCTCACAAAGTCAAGGATATTTCAGGGGCTGGCCAATATAGCCGAGAAGAAAGGAGATAAAGGGGCAGCGCTAAATTATTTCAAACAATACGTTGCAAATTATAAAAAGGCATTCGACGAAGAAAAAATAAATAATACCGTCAAGATTGAGGCACAATATCAATCTGAAAAAAAAGAGCAGGAAATCGCATATCTCCATCAGCAGAGCGCTTATACAAAAAAAATAAATGTTTTCTACATTATTTCAGGCCTTACAGGGATAGTGGCCTTACTTTTTCTGTTGATTTCCTACAACTACAAGCTCAAAGCCTCGGTGAGGAAACAGGAATTAATTGATCAGCAAAAGGATGCTGCAGAGCTAAAAGCACAATTAAAAGAGACCGAAGCTTTGCAGTTAAAGGCCGAGCAGGCCTTACTAAAAGAGCGACAAGAACGCCTTGAAAAAGAGGTTTTGGCCGGTAATCTGCAGATTGAAGAGAAAAATGAACTGCTTGAACTCCTGTCTGATAAGGTAAACAGTGAGAGCCATCTTTCGCTTGATGAACAGATTAAACGGATTGTAAATCAGCAGAAAAGAATGGATAAAGAGTTTGAGGAGTATAAGGTAGATTTTGTTGATGCCAATCCTGCTTTTTTTGAACGCCTGCAAGAGAAAGCAAACCATACACTTACCCGCCTTGATTTAAAATACTGCTCTTATATGTTGATGGGTTTGACCAATAAAGAGGTTTCCATCCGCTTGGGCATCGAACCCAAAAGTGTGCGCATGAGCCGTTACCGGATTAAACAAAAGCTGGGCTTGGGCAAAGAAGACGACTTGAATTTGTTTTTGCAAAATATAGGCTAAAATATAACCTAAAATTAAGAGGCTGTCTCATAAACAACGTATCTAATAAATTAAATGTCGTCATTGCGGGAAGGAACGACGAAGTAATCTTTGCAGCAAGGATCGCTGGCATGAAAGATTGCTTCGTCGGCTGAAAAAGCCTTATCGCAATGACGATTTTTCGAGTAGATCAATGTCGTTGAATTCTCCTGTCGCCCATATTGGTTTTTATCCAATAAATTATTCTCAGGATGACAATTTTAAACTTATGATACAGCCTCTTTCGTATTAATTTTTGACAAGTGTTGCGTTCGGGCGGTAATAATACTCCTCCTCTTCCAAATCTTCGTCTGGTTTATTCTGAATAAGGGGTGCAGGAGTCGGTTCATCTAACCTCACAACCGGTCCATCTTTTGCCAGTTCGCTACCAGCCACTTTCGATTTAAATATTGGCCACAATAACTGCGCATACCATTGGTCGCCTTCATAATGTGAAATGCCGTAAGCTTTAGGGTATTTTCTGGTAATTAAAGCGGTACCAAAAATAATATCCCATAAAAAGAACATATTGCCAAAATTACCTTTATAGTAACCCACGCCATCATCTGTTGTTGCTGCATGATGCGCATGGTGCGTAGCAGGTGTAGAGATTGTTCTTTCCAATACCCACGCCAGAGGGTGCAGGATCTTGTATTTATAGAAAGGTTTATCCCATGGAATGCTGGAGTGCGCCAGGGTGGTAATGGTACCTTTAATTCCCCTTACCACGATGGCAGGTATGCCTAGTCCTAAATATACCAACGCTGTGGTAAGGTAGGTTTGCGAAAAAAACAGAGTATAAATAGCATTCTGTCTGCTGGCCATGGCCATGCCCATATACGGTGCCGAGTGGTGCGTACGGTGAAAACGCCATAACCAGGGAATTTCGTGGTGCAGCCTATGGTACCAATACTGCGTAAGGTCATCTGCAATGGCTATAATAATACAGCCCCAAAAGAAAGGTACCCACTCGAAGGTGTTTTTTAAGCCAGGTAGCACGGCTGGTAGAAACTTCAAACCGAAATAGGCCACAACAGGCCTGATAACCAATCTTGGTAGGGTAAAGCAGGCAATATCAACAAAACGTTCGTTTTTCGGCCACTTGCCTTTATACAATCCAAAAGAAAATTCGAGTACGCCAAGAAAGAATACTAAAAATGGGAAACCGAAACCATTCAGGTTTTCGATTACGCTTTTGATAAAATTAATCACTGGTTCCATTGCTTGATGAATTTTTAGGGTTTACAGATTTAGTTTTTTCAGCTTTATGCTGTTGTTTTAGCCAGGGCCTTTCGCCGGTAATGTAAAAGGTTACAAACATTAAGACAATGGGCAACACATAGATGAAGAGGCTCAATACCGCATTTCTAATAATTTTTTGTCGGGTTTTTTCTTCGAGTTTCATGGTTCATGATTTAGTTTTTGTGAATAATCTGGGTTGATGGCTTATTGCCCAATAAACGCTGGGTAAGGTAAAGACCACCGACAATGATGATAAAGGGGATCAGCGTTACAATGATGCCCACCAATATCTTTTTGCCTAAGATGTTAAAGTCTGATACTGTCATTTTTTTCTTTCGTTTTTATAAATGAATAAATTAATTATATCCCGGATTTTGGGTAAGCAGCGTATTAAGCTCTCTTTCAGTCTGTGGAATAGGGAACAAGATATTTTTTGAGGACACAGCTGATTTTTCAGGAATTTTTTTGAGCGCATCTACATAAACATTTCCGCCCTGCCGTACCAGATCGAACCATCTATGCCCCTCCTGGATAAATTCTTTTCTGCGCTCCAGGAAAACCGAGTCTCTAAATGCATCGGCAGATAAACCAGGTGTTAAATCTGCAATTTTTGCCCTTGCCCTTACTTTGTTAATGGCATTGTAAGCATCGGCAGTTGGCCCGCTAAGGTTGTTTACTACTTCTGCGTAAAGCAACAATATATCTGCATACCTCATTACCGGGTAGTTTATCCCGCTCTGGGCCTGGGTATTTAAGGGAGTCAGCGTATAATCAACAAATTTGTTAAAATAAGGGGTATAGGCATTTTTAAAAACCACATACTTGCCAGTTGCTGCATTGTAAACCGAATCGTAGAAGGTGGTTTCGCGCCTGGTATCGGCTGCAGAAAAAAGTGCATAAACACTTTTATTGGCTGGCACATCGATTGGGAAGGTTCCGGTATTAAATGAGGTAAAACTCTGACTAAGGTTTTGTACCACGTTTTTTGCCCCGAGATTGCTTTCGAACTGTACAGAAAATATATGTTCGATGCCGTTTTTGGTGGCTTTTTGAAAAACATCCTTATAATTGGAGAATAAGGCATAACCGTAACCACCATTAATTACGGTGTTGAGTTGAGCAAGTGCATTTGGCCATAGTTTTTGTGTAACATACACCTTTGCCAGCAGCGAATGGGCTGCACCTGATGTTGCCCTGCCCAAATCTGCATTGCCATAACTTTTTGGTAAGTTGGTGGCATCAGTTAAGTCGGCAATAATTTGCTGGTATACAGTTGCAGTAGCAGTTCGCTTAACCAGTAAATCTTCAATGTTTACGCTTTTAGGCTCGTGGAGGATCAATGGTACATCGCCATATAACCTCACCAGGTTAAAGTAAAGCAAACCTCTTACAAATCTGGCTTCGCGCACCAGCCTGTTTTTTAAAAGGGTATCGGTTGCAACATTAGGGATATTATCAATCGCAATATTTGCCTTATTGATGCCATAATACAGCTGTTGCCAAACTTTTTGTATCCTGCTGTTAGAAGGGATATAGGTTGATACGCCAAGCGCCCTTACATCGGGGTTGGTATTGCTTGGACTAAAAATCTGGTTATCGCTTGCATTTTCGACCAATAAATTGAGTTGTCGGCCATACAAGGGGAAATCGCCGTTCGGATCGCTGTTCAAAGAACTATAAACCGCATTAACCGAGGATATGGCATCAGATTGCGTTTTGAAAAACTGCGAACTTACAATAACCGAACTTGGGTTTTCTTCGAGTTTTTTGCATGCCGCTGATGTAATTATTATGATTGCTAATAACCAGATTGTAGGTTTAGTGATTATCTTTTTCATCTGTACATATAATTTATAGGGTGATGGATAAGCCTGCCAAAAAAGTTCTGGTGGCCGGGTAAGTCCCAAAGTCGATTCCCTGTTTCGTATTGTCGTTATCGTAAAAATTCACTTCCGGATCTAGACCGGTATATTTTGTAATGGTGAACAGATTTTGGGCAGATATATAAAACCTTAAATTTTTTAGCTTAATCTTATTTGCCCATTCAGTTTTAAAGGTGTAGCCTAGTGAGACGTTTTTAAGCTTTAGGTACGAGGCATCTTCTATCAGACGGTCGGTTACCTGAGGTACAGGCGAATTGGTTACGCGGGGAACAACGGCACCTTGGTTTTGGGGTGTCCAACGGTCTAAAAGCGTGGCTGAAGCATTTTGGGTAAGCGTTGGCCGCTCTAAGCTCTGCTGCAATAAATTAAATACTTTGTTGCCATAAGAACCTTGAAAGAATATCGACAGGTCTAAACCTTTATAATTAAAAGTATTGCTTAAACTGCCGGTAAACTTCGGCTGCGCACTGCCAAGGCTATGTTTATCGGTTGTGGTTATAATTCCGTCCTGGTTGGTATCTACATATTTCGTGTCGCCAACCTGTTGCGGTACACCGCCCAATAACGGAGTGCCATTGCTAAGATCGGCACTGGTTAAAAGCCCGTTGGTATTATAACCCCAAAATGTACCCACAGGTAAACCCACCTGAACAATTACAGGCGATACCTGCCCGGTTGGTGCCACCGGAAAGAAACTTTTTACATTTTCGCCCAGGCTTAACACCTTATTACGATTGGCACTAAAAATTAATGTGCTTTTCCAGTTAAAACCAGGTGTTTTTATATTCTCGGTATTAACAGAAAACTCAATGCCACGGTTAGATACGCTTCCGATATTTTTTAAAGCACTGGCATAACCGGTATATAAAGGCAATGGTACATTAAGCAATAAATCGGTGGTTTTTTTACTGTAAACATCGAAAGTAACAGAAATGCGGTTGTTTAAGAACCCCAAATCCAAGCCGGCATTATATTGGGTGGTAGTTTCCCATTTTAGGTCGGGGTTCGCAATCTGTATGGGCGATATTCCCGTAACCAACTTGCCACCCAGGTAATAATTGCTGGGCGATAAAGAAGAAAGCGAACTATAGGGCGGGATTTCCGAATTTCCGGTTTGCCCTGCACTTAGACGGATTTTAAAGCTGTTCACGACATTTTGCAATGACTTGAAAAATTCCTCATCATTTACATTCCACGAAACCCCGACAGAAGAAAAGAATCCCCACTTGTTTTCTTTACCAAGCTTGGATGAACCATCGGCCCTTTCGGATAGGGTAATATTATAACGGTGCAGGTATGAATAATTAATACGTGCCAAAACAGAATTCAGGCTCGAGCTGTGTGCAGCCGAGCTGGGCAGGTTGGCAATGCCCGCATACGATAAATTATCAAATGTGGTTAAATCATTCGGAAACTGCTGCGCAGATGTGGTAAAAGATTTTCCGTTTTCGTATTGCGTGCTATAGCCTACAAGTGCATTTAAAAAATGTTTTTCAGCAAAAGTATGGTTATAGGTTAGGGTATTTTCGTTCAGCCAGCTCAGTGCATTGCCCGAACCGAGCGTAGCATAGCCTTTGGTAGCATAGCCGGTTGATGCCCCTGCTGGTGAAGCGGTGAAGGAAGGGGCGTAGTATTGCTGATTCGTATTCAGGATATCTACTCCGGCAGTCACCTTCAACGTCAGTTCTTTTGAAATTTTATATTCTGCAGCGGCATTACCCAATATGCGGTTTAAGGTATTTTGGTTTGTGGTGGCCGCTATATCTTGCAACGGATTGGTTGGCGTAGCATTTAAAGGATTACTGGTGTTATAACTACCATCGGTATTTTTAATCTGGGCAATAGGAGCAGTGAGGATTAAATTCGCATAGGCATTGCTAAAGTTAATGCTGTTGTAGGCGCTTCCTGCTAGCTTGTTTTCTATTGATCTACTCCCGAAAAAATTAGTGGTAACCTTAAATTTTTCAGAAATGTCTTTCTCATAATTTATCCTCGCCGAATACCTTTCATAACCCGAATTGATGATTATACCATCCTGCTTAAAATAATTGCCGGAAATTAAATATCTTGATTTTTCATCTCCCCCCGAAACGGAAAGCTCTTGATTAAGAATTGGTGCGCTACTTAATGCCGAGCCTTGCCAGTCTGAACCTGTGCCAAATGCAGCGATCTGCGCATCGGTGTAGGTTTTGGGTACACCATCGCTCGTGTTAATGTCGTTTATTAATGCCGCCCATTGGCTGCCATTTAATAAATTCAGTTTTCTGGCTACCCGTTGCGTGCCATAATAACCGTTATAATTTACATTGTTAACACCTTTCTTCCCTTTTTTGGTGGTGATGATAATTACACCATTGGCTCCTCTAGACCCGTAAATGGCAGTTGCCGAGGCATCTTTTAATACTTCTACTGATTCAATATCGCTTGGATTAATAGTAGAGAGGGCATTTGAGCTGGTGCCGATGGAGCCAACGTTAACATTATCGTTGTTGTTGTATACAATAAAACCATCTATAACGTAGAGTGGCGCATTTCCAAAGGAGATGGAATTACCACCCCTGATCCTCACCGTTGCTGTGCCACCTGGTTGCCCGGAGTTTTGTGTTACACCGATACCGGAAACACCGCCCTGTAACATATTATCAAAACTTGCTGCGGGCTGCGCCAGTAAATTTTTAGAAACCGAGGCTACCGATCCCGTAACGTCGCTTTTTTTCTGGCTGCCATAGCCCATTACCACAACATCATTTAGGCTACTTGTTTTTTCTACCAATAGGATGGTAATAGGGCTTCCATCAACCACAATCTGTTTGGTTTGATAACCGATAAAACTTACAATAAGGGTATAAGGGAATTTTTGACCGGTACGGAAGGAGAAGCTCCCGTCGGGTGCGCTGGTTACGGCATGCGTAGTTCCTTTTATGGACAAAACCACATTGCCTATAGGCTGTTTAGTTATCGAATCTTTTACTGATCCGATTAAGGTTGAATTTATAATTGGAGTGTTTTCTTGCTGTGCACTTGCATTTTTAGTAAGCATTGCAATGGCAAGAAATAACACCAGCCTGACGGCTAGTTTTTTTCTATGGATAGATTTTTCCATATATTTATACGGTTTTATTTAATGATTTGAATTGTTAGTAAAACTTGATGACCAGAAGTGATTGGCGTTACGCTGGTTATCGAATAATATCCGACAGGGCTTCCCTGTCGGTTTTGTTTTTTATGATAGACGCTATTTCATTTTGTAAGTTGTTTAAAAAAGGCTACACTTCTGCAGTTAGCCTTAGGCCAGTATTTTTTTATAGAAAAGAGGAGATGAGCGCTGCCTTATTAGCAACAACAGGAAAGATACACGCGCATAGAAAAAATAAATAGATCTGGCATCATATTTTTAGTAAGCTTTAATATTACTCAACATGTTTGGACAAATATAAAAATCTTTTTTAAAAAGGCTATAAAAACTATAGAATTTATAGTTTATTTTTTCACGGTGTATTTAATCTGAAATAAAGTTTAAGGTTTTCTTTGGATTAAAACTGATAGGGGTATTTATTCTAGGTTTTTAAGCCGCGGTGCTGAGGAGGATATTCTCACCTCTTTACGGTCTTTGGGAGAGGAGAACTTATAAAACAGCAGCCAATAAGTGATGGCCATAATCAACATACCTAAGAGCGCACTGATTACATCATTCCTTTTCATACACGCTTTGTAACAAAAAAGATGCCGACTCGGGCACGAAGTTCTTAATAATTGAAATCTGTTTTGTTTTTGTCAATTTCTAAACTTTCTTGATCGAGGATCGGAAACCTGTATTTTAGAAAAGTGTACAATGTGATTTTTTTTGTAAACAGAAAAGATAGAAATAATAAAATCAACTGTTGTTAAGGATCAGCAGTTTTCAATGCAATATCGGTCACAAGGTCTGAAACTAATTTTTAAGAAAGATAGGTTGACTCAATATGGAAGAGGTCTAGCATTCACATTTGATATTCAATAAGGCAAATTGTTTTATGAATTGGATAATTTTTATTCCAATAAATTATTATGCCATCGTTGCCGGAAGTCAAAAAATTATGAAAAAGGTAATTTTTGTTAAAAATTTGTGCGACATGCTAAGATAATATAATTTTGACTACTTATACTATAGATTATATATGCTTTATGCTTGTCAAAACCTTCGTCCCTCTCCCTATCTCAATATCCCAGATACAGTCCTACCTAAATTGCAAACAAACTCTTATTCAAACTAATGTGTAATAAAATGAGATAAAAAATTCTATTAAGAAAGGAGCGTACAAAACAGAAGATACTTACTGAATATATTAAGGGGAAATGCATTGCTGCATCCTCCCCAGATTTCGACCATTTAACCGGAGATCAATTGGCGTTGCATCCGGTCAATTTATTTAATGATCATGTTAAATTTATGAATTCTACATGGAATTTTTCATAATAAGTGGAAATAAACCATTGTAATTTCATAATTGACATAAACTAATATAATTATGAAAATAAGCGGAAGGTCCTGGAAGGATTCTCACATCGCAGCTTTATCGAAAACATTTTTGCGCACAGGATTAGCCGGAATCTTTCTGATTTCCGCTATTTTACAGGTCTCGGCAAAAAATAAAGGCAAACATTACCATCTCCACCATCATACTCTTTCTGGCGTAGCCATTATGGCGGCACCGAAAACATTTAATACTGTCCCTACAAGATTAACCACCATAAAAGGAAGGGTAACAGATGAAAAAAATCTTCCTCTGCCTGGTGTAAGCGTCAGGCTTAAAGGAACAGCCCAGGTAGTATCTACAAATCCTGATGGCGAATTTCAGGTAGCTACCGAACAGCGCCAGCCCACTTTAATTTTTACCTATGTGGGATATAGGACACAAGAAGTACTTTACAAAGGAGAGGTGCTTTCTGTAAAACTTGAGCCCGACCAAAGTAAGCTAGAAGAAATACTTGTGGTAGGTTACGGAACACAAAAGAAAAGTGATGTGTTGGGTTCTGTGGCCACATTTAATGCCAAGGCTGTTGATGAAAAACCGATTTCGAGGATCGAACAGGCGCTAATTGGACAAATGGCAGGCGTGCAGGTAAGGCAACAAACCGGTATGCCGGGAGCAGGATTGAGCATTCAGGTACGTGGAGCAGGATCAATCACCGCTGGTAACGAACCGCTTTATGTTTTAGATGGCTTTCCTTTGGATATTGCCAGTCAAAATGCTGCGGGAGGTATCTCAAACAGCCCCCTCGATAACCTTAATCCTAATGATATTGAAAGTGTACAGGTATTAAAAGATGCAGCCGCAGGGGCTATTTACGGTTCGCGTGCCGCTAATGGCGTTGTGATTATTACTACAAAGAAAGGTGTTGCCGGAAGGCCCAAAATTAGTGTAAATGCAAAAGCAGGAACCAGTTCTGTATCAAGAAAGGTGGATATGCTAAGTGCTGATGAATGGGTTGCACAGGCAACAGAACTTGCCAACTCGGTCTGGGTAGCTTCGGGTACTGGTAGAACCGCCAGCCAGACTAATGCCGAAAGGGCTGCGATACTTGGACTTGCTGCCGGAACAATCAATACCTCATACATGACTGATCCAAGATGGGCGCAGGCCGGACACCCCGGACTTGATTACGTAGACTGGCAGGACGCTGTTTTTACACAGGCACCTTATCAAAATTATGAAGCCTCGGCAAGTGGAGGTACCGAAAATGTCAATTATTTTATCTCAGGTAATTACCTGAATCAAAATGGAACACTGCTCAATTCTAATTTTAAAAACTACGGATTAAGGGCAAATGTGGAGGCCAATGCGAGTAAAAAGTTAAAGTTCGGCATTAATCTCGCTCCATCATATTCCGTTAATAATGCACCACCTGCTGAAGGAAAGGACAACCAGCTGATGAATGCATTACAGATGGTACCTGTTGTAGAAAGTTCGGCCGGACTCAACACCGGAGCCTATGGAAACAGCACCTATACCTGGGCAAGTCCAAGACTCATCAGTCCATATGCTTATCTGGAAACCGCAATAAATAATATTAAAACTTCGCGGTTGCTGGCCTCCGTGTATGCAGATTACCAGATTATCAGGGGGCTCTCCTTAAGATCGAGCGTAAACTATGATAATGTAGACAGAAATACATCGCAATATACATCTGATCAGGTAACTGTGGGTGCTGCATCGGCCTTGTTAACCAACCCCGGACTTTATTCAACAGGCGCTTATATTGTAAACAAGAAACAAAATTTTTTAAATGAGAATACTTTGAGTTACTCGACTACTATTGCCGGTGTGCATAAAATTTCGGCTATTGCAGGGGTATCTTATAATATTGTACATGCTGAAGGCGTAAGACTCGCTACAGCTGGCGGTTTTGCTAACGATATTATTAAAACATTAAGTAATGCAATTGCCAATTCGGCAGGGGTAACTACTACCGGAACTTCTACAGCCGCTAACAACACACTGTTTTCTTATTATAGCAGGCTTCAGTATGCTTTTAAAGATAGGTACCTGTTATCCGGGACCATTAGAAGGGATGCCTCTTCTAAATTTGGCACGGAAAACCGTTGGGGAACCTTTCCTTCGGTATCTGCAGGATGGAAAATTTCAGAAGAGTCTTTCTTAAAGGATGTAAAAGCAATTAGTGAGCTAAAACTTAGACTCAGCTGGGGTAAATCTGGTAATAATAACATTGGCGATTACAATGCAATCAGTACACTCGTAAATTCGAATTATGTTTTTGGCGGCAATACACCTACAACCGCTACGGGCCAGGTAGTTTCCGGACTGGCCAATAAGGCACTAAAATGGGAAACTTCAAGCACCTACGATCTTGGTTTGGATTTGAGCTTGCTCGCCAACCGGATCAATTTCACTTTTGATGCTTACCATAAAAAAAATAGTGATCTTTTACTTAATCTGCCCGTGTTATCTGCAAGCGGTTTCAGTACAAGTTTGCAAAATATTGGGGCGGTAGTAAACAAAGGTCTTGAATTTGGCCTGAATACCGTAAACCTAAAGACGGCACATTTTACCTGGGCAATGAGCGCCAATATAGCCTTTAACAAAAATACGGTTACAGATCTGGGGCCAACGCGTGCAGATATCGAGATTGCTTCTGCCTACAGTGGCAGCAACGCACCTTATCTGTTACGGGAAGGGCTTCCTGCATTCAGTTATTATATTACCAAAACGGATGGCATTCTTACAGCTGCAGATATTGCCAATCCGAGTGTAGCAAAAGTATCTGGACAAAAAGTCGGCGACGCCAAATATGTTGATAATAATGGAGATGGAAAAATCAGCGCAGCCGACAGGGTAGTGGGCGGGCAACCAGCTCCTAAGTACACCTGGGGTTGGACCAATACCTTTAAATATGGCGATTTTGACCTCGGAATACAGCTGTATGGCCAGCATGGGGGCTCCATACTGTCCTATCTCGGTCGGGCAATCGATTTTTCCGGCAGCACCACGGCAAACGTTCTTGGGGTTTGGAGAGATCATTGGTCGGTTTCCAACCCTGATCCAAATGCACCAAGGGGCAGGTTGGGTGCAAGTTACACCTATCCAAATGTAACATCCGACTGGGTGTATTCTACTGATTTTCTGCGGGTACAGAACATCACACTGGGTTATAACCTTAAGAAATTATTTAAAACCCCTGCAATTTCTTCAGCAAGAATATTTGTGTCGCTGGAAAATTATTTTTCTCATGATAAATATAAAGGGGGGGCAAATCCAGAGGCACAGAATACCAATGTAAGCGGCGATGGCAGCTACGCAATCTCAGGCGACTACGGATCGATGCCGTTGAGTAAAACAGCTTCAATAGGTGTAAATATTGGCTTTTAATAACGATACAAGATGAAAACGAAAATATACTTAATACTGTTCTCACTATTGCTGTTATTTGGCAGTTGCGAAAAACAGTTAAATCAAACTCCGGTGTCAAGTTTGGCAACGGATAACTTTTTTACCAATAATAACGACTTTCTTCAGGCCGTAAATGGGGTTTATTCGCAATTGAACAATTACCCAAGTCAGGCGTTGTTCCTTAGTGAAATGCGCAGTGATAATATAAATGCAACCTCTGATGGTAACCGCGACTGGGATGGCATCAACAACTTCACACCAAGCATTGCCACTACAGGATTTATTGCTACCGCCTGGAAAGCCAACTTCAACGGAATTTATAATGCCAATACAGTTTTGGCCGCACTGGAAACAAAAGGAAGTGTACTGACCAGTGCAAATGCGACACGCTACACTGCAGAAGTACGGTTCTTAAGGGCCTTCTATTATTTCTCGTTAGTAAGAACTTTTGGGCAGGTTCCATTAATCTCGTCAGTGAAGAGTGCTGTTGAGGTAGCAAGTATACCGCGTAGTCCTGTGGCCGATGTTTATGCCCTGATCGAGTCCGATCTGCAGTATGCAGCTGCAAATTTGCCTGCTGCTTTTACCGGACCTGATTTGGGAAGACCGACTTCTTATGCCGCAAAGGGGCTTTTGGGATTGGTTTATTTAACCAAATCCGGACCAACCTATGGTATTAATGGGCCAGGTCTCAATAGCAATGAATATGATAAGGCTGCGGCATTGTTTGAAGCCGTAATTACCGGAAGTCCATATAGCTTTATACCAGATTATGCCTCGATTTTTTCGTATGCAAAAGAAAACAATAGCGAAGTGGTATTTGATATCCAGTTTGCTTCCAGTTTAAACGGTGCAGGTTTTCCATCGCACCTGGTGCCAGTAGCCTACTGGACGAGCAACGGTATTTCCAACAGCTTTGGGAATGGTTATGGATCAAGCACATTCCCTGTATCGAAAAGTTTAGTGACCTCCTACACCACGAATACGGTAAGTGGAACAGATATCCGCTATCCTTTTAATGTGGCCACCACCTATACCGCTGGCCCTTTTATCAAAAAATATATCGATGTAACCAAAAAGGGGTTGTCAGGGAAAGACTGGCCAATTAATTTTATTGTATTGCGTTATACCGATATCTTGCTGATGAAGGCAGAATGTATTCTCCATGGAGCACCGGGCACCCAGGCAGATGTTGATGCGATCGTTAATAAAGTGAGGGCCAGGGCCGGGGTTGGTGCACTATCTAATGTAACCATCCCTATACTGATGCAGGAACGGCAGCGAGAATTTTTAGGTGAAGGGCTCCGTTGGAACGACCTGGTAAGAGAAGGTTTGGCCGTTTCGCAGATGAATGCCTGGAGAACTGCCGATGCAATAACAAAAATTAACGAAATTGTACCAAACTATGTAATTTACCCGGTTCCGGCAGCAGAAATTCAGACCGCACCTGGTCTGTATGTTCAAAATCCTGGCTACAATTAGGGGATATTTATTGAGATTAAAAATCAAAAGAATAAGTGATGAGAAGGAAGTTATTAATAATTGGTTTTTTGCTAACCTGTAACGCAGCAATTTTTGCGCAGCGGGCGCCTGGACAAAAGCCTAATATCGTTTTTATTTTGGCTGATGATTTGGGTTATGGAGATGTTGGTGTTTATGGACAACAAAAAATCTTAACACCCAACATTGATAAACTTGCAAAGGAAGGGACACAATTTACCGATTTTTATGCAGGGGCTCCGGTTTG
Organism: Pedobacter sp. AK013; assembly: GCF_014205835.1. Taxonomy (GTDB): domain Bacteria; phylum Bacteroidota; class Bacteroidia; order Sphingobacteriales; family Sphingobacteriaceae; genus Pedobacter. The sequence continues at coordinate 194,079 of NZ_JACHCQ010000001.1, read as the reverse complement.
TTCGCCATCCCGGGGCTCGATCCTTACTGGACTCCATACCGGGCATGCCACCATTAGGGGCAATGCCACCGAACAGGGAGGAATTGCTGGGAAAAAAGGTAAAAATGTAGTGTACAGGGCTAATCTGACCAAAGATGATTACACCATTGGAAACCTGTTACAAGATGCTGGATACAATACTTCGCTGGTAGGGAAATGGCATGTTGATGGATACGATTCTTTAGCTACGCCTTTACAGCGGGGTTTCGATAAGTTTTCGGGTTGGCTGATTAATATTCCTTCTACTTACACCAGTATCTACTGGCCCGATCACCGTTATATAAATGGAAAACTCGTAACTGTAGTACCAAATACCAATGAGAAAAGAGGTTACTATGAAACCAATATGTGTACTGATGAGGCGCTAGCTTATCTCAAAACTCAAAAGGATGGCAAGAAACCTTTTTTCCTGATGTTGAATTTCAATAATCCGCACTCTCCGCTTGATGTGCCAGACCAGGCCATTTATAAGCATATGAACTGGCCCGAGGATATGAAAACCTATGCCGCCATGGTTTATTATATGGATCAGGCCGTAGGCAAGGTTAAAGATTATTTGATTAAAAGCGGCTTATCGGAAAATACGATTGTTTTTTTCGCCTCTGACAATGGACCCAGATCTGAACCCACAAGCCAACTCAAGGCTGTTTCAGAATTTTTTGATTCAAACGGAAAATTAAAGGGATATAAACGAGATATGTACGAGGGAGGAATCAGGATTCCGTTTATTGCATGGGCTCCATTTCTCAAAAACGTACCCAAAATAAGTAATGTGCCAGGCTATTTTGCCGATATTATGCCAACTTTTGCGGAGATTGCCGGCAAAACCAGCGGATTTAAAACTGATGGGCTGAGTATTTATCCGGCTATTAAAGGCGAAAAACCTAAAAAAGACCGTTTCTTATATTGGGAATTTTTCGAACTGGGCTTTGAACAAGGGATACGCTACGGGCGATGGAAAGGAGTGAAAAGACACCATAAACTGGAACTTTATGATCTGAAGACAGATATTGGTGAAACAAATGATGTAGCAGCAAGCCATCCTGATATTGTTAAGCAGATTGAGGATTATCTTTTAACTGCAAGAACTGACTCTCCATATTGGACTGTGAAGTAGCATTTTAATATGGAGGGCTACCGTTTTTCTGAAATTCCTGTTAATTTAGCTTTTATTTTTTGTGAACCGGGGTTTAATGTAAGTGCCTTTTTGTAGCAAGTGGATGCTTTTGAACGATCGCCCTTTTTTAGGTATGCATCACCTAATTGGCTAAAAGCAGTTGGCGATGTAGGATAGTTTTGAGTATTCATTTCAAGTAAATCTATTGCATTATCAAGTGCTCCAGGCTGGCTTATTAAATACATGGCCATGTTGTTAATGCTTACTTCCGTTGGTATAACAGGATACCCATACCGTTTAGAAAGTTGCTGATAATGTTGCTTTACAGCGGCGGCATTCAATAATTTTGGATCCATCTGTGGTAGGTCCCATTGCTTGTAAATAAATCTTAAAGCATCGTAATAGGCCTTTATCGGTTCCGTCATGTGTATCTCTTCAGGATAGTAAACATATTTATGGTCTAAACCTGTTATCTTTTTTTGGGTTACTATAGAATCGAATTTTAAAAGAGCTGTATGAAAGGTTGATTTCGGTCCGCCTTCGTTCGCATCACTGTAAAAAACCATTTTATTTATAATCCGGTTGTTACTTAGCTTTTTATCAGCGAGGTTAAGTAAATATTCCTTATCCCACCAAAATGAAGGGCTTATGGCTATATAAGCACCAAACATATCTGGTTGTGTTAGTAAGCAATTTATTGTGGCGATGCCACCGAATGAGTGCCCCGCAAAAATTTTAAAAGTCTGTGTTTTGTAGTGGGCATCAACATAAGGGATCAGCTCACTACCAATAAACTTTAAAAAATTATTGCCACCACCACTTGGCTTAAACCGCGAATTTGAACTCGTATCAGGCTTTCCATCATAATCAAAAATGCTATGCGTTGGGGTAAGATCTCTTGTGCGGTTGGTATTGGGGATGCCAACTATAATCATCTCTGGCATAACATTTACATCTAAACGACTAAGGTAACGGCAATATTCTGCTATCATGCTAAAATGATTATCCCCGTCAAGTACGTATAATACCGGGTAACGCTTAGCGGGTAATAATGTATCTGCAGGGGGTGCATAAATATAAATTTTCCGGTCTTCACCCAATACTTTGGAGGGAAGTTTGATGATATCGGCCGATATAGGCTTGAAAACCGGATCGGTTTGGGCAAGTAAGCTTTTGGGAATTAATAGTATAAAAAAAATATATACCATGTTGTTTTTAAAATAACGCTTTAAGTAGTTGTTGTAAATCATACCGTTGAGTTTATTGGCCCGCAATTGAAATTACTATATTTTTATAAATAAAGAATTATTAGAACGCAACATTTTACTATCGCGTAAATAATGAATTTGTTGGGGGTATAATAAAAACTAAACTACTAATTTATTACCTAATGAACATTTGACCTTAGATTCGGTAAAATTTGATCCTCAACATCCATTATCCACAGCTGCTACTTGAAGCATTGTCTAATTTTCGGAACATTTTTTTGATTTTTTTTGTATGGAATAAATCAATATAACCAATAATAAAACTTGCTGGTGCTATATCTATTATACGTTGGTTTAAGGATATGTCAGAATATTATTCGCCTTTAGCTTGCTGTGGTTATGGCTGTGGGAAGCCCATATTTGCATACTAAGCTAATATTTAGTTAATTTGTCTACTAAATCCATAGAATTAATAGGTAATTAATTATGAAACAATTTTTATTCATCCCAACCTCTTTAACAAAGGTCATCAATTTTAGTCAGGAAACCATGCACTCAGCTTCTCTCCGGACGTGTTAAAAACTTAGGCTACTAAGAACCCGAGGCCAAATAAGGCTTTATATCTTTTAAATTTTAATTGTTCCTAAATGCCTGAAAAAGGCTTTATGGAATTGTTTTGCCCAAACATTCTAAAATCAAAAATGAAAAAAATCTATAAAAAGGGGGTTTACCTGTTTTTGTGCATCCTTTGGTCTACCGTGACCCTTGCCCAGGTAAATCCGACCATTAAATCGCAACTCAACGGTACCGTGGTTGATGCTGCTACAAACCTCCCTTTACCTGGCGCAGTGGTTAAGATTAAAGGGACTACCCACACTGTTTCTACAGATACCGATGGCAGGTTCAGCTTTGTAACCGGACAGAGTTTTCCTTATACCCTGATTGTTAGTTTTATCGGTTACGACCAGAAAGAGCTAACAGTAAACGGTAGTCCCGTTACCATCCGTCTTCAGGAGATCCAGAGTCAGCTGAATGATGTAGTGGTAACCGGTTATAGTACACAGGAACGTAAATATATTGCTGGCTCGATCAGCAGTGTAAGTGGATCAGTGGTACAGAACCAACCTTCAGGTGGTTTTAATCAATTACTGCAAGGTAAAACAACTGGTGTTCAGGTTTCTTCCAATTCTGGTGTTCCGGGTGGAGGCATAACTTTCCGTGTCCGTGGTAACAACTCAATCAATGCCTCGGTCGATCCACTTTATATCATCGATGGGGTATTTGTAAGCAATGCAGATCCGATTACCGCAGGGCTTGGTAACCAGGCAGCATCAAACCCAATTGCCGATCTTAACCCATCTGATATTGAAGATATTCAGATTTTAAAAGATGCCAATGCCACAGCTATTTATGGATCATTGGGGGCAAATGGGGTAATCATCGTAACCACAAAAAGGGGTAAACGAAATACCAAAGCCAATATTTCGCTCAATACTTTCCAGGGCTGGTCTACGGCAGTGAATAAATTCAAAGTGGCCAATGGGCCCGAAGTTGCACTTCTGACCAATGAATCGCGTATCAATACCGCTAAAGATAACGAACTTGATCCTTCAACCGTGGTACTTCCGTTCCCAAATCCTGAAAACCAGCCGACTTACGATCGGATCAGTGGGCTTTTCCGTACGGCAAGAAGTTCAAATTATGAAGTTTCTACCGTAGGTGGAACCGATCGCAGCACTTATTATATCAGCCTGGGTTACCTAAATCAAGAATCTATCGTAAAACCATCAGATTATACCAGGTATTCTGCACGTTTAAACTATGATACTTACCTTACCGATAAGTTAAAAGTAGGTACCAGTGTTAATTTTACCCGTTCTGACCGGAATCTGAGCGGAAGTGACAACAACCCTACTGGGGTAATCAATTCGGCACTTTTCCCTCGATCGTATCTGCCTATTTACAATAATGATGGCACATATGCCCGCTACGGAAGTTTTGACAATCATTTGGCACTGATCGAAAATCTGGATAGTAAAGCCGTTGGCTGGAGAACAATAGGTAATATTTATGGTGAATATACTTTTATCCCGGGATTAAAACTTCGCAGCAGCTGGAGTATAGACAATAGCAGTGAATATGATAACAGTTATTCGAGTACCCTGATCAGCGCAGGTTTTCCAACAAAAGGTGCTGCTTCTTCTATCGAAAACAAGAACCTGGTATTGACCAATGAGCAGGTATTGAGTTTCGTAAAATCATTTGGGGAAGGCAAAAAGCACAATATCAATGCTTTGGTTGGGAATACCTTGAATACCGTACTGAATGAGAGCACCTCCGCTACTGGAACAGGCTTTGCAGCTAACAGTTTGAGATCAATATCAGTTGCAGCTACGCGCAGCGGCTCGGCCTCTCGTGCAGAATCTAAACTGGTTTCATTTTTTAGTAAGGTGAGTTACACTTACGATGGCAAGTACACTATTGATGGGAGTATCCGTGCAGATGGGGCATCTAAGTTTGGAACCAATAACCGTTGGGGATATTTCCCATCCGGAGGGATTGCATGGAGATTAAGCCAGGAAGAGTTTATTAAAAACCTTAATTTTTTCGACGAGTTGAAGGTAAGGGCGAGTTTGGGCCTTTCTGGCAACCAGAACGGGATAGGGGCCTATGCAGCACAGGGATTATGGTCTTCAGGTGCCAATTATCTGGAACAGCCTGGTACAGCGCCATCGCAACTGGTTAACCCCGACCTGACCTGGGAAACGACCAGGCAGTTTAACATAGGTACAGAATTTGGGATTTTTAAAAACCGTTTAAGCATTGTAGCAGATTATTATAATAAATATACCTACGATCTGTTATTGAATGTCCCGGTACCTTATCGCTCAGGTTTTGCCTCTTACCTGCAGAATCATGGTGCAGTAAGAAATAAAGGCTTCGAACTTGGCATCAATTCAACTAATATCGAAACCGACGCTTTCCAATGGACAACCAATTTTAACATCTCTTTTAACAACAATAAAATCGAAAAACTGGCCTCTGATATTAGTCTGGGCGCGTCAGGAAGGAATATTTCTATCCTAAGACAGGGCTATGCCACCAATTCATTCCAGTTGTATAAACAGTTGTATGTTGACCCACAAACCGGTAATGCCGTTTACGAAGACGTAAATGGTGATGGTCTGATTACCTCTGCCGACCGGCAGATTGTTGGTAATGCCCTGCCAAAATATACTGGCGGATTGACCAATAATTTCACTTTCAAAGGATTTGACCTGAACTTTTTCTTTTATTTCCAGCAAGGTAACAACATCATGAACATGAACGACTTTTTTATGGTGCATGGTGGTACGCAGGCTAATATTGGTTTCTTACCCCGTCAGTTAGATCGCTGGCAAAAACCTGGAGATGTGACCGATATCCCAAGATTGACTACCTATAGCGGAAATCCTACACAAAATGGTGGTGCAGCCAATAACTATGGTGGTAATGTAGCCAGTCTTTCTTCACGTTATCTGGAAGATGGTTCTTTTATCCGTTTAAAAACCCTTACGTTGGGTTATACCCTTCCTAAAAACGTACTGCAGAGAATAGGGGTGAGTAAGTTAAGGGTTTACGCACAGGGAACAAACCTGCTCACCTTTACCAAGTATGGCGGATTAGATCCTGAAGTAAGTTCACAGTCCAATAACCAAAATACCGTGGGTTATGATTGGGCCACTGTTCCTCAGCCAAGAACTTTCCAGATCGGAGCCAGCGTAACATTTTAAGGATTTAAAGTTTTAAGAAATGAAAACATCATATATCAGAAATGCAGTTTTTTTAGCCGTTGTATTGTTATCGGTTTCCTGCAAAAAATACCTGGAAGAGTTACCCAATAATGCGCTTCAAACCGAAAGTGCTATTACAGACGTTAATACTGCCAGGGCTGCCATTATAGGCGCTTACGACCGCCTGCAAGGTTATTATGCATCGAGTTATCCAACACTGGGGACAATTACAACCGATAACGTTGTTTTTAACGGAACATTAAGTGAGTACCTCCAGCTTGATCAAAATGCAATTCCGACCGATAATGTGATTACAGTATCTGCCTATCAGGGTATATACCGGACAATAAACTCTGTTAACAGTGTCATTGCCGCTGTGCCTTCGATAAGTGATCCGTTGTTAACGGCCACAGAAAAAAACAGCATCCTTGGAGAGGCCTACTTTATCCGCGCATTGTCTTACTTCGATCTGGCAAGGGGCTGGGGAGGTGTTCAGCTTCAGTTGAAGCCAACAACTGATTTAAGTGTATTAAAAGGGATTAAGCGCAGCACATTAGATCAGACCTACGATCAGGTTTTGGCCGATCTGATACAGGCCGAGCAGTTGCTGCCTGAAGATGCAACCACTAGAAACCGCGCACAGAAAAGTGCTGCAAGGGCATTGCGAGCAAGGCTCCATCTTTATCGCAAACAATGGGCAGATGCAGAAACTTATGCCACACTGGTGATTAATAATGCCAAATACACATTGGTAAAACCTTATAAATCGTTTTTTACGGCACCTTTCCAGACAGCAGAATCGGTACTGGAACTGGCCTACTCTGTGAACGACAGGAACAGTTATTGGAACCTATGGTATCCAAGTTCCTTAGGAGGGCAATTTACACTAAAACCTTCCGATGCATTAGTCGCCAAGCTCAATAACCCGGCAATTGGTGGAACCAGGAATAGTCTTATTGCGGGTAGTGGAACTGCTATTTATGGTGTGCTTTATAATACTACGGCTACCAGTATAGATCCTTCTTATCTTATCCGTATCGCAGAACTTTATCTTATCCGGGCAGAGGCCAGGGCGCAGCAGAATAAGCTTTTAGATGCGGCTACTGATCTGAATGCGGTAAGAGCAAGAGCAGATGTAGGCCCAACCAGCGCCACAACACAGGTTGCATTGCTACAGGCCATTGAAGATGAAAATGGGGTAGAATTTGCCTTTGAGGCGCACAGGTGGTTTGATCTAGTTCGTACCGAAAGAGCAGGCGCCGTGCTAGGTATAAACAATAAAAACTTTTGGCTGTTCCCGATCCCATATTCAGATATACAATCAGATCCGGATGTAACCCAAAACCCAGGATATTAATTTTTTTAAAGATAAAAATGAAAAGAAACCTTCATTTGTTTAAGTTAATCATCGTACTAACGATAATCAGCATTCAGCAGGTAGTTGCACAGAACAGTTATTTCTTTCCGAAAGCGAAAGCACTCGACCCTAAAATTCCAACTCCAGAAGCTTTTCTGGGTTATCCTATCGGAACTTACTTTACACGGCATGACCAAGTGGTTTCCTACTTCCGTGAACTGGCAAAAGTATCGAACCGCATTCATGTTGAAGTGATCGGCAGGACCTATGAACAGCGTGAACAAATCATTGTAACAGTTACTGATCCATCAAATTATAGCAGGTTGGAACAGATCAGAACGGAACACCTCAGTCAGGTTGACCCATCTAAACCAGTATTGGGCAGCAATTCGCCTGTAATTATTAACCTGGGTTATGGTGTTCACGGAAATGAGACCTCCAGTACGGAGACAAGTCTTTTAACGGCTTATTATCTGGCTGCCAGCAACGATGCCGAAACGCAAAAATGGCTTTCTCAAGCGGTAATCTTTATCGATCCGTCCCTTAACCCCGATGGAAGGGATAGGGCGGCAAATTGGCACAATGCCTATCACTCTTTTCCGGCGGTTGGAGATCCACTTGATAAAGAACACCAGGAAGCCTGGCCAAATGGAAGGACAAACCATTATTTTACGGATCTGAACCGCGATTGGCTTAATCTTGTACAGGTAGAGAGCCGTAACCGCCTGGCATTTTTTCATAAATGGTATCCTAATGTACAGATCGATTTTCATGAGCAGGGAACAAATGCAACTTACTATTTTGAGCCAACGCCTAAGAATCACGAAAGTCCGATAATACCACAGTTCTTGTACGAATATCAAGTGATATTGGCTAAATATCATGCAAAAGCCCTTGATGATATCGGATCATTTTATTTTACGAAAGAGAATTATGATAATCTTTCCCCAATCTACGGATCAACCTATCCTAAATTCTTCGGGTCGGTGGCTGCCACGTTCGAGCAAGCCAGTTCGCGTGGAATTCTTCAGGAATCGAGCAATGGGCCATTAACTTTTGCTTTTACCATCCGCAACCATTTAACTACCAGTTTTTCAACTATCAGAGGCGCAGTAGAAGAAAAAAATGGGCTCTTTAAAGTTCAAAAAGATTTCTTTAAGTATGCCTTGGAACAAGGGCAGAAAAATCCTGCAAAAGGATTTGTATTTGGGGATAAGAATGATGTAAACCTGACCCAGAAGTTTTTAGGGCTATTGCTCCAGCATCATGTAGATGTTTATGAACTTCAAGACAACCTGAGCCAGGAGGGTAAAACTTTTGAAAAAGGAAAATCTTATGTTGTGCCTGCCGCACAGCCTAATTTTCTGATCGTTCACTCCATTTTTGAAGAGAATGCCTTAAAGGACAGCATATTTTATGATAATACAGGATGGAGTATCATTCATGCCTATGGCCTTAAATATGCCAAACTAAATGGGCCTTTTTCTAAAGGGGCTGTTGTTAAGGCGCCAGTGGCTGCATCCTCAAAAGTAGCGTTAGAGCGTTCAAATTATGCTTACCTCATCAATTCAAGTGATTTCAACTTTACCAAAGCCATCTATCAGTTACAATTGAAGGATATTTTGGTAAAAACAGCATTTAAATCATTTACGGCAAATACCTCTTCTGGTAAAAAGGCTTATCTGCCAGGAGCATTAGTTATTCCTGTAGTGGGCCAGCGTGTTTCTACCGATTCACTGTATTCGGCCCTGAACAGCGTTGCCAGAACAGCTAATATCGAAGTTAATGCCGTTTCCAGTGGTTTTAGTGCTGAAGGGATAGATCTGGGAAGCAGCAATATCCGTACAGTACGCAAACCGGAAGTTGCGCTGGCCTTTGGTCAGGGAGTGGCTGCTTCTGAGGCGGGTCAGGTATGGTTTCTGTTAAACCAGCAGCTCGATCTTCCAGTAACCAAACTGGATCTGCAGAACTTTGCAAAGGCGCCGCTTAACCGATATAATGTTCTTGTGCTTCCGGGTGGTAATTACAGCGCATGGGATAAAGCAACAGTGGATAAGATCAAAGCTTGGGTGAATGAGGGTGGCACTTTAATTACTTTCCAAACCGCAACGGCATGGGCAGTACAACAGGAAATCGTTAAAGAAAAACTTGCTGAAACAGATGTTTTTCAGAGAAGGGGTGAACTACCTGCGCAAGTAACAGCTCCGAAAACAAAGCCAGATGATGAAGTAAAAAAAGACCAAAAGATTACAGGTCCAGAATCTGTTGCAAAAACTGTAAAACCACTTAGTGAAAGACTCGACTATGCAAGGCAGGAAGACGTGGAAAGTTCAAAGCGTATTAATGGTGCAATATTTCAATCCGATCTGGATATTAGCCACCCAATCTCTTTTGGTGTAACCTCACGCAAGCTTTTTATCAATAAGAACGGGCCAACGTTACTACTACCAAGTGCTAATAAATACGCAACAGTTGCACAATATATCTCCAAACCTTTTATAAACGGCTACTCATCAAAGACCAATATTGCTAAGGTTGCCAATTCAGCAGCCATTATTGCAACAGGGGTTGGAAGTGGCGAAGCTATCCTTTTTGCTGATGATCCCACTTATAGAGGATATTGGCTTGGAACAGGAAGGTTGTTTTTAAACGCAATATTTTTTGGCGATTTACTGAACAACGGATATAGGTAATGTTTAAATTATAGGGTGCTGATTAATCTCCTGTACCTGATCGGTTTAAACCTATATTATCTTACTGTGGAAGTTTTGATCTTTGCTCAGTAATATGCTTTAAAAGAAGCTTAAACAAGAAACGTTTTAAACGTATGTTTAAAACGTTTCTTGTTTATACATTGGCGGAGCGCGAGAGATTACATGCGCTGCGTTCCGGTGATCTCCAAATGGAGGCTTCACTAAAACGAAGCATTATGAGTACAATCTAACAGACCATTTGGGTAATGTAAGGGTTACATTTTACAAAAACCCAACCATCGGACAATTGGAGGTGTTACAACGTGATGACTATTACGCATTTGGTTTGAGGAAAGAACCTGTTATAAAAGCAGGAACAAATAAGTATCTTTACAATGGCAAGGAGCTGCAAGAGGAGCTTAATGAATATGATTACAGAGCGAGGTTCTATGATCCGGTGATTGGAAGATGGAATGTTGTAGACCCACTTTCGGAGGACTTTGATAATGTTTCGCCTTATAATTATGGTTTAAACAATCCCATTCGTTTTATTGATCCAAATGGAATGTCTACGGAAGATTTTATGAAAGAACACGGACTCACAAGCGATGATGTGGAAAATGTTTATAAAGCCCCTGGGGAGCAGGATACTGAAGAAGAGCAAGAAATTGAAGAAGGAAGAAATGCTGTTAATGTGCCCGGAACTATTATTCGTAAAACCAAGGATGGATATACACTTAACCAGGTTACGAAAGGGAACATAGCAACAAACCAAGTTCTTGATAAGTGGATGAATTATGGAATGAGCCTCAGTGGAGTTGGCAGGTCTGTCCTAATATTGAAAGCGGTTATGAGTGAGGAAGGAGATCCTGAAGATTTATTAGGTATATCGCTTTCAATGCAACAGCGGTCTGCTGCAAATTTTAAATTTAATATTCCTGTTCAATTTACGGTTAACCCGAGTAAGTTTGAATATTTTTTTGGGAAAGTAGTAAGTGGGAATACAGATAACATTAAGCGATCTGCACAGAATTTGAAGGATTTAACAACTCTTGGAATTACAAGTGAACGCCAACTTAAAAGTGTTTTCAGCCAGGCTTTTAATATGCACCAACCTCAGCTATGAAAACAACTAACTACGGAGTCACGATAGTGAAAACGATCAATATCTCAAATAAAGGAAGCATCAGTGTTGGGTTCTTTTATAAGGATGGGAATATGGCATCTACCCCTTCTGTTTCTTCAATAATTCCTAAAATTTTTAAATAATTATGAATATCAAATTTAAAGAATTATCAGAGTCTGAGTTTCATAGCCAGAATATACCCATTTTGTTTGAGGACAAATTGGCGGATAGAAATTTTGGTTTAATTTCTGGTAAAACATATAGCTATAAATTTGGTTGGCAAAGCACAGCGATCAAACCTGTAGTAACAGAAATTGACGAATTTCGTTGTTCGATAGGAGTTGATTTAAATTTTGTAGTATTAGAACTGTCAACAGGAAGAATGCTAGCCACTATTTCTCTGGATTATTTTTTCTATGAAACGAAATTAATTGATGGATTTATTTATGTGATTACTGAACTTGAGATTATTAAAATCGATGCTAGTACCATTAAAATCAACGCTAGATATAATTTACCCGATTATTTTGAGTACATGAAGCTGACTGAAGGTGCCATTGTTGTTAAATGTGTTAATGGCGATGTAATAAATATAGATTAAGTGTTCCCTTATTAATGCGAATCTTAATGAGATGGCAGCTGGATGGATGACTTTCCATTCACTATATTTAACTAGCTGAGATTTTTTATAAAGATACTGTATTGATTAACGAAAGCCCAAGTCAGGATTTTACTAAGGCCGTGGGCGCTAAGACTTGCGCTAGATAACGATAATACAAGGCGGAAAAAGAACTACAGGCAAATATAAAGGTCAAGTTCCATCACCAATAGTTATTAAAGTAAGTTATGATAAAAATAATATTAACAGGCTGGAGGGAGGGCCTAGATAAAGTATCTTTGACAAAATTGCAAATGGAAATGTTGGGGAAATCGCTAAAAGAATCAAAGTTAAATGTAGATATTCTCTTAGATGATGAAGAAGTCCTTATAGAGATTCCCAATTTGGATTTAGCAAGTGAATTTTTGAAAGAAGCCGAAAAAATTGGGGTAAATTGTATCCTATCATAGATTAGAAGGTATTACTTGTTGATCGTAATTCACCATCCTCTCGCTTGCTCTCGCCTATAGACCTGTGGGAAATAAATAGATTTGTTGCAACCTTGAGGTCTAATTAAGAACTAGTTGATTGGCTGTTGTTTTGTCGAGGATAGGTTGATACATGCAAAATAATGGATACAGAAAATAAAATTAAATGCGCTTGTTGCAATTTTTATACGATCGAGAAAGATGCGATTTCAACGATCTGTCCGGTTTGTTTTTGGCATAAAGATTTTTATCAAGAGGAGCATATTGATGATGATGGGGGACCAAATTCAATTTCTTTGCGAAAGGCAAAAGTGAATTTTAAGTCTTTTGGAGTTACAGAGATGGAATTTTTGCATTTTGTAAGACCACCTGAAGAAGATGAGATCGGAGAATAAGTTAGTTTACTGTTGAATACAAGAGATATTTTACCAGTTTTTAAGTTGAGCTTCAGGAAACCAGAATACCGTGAGATATTTCGTTATAGATCGGCTGTTCAGTGATAAAGTGATAGGCTAGGAGGGTCGTGCTTTTGCAAACGAAAAAAGCCTGAAATCTTCCAATTTCTGGCTCTAGTTCTTTTGGGCGAAGAGCGAGGAATTACCTGCGCTGCGCTCCGGTGATCCCCAAAGAGGGGCTTCACTAAACGAAGCATTTGTTGTGCTCATCTTTTTGTTTCCCGGTTTTCCATTTAAGGTTGCGCCTTAGTGAAATTCCGGAAAACAAAAAACCGACTATCGTCGGGTTTCGTTTTTGTGCGGAGAGCGAGGGACTAACGCTAATTATTTAAGAGTCTGATTTTTAGTTATTTGTATCGTCTTTTGTCTTGCGACTACACGATAGACGCAAAAACTCCTAAGTTATAATTTTACAAGTCTGAGACCTATACTTGCGGCCTACAAATTCTATACATCCTGATACTGAAATATGCATTTCCTTATCGAAGTAAAGATAATAATTTCATCGTTTTTTAGCAAGCAAAGTTTGAAGGATTAGCTGCATAAACCAATTTTATTGACCTCCTTTTGTTAATTTTAAGATATGGGTAAACTATCTGAAAAACAGTAAGTTATTATGTGCTTGTTTTTGATGAGATGGGGTCAACGCTTTCTGGTTTATCCACTTTACCAACAAAAATAGAGAAGAACTCCAAAGTGATCACCTCTTTCGGTCTAAGCTGGCCGCCAATTTGATTGCCGGGCTGTTATCCCGTCTTGAAAGTGCTTGTCGTTGACCATCAACTTAAGTTATTTTCCAAATAGCAGCAAAAAAATAAAATTTATTTGCAAAAATGAACAATGTTCATTTTCTTTGTGCTGAAATTAATTATATGGGAAGCAAAGAAAGAAAAACAAGAGAGAAGGAAGAACTGAAGGCACTTATTTTAAAAGCTGCCCGTAAGTTGTTTGTGGAAAAAGGCATTGGGCAAACCACCATCAGAAATATTGCTGATTCCATAGACTATAGCATTGGTACTGTATATGTTTATTTCAGGGATAAGAATGAAATACTCCATGCATTGCACACACAAGGTTTTGTTGACCTTGGCGGCCAGTTAAAAATATTATTTAGTGTAACAGATCCGATGGAACGGCTAAAGGCAATGGGCAAGGTATATACCAATTATGCCCTGGATTACCCGGAGATGTATGACCTGATGTTTACGCTTAAAGCACCTATAGAGTTCCTGGAAACAATCCAAAAAGATGAGTGGGATGAAGGGAAAGCAAGTTTTGATGTGTTAAGAACAACGGCAAAACAGTGCATGGATGCCGGGCATTTTAAAGGCCATAAACTGGAACCATTATGTTTTCTGATATGGAGCTGTCTGCATGGCATGTGTAGTTTGGAAATAGGTTCCCGTACGCAAAACGCGAATATTAAAAACGCAGAAACCATTGTAGCAGATGCTTATGATGAATTTTTGAAAATACTAAATAATTTATAAAATTTTTTTACCCTTAAATTGAACATAGTTCATTAAAATTATAACGTTCATTAAAATAAAACAGATGAAAAAGATATTCTCATTTCTCTTATTGTTATGTACAGGAAGCGCCTATGCACAAACACACTTAGAGCAGTACATTAACACGGCTTTGAGCAGTAATGAAACAATCCGCCAGCAACAATTTTTCCTTGATAAAAGCCTTTGGGCACTGAAAGAGGCTAAGTCATTATTCCTGCCCAATGTTGCGTTTAATGGAAACTATACCCTTGCAGGCGGCGGACGCACGGTGGATATTCCTGTGGGGGATTTAATGAATCCTGTTTACAAAACGCTTAACCAACTGACGGGCACTAATAATTTTCCGCAAGTAGAAAACCAAAGTGTACTACTCAACCCCAATAATTTTTATGATGTAAAACTGCATACTACTTACCCTATCATTAATGCGGAACTGGTTTACAATAAAAAAATAAAAAGCCAGCAGTACGACATGCAAAAGGTAGAAATAGCTATCTACAAACGGGAGCTTGTCAAAGAAATCAAGATTGCTTATTACAATTATTTGCAGGCTACAGCAGCCATCAGGATTTATGAAAATGTCCTTGCCCTTGTAAAAGAAAATGAAAGGATAAACACTTCTCTTTTTAATAATCAAAAAGTAAACCGCACGGCGGTGGTAAGGAGCAATAATGAGGTAACAAAGACCACCGCACAACTGAACACTGCCATATTAAACCAGGATAATGCCAGGTCTCATTTTAATTTTTTGATCAACCAACCACTAAACACTCCCCTGCTGATTGATTCTATAGCGGGTGTTCCCGACCCGCACATTGTAAATGATATTACTGTAAACAAAAGGGAAGAACTAGTAAAGTTAAATACTGCCGCTGCCATTAATAAGAATCTTATTGGCCTTGCCAATTCCTACAAAATACCAAAACTTAGTTCCTTTCTTGATGTAGGGTCACAGGCTTTTGACTTTAAAGTCAATGATAAATCAGCTTATTATTTTTTCGGGGTCTCACTTGGCTTCGACATTTTTTCAGGAGGCAAAAATAGATACAAGGTAAAGCAGGCGAAGGCGGATGGTAAAGCGATTGAATCGCAAATAAGCAATACTGAGCAGCAACTGAAATTACAGGTTAGCATTGCTGCCAATTCATTCAACGCCGCTCTTATCAATTACAAGGCTGCTGTTTCGCAAGTGGCTTCTTCTGAAAAAAATTATAAGGACCAATTACGGATGTACAAAGAGGGCATTGCCCTTTACATAGAACTGTTGGATGCACAAAACCAACTGGTATCGGCCCAACTACAGGAGAATATTTCACTTTACGACATATTGATAAAGCAGGCCGAAATAGAAAGGGCCAATGCAAGTTTCATCATTCAATAAACAAACAAAAAGAATTATTATGAAAAAAATACAATTATTCGGTATTATAGCGGTAGTATCCGTTTTGTATTCTTGTAAGACAGAAGACAAGAAAAAAAATCTCTTGGGCGGGGCAGATGTTATCCCCGTAAAGATTTCTTCCGTATCTGCATTGGGATTACCCAAGAAAATAAGTGCTACGGGCCTTGTAAGCACAGAAAACGAAGCCAAATATTCTTTTAAAATAGGTGGCGTCATTAGCCATGTTTTTGTAGAGGAAGGTCAGTTCTTTCGAAAAGGCCAGTTACTCGCAACACTCAATTCAACTGAAATTGCTGCGGGCTTAATGCAATCCAACCTGGGCGTTGAAAAGACACAACGTGATTATCAACGGGCCGTCAATCTCTACAAAGACAGTGTGTATACCTTAGAACAGTTGCAAAACACAAAGACCGCCCTTGATATTGCTCATAAAGCAAAAGAAGCTGTTGCCTTTAACGCACATTATTCAAAAATATATGCCACCTCTGATGGCTTTGTAGCAAAGAAAATTGCCAATGAAGGAGAAGTAGTTGCGGCTGGTATGCCCGTCCTGCTCATTAACGAAACAAAGCAAAACAATAACTACCTACTTAAAGTCGGTTTAACAGACCGGGAATGGGCAGTGATTAATCCGGGGCAAACAGCAACAGTAACACTGGACGGATATGCGGATAAAAAATTTGATGCTTTCGTGTTTCGTAAGTCGCAAGCCGCAGATCCTACACTTGGTTCCTTTCAGGTAGAATTGAAGTTGAAATTAAATGACATCAAACCGGCTGTTGGAATGTTTGGCAAGGCAGAGATATCTACAAGTCAGGATCAAAATGTAAAGGTCATTCCGTATGCTTCTTTGGTAGAAGCGGATGGTGATAAGGCATTCGTATTTACTCCTGATGGAACCAATAAGGTCAGAAAAATCCCGGTAACGATTTCAAGGTTCGACAATCAACAGGTTTATCTAAAAGAAGGACTTAATGGAGTGAAAGAAATCGTGGTATCGAATAGTGCCTATCTCAACGAAAAATCTACAATAAAAATCATCAGGTAATAACAGGTAAATACTAACAGATATGAAAATTACAAACTTTGCCGTTAAGAACTACCAGTTCACACTTATCATATTCCTGCTGTTTGCAGTAGTTGGCGTGCTCGCCTTGTTTACAATGCCCCGTTCGGAAGACCCAACTATACATCCGCCTGAATATCTTATAACTGTGATATATCCGGGCACAAGTCCTAAAGACATGGAAGAGCAGGTGGCAAAACCAATTGAAAATAAAATTTATGGCCTGGAAAACATTGACAAAATCCTTACTACAATTGAGGATGGTGTCGCGGCCATCCAGGTGAAGTTCAAATATGGAGTTGATATAGACAATAAATACCAGGAAATATCAACAGAAATAAATGCGCTGAAAAACAGTGAACTTCCTAAGGATATCTATCAGATCAAAACAGAAAAGATTTCTTCTTCCGATGTAAAAATTTTACAGGTGGCATTGGTTTCAGATAATGCCTCTGATAAATTACTGAGGGATGAAGCTGATAAACTAAAAACCCGTCTTGAAAAAATAACAAACCTTAAAGAAGTGAAGTATTCCGGCATGCCGGAACAGCAGATCCGTGTTGATCTACAACTGGATAAACTTGCGCAACTGAAAATTCCGCTTAACATGGTTGCGGGCAGTTTGCAAAGTGAAGCAGCAGATATTCCCGGAGGAAGCGTCAATCTTGATAGCAAGGTTTTTAATGTAAAGACCAGCGGCAAGCTTAAGAACGTTGAGGATGTTGCCAATACCGTTATCTATAACGCCAATGGAAAGATTGTTTATTTGAAGGATGTGGCTGATGTAAGTTATAAAAGCGAAATGGTCAACCATATTACACGGGTGAATGGACATCGCTCAGTACTGGTTACCGCAGCAATGAAAGACAATGTTAACATAGCGAAAGTGCAGCAAGAGTTTCTTCCGATACTGGAAGATTTTCCTAAAAGCTTGCCTTCTAATATTCAGCTTGTCAAAACTTTTGATCAGGGCACTATGGTTTCCCAACGTTTGGGACATCTTGGATTTGATTTTGCCTTAGCCATTGTTTTAGTAGTCATTACCTTATTGCCTTTAGGATTCAGGGCATCGATAATCGTAATGGTTTCTATTCCGCTTTCTTTAGCGTTAGGGCTTACTGCATTGAATTTATTGGGATTTTCATTAAACCAGCTCAGTATTGTTGGGCTCGTTGTGGCTTTGGGATTGTTGGTAGATGACAGTATAGTAGTTGTAGAGAATATAGAGCGATGGCTTCGGGAAGGGCACTCACGAATGGATGCCGTTCTGAAAGGCACAAAACAAATCGGTATAGCAGTTGTAGGGTGTACAGCCACTTTGGTAATTGCGTTTTTGCCTCTTGCCTTCCTGCCTGATGCAGCTGGTGAATTTATGCGCAGCCTGCCTATGGCTGTCATCACCAGTGTGCTGGCGTCAATGATCGTGGCTTTAACGCTGGTTCCTTTCCTGGGAAGCCGGATATTGAAAACGCATACACATGGAGAAGGTAATTTTTTCCTGAAGCAACTTCAAAAATTCCTGACTTATAGTTATCGGGGTATTATGCCACGAGCTTTAAAATATCCTAAAACAACCATTGGAATGTCATTAATACTTAGCGTGCTGGCTTTTTTCTTATTCACGCAAACAGGGTTTAAGCTTTTCCCAACTTCCGAAAAGCCAATGTTCCTGATCAATATCAAACTGCCCTTACAGGCAGACATCCCTGAAAGTGACCGTGTGACCAGACTGGTAGAAAGTGAACTGAAAAAACACAAAGAGATCGTCTATTACACATCCAACGTAGGTAAAGGCAACCCCCAAATTTATTACAACGTGCATCAGCAGGACATTAAGCCTGACTTTGCACAGATTTTTGTACAGATGGATGATGAGGCTAATCCTGACTCTAAAGTAGCGTTGATTAAGCAGCTAAGAGAGAAGTTTAAAGCTTTTCCTTATGCCAAAATTGAAGTGAAAGATTTTGAACAGGGACCGCCGATAGAAGCCAACATCGTTGTAAGGGTTTTTGGTGAAGACCCGGACACGCTGCGTAAACTTTCCTTTAAAGTGGAGGATATTTTACGCAATAACCCAGGTACTGTTTACATCAATAACGAATTAAATACTTACAAGTCTGACGTTAAAATAACAATAAACAAAGAAAAGGCCCGCACACTGGGTGTGCTTACAAGCGATGTTGATAAGGTAATTCGAATGGCGGTAGCAGGATTAACTGTTGGTGATTATATAGATGACAGGGGCGATGCCCGCGATGTTGTCCTGACACTTCCCAGGGATAAATTTTCAAATTTAGATGCATTCAAAAATCTTTATGTAAACAATATACAAGGTGTTCCTGTGTTGGTTAGCCAAATTGCAACTATAGCATTCGAAACTTCACCTACAGCCATCAATCATTTTAATAAATCCCGTTTCGCAAAAGTTACTTCCTTAACCAAAGAAGGTGTATATGCCAATGACTTATTAAAGGACATTGTTCCGCAACTGAACCAACTTAAGATGCCGCCGGGTTACTATTACAAGTTATCAGGGGAAGCAGAATCGGAAGGCGATACACTTGGTGGAAATTTCCTGTCGGTTATCCTGTTAAGTACATTCCTTTTCATTGGCGTTCTGTTACTACAATTCAAAACGTTTAAAGGTATCATCATTGTGCTCTCTATTATTCCATTAGGGATTTTGGGTGGCGTGATCATGCTGTTGATCACCGGCCATCCCATGTCAATAGTTTCTATTATTGGTTTCATTGGTTTGTCCGGCATACAAGTCAAGAATTCGCTGTTACTCGTTGATTTTACCAACCAGTTGCGGGCTGAGGGATACAGCATAGACGATGCAATTAATAAAGCAGGAGAAACCCGTTTTTTACCCGTTGTACTAACGTCCCTAACAGCTATTTGCGGATTAATTCCACTTGCCTTGAATCCCAATCCACTTATCGCTCCATTAGCAATTGTATTGATTGGCGGATTAATTAGTTCAACTATTCTTTCCAGAATCGTAACACCGGTAATGTATAAGTTAATTCCTCCTAGTATAAAAAACGATTAATCTTTAAAATTAAGTAAGATGAAAAAAACAATTTTAATAACAGGTGCATCTTCAGGCTTTGGCTTGATGTTAGCAAACAATTTACATCAACAAGGTTATCGTGTAATTGGTACAAGTCGTAATCCGGAAAAGCTGCAAGCCACTGTTCCCTTTAAAGTATTGGCTTTGGATATTACCGACGAGAATTCTATA
Organism: Pedobacter sp. AK013; assembly: GCF_014205835.1. GTDB lineage: Bacteria > Bacteroidota > Bacteroidia > Sphingobacteriales > Sphingobacteriaceae > Pedobacter. The sequence goes on along the minus strand of NZ_JACHCQ010000001.1, from coordinate 173,999 downwards.
AAAGAATTTACAAAGCAGCTTTTTGAAACCGTAAATCAATTAGATGTTTTGGTTAATAATGCGGGCTATATGCTCACTGGAATAGCAGAGGAAACATCAACAGAAGAAGGGAAACTTCAATTTGAAACTAACTTTTGGGGGACAGTAAATCTGACAAAAGCCATATTGCCATATTTCAGAAAACAAAAGTTTGGCCAAATTATTACCGTTGGCTCAATGATGGGGCTTATAACAATACCTATGAAATCGATGTATGCTGCATCTAAACATGCCTTAGAAGGTTACTTTAAAACACTACGTTTTGAGGTAAGCCAATTTAATATCAAGGTTAGTATGATAGAGCCAATGTGGGCAAAAACAAATCTTGGCACAAACATGATTGCTATTGATGGAAATATAGATGAATACAAGAACTATAAAGGGCAAGTAAATAAGTATATCAAGAATGGTATGGCAGAGGGGGACGATCCTTCTATAATAGTTGACAAAATTATTAAAGTGATAAACGCCAAAAAACCAAAATTCCGAAACATCGTAGGAAAAATGGCAGGAATGGTACTATTTCTTAATAATTACGTCTATCCAATGTTTGAAAATGCCATTCATAAAAGTGTAAGATCTGCAAAATAAAATATATTTATATATCCAAAAAATGGTCGAAGAAAAAAAATATCAAGACGAGAACTAATTAAAAAAGGGGGCTTGCTTTGTCAGTTTTAGCTTTACCTTTTCCATTAATAACCTTTTCAAATTTTAACGACATGACAGATAACAAAAATTTTGATGTAATTATAGTTGGAGGAAGCTACGCAGGACTTTCGGCAGCGATGTCTTTGGGACGGGCTTTAAAAAATGTTCTAATCATTGACAGCGGTTTGCCCTGTAACAGGCAAACGCCTCATTCACACAACTTTATTACGCAAGACGGAGAAGAACCAGGCGTTATTGCAGAAAAAGCAAAAAAACAAGTGTTGAAATACAACACCGTAAAATTCTTAACTGATCTTGCCGTTAATGGAACGAAAACCGATAGAGGTTTCGAGATCACAACTCAGTCAGGAAAAATATTTTCGGCTAAAAAACTCGTTTTTGCAACAGGATTAAAAGATAAAATGCTAAACATTAAGGGGTTTTCTGAATGTTGGGGAATTTCAGTTCTTCATTGCCCATATTGCCACGGATATGAAGTAAAGAATGAAAAAACAGGGGTTCTGGCAAATGGGTATGGTGCATTTCATTTGGCTCGACTCATTAATAACTGGACAAACGATTTAACCATATTTACCAATGGAAAATCTCAATTGACACAGGAGCAAACCGATGAAGTCAAAAGACACAATATTTCAATAGTTGAAAAGGAAATTAACTCATTGAAACACAAAGACGGAGTGGTTCAAGAGATAGTTTTCTCAGACAATTCAACTTTTCAATTAAATGTTATCTATTCAAGACCTCCTTTTGAACAACACTGTAAAATCCCTGAGTCATTGGGCTGTGAATTGACAGAACAAGGACTTATTAAAGTAGATGCTTTACAGAAAACAACAGTGGATAATTTATACGCTTGCGGAGACAATACCAATCCTTTACGTTCAGTGCCGTATTCTGTATCAGCAGGGAGTATTGCAGGAGTAGCCATAAATAACGCAATGACAGAAGAAGAATTTTAAAATGGCAGAATTGCACTTACGTGCAAATCCATGAGAAATAGTTAGTGCTAAAGGCAGAACGAAATGGGTTTGCACTATGCCTCGGAATGTGGTGTAATTTGTTCGGAATAATCAGGATGACAGTTTAAAAGAGAAACGCGCCGCCATTTTCCCCGAAATACCACGAAATCCTCATATACATGTCTTTACTGTTGGGTAGTGTTATCCGACGAAGTAAAAAATATTTTCGTACGTTTTATTTAATGCGTTGTTAAGCAAGTATAAAGACGCATGAAAAGACGCTATTAAACTGAATGGAATAGGCATCGGGATAGATGTTCGGGTTAAGGTTTTTTTTGTAATATTTTGATTTACAGTGTGTTGATTTTTTTTTCTGAAGGTTGGAAATCCCTAGGTTCGAATCTTTTCGTGATTTTGCCCAAATCATGGTTGGAAAATTAACTTAAAATTCAATGAATATCAGCTATTTATCTATTTGTTTGCTGCAAAAAAAAAGCATCCTTTTGGGATGCTTTTTTTTTCGCGGAGAGCGAGGGATTCGAACCCCCGGACCTGTTACAGTCAACAGTTTTCAAGACTGCCGCATTCGACCACTCTGCCAGCTCTCCGCTGCAAAAGTACGAACTTGGCGCAAATCTGCAAATGATTTCCAATCAAATATTTGCATAAATATTTTAAGCGTTGCTAATCATTTAGTTAGCACGCGTAAAAACTTTAAAAAAAGCAAATAAATGGCCAATAATAGCCATTTTAGGTGCAATTTTGGCTTTCGGGGTTACGCTAAAGCGCCTCTTCAGGGTAAATTTTTTCCCGATCTACCGATAATACGCCATTTCCTTCGATTGCAAAACAAACGAGTCCGATGAGTACGGAGACCGAAAACCAAAATTCTGAATAGGGTTTAAAAATGCCACCAGAAATATTCACAAAAAATACTGCCCCAATCAGTATCGGTAAATTAATAAGGCAGAACAGGCGGGTATACGTACCCAAAGCAATGGCCATACCGCCAATAATGTGCATTAAGATAATTAAATGTGCCAGTAAACTGATGCTGATGGCAGTACCTAAAAAGGCACCTCGCATAAGGTTGCTAAACGCCTGCATGTTGATATAAAAATCAACGCCCTTCCAAATTAAAATGAGGCCTAATAAGATTCTAAAATAGTCTAACCATTTTGGGTGATGGTGATCGCCCCAGTTTTGGATTTTCTTAAGCATGTTCATAACTTCTATATTTTGGTTAGAACAATTTACAAAATAAATAAGAGAATAACAAAGTTAACTGTTTGATTTTAAGGCTTTTTTTTATCTGTATTTTTACTGTTTACATAGTCGGTTGGCGACATGCCGAACTGCTTGGCAAAGTTTCTTCCAAAGTGCGATTGAGAGCTATACCCAACCATTTCTGAGATTTCATAGATTTTTAATACCCCTTCATTTAAAAGTTCAGCAGCTTTTTTTAGTCTGGTTAAATTAATCAGTTCATTCGGGCTCAGGTTAGAGATAGATTTGATTTTCCGGTATAAAGTTGGCCGGCTCATGTTCATCTTTTCTGCCAGGTGTTCTACATCCAGATCCTGATCGCTGATGTTTTTATTAATGGTATTCTGTAATTTCTCCAAAAACAACTCATCTGCCTTAGAATAGGCAATGCTTTTAAGGTGAACGAGGGGAGAATTGGAGAAATACTCCTTAATCTTGTTCCTGTTTTTTATCAGGCTGGAAATCTGTACCTGGAGAAATTCGGGCGAAAAGGGTTTTTCTACATAGGCATCGGCACCCAGTTCTAAACCTTCAATTTTAGATTGCAACGAATTTTTTGCGGTAAGCAGGATAACGGGGATGTGGCTGAACTCCAGGGTAGATTTAACTTTTGCACAAAATTCGAAACCGTCCATTTCAGGCATCATTACGTCGCTAATAATGAGTTGAACAATTTCGCGTTGCAATATTTCTAAGGCTTCTATACCATTTCTGGCCTGTAAAACATGGTATTTTTCTTCCAGATCATCTGAAATGAAATCAAGGATATCTTTGTTGTCATCAACCAATAACACTACAGACCTTTCCATATCTTCAGTATCTTTGATGGTAAACGTGCCTACAATTTTTTCCATTTTCCGTTCAGGTTAAATTCTATAAGTTGATGGATAGGCAGTTCTAATACAAATATATTAAAATCATGATCACTAAAATCTAAATAAAGCTCCCCGCTATGCAGTTGCGCAAGCGATTTCGAAATCGATAAACCTATTCCGGTTCCTGCCTTTATTTCTGTTTCTTTGCCCCTAAAAAAAGGTTCAAATATCTTGTCCTTAATTTCTACGGGGATCCTGTTCCCATCATTTTTTACTGTTACGGCAAACTGATCACCTTCCTGCAATGATAAGTGAATCTGTACGGTGGTTTTCCCGTATTTAATGGCGTTGTCTACCAAATTGCTGATCATTTTGTAAAAAGCCTCCACATCGATATAAGCATGGAGTTTTTTCTCAGGTAAATGGAGTGTATAGGTAATATCTTGCTGCTCTGCAGCAGGCTGGAACTGAAGAAATACATCTTTTAATATTTCAGAAATATCGGCTTTTACAAAGTTTAACGAAAACTCGCTGGTTTCGGTTTTTCTGAAATCCAATAACTGGTTGGTTAGTTTGAGCAATCTATCGGTGTTTCGCCCCATAATCCGTAAATTCTTTTCTATTGCAGGTACGGCATCGGCCTGTTTAAGCAGTTTCTCCATCGGCCCGATAATCAAGGTGAGCGGTGTTCTGATTTCATGGGCAACATTGGTAAAAAATTCGATCTTCGCCTGGTAAATTTCTTTTTGTTTTTCATGCTCAAAAACTTCCATCCTCCTGCTGTTTTTTAACGCAATTTTTCGGTGATACCTTCGCACCAAAAAGAAAACAATTCCTACTGCAGCAATTAAATAAAGCAGATAAGCCAAGGGACTGAGGTAAAAAGGGGGATGTATTTTGATCAGCAGTTTAACATTTTTGCTGCTCCAGTTGCTGCTTCCTTCTACCAAAGCTTTTACCTCAAAAGTATAATTGCCCGGAGCAAGTTTGGTAAAATAAACCTTCCTGTTGGTTTTTAAGTATTCCCAGTTTTTATAAAGCCCCGTCATTTTATAAGCATACTCTGTCATTTCGGGCGATAGATAGCTTAAGGCAGCAAAATCGATACTAAAAGAGGATTGGTTGTAGTTAAGTTCGATGGTATCGGCATAAACGATCGATTTATTAGCTACAGAATCGGCGCCGTTTAAACCCATTTCTAAACTATTGATCTGAAATCCGGTTAAAAATACGGGAGCCTCGTAGTTAGTTGCCTTTAAGTTGGCCGGATTAAAGCTTACCAACCCTTTTACGCTCCCAAAATAGGTTCGGCCATCCTCATCCTGATAGGCAGAACTGTAATTAAACTGATCGGTAAGTAATCCGTTGGCTTTAGTATAGGTTTTGCTTAAACCTGTGGCGGGATCAAAATGGATAAGGCCCCTGGTACTGCTAATCCAGAACTTATTGGCCGCATCTTCTTCAATACGGAAAAGGTAATTGCTGGGAAAGCCGTTTTTTATGCCGTAACGCTTAAATTGATGTGTTTTCTGATCAAAGCTGCAAAGTCCGCCGCCATCAGTGGTTACCCAAATATGCTGTTTGCTATCTTCAAAAATGCTGTTTACAGTGTTGTGGCTTAAACTTTTTGCATCCGTTAGAATATTACGGTAATTTACATAACCTGGTTTAGATAAGTTAAACTGAAATAAACCATCGTTAAAGCTCCCTGCCCAGATATTGCTCTTACTATCTTCCATAACCGAATCGTAAAAAATAAAGGGGAGGCCTGCAACAGGGTCGAAATCATCTTTTTTGCGGTTATAACGGTAAATCCCATTAATGGTTCCAACTAAAATTTCACCCGATCGGGTTTTACAAAAAGTAACAATAAAGTTGGTGCGTAAAGCATTTCCAACACCTGCCTGGTAATGTTTAATTACCTTTTCTGTTTTCAGGTCTAAAACGTCCAGTCCATGTTCGAAAGTGCCAACCCAGAGTTTGTCGCCATCAACCAATAAACCGTGTATATTGGAATAGGCAATGCTTCCCGGTTTTCCGTCGGGTAGAAAGTGTTTAAAAACGCCTGTTTTTACGTCGAGTTTGTTCAGTCCCGCATCTTCCGTACCGATCCAGAAATTTCCGTTACCATCTCTGGTAATTTCCCTTACATCACTTCCACTAATCGAATTTGTACCTTTTTGAGGAAAGTATTTGGTAAACAGTGAAGTATGGCTCGAATAGTAATTTACACCTCCAAAATAGGTGCCCGTCCAAACCCCACCTTCACGATCAAGGCAAATGGTATAAACCGCATTATCGCTTAAAGAATAATCATTGTTATATTGTTTTTTGATGTGGATAATTGCGCCGTTTTCATCATTATAAATGTAAATGCCCGATTCGGTGGCAATCCAAAATTCATGAGGCCCTGTTTTTTTGATATCCCGAACAAAAATTGGTGTTTGGTCGTCGTTTAACCTGATTATATTTTTTGATGCTAAAGTAACCGGATTAAAGAGTTTAACGCCCTGATTGGTAGTACCGACCAATAAATTACCGCTTTCGGTTTCTGCAATTCTCGATACCCAGCCATATTCGGTTTTGGCGTTTTTGCCATTAATATTAAATTGCTCAAAATGATTTGCTTTGGGATTATATTTTTCCAGCGTTCCCTTTCCAGTACTGATCCATACACTACCATCTTTTAAAACAGTTACCAAAGATGCATCGAAAGGTGCATTATGGGTAAAAGCCTGTATTTTCTTAGTTCGCTTTTGATATAAATATATTTTGAATGAAGATAAGATCCATAAATTTCCACGCTGGTCGCTGGCCAGGTCGATAATCCGCATCCCTTTGGTTTCTTTAATAATGGCAAAGCTTTCTTTTGCAGGATTGTACTGGTATACACCGCTGTTGGTACCTACCCAAAGGTTTTGTTCCTGATCGTGGTGGAGCGCATAAATTAAATCGTTACCTAAACTGCCCGCCTGATCCGGATCGTGGCGATAGGTTTTAAAAGAATAGCCATCAAAGCGGTTTAAACCATCTTTTGTACCAAACCACATAAAACCGTTTCCATCCTGCACACTACAAAATGCCGTATTGTTAGAAAGCCCGTTTTCTACCTGATAATGCCTAAAATAATAAGGCTGTGCCCAAAGCAGGTGGACCGAAAACAACAAACATAAAAGGATAAAGAGTTTTTTCAAGATATTTTGGTCAGCTGCATCAAATATATTAAAGAAATGCTTTGCTTTCAGGCTAATTTAAATTTGAGCAGATAAGTAGAAAGATTGAGACAGATTCTGTTTAAGAAACTCAGTTTTATAGACCTGAGAACTATAAATCACCAACTGTAAACTGATAATTGTCAACTACTAACTGATCAGGGCGTTACCTAAGCTGCGAAGGTAGGGCTTAATAGTACAACAGGCTCATGTTAAATAAACCTGATCGTACGAAAAGCCCGGATCCCGATTTTTTCTATCGGGAGAGGACTTGTAGGAATAGCAGGACTGCTGTAACCGAAATGAGCCAAGCCCCCGTTTCCAAAAAAAATAAAGACCATCTAAGTAATGTGTCATATATATAAGTGATGCGGTTAGCGGTGTCGATAAAACCTGAAAATTATAAATCGTAAACTGTCAACTGATCAGGGCGTTACCTAAGCTGCGCAAAGGTCGGGCTTTTCAGGGCTGCGCTTCGCTCCGGTACCGATGAAGGATCGGTACTGAACCCTTACAATCCCTAACGCAAAACCCGGCGTAAAAAAATGAGGTTTGATCTAATAGCACTACAATCTCATGTTAAATTTATAAAAATATCAGAGTATGTAACCATCCCAATTGTGTCTTGTACAATATAATAGGTGTATCTGTTAATTACAAATTATACCTGTCATATACAATTATCAGACAAATGGGAAAACAATTATTTTTTATCTTTTTACTAACACCTTTATTAAGTTTTTCTCAATCGAGCAAGTCATATCCTGCTGAAGTGGAAGCTGTTTTAAAGAAAGCTGGTAAAAATAGGATCGAACTGGAGAAAGTGATCACTCACTGTAAAAAAAATAGGGATCCATTAAAACTAAAAGCTGCTTACTTTTTAATAGCAAATATGGATATCCATTATTCCATTGATTATTGCCTCACCGATGGTGCCGATAAAAAAATTGAGTACAATGAATTTGCCTATCCTAATTATGATAAAGCGGTGCAGGCGTTGGAAGACATTAAGCATAAAACACCCGATATTAATGTTAAACAGGTTGTATTACCCGATATTCATCATATCAAAGCAGATTATTTAATCGATAACATTGAAAGATCTTTTCGGGCCTGGCGCAGTTCGATTGCAAAAAATATACCTTTTGCCGATTTTTGCGAATACATTTTGCCATACCGCACAAGTGTTGAGCCTTTACAAGACTGGCGCTTCAAGTATCAGGAAAAGTATAAATGGGTAGATGATAGTGTTAAAGTGCTCGGAATTAATAAGGTCTTATCCTATGTTGCTGCTGACTATGCCAACTGGTTTACCGATACTTATGGCAAAGAACAGCGCTTTGAGCCTTTGCCTAGGCTTGGACCTATGCAATTACTGTTTAGGAAAAAGGGGGCTTGCGAGGATATTGTAGATCTCCAGGTTTTTATCCTTCGTTCCCAGGGATTGCCTTCTTCCATGAATTTTATTTCTGATTGGGCTACTTCAACTGGACGGCATTTTTTGAATAGTGCTTTCGATGAGCAGATGCGAACCATTCCTTTGGATGTGACCAGTCCGATGGCTGTAGATAATAAACTGTACCGTGAGCCAGCTAAAGTATTGAGAACCACTTATTCTAAACAGCCCGGTACATTGGCTCGTTTTGAAGAGATTGAGGATATCCCCGAGGGCTACATGCAGACCCAAAATTACATAGATATCACTAAAGAATTGTGGGAGACAGCTGATATAAAATGCAAGTTATTTCCATCACAAAATAGTCCTAAGGTGGCATATGCCTGTGTTTACAATGGCGGTAACTGGACACCTACGTGGTGGGGGAAGATTAAAAAAGATTCTGTAAATTTTAGTGCAATGGGCAAAGGCGCCGTATACCTTCCTGCTTACTATATTAATAACGATATTGTTCCTGCTGGTTATCCTGTTGTTCAAGGCTTTAATCAAGAAGTGACTTTGATTCCCGATACAGTGAACAAAAGAACAATAACAATTAACGAACAAGCTAAGTATCTAATCTTCAGGCCTGGTAAAAGCTACCGGCTATATTATTGGGATAACGACTGGGAATTGGTAGATGAACAAATTGCAGCTTCAGATGCACATATTTTATCATTTGAAGACGCTCCTAAAAATGCGCTTTTCCTACTGGTTCCTGAATATTCCCAGGGGAAAGAAAGGCCCTTTATAATTACTGATGATGGAAAAAGACAATGGCTGTAATGTAAAATCAACTTATAAAAGCTAGCGAAATCTAATTTTATGAATAAGAGAATCATTGTCCGGATTTTGATGTGGTGGCTATTATTATTTCCCACATTGCTTATGGGGCAGGTACCATCCAAGCTTACAATCTTATTTAGGTATGAACAGCAGCTTAACCTTACAAAGGAACAGATTGCTGATTTGAAAACTCAAGTCATGAGATTGGATTCTTTAAAGACGGTTTCAAATCCTGATACCAATAAATTTATAAAAGAGCAATTGGTTGGCATCCTTAATCCCAGGCAATATCAAGAGTGGGGTCAGATTGTTCGCATGGCTGAAGCATCTTATTGGACCAAACTTAACTGGCAATTATTAAAAGAATCTGGCCTGGTCCAAAATACAGATAGTGCGAAACTGTATTTGCAAAATTTTAGGTATGAAATAAATAAAGCAAGTGCATTAGAAAGAGCAGTTAAAAGTAAACCAGAGTATGCCGGCTTAATTAGAGACAGTATTTTAACGATAAGACCATTAATACTTTTGAAGTTAGATGCCTATAGAAACAGACTGCCAAAATGGTCGCCCTTTGTGAATGTTTTTATGTTTCGTAAAGAGCTGGATCTCCGTGATGACCAAATAGATAGCCTGATCAGTCAGTTTAATAAGGTTCAGATCATCAAGTTATTTAATAAAGTTAGCCATCAATATGATAATGCCTATTTTAAAAAAACTGAATTTGAGCGCATTTTGAATATACTGGGGATTGAAAAAATTGAAAGGTATTTATTTGTTAAGGCCCAAAATCAAGTAATGGATAAATCTAAAGCAGATTGGCAAAGTCTTCAGAAATATGGATTATCGAAAGGTTTAGATAGTGTTAAGGTCTTTAAAGAAATTCAGGAATACGAGCTTAAATTGCTAATAGCCCAAGAGCGTTTGGCCCTCAATAATACGCAGAAAAATGTTTTTGATAAGAAAGACATTGAAGATAACCGGCCCCGAATACTAAAAGATCTGGAGCAGGCCATTGCAACCAAAAATATGAGTGAAAAATTTTAACAACATAATATATTTATAAACCACAATCAAATTAACATTCTCGCATGAAAGACGACTTTTTATATCAACTTGAAAGGATTGATTCTTTAATCCGTATGAAATCTACAGGCCATCCTCAGGTTTTAGCAGAAAAACTTCATTTGTCAGAAAGATCAATATATAATTACATCACTATTCTAAAAAAGCGTGGAGCACCAATAAAATATTGCAGAACCAGAAAGAGTTATTATTACAGTTGCGCTGGCAAGTTTTGCTTTGAGTTTATGGAAATTAAATAATATAAAAAATAAAACTTTCTTTACTGCAGGCTGCTTGCATTGAAGGTTTTTATTTTAGTGGAGTTTTGTAAGAGAGAATCTTCTGACTACAAATTCATTATTTATTTACTTAAAAAAATCAAATTATGTTAAAACAAAAATTAAAATGGTCGTTTTTGCCTGTAGTAGCAATCGCATTGATTACTGGTTTAAGTGCATTTACAAGCAGTTCAGAGGAGGAAGTAGATTGTGTTCATGCAAAATGTATTGAAGGAAATTCAAGACATTGTAATTATCGTGACTGTACTACTCCAAAATGTAAAAAGAAGGTGGAATCTTGTGATGTTGCTGGTTTTTGGGATAGTAAAAACTGCAAGTCTTAAATGATTTTTAGACCATCTGCCCATAGGTTCGGCAGATGGTTTATGATTACTTGTATGCTCTGACCATAAACCAATCAATTGATAATATTTAACATAAATTGGAGCTAGTCATTCTATACCTGCCTTATTCTCTTCAATAATTAGAATAAAACAAGTTTAAAATTGGATCAGTTAATACAAAAACCGAACTGTAACCAGTTATGATAACTTACATACACCCTAAAACCCAGTTCAAATTTAAAAACACCATTCAAATTTAGGTTTGGTTAGAAATAGTCATTAGAAAATGTTCAATAAAAAAATACTCTTTGCTCTATGTTTGTTATCTATTTTCTTATCATGTAAGAAAACAAGATACGAATATCATTTAACATTTGATGATAATTCAAAATTCATAATATCGCTAGATTCGCTAACTCCGCCGGATACGCGGATGATCCAATTCTTTGATTCTGGGCGGAACTCCTCCCTCCGACTTGCGATGTTAAACTTTGATAATCAAGTTATAAACTTACACGATGTAAATGGAAAAAAAATCAACGAACTAGACTTGTTCAAGCTTGATTCAACATCATCGAAAATATCGGGATTCCATTTCATCAATGATGATTCTTTACTCATCTATAGTGAGAATTCTAGAAATATGAAACTTATCAGTTGCAGAAAAAATTTTAGACCTGTCCTATTATTCAATCTTGATAGCCTTCAAAATAACAAAATTGGACAGCTTGACATCAGAGTGACGAGCAAGACCCCAATTATTTATGAAAATGGCATCATTTATTTGACTGGAAGAGCTATGCTACATAATGCATTAACATCTCCTCAGTCGAAATTGGTTGTTTCTGCATTCTCATTTGATCTGCACACTAAAAAGGTAGATTTCATTCCAATGTTCAATAAAGTATGGGAGGAAAGGTATTGGCATCATGAACAGTATTTTGTGAACCACACTTTCATACCAAAGCAGCATAAGATAATATACAGTCTTGCGATGAAAGATTCGATTATAATGTATGATACACAAAATAATAGGCAAAGTAAAGCAGGCATAATCAGTGAAGAATTAGGTAGTGAGAATGATATGGTTCCGAAAAAAATCTCAAATCCATCAACTATTGGATCATATGATGATTTAGTACATTACCTGGATAAGCCGAGGTATGGAGAAATCATTTTTGATAAATATCGTGAAATATATTATCGTTTTGTAACGTCTGGAAATGAAAAGAGAGACACCTACCTAATTATTTACAATAAAAATTTGAAAAAGATTGGAGAGACTAAATTACCTGAAAACTATCTTTCTGGCGCCGGCTTTTTCTTAGTTAAGGACGGATTGTTTTTGAGAAAAAGTGAGGTTGAGGGACAGGACGAAGATAAAATTGTTTTTAAATTATTTAAGCTGATGAAATCATGAAAACAAAATATTTGATATTCTCAATTGCATTTATCCTGATTCTTAGTTGTCAGAGAAAAAATGATCAACTTAATGAATTCATCATCAATACATTTCCGGATATAGAAAGCGGAAACGTTTTGGTACTACCAGGATCTGGTTGTAGTGGATGCATTTCTGATGCGGAAAATTCAATTGATTCATTATTAAAGACAAATAATTATAAAATTATTTTCTGTAAGATACAATCTCTCAAAACACTCAAAAATAGATTACGTGATAAGCGGATAAGTTTTGATGATCCAAATATATTAATTGATACTGCTGATAACTACATAAAAAATTCAGTTAAGTACAAGGACTTTTGGTCCTATCCGACACATATTGTTGTAAAGAATAGAGTGATAACTGAAATTACAAAATAGCAATCTACAAAATGAAAATTCTTATACGCTTCTTTTTCTTGTTTTGTGCCTGCTTAGGGTTTTCGACTTCATTCTCTCAGGAACCAGCTAAACTAAGAATTGATTTAGATAGGTCTTACGGCGGAGCATTTTCCGAATATCTAACCAAACTAGAATACATCCCACTTGAAAACACAAAGATTTCTCGATTTGGTCAAATTTCGAATCTAATTCTAACCGATTCTAGTTTTGTCATTACAGATAGAGATACCAAAAGTATACTCTTTTTTTCACCTTCCGGGAAATTCTTAAATAAGGTTTCAAAAAGGGGAACATTGTATCCTACCGGGGCAATATTTAATTCACAAAAAAATACCATTGATGTAGTATTTCAAGATATTGAGAAAACTAAGCTAGCATTTGAGAACTATAGTTTAGTTGGAATGTTCGTTTCCAAAGCGAACATTAATGATGTTAACATTGATTTTGTCCGTAATGGGTTATTCATTGACAAAAATAATTTTTGGCTTAGATATCAATTTTCTGAAAAAGAAACATTTCCTACGCATTACTTCACTCAATATAGGAATAATAAAAAAGTTGGCTCTGCTGTTCCCTACGATAGTTCGAATGCATTTGCACTATTCTATCTTACAAAGGAACTAGGACATTTTAATCTGCCAGTAACACGGTCTGGTAAATTCTATTTTGCAACACCTTTGACCAATAAGATTTATGAAGTCAGTTCATTGACAGGAAATACAATACCATTATTTCAAGTGATATTTCCTGCAAAATTTTCTATACAAAACTCCTTGTTAGCCATTCAGGATAAGAAAAAAATTGATAGTGCTATCCATACCAAATGGTTTAATGATCAGACTGTTTTGGGGTTAGAAAACATCATTTGCGATGAGAATAAACTAATCTTTAAAACGCACACCGGGCTTGTCAGCAGATATGGTGCAGATGGGGCTGTGATTCCGAGAAATTTCTTCTACAGATTTAAAGATAACAGACTTGTCGCATTCGAAAAAGTCAGCCCTGACCCATCTACCTATTTTTTACCATTTCATTCGCAAGGGACTATTTCAACAGAGGGCTTTTATTTCAAAAATGATTATTTGTACACCCATCTTTCATCATTAGAAATGTTTGGAGCCCGTGAAGCAACAAAAAGTAAAAAAGCCCTATATCCTGTGGCCTTACAAAATTATTTCTTAACACAAAACCGCAAAAGTAATCCGGTTATAGTTCGAATGAGATTAAAAGAGTAATGACCGGCTGCACTATGATAAATAAATTAAATCTAAAGTCAATTGTCGTAAAATCGATCTCCACAATCTTCTGTGTGGGTCTTTTGTTGCTTATAATTTACTTAATGTTTTATAATACATTTTCATTCAACTACGAAACATTTAGCAATCAGCAATACTTACTAGTGTTTTTTTTGCCTTTTTTAATTTTAGCCCTGATTTTAGCCTTAACTGCTAAGCAACAATATAGGCGGAATTTATTCCCTGGCTTAATCTTTATTGCCTTAGTTTTATCTGCACCAATTTTCACGGACTACTATAGTTTCAGTAATGAGTATTTCTTTAATTTAACTATTATTGGTCTTGCTTCTTATTGTATCTTCTTATTAAATCATAATCATTTTGTAGACAGTATAGTTGCCTGTTTTCTAATACTATTTTTAATTCAGTTATATCTCGGGTTAGACCAAGCCTTCTCGGGTGGAGATCAACAAGGATTATCAATTAAAGGGTCAATGAAAAATTCTGGTGTCTATGCGTTTTATCTGGTGTCTAATCTGCCAGTTTTTTATTTCAAATGCCTGAGATTTCAAAACACAAAAATTTTAGGAATAAAAACTTATGTCACAGCTATTTGCTCATGGAGCATTTTCATATCTGTCTTTGTAGCTGTATGCTATGTAATCGTCCTTACCCAAAGTAGAACAGCAACGGTCTGTTTGATAGGCACATCTTTCTACATTTTAGGTCAGAAGTACGCCAATGAGATAAAAACAAGCTTCGCAAGAATATCTAAAACCACCTTCCGGGCACTCGTCATGGTTAATATATTTGGTTTGATTGGATTTTGTGTTTGGCTGTTTAGATTGAAGAAATTATCTTCATTTGGAAGAATTATGGGGTTTGATATTACGATTCAACACATTCGTGAGAATTTTTGGCTTGGAACGGGAATAGGTAGGTTTACATGGTACTATCCACAGTGGCAAGCTGGTTATTTTGCAAATCACTCAAAGCCAGATTTAATATATTTTATAAGTGCCAGTGAGAGCTATATCATTTTTAACGAATATTTACAGCTTTTTATTACAGTTGGATTTGTTGGATTTACTTTATGCGGCTATGGACTCGTGTGTTTCTTCAGGTTAAAAACACAAAAAAATAGTGATTTGTTGATTGCAATTAAAGGCACCGTTGTCGCAATATTGATTAGTGGCTTCACCTCCTATCCTTTGCATGTTAATATCATGATGATGATGGTGGGCACCTATATCGCATTGGCATTTTCATTTGATATTAAGCATACCGAAAATAAAATACAACAACCTATATACTACAAAAATGCTGTAATTCTGATCTGTATTGTTTTTAGTTGTTGTGCCTTCCGTAAGGGATACTTTATATATTGTGCTAGCATAAAATGGAGTTCCCTACGCAATAGTTTTGGGGCCAAAAATCTTGTTGAATATAAAAGAATACACCCATTACTTAAAAATGACGGCAAATTCCTGATTGAGTATGGTAATCAATTAATCTCCGATAGCTCAAATATCTTTGATGCCATCGCAACGTTGGAAAAAGCAAAGAAGATTCTGATAACCCGTCAGGGAATTGAGGCTTTAACGAATGCTTACCGTACCGCAAAAAAATACGAGCTAGCAATTATCAATCAAAGATTTTTGATAAACTATTTACCTAATAGATTTCAACCAAAGTATGATTTGCTACAGTTGTATGCCTTAAATAGGGATACAGTTCATCTTTTCGAGCTTGGAAACAATATACTGTCAATGCCTGTAAAGATTCCCTCACATAGTGTGGCTAAGATCAAACAAAATACAATAAAGATGCTAAAACAACACCAGTGATATCTTAAAAGTCGGGTTAATATTGAAATACTGACTTTTTATCTGATGTTGACAGGCAAGGGTAATAAATAATTAAGGAATGATTTTTCGAAAAATTCAATTATTGTTAATATTCGTTTTTTGGGCGGCATTCCTTTATGGGCAGACGCATCCGCAAGACAAAAAACTATCAACGGCTAACGGAAGCATCGCCGGTTTCGTCGTAGACAGTATATCGAAAAATGCCTTAGAAAAAGGGGAAATTAGCGTATATAACACTATAAGTGGCAAGTTAATAAAACGTGTACAGATCAATTCGACGGGACACTATTCCGTACAAAATCTGCCTGTTTCTAAACCGCTATTTTTAATTGTTGACATTGAAAGATATAAACTACAAAAGATAAAATTCGAATTGAGCTTAGAAAACAGGAACAATAAACTTGATATCATGCTTAGTCCTGTTTTGAATAATATGGGTGTGCCCAAAGACGTAAAAACGGGAATTTCCAAAACTAACCAAAATATCATTCAAGGAGCTATACATGGAAAAGTGAAAGACAGTACCTATAGAAATGTATTGACAACAGCAACAGTTTCAGTATATAGTAATCTAGATTCAAAGCTGCTTAGTTTTCGTCTTCCTAATGAGTTAGGAGAATTTGTTATTAATAAACTTCCATTAAATACGCCGATCAAATTATTAATTACTCATATTGGTTTCACTCCGGTTCAAAGGATTTTCACATTAACTGAGGCTAAACATACGTTAGACTTCAACTGGATCCTGATGCAGCAGAATACTGAAAAAGAAAATACACTTGAGGAAATTAGGATTACGAGCGTCGCACCTGTGAGAATGAACGGTGATACCCTTGAATTTAATCCCCGTGCATTCAAAATGGATGTAAACGCTACTGCTGAAGATTTGATGAGGATACTCCCTGGTATCGTCATTTGGGGTGATGGTGATATTACTTTTAACGGTAAGAAAATTAGTTCACTTTTAGTTGATGGTAAACCTTTTATGGGAGGAGGTGACTTTACGACGGCAACGCAAAATTTACCAAAAGAAATCCTTGATAAGGTCCAGATCTATCGTCAAAGGAATGATGTTAACCCGTTAGATTCAACATTAAGTGCTAATCTTAAACTAAAGGACGATAAAAAGATTGGATTTTTTGGGAAAATTGGAGCTGGATATGGTACGGGAAATAGGTTTTCCTCAGATGCCATGCTTAATGGATTCACCAAAACGTTACAGTTAAGCACGGTCGGTGCTTTTAATAATATAAACAAGTTAGCTAATAATATAACAACTCTGATACGCAATAACAGTTTTAAAGGGGAAGGTAATACTTTAGATTATCAACCTGATTTCAGAAGAGCCGGCGTTAATACCAGTACAACCGCGGGCGCAAAATTCCAATATGATTTTCTCCCAGATTTAAAAAACAAGAAGAGTAGGAGGTTTATTGCTGATTATTTCATGAAGCGGAATAATGAGGTTATAAATGGTTTAAGATTTATAAATACTATCCTTAAAACTGACAGTATTCTAAGTAGTAATACTTCGAATCAAAGTGTCAACATAAATGCAAACAATAACTTCAGTTTAAAATATACTCAGCAGAATGAAAATTTCAATTTCGCCATTTCGGCTGACGCAACTATTAATGAAAATAGTTATTCTGGTGAAAGTACTGGCGAGCAATACCGTACCGGGACTGCTGGAAAGTTAAGCACAAGTAATGCAATGAATACTAGTCAAAGCAATTACAAGCGTTTCGTATTAGATGCAAAATTTAACTATCAAAGACAGAGAGAGGATGATGAGGTTACCGGAAAGTGGGTACGCCGGCCTTTTTCTAATTATTCTTTGAACTACAAGCTTGATTACCAACAAACAGTTGCAGAAAAAAATAATAAATCATCATTAGTTTCTGGGTTTGATCCCGGCGCAAATAAATTTTATGATAGGAGATATATGATAAATGATGATCGCACCATACATCTTCTAGATATTAATTATCCTCTTTTAAAAGAACTCTTATTTGGAACAAGGGATCTTGGAGGTCTCAATTTGGAATTAGGAAGTAATCTAACATTTAATCAAGGTGACATTATTGAAAATGTTTTTGATATTGATCCTGCCACTTTTAAATTGAACAATAACGAGATTTTAACTAATTCGAGAATAGAAAATATTCAGGATATACAACCTAGACTGAGTATTAAAAAAAGCATTATAAAGGGACTTACGAATCGGTACAGTGAAAGGTTTGATTTCGCGATTACGCCAACAATTCAGTATTTCAGCATGTCGAATCGTTCTAGCCAACTTAAGCAAAACTTCAACTATCAATATCATAAATTCATCCCCAATGCATTCATTAAATATAATAATCATCAATATGGGGATTTTGAAGTCGGTAGTAGTTTAGATTTTATTACCCAGGTTAAATATCCGACATTAGAAGATATTGCACCATTAGTTGACAGTGCGAGAGTTTGGTATATACCAAAGGGTAACCTCAATATTAAACCGGAGTATACAACTACTGTTTCCCTCAAACTCAATTTTGAAAGTAGATTGCCCAAAAACCCATATCAGATTAATATAAACATTGATGGTAATTTTACGAAAAACAAGATAGCAGACAGTACGAATTATGATGAGTTGGGAAGGAGAATAAATTCGAGTATAAATCTAAACGGAAGCAGATATTGGCATTTTGGAGGCTTCTACAGAAAAGCTTACAGTCCAAATAAAAATCATACTTTTCGTTTTAACATATGGTATGATCACTATGCTTATCTAATTCCACAATATTTAAATTCTTACTTAGTAATGTCAAGAAATAACACTAATGATTTTGATATTGAGTTAACGTATAGCTTTTCTGATATAGTTAATGTAAATGCTAAGCAAGGGTTTGGTTTTTATAAAAATTCACAGACGTCTTTTAACGATCAATATAGAGGACAAAATAATTATACCCGCTTCAGTGGAACCTTACAGTTTCCTAAGAATCTAACCTGGAGTTCTAATATAAATATCAATGCGAACAAGGCTTTAAACCAAGCTACAATTAATTATACCATTTGGAACGCCAGTTTAGCTTATCGGTTTTTACAAGGGAATCAAGCTGAGATAAAGCTTTCTGCATTAGATCTGTTGAAGCAGAACAAAGCGGTCATAAACACCACGAATAGGAACATCAGTACATTTGGATTTAATAATGTACTTCAACAATATTTTATGTTAAGTCTGTCGTATTATCCACGTAAGTTTGGTAAAAATAATACAGTTTCTGAATAATGAAGACAATATAGTATTTAACAGTTAATTAAACCAACAATTTAGCTTTAGTATGAGGGGCTTCGAAATTTTTTGTAATGAAAAAAAATCGCTATAGGCGTAAACAATGGAACTATCATTGTTAGCTGTTCAACCGATAGCCTTCAGGTAACTGGTTTTGATGATGATAAATTTACAAGGGTAGAATGGCTAAATATTCCGTTAGATATTAATGATTCCATACGGATTGTTGCATCTGAAAGTATTAAGGAAAGCGTTGAGCCGTATTTTAAGGAAGCGCGTGATTACCAAAGTTTACTAAATATATACTTATCTATGAAAAATGACTTATTAGCTGAAGGATTATTGAAATGAAAGCATTAGAAATTATTTTTAGAGGCAAAAAGAATGTAATTGCTTTAAGCCCAGATACTGGTCCTGAGCATTTTTAATCCATTATGGAATGGGGAAGTTTGAAATTGAATTAAGTCACCTTGACCGCAATGACATATGTTCGACATGGATAATAGAGAAAATTAAGACAGGCGAACACGTAGATATTGAGGTGAAAGATCTTGATTATACTACCGAACCAATAAGCAAAAAGAAAGCTTTCTCTGACCTGTACATTCCTTTTGAATATAGCAATGCTGAAATTGATGAACATAATAAGCAGAGATTAGAATACTTCTTCCTATTGCAAAAGTTTCTTAAGGATAAAGGGTTGATAGCATAAAAATCATTTCACTTTTCTCAGATTTGCCGTAGTAAAATTTTTTTACAAGTAGCAATGTTGTTTTCAATTGCCTTATAGCTACTACATAGTCATTATCTATCATGCTAAAGTGTTCTATTAAGATACTAAGTTGTGCAAAGGTCGGGCTTTGCAGGGCTTCGCTTCGCTCCGGTACCGATGAAGGATCGGACTGAACCCTTATAATCCCTAACGCAAAACCCGGCGTAAAAAATCTGTGGAATCTGATTTCAATAGCACTATAAGCCTATGTTAATAAACCTGATCGTACGAAAAGCCCGGATCCCGATTTTTTCTATCGGGCGAGGACTTGTAGGAATAGCAGGACTGCTGTAACCGAAATGAGCCAAGCCCCCGTTTCCAAAAAAACTGTTACGATTAAGATCCTGAGAAGAATTACCATTGACAGATTCCAAAACATGTCGTCATTGCAAGAGTTTATTCCGGTTTTTCGGAAAGGAACGACAGCCCGCCCCGTTTTTCGGGGAAGCAATCTATCCTGCTGATGATCCTTGCTATAAAGATTGCTTCGTCGGCTGAAAAAGCCTTCTCGCAATGACGATTCCTCGCAGAGCAGCATTTTCCGTGTTTCTGTGCCTCCGTGGCAAAACTAACTCCTCAATTACAAATCGAGACAAAATGAAGAAAGATTGATACAAATGCGTATCCCTCCGAAAAGCTAAAAACCGAATCTTTGGATAAGAATTAAATAGAACTAAATCCATTTACCTCTTTAACTAACCAAATCCCTAACCCAATATGAAAAGAAGTTTATTCTCTTATGACGGCTTTGTACGCGTGGATTGGTACTTGCTTCAAAAAATGTTTTTGAAACGTAAAGTCCTCTCCGTTATTTTTACTTCCATCACCCTGATCTTACTTTCCTTTCAACTCCGTGCCCAGGAGCAAACGGCTATTACCGGAACAGTAACGGACGAAAAAGGAGAAACAGTTGTTGGCGCCAGTGTTAAAGTTAAAGGTACCAACACCGGAGTAACAACAGATGGCAATGGAAAATTCAGAATTCAGGTAAGCGATAAAAATGCTGCGCTGATTTTTATTTATGTGGGCTACATTAACCAGGAAGTTGCGTTGGCCGGCCGTACGCAAATCAATGTTAAACTCAAGCCATCTGATAACGATTTGTCAGAAGTTGTTGTAGTAGGGTACAATACGCAGAAAAAGGAGGCCATAACAGGGGCCATTTCATCAATCAGCAGTAAAGATCTTGAAAAAGTGCACGGGGGTTCTACCGTGAGTACCGGTTTAGCCGGAAAGTTACCCGGTGTATCTTTCCGGATGCCTGACGGAAGACCAGGCTCCAGTGCCAATATTCAGATCCGTAACATGGGCAATCCGCTTTATGTTATCGATGGTATTCAGCAAGATGCCGGGCAATTTAATAATATCTCACCTAACGATATCGAAAGTATCAGTGTGCTTAAAGATGCATCGGCAGCTATTTATGGTAGCAGGGCATCAAACGGTGTAATTTTGGTGACCACTAAAAGGGGTAAAAATAGTACCCGCAATACCTTTAGTGTTGATGCTTATACCGGCTGGCAGAACTGGGTACGCTTTCCAGAAACAACTGATGCTTACCAATGGATGTTAGGTAAAGCTACTGCAGAAATGAACCAGAATGGAAGAACGGATATTACACAGGCCGAATTGGATAAATGGAAAGCGGGTACAGAATATGGCTATCAGAGCCAGAACTGGAAAGATATTATCATTGCGCCAAATGCACCGCAAACTTCTGTAAATTTAAGCGCCTCGGGCGGAAGCGACCGGGTAAACTATTACTTTTCTGCTACCCGTTTAGATCAGAAAGGGGTATACGGTACCGCGCGCGAATTCGATTTCAACCGGACCAATATCCAAAGTAATATCGAAGCTAAAATAACCGACCGTTTTAAGGTGGGCATGCTGATTAATGGTCGTATCGAAAGTCGCGATCAGCCAGGTGTACCAGGTGGAGATGATTACTGGGCTGCCCGTTTTGCCCTATTGAGAAACAGGCCAACTGAACAGGCTTATGCCAATGGCAATCCAAATTATCCGAACGATATTGGGCACAATACCGAGCAGTTTGCTGTGCAGAGTAAAGCTTTAACCGGATACTGGAAATCAGACTGGAGGGTTTTGCAAACCAATTTATCGGCATCTTACGAAACACCTATAAAAGGTTTGGAAATAAAAGGTTTGTATTCTTATTATATCGCCGATAACGTCATCAACGGGCACGAGTATACCTATAATGTATATACCTATCATCCGGAAACAGGCATTTATGAAGAAAAAGTAGGCAGTTCAAATCCTTACAGGGAGCGTAGAAACGAAAAAGTATACACCAATACCTATCAGCTCCAGGCCAATTATAACCGTACCTTTGGCAAACATACCGTAGGTGCCGTATTGGTGGCCGAGCGTTTAGACCGTTTTAGAACCTATACCTTTCAACACGCTGTACCACAAACGAATATTTTGCCCGTGCTGCAGTTTGCAGATATGGATGGACAGGATTTTGCCGACATACAGGAAGAGCAGGCCCGTATTGGTTATGTGGGCAGGGTAAATTACAATTACGACAATAAATATTATCTGGAGCTTTCTGGTCGCAGAGATGCCTCATGGAAGTTTGCGCCAGACAGACGTGTGGGTTATTTCCCTTCGGCATCTATTGGATGGAGAATTACGCAAGAAAAATTTATGAAATCGCTTTTGGGCGAAAGTAATGTTTTAAACGATTTAAAGCTTCGTGCTTCTTACGGGCAGCTTGGAGATGATGATGTGGGTATCGATCCGTTTGCTTATATCCCAGGTTATAATTACAATCAGGGCAGTGTGATATTAGATGGAAAAAATATTACCACATCAAGAGATAAAGGCCCTATTATCAATAACCTAAGCTGGTTTAAAAGCAAAATCACAGATATAGGCCTTGATTTTTCGATGTTCGGCGGTAAACTTTCCGGAACAGCAGATTATTTTTATAGAAAACGGTCTGGCTTACCGGCCATTAAAAACGACGTAATTGTTCCGATCGAACTGGGATACCCTTTAAATGTTGAAAATCTGGAGAGCGATGCACAGTTTGGTGGGGAGTTTTCTTTAAACTACCGGGATAAAATCGGCGAGTTTAACTATAATGTGGGGGGAAACATTTCCATTAGCAGAAAGAAACTTTTAGAAAAATATAAGCCACGTTTTGGCAACTCGTGGGAGAATTACAGAAGTAATGGTACCAATAGATATGCCGATATTTTTTGGGGCTACGAAGTAACCGGTCAGTTTCAGAGTATCGAGGAGATTAATAACTATAAAGTGAATATTGACGGGAAAGGCAACCGCTCTTTATTGCCCGGCGATTTAATTTACAAAGATCAGAATGGTGATGGTATTATCGACGGTTTGGACGAAAGACCAATAGGTTATACCACAACAGGGCAACCAAATGTAGGCTTTGGATTTACCATTGGTGGTTCTTATAAAAACTTCGATTTTACCGCCGATTTTTCTGGCGGAGCGATGTATTCATGGAACCAGAACTGGGAGCAGCGCTGGGCATTCCAGAACGGAGGTGCTTTACTGCAGAATTTTGCTGATGACAGCTGGCACCGTACCGATCCTTTTAACCTGAACAGCCCATGGGTGGCCGGTAAATATCCCGCAATCCGTTTTAACGACCGCGATCATAGTAACAATACCAGAAATTCGACTTTCTGGTTACACAACGTGAGGTACCTGAGGGCGCGTACACTAGAGATTGGCTATACCTTGCCAAAAAGATGGGCAGAAAAAATTAAGATCCAGAATGCAAGGGTATATGTAAACGGATACAACCTGTTCTCGATAGATAACCTTAAAGATTATGGTGTAGATCCTGAAATTGCCGACGACAATGGCTTACAATATCCGCAGAACAAGTTTTTTAACATCGGTCTTAAATTATCGCTTTAACATGAAAAAGACTAATCAAATGAAAAAATATATATACACATTCGCTGCCATTGCATGTTTAAGTTTTGCGCAGTCATGTAAAAAAGATTCTGAGTTTTTAGATAAACAGCCAACCAGTACCCTACCCATTGATGCGGTGTGGAAAGACCCTAACCTGGTGCTTACCGTGGTTGGCGATCTGTACGATCGTTTCCCGGATTATCAGACCATCGAGGCATGGTGGACTTTTACCGATTTTGACGAAGGTTTTGCCTCCGCCAGCGGAGATTATTTTCGCCACCAGAATTTAGAGTATGGGTACGACGCCTGGAGGTACTGGGACATTGGTGTTTATAGACTGGTAAACGACCTGAATCTGTTTATTAAACGTGGGCAGGAAGCTACAGCTTTAAAAGCCGAAGACCGCGACCGATTTTTAGCTGAGGCACGTTTTATCAGGGCTGGTGTATACTTCGAAATGGTAAAAAGAATGGGCGGTGTTCCTTTGATTACTGTGCCACTGGCCTATGATTATAGTGGAGATCCAAGTTATCTGCAATACCCAAGATCAAAGGAATCTGAAATTTATGATTTTGTGATTGCCGAATTGGAAGCAGTTAAAACGGTGCTTCCTGATAATGCAACCGTTCAGAGCAGGGCTACAAAAGCCGCGGCCCTAGCTATGGAATCGAGAGCTGCACTTTATGCTGGTTCCATTGCAAAATATAGCAATGCCCAGTTAACCCTTCCGGGTGGAGAGGTTGGCATACCTGCGGCAATGGCTAATGGTTATTTTACCAAAGCTTTAAATGCAGCAAAAGAAATTATAGATGGTGGTAAATATTCGCTTTACAAAAAGAACCCAAACCTGTCTGATAATTTTGCAGCCCTTTTTACCGATAAAGGCAGCAATCCGGAAGTCATATTTGCCAAAGATTTTAAATTAAAAACCAATAAAGTGCATGGTTTTACCATCGATAACCAACCCCGCTCTTCTGCCGAGGAAGCACAGGGCGGAAGGTTAAATCCATCATTAAACCTGGTTCAGTCGTTCGAAAAACTAGATAATACATATACCTCTTTAGCTACTGTTGATGGCAGTGGAAATCCGGTTTATTATACCAACATTACCGATATTTTTGCCGATCGCGATGCGCGTTTAGCCGGCACGGTAATTCTCCCTGGAACACAGTTTAAAGGTAAAACAGTTGATATTTGGGCGGGCTATCAATTAGCCAATGGCACAATTGTAACAGGCGATAATTTTGCACAGAGTAAAAGTAACGTACTTCCCGGTAACCCAGGTTCGGTGCAGGTAGTAGGTGGCGATGGCCCTGTTGATGGTTTAGAATTTAGTGCGCAATCTGGTTTTTATGTGCGTAAATATTTAGATCCGGCCACAGGATCCGGCCAGATTGGTACCCGGAGCGATGTGTGGTGGGTCCGCTACCGTTATGCCGAAGTGTTGTTAAATGCTGCCGAAGCCGCTTTTGAACTGGGTGATGCTGCTACAGCAGCTAACTACATCAAACCGGTAAGAGACCGCGCAGGATTAACCACCGCCTTAACACCTGCTCAGATCACTTTCGACCGTATTGTACACGAACGAAAAGTAGAATTTGCTTTCGAAGGTCATCAGCTTTGGGATATGAAACGTTGGAGACTGGCCGATAAGGTATGGAACGGCAATAACATGTCTGCCGCTGATTTTACCAATGCCAGTAATATCGGAAGCGCAACACGCACCAGTACCCAGGTATTTGGTTTGTGGCCATATAAATACTACAATCCGGGTAATGCAAACCATTTAAAGTATATTTTCAAGGTCATTAAACCCAGTCGTGTTACTGCGGCACATCGTTTCCGTATTGGCAATTATTACGCTTCAATCGGGCAGGATGTACTTAACGGCAACCCGAAAATTATCAGAAACCCTAATCAATAATCAGTTATATTATATAGATATGAAAAATAGATTTTATTTCATCATAGGGGCAATTGTAGCCATGTTTTTCTCCTCTTGTAAAAAGGATAATTATGAGGCACCTGCGGCCGATTTTACAGGGAGGATCGTGTATAAGGGCGAAGCAATCAATGTGGAGTATGGCCAGGTCAATTTCGAACTTTGGCAGTCGGGCTTTGGTAATTATTCTGCGCTAAAGGTAAATGTGAGTCAGGATGGTAATTATTCGGCCAAGTTATTTGATGGGAACTATAAATTGGTTTTCTCACCAAACCAGGGACCATTTTTATGGAAAAAAAATGCGGCCGGTAAACAAGATACCATAGCCGTAAATATTAGTGGTAGCAAGGTGATGGACATTGAGGTACTGCCATATTATATGATCCGCGGTGCTAGTTTAACAGCAGCACCTGGAAAAGTGAACGGGTTCTGCAAACTGGAAAAAATCATCACTGATGCCAATGCAAAAGATATAGAAAGTGTATCGCTTTATATCAACAAAACACAGTTTGTAGATGGAGGCAATAATATCGGGGTACAAGAACTTAGAGGTGCAGCTCTTGCCGACCTGAATAACTTAAATATGAGTGTAAGTATCCCTACGATTGTACCGACACAAAATTATGTTTTTGCCAGGATAGGAGTTAAAATTGCAGGAGTAGATGACCTGATTTTTACGCCTGTTACTAAAATAAGTTTTTAGTTAATGACAGTATCCACGAGAAAAATCGTCATCTCGACTGTAGCGCAGCGAAATGGAGAGATCTAATAGATTTCTCGGCTACGTTGCACTCCGCTCGAAATGACGATCTCTTAAGATGATATTATACTTTAAAGTTTCGTCATTCCCGCGCAGGTTGGGAATGACGATCAATCGAAGTATTATTGATTATCATTACCTTACCCTTAGCAAATCATATTAAATGAAACATCTTTTCGCTTTTTTTTTATGCTTCTTCGCATTTTCTATTGGTAAAAACGTGTTTGCGAAGCAACTAAACGATACCATTTACCTGGCCGATCCAACCATTTTTTTAGATAAAGACATATACTATTTATATGGCACCAGTGGCGATGTAGGCTTTTTGGTTTATGCTTCCAGCGACCTTAAAAACTGGACTAAACCGATCGGAAAAAATAAAGGATTTGCATTAAAGAAGGGCGATGCCTTCGGGAGCAAGGGGTTTTGGGCCCCGCAGGTATTTAAAAGAGGCAAAACCTATTTTATGGCCTATACTGCAGATGAGCAGATCGCCATTGCGCACAGTAATAGCCCGGCAGGACCTTTTGTACAGGAAGAATTAAAATCTATTTCAGGTACAGGCAAGCAGATCGATCCCTTTGTATTTACCGATACAGATGGAAAAAACTACCTCTACCATGTAAAACTCGATCATGGCAACAGGATTTTTGTAGCAGAACTGAAAAATGATTTTTCTGATGTAATCCCTGAAACAACAAAAGCTTGTTTATCAGGAACAGCACCCTGGGAAAATACAGCGAAAACCGATTGGCCGGTAACCGAAGGACCAACGGTAATCAAAAAAGAAAATCTTTACTATCTTTTTTATTCGGCAAATGATTTTAGAAATCCTGATTATGCCGTGGGTTATGCTACTTCAAGCTCAGCTACCGGTCCCTGGATAAAGTATCAGGGAAACCCAATCATCAGTAAAAAGGTATTGAAAATAAACGGCACAGGGCACGGTGATTTTTTTATCGATAAAAACGGCGCATTACAATATGTTTTCCATACCCATCATTCAAATTATAAAGTATCGCCAAGGGCTACAGCTATAATCAAAGCGGCCTTTATAAAAGACAAAAATGAGCATTTTCGCATGCAGATCGATCCTGAAAG
This sequence comes from Pedobacter sp. AK013, assembly GCF_014205835.1. Lineage (GTDB taxonomy): Bacteria > Bacteroidota > Bacteroidia > Sphingobacteriales > Sphingobacteriaceae > Pedobacter. The sequence continues at coordinate 146,404 of NZ_JACHCQ010000001.1, read as the reverse complement.
TTTTCGGTTTTTAATGCAAAGTGCAGCAAAAACGTTCTAAAGATTAATTGATTGCATTTGTAGAAATATTGAGATAAAAATAGGCCGGTTTAAGAAAAGAAATCGCTTTTTTTAAAGATTAACTAATCGTTGATCAAAAAACATAAAAGACGTGAAGATTTAAAATGAATGCTTTTAAAATAAGATATCTGTTTGTTGCATTGTGTCTGTTGCACGTAGCAGGTTTACATGCACAAACATTTACTAACCCTTTATTGCCATCGGGAGCCGATCCTTATAGCTATTATAAAGATGGTTATTACTATTATACGCATACCACCGGAAACCGGGTGGATCTTTGGAAAACCAAAACGCTGGATGGTTTAAAAGATGCGGAGCGGAAAACCATTTGGCGCGCACCTGCCGGAACCCTGTACAGTAAAGAAATCTGGGCACCAGAAGTGATGTTTTTAAGGGGCAAATGGTACGCCTACTTTGCAGCTGATGATGGGAGAAATGAAAACCACCGCATGTACGTTTTAGAAAACGCTTCGGCCGATCCGATGAAAGGCGAGTGGGTATTTAAAGGCAAAATTACCGACCCGACTGATAAATGGGCTATTGATGGCGATGTGATCGAGTTTAAAGGTCAGTTGTATATGATATGGTCTGGATGGGAGGGAGATGAAAACGGAAAGCAGGAAATTTTCATTGCCAGGCTTAAAAACCCCTGGACAGTAGCGGGCAAACGGGTAAAGATTTCCACACCCAAATTTAGCTGGGAAAAAATTGGAGACCTTGGCGGGGGAGCGCACGTTGATGTAAATGAAGGGCCTCAGTTTTTGCTGCACGGCGATAAAATATTTGTCATTTATTCTGCCAGTGGCTGTTGGACAGATTTTTACGCTTTGGGTATGCTTTCCGCTTCGGCTAAAAGCAATCTGCTCGACCCTGCTTCCTGGACAAAATCAGATCAACCTGTTTTTCAGCAATCGCCAAAAGACGGTGTTTATGCGCCGGGCCATAACTCATTTTTTAAGTCGCCGGATGGAAAAGAAGATTGGATCCTATATCACGCCAATGATAAACCGGGCCAGGGCTGCGGAGGTTTCCGCTCGCCCCGGGCCCAAAAGTTCAGCTGGAATACCGATGGAACACCAAATTTTGGAACGCCGGTAAAAGCAGGGTTGAGCTTAACATCACCATCAAACCGAAATAAAAAATAATCAGATAAATACCGATATGAATTTAAAAAACTATGCGCTACTTGCTGTATTGAGCTTTAACATCAGCATGGGCTTTGCACAAAAAACAAAAAAAGACACCGAACCTGCAAAGGTTTGGTCAATAGAAAAAGCCAATGCCTGGTACAAAGAACATAAATGGTTAACAGGTGCCAACTATATTCCTTCTAATGCCATTAACCAGTTGGAAATGTGGCAGGCCGATACCTTTTCACCCGATCTGATCGATAAGGAACTGGGCTGGGCCGAAGGAATTGGCTTTAACACGCTGCGCGTATTCTTGTTTAGTAAAGCCTGGAGCCAGGACCCTGAAGGTTTTAAAAAGAGAATGGATCAATTTTTAACCATTACCCAAAAACACGGTATTAAACCGATGTTTGTCTTTTTCGACGATTGCTGGAATAAAACTTCAGCGATTGGCAAACAGCCCGAGCCTAAAACGGGTATTCACAATTCGGGCTGGTTGCAAGATCCTGGCGATCCGGCTTTTAAAGAAGAAGCCAATTTTCCAGAACTCGAAAAATATGTGAAAGATGTACTTACCCATTTTGCACATGATAAAAGAATTTTACTTTGGGATTTGTACAATGAACCTGGAAATAGCGGAAAGTTAGAAGCCACCATACCTTTGTTAACCAAAACCATAAGCTGGGCACGGTCGGTTAATCCCGATCAGCCGATTTCTATCGGATTGTGGAGCTGGGGTTTCGAAAAGCTTAACGAAATACAACTGGCCAACTCAGATATTGTAACCTACCATAACTATGAGGCACCAGACTGGCACCAAAGAACCATAGATCTGTTAAAAGCCAGCGGCCGGCCACTGATCTGTACCGAATATATGGCCCGATCGCGCAACAGCCGTTTCGCTAACATTTTGCCCATGCTTAAAACTGAAAATGTTGGCGCTATAAACTGGGGTTTTGCTGCGGGTAAAACCAATACCAAATATGCCTGGGATACCCCGCTTGCCGATGGATCTGATCCGATTGAGTGGTTCCACGAAATATTTCAGCCCGATGGCACCCCATACCGCCTGGATGAGGTTAACCTGATTAAAAAACTCAATAATAAATAAAGCAAGACATCGTCATTTCGACCGCAGTGGAGAAATCTTTTGAATTGATTTCAGTCATTCTATATAGTGATCCTCACTGCACATTAAGATTGCTTCGTGCCTCGCAATGACGACTTTTCTAAAGAAATATATGAATGGCTGCATGTCGAAAGAAAATGTTTGCTTAAATTAATAACATTGTAAAACTCAACTTTAACACACAAATTTTAAACCAATGAATAAAAAAGTATCCATCCTTTTCTCGTTGCTGGGGCTCTCGCTTTCCCTTTCTGCACAGCAGCAGAACAAATCGTGGTCGGCGGTAGGAGGGAAAATCTCTTCACCATGGGCACAGGAAGTTAATCCTAAAAATGTATTGCCAGAATATCCCCGCCCTCAGTTTGAGCGTGCTGGTAATTGGAAAAACTTAAACGGACTTTGGGATTATGCCATCTCCGCAAAATCACAACAGCCTGCAATTAACCAGGGTAAAATCCTTGTGCCGTTCGCGGTAGAGTCTTCACTTTCGGGTGTTGGCAAAACAGTAGGTAAAGATAGCTTACTGTGGTACAAAACCAGCTTTACTGTACCTGCTAATATGAAAGGCAAAGAAATTTTGCTTCATTTCGGTGCGGTTGACTGGAGAAGCACCGTGAGCATCAACGGTAAAGCAGTTGGTAAACATGAAGGCGGTTTCGATCCTTTCAGCTTTAACATTACCCCATTTTTAAACAAGAACGGAAATCAAACTTTAACCGTAGAAGTTTGGGACCCTACTGATGAGGGCCCTCAACCAAGGGGAAAACAGGTGAAAAAACCAGAAGGTATCTGGTATACCCCTGTAACCGGCATCTGGCAGACGGTATGGATTGAAGCCGTAAATAAAACACATATCGATCATATTAAAATAACACCAGATATCGATCAGCAAACGGTAACGGTTACGCCAATTTTAATGGGCGCCGGTGCAGGCAGTCAGGTTAAGGTTTCGGCATGGGATGGCGCTACAAAAGTAGCTGAACAGGTTGCTGATGGCAGTGGCGCCATCAGTTTAAAAATTGCGAACCCCAAACTCTGGAATCCTAAAAATCCATTTTTATACGACCTTAAGGTTGAGCTGATTGCTAACAATAAAAAGGTTGATGAGGTGAAAAGTTATTTTGCCATGCGCAAAACCTCCATAGGTAAAGATCAGAACGGTATTCAGCGCATGCTGTTAAACAACGCGTTTGTTTTTCAATATGGTCCCTTAGATCAGGGCTGGTGGCCAGATGGGCTTTACACCGCACCAACAGATGCCGCTTTAAAGTTCGACATAGATAAAACCAAAGAAATGGGTTTTAATATGATCAGAAAACACATTAAAGTAGAGCCTGCCCGTTGGTATTACTACTGCGATAAAGCCGGTATGCTGGTTTGGCAGGATATGCCAAGCGGCGATCTCGGTAACGGCTGGGAGAACCGCCCTGGTATTTTAGACCATGGATCGGATAAAAACCGAAGTGCCGAATCTGAAGGATATTACAAAAAAGAGTGGAATGCCATTATTGATGCACTTTATAATGTGCCCTCTATTGTGGTATGGACACCTTTCAATGAGGCCTGGGGACAGTTTAAAACAGTTGAAATCGCCAAATGGACAAAAGAGAAAGATCCTTCAAGACTGGTGAATACGGCCAGTGGAGGCAATTTCTATCCGGTAGGCGATATGATCGACCTGCACAATTACCCACATCCGGCCATGCCTAGTCCTGATTATTTTGGAAAAGATTATGCCCTTGTACTTGGTGAGTTTGGGGGGCTTGGCCTTCCTATTGATGGCCATGTGTGGCAACAGAAGAATAACTGGGGTTACCAGAGTTTTAAGAATAAAACGGATCTGTTTAATAAATATGCCCAGTTTATGAAACGTTTAGCAGAATTAATCCCTTTGGGGCTCTCTGCCGGAGTATATACGCAAACTACCGACGTAGAAGTAGAAACCAATGGATTGATGACCTACGACAGAAAAGATATTAAATTTTCGGAAGTGCAGATGAAAGCCTTGCACGATAAACTTTATGAGATCAATGTGCCAGTAAAGCAATAGTATTATCAATCTGTAAATCGCTAAATCATTAGCCTGTATATCAATCCGGGCTAATGATTTTTTAAGCTAAATGGCAGCGGAGTTTTGTTTACCTTTCTCTACCCCCTTGTTTACCCTTCTCTACCTATTCTTTACCCTTTCTGTACCTTTTGTTTACCTTTTCTGTACACCAAGTTAACCCCAGGTTAACCCTTTGCTTACCCATTCTTTACCCTGGCCTTACCTCATTCATTACCTAAAGGGTAAAGCCAGGGTCTATTTTAGGTTTAATTTAGGTTAACTACAGCCGATGTTGCCTGCCAGCAAGTACCTCTAAGTGGTATTGGTTGTATTGATCTTACACCGATCAAGAACCTTTAATTCATATAAAAAATAGCTATCTTTCGCTAAATAATAATCTTAACTGCACTAATTCTTCCTTAAGTTAACCAGATGAAACCACTCGATTTTTCTACTTTTCCTGTACTCGAAACTGATAGATTGATCCTTCGGAGACTTTCGTTGGAAGATGCTCCCGTAATTTATCAATTGCGTTCGGATGTTGAAGTAGCCACTTTAACAGGTAAGGCCCCCTTTCTGCATATTAACGAAGCCATTGCGTACATCAATAAAATTGATAATCTGATCAATAATGATGAATCTATATACTGGGTTGCTTCTTATAAAGGTGATCAGGCCATGATAGGTGCAGCCTGTCTTTGGAATTTTGATATCCAGAACGAAACCGTGGAAATGGGGTATGAGTTGCTTCCGGAGTTTCAAGGTAAAGGTATAATGGTCGAAACCATTACCTGTGTCATCAAATATGCATTTGAGGTAATGGGTATTAAAACCATTGTGGCTTTTCCATCCATTGATAACCCACCTTCTATAAAATTACTGGAAAAAATGGGATTTGAAATTGCACCGGGCGATTATCAAAATACCCATATCGATGTTCCTGGTATGCGCTGTTATATACTTACTTCAAGGGAATAGATTTTGGCTGTCGGCCGGGTTAATTCTTTTCCTTCCAATTTTTAACTTTCAAATCATCACCAACTTTTAGGGTGCCCAGGTGATGGTGAAGCAGGTTCTGCCCGAACATGATTTTTTTGCCTGCCGTCCGGTAGCTGGCCAGTGTTCTTAAAGGTTCTTGCCCTTTCTCACCGGTTTGTTGATCAATCGTAATGAGCACACACCTCGCACATGATTTTACGGCTGAAAATAAAACTTCGCCGATGTAAAAATCTTTAAAAGCGTCCTCAATATGCGGCTCTCCTCCCGTAAAAACAAAATTTGGGCGGAAACGGTCCATAAGAATGGGGTCTGCAAGCTTTTCATTCAGTGCGTTAAGCGAAGACTGGCCTATGATGAGGCAAGGGTAACCATCGGCAAAGCTCACGATTTCATCATTGGAAGCATAATCCCGATCAACCAATCGCTTTTCAGTTAAAGGCATTTTTACCAATCTAACTTCAAAGTTCAGAAAATCAGAAAACCAACGGCTTACCGTTTTATTTACCTCAAGCGCCGTAACGGTGTCATTCCAGATTACAACTGAAATCTGTTCTCCGGTATCTTCATCTAAAGAAAAAGATATACCTTGCTCAGGTAATATTTTATGAGAAATACTTAGTTTACCATCTGTAATATTTACCTGTAGCAGTGCTAGTTCAAAATGTTTCCGTTGGGTAATAAATGTGCCTTGCTCGTCAACAAGCATCCATCTTCTGTCATATTGGAGGCCCCTTTCTTCAAGTTTTGCCTCTTGTAAACTGATGCCCCCCAGCGATTTAATGGGGTAAATATTGATTTCAGAAAGGACAAATTTGTTCATGCTTTAAAGGTAAAAAACACATTTAGATTTATCTAATTCATGCATTGGAAATGATAAGATGGATTTGAAGACGCAGATTTCTATTATCCATCAGTTTGTTGAAGGTCTTATTATCCTTTCAATATTTGGATAAGATCATCGTTGATGTAAAATACTTCTCTACCATCTTTGGCTGCAGTCAATATTTTGGCCGCTTCAAACTCCTTAAAGTATTTAGTTAGCGTGGTTCTAGAGGTAATATTAAGCATGTCTCCTATTCGTTTAGGTTTAATATATGGTTGACTAAAAATAGCTTCGTTTATTTCTTTATTATACCATTTGATCTTAGATTTTCCGTGGATTAAGGTAGCTTCCATTTGGTTTAGTATGCTTACAATCAGCTGATTGGTCAATATTGCAGTTTTTTCTACTGCGTCAAGCATGTATAGTAGCCAGGGTTTCCATGAATTCCGCTGCGTAACTGCTGCCAGATGATAATAGTAATCATCCTTGTTGAGAATAATATATTTAGATAGGTATAATATAGGTTGCTGTAATAAATTTTTGTTCACCAGATACAAAAGATTTAGAATCCTGCCAGTTCTTCCATTCCCGTCAGAGAACGGATGTATTGCTTCAAATTGATAATGGGCGATACACATTTTTATTAGTGGATCTGAGGGGTATTTAATATCATCGTTCAGGTACTCAATCAGATTATCCATTTTATTTTCAATTATTTTTTCCCCTCTAGGTGGTGTATATATAATTTCGCCTGATCTAAACTCACTTTGGCCCCTTCTGATTACTGTTAGGCTTTGTGGGGGCCTGAAACCTGCTGTGGTATTCTTGATCTGACGAAATGTGCTGATGATACAATCATTATCTATTTGCCCATTCACCAAAATCATTTTGTATCCTTCCCAAAGTGCTTCACGGTATCGTAACACTTCTTTAGTAGCTGGTTTAATGTTTTCTTCTCTAGGTGTATCAGAAACAGCTTTGTATAACTCGTCTTCAGTAGTGAATATATTTTCAATTGCAGTTGAAGTCTGCGCTTCTTGTAGTACAATGGTGTTCACTAACATAGTTGGATTAGGTAAACGATGGAGGCTACTGTTTGTTGTTGCTAATGCCCTCGATGCCGTTACTAATTTTTTTAAAATATCTATATCATCTTCAACATTTTTGGAAGGAGGTAATAGCGGGAGATCATTAAACGGAAGTATTCTATCGTATGCCATAAAGTTATTTTATTGTGCTGCCTGGACATGTGTACACCATTCTTCTCAAATCTGAACAAAAAGTTATGAAATGTTCAGATTTTAACTAATTATTAAACATGTAGCAAATCTATGCAAATAGTATGAACATAAAAGCACGATGTGTTCATTTTTTTAATGAAAATGAACACGTTTTTGGCTACTAAATAAAAAAGCAATCGTTATTATAGAATTTCAATCCCTTTTTGTTCGAACACTTCAAAGATCTGTTGATTGATCATGCTCCGTGTCAAATCTGCTTTCGTTATATCCTTGCACCAGAAATAAATATTGATGGTACTGTTAAGTTTACTCACCGGACTGATCATAATAATAGGTTCTTTACTGATAAAAACATTACTGTTCTCTACAATAATTTCCCTGATCAGACCAACTACTTCGGTAGAATTAAAAGGTTTTGCAATCAATAAAGAAATATCTACCCGCATCTGGTTATTGCTCAGTGTCCAATTGATAATGTTATTGGATAAAATGGAACCGTTCGGGATAATAATTTCAGCACCTTCGTCGCTAAGTAAGGTACTGGAGCGTACACCGATTTCCTTTACCCTTCCCTTTTTATTGCTCAGTTCTACAATATCGCCTATGCGGATGGTTTTATCAAAAATAAGAATAATACCAGATACAAAATTGCTTACGATATTCTGTAGGCCCAATCCAATTCCAACACCCAATGCACCGAGGATAACCGTAATTTTATCGATGGGTAACCCGGAGGCAGCAACAGCAATTAAAAAGCCACCAATTAATAACACCAAACGGGTGACCAGTAATTTCGAACGCTCTCCTTTGTTATCGTCAAAACTATCATCTCCTGTATCGCCAAAGAAATAAGCAATGTATTTCTGTAAAAAGTTGGCAATCCAAATGATGCCCAAGAATAATACAATGCCGCCAAAGGTAAAAGAGAAACTGCCTATAGTTCTTTTTTCAGTCAGAATTTCCATTACCGATTCGTAGAGTCCGTTAAAAATATTCAGGTTGGTGGTAAATATAACAAACCAGATAATGGTAGCACCAATACCCGTAAGCCTTTTAAGTCCGGTAATTACGGGTTGCCAATCAAAATACTCTGGAAATCCCTTACGGATCCGGCTGCTTTTCATCTGTAGTAAAAAGGCTTCTACCAATACTTTGGCCAGGATGGTTAGCGATATCGCATTTAAAAGCGAACTTACCCCGGTTGAATAAAAAATCTGTGTGAGGGTAAAGCGGCCAAATAGATTACAAAACGTGGCGATAATAGCAAAGCCAACATAAATAAAACCCGTGGTAAGGATCATTCTGTATCTTTTGGTTTTTTCATCGAGTATTTTCCATACCATAATGCCATAGGCAACTGAACTGGTGGTTAAGAACAGCAGCAGCCAGCGCTGGTATCTGGGCGGCATACCCAAAAGACGTAAGAAAACAGGGGCAAGAAGGAGTATTACAAATATGCACCAATAGGAAAACAGCTTTGAGTTTAGCTTTTTACGAAAAAATACAGTGAGCAAAATAGCGAGTATAACCTCTACCGCTTCTATATAAAGCGCAGGCGCCCTTAAATCGAAAATAGGTGCCAGTGCAAAGAGCATGATAAAGGTGATTAAATAAGGCTGCGGACTGATGAGTGAAAAACCATCGAGCGTTTCTAAACGGCCCCGCTGTTTTACACTTCTAAAATTGAAGAACACCCAGAAGAAAAATATGGTACAGGTAAAAAGCAATAACAACCGGCTGCTTCTGGTGTACACAAAATAATAGCCAGATATTTCTTGCTCTCCTTTAATAAACCTACGAAAACCCATGCTTTTATTGGCCCGTTTGTTTACCGATTCCCATAAATAGCGGCGCTCTTTACCAAAAGCTTTAATACTTACTGCCTCGAGCTGGCTATCGGTAAGGTACATGAGCTCTTTAATATTGATCAGGTTAGAAGAAGTTCTGGCCTGCAGGTTATTGATGGATAAGGTAGTCGTTTTCAGCAGGCTATCCATCATTATACGTTTCTTCTTTAGCTCTGCAAACTCACTTTTAAACATAACCTGTACCGCAGGAACCGTAAACAATTTAATCAATACGGTATCTTTGCGCAGGTTAAGGATTTCGGTTTTTAAAGCACGTAGCTCCTTTTCATACTCATCAAGGTCTGATAAACAATCTTTGTTATTGTGCTGTAGTTCTTCCAGCAGGGTTTGGTCCATCTGCAGGTTTTGCAGGTTTGGAGATCTATCGCTCTGTGTTAACCGACTTTTAAGCAGTATCAATGCCGCTTCATCCTGGGTTAAATGTGCTGCTATAGGTTTAAGTTTCTTAAATGAACCAACAGTTACCGGAACTTTATTAACGGTTTCAAATACTTTTTCCAGGTGTGTAAGATAATCACCCTTGGTTAATGTAGTAGAATCGGCCAGAATAGATACATCCTGGCCTTTATATGCAGGTTTATCTTTCTGCGCAAAAACATGGCTTGAAAAAAATAAGATGAAAAGTAACAAAATGGCCTTCTGGAGGGCTGGGTAAAAAGAATTTCTTGTAATCATCTAGCTTAAGCAGTATTGAATATTATCTTTTATAGCACATATAGTTTTTCAAAAGTAGGGATTAGAATTGATTTTCTATATCGATTGATTTAGCAGCCGGATATTCAAATAGCTGATGTCTATTTTATTCTCAACTTTATGCTATGCTGAAACCGATGGTAATTTAAAACTGGTATATCGAAACCGAAAGCCCTGAAAAAACAGGTTAATTTTGGCTTCTGCAAATACGCTTAAAACAAAAACGGGCTGCAAAATATTTTGCAGCCCGTTTTTATATTGTTATTAACTTATTTTGCCAATGAAGCAGTTTGTTCTGTACCAGCTACTGGCGAACTCATTTGTGTTTTCATTGCTGCAAATCTGTCTAAATTCAGTTTTGGTGTGCTTCCCATTACCAAGATATGTTCTCCGGTAGCGCCGCTTAATTTTAAATCTGCACGGCCTTCAATTACAGTATATAAACTTTCTGTATTTGAATTAATTTCGGCAACTGCATTTCCTTTCAAGAATAATTGAAGATATTTCGAATCCAATTTACCTGCAGTTTTTACAACGGCATTTTCTGAAGCCTGTACTCTATAGATGTTGTTCACATAAACAGTAATCTTAGCTGTATTTTTATCTGTCGAACTGATTTTTAATGCATGTCCATCCTGGATCACTTTTACTTGGCCAGTGTTATCATCGTTGTAGCTTACACTTTCTTTTTTTCCTTGTATTAATGTAATTTCTACATTTCCGCTTACAATAACCTGGCTGATGTTTTGTGGTGCCGATACTTTGCTTGGCTGTTTCTCTCCTGCCATTACATTTGTTGAGAAAATAGCAGAACTTAAAACGATAGCTGCCAATACTGATTTTGTTAGGGTTTTGATTGAGGTTTTCATAATGCTGTTATTTATATTTTTGATTAATATTTTGTGATTGTTTTGTAAATAAGACGCCACTACAGGCAAAACGTTGCAGCAGAAAACCCGCAATTATACCAACACAGTGTAATTCTCGACGAACGGGTTTAAAAACCGGGCGAAAAACAGTTCATTTTTAAACATAATTCCTATTTGAAATGAGTTTGGCCCTAAGTTTTGGAATTAATAAGGTCAGTAGTATCTGTTTCCAATCATTTTAGGGCAAACTGAAAATCAGCGATACTATGGTAAATCTCTGGTGAATTATTGGTACATCTAGCAGCAATCTTTGTTTTTATAAGCTCAACCTCAGGGTGGATATGTGTACAGGTTGCAAACATTTTTTAATATCCCCTGTTTGTTTGGAAAGAACTCATCTGAGGTTATAATTAAATAATGGATTTAAGCTTTAAAAATTTAAATGAATGGCTAAATCAAAAAAGCAATTGGGAACACCCTCATCTGGTACAATTCCCAAAACACTTACTGGTATCTCCGGACTTGATGAAGTTACGCTGGGCGGCCTGCCTTCAGGAAGGCCTACACTTATTTGTGGCGATGCGGGCTGTGGCAAAACACTTTTTTCTATAGAATTCATTGTAAAAGGAGCCTTGTATTATAATGAGCCAGGCGTATTTATGGCTTTTGAGGAAAAAGCCGAAGAACTTAAAGCGAACGTAGCCCCTCTCGGATTTGATCTGGAACAGTTAGAAAAGGATAAAAAGATAAAATTAGATTATGTACACATCGACCGTTCCGAAATAGAAGAGACAGGAGAATATGATCTGGAGGGACTTTTTATTCGTTTAGGTTATGCAATTGACAGTATAGGTGCAAAAAGAGTGGTGCTTGATACGATTGAGAACCTATTTTCTGGGTTGAGCAATGTTGCAGTGCTACGGGCCGAAATCCGTAGACTTTTTCAGTTCCTGAAATCGAAGGGCGTTACCGCAATCATAACAGGAGAACGTGGTGGAAATGGGCTCACCCGTCAGGGTCTTGAAGAATATGTATCAGACTGTGTGATTTTACTTGACCATAGAATTACCAATCAGATTTCGACCAGGCGGCTTCGGGTTGTAAAATACCGTGGATCGGTACATGGAACGAATGAATATCCATTTCTGATAGACGATGAGGGTATCTCTGTGCTTCCGGTTACCTCTTTGATGCTGAACCATGAGGTTTCTTCGAAAAACCTGTCTTCAGGTATTCCTGCGCTTGATAAAATGCTGGGAAATTCCGGCTTTTTTAAAGGGAGCAGTATATTGGTTTCAGGTACGGCCGGAACGGGGAAGACCAGTATAACGGCCACATTCGCTAATTCTGCCTGTTTACATGGTGAAAAATGTCTTTTTTTTGCATTTGAAGAGTCTCCAAAACAGATCATCAGGAACATGCATGCTATTGGTATCGATCTTCAAAAACATGTAACAGAAGGCTGCCTGGAGTTTTATGCCTCACGGCCTACTTTATATGGCCTTGAGATGCACCTGGTGGCGATACACAAAGCGATCAAAAAATTTAAACCCACAGTAGTGGTGCTTGATCCGATCACCAACCTGATAACCATAGGATCTGTTAGTGAGGTGAAAACCATGCTTGTACGCCTTATAGACTTTTTACAGAGTGAGCAGATTACGGTAATGTTTACTGCCCTTACTTTTAATAATACGGTGAACGAACAGACCGATGAGGGTATATCTTCACTTGTTGATGCATGGTTATTGATCAAAGATATTGAGAGTAATGGCGAAAGGAACAGGGGATTATATATCATAAAATCCAGGGGAATGAAACATTCCAACCAGATAAGGGAATTTGTGATTACCGATCAGGGGCTAAACCTGATGGATGTATATCCTACAGAGCATGGTGTGCTTACCGGTTCTGCAAGAGAGGCCCGTATGCTTTTGGAGCAGACGGGCGAAATTATCCATGCCCAGGCAATTAGCCGTAAAGACCGCGAACTTGAACGTAAACGGAAAATTTTAGAATCAAAAATTGAAAGTTTAAGATCAGAATATGAGTCTGCAGAAGAAGAACTCAATAAAGTTTATGTAGAGGAAGCCTTAAAAAAGCAGATTATGGGCGAAACGCTGAGCAAGATTGCCGATCTGCGAAGGGGAAATACAGATAGTAAAGAAAAAAATATAAACAAAAAAAGAAATAAATAGTGGGAAAAGCATACGAACTCCGGTTGTACGTAGCTGGTAAAACGAGTAAATCGGTAGCTGCGCTGGAAAACCTGAAGAAACTCTGCGAAGAGCATCTGAAGGGAAAATATAGCATTGAGGTGATCGACCTTTTGGAAAAACCACAACTGGCTGAGGGCGATCAGATATTTGCGATTCCGACATTGGTGAAAAAAGTTCCTGAACCAGTCCGCAAAATCATTGGAGATCTTTCAAATGAGGAAAAGGTACTGGTGGGATTAGATATACGTACAAAGCTTAATCATTAAATATGTCAATAGGAAATCTGGTTCATCAAGATAGTAAGCAAAGCGTCGAATTTTTTTCGCTTAGGCTTTTCATTGCTGGTGCATCACCGGTTTCCACAAGGGCAATTGTGAATATTCGCGCAATCTGCGAAGAATTTATTGCCGGCAGGTACGAGTTAGATATCATTGATGCGCATCAGCAGCCATTGCTGGTTCAGCAGGAAGATGTTGCGGCCATTCCGATGCTGATCAAAAAATCACCTATGCCTATCAAAAAGCTGATCGGCGACTGTTCTGATCGCGAGAAAGTATTGAAAGGATTAGGGATTAGCTATTAAGTTATGCAGAAGACAAGTGAACATATCAGTCTCGAGCGTGCCTATGAGGAACTTCGCATGCAGCTAGAGGAAGCTAACGATATTATTCATGCCATCCGATCAGGAGAAGTTGATGCGTTGGTTGTAAATGGAGAGAATGGACACCAGCTTTTTACGCTGAAGAGTGCTGATCATACCTACCGCATCTTTATCGAACAGATGAGCCAAAGTGCACTAACCCTTGATGCATCTGCTCATGTATTATACTGCAATTCGCAGTTATCCAGACTTTTAGGGCTGCCTTTGGAAAAAGTTATCGGTTTAAACTTTTTAACATTTTTTTCAAAAGAAGACCAAGCTACTATCAGGGAAATAATTAATGTTGCTTGGAAAAAGGACATCAGGACAGAAGTGAATATCATAAGCAGCTCAGGTGCTTCCTTGTCCGTTCAGCTTTCTTTAAAGGTGCTTCATCTTGATGAGGGTACCGCGCTAAGCATCATTATTACGGATCTGACCGAGCTGAAGAAAAACCAGCTGCTTTTAGAAACCAGGAACAAGGAGCTTGAAGCAGCAAGAAAAAGGGCAGATGAGCTCAATGAAAATCTTGAAAATATCGTCAGGCTAAGAACACGGGAACTGGAAGCAATTAATGAAGAGCTTGCAGCTGCCAATGATCTCCAGACAGAAATCAATAATCAGCTCAACAATGCACTTCATGCACTAAAGGAAAGTGAAGATAACCTACAATCTGCCTTCGATGCAGCTGAGCTGGGCAGCTGCAACCTGGATATTAAAACAGGACGTGTAGAAGCATCAAAAAGATTCAGGGAACTCTGCGGTTTGCCTTTAGAGGAGGAGGTTAGCTGGACAATGGTGATGGGATGCGTTGATACCGAGTATCTTTCAGATTTCGAGCAGGTTTTTAAAGATTGTATCAATCTTAGAAAACCATTAGATTATACCTATCCGATCAGTGATCTTGTTTCAAGTGAGCGCCGTTGGGTGAGAGTAGTTGGAAAGGCTAAAAAGGGGAGTGGTGGCGATTTTGATAGTGTTTATGCGGTTTTAATGGATGTAACAGATCAAAAACGAGACGAACAGCGGAAGAATGACTTTATTGCAATGGTTAGCCACGAACTTAAAACACCGCTTACTTCCATGAAAGGTTATATTCAGGTGATGCAATTGAAAGCCAAGAGTAATCAGAACGGCTTTGCAGATAAAGCGCTTCAGCGAGCGGAGCGTCAGGTGAATAAAATGACAAGCATGATTAATGGTTTCCTAAACCTTTCGCGCCTGGAGTCAGGGAAAATGCTGATGGATTTTCAGCCCGCAGAAATGTCGGTGCTGCTTGAAGAAGTGGTTGAGGAGTATATTGCAACAGTAAACAGTCACAATATAAAGTTTACATTTCAGCCAGGTCTTTTTGTGAGCGTAGATAAAGATAAGGTTGGGCATGTGATTAATAATCTAATCAGCAATGCGATGAAATATTCACCTGTAGATAGTGAAATAACTGTTGAGTGTTATCCTGAAGGTAAGACAGCTGTATTCCGGATAACGGACCATGGAATGGGAATAGATGAAAATGATATTCCAAAACTGTTCGAACGGTTTTACCGGGTAGAGAGCAATCGAATGACCACTGTTGCCGGGTTTGGAATAGGGCTTTATTTATCTGCAGAGATAATTCAGCGGCATGGCGGGAAGATATGGGCAGAAAGCGAGATAGGGAAGGGATCTGTTTTTTATTTTAGTCTGCCTTTAATCAATCCTCCAGCGAGCCTTTAGAACGAAATCAATGTATTCCTATCTACTATCGTAAATCTCCCTATACACTTGCCAAGCTGTTTTAGAAAGCGAATCGCCTGTGCAGTGTTGGATACGGAACGGTTTGGTTTCTTAATGACTATGACAGGTTAAAATTTAATGGATAGTTTTTCTGAAACAAGAACATTGTTTTTATAATACTCGAAGAACCAGGTTCCGTTCTTTTTTAGAACTATGCCGTTCTCATTACCATTGTTCGAAATATAACAATCGGCTACTGAGGTTTTTAGTAGGGTCATTACAATTTTAGGGGTTGCATCTATCAGTTGGTAACCATTGCTTATGGGTTGTGCGTATAATAGCGCTTCTGGTTGCTCCGTTTTGATAGCAATTGGCTGATTAACAGCTGAAGGCACTGTTTTAGTCTCTGTGTTTACATTGGCAGGTACTGCACTGGTAACCATGGTGGGGCTGCCTGCTACATACTTAAAATCGTTAAAGGATGTAAAAGCGTCTTTCAATGCCAGATTGTAAGAAGTTTGATATTCCTTTTCCCTGCTTTTGCCTGCCTTGCTTTTTACCACAACAGCGCCCTTACAATCTTTAAGTAAAAGCGTAAGATTGGTAACAAACATACTATTGTTTTCCTGCAGTTCTGCCACCAGCGCCTTACATCTATCGCTTGCAATTTCTTCGGGTATTTCAGCATTATCAAAATACACCGTAAAACCTTTTTCCTCAAAAAAAGCTTTAGTAAGGGTATTTAAGCCATATTGATTAACCTGCTTAAGAAAACTGAATTTTTCGGGCACAATAATGTATTTATAATTGCTGGTATTAGGCTGTGCCTGTACAGAAAAAGAGATGGCTAAAAGGATAATAAAAAGATATCTTTTCATAATGGTTATTGGAGTTTGGATCAGATTCCGCCTCAATTTATAGAATGAAATGGAGAAAATCAAATTTATCGTTCACTAATACTATCCGTATTCACCAAGCGGTAAATTGGTCACATCTCACCAGCAAAAAAAGCAATGTTTACACAATCGGTTGCATTAATCGATTCAATTGTTTATTATTATGGCGATTAATGATTAAAATCTAATCATAATACTACGCTTGTAGCGTGTAATAACCAAATATTCCAGAAAAATGGAGGAGCGCCAACTCATTAAATTAGAAGCCTGGTTAAAAACCTGGCGTATTTCCTGTCTGAAGATTGTAGCCAAAAGTTTAAAGAAACTATCGGCCTGGATTGCCATTAAAGAACAACCAGCCTGGTTGTTAAAATCTTTTTCTTATTGCCAATTAAAACAAATTATAACCTAAATCTGAACAGATGCTTAACATTCAAACCACAAAACTATTCTGGGCAAGTTGTCTTGCATTACTCGTTACCTCCCTTTCCTTCGGCATCCGCGCTGGTATAATGAACCAGCTCGGTATCGATTTTCAATTAAGTACTTCCCAATTGGGCACCATTACGGCTGCAGCCTTCTGGGGATTTCCGCTGGCTATCATTGTTGGAGGTTTTGTAGTCGATATAATTGGCATGAAACGCTTGCTGGTCATGGCTTTTGTTTTTCACCTGGCTGGAATTGTCCTGACCATTTTTGCCCAGGGCTACTGGAGCCTGTTTTTATCTACCTTGCTCATCGGCATTGCCAATGGTACTGTAGAGGCCGCCTGTAACCCATTGGTAGCCGCTTTATATCCAGAAAATAAAACGACCAGGTTAAATCATTTTCACTTATGGTTTCCCGGAGGCATTGTAATCGGCACATTGCTGGTTACCTTGTTTGTTCATCTTGGACTGGGCTGGAAGGTACAGGTGGCCATGATGATTATTCCTACTTTGATTTACGGATACCTGTTTTCGAGGTTGGATTTCCCGGTTACCGAAAGGGTATCGTCTGGTTATTCGAGCTCAGATATGTATAAAGCAGTACTTTCTCCTTTGTTTATCTTTATGTTCATTTGCATGTTCGGTACGGCCATTACCGAGTTATTTACCGGGCAATGGATAGGCTTATTGCTTAAAAACGTAACCGATAATGCTATTTTATTGCTTACCCTTACCACAGGGATCATGGTAATTGGCCGGGGTTTTGCCGAACCTGTAGTTCACCGCCTTGCACCTCAGGGCGTACTGCTCTTATCTGCAATATTTGCCGCAACAGGGCTTTACATGCTGAGCACCTTTACCGGAAATTCTGTTTTCTTCGCTGCGATTATTTTTGGTATAGGCGTTTGTTATTTCTGGCCAACGATGATCGGTTTTGTGGCAGAAAATGTTCCCAAATCCGGAGCACTTGGCCTAAACCTAATGGGGGGTGCAGGGATGTTTGCTGTTTCTATTTATACGATGTTTATGGGCAGCTTTTACGATAACCTGATCGTTAAACACTTACCCTCTGGCGCCTCGCTTAGCGATTATTTAAAAGCCCCTGAAAGTTCTGCACAAGGGCAGGCGCTTGCCAACGCTAAAAACCTGGCAGGCCCCGAAATTTTGCAGGCTACGCTGATTATCCCCATAATATTAATTGTGGCCTTTGGCGGATTGGTGATATACCTGCGTTCTCGGAAAAAGAGTGCTGCTATAGCATAACAATTATAAGAGATAATTAATAAAGCTTCTTTTAATAAAGAATAATGTCTACAAGTTTATGATGCTAAACTAATCATAGCTTGTAGATATTTGAGTTTTTATTTTTCGATCGTTCTTCAATAAATTAATTATATTAACGTACTTCCTGGTGGGCACTCATATGGGGCTTTGCCTGCTTCAAAAATTCTCGTGTATTCGCTTCCTTCCGTAGTGATTTTGTCACCTAATATCCTAATCCAATTGCCTTCGCGTAAGCCGATTACCTTTATGTTGTTCTGTGTTAGAAACTCCATAATTCTAGTTTCCCTTGTTTCTCCGTTATGTTTTAATTCGGGGTTTGGATCGAGATAATGAGGATTAAGGTTAAAGGGAACCAGGCCTATGCATTCGAATGAGGGGGGATATACAATAGGCATGTCATTGGTGGTTTTCATATTCATACCGCCTATATTGCTTCCGGCGCTACAGCCTAAATAAGGTTTGCCCTTTTTAATGTTTTCACTTAGGTGTTTCATTAGCCCCAGCTCATGAAGTGTTTTTACCAGAAGAAAGGTATTGCCTCCGCCGGTAAAAAATCCTTTGGCTGCATCGATAGCGCTAATGGGATCGTTAAATTCATGAAGGCCTTTAACCCTGATATTCAGCTTCGAGAAAAAATCCCGCGCTTTGTCTGTATATTCTTCGTGCGAAATACCTCCGGGCCGTGCAAAAGGGATAAATATAATTTCATCTAATCCAGCAAAGAACGTAATCAGCTCATCTTTTAGGTATTCAAGATAATTACCGCCAAACAGCGTAGAGGTAGAGGCTAGGATAACATTCATTTTGGTAGATTTCTTTTCCAGTTTTAAAAGCTTGTTTTGCAAAGTTAAAAAATGAATAGACTTTTGGGTTTAAATGGAAATTCAGTTCGATTTTAAAACAAGAAAAAAATATTTTTTATTGTTTATCTCTCCACTAGTAAAATTATATTTGTTTACAAATATTATGATCCTCAAAAGAACCATCTTTCGGAGATTATTAGTCGATCAATCCCGATTTTTACTATGGAACTTCTTCTCGATAAGATCAAAAATAAATTCAGGCGTTTGCTCTACACTTTCGTATTGTCTAAGTTTGGCTTTGGTAACCGGGTATCTAAATCAATATGGGAAAAACAGTTTGGAGGGAAAGACTGGGATTATCTTTACGCTGAAGCTGAAAAAGATCATTATTTAGCTATTGTAGACCTGTTTAAGAAGTATGGATCGGATAAGGTTTTAGATGTGGGCTGCGGACAGGGTGTTCTTTATCATTACATTAAAGCAGCGGAGGCAGGGCCATTAAATTATCTGGGAATCGATATATCTGGCAATGCAGTTAGAAAAGCAAAAGCTTCATTTCCGGAGACTAACTTTCAGCAGTTAGATTTCGATTACCAAAAGCTGGAGGGAAAGTTTGACGTAATCATCTTCAACGAAACCCTGTATTATTTCAACAGACCATTATCAATCATTCAAAAATGTATTGATGAAAACCTCAACAATGGTGGCTATTTTATCATATCCATGTGCGATTTTACTGGCCATGAAGTAATTTGGCAGAAACTAAAACAACGGTATCATTTTCTTTCCATTGAAGAGATCATAAACCTGAATCAACAGAAATGGAAAATAGGCTGCTTTAAGCCTTAAAAAAATTCTGAAGTGAAAGGAGGGGATCAAACAGCGTGCGCATGAGCTGATAGCTTTGGCTGAGTTTAAAAGAAATGGATTTGGCCGTATCCGATTGGTGTATGCCGATCCTGCGCAGGGCAAAATTACTTTCTTTCGCCTGGTAAATAGAAAGGCCATACCTGTAACCAGTCTGCCTTAAAAGTTGTCGGTAATTTTTTGGTACATCCCCATAAGGGAAGGTAAAGGTATGTACTTTTTTTTTCGGTTAATGTTTCAATAATCATTTTAGATGCCGAAATCTCTTCTGTAAAATTTTCAGCGCTAATTTGGCTAGCCCTTAAATGATGTTGGCCATGGCTTGCAATTTCCATGTCTTTGCTGCCGAGATACTGTAATTGTGCTGTCGTTATTAAAGCAACTTTTGAAAATCCCTGCTCAGCCATATCCCAACTATTATAACCCCCAATCTGGGCCGTTGGGATAGAGAAAACGGCTTTCATGTTCCTGTTGAGTAATTCTGGAACCGCAAATTCAAAAAGTGCTGCGGGGCAGTCGTCAAAACTCAGTATTACTGATTTTTGATGTATAGCGCCATTTCTTTCTTCAATTTCTTCAAAAGTAGTGGTTTTAAGTCCTTTATGCTCAATAATATCAAGCAGAAGTTTAAATTTTTCAGTGTCAATGCTCCAATCAGCTATCCCCGGGTCGGGAAAATCATTAACATGATGAAGCATGATAATTGGAACAGGCATTTTTAATGAATTTCGCGCTCCTTAATTTTAACTGCAGGGTTGCCTTGATAAATTGAATAAGCAGCCAGTGCCTTTGTGGCTACACTGCCCATGGTAAGTACAGCATGGTTATGCACCTTTACACCCGGGCATATCTTTGCTGATGCTCCAATCCAAGCTCCATCTTCAAGCGTAATGGGCGCGGTAAACAAATCGAAACTTGTTTTACGGTAATTATGGTTTCCGGTTATCAGCATGGCCTGTTGCGAGATACAGCAGTTATCGCCTATGTATATAAAGTCTAAATTCTCGATGTAGCAGTCTGCAAGCCAGCTATAGTTACCGATAACGAGTTTCCATGGGTATTTAACATATATACCTGGCTTAATCCTGACTTCTTTTCCAATTTTTGCCCCAAATAACCTCAAGAAAAAAACAAGGATACTACTTATTGGGATAAGCTTAGTTTTAAAGAAAAACACATCCGTGAAATACCATAAAAACTGTTTTAAAGCCGAGGCTCCGATGTGGAAATTGCCTGTGTTAAAGTTTTTATTTAGTTGTGTCTTGTTCAATGTAGAATTAATCTTGCTTAGATTGATCGGTCTTTTCGTTTTTTCCCCTGTTAACTCCTTTTGTATTTTTCTTGATCCAGAGGTATAACATTACAAATATGCAGATATATACAATTACGTTAAAGATCTCGTGATGGTAAGTAAAGTTTTGCCTTTGCGATTCGAAGAGGCCAAGCAGAACACCTAACCCTGCAATGCGACAAACATTTAAAATATAAATCGTCACAATCCCGATAGCCAGCATTTTAAAGGTAGATTTCCATGGAGCTGGAAATGCCAGTACAAAGGCCGCTAAAAAACTCATCACGCCAAGGCCGAGACATGAATAATTAATCCGGAGATAAGGCCCTGCAACAACCATTACATCCGTTTCGTTATAGATGGCGTAAAAACCGAAGGCTTTGATAATCCATACCGCAGGAACAATTAATGCTGTTCTTAAGCCTTGTATATAATTGAAATGCTGAGTAATGTAATCATTGTAATATCTTGCACCCGGTGTAGTTACGCTGTTCATCAATAGGTTGCCCTGACTAAACAAAATATATAATATGAAGAGCGCGATTATAAATTTGATCGCTTTTTTATTTGCTTGTTTTCTGGCTTCTTTGGTCTGGATTTCGTTCATATCTTCTTCGGATGTACAAAGGTAAGTTTTTCTGATTTAAAGCGTGATGATTACAATGTGATGGATGTAAGGATATAGATCATGATTCATTCTGCTTTCGCAAAGCCAGAATTTTTCTATCTACCAGTTTTCTAAACCAGAGCCCTTGCAGATAATGGAATTTTCTGGCCGTTTTATTATCGAGTATGCCGAATTGAAATACCATGCGGTAGCTATAGTATAAATAAGGGCGCAATCCCAATGGAAATTTCCACCAAAGCCTTTTTAACCAGGCTTTCTTTTCGTCCGGATTACCCCAGATATTAGGTTTTAATGTTTGGGTCCGTAGCTTTTGCATCCGCTCTATTTCTTCCTGGGCAATCAGATCGCTATACTTTTCGTGTTTTTTAAACCAGAAATCGATATTATTCTCTTTAAGATTTTCTTCCAATAAGTGGCCCTTTTTCCATATGACGGTTTTGCCCGGGACAATAAAGCGGTGATCCATATTCTCATTTAAATCTGAATAACCGATTCCGGTTCTGAACATCTTTAATAAATAAATAGGGTAGTAGCCTCCATAGCGGATCCAATTGCCCTGAAAATAGTTTTTCCGGTTAAAGTAAATTCCGTTTATACCTTCAAAATCTGCGGCATTAAATTTTTGGAGGTAATCAAAAAGTTCTGGCGTTACCACCTGATCTGCATCCAGTCCAATAGTCCAGGGCGTTTTAACGTCGAAGTTTTTCAAGGCAAAATCCCATTGTTTAGGATGATTGATAAAAGCATTGTTTTTTACTTCTGCACCATATGTTTTGGCAATGTTTAACGTTTCATCGCTACTTCCGCTATCCAGAATAAAGATATTGGCCTGTAGATCTTTAATGGAGGCCAACAAACGGGGAAGATGAATTTCTTCGTTAAAAGTTAGAATGATAAAGCTGAATTCCTGGTTCATTAAGTCAATCTTTTATACAACTCCAGGTATCGTTTTGCCAAAACTTTATCGTTAAAATCTCTCCTGATGATTTCAGGTGCAGATTGCTTTATCTTTTCTCTCGCTTTTTGTGCGTGATACGCGTTTATTAATTTTTCTTTAATATCGTTTACTTCCAGTGTGCACACCCAGCCCAATTGCTGTCCGCGTACATAATCTGATAAACCTACTCGATCAGAGATTAAAACAGGTGTGCCTGCACTTAAACTTTCTATTACAACATTGGCAAAATTTTCGTTAAAAGAAGTTAGTACCAATAAATCGTGCTGTGCCATTAAACTATATTTATCCTCATCGTTTACCTGTCCAATCCAATGGATAAGCTCGTGAATACCTAAATTTTTGGCTTTTATTTTTAAGCTTTTTATGTATTCCTCTTTCCCCGAGCCAGCGATGGTTAACTCCCAGCTTATCTCCAGTAGTGATAAAGCATCGAACAGCAACTCAAGTCCTTTTTTTTCTTCAATGCGCGACAGGAAAATCAAGCGGAAAACTGTTGTATCGTTATTGTCAATTGCCAGCGGAGAACTGCCAACTGATTCCTTTACATTAACCAGGTTTGGGATTACCGTAATGCTTTTCGGCGTAACAATTTTAAGTATATCTTGTTTCTCTTGTTCGCTAGTGGCGTGGATATGGCAGTATTGTAGCAGTTTTTTTCCGATGAGGTTATGAAGCAGTTTTTTAGAGAATGAATTGCGGTTATTCTGGGTATAAGTGGTGAGCATTCCTCTGGGCGAAAGTACTACCGGTATTTTGTACCATTTAGCTATCCAACAGCTTAAAACCGAAACCAGGTTCCACCAGGCATGGATGTGTATTACCAAGCTGTCATTCTGAGTGTAACGAAGAATCTCTTTCCTTAATCTCCACAATAATCCAGGCGAAAAATGGCTATGATCTTTAGTTAAACGTTTAAAATAAATAACGGATACGCCATCAACTGAAACGGATTTGTTTGTAGTTACATCCAGTTCGTTTTGTCCGTTTGCAGTAGTAGTAAGTACCTGGAGGTTAATATCGCCATCGGTCATCCGCTCATCGCTTTTCGCCGCCCGCTTAACGCTAAGCGTTTCGCATAGTTTACCAACGCTTTGTATAGGCCCTCCATAAATATAGGCTGGTTTGTAGGAGGCTGTGATTTGGATGATTTTCACTTAAATCTTGATCTGTTGCAAAAATCTTTTAAGCGCAAAACGGCGGATGAGTTCATAGATCAGCAGGTACATTAACAATCCACCGATGAGCTTATTCAATGCAGACTCAAACAGGTAAATCAGGATAAATAATGGTATAATCATAGCTGTACCGATTAGTTTATCAGGGCTGCTGGTCATTACATATTTATAAACTAAACCAATGAGTAAGCCATAAACAAATAAACTGATAAACATTCCTGGCATTCCAAAATCTATATAGTTTTCCGTCATGTAGCCTAGGCTGATAGATGTGGCAGACTCGGCCCCAGCTACTTGCATTCCTGAATATTTTCGCGTTGTTTCCGAATCATCAATTATTTGTTTATTCGGGAAAAAAATTCGAGGCTGAAGTACCCGGCCAATAGCATCTCCCCAAAGGCGACCATGAGTATGAGGCACCACTCTAGGTACATAATCAATTGTGGCAGAAAAAAAATCTATATAAGAGAGGCGTTCAACCGTTTGTTTGAAACCAGCGTCAATGTTGCGTTGATCAACATTTTGTACCAGTTCGTTAAGTTTGGACAGTGATTCGCTAGTTGTTCTTATTGAGTTTTGTGATACCGTTCCTCCATTTAAATAATTACGATATTCTGGCTTTACGTATTGCCAGATAATAAGCATATATACAAACATCAGGCCGAGGGCTGCTAATGGAAGTATTTGTTTAAAGTTTAGATTTTTAAAGTATACAACTGCTAAACCACCAAAAAGAACTAAAAAATAATCCTTGAAATTTGAGAAAAACCCCGTTAAGCTCAAGACTATTTCCAGACCTGTAATTAGAAAAAATAATTTATACTGCCTGGTAAATAAGGTACTCATCATAAAAGTGAAAAATATCATCCATTTAAAGTCAGCAAGTTTAGTAACCGGTTGCTGAAGCCCACCCGTTGAATAGGAGTAGTTTAGTATAAAGGGGTATAATAGCGTAACAATTAGGTACATGGGGACCAGTTTTCTTGAATCGTACCTTAAAGCTATCTCCGCATAATCGGTTTTTTCTACTTTGTAATTTTTAATAATGAAATGAATACCTGCGGAAACAGACAAAATTCCAAATAGACTTGCATAATAGGTTTTTTCAATGTTCTTGTAATTGTCAAATACTTCTATAAAATCCAGCTGCATAAAATTAGCATAGAATATTTTAACAGTAACTGATAGCCATTGTAGACAGAAAGCCATAAACAAAAAGGGACTTTCATCGACCTTCCATAGCAATTTAAACAGTAGGAATGGCAATAGTATAGCACAACCAGTAGCTAGCGGATTGTAGCTGGTAGCAGCATAAATGAGCAATAAAAACATTAATATGATCCCAGCTTTCCCTATTTCTTTAAAATTATCCATCTATCTGTCTAAAACATTAATGTAAAACTTATTATCTAGCTTGATTGCCCTAAGTGTCCTAACAATCATCCATCTTAATAACAGCCCGAAAATACTGGTTTCAGTTTTCAATAGATGAACCAATTTCCTGCTTTCGCTAAATTCTTTAACAAACAGCAGATATAGCAAGTCGTTAAAGTAGGTAGGCTGTGTTTTCCACCGCCAAAAAAGTTTTGCTTTTTTAAATTCATTTTCATCATTTCTGAGCAATGAAACAATTGCCTTTTGGATAGGGATATCTTCTTCAATTCTTAAAGCTATACTTTTAAAATTTCTACTAAGCTGGCCACTATGTAAGCGTAAATAAGTCAGTTTTTCTGTAATTCTGCCGATACTTCCCCGAGCTGCCAATTTAGTCCATAAATCGAAATCGGCACTTAAGACTAATTGTTCGTTAAACAGACCAACGGCATAAGCATGATTACGGTTTATGGTTACATTCGAAATATTTCCCGGTATACATCCCCACTTTGACGAGATTTTAGCATAAAGTTTGGTGTCGATTAATGCTGGAGTCCCATCGATTTTTTCAAAAGGCTTTATAATCCCCTTTTCATTAATATATTCCACGTTGTGATAACTCATGGTAAGATCTTGGTGTAGCTGATGAAAAGAGATACATTTTTCAAGGCAATCAGGCATCATTACATCGTCCTGTGCCCATAAATGGATCAGCGGCCCATTGCTTGTTCTGATTAGCTTATTTAATGTTTTAAAAAGGCCTAGATTTTGGTTATTCTTAAAGATTTTTACTCTATTATCAGTAATCGTTAGTTGTTTTAAATATAAAAAACTTTCGTCTGTTGAGGCATCGTCACAAATAAGCACTTCGTAATTGGATATGGTTTGGTTTAAAATGGAAGAGATAGCCTCTTCTAAATAGACTATTCCATTATAAACAGGTAGTACGATAGAAATCTGTGGGATTATTTGCATTCCAATTCAAAGATAAGTTCGGAGCCGAATAAACCTGGAGACAACAGATATAGGAAATTATTGGTGAAATTTATTGCTTTTAATCCAATTCTTCGGATCAGACTGTATAAAGGTGGTAAACCGTTTACAGTAGATGACTTGATATTGAAATTATAACTCTCGAATAGATGTTTAGCCGATTTGATCGTATACCACCGTAAGTGGGTATAATCCATAATGCCATCATTCGTGTATTCAAACTTACCGAATAAAAGCTTAGTCCTGGTTTTGTAATACATAATATTGGGTAAGGCGATGAGGATGGTTGCCTTATTTTTTTTTGCCAGGGTATAGATATCAGCTAAAAGCTTTTCTGGAAATGCAATATGTTCTAAAACGTGTGAGCATAATATATAACTATACTCGTTTTCTTTGACTTCGCTTGGCAGCCCACTTTCCAGGTTGAAGTTATAGGTATGTCTGCAGTATTTCGCAGCAAGTCCAATCTCATCTAATGAAATAGTAATACCGTCAACAGTATGTCCACTTTGTTTCAATAATCGAGCATTATCTCCTGCTCCACAGCCTAAATCTAATATTAAACTAGGTGATTTTTTGATTAATTTAATAATGCCTAGGTTACCGCCGTTGGTATATGTTTTATCAGATACTTGCATAAAGTTGCTGGATAAATTTTTGTGATTGTTTTTCAAAAGACCAGGATGCAATAATTTCTGAGGAATTTTGGCCTAGTTTTTTTAGTTTTTCTATATCATTTAGTAAAAGAAGTTTCTCTTTGAGGTCGTCTATTTTTTCCGATTTAAATATAAAACCGTTGTAATTTTCCTTCACTAAATCTTGCCAACAACCTACTTTATTTGAAACTAAAACTGCTTTTTTCGCAGCCATAGCCTCATTTACCGATAGCCCCCAGGTTTCATTGGGCCCTTTAGAGGGTAAACAGAATAAATCACAGGCTTGGTAAACCACTGGCATGAAGCTTTGATTCTGAAAATCGAGAAAATGTATTCGTTTAAAGTTTTGGTCATTTTGGGCCGTTTTTTTTAAAAAATCTTCTAAATGACCATTGCCAACAAATAAAAGGTGCATTGTTGAGATATTAAGTTCAAGAAAAGCGTTCAACAATAATGCTGGATCTTTTTTCTCTTCTAATTTTCCTGCAAAAAGAATTAATACATCATGGGTTTCAATCTCCAGTTTAGTCCTTAAGGTTAGCGCTTCGCTATTACGGTCTTTACCAAACCGATCATTGTCTACGGCGTGAGGGCAAAAAAACAGCTCTTTTTCCTTTAAGCCAAAATGTTTAAAATAGTCTTTATTTGCAATGCCTACATAAAAAGCCTTATTTACTTTACTATATACCCAATTTAAAAGTATTTTTCGTGCTGTTTTTTTTAGCATCGATTGCTTATCATTTAAATTGGAATCGCCTCTGAACCAGATCGGAATCTTTTTCTTAAAATACATCATTGCCTTAAGGTGGCTGTAATAGGCCCATCCGTAAAACAGTATTGCATGAGGTGCGAAGCTTTGTATCTCATCTATCAGGTTTGGATTAACAATGCCAGTGAAACGGTTAGGACTGGGATTTTTAGCTCTGTTATCGATAAAACTATAATTATAGCCAGATAGGAGAGGAATATCCCATTTCACATCCCGTTGAAAACCAATATCGAAATGTTGATCTGAATTCCCAAGTGTGTAAAAAACCTTTAAATCACATTGCTTTGCTAACCTTTGAAACAAAGGACTGTAATACTGTATAGGATGCGAAATAATAATGGCAAGTTTTTTATTCATTGACTATTTGATCAAAGAGGTTGCATTGTCTCTCAGTTGTTGCCTTGGCACAGTATTTTTCAAATTCTTTCCAATCTGTTTTAGGCTTCTGCATACTGTTATTCGCAACGTCCCTTAGAAAATTAAAAATGGTACTAACCGCAGATTTAAAGTGCAGAATATCTGCGACATAACCTGCCTTGCAGTCGATAATTGAAGATGAGGCACTACTTTCAGGGTTAAACACTGCAAGAATAGGTTTTTCGATCAGAATGTACGGATATATTTTAGAAGCTGTGTAGGCGGGTTTTTTATGTCCAGGGATGAATAGTGCATCTGCACACTGTAGATTAAAAATACTTTCATAAAAAGAAATGCGGTCGGTCTGCTCGGTTACGTATTTACCCACACCTAATTTTTCTGCTACACTATATAATGTTTTGGTACCACTGCCCAGTGGGGCATAGCTTGTTCCGATAAAGTGAAACCTTATTTTTTCAAAAAGGTCGTTTTCCTTTTTTAATCCGATCTTAAAACCTTTCATTAAAAGCATAACCGCCCATTGCATATCAAAGCCTCCTCTGCCAACATATACAATGTGTTTATATTCGGGGTTAAGATCATATGATGGCTTTAACTGCTCTTTATAGTCCTCAGCAATTTCCAGATCTTTTCTAAAAGCACCGAAAGTAATGGTGGCTGAAGGGATATCCCTTAAATGAGGATACCTCGTGATAAGGTCGTCAAGGTAAGCATCTGAAACGGCCATTAGTCCATCAACGGATTTCATTGCGACTGGTTCCAGGTACTTATCCAACCTGTAAGAAAACCAATATTTTTTTGGCCGTTTGTGCTTGGGTTTATCTTCGTAATAGTTCGTGAACCAGGGATCTTGAATGTCTATAATAAAGGGAATTCCGAATTTTTTCTTCCAATATGGTCCTAAAATACAAACAGGAAATTGGGTAGTCGAAAAGAAGATAAGATCAAAGTGTTCACTTTTTAGAAGCTTATCTACATACTTTTTATAATGCCAAAGCGATCTTAATGCAATACTTCCCAAACCGATTTTTATTGTCCAGTTCTTTGGAAGTGCGTCTATGTGATGGATTTTGATGTTTTTAGGGATAGACTGATTTAATAAATAATCGAAAACAGCATCAGTATATTTTTCTTTAACAGAAACTACTTCTGCTTCCCAACCAAAATCTTCGTAAAAAGGTAAGCTCATTCTTACCCTTTGCATATCTGCCGCATTTGAAGGAGCAAAATACGGTGATATGATCAGTACTTTTTTTTTGTGCATTTAATTATTTAAATATCTTCGAGAAAAATGATGGATATGGACCTCTAATTAAATGTAATCCATATGCATTCCTGATATTTTTTTTATTTTGGTTTGCAAAGGGTAGAAGTAAGCTCACATAATATTTTAATCTAAATAAACGGTTATTTTTCCATTTGTCCCAACCCTCACCATTTATAAAATATTCGAGTATAGGTTGGTAGTTCCATCTGGAATCCAGTTTGTAAATCTTATTTCTAGTAAATAGTACATCATTTAATATTCCCTGGTCGAACGGTCCCCAGATTTTACGGTCGCTGTCGTCTTCCACTCCATAGGGGTATATGCCTTTTTCGTAAGCAAGATCTAAAAGTGGCTGAGCTTGTTTATCGAAAACCAAAAATCCTGTGTTTGCGGTCCATTTTACATGTGCAGCCTTTGTATGCCGTTGTTCTGCATCCATACATGCACCAACAAATCCACTCGGAACCTCTTCCATTGCAGGCGCTTTTTCGCTGAAAAGCAAATCATCATCAACAACAATATACCTTTTGAACTGAGGTAGTATCTGATGTACCTGGAGCTTATTGAAATGAGGCGGTCTATTAAGTGGATTGTAAGGTTTTTTTAAAAGTATACTGCTGTAACCATGTTTGGCAGCCCACGCGCTGAGTCGAGGAAAAGTATATGAACTCAAATGCTCACGGTTTCCTATCGACACCATAACAGCTATCGTATCATGTGCTTCAATCATAATTTAAAATTTGATTTTAAAGTATCAAGAAATTTAATCTTCTCTAAATCCCAATTGAAAAGGTTTTCGCCCAACCAAATGTTGTATTGCTTTGCTTTAACCAGCCTTTCGGGGAAAAGTTGATAGTTTTTTAGCAGGTTGGATAGTGAATGCATATCGCTATTTTGATATAAACCTCCCATGTTGGGGTATTGCCTAAACAAATCTGTTTGTGCAGAGGTGTCGCTTGCTACAACAGCCAATCCGGCCTGGATATAAGTAAAGATTTTATTGGTTAAACAGATATTTCTATTTAGGGGAACACTAAGTTCAGATGCAATACCAATATCAAAATTGGTGGCCATTTCAAATATTTTGTCAGGAAACACAGGGTCATAAAAAATCAGGTTTTCTTTTTTTAAACCTTTGTTTAAGAGAAACTGTTCAATCTCTACTTTCATTTTTAGGCTAACATCTCCTAAAAGGTGCAGTACGGGCGATTTATCTTCCAATAGCGACATGGCCTCTATAATATTTTCTAGACCTCTACCTGTACCAATAGTTTGTGAAAACCAAAAGAGCTGGAGTGCCCTGTCTTTTTCATCTGTTTTCTTTTTGAATTGCTGTTTGGGGAAAACATTTAAGATTGTTATAAATTGC
This sequence comes from Pedobacter sp. AK013, assembly GCF_014205835.1. GTDB lineage: Bacteria > Bacteroidota > Bacteroidia > Sphingobacteriales > Sphingobacteriaceae > Pedobacter. The sequence goes on along the minus strand of NZ_JACHCQ010000001.1, from coordinate 115,831 downwards.
TTTAAATATATTTTCTCGTATGCTTTTCCGATTAAAGCACTCGCAGCAGTTAAATGGCTGGCAAAAGGTATGTACAGGTTTTCGATATGAACTAAGCTTTCTCTTTCAGTGTTGCTAAGCCCTTCCTCCCTATGAAAGTCTTCGGCGTCAAATCCAAACCTGGCATTCTTCTTTCGTGCTGCATCAGCGGCTATTGCCAACGCACCAGAGTTGTGCGCAATATAAAGGTCTGCTTCTATTTTAAGTGCCTGCCAGTATTGCCAAAGGTAATGTCTGTTAAGCGTTATTTTATGTAATGTCGTACATTTCGTAAATGCCTTGAGTAAGCCTTGGGATAATTTTTGGACAACACCAGAAGAAATACGGAGTAAGTTCTTTTTCTTCACCCAATTTAAGCGGTTATAGGTTAAGCCCGGATATTTTAAGAGAAGCTGCTCATCATCTGTTAAAAGATAATCCATATACTGGGTAAAAATTATATGCACCTTATAACCTGCCTCTAATAATGCCTCGGCTTCCTTTATTAGCCGGGGGTTTGTAGCGATATGACCAGGGGTAATTAGGCAAATTCTTATATTCCCGTTTTCCCGATTATACATGATGGCTTTTTAAAAAAGAGGTAGTTCGCTCTAAATTATAGTGAATTGACAAAATGCGCAAGTTTTTCGCCATATTGGTCCCATGTAAATAATGCAGATCTGACGATGGCATTCTCGGCCATTGCATTTAGCAAAGGTTTATCAAGGTAAAGGTTTTCAATTTTGCTGGCCATTGCCTGCGCATTTTTTATCGGAACGATAAAACCTTCCTTTCCATCTTCTATAATAGCATCAGCACCTGCATTAGGAGTACTGATAATGGGAAGGCCACAGGCCATTGCTTCTAATTGTACCAAAGCTAGGCCTTCGTCTAAACTGGGCAATACAAACACAGAGGCTTTATTATAATAGTTTATTAACTCTTGATGAGGAATGTAATCATAATGCGTAAATAAATGTTTGTACTGATTATAATAAGGCAAAAATTGATCTTCGACTTTACCCACTAAAATACACTTAATTTTATACTGTTTTTCTAATAGTTGCAGTGCCTCAAACAAATAAAACTGACCTTTTCTCACCCCGACAGTTCCCACACAGATTACAATAAATTCATCTTTATTTAGGTACTGTGGTGTAAATAAGCCCTTATTCACTCCATATGGAATGAGGATACATTTTGATTCGTCGATCCCATTTTTAACAAAAGATCGGATTACATGTGCAGAGGGACAGAGCAGATAATCAGCTATTTCTGCTTCAGCAAGCTGTCTTTTAACGATGAAATCGGGGGTAGGGTTCTTAAAGCTTAAACCCAGGTTTCTGTATTCTTCCTCTAACAGTTTGTTTTGATACTTATTACAGGAACCACATTCTTCTACCAGGGCTATTCCACCATTTTTTTTTATGGTTTTAATAGACTCAAGTGCAGACCAGGCCCACGCTAAAATGATGCTGCTTTTTTTAAGATTTTTTGCCGCAAGCTTATCGAACAAGAGCGGCATATGGTTATCTAGCCATTTAACTAGGAAATTGGAACCAGAAAAAATCCTTGATAGGAAATATGCAGGGACAAAAATAGGTGCTAAAAATTTAATCCTGCTTTTTTGAATAGCAACCCTGTTAAGATATTTTTTACTTGGGTGGGATGTAATAACCCTTTCTAATAAATGATGTTTCTGTAGCTGAAAGGCAGTATAATCAGAATGAAATTTAGTGCCGCAGGTAACAGTAACTTTTTTATTTACTTGCTTATTCATTTTGGTTGATCCGATCTGTATATAGGTTAATATATTGCTGGATAATTACTTCTGATGAAAACCTTTGCTCTGCATCTTTTCTCACATCCTTTCTACTAATCTCATGTATTTTTTTTACGTAATCGATCATTTGGTCACAATTGGTACACTGATAACCATTTTTTCCGTTTATGATGATTTCGGGCACTGACCCACGGTTGAAACCAATTACAGGTGTCCCACAAGCCATTGCTTCTGCCATCACTATCCCAAAAGGCTCATTCCATTCTATGGGCATTAGGAATGCAGATGCCTTGCCTAGTAAATCATTTTTTTGAGTGTCATTTACAGGGCCTATATAGGTAATCTGCTCACTTAATTCAGGTTTAATCTGTGTATCGAAATAACCTTGATACTTTGACGGGATATTTCCAGCAATTATCAGTTTTTTACCTGTTCTTTTAGCTACTTCAATTGCAATATGAGTACCTTTTATAGGTTCAATTCTTCCTAAAAAAACTAATGGAGCATCTGTTGGCGCAGCCTCTTTAAAATTATAAATACTTAGATCTACGCCATTAAAAATAGGGTAGGCGGGGGCATGTGGTGTAATTTGATTGCTAATGTAAGCACTGCAACCGGTAAATGCTAGGGTATTTTTTTTAGCTATTTTTGCTGCTTTTTTAATTTGAGAAATGCTAGGCTCTCTCTGGTAGCTCATTAATTTAGGGATTTTTAATGGTAACTGAGGTAATAGGTACAAAAGCCTACCAAAGCTATGCACAATATCATAATTTCCGTTATATAACTCTTTGTTAATGAGAAAGGCATTTTTAACGATATCCGTTTTACGATGGCTAGTTTTGCCACGATAAGGAAACAATTTAGCTTTTGTTTTAGAATCTGAATGTGCAAATAAACTAACCTCATGCCCTAAGTTAACGTACCCTTCAATTAACATATCGATAATACGTTCTATTCCACCATAAAGTAGAGGAGGAACAGGTAATTCGGGATCGGCTATTAATGCTATTTTTAAAGGTTTCATTAAGTTAAATTTCTATACTATCTATTTTTCCTTATTTACCCATTTAAAAGAAACGTTTCAACATAGGCAATCTTCGGAGTACGCCTTGGAAAATTCTATTTTCTTTTACTAATCTCTCATAATCATACGGGCCATGAATAGTCCATTGCCTATCATGGTCAGTTTGCCATAACGCTTTAATTGTAGGGACTTCATTGTATGTTTTAGCATCAGGATGGACCTTTGCAATAGATAAGTATGCATTCAAATATTTTTTCGTACACCTCTTGCAATCCGCATACAAAGTTCGAAATCTAAAGTGCAATTCAGTTCTTCCCACAATGGTTGGTGTATTTCTTTCCGCCAAAAAACTGAAGGTTGGGGAAGACCAGGCAAGGGTAGGAAGCGGTCAACAATTATAGACGTCATAAATGATGAGAATTCACTGCTTTTAAATTTAAACTATTGCCATAAACAAATTGAGCATTGGATTTAATAAATGTCATGGCAATCTTTTTAAGAGAGCCATTCGTAAAGGTATCATCGCTATTTAGCCAGCAATAAATCTCGCCACTAGCTAGGCTAAATCCGTTATTTATTGCATGACTCTGGCCACCATCTTTTTTTGATTCCCAGTAGCTTAACCATTTATTATATTTGTTAATGATCTTTTGAGTTGTCGCTGCTGAATCCATCCATCACAATATATTCTAAATTAGGATAGTTTTGCAACAGCACACTTCTAAGTGTTTCTTCAAGATAAATACTCTGATTATATGACGGACTTACTACGGTTATCTTTGGCCATGATACTCTTGCGTCATAAGCTTTTGGATTTACTTCAACATCCCATGGCCATCCAGTGAGATTGGTTGTATTTGGAAGGTCGATTAACAAACCATTTTTCGAAGTAGATATTGGTGTTAGGGTATATGTTGTTCCTTGCTGAAGAAATAGCATCCGATATTCATGATAGGATGGAAGAGGTGGTTGTTTCATAACTTATTTTGAGAGGTTAGCCTATATTCTTTAAACGTTTGGTAAGTTTCCAACCCACAATAGAAGCGAGTATTCTACTTTTCCCACCTGCTGGGAATCTTAAATTTGAACCTCCCAATGCTTGAATTAATTGCTCAGTCTGTTTAATTAATTTAGGCTCGTAAGGATAAGTTTCATAAATAAAGTTTTGTAGTAAGTTAGCGTAACAAATATTAAGTTCTTTAGATATTTTAAGTTTAGATTGAGCTGATGTGATAGATCGAACTAGAGAATTATATAAGGATTGATAAGCAAGACTTCCTTTCGTTGAGGAAAGACCACTAATACCCGACCGATAATAAAATACACTTCTTGGATTATAACGAATTATGCTGCAGTTGGAAAAAATGCGAGTATAAAATGTAAAATCGTCATTTAAATTTAAGTCTTCATCCCATAAACCTGATTGGTCGATCAAATGCCTTGGCATTAATACTCTTCCTGGACAGGTCATATGTGAATTATTTATCCAATAATGCAAAATCCATTGTTCAAAACTTAAATCTGTTTTAACCTGTGAATCATCTATGGTAATCGTAGATAGATTATTGTGATAAAATCTACCCCAAGTACACACTACTACTTCTTGATCTGTTTTTAAAGTTTGGAGTTGTGTTTCTATAAAATTTTCTGGAATCCAATCATCAGCGTCGAAAAAACCAACAAAATTTCCTTTACTTAATTCGCATGCTTGATTTCTTGCTGCTGCTGCGCCTTTACTTTTTGCAGTTTCGAAACGAATGCGTTGGTCTTTTTCTGCAAATTCTTGAATAATTTTTACACTCTCATCTTTTGAATGATCATCAACAACAATAATTTCTAAATTTTTATGACTTTGATTAATTAAACAGCTCAAAGTCTCAGCTAAATAAGGCTGAGCATTATGACAAGGAATACAGATTGAAACTAACATAAGTTTGGGAGAGAATTATAAGAAGGCCTTCCAGTCATTTTCAAAATAATGCCTCTTCGATAGATCCACATAATGATGTAATTTACTCCTATTGAAAGTACTTCCCCGTTCATGGGGATTTACTATATATTCCTCTTTGTTTAAAATGGTTTTTTTTTGATTTGCGACTACCATTACAGAAAGAGCTTGCTCCAGAAAATATGAGGCCCCTTGTTTTTCTTCTAATGATTTCGCCCAGTTTTCGATATTATTCCAATTAATACTATTAGAATTTACACCAAATGTGCCAACATTCATTAAGTTTGGAATTGTAAAACCGCATAAGGTTTCCATTAATGCTTTGTCGTAGCCATAAGACTCCTCACTATCTAACATATAAATGCATCCATTAGGGTTTTTTAACCAATCAATTAATTCAGTTGGTTCATTCCAAAAAAGCATATCAGAATCCAACACCAATTTAAAAGGGTTATCATCAATGGTATGAATGTCTGTCAACTTTTTGATATGTGGATATATCTTTCGTTTTTGATGTAAAAACGGATACGCACTTGTAGGTAATTTAAGTTCTAGATTATTCTCTATTTCATTTTTCAAGATCAATTTCACATTTGGCATTTGTTGTTTTACCTGATTAATTAAATCTTGATCAAAGCTTCCATCATCAATTAAAATGAACCGGAAGGTTTCTTTGCAAGATTTAGTCAACGATAAAGCACAGAAAAGGGTTTGATACAAATACTTCTTGCCGGTTAAAAAGTAAATAGGAAAGCCGTTATGATTTGAAATAATTGGCGGTAAATTCTCGCTGGCTTTTTGCATTTGTTTTTTCGAAGCCAACATTCGCCAATAACTTAAATACCCCCCAAAACGCTGAATAGTTTTCCAATTTGACTTTGGATATCGATAAAGGTGATTAACTAGCTTTTGAAACATGGGGTGATATTAATGAAGTAGGTGTAGGCTTAAGGCTATGGATTAATTTTCTTCCAATTTTTTGAAATGGTTTTTCTATTGTTAAATAGAAGAAGTATGCAATTAGTAATGTAGTAATTGCAAAAAGAATAAAATTATAGATAAAATTAGCGTAAGAATTAGTGAATATATTATTGAGATGTAAATCTCTTAACAAAAATATAACCCCGTATTGGCATAAATACGCACTGTAGCTTACTTTACCAATGAATAGGAATAATTTATTTTCCACCCAAGTCTCACGCTCTAGTTTTGCTAATATGGCAATTGATAGGGCAAATACAGCGGCAACAATAATATGATTACTAAAGAGAGGATTTTTTGTAAATAGTGCAAATAATACTATTGCAATAAGGATATACAAACTTTTATAAACATGTTTTAAATCTTTCGAACCGTTTTGCAAATAAAAATATAGGACAAAACCTATTGCAAAAATGGGTAGTTGGTTAGGAAACCAAAAGTAAATAAATGAACCATCAGCAGCTATGTCTGAAAGCATGGGTAGTTTTAGTAGATAAAAGCAGAAAGCCTTAAACAAAAATGAGAAGGACAGAAATAAAATCGACTTATTTAACGTATTGATGTACTTGAACAAGAAAGGCACCATTAGGTAGAAAAACATTTCAATACCAATAGACCAACCTCCCGGCACAATGCTGTTGATACTTTTTGGCGCAAAACCATGTAAGAAAACAAAATTTAAGACTGTTCCACTACCCCAGTAGCCGCTATAGAATGAATAGAAAAGAATAGCAAAATAATATGCCGGTGCAATTCTGAAGAACCTACGTAAAAAGAAATCAGTTTTTGTCTTTTTTTCAAGGCTAAGCGTGTAAAATAGTGTAAAGGCACTGATAATGAAAAATAGTTGTACACCAAATACGCCCGAGGAAATGAAATGGGTTAACATAGCGGGAAAGCCAGAGGTATTAATTAGATCTGTGGAATGAACCATCATGACCAGTAACACTGCAACGCCTCTCAATGCATCTAAATAGCGTAATCGATTTAAATTATTAGACATCAATTACAGTTCGGATAATCCTTTAAATCTTCCACATGCGCCTCTCCATTTGATATAATTTTTGGCATCTCTCCAAGCTTGATAAGTGAAAAATGCTTTGGCTTGCCTTAGTAAGACAGTATTGCTTTTAATTTTTTGCCATGGATTTATATCATGGTTAGTTAACATCTTCACCCAAGATCTATTGCTTTCATAAGCCATTTTGGCTAAATATTTTTTTGTAGTTCTAAATGGAGGGATTATATGTTCAAACTTTAAATCGGGAAAATAGCCAATCTTGTATCCCTTGGCATATATAAACATATTGATATCATTGTCTTCACCTGATGCTAAACTAGTTCCCTTTCTACCCAAAGATTTACTAATCAAACTATTTTCGAAGAAGGAAATGTATTCTTCCATACATTTTTTCCTGGGGGCAATTAGTATTGGAGAAATTGTAGGGTATTCTGTAGGTCTTTCTTGGTTAAGTTGTTGAACAATTTCTATTTCCCCCAAATCGCGAATAGCTAGTAAACTATTAAATTGAGAAATCCATTTTGGTGGTTCTTCAAGATAAATAGGGGTTGATCTACCTCCAATTATTCCCAAAGTAGGGTCAGAACTGTATATTTTTTGTACTAGCTCTAGATAATTATCGCATAAGAGAGTGTCGTCATCTACACTAATTATATAGTCGTACTGAGCTTCAATAGTGCCTCGATTTCTGGCGTTAATTAGACCTGGTTTAGCCTCTGAGATAATCCGAGCTTGAGGATGCCAATTGATAGTTAACCAATCTGAGATCGGAAAGGAGCTATTATTGTCAATAATTAACAGTTCCCAATATTCTAATTCAAGAGTTTGATTTTGTAATGAATTAATTACCCTTTCAAATATTGCCTTATTTGGATTATATGCACATATGACTACAGAAATTTTTTCCATTAGTGAGCTGCTATCGTTTTGTCATAAAAACCCTCAATAATTTTACCCAATGTGTCTCCATTATAATTTTCTAAAATATGTTTGTGGCCATTTACTGCTATTTCTTCACGTAGCTTGTAATCCCGTTTCAACTTAATAATGGCTTGGGTAATTTCTGTAGGCGAATTTTGGTGGATTAAGACTCCTGTTTTATCATTCTCTATAATATCTGCCATCCCCCCGTTGCTAGTGCCTATTACTGGGATTCCAGCAGACATTGCTTCAAGACATACCGTAGGGAAATTTTCCCAAAGACTTGGTAAAATACAGATGTCGGTTTCCTTAAAAACCTTATCCATATCCTGATATGGCACAAAGCCCTTAAATTTTATATGGTTTAGCTGTTTTTTAAGTTTTAAATTTATATACTCATCCATCTTTAAACCTTTAATGGGAGATCCCAAAGGAGCACCTACAAACATAAACTGTATTTCCTGCTCTTCCTTTAAAATCATAGGTATAGCCTTTATCAGGTCTAATATGCCCTTTCTTCTTTCTAATTTGCCTATAAAGGTAACGGTAAGGGGGGCATCATTTTTTTTAATCCCAGGGGTTAGTTCAATTGATGGTATAAATAAATTTGGTATTACTGATATGGCTCTATTTCCCCAGGTTCCATTAACAATTTTTTTCAAACTATTTGAAGGGCTACAAACTGAATTTGCTAATATAAATAATTGATATTCAGGATCATTTTCTTTGTTGTAAATCCAATAGGGCCTTACAAGTTTTCCCCTTATTAACCCACCAATAATGAATCTAAGTTTTTTTAGAAACGTTCCATTATAATTATTCAACAGTGAAACCAAAAAGCTAGGTGTATGCAGCTTAACAGCTAGCGGTAGACTGGGAAATTTTTTCTTTATTAGCAAAGCATCCGCGCCATATTCCGGACTTTCTATAACTTCAAATAATTTTGCTTCGTGTCTATCAATAAACTTAGCTAAAACATTTTCCCTAAACTCCGAACTATTACCAGATTTAATTAAATGCAAGATGTAACCGTCTATGTTTAAGGTTTGATTTTCATCAATATGACCACTAAACACTTCTATTTCATGCCCTCTACTTGCCATTAGCCTTGAAATCTGTCCAATGTAGGTGCCAATTCCACCTCCAGCAATACCTAAAGGATGTTCGTAAGAAATGTAGGCTATTCTCATGAGTTAATTTGACTGATGAAATAGTTGGCCACACTTTCAGGATGAAGGTATTTATCGTAAACCTTCTGATTATGTTTTTTTATGTTCTCCCACTCGAGTGGATCAAGATCGTTTAACAGATCTTTAACAAGAAGCCAGTTTTCATCTTCTGTTTCATGAATTATAAATTCATTGATGTCAAAGTAAGCTTCTGTTAATAATCTATCTGTTACCACGGGAATTCCGACGAATAGGGCTAAGGTTAAAATATTCCTCCATCCCCAATGAAAACCGCACGCAAAAACACCAAGCTTTGAAGAGGCTAGCATTCGCTCATAGTTTAATATTTCCCCAATTTTCATGGGAAAGTCTTTATAGTCTAAACTTAGTGAAATACTATTATCACACACAGATGGCTCTGCAAGTTTTAATATAGAATGTATGTTAAATCCTTCTTTCGAAAGTTCCTTCAATTGATGGTGTAGTTTAATCCGATGTGCTGGCCATCCCCAAGAGGTATCACTTAGTGTAATATCAAAGCTTAGTTTTCCATTTCTCAGGCCCACTAGATCACTATATCTTGATAGAAAACATTCATGAACTGTTTGATATTGATTAGATAGTCCAAATATTTTTCTAAAGCGATGTTGAATATTTAACCCCAGGCGTTTTCTCCTTCCAATTGGAATGTTTTTCCATAGATTGGGTCCAATGGGAATAAATTTTCTTACTTTATGAAATTGATCTCCAAAGTGTAGAATTTTTTTTGAAAGTAGATCAGTATACCAAGCCACATCTGCTGCGGTTTGCCAGTTGTAGAATTTAGGTAGCGATTTCTGCTCAAATACATCGCTATTATACCCTGCGCAAAAATAAACATCCGCATAGATGATGAGCTCTGAAAATAGCGCAAAAGAATCTTCGTTGTCTATAATGCATTTTACTTTTCGATTTCCATCATCAACTACAAGAAACGATAAATGGCGATGGCTCGGCTTGGATAGAATTTCCTGAGAAAAACCATATACGGTCATCTGTTTTAAATCCCATTCTGAGTAGCGAATTTCCTTTTTTTTTGCAAGCTCCATTAGGCCGAAACGGAGCCAATCATTTCGCTCTTCAGGTGCGTCTCTAAACCAGTGAACTTTAATCATTAATTAACTTTCACTATTTAGGAATTTATAGAAACTAGTTGTATCCCCGGTTTTGATAAAATCTTCGCTTATGTTTAGTGCCTCATCAATTACATGATGCATGTCCATATATCTATATGTTCCTAGGCGACCTATAAAGGTTATATTATTCTCGTTTTCAGCCAAATGTCTATAACTTCTTAAAAGCTCTTTATCGGTAGCTAAACGTTTGGGATAGTATGGAATATCGCTATCTTCTGTTTCTTTACTATATTCTTTGAAATAGATACTTTTCTCATGTTTCTCCCATGGTGTAAAATGTTTATGTTCATGGATACGAGTATAAGGGACCGATTCGGAGCAATAATTTATTACGGGATTACCCTGATAGTCTTCTCCATCAAATACTTCTTTTTCAAAATAGATACTTCTATAGGCCAGTTTACCTAATGAAAAATTGAAATAACCATCTAGTGGCCCAGCATAAAAAATGTGGTCGAAGTTATTGTTCTGTTCTTTTGTATATTTTGTGTTTAAAATTACTTTAATATTCTCGTGTTTCAAGAGGTTATACACAACCTCAGTATAACCATTTCGGGGAATTCCTTGGAATTTAGAATTGTAATAATTATCATCATAGTTGAACCTTATTGGCAATCTGCTTAGAATGCTCGCCGGTAGTTCTTTTGGGTCACATCCCCACTGTTTTATGGTGTAACCTTTAAAGAAATTTTCATAAAGCTCTTTCCCAATTAACTTTAATGCTTGTTCTTCAAAATTTTTAGCTTCAATTATAGTGTGGCCGCCTTTTGACGCAATAAAGTCAGCAGCTTCTCTGGGATTAAAGCTCTTGTTAAAAAACTGATTAATTGTTAACAGATTTATTGGCATTGAGAAAACACCATTTTCAGTCACTGCTTTGACTCTGTTAATATTGGGAATGAATTCGCCATATTTTTGGATATAATTCCATACTTTTTCGTTGCTGGTATTAAAAATATGTGGGCCATATACATGCTCCATAATATTAGTTTCAGCATCTCTTTCTGTGTAACAATTACCAGCGATGTGGCCTCTTTCTTCAATTACGGTTATTTGATACTGATTTGTATCAGCAAGCTCTCTAGCTATAACAGCACCCGAAAAACCAGCACCTACAATTAAGATTTTTTTATGCATAGAACTGGGATTTTTTAAGGATGCTTGAATGTGGTATCCAAACCAAAAATGGATTTAAGATAATTCTTGACAATATAAAATGTAAGTCTTTGAAATGGTCTTCTTAATAAGATTTTTCTTGATAACTTTCTAGCCAACTTAGGCATATAGTTGTGATTATACAAAAGTATGATGAACTCATTAAGGTCGTTATTTTCAACCTGATGAATTTGTTTAGCACGATCAATAATTACCGGTAATGATTTTTGCCATTTGTCTGCTATATATATCTGAGCGTCTATCCATTCTTTTTTGTAGGTGCCAAATGATGAATGCTGAATAAGGAGATCGTAAATAACAACGACTTTCCCATTTTTTTGTTGGGCAAGGCTAAAATCTATATCGTATCCATGAAATTTATTTGGATTAGCTTCATCAAACTTATTTTTACTCCAATTACCTTTTGTACACGCCAAAAACATACCGTCAACAGTTGCTACAGGAGAAAATTCTTCATCACGAGGGTTGTAGTAATAGTTTACCATATTACCATCGAATGCTTGAATTTGATGAACACGATTTAGGTTTTCTACTTTAGAATAAACCCCACTAGGGAATTTCGATTTAATCAAACAGCCAAACATTCCAATTAGAGAAATATCGTCATGCTGCAGATAGTTTAATAGAATTTGCCCCCAATTATTAGTATGAAATAAGATGTCTTCATGAATAAAACATAAATGTTCATATTTGGAACTTTCTGCGCCTAAATTATAAGCCTTTGCAATTGAATATTTAGTTTTTGTATTTTCAATTGCGATTATTTCATAGTTGACTCCAATGGTATCAACAATATTGGCTTTTAATTTCTCCAAGAGAATTGGATTAACGGAACAAATGATAATTGAAATCATGCCTTTTAGATGTCATTTGAAAATAGTTTTAAAATATTTTGCGAAATATTTTATACTTGATCTCAAATAATTTTTTTGGTCATTTTCATAAAACTGTTGAATGCAATAGTTTTGTTCAATATAATTAAAGATCTCATCTTTATATTTGGTCAATACATAGTTCTGATTTGCTTCTAATTTTTTTGAAACTATTTGAGTTATCATTGAGTTTTTATCAATGCGATATTCAAATAACTCTTCATCTACAAATTTAAATTTAAAACCTTTAGTATAGCTATTTAACCAGAACTCCCAATCTTCTTGTCCCTGGAAAGGCATTTTCTCATCATATCCTCCCGTATCGATCCAAACAGATTTTCTGAAAATAGCGCAAGCATCTATGTAGTTGTTGGCGAATAATCTATGACCTAAAAATTCGTAGGGTAAAAATTTTCTTTCGGGTATATCTTCTCCGAAAAAAGAGGGCTTTGCATAAACGATATCACAGATCCCTTGATCCAATAATTTTATCCCTTTTCTGATATAATCAGATTTAATCTTATTATCTGCATCTAGCGGTAAAATGTATTTTCCTCTTGCAGCCAAGATCCCTGCATTTCTACTAAATGCTAGCCCTGAATTTTTGTGTTGAATGACATGATGTCCCGCTTTTTTTAACTCATCAATCTTATTAATGGTTGCTAAGTCGGTAGAACCATCATCGACAATTATTATTTCAATAGACTTTTCCTGATACGTTAAAACACTATCAATAGCGTCCTGAACAAATTCGCCATGATTATAACAAGGTATTACAACAGAAAGAATCATTATTGTTTTATTTTTTTGCAATAACTACGTAATTCATTGTATTAGAATGATCAATGGTACCTTGGTTATCCATAAATACAAAAAACTTATTAATTGATTTTATCCCTCCAATGAGTTTGAGCAAAATCCGCAGTAATTTTCCTTTAAAGCCACTTATAGAATAAACTTGGGGATATAATGCGTGAAGCAATGCTTGTCCTGCTACAGCCCACTTGCCTCCATTTGATTTAAGCTCTAAAATTTCAAATCCAGCCTTTTCTAAAATATGCTGAAAACCATATTTCGTAAACCTGAAAAAATCATAAGGTTCTTCATGCAAAGGCCAATACATGGGGCCACTGAGAATAAAGATGCCATTTGGTTTAAGAAGCCTGAATGCCTCATTAACCAATCCCTGATGATCCTCAACATGTTCAATGGTTTGGGTTGAAATAACTGTGTCGTAAAGACTGTTTTTTAAGGGAATTGCATTGGCCTGACATAAGTAGTCTACTTTATTATCACTAGATTGAATGATATCAACACCAGTGTAGCTGGTGATTTTATCTTTGAGCTGTTTTTCATATGGTTTGTTTCCACATCCAATATCTAAAAGATTTCCTGATGCATATTTTTTAAAAGCCCCAAATAAGTCTTCATGATAGGAGTAATAGTGTAAGTAGTTTATATCTTTAATATCAACATTGGCAGAATTTAATCTGTTTAAGTTCTTGACCCTCATTGTTTATTTTTATTACTGCTATTTATAATTTTTGAATAATTATTTGATTAGGCATTATTGATTTTTTCTACAGCATCAATAAAAGGCTGGATATCTTCTTTGATAAAAAAAGGCTGCCATTTCTGTAGTTTCTCATCATCCCAATTCCACCATTTTATTTCTAAAAGTTTATTGATTGTTTCATATCCGAATCGGAATTTAAGGATACGAGCCGGTATGCCGCCAACAATAGCATAGTCTGGAACGTCTTCAATTACAACTGCTCCTGCTGCTATAACTGCGCCATCTCCTATAACAACACCATTTTTTATGTAGCAATTTGCTCCAATCCAAACATCATTTTTTATAGTTACTTTTTTATGATGGTCATAATGTTCCTCTTTTGCAAAAGTCTTATTGAAAATATTTCCAGCATGATAAAACATAGGGCTAGAGCTTATATACTTAGTTGGGTGGTCTCCATAACCTATTATTACGTTTGGACCGATAGAACAGAATTGTCCGATGTAAGACGAGTGTATTAGAGAATTTGGAGAGATATAAGAGTATCTCCCTATTGTTGAATCAGTAACGTTAGTGTCTCCAAAAACTCTAAAATTTTCATCAAGTATTTGTTTATTGTTAGTTGCTCTTTTTAACAAACTAATTATTTTGTAAGCAATTTTTTTAATCATTTATTCCCAGTAAAAATCTTCCAAATATTTGCAAACATCAGGTTGCCAACCCCATTCGATACTTTTTTCGATAATTTGCACCTCAAACTCACATATTTTATCGATTCCTTCAATGTATGTACGGCCTTTTGTTTCAGCCAAATGAACATGCAAGTAGTATCTACCCATATATAATCTACAATTTGGAATTATACATTTTAATTTGTTAATCCCAGTATGCCTTAGAAGAGGTTTATCAACATCAAACCGATAGCAATATACAATTGGTGTTTCCTCTTCATTATATATTTGAAAGGAAACACCCATTCCTTCAGCATAGTATGGCATATTAACATCTATCTCTATCGTTAATGGTTGACCTTGATTATGTACACTATTTGTTTCTGAAGTTAAAACCTCTACCCTAGTTATACTAATCTTTTGGTTTGGAACAGATAAATATGTCTTACTGGGTTTTGTATTCGATAAATAGTGCTTCACAGCCTCATCGGTCTTGCCATTAAATTCAATAATGCCATTCTTTAAATAAAAACTTATGTTTGTTAGTGTGTTGACAGCGTTCATATTATGGCTCACAAACAACACCGTTCTTCCTTCACCTTTACTCACTTCGCCCATTTTACCCAGGCACTTTTTCTGAAATTCAGCATCGCCTACAGCTAATACCTCATCAACAATCAAAATCTCTGATTCTAAATGAGCCGCAACAGCAAAGGCTAAACGTACATACATTCCGGATGAGTATCGTTTAACAGGGGTGTCTAAATAGCGTTCGATTCCCGCAAAATCTACAATTTCTTCCAGTTTGCGTTGGATCTCTTTTTTACGCATACCCAAAATGGCACCGTTCAGAAAGATATTTTCTCGTCCTGATAGTTCAGGATGAAAACCGGTACCTACTTCCAATAAGCTTGCAATCCTACCTTTACCACTTATTTTGCCGGTTGTTGGCGCAGTAACCTTACTTAAAATTTTAAGAAGTGTACTTTTACCAGCGCCGTTTCTTCCGATAATGCCTACTGCATCTCCCTGCTCAATTTCGAAGTTAATATCTTTTAAACTCCAAACTACATCGCTTTCACTTTTGGTATTTTGATTGTTGCTTTCGCCGATGCGTAAAAATGGATCTTCTTTTCCACGAATACGGGCATACCAACGCTCCAGGTCGCGACTAATTGTACCTGTGCCGATCTGGCCCAATTGATAAGCTTTGGAAAGGTTTTCTACTTTTATAGCAATATTTTTTGACAATGTTTAGGGTTTAGGGGGCAAGGTGGTTATTTGGTAAGCTGTTCTAAACAGCTCTGTTAAATTGAGCTTTATGTAATGCATTAATCTTATTAGTAATTTCTTCCAGTTTAATTCTTAGCGTTAAATACTCCTCTTCTTTGATGTAGGCCAAGTCCCATGATCCTATAAGATGGTTTACTGTTTCTATAGCGCTTGAATATGCTATGACGAGAAAATGTGCCCGATCTTTAGCTGTGAGCCTCGCTGATCCCTCAGCAATATTATCTCCGATACTGCTTGCTGAACGTTTTATTTGACTGGTCAATCCGAATTGTTCTTCTCTGGGGAATTGATTAACTAAACCATAAATTTCTTTCCTGAATTTTCTGGCCAATTGCCATACTTCTAATTTTTCAAATGGATAGGTATACATAATCTTTATTTAGTTTATAATTCAAATAAATAAAGGATGATCATTTAAAGATAATATAATCTCACCACCTCTCCAAAAACCAACTTACCAAAACCTACACCGTATCTACAAAATTTCGTTCTACTTTATTAAAAATCACTATTCCAAAAAGCAGCAGGGCAGTTGTAATACCGCTTGCATAGCCCAGGCTACTCCAGCTAAAGCTCCCCTCACCCAAAAATCCATATCTAAAGGTTTCAATAATTGGTGTCATCGGGTTATATTCTATAATCCAGGCGTAAGCCGGGTATTTTTTTAATGCTTCTGATAAAGGATAGATTACCGTGGTTGCATACATTAACAACTGAACCCCAAAGCCTACCAAAAAAGCTAAATCGCGGTATTTGGTTGTCATAGCAGAGATGATCATGCCAGTGCCTAAGCCTAATAAAGCCATTAATATTACTACAACAGGGAATAGGCAAATGGCCCAGCTAATGTTAAAATTCGCTCCAGTAAAGTAATAATAACCCATCATGATCAGGAACAAGATCATTTGCACACCAAACCTAACTAGATTGCTCACAACGATACTCAAAGGCATAATCAACCTGGGGAAATAGACCTTTCCAAATATCCCTGCGTTATCCCTAAATACTGTTGAGGTTTTGGTCAAACAATCAGCAAAGTAATTCCAGGCAGTGATACCGGCCAGGTAAAATAATGGTTTAGGTAGGCCATCAGTAGAGATACCTGCCAGGTTACCGAAAATAAAGGTAAAGATGATGGTGGTAAATAATGGCTGGATAAAAAACCACAATGGCCCCAGTATCGTCTGTTTATAAAAAGAAACAAAATCTCTTCTAACCAACAGCCATAGTAAATCACGATAAGCCCAAATTTCGTTAAGCTTTAAATCGAATAAAGAAGCTTTTGCCTCAATGGTCCAGCTGTGCTCTTCGTTATACATACTTATCTATTTTCACAGCTTTTAATTAAATAATAAGTCTGATACTTTTTCCAGGTATTGCTTGTATGCAAATATTTCAAAACATAGCTCCTGGGTTGCTTGGGTTTGATGTCTTTCTTTTTGCAACGAAGTGATAATTGCTTCACCAATCGCGGCTACATCATTAGGGTTTAGAAGAGTGCCCAGTTTGCCATCCATTAGGGCATCTCTACTGCCATCGGTATTACCACCGAGTACAGTACAGCCATAAGCAGCAGCTTCAATAAAAACGAGTCCAAATCCTTCTGCTTTGCTCGGCATTACAAATACATCCGCCAATTGATAATGTAAAACAAGTTCATCATCTGGTACAAAGCCTGTAAGTATGACGTTTTTTTGCAGGCTAGATTGGGCAATGAGCTTATTAATCCGCACTAATTCTGCCCGGTCTGCTTTTCCTACCAATAAGTAAACCAAATCTGGATAAATTTTAATTACCTGCGCTAAACATTCGATAACCAGATCGTATCCTTTATACTGTTCTAATGAAGATAAGCGGCAAATGGTTAGCAACACTTTTTGGTTATTGTTAATTCTATATTTTGTGAGGAGTGAAGCCGGCTTTGAAATAGATTTGTCTAATTTAAAATAGGGGTCTAAACAATTATTCAATACTTTAATCTGTCTTTCAGCTATTCCATGATGCTGTATAATCTGATCAGCCGTATACCGGCTTACTGCCCAGATTTCTATTCTGTTCAGCATCTGTTTTTTCCAACGCGCCAAGGCATTCCAGATTTCTATGCCATGAGCAAAAAGAACAATACGGACACCTGGCTTTAATGTTTTGATGATCTGTGCAAAGAGTAATAAATGTACATGACTTAAAATAATTACATCTGCTTTTAGGCCCGCTTTAATAGCTGTTAAACCAAAAGCTGTTTTTTTGCCATGATATCCCTTAAATGAACCTTTTGCCACGTAGGCCAGATCGGGTTGATCATCATACATTGATATTACCTGGTAAGACTGGATTTGCGCACTTGCTTTCAGGTCATCAAGCGCCTTCGCAAAAGTTTTACTTACCTTTTCTATTCCCCCAGTTAAACTGAAAGTATGTAAGCTAAGAAATAGAAGTTTTTTGCTTTTCAATCTGTTTTCCCTAAACGCTAAACGCCTGATAAAGCGCCATCACTTTGCTCCAGTGTAAATTACCCTGTCTAAAATCGTTAACCATTTTTGTTGCAAATTGGTTTCCTTCGGTTTTTATTGAACTTAGAAACTGCTCATCTTTTTTTAACCAAAGTTGGAAGGGGAATGTAAAGCCCATTTTTTTTCGGTTCCATATTGCGTTTGGCAGTATAGCAGAAAATGCATCAATCAAAAGTGATTTTGGCCGATCAGCCCCAAATTTTAGTTTGGGTTTAATGGATTTAACGGTATCAAGTAGGTCCTGATCTAAAAAAGGAACACGCACTTCTAAGCCATGCTGCATGCTCATGGTATCGGTATCCTTAAGCAACTGATTTTGCATGTATAAATTACATTCCAACCAGCTGGCCTTTTCTCCGTTAGCTAAATGATTTGGAGCGGAGGTAATGTTTATGCTTTTTAATACGCGATCTACTTTTTCTATGGAGAAATTTAACAAAGCTGCAATTTCGTCGGGGGTAAATATTCCCCTTAAAAAAAGGTATTCGCCAGCTGTATTTTGATAACTTAAATAATAGGAGCGTTTTAATCCGGAGTTATTAAAGGCAAGACTTTTTTTAAGGACGGGTTTTGGTAATTTTTTCAGCTGCTTAAGTAAGCCCATCCGTTTAAAGGAAGGGTAGCCGCCAAAGAGCTCATCGGCACCAATACCTGATAAAACAGCTTTTAAGCCGTTCTTTTTGGCAAAATAATTAACAAACCATGAGTTGATACCATCTGCAGTGGGCTGATCCATAGCTTTTAATGCAGCAGGGAAATATGTTGAAAAAATAGCAGGGGTAACGGTATATTCTGAGTGCTTTCCTTTAATTTTTTCGGTTATTATATCCTGAAAGGCCTTTTCTGAATAGGCTGTTTCTTCAAAATTGATAGAAATGGTATTCAGGGTACTTGAATCCCGGTTTGTAATTTCATCGGCCAGTAACGTTAAGATACTACTATCAATACCACCACTTAAAAAAACACCTATTTTAGCATCAGATAAGAGGTGTCTTTTTACCGATGCCCGTAAATTTTGTTCTAAAGCTGATTTGGCAGTCTCTTTGCCCAAAATTTCCTCAATATGCCGAGGTTGGATATAATTTTTAATTTCGAAGGTAGCTGATTGGTGCTGCCAGATCAGATAATGCCCTTTTGCCAACATCAAAACTTCATTTAAAGTGGTATATGGTTCTGGTATATGTCCAAAAGCGAGGAAATAGATTTTCCAATCAGGTTGTTCGGTATAATGATAAGAGGTTTCTGCAAAAGCCTTAACTTCTGAAGAGAAAACTAAACTTAGCGCTGTAGCGCAATAATACAAGGGTTTAATACCTGAGAGATCACGGACCAGATAACTACATTTAAGCTCGGCATCGAATAGATAAAAGGCAAACATGCCTTTAAGCCTTGCAAAACTGGCTACACCCCAGGCTGCATAGGCAACTAAAATAACTTCGGTATCACTTTCGGTATGGAATAGAAAGCCTAAGTTTTGTAGTTCTTTTTTGAGCTCCTGGTAGTTGTAGATTTCTCCATTGAATGAAATTATAAGTTCGCCTGCCCTATATTTCATTGGTTGATGACCATTAGGAGAGAGGTCTATCAAGGCCAAACGCCTATGGCCGATCACAAAGCCCTCGTTGGTATTGGTATAAAAGCCCTCATCATCGGGCCCGCCATGCGCCATTACATTACACATGCCTTTAACCTCCTGTTTGATCTGCTCTATTGGTCTGTTTTTATCAATTATACCTGCAATCCGACACATTTATAATTCCCGTTTTTCCACTTATCACAACCATCTTCCATCTTGTCCGGACACAGCTTCGCCCGCTCAGTCACATTTTTTTTAAAAAAATAAACTGATTATTTTTATATATTTTGTTGAACGCTACCTCAGCGCTCAAGTCTCAAATCACCCTAGAGCGGTTCTATAAACGCAATAGAGGTGTTAATTTCAATAGCGTAACCCATATTTTGTAAACGCAAAATAATACGCTGTTTATTGTGTACAGAAGCCAGTTCGGCAATAATCCCCTTAAATGGGCCTGCCTTGATCAATACCCGCGCTCCAGGTTTTATATCATAATCAAAAACCTCCAGATCTGCATCCGTGGCCAGTAAAAGTTTAAGATCTTGAATTTGTTGTTCGGGTATAACGGCTATTTGACCAGAGAAATAGAGAAACCTGGCAATACCATTGGTCATCAAAACTTCAGCATGTTCTTTGGCCGAAATATACACAAACAGGTAAGACTTAATTAATGCCTCCTCAACTATTTTTTTGCGATCGCTCCATTGTTTAAGCGTCTTTTTTAGAGGTAGATAGGAGATGATGCCCTTTCTCGTAAGTTCCTCATATGCCTTTTTCTCCGCCCTCGAACGTGTATAAACCGGATACCATCTGTAACTCTGATCAATCATTAAACTTAATCTATTTCAAAATTATCCATCCTAAGCAATTAGCCATGACCTATTGACTAATGAACTAATGACAAATGCAACTACTTCTTCTTCCAAAACATCCACCACTTCCGGTTCTCATCGTCATAATAACCGGATCCTGAGTATCCTGAATAATCAGAATAATAATAAGTACTGTTGCCTCCACCACGACTATAGTCGGTAGTATAATAATTAGCATAAAGTGCATCATCACCAAATGCATTTAATACAATGGCCATATTGCTTAATCCATACTCCCGTGATAACCGCTCTGGAATAGCTGCTGCCCGTGTTTGCGATACGCCTGAACGGATCACAAAAAGATTTACATCCGAGTTCCTGATCAACGGTATAGCATCCGAAACCAGGCCTACGGGAGCAGTATCGACCAAAACATAATCATATTCTTTTTCTAAGGCCTTTAATAAATCGCGCATGGCGGCAGTATGCAAAAGCTCTGAAGGGTTAGGTGGTACGGGGCCTGATGGAATAAAGTCGATATGATGTATCTCATCATGGATGAGGACATCTGCTAAACTATGCTGTCCGGACAAGACAGAGCTCAGGCCTTTACGGTTATCACTTCCAAAAACTTTGTGTAGTCTTGATTTACGTAAATCGGCAGCAATTAAGATTACTTTTTTCTCAATTAGCGCAAGCGTACCAGCCAGATTTACGGTAACAAATGATTTCCCTTCACCCGATATCTCAGAGGTAATACAGATCACCTTACTTTTTTTATGGCTGGCTAAAAAGCTCAGATTGGTCCGTACGGACCTAACCGATTCGGCAAAAACTGATTTAGGTTTAGCGATCGATAAGGCCTGTCGGTTATCCTGATCAATGTAATCGGGGAATTTGCGGATTACCCCGATGATAGGCGTATTCGTTAACCCTTCTACGGTTTCCTTATCGTAGATGTATGGGTTTAAAAAACGTACCAGCAAGATCAGGCCCATACCTGCACCTAAACCAAATAAAACGGCAAAAGTGTAAACCTTATTCGAATTCGCAGAAATAGAATAATAAGATGGATAAGCTAAATTTACAATGGCCGCGCCAGATACCGTGGCCGCAGCATTCATTTCGGCTTCTAATTTTTTCTCTGATAAATAAGAACGTACTTTGTTGTTTACCTCGAAGTTGGTACTGAGTTTAACAAAGTTTTGTTCTTTGGCCGGAATGGTGCTTATATTTTGGTTTACCGCAGAAATTTGGCTGTTGATATAACGGATGGTCTGTTCATTATTGTTGCGCATGGCCTGCACACTGCTCCTGATGCTTGCTTTTACATTGGCAATCTGCTGGTCGATTTGTTTAACAGGTTGCGAATCTGCATTAAACTGATTGAGTTTGAGTATTCTACTTGCAAGTAAGGTGTTGAGTTGAGTAACTAAAGTTCCCAATCCGCTATTTAAATCACCTTCTATATCTAAGCCAATCTCTACCTTCGAACGGTTATTGTTCACCTGGTCTTCCAGTTGTTTAATAGCCAGTTGTTTAATATTCAGTTCTGTTTTTTGTTTCTCAAAATCTGATAATTTACCGATCGTTGTAGAGGTGGCAGATCCAAGATCGACCATTTTGTTCTGGGTTTTGTAGTTCGCCAGCGTGTTGCCAGATTTACCCGCCTCTGTGTTAATAAAGCCCAATTGCGTATCAATAAATTGGACCGTCTGTTTAGCCGAACGTTGCCTTTGGATCAAATCGTAACGCACATATTCCTTCATAATGGCATTGAGCATGTCGGCAGCAAAAACAGGATTGCCATCTGTTAAACTTAAACTCATGACATTGGTAAAGCGCGCGGCCTCTGCTACATTTAAACCCATTGCCCGCCCTATAAAATCTTCTTTGGTATTAAATTTAAAGCTATAATCGCCTTTTGGAACAATAGATTTAATGCGGAATTGCATATTGCCCATATTTAATACCTCTCCATAACGATGAACGGTTTGTTTGGATTTTTCGTTATTCGGATCGCTAATGCTAAAGCTTTTACTGTCAATCGCTTCTATATTATATAAACCCCGATTAAAATTTACCGAATCCTGTTGTATAATTTCGATCTGAAAAGGAATATTTGGGTATAGTTCTGTTGTCCTGATCCTGCCTTTTAAATAGTAAGAAATTTTGTAATCCAGGTTAGCGATGGCATTGAGTACAACATCATTACTGCGGATCACAAAACTTTCTGCCTGAATTTTATCGGTATAATTATAAACCTGTGTGGGCATCTGGTTGTTTGTGCTCACACTTGGGTTACTGTCCTGTAGTTTAAGCGATGCTCCGGTTTGATAAATCGGTAATGTATAAAGTACCTTTATTTTAGCTACAACCAGTGCAATAGCAATGCAGCCAGCAATCCAATACCACCTGCTCCAAAATACCCTGAATATTTTATAAAAATCAATTTGTTGGCTAACAGCTTTAACCTCTAAATCTTCTGCTTTTTCCATATTAGCGTGTCACAGTAAAAATTAATACAGCAAGGTTAACCACCACAAGTAGTGGCTGTACAATATTGTTAAAACTCTGAAGTTTCTCGCTCAGTGCAGCACCCTTAGTAGGTTGCAATACAATGATGTCGTTATTCTGCAAGATCAGTTTTTTACTTGCCAAACTATTAATATCGGTTAGGTTTACATAAATAATTTCGGGATGGCTTCGGTCTCCGCGGATAATTTTTAAGGTTTTAGGATCTGCAGTTTTTGTAATCCCGCCGGCCTCACCAATGATTTCGATGAGGCTGGTATTGTCTTTCTCAAGCAGAAAGTTACCTTGCTTACTAAATTCACCCAATAAAGTTACTTTTAAGTTAACAACGGTCAGCTCTATAATCGGATCTTTTAATAATTTTTGTTTATAAAGATCCTGAATTTTGATCGTGGCCTCACGCCTGGTTAAGCCCGCAACGTCTACTTTTCCAATGGCAGGCAAATTCACCATTCCATCAGGTTCTACAGGATAGGAAAGTACATTCTGAGCCGTGCCTGATGTTGATGTAACATTCGATTGGGTACTGGAACTACCAGATGCTGTAGCGCCAAATTCGGGGTTCTGCACGTTTCTTATGGCCAATTGATCGCTAATCTTGATTTTATAATAAGCATCGCTGATTCCCTGATCATTCACTACATAGACCCGTTTAATGGTATCTGTAACGATATCGCTAGGCGCATTGAATAAGCTATGTTGCTTACGAACAGAGCAGCTAAGCAGTATAATCGATATAAATAAAAAAAGAATAAATTGAAAAATGGAATGTTTTTGAATCATAATTATTAGAAAGATATACTAACTAAATGGGATGTGTAGGTCAATGCAAAAATACTGTTTAAAGATGCTTAAAAAAAATAGTAATCAGAAAAGCATAGCCTACTCTTGACTTTAAAAGCATTGATCAAAATCAGTCTTATTGGATAATGACGGTATAGATGATCTTTTGCTTTAGTATTTTTTGATAATTAATTTGCTGTATGTTAGGTGTTTGCTAAATATGTCGCTCCTTTTTTGTTAGAATCAATAGATACGATTTAACTTGATTAATATCAACATAATAAAGGTGTTTGTATTATTAAGATTACGGATATTAGTTACTTTTGTTTAAGTCGTTTATTGTATGAGAAGAATATATACCTTAGGGTTAATAGCCCTATTTACAGGCATTTTATGTAAAAGCTATGCTGCTGATGGTTGTTATAGCTTATCTACCGGAAGGTTTTATTATGTTTCAATAGGGTCAAACAATTATAGTGGATTTAGTTACGCGACCTCAAGTTCAACCGCAACATGCTCAACATTTTCAAGTGGAACATACACTAGTTCATTATGCAATATAGAAGGCACAAGTAGTCCAAATTACAGGCAGGCAACAACGAATTTAATTTATCCTTGCCCTATTGATGAATATATTCCATTTTTGATGTTACTACTAATCGGCTTAGGATTTGTTACTTTAAAAAATAGCAAATCGGTATACTTGAATTTTTCTAAATATTGATGTGCTTGACTGTGTATGCTCATTATTAAGTAGGTGAAACTCTTTTTTTTGTATGATTATGTAGCTTAATAAGTAGATTAAAGCAATGATTTTGTAGTTTTGCGTTGCGGAAGCCTTCCCGCCGCCATTTTTATGAATAAGTTATTTACCTTATTAATAATTATCGTTCTCTTGCCTTTTTCGTCTAAAGCATTTACAGGATGTTATGTGCCCGATGGCAGTGTATATCGCGTTTTTCCGGATGTTCCTGTTCCAGGATTCTCAAATTTTATTGTTTTAAATCCATCCGATTGTGCTCAAAGTGCATATCGTACCTCTACATATGTAAGAAGGTCTGAGATTATTTTTACCGGTGCAGTGGGTTCATGTACTGCTATCTCTACTCAAGGGCAAACAGTCTCATATCCTGCCACCTATCTTTGCCCCTTAGATACTGAAGTTTGGTTGCTAATTTTTATTTCCGGTTGTCTTGGATGTTTTGTTCTGAAGACGAAATTGTCTTTTAATTCAAGAGCTGCAGTCTAACCTGTTCATTTTGTTCATGACAATTGTCAACAATAGTTGAACGGACTTTTCATGTAAAAATCATAAGCCAAAATGGATTCAATTTATCATATCTGCTTTTTAAGCCGCGTAAAAGCATTTTAAATTTTGGAAAGTTTGATTTTGATCAATAAAACTGCCTTTACGATACTCCTCAGCCCAGTCTACATCTTCGTCATAGAAAAAACAAAATCAACGAGCCATCTTAAATAGCATTATTTATTTTACGATTTTTGCGAAAAATGTAGTTTTTGTACTACGTTTTTTAGTGAAAAAAGTTTAAAATTTAGATGAATATAAATGTTGCTAGGGTGCTAATCCTATTCTGTTTTTCCTTATTTGTAAATACAGCATTTTGTGCGAATAAAAGAGGGTGTCTATTGAACGATAACATATATAATGTTCAGCTTGCTGACGTTGGAATATATAGAAATCCATATTACACTCAATATTATGAAAATTTTTCATCTAGCGTAGAACCAGTAAAAGATTCAGAGGTTGCGTATTACCAAGATCCATCGAAATGTTATATGTGGGGCTATAAGCAAGATTTGCGGGTAACAGATGCACAAAAAAATGGCTGTATAATTAATGGAAACGAGAGTTTAGGCATTGGTCGGCCGCTAGAGTATGAATTAATTAATTATTGTAATCTCCCTTTGGATGACTATAATGGATTGATTATCGTTTTCTCCAGTATTATTGGTGTCGGTTTTCTGCGTAAGAATTTATTTAATCCTACTGAAGAATCAACTGCTATTTAATTTTAATTAGAGAAATCTGTGCATTATTTGATTTTTAAGTGATTAGTCTCTGGTAATATTATTATGTTTAGTACTATGGGAATGGCTATTTACAATGGTGATGTTAGCCAACTTGTAAGAGTTTACAGATCCAGTTAGTGACTGAAGAATTACTGCGACCTATAGTATTAGAGGGCACTACAGCAGTTATATTCATAGCGATTCTTCATACTTCCTGATTTTATTCCAATTATCCATGTTCAAGCCTACTAAATAATTAGCTCCCTGCACTAATATTGGTTCTGATAAGTGTTTCATTTTTTGATGGTCGTTAAATAAAAACCGATTTGGTCTTTCTCATTTATACAAAATAGTATAACCAATTGAAAATACTTGAGGTAATGATTGAACAAAACGAACAACTGTTTTATTAGTCTATCCTGTTAATTTTGATCAGGATGAAAAAGATATTTCTGTATATTTTTATTGTTTTAATATTCGATTTCACTAGGAGCTACGCACAGTCGGGATGCCTGATTCCAGCAAACAATACTGTTTATACCGTTCAAGATAATCAAGGTATTATTAACGCGGTTTTGGCTATTGTTTTTGGCGGCAATCCTGTCTATCAAGCCAACCCTAACGAACCAAGCATATCAACCTGTATCGCAAATTCACAGAAAGTTTGGGTGGCAACAGCTCAAAATTGTACAGTTTGTCCCTTAGGGTATAGTTTTAATATACTTGGTGTTGTAACTGGATGTCAAACAACTACTTATGTTGGAAATGTTGCGAATGCAACAATTGTTCAATGTAACATAGACGATCACACGTGGATTTTTGGTGCTGCTGCGGGCCTTTTTGGAATATTCATCATTCGAAAAAGGAATAAACCGTAAATTTCTGTTTTCAATTAAATTAACCTGCTTAGATTAATGTGTTATTGTTTTATATTTACGGCCTGCTTCAATTCCTAACTGAAAAATTAGGGAAGCTCATGCTGTAAATGAAAATATCCCTCATCACAGTCGTTTACAATGGAGAAACATTTTTACAGGAATGTTTCAATTCGGTAATTGCCCAAACTTATACTGATATAGAGTACATTGTAATTGATGGAGGATCAACAGACAGAACCTTGAGTATTATTCAAGAAAACCGATCTGCCATCGATTATTTTGTTTCAGAAAAAGATAATGGTTTGTACGATGCTATTAATAAGGGAATTGAAAGGGCAACAGGAGAGGTGATCGGGATTTTAAATGCAGATGACCTATTTGCGCACCCTGATGTGCTGGCATCGGTAGCTAAAACTTTTATCGATCGACCGGAAATAAATGGCGTTTATGGTGATCTCAATTATATACATCCTACATCACATAAAATTATCAGGAAATGGAAATCACGGCAAAACACCTTTCGGGATCTTAAAAATGGCTGGATGCCGGCACATCCCACGCTGTACCTGAAAAGATCGTTGTTTGAAAAAAACGGTGCCTATGCCTTAGATCTGGGTACTGCCGCTGACTATGAATTAATATTACGTTATTTTTATACCCATAAAATGGAAGCGTCTTATTTACCTGTTTTAATGGTGAATATGCGCACAGGGGGGCTAAGTAATCAATCTCTGATGAGTAGGGTTTCTGCCTTTGTTAATGATTATAAAGCCTTAAAAAGAAACAATATACCATATCCAATTTTTGTAGTGATCAGGAAAAAGCTGAGTAAACTCAGCCAGTTTTAGCGTTGTTAATCAGTTTTTTAGTGATATTTATTGGATATCGACCTAACATCTGGAATGTTTTTTGTCTGTTTAGTGCTACTTAAGTCGATTATTTTGATAAATGTCATGTTAAACTTTTTACATCGCAATTTTGTTTATCTTAGTATAATTATATTTGCTTGCAAGTCCCTATAAGTTTTGCTAAAAGATATTCTGAATACCCATCCAAACTATTTCTGCATGGCCATATTTGTTTTGGCCTTTTCCATTGTGGTGATCAGTATTCCCAGTATAATTTATACTTCCTTAAAATACGGTCTTTTTGATAAGAACGATCTGTACCGTAAAAATCATAAGCGTAATATTTCACGTTTAGGTGGCTTGGCCATAGTAGGTAGTTTTACCGTAAGTATCTTGCTTTTTTCTTCCATTATTAATTTTAAAGAAGCTAATTTTTTAATTGCATCGTGTATCATTCTTTCAGCACTTGGTCTAAAAGATGACGTTTACGGTACCAATACCAGTACAAAATTTATTTTACAGATCGTTGTGGCCTTTATCCTGGTTTTTTTCGGTGCTTTCCGTTTAACAAGTTTGTATGGGGTACTGGGTATAGGAGATATGGCACCTTTATGGGGAAGTCTTTTCTCAATTGCATTGATTATTTTCCTGAACAATGCATTTAATTTAATAGATGGCATAGATGGATTGGCAGGTGGGATAGGTGCACTATCGAGCCTGGCTTTCGGTATTTTGTTTTCTTTAATGGGGCAGGTACCCTATGCATTTATTGCCTTCGCCCTGGCAGGTGCCATTGCTGGCTTTTTAAAGTATAATTGGTTTCCGGCTAAAATATTTATGGGCGATACGGGTGCACTGATTATCGGGCTTATCGCTGCCGCGCTAGCGATTAAATTTATAGAGCTCAATAAGTTTACCGGTGAAAATAAACCTGCTTTTTATTCTGCTCCGGCAATAGCGGTAGCCATACTGATTGTGCCTATATTCGACTCTTTAAGGGTGTTTACCATCCGCATTTTAAAGGGCCGCTCTCCCTTTAAAGGAGATCGTAACCATATTCATCACCGTTTAGAACGTTTAAACTTTAAGCCCAGTTTAATCGTAATTTCTACTGCCGGGTTTAATCTGGCTACAGTAGCTGCCACCATTTTCCTTCAGCATCTTGGAAATTTTGTGCTGATTTTGCTCATTATTGGACTCTGTATTGTGTTTAATACCCTGCTTACCTTAAGCCTGCTTAAAAGGAAAGGCAGGTAAACTTTTAATGGTAGCAGTTGCCTCTGCACACTCCAGAAATTAATTTACTTTTTTGTAAAGCAAATGCAGCGGCTATCAGTTCCCTTCCAGGTTAGAAGTACCTAGCCCCGGGCACCGCGGCGTCCCTAATGTTATTAAGTTAAGCATAAGGGTTGTCAGTCTGAGCTTGTCGAAGACCTTTACTAGTCGAAAACAAAAAAAACATTTGTCTTTCGACAGGTTCAGTATGACAATGCTTTTTTGTTTTCTGCTTAACTTGATAACATTGAGCAGACATTTCTGACGCAGCGTAAGGATATAGCTAAGAACGGGAGCAGGCATTAATAGTTGAAAAGACTTTGCGCCTCTAAAAAAGAACTTTATTGATTATGCTGGTGACTTTGACCACAGTATCCAGAATATTTTAATAACATGAAATATGAAAGTTCCCGAAATAAATTCAGCATAACCATCGCCTCAGGCAAAGAATTAAAATAGATTTTACAACAAAAATATAACGTTTCAATAAGCTTTCATCATCTCTTTTCCATCTTATATAATCAGGTCATTGCTTTGATAAATTAATACTAATTTTGCGCTCTAATTTTTTAATACGATGAGGCTGGCAATAAATGGTTTTGGTAGAATAGGAAGAACATTTTTACGCTTAGCATTGGCTGAGGGATTTGAAGTGGTGGCCATTAACGACTTGGCAGATGCCAAAACGATGGCTCATTTATTTAAGTACGATACGGTTCATGGTGTTTTCGCAGGGAGTGTTTCTGCAAAACCAGATGCACTGGTGATTGATGCGCTTTCGATTCCGGTTTTTGCAATTACAGCAGCTGATGAGTTGCCCTGGTCGGCATTGCACGTTGATTTAGTTATTGATTGTACAGGTAAAAACCTAACCAGGGAAGCAGCCGAAAAACACATTACCTCGGGTGCAAAACAGGTGCTTATTTCTGCTCCCGCAGCCGATGATATTCCTATGGTGGTTTTAGGGGTAAACGAAGATCATATTGATTTAACTAGTGCCATACTATCGAATGCGAGTTGTACAACCAATAATATTGCCCCAATGATTAAGATTTTGAACGATAACTGGGGTGTTGAGGAAGGTTATATTACCACTATACACTCTATGACGGGTGATCAGAACCTGCATGATGCTAACCATAAAGATTTACGCAGGGCAAGGGCAGCCTCATCATCCATTATTCCAACTACAACGGGGGCTGCAAAAGCCATTACCCATATTTTTCCAGAACTGGATGGCCGTTTAGGTGGAGCAGGAATCAGGGTTCCGGTTTTAAACGGATCTTTAACCGATTTTACCTGTCTGTTAAAAAAGAAAACCACCATCAAAGAAATTAATACTGCCTTTAAACGCGCCGCAGATCATGAGTTGAAAGGCTTGGTACAATACACCGAAGACCCGATTGTGTCAATTGATATTATTGATAACCCGCATTCCTGCATATTCGATTCGCTATTGACTTCTATTGTAGGCGATATGGTTAAAGTGGTAGGCTGGTATGATAACGAATATGGTTACAGCAGCCGTTTAATCGATGTGGTAAGGAAAATTGATCGGCTTGGTAAAAGCTGATATTTTCCTCCTTTGTTGAATCTTAGTGCCCAATACATTTGCATAGGCAGAAATAGGGTGCTTTAAAATAAATATGGTGTTTTTTGCAGCGCAGCGTCTGTACAGTTATTAAAGTTTGTTCCTGTTCTTCGCTATAATCCTTACGCTGCGCTTCAGGGATGCCGCTTCGCCCAGGGCTAGGTAATTCTTATCTACCAGGGAACCAATACCAAGCAGTCCATTTTTATTCGTTAATATACACCCTGGTTTGGTTCTGCAGCTACAGGCCTTGGTTAAATAAACCTTATTGTAGCGGCTATCCTTTTTGCCCCACTAACCCACAATATGCTGCTAACCATCGCAAAAAGATAGGAGCGGAAAGAAGGACTGCTGTAACCTATGGGCACTACATGTGTTTTACAAAAAATAGATTAATTTCTGAAGCGCAGCGCCTGTACAGTTGTTAAAGTTTGTTCCTGTTCTTCGCTATCCTTACGCTGCGCTTCAGGGATGCCACTTCGCCCAGGGCTAGGCACTTCTTATCTACCAGGGAACCAATACCAAGCTGTCTATTGTTATGTAGTTGATATACTGTGTTTTGTTGTATAGCTACAAACTTTGGTTAAATAAAACTTATTGTAGCGGGCGTAACTGACCGGCACTACACTTGCTTTTCTTGAAAATGGCACATTCTGTATTTGTTTTGATCGTCATCAATCGGAGCTAAATGTTGAAAATTGTGGCCGATATTATTATTGGGTTTCAATTGCTTTATTAACTTTGCAAACGTTTGCGGTGCATCCTATAGCAATGTCTTTAGATATAAGCTAACGATAAAAATATGGTCAAATTTATTCTTCCGGAAGAAGTACTGCCTTTAAGAAGCCTGGTTTTACGTAATGGCAAACCATTCGAGGCATGTGTTTTTGAAGGCGATCTTGCCTACGATACCTTTCACTTGGGTTTTTTAAAAGATGGAGAAATAAAATCAATTGCTAGTTTTATGCGGAACGACTTTTTTCAGCAAGAGGGGGAGGGCTATCAGCTTAGAGGAATGGCTACACACCCTGATGCCGTTGGAAATGGTTATGGTGCAGCATTGGTTACTTTTGCCATCGAATACTTAAAAGAATATAAAACCGATTATTTATGGTGTAATGCCCGCTCAACAGCGGCAGCTTTTTACAAGAAAATCGGCTTCACTACCGAATCGCCTGAATTTGATATCCCTGGCATCGGTTTCCATTACGAAATGAAATTAAACTTAAATCAAAAATAATTAAACATGAACACCATTGACCAGTTTGACTTTAAAGATAAAAAAGCATTAATCAGGGTAGATTTTAACGTACCATTGGATGACGAATTTAAAATTACAGATGATAAAAGAATCAGAGCTGCTTTACCAACCATTTCTAAGATTTTAAAAGATGGCGGAGCTGTTATTTTAATGTCGCACCTGGGCCGCCCGAAAGATGGGCCAACAGATAAATATTCTTTAAAACACATCTTATCTGATTTATCTGCTCTTGTTGGTGTTGAAGTTAAGTTTGCTGACGATTGTATTGGCGAAAGTGCCGTAAAACAGGCCGCTGATTTAAAATCAGGTGAAGTTTTATTGTTAGAAAACCTTCGTTTTTACAAAGAAGAAGAAAAGGGTGATGTGGCCTTTGCAGAGAAATTATCAAAATTAGGTGATGTTTATGTAAACGATGCCTTTGGTACAGCCCACCGTGCACATGCTTCTACTTCAATTATTGCCCAGTTTTTCCCAAATGCAAAATACTTTGGTTATTTAATGGCCGCTGAAGTAGAAAATGCAGAGAAAATTTTAAACCACGCAGAAAGACCTTTTACCGCAATTATGGGTGGTGCTAAAGTATCCGATAAGATTCTTCTGATCGAGAAATTGTTAGATAAGGTAGATAACCTGATTATTGGTGGTGGTATGGCATACACTTTTGCTAAGGCACAAGGTGGAGAAATCGGTACCTCGTTATTAGAAGCTGATAAACAAGAACTTTCTTTAGAA
Source organism: Pedobacter sp. AK013 (assembly GCF_014205835.1). Classification (GTDB taxonomy): domain Bacteria; phylum Bacteroidota; class Bacteroidia; order Sphingobacteriales; family Sphingobacteriaceae; genus Pedobacter. Next base: position 83,431 of record NZ_JACHCQ010000001.1, on the reverse strand, counting down.
CTGATTGAAAAAGCAAAAGCAAAAGGCGTAAACCTGATTTTACCTGTGGATACAGTAATTGCTGATAAATTTGCAAATGATGCAGCTAAAAAGGATGTAGATTCAGGTCATATTCCTGCAGATTGGATGGGACTGGATATCGGCCCGAAATCAGTTGCATTATTTCAGGATATCATTAAAAACTCTAAAACTTTATTGTGGAATGGTCCAATGGGCGTTTTCGAAATGGAAAGTTTCCAGGTAGGTACTAAAGCTGTTGCAGAAGCAGTTGTTGCAGCTACTAAAGATAATGGTGCATTCTCATTAATCGGTGGTGGCGACTCGGCTGCGGCGATAGCCAAATTTGGTATGGAAGATGAGGTAAGTTATGTTTCTACTGGTGGTGGTGCTTTACTCGAATATATGGAAGGCAAAGAGTTGCCAGGTGTTAAAGCCATTAACGGATAATCAGTGATTGAATTGACAAGAATGCCTCTCGACTGAAATTGAGAGGCATTTTTATTTGATCAATAACTTTATGAAGTTTAACGATCTGAGCTTTTCCCGTTATCTTTTCCCATTTTATTTTCTGTGCGGAAAGCGGGGGCTTTATAATCTTTAGGAAGATAGTCTTCTGGAATAGCAGTTGCATTGCCATCTCTGATTGCCTTGTAGTGTGGCGACATAATTTCTACGCCAGCCTGGTTAAACTGATCCTGGATATTGGCATGTAATCCCGAATAAATAAGCGCCTGTTTGTTTGCCGATTTGGTGAAGGCATTGAGGCGGTAACTTACATAATAATCGTCGAGGCTGGTTTGTAGCACATAAGGTTCTGGTTCGGCTTCAATGAGATCGGTAGCGCGTGCCGCATCGATGAGTAGCTGGTGTACCTGCCTCCACGGCACGTCATATCCTATCGTTACGGTAGTGTTAACGATGAGTCCCTTTTCGGCAGCCTCTATACTGAAGTTTACCGTATGATTGTTCATTACTGTGGAGTTTGGGATAGATACGATCTCATTCTGAATCGTGCGTACCCTTGTTACCAGTAGGGTTTTTTCCGTAATATCCCCTGTTACATCACCAATTTTTACCCGATCGCCTATTTTAAAGGCACGCATATAAGTTAACACCAGTCCGGCTACAACATTGCCCAATGCCCCTGCAGATCCAAAGGTGAACAGTACACCCATAAATACGGATACGCCCTTAAAAACACCAGAGTCGGAGCCCGGTAGGTAGGGAAAGATTACAATCAGCATAAAAGCCAGAATCAGTACCCTGATAATCTGATAGGTGGGGTTAGCCCAATCCTTGTAAAAGCCCGGAATGGTAAGTTTTCCACGTTCAATTTCCGTTTTGATAAAGCGAACCAAACGGAGTACATAACGAAACACGACCAGCAATACAAGTATAGTCATGAGGTCGGGGATATAATTCCATATTGATAATCCGATTTTCTTTAAAGGGCTGAGAATATAGCTCAGCAGGTTAACCGAAAGATCACGTGTAAAAGGGAAAATGCCAAATAATACAGGGAAAGCGAGATAAATTACTAAAATGATAACTCCGTAACGGATAACTTTTAATATAATGGTAATGGCATTCTGTTGATGTGCAGCATCTAATAACTCGTAATTTTTTATCCTGATTCCCTCTTTGAGGCGACCATCTACCGAAATAATTTTTTTAGACAGTTTTTTGAAAAGTGTATTAATCAGGTAGATGAGAAGTATAACTACAGCAACGACCAGTAGGGTTAGGAGGATCTCTTCAAGGATAACCTGCCAGCTGTTATCCTTTCTGTACTGTTCGAGTGCTGTTAATATTTTTTTCTTGATACTTTCGGTATAACCTTTACGGTCTTTTTTCGCCCAGAGGGCATCCTGATCGGTGATAGACAATAGCAGACTGCTGCCATATAGCAAGTCTGTAGATTGTTCTGCCGTGCTAATCTTGAGCGAGTCTGCCGAATATCCAGGAGTATCACCAATCCGCTCAAGCCTTTCGGTAACTGCCCGGGCACGGTCATTGGCGCTAAAACTTCCCAATTTGGCATAGATATAATAGAGTGTATCAGAACCGAAGACTACAGGAGCGCCCTTGACGATAGTTCGAAGAGAATCAATCTGATGACGTTGACTGGATAGATGTATCGAATCCCTTTTCTTAAGAGAAGAAAGTTCTGCTATCAGCGATTCTCTTTGCGATTTGTCTGCTGCGCCGAGTATGCTCACGCGTCTTTCAAGCTCCGACCTTTTAAGCGAGTCGGAAAACCGTTCTGCAGATAGTTGGTTAACCCGGTCAAGATCGCTTTCCAATCTTTTTATGGCCGCGCTATCGGGCTTTTTATTTGTACTGTCCTGCCTGGCAATACAACTAAAAATCGAAACACAAAAGAAGAAAGTAAGGAAGGTTAAAAATCTGATCATATTTTCGAAGGCTTTACCTAAAGTAATAAAATTAAATTATAACCGAACAAACCGTTTTAGTTGATTCTGCCATTTAAAATGTAATCATTTGGATTTTACGCCACAATCAGTTTTTTATATTCAAGATTGTCTAATTATTTAATGCGGCAGCTTTGTAATGGCACGGTATCGCGGATTTAATAATAGGTGTTTGCGCCTAAAATAAATAAGTCCTACCTTAGGTTCTAGCCGGCAATGGCTTTAGTATAAATGTAAAACACTTAATAAATTAATTATATTGATGAGAAAAAAAATCTTTTTGTTTGGTCTGGGTTACCTGCTCCTCTCAGGTTTGCCTCAAAAAACATTTGCTGCAACAATAGCCATATCTGATAACATCAAACTTGCTATTGAGCCTGCTGCATTGATTGGCCGTTGGGACATTACAGTTGATGTAAACGGAAAATTGGCACCGGCGTGGTTGGAAGTAAAGCTATCAGGTTATAAAACTTTAGTGGGGTACTTTGTATCTACCGCAGGTAGCGCACGCCCGGTATCGGAAGTAAAATTTGCTGATGGCAAGTTTAAATTTGAAATCCCGCCACAATGGGAAAGTGGTACATCGAATCTGGTTATCGATGGCACGGTGAGCGATGCAGGCATTCAGGGGATAATGACTGATTGCAATGGTAAACAATATAGCTGGAAAGGTGTTAAAGCACCCTACCTTAAAAGAACTGCTGCACCAGCATGGGGTAAGCCTATCAATTTATTCAATGGTAAAGATCTATCGGGGTGGAAAGCCAACGGACCAAACCAATGGATAGTGAAAAATGGTATTTTAACCAGTCCAAAAGCAGGTTCAAATCTCATTACTGAACAGAAATACAATGATTTTAAGCTCCATGTCGAATTCAGGTATTCAAAAGGCGGAAATAGCGGTGTTTACTTAAGAGGCCGTTATGAAGTGCAGATTGAAGACAGCAAAAAAGATGCGCATCCTAACAGCGTATTGTTTGGTGGGGTTTATGGATTTTTAGCTCCCAATGAAATGGCTACTCTTGGTCCTGGCGAATGGCAAAGTTACGACATCACCCTTGTTGGTCGTTTGGTAACCGTTGTAGCTAATGGGAAAACCATCATTAGTAACCAGGAAATTCCGGGAATTACCGGGGGAGCACTAGATAGCAATGAGGGTGAACCTGGCCCTATTTATTTACAGGGAGATCATGAACCGATTGAATACAGAAAAATAGTGATTACACCGGCGAAATAATTGCATTGATAAGGAGGGTGTATTGTAAATAATTTCTGGTATCGAATTTTAAAAAACCGCTAAACCGGTATTCAGTAATACCATATAAACAGCCAGGTAACAAACAAAAAATGCAGTCGACAAGGCAAAATAGCGCGTTACCCTATGACTTCCCCTTTTAAAAGGAAGCAGGAAAAGGATATTGAATATTTCTGACAACAATGCGCATATAAAATTCAGGCACACCATCACACAGCTAAATGCCATTACAAAAATGGCTGGCTGTATGATAATTCCAGAGGGTAGGCCATAAAGAGCCCCCATCATAAAACTGATCGGAATAATAATTAAAACGTATTTCAAGCCCAATTTAAACTGGATGAGGAAATATCTGCCCAATTTTGGAAGTTGCGTTTTGATCTTTGCTGGCTTTGGTTCTTTTTCAACTTTAGGAATTTCTGATACCTCATCCAAAGCTGCCTCGTTTGTTTTTCGTTTACCTTTCTTTTGTTTTTTATAACGCGGCCACCAGATAATAAAGCCGGTAATGAAGAGTGCCAGTGGTATTAAACCTGCAATAATAGCGATTACCTGGGTGGGTCTGCCTCCAAAACTACCATAGTGGATGGGCGTTAACCAACTGAGGTAGGCGTTACCAACATTAGGGAAGTCTTTTCTGCTGTTCAATAACACTTGGGCGGTATACTGATCAATAATGAGCATTTCTCTTTTTCCAACTTTAGGCAGGTTTCCACTCACCATATCCAGACGATAAGCCCCTGTTTTGTCTGCTGGAAAAGCAATTCCGCCAATGTAACCGTTGGGCATTTTTTCTTTCGATGCGGCAACAATTTCTTTAAGTGGAAGAGGAACTGCCTGTGCATGCCAGGCCGATTTTGCCCCTAGCAATTTTGCAACTCCTTGCGGCGATTTCCCGCTAAGTACGAATAACAGCGGAATAACAAGCGTAGAAAAAGTAATAGAAAAACCGGTAAGACTTAGTATTGCCACAATGGGAGAAGAGTAAAAACCGAGTGAATTGTGCCAATCGTAATTTTGCCGTTTAAATGATCCGCTAAACCTTACCGTAAGTACCGATTTTAACTGTTTCCATTTTTTTGGAAGCCATAAGCGTAAACCGGAAATGGTTAAAATTAAAAGGCAAAGTGATGCTAAGCCGCAAATATAACGGCCTGCAACAGGGATGAGCAGCGTACGATGCAGTTCAGTAACGATATGGATAAATGAACTGGTGTGTATTCTTTTACCACCTATTTTTCCGGTATATGGATTGATAAAGGTTTCTTCGCCAGTTTTTAAGTTCATCACGCTGTAAGCTTCATTAGGATTTTTGAAGTTATTCAGCATCAGGTAGTCTATTTTTAGCTTAGGATAATTCTTTTTAACGAGTGGTACAATCTCCTCAACGGGCATCTTTTGTTTGTGCGCAATTACCTCGAACAGATTCGGGTTCAGTGCGCGATCGATCTCATCCTGAAAAACCAGGATACTACCTGTAACGCCTACAAAGGCTACAATTGCTCCGGCAATAATACCCAGATAAAGATGCCATTTGCCAAACCACCTTTTTTGATGTTTTGCCCAATTTAAACTTTTACGATTGTGTTCTGATTTCATTCTTGAACGTAGCATCTCCGTTATGCAACATGTTTTTTTACACCTACAAAGAAATCGTTTTAAATGTTTTTATCCAAATTATTTTTAATGAGTCTAAATAAGTTTTTAATATGGGCTGGTTAATGAGAATAGTGATTAGCAGGAAAATAACGTGTTCAAAACATAGCCGTACGTAATTGGTGCCATTTAAAAGTACTTTCTGGCTAAAATATAGTGGGAGTTTAGGTTAATTCTTGTAAAATAATTCAGACGATTTATAGTATAGTGGGAAAAAATATCTAAAATTGATTGATACAATTTGATAACCAGGTATTAATGAGCGAAGCCCGTGATTTTAGTGATGCCGAATTAACTGAACTGCTTAGAAAAGGAGACCGGGGTGCTTTTACCATTATTTATAATAGCTATTGGAAATTACTTTTCCAAACTGCGCACCGCATTCTCAATAATGCTATCGCTGCGGAAGACATTGTACAGGATATTTTTGTGAGTTTATGGAACCGGAAAAATGAGGCGGTTATCCTCAATCTTAAAGCCTACCTACAACAAGCTACACGTTTTGCTGTGTATGAGGCCATAAGGCAAAAGAAACATGATAGTAACTTTTACAACCGTTTGGCCTTGATAACCGCTGACATCATTACCGATAATCCACTGCTGTTTAAAGAACAGCAGGAATTACTCTCAGAGATTATAAACGCTCTTCCTGAAGACTGTAAGGAGAGCTTCCGACTAAGCAGGGAAGAGGGTATGACCTACAAACAGATTGCTGCTGTGTTAGGCATTTCAGAAAAAACAGTAGAAAAACGCATTACAAAGTCGCTAAAGCATATCCGTAAGGGTTTATCTTTAAGTGGGTGTTTATCTGTGCTCACCACCGTATTTTTCTAATAACCCGAGTTCGATTAGTCATTTTTAACTGCTTAAATTAACCCCATCGTCATACTGAACTTGTTTTACAAGTAGAATTAAGTATTACCCCGATTTAAGAATGGTTTCATATATAGGTTCCTTTTTATCGGGATTAAGCAAAGGCCGAAGCCGCATAAGCATTGCTTTCCTTAAAAAAAATCAAAGCGGTATTAACAACCTATTTGCTCTAAGTGGTCAAAAAACATTAGCAGATTACTCCATTTCGTTGCCGATTTAGATTAATGACACTGGTTTTGCCAGAAGAAACGGACCTAATGTTGTTATTTCTATAATCTGAAAAAAATATTTTCATTTAACCGTAGGGTATAGGTATCATTTTTACACTAGTAATAAAATGGTATCATGGAAAGACAGCGCTATTTAAATTTGTTGGAAAAATATCTTGCGGGTAAATCAACCTGGAATGAAGAGGTACTATTGGATGAGTATTACAAAAGACTGGAGGCAAAGTCTGATGTGAGCTTATCCGATGAGCAGGAACATGCCCTGGAAGCCTCAATCCTGGAAAAGATCAACTCCAGGATTAATATGCCTGAAGAGCAACCCAAACCGATACTAAAACGTTCTTACCGGATATGGTATGCTGCAGCATCTATACTGATTATGATTGCTGTTGGCAGTTTTTTTATCACGGGAGATAAAAAGACCGAGATAGTAAAACAGGTACCAAGCGCTGCAAAACAAGACATCAGGCCAGGATCGAACAAAGCTGTGCTGACCTTAAGTAGCGGAGAGCAGATTGTGCTGACAGATCCGCACGCGGGGGTTTTGGCCAAAGAAGGTGCTGCAAAAATTATCAAAAAAGAAAATGGCGAGCTGGTGTACAACCTTGAGGATAAAGCCTCAGGACAAAGCGCTAAACCCATTTACAATACCATAACCGTTCCTAGAGGCGGGCAATACCAACTTGTTTTATCCGATGGCAGTAAGGTTCTGTTAAATGCAGCCTCTTCGCTTACCTATCCAGCCGAATTCAATGGTAGGTACAGAAATGTAGCGCTTAAAGGCGAGGGTTATTTTGAGGTTGCCAAAAATACATCCAGGCCGTTCATTGTAAAAGCTAATGATGTTGAGGTACGTGTTCTGGGTACCCACTTTAATATTTCTGCTTACGGGGATGATGCCGATATTACCACCACTTTGATAGAAGGGGCTGTTAGCATGAATAAGGGCAAACAGACCAAACTTCTTGCACCTGGCCAACAAGGCATTTCACCTTATACCAACAGCGAAATTTCGGTCCAGCGCGCCAATATCGAACAAGCGATGGGCTGGGTAAAGGGCAACTTTGTATTTAAAGATCTGAACATCAAAGAAGTGATGAAAATAGCCGGCAGATGGTACGATATCGAAGTAGAATACCGGGGTAACGTACAATCGAAAAAATTTGGCGGAACAACCTCCAGGTTCAGCAATATCACTGAACTGCTGGATTATATGAAAATTACGGGGGGGGTAAATTATAAAATAGAAGGAAGGAGGGTTATTCTGATGAACTAATACACACAGTTTAAAGGAATAACGAAGCCGGAAGTGTACCACCACTCCCGGCTATACAGCCGATAAGACTGTAGTTAGGTATTCCTATATGATCACTTTCTATTAACCAAATATTCAAAAACCTAACAACCAAATGTATAAAAATTCTACTGCAATTAGATGCGGGAGGCATTCCTATATTCATTCCAAAATATTGCTGATTATGAGATTATCTTATTTTTTATGTCTGCTCTCTTTTATGCAGGTTAGTGCGGCTAGCCTTGCGCAAAAGATAAGTCTGGATAAAAAAAATGCTTCTATAAAGGAAACACTTGAGGATATCCGCCGCCAAAGTGGGTACAGTATTTTTTATGATGTAGACCTGCTTGCAAATGCCAGGGAAATTAATGTCCGCATAAAAGATGCCACCCTGACCGAAGCTTTGGACAAGTGTTTTTTTAATCAGCCGTTTAGTTATAAGATAGATAAAAAGGCAATTTTGATCACGCCAAAAAAACTGTCTTCCGTGGCTACCAGGCTAATTTCGATAACGGGCAAAATCAAAGACGAAGATAACCAGCCGCTGTATGGGGCAACGGTGAGGGTAAAAGACTCGCAAACAATAGCGCTTAGCGATAAAGATGGCAATTACAAAATTGCCATTACAGGACCAAGTGCCGTGCTGGTTTTTTCCATGATCGGATTCGAAACGCTACAGATTCTTGTAGAATCAAAAACGGTAATAAACGTAACACTAAAGGCCCAGAACACGGGACTGAACGACGTGGTTATTGTTGGATACGGCGCAGTAAAAAGAACAGATCTTACCGGATCGGTAGCCGAAGTAAATATGAGCGATTTCAATAAAGCATCAGTCAAATCCTTCGATGAGGCCCTGGCCGGAAGAGTTGCCGGCGTTAGCGTTTCGGGAAACGATGGACAGCCCGGTTCGGTCAACAATATTGTGATCAGGGGATACGGATCTATCACCCAAGATAACTCGCCGTTATACGTAGTGGATGGCTTTCCGATGGAAGACGGGATGAACAACTCCATCAATCCTGCTGATATTGAATCCATCAATGTACTTAAGGATGCTTCTTCAACCGCCATATACGGCGCAAGGGGTGCAAATGGGGTAATCATTATCACCACAAAGAAAGGAAAGATCGGCCTGCCCATAATTAACTTTAACGCTTACTACGGGGTACAGAATGTTGCAAAAAAAATGGATCTTTTAAGCCCTTATGAATTTGTGAAATACCAGTTGGAACTCAATCCCACCATAGCACCAACAACATATCTAAGTGGCGGGAAAACTTTAGAATCTTACCGGGATGTTCAGGGGATCGATCTGCAGGATTATATCTATCAGACTGCTCCGATGCAGAACTACTCCCTTTCACTCAGAGGTGGGAGCGATAAAACCAGGTATGCCGTTTCCGGAAATATATTCGATCAGAAGGGCATTGTAATCAATTCTGGCTTTACGCGTTACCAGGGGCGAATGAACCTGGATCAGACCATTAATAAAAACCTGAAAGCAAGTGTAAATGTCAATTATAGCAATAGCCGCTCTTCTGGAGTAAGCCCATCAGAACCTGGATCAAATACTTCATATAGCAACAATCTTTTTTATGCCGTTTGGGGATATCGCCCGGTTACCGGCGGTGATAATGATTCGGGTTTGCTGGATGAACTGATAGATCCGGCTCTCTCGGGAAATCTTTTTGGCGATTACCGGGTAAACCCAGTGATTTCCACACAAAACCAGATACAGAATACCATTACCGATAATCTGATTGCGAATGCTTTTTTAGATTATACCATATTGCCCGGCCTTAGCCTACGGATATCAGGCGGTATTACACGCAATAATGTAAAACTGGAAGGCTTTTATAATTCGAAGACCAGCAGGGGAAGTATCTACAACACCTTTGGGGTTAACGGCTCTATTTATACCGTTCCGACAAACTCATGGCTGAACGAAAATACGTTAACCTACAAAAAATCGTTCAAAGGCGGGCATAATTTCAATGCAATGGGAGGATACACAATGCAGGCACTCAATTCCGGTCGTTATGGTTTCAGCGCAACGCAAGTACCTAACGAATCATTGGGACTTGATGGGCTCGATCAATCATCATTGCTCTCTTCGGTATCTCAGAGTTCGAGATGGGGCCTATCTTCATTTCTGGCCAGGGTTAATTACGATTACAAATCAAGATACCTGTTAACCGCATCAATCCGTGCAGACGGATCTTCTAAGTTTGCCCCGGGCCACCGTTGGGGAACATTCCCGTCGGGCTCTTTTGCCTGGAATATGGCTAAAGAAGACTTCCTGTCAAACCTCCAATTCATCTCTGAATCAAAGCTGCGGATCAGCTATGGTTTAACGGGAAATAACCGGATAGGAGACTTTAGTTACCTCTCGCAAATTCTTCTTGGGCCACTCCCGGCTTATTCCTACAACAATGGTGCGGCCTCAACAGGCGCTCAGCTATCATCTTTGGGAAACCCCGATCTGAAATGGGAAACTACCGCCCAAACCAATATTGGTTACGATCTAAGCCTGTTCAATAACCGAATAAACTTTACCGTTGATGCCTATAGAAAAACAACCAGGGATCTTTTATTGCTGGCCAACCTTCCCTATACGCTCGGAATCGGTTCAGCCTATAAAAATGTAGGAAAAGTGAAAAACGAAGGACTGGAACTCTCGCTCAATACGGTAAATATCAACACTAAATATTTTACCTGGAAAACAGGGTTCAATATCAGTTTCAACAGAAACAAAGTGCTGGAACTGGCTGAGAATCAAAAGGAGATCTTGAGCCCGGTCTTTTTTGATTTTTCTTATAACTCACTGTTTGCCTATACTGCGCAGGTAGGTAAGCCCATTGCCCAGATGAGGGGCTATGAGTGGGATGGTGTTTATCAATACAGTGATTTTGACCAGCCCACGGCAGGTACCTACGTATTAAAGAGTACCGTGCCAACTAATGGTACGGCAAGGGCAAATATTAAACCCGGCGACATTAAATATAAAGATCTGAACGGTGATTTAGTGGTGAATGCTGATGATATTACAACCATTGGTAGGGGCATTCCTATTCATACCGGCGGTTTTGTAAACGATTTTAGGTACAAAGGTTTCGATCTGAATGTTTTTTTTCAATGGTCTTATGGCAACGATCTGATCAACGCCAACCGTTTGGTATTTGAAGGTAACGGAAAAAATACCCTCACTTTAAACCAGTTTGCGGCCTGGAGCGACCGTTGGCAGCCAGATAATCCTTCAAATACGCTTTTTAGAACGGGAGGGCAGGGGCCTTTTGCCTATTCGAGCAGGATTATAGAAGATGGTTCTTACTTAAGGCTTAAAACGGTAACCCTGGGCTATAGCTTGAGTGAGCAGTTTACCAAACGCTTAAAAATAAAATCGCTCCGTGTATTTGCCTCTGCGCAGAATCTCATCACCTGGACAAACTATTCGGGTCCCGATCCGGAAGTCTCTATCCGCAATTCGGCCCTGACCCCAGGTTTTGATTATTCTGCCTACCCACGCCCAAGAACATTAACTTTTGGATTAAACCTCGTTTTTTAATTTATAGATGATGAAGAAGATATTTTTTATACTGGCCCTGGTATTACTGGTAAGCAGTTCTTGCCAAAAAATACTCAACACCAAACCAACAGATTTTATTACCCCCGAATCTTTTTATGCCACTGCTGCAGATCTGCAGATTGCCCTCAACGGCGTTTATTCTCAGCTGATAGATGCCGATTGTTATGGTAATAACTACCTTTATATGTTCAATACCAATACAGATGAATCTTATGGTTTCACCGTCGATCTGGTAACTTCCTATCAGTATGTACCTACTGATGCGAAGGTAAACTTGCTCTGGAACAGCAGTTATATTGGGATCGAACGTGCCAATATGTTATTGGCCAATATCAACAAACCTGTAATGGATGAAACCAAAAGGGGCATTATCAAAGGTGAGGCACTGTTTTTAAGAGCTTATTTTTATTTCCTGCTGGTGAGTAACTATGGCGATGTACCCCTAAAACTCAATCCAACTTCATCAGTAAAAGATGTAGATCTGGCCAGAACACCTGCTAAGGATGTATACGATCAGATTGTTAAAGATATGACCACTGCAGAATCACTTCTTCAAACCCAAACGGCTACTTCATTAGGCTATGGTGGCAAAGTAACAAAAACAGCCGTAGAAGGAATATTGGCAAGAGTATGTTTGTATATGGCAGGTTTTCCACTGAATCAGACCGCTAAATATCAGGAAGCACTGTATTGGGCAAAAAAGGTAATCGACTCTAAAGAACATGCGCTCAATCCAGATTACAGCCAGATCTTTTTAAACTATGCCACCAATAAGTACGACGTGAAGGAAAGCATCTGGGAGCTGGAATTTTTCCGCGATAATAACGGTTTCGCAAATAAAGGAGGAACCTATGCGGGCCGCTTCTGCGGTATCCGCTGTAACGATGTTTCGGTGGGCTATAGCACTGGCAGTATTGTGGCCACAAGGAAACTTTTCGACCTCTACCAGATTAATCCGGCCAGCACCACTACACCTAATAAAGCATCATTTGACCTGCGTAGGGACTGGAACTGTGCAAATTATACCTGGGGAACTGCGACAGTTGCGAAAAAAACAGCTGTAACCAATGTATGGTTAATGTGTGCAGGAAAATGGAGAAGGGAATATGAAGAGGTTATACCGAAAAATTCAAATTATACCCCTCAAAATTTTCCGATGCTGCGGTATAGCGATGTGCTGCTGATGTTTGCCGAAGCTGAAAATGAAGTGAATGGGCCAACCGCACTTGCTTACGATGCAATTAACCAGGTAAGAAGAAGGGCCTACGGCCTGTTGTTGCCAAGCCCTCCATCGCCTGCGGTAAATGCTGCGTTAACTCCGGGACTTAATAAAACACAGTTTTTGGATGCCATTAAACTGGAGCGCTCGAGAGAGCTTTGCTTTGAGGCATTAAGAAGGCCTGATCTGATCCGCTGGGGCAATTTTATAAGCGATATGAAAGCTTTCCTGGCTTATGCTATCGCCAATGGTGGCAACAATACCACCATCACTACAGCTTCGAGGGTAATTACAGACAGAAACCTGCTGTTGCCGATCCCAAGTTATGATCTTTCTTTAAACAAACTTTTAACACAGAATCCTGGATATTAATAATGAAGGTAAATTACACTAGGGGTAGAAAGATGGTTCTTTCTATCTCCCTATTTCTGATAGGCTGTTTATTGGCCCCTTTCCCGCTTTTTGCACAACAAGCTTCTATTACAATTGAACAAAAGGTAGTTGGTAATATTTTTTATCAAAGCGATCAAAAGGAATTTGTGATCCATGTAGCTGCCGACTCTGTTGAATGGGATTGTTATAATTTTTGGGGCCAAAAAGTACTTTCTGGTAAAAAGGCAGTCGCGGCAGATACAGCGTTGCTAAATGTTGAACCCGGTAAACTTGGCTGGTTTAAACTTTTAATTAGGTCTAAGCAGAATAGTGCAGTTACTGGGTCAAAAGAGACCTCTTTTGCTATTGTTTCCAATTTTGACCTGAGCACCGTTAGTCAATCTGCTTTTACCGGGCAAACACATGCCTGGCAATCAACCGATACCCTCATTCCAATTGCAAGGAAAATGGGCGTAAAGTACGTGCGTGATGCCATACGCTGGGATGCGGTAGAAAAACAGAAACAGGTATATACCTTTGGTGCCAAGGAAGACAATTTTATTGCCCAGCTTGCTGCAAACAACCTTAAACCTTATCTGGTCTGTGCCTTATACAATCCGCTTTACGATAACGGCAAGGCGCCTGTAAGTGCAGAAGCTAAGCTGGCATTTGCCAATTACGTAAAACAGTTGCTAACGAAATACCCCAGCATTGAAAATGTAGAAATCTGGAATGAACCCGATATTGCTACGTTTTCGCAGGGGTTAACTACAGAAGATCAGAAAACTACTTTTTATTATAACCTCTTAAAAGCCTCTTACGATGAGGTTCATCCTTCTTTTCCAAATGTGAAAATTGTAGGTATGGTAGTGAGCGATCTGGCAACAGAGAGCTTTTTAAACAAGATTTTACAGAAAGGTGCACTCAGTTCAATGAACGAATACGCTTTCCATTCCTATATACCTGTTTCGGAAGCCATTGTTACTGATATCAATAAGCATAAAAATGTGATAAAAGCGCATAACAACAATAATCTGATTCCGATGAACCTTTCTGAAACGGGTTTTACAACTTTTACCTTTACCGAAAAGGAGCAGGCCAATAATGTACCAAGGAGGATTGTGACCGCTTTAGCAAACGGAGTGCAAAAAATCGGTATCTATAACTTGCAGAATAAATCAACAGTAAACGATTCTGAAGGGGCTTTCGGACTAATTAGGCATCCAGACGATACTTTAGGTGCCTATACTCCAAAACCAGGTTTTGCTACTTATGCAGCCTTAACTCGTCAATTATCGGGCGCAACTTTTGCCACAGAAGAGCAGATTTCGCCAGGGCTGATCAATGCTTATAAATTTACAAAGGGCAGCGAAGAAATAAGGGTAATGTATTCGCTTTCAGGTACGGGCGTGCGGCTTTTTACCGATGCAGCATCGCTCGAAGTTGTAGATATTATGGGAAACAGCACCATCTATAACGCAGTAAACGATACCGTTTCCATCACTTTGGATGCCAATCCAGTATATATTAAAGGGGTGTTGAAAGCGCCTTTTGCCGAGGAAAAAATCTTGCCTGCAACCGCTCCTTTTAGTTTAAAATACGGGTTTTATTTTGGTGGATATACCGAGGTGACCCAAGACAGTATCGCGGCTGCCAAATGGATTTCTGCCATTGCCGAAATTAAAGGCCATGATGGAAAAAGAACCAGGGTAGTGGCCAAACCTGCTGTGCAGAGCAAAGCTACCTGGAAGGCAGCCATTACCAAGGCCGGGCTCTATAACATTTCGGTTTATATTCCTGCCAATGCAGCACTAAATGCTTATTCTACCACAAAAGCAAAATACGCCATTTTTGCCGGTGGAACAGAAGTGGCTGCGGTAATTGTTGATCAATTTAAGGATCAGGGAAAATGGATTGACCTGGGCAGCTACCAGTTAACAAGGGGAACGAATAACTATGTTGAACTAACCGATACACTTCCGGCTCACGACCGTCCATTACGTGCCGATGCTTTAAAATTTACCTTAATACCTTAACTATGAAAAATATGATGCTTAAACGACTTATGATCGCTTTTATATACTTATTAATAAATATTTATCCTGCCCTTGCTCAAAACCTTGATTCCCATCGGGTTGATGTGTGTATTTATGGTGGAAATTCAGCAGGGGTAATTGCGGCCTATAGTGCTAAGAAGATGGGTAAAACCGTACTGTTAATCGAACCTGGTAAAAACCTTGGTGGCCTCTCTTCGGGCGGCCTCGGTTTTACTGATATCGGAAACAAATACGTGGTAACAGGCCTTTCGAAAGATTTTTACCGCAGGATAGGTACCCATTATGGCAAACTCGAACAGTGGGTGTTTGAGCCTCATGTGGCCGAAGATATCTTTAAAAGTTATATAGACCGTGCCAAGGTAGATGTGATTTACGGATACAGACTTTCTACAGTGGAAAAAGTAGGGAAATCTATTAAAACCATTACCATCGAACCATCTGCAGGTCAAGCGAAAAATAAAACAGTCAGCGCTAAGGTATTTATAGATTGCAGTTATGAAGGAGACCTGATGGCAAAAGCCGATGTTACTTATACTGTGGGACGCGAGGCGAATGTTAAATATAAGGAAACCTACAACGGTGTTCAATTACTGGAAGGTCATCAATTTCCAGATCATATCGATCCATACCGGATTAAAGGCGATGCTAGCAGTGGTTTACTTTGGGGAATCAATAAAGGCAATCTGATGCCGCGTGGTTCGGGCGACAGTAAAGTGCAGTCTTATAATTACAGGGTTTGTTTAACAGATGATCCTCAGAACCGTATGGCTATTACCAGGCCGCAGGGATATGACAGTACCCGCTACGAGCTGCTTTTGAGACTGATGGAAAAACAGAAAAACAGTTTAAGCCTCAACGATTATTTTATCTGGAGTGAGATGCCAAACCGCAAAACCGATATCAACAACAAAAATGGGTTTTCAACGGATATGATAGGCACCAATCATGGTTATCCTGATGGAAATTATGCCGCAAGAAAGAAATATATTGAGGATTTGACCTCGTATACTAAGGGATTGTTTTATTTTTTCGGACATGACCCGAGGGTACCGCAGGCACTCAGAAGCCAGATGCTGCAATGGGGGTATCCGAAAGACGAGTACAAGGACAATAAAAACTGGTCTCATCAGGCCTATATCAGAGAAGCGCGAAGAATGGTAAGCGATTATGTGATGACCGAGCACAACTGTACCGGAAAGGTTATAGTAACTGATGGAATTGCTTTAGCTGCATACAACATGGATTCTCACAATACTGATCGTTTGGTTGTCGATCATATGGTTAAAAATGAAGGAAATGTCGAAATTCCAGGCATTTCGCCTTACCCGATCAGTTATAAGGCCATCGTGCCCAGAGAGCAAGAGTGTGATAACCTGATCGTACCGGTTTGTTTGTCGGCCAGTCACATCGCCTATGGTTCCATCCGTATGGAACCTGTATTTATGGTGCTTTCGCAGGTTGCCGCAGTTGCAGCCAGCTTTTCGATAGATCAGGGCATAGCCGTACAGCAACTGGATTACAAAAAGATAAACGAAAGGCTCACAATTGATCCCTTACTGGATGGAAGTACACCAGATCTTATTATCGATAACCTTTCGCCAAAGGTTAAAATAGAGGGCAAATGGGATTTAAAACCCGGGCATATTTATGGCCCTAATGCACTTTTTTACAACAAAGAAGATAAGTTGCCGGCAAGCATCACCTTTAACGCAGATGGTTTAAAAGCCGGACAATATGAGATTTTTAGCTATTATCCCTTAACAGATAAAGGTTCGAATATTACCGCTATCGAGGTTTTTGATGGAGAAAATAGCCATAACCGCGATATTTTGAAAGCGGAGATCAAAGTGGTCGGTCAAACATCGGGCGAATGGGTTTCTTTGGGTAAATACAATATTAAAAATAATACTAAACCTTATGTACGGATTAGCAACCTTAAGGCTGATGGAGTTGTGGTTGCCGATGCCGTATTATTTAAACCTTTGTCAGATAAAAAATAAACAGGTTAAGTAGGGTACTGGCGCTATTTACTGATATGGGTAAAAAAAATATCTGAGGTTGTATCATAAATATAGATTTGTCTTCCTGAGCCTGTCGAAAGGCTGGTTTAAATACTTTTTATGGTGTTTCGACGGGCTCAACATGACAGCAGCTGAGGTGAAATTGTCTTTATGATACACCCTCTTCAAAGATCAAATGTTATTTTGGTCCAACAGCATTCAACCGATTAAAAGGGCTCAGGTTGTAGTGAAATTCCTTTTGCTGTCCATTCCTTTCACCTATGCTCTCAACAAGTACTTTACTTTTGGTTTATAATGTTCCAGTTGTAAATGATGTAAAAAGGATTTTACCTTATGTGTCCCTCTGCTAAATAGATCTGCTGTTCGGATATGCTCATCCTGAGCTACAACTTTAACTGTTCCTGGTTATACAACGCTTAGTGACCGTATTTTTTCTAAAAGAGATAAAATTTGGCCTTAAAGTGGGAGGTTCTCCCACATTTTAAATGCTATAATAACGTGCGTTTAGAGAAAAAACCAATCAGTATGGGTGGAATTGGGCGAGCGTGACACTTTTTGATATTTTATTTTAATAGGCTTATTACCAGTTATTAAGGCTTTTTGTCTTGTGCTTGTATACTTATTCTAAGTATATTGCTAGGCCATAATTGTAACAAAAACAATGTGGAAAACTTTTTTGTGGTAAAAAGTGGTAAAAAGTGGTAGAACTCTTTACTTTTACACTAGATATAAAGTGTAGATACCACTATGACCCAACTTTTAGGAGAATTTGATTGTAAACTTGACGCAAAGGGCCGCCTTATGGTGCCTGCTGCGCTTAAGAAACAATTGCCTAATGCCGAGAATGATGGGCTCATTATTAACCGTGGTTTTGAGAAAAACCTGGTGATCTATCCTAAAAATGTATGGGATGCCGTTGTGGCCGACCTTGCTAAGCTTAATATTTACGATCAGGAAAACCGTGCATTTGTTAGAGCGTTTACACGCGGGGCAACCGAGCTTTCGCTTGATGCTGCCGGTCGTGTGCTTTTACCGAAATCTTTAGTAGAATATGCGGGTATCGGTAGTGATCTCGTTCTGGCTTGTCAGTTAGATCGTATCGAGGTGTGGGATAAAAAATCATACGAAGATATTTTTGATGATGTTCCGGCTAATTTTGCAAGTCTTGCTCAAAAAGTAATGGGTGATAAGAAAGGAGGGGCAGATGGCGAATAATTACCATGTTCCTGTAATGCTGCAGCCTTGCATTGATGGTTTGAATATTAAACCTGATGGTGTTTATGTTGATGTAACCTTTGGTGGTGGTGGTCATTCAAAAGAGATTTTGAAACACCTTGGCCCGAAAGGAAGATTAATTGCCTTCGATCAGGATCCTGATGCGCAGGCAAATGTTCCTGCTGATGAGCGTTTCGTGTTTATCGATCAGAATTTTGGTTTTTTAAAAAATAACCTCCGTTTAAAAGGGTTTAGGCAGGTGGATGGTATTTTGGCTGATCTGGGTGTTTCTTCGCATCAGTTTGATGTGCCAGAGCGTGGTTTTTCAATCCGTCATAATGCCGATTTGGATATGCGCATGGATCAGCACCGCGATTTAACGGCTGCTGAAATATTGAATACCTATACCGAAGATAAGCTTCATAAAATATTTGGAATTTATGGAGAGGTAAAAAATGCGAAATCTTTAGCGCGTGCTATTGTGACTTCGCGTTTGGAAAAGCCTTTTGCTGATATCGATAGTTTAAAATCAGCTATTGCTGGTTATATCCCGAAAGGAAAAGAGAATAAATATCTGGCGCAGGTGTTTCAGGCGCTGCGTATAGAAGTGAATGCTGAAATCCAGGTGCTCGAAGATTTTTTGATGCAGGCTGCTGATGTATTGAAGCCTGGTGGTCATTTAGTGGTGATGTCTTATCATTCTTTAGAAGATAGACCGGTTAAAAACTTTATGGCGAAAGGTAAATTCCAGGGCGAGGTAGAAAAAGATTTCTTCGGGAACCAGCAAAAGCCATTTAATGTTATTACGCGTAAAGCGATAACGGCCTCTGATGAAGAGATTGCGCAAAACAATCGGGCCCGCAGTGCGAAACTAAGAATTGCAGAAAAGATATGAACAGGTTTAGGGAAGAGATAGAAGAAGAAGAGGTTGGGCCCGAACCGGAGCTGAAAGCTATGCCTAAAAGGCCAAAAACTGCTGAAGAAAAAATGGATAGTAATTCATTCATCAGCAAGCTTTTTAATGACGGATTAGTAAGTAAAGAGGCGGCAACTGATGCTTTGCCTTATTTGTGTTTTCTGGCCCTTTTGGGGATGGTTTACATTGCCAATAGCCACTTTGCGGTAAACAATGTACGTCGTATTGATAAATTAAATAAAGAAGTAAAAGAATTAAGATGGGAGTATAAGTCTTTAAAGGCTGACCTGATGTTTAAAAGTAAATTGACGGAGGTTGCCAAAAAGGTAGATACCCTTGGTATAAAAGAACTGATTGAACCACCAAAAAAAATAATTGTTAAAAGCGATGAATATTAGAGCAAACATCTTGCTTCGTGTATATCTGGCATTTGGCTTAATTGTGCTTTTTGCTTTCGCGGTGTTTTTACGCCTCGGTCAGGTGCAGTTTGTACAAGGAAAAAAGTGGAAAGCTATGGCTGATAGTCTTTCTACACGATATGTAAATGTGGAGGCTACCCGTGGGAATATTTATTCTAATGATGGTAGTTTACTGGCTACTTCGATACCTGAATACGAACTGCGTATGGATATGTTTGCCGGTGGTATTGCTGATGAGAAAATTTTTAATGAAAAAGTAGATTCATTGGGTTATAAGCTTTCACAGTTTTTTAAAGATAAGACCGCAAAAGAATATTCTAGGATGCTTCGAAAAGGTCGTCAAGATAGTTCTAAATATTTATTAATCCATCGGAAGGTAAGTTATTCGGATCTTAAAATCATCCGGACTTTCCCGCTATATAATATTGGAAAGAGTACTGGTGGTTTAATTGCTGTACAGCGAAATAAACGTATTCTTCCTTTTCAGGCTTTAGCTGCCCGTACAATTGGTTATAAAAATGAAAATGTGGCCAATGGGGTAGGTTTAGAAGGTGCTTATAAAGAATATATCAACGGTGAAACCGGAAAAAGATTGATGCAGCGCATCGCCGGAGGTGTTTATATCCCCGTGAATGAAGAGGCAGAGGTTGCGCCAAAAGATGGAGCGGATATTATCTCGACCATCGATGTGAATATGCAGGATTTGGCACAAAGTGCCTTAGAAAAGCAGTTGATCAAATCGCAGGCTGATCACGGTGCGGTAATCTTGATGGAAGTTGCAACCGGTGAGATCCGTGCGGTAGCTAATTTTTCTAAAGTGGAAGAGGGTGTTTATAAAGAAAAATTTAACTACGCTATCGCGGGTAATCAGGATCCGGGATCGACCTTTAAACTGGCTTCTTATATGGCGCTTTTAGAAGACAAGTTGGTAGATACCAATACTATGGTTGGAACGGGTACTTATAAAATTCCGGGGCATATCATTAAAGATTCTCACGGAAGCATTGGTGTAGTAACAGTTAAAAAAGCCTTCGAACAATCCTCAAACGCAGCGATCGCATATTTGATCAATAGTAAATATGGTGCTAACCCTAAAAAATTTACTGATCATCTATATGATTGGCATTTAAATGAAAAAATGGGTTTACAAATTCCTGGAGAAGCTACGCCGGCAGTAAAGAATCCAGTAACAAACAAAAGCTGGAACAAAAACATGACCCTTCCTCAAATGGCTTACGGTTATGAAATGCAGCTGACGCCATTAAAAATGCTTACACTATATAATGCGGTGGCTAACAATGGTAAAATGGTGGCGCCAATTTTTGTAAAAGAGATCAGAAGGTTGGGTAATCCGATCGAGCAGTTTAAAGTTAGGGTGATTAAGGATAAAATATGTTCGGATGTGACCTTGAGCAAAATTAAAAAAATGCTTGAAGGAGTAGTGACTGAGGGTAGCGGAAAGCAGATTGTTTACAATCCCCTATATCCAATTGCAGGTAAAACCGGAACAGCACAGGTCGCTGACGCAAATAGGGGATACAAAGCAAATAAGCAATATCAGGCCTCTTTTGTGGGTTATTTCCCAGCTGATAAACCGAAGTATTCTCTAATTGTGGTTATTAACGATCCAAAGGGTGCTTATTATGGTGCATTGGTTTCGGGGCCAGTTTTCAGAGAAATTGCCGATCGTATTTATGCCAGCGATATGCAGATGTATAACGATGTGCCTAATCGTTTGGTAGGTAATACGGGTAATCCGCCTACAAAAGCAGGACAAAGTAAGGCGACTCAGAAGGTGTATAAAGCATTTGGTTTTAAACCGCTTTTTGCTTCAAAATCTGAGTATTACAACATTATAGATACCAGTGCAGGGACAGTTTTTCAAGAAAATAACGAGCGTAAAGGTGTGATGCCAAATGTAGCAGGAATGGGACTGAAAGATGCATTGTATCTTTTAGGAAATGCCGGTTTGAAAACCAAAGTTTTCGGGTCGGGAAAAGTAATCAGCCAATCTATAGCGGCCGGGACAAAAGTAGGCAAGGGATTGGGTGTACAGATAGAGTTGAATTAAGGTGTAAGGTAAAAGGTGTAAGGTCTTGCTACTTGATACTAAATAAAGGTAGAAGGTAGAAAGGTTTAAGATCTTGCTACTCGATACTAAATACCTGATACTAAAAAAATAAAAAAATGCAATTACAAGATTTACTTTACGGCGTAACGATTAAAGAATTAGTTGGTAAAACCGATAGGGAAATCAATGCGCTGAATTTCGATTCGCGTAAAGTAGGTAAAGATGATATCTTTTTTGCGGTAATAGGCACTGTTGCTGATGGACACCAGTTTATTGAGCAGACCATTCAGCAAGGGGCGGGCGTAATTATATGCCAGAATTTGCCAGAAATCCATGATTTTACGGTTACCTATATTAAAGTAGAAAATACATCGGTTGCTTTAGGCATCATTGCCGGCAATTATTTTGGTAATCCATCCGCAGATTTAAAACTGATTGGTATTACAGGAACAAATGGAAAAACTACCATTGCCACCATTCTTTTTAAATTATTTAAAGATTTAGGTTATAAAACCGGGCTTTTATCAACAGTCGAGAACTATATTAATGATACGGTAGTAGCGGCAACACATACTACACCGAATCCGATTGTTTTAAACCAGCTTTTAAGGGATATGGTAAGTGCGGGCTGCGATTATTGTTTTATGGAAGTGAGTTCGCATGCAGTATCACAACACCGGATCGAAGGATTGACCTTCTCTGGCGGAGTATTTTCGAATTTAACACATGATCATTTAGATTTTCATAAAACTTTTGACGCCTACCTGAAAGCCAAAAAAGCATTTTTTGATATGCTGCCTAAATCGGCATTTGCGTTGACCAATATCGACGATAAAAACGGTGTGGTGATGCTACAGAATACCAAAGCGCATAAAAAGACTTATGCCCTTAAGCAACTGGCCGATTTTAAAGCGAAAATTGTTGAAAACCAGTTCAGTGGCTTGCATTTAGATATCGATAACGAAGATGTTTACTTCAAGCTTGTAGGTTCTTTTAATGCATATAACTTACTGGCTGTTTACGGAACCGCAATTTTATTGGAGCAGGATAAATTAAAGGTGCTGACTTTGTTGAGCCGTTTATCAGGTGCTGAAGGAAGATTTGATTATATCACTTCTGCTGATAAGATTATTGGCATTGTAGATTATGCGCATACGCCAGATGCTGTTCAAAATGTGTTGAGTACCATTGCCAACATCCGCAAAGGAACCGAACAGGTAATTACGGTAATTGGATGTGGGGGTGATCGTGACAAAACCAAACGACCAATTATGGCCCAGGTAGCCTGCGATTGGAGCGATAAAGTGATCCTAACTTCCGACAATCCCAGAACGGAAGATCCACAGACGATTATCAGCGATATGGAAGCTGGGGTTTCGCCAACAAATAAGCGTAAAACCTTATCCATTTTAGATAGAAGAGAAGCTATAAAAACAGCCTGTCATTTAGCGCAACCTGGAGATATTATTCTTGTTGCAGGTAAAGGGCATGAGAAATACCAGGAGATTAATGGCGTAAGGAACCATTTTGATGATAAAGAAATTTTACTTGAACAATTAAAACCAATCAGCTAATGTTATATTTATTATTTGAATACCTGCATAAGCATTATGATATACCTGGGTTAAGGTTGTTTCAGTACATCACTTTCCGTGCTTCTATATCCATTATTTTATCATTGATTATTACCACCGTTTATGGTCGTAGGTTGATTGATTACCTACATAAAAAACAGGTTGGAGAAACAGTAAGGAATTTAGGTTTAGAAGGCCAGATGCAAAAACAAGGCACGCCAACAATGGGTGGTATTATTATTTTGCTGGGTATTCTTATTCCAACCTTGTTATTTGCCAATATTTCCAATATCTACGTCATCCTGATGATTATTACGACCATTTGGATGGGGGCAATCGGGTTTTTGGATGATTATATTAAGGTATTTAAGAAAAACAAGGAAGGTTTAGCCGGTCGCTTTAAAGTAGTTGGTCAAGTAGGTTTAGGTTTAATTGTAGGTACTACCATGTATTTCCACCCTAACATTGTGGTAAGAGAAACCGTTCAGGATAATGTTAAAAGCACCTCTACAGTTCCGATGGTATTGCGCCAGAAAGGCGAAACTTTTTACTATACGCAAGATGTAAAATCAACCAAAACCAACATGCCTTTTTATAAGAACAATGAGTTCGATTATGCCAAGGTATTGAAATTTTTAGGAGGCGATTATCAGAAATATGCATTTATTATATTCCTCATTTTTACCGTATTCATCATTACTGCGGTTTCAAATGGGGCCAATATTACGGATGGTATTGATGGGCTTGCTACCGGTACCTCTGCTGTAATTGGTATTACACTAGGGATTCTGGCTTATGTATCGGGTAATACAATCATGGCCGATTATCTCAATATCATGTACATTCCCAACTCGGCAGAGCTGATGATTTTTGCAGGTGCTTTTGTTGGGGCATGCGTAGGTTTTCTTTGGTACAACTCTTACCCTGCTCAGATTTTTATGGGTGATACCGGAAGTTTGGCCATCGGTGGTATTATTGCCGCATTTGCACTCATGATCCGTAAAGAACTTTTGATCCCGATTTTGTGTGGAATATTCCTGGTAGAACTGGTGTCGGTAATTATGCAGGTATCTTATTTTAAATATACCAAAAAGAAATTTGGAGAAGGCAGGAGGATTTTCCTGATGTCGCCTTTACATCACCACTATCAGAAAAAAGGATATCACGAAGCCAAAATTGTAACCCGCTTCTGGATTATCGGAATCATGTTGGCGATTATGACCATTGTAACACTGAAATTAAGGTAGAAGGTTTAAAGGTTAGAGGAAAGGCTTAACCAGAAGTAAAATAAAACTAAGATGCATGCAGATATCTTAGGTAGTGAATAAAATATAATTTTAAATACCTAGTAGTAAATAAAAATAAGTAAAAAGTTAAAGTTTGACGGTATTCCTGTCTTGATACTCGATACCCATTACCTGATACTCACCACTTGATACTAAAAAAATAAAAAATGAGCACGAATAATATCACATCAAGCAATACTAAGTCAGCAATGACCGGGCAGGGCCGTGTGGTTATTCTTGGTGCCGGAGAAAGCGGGGTAGGCGCTGCAAAATTGGCTCAGGCAAAAGGCTTCGAGGTTTTTGTTTCCGATTATGGTGTAATTACCGATAAATATAAAGCTGCATTAGAAAAACTTGGCGTACCGTTCGAATCTGAAAAGCATACTGAAGAATTGATTCTGAATGCAGGTGAAGTAATTAAGAGTCCGGGTATTCCGCCAACAGCGCCAATCATTAAAAAACTGGTAGCCAAAGGGATTTCAGTGGTTTCTGAAATTGAGTTTGCTAAAAGATATACCCAGGCAAAAACCATTTGCATCACGGGTTCCAATGGTAAATCTACTACCAGTTTGTTAACCTATCATATCTTAAAAAATGCCGGGTTAAACGTAGGCTTGGCGGGTAACATCGGGCAGAGTTTTGCAGCACAGGTTGCTACAGAAGATTACGAATATTATGTGCTGGAAATCTCGAGCTTTATGCTTGATGATATGTTCAAGTTCAGGGCCGATATCGCTGTTTTACTGAACATCACACCAGATCATTTAGATCGTTACGACTATAAACTAGAGAATTATGCAGCATCTAAAATGCGTATAGTTCAAAACCAAACTGCAGAAGATGTTTTCATCTATTGTGCAGACGACGAAGAGAGCCTAAAAGCTATCGCGTTGATTAAACCTATTGCGAAAGCCTTTCCATTTTCAATTACTAAAAAAGTTGAACTGGGCGCTTATTTAGAAGAAACTACTATACATATCCTTACAGAACCTAATAACCAACTAACCATGTCTATTTCAGATTTAGCCTTACAGGGCAAGCACAACATTTATAATTCTATGGCCTCGGGCATTGTGTCTAAAGTTTTAGAGTTAAGGAATGAGTCCATTCGCGAGAGCATGGGTAATTTCAAGAATATTGAGCACAGGTTAGAGCATGTGGCCAAAATTTCGGGGATCGATTTTATCAACGATAGTAAAGCCACCAATGTGAACTCTACCTGGTATGCTTTAGAAAGTATGACCAGCGACGTAGTGTTGATTATGGGCGGCGTTGATAAAGGGAATGATTATAACATGCTTAAGGATTTGGTTAAAAGTAAGGTAAAGGCTATTGTTTGCTTAGGTAAAGACAATAAACGTATCCACGATGCTTTTGAGGATGATGTAGAAGTAATCGTAAATACTTTTTCGGCTGAAGAGGCTGCACAGATTGCTTTTCACCTGGCTAAACGTGGCGATACTGTTTTGCTTTCGCCAGCATGTGCAAGTTTCGATTTGTTTAAAAATTATGAAGACCGCGGTAACCAGTTTAAAGCGGCTGTTAGAGAACTATAATAGGAGGCTCAATATATGTTGCAGGCACTACTTAATAAAACAAAAGGCGATAGATGGATCTGGTTGATCATCATTCTGCTTTCGCTTATATCTGTAATGGCAGTATACAGTGCAACAGGTACCCTGGCGTATAAAAAAGGAGAAACTGTAGAAAAGCTTTTGCTTACCAAACACTTAATTTTTGTATTGATGGGTATCGGAATGATCTATATCGCCCACCTGCTCGATTACCGCTATTACGCCGGTATTTCTAAAGTGCTGATGATCGTAACCATTCCTTTGCTTTTTTATACCTTGATATTTGGAACCAACTTAAACGATGCTTCTAGATGGGTTAAAATTCCGGTAATCGGATTAACCTTTCAAACTTCCGATCTGGCCAAGCTGGCATTGATTACCTTTTTGGCCCGGATGTTGACTAAAAAGCAAGAAAATATTAAAAACGTTAAAGAGTCATTTATACCAATTATGGGTTCGGTTTGTGTGGTGTTTGTTTTAATTGCACTGGCCAATCTATCTACAGCGTTAATGCTGTTTGGTGTAAGTATATTGCTGTTAATTATCGGTAGGATCAGTATTAAACAGATCGCAATTGTTTGTGCAGGTGGTTTTGTGCTCCTGTTGTTCGTTTTCTTTTTGGGGCCAAGAAGAAAAACCTACATGTCGCGTATCAATACGTTTATACATCCCGAAATGCAGCATTCAGATAAAACTTTCCAGGCAGATCAGGCAAAAATTGCCTTGGCTACTGGTGGTGTTTTTGGTAAAGGACCAGGTAATAGTACACAACGTAATTTCCTACCGCACCCCTATTCCGATTTTATTTTCGCCATTATTATTGAAGAATGGGGAACCGTGGGAGGAATTGTAATCATGATACTATACCTGGTGCTTTTATACCGATGTATTAAGATCGTAACCCGGGCGCCTAAGGCCTTTGGTGCGCTCCTGGCGGCCGGACTAAGTTTCAGTCTAACCATTCAGGCCTTCGCAAATATGGCAGTAGCTGTCGGACTGGGCCCGGTAACAGGCGTTCCACTTCCATTAGTAAGTATGGGCGGTACATCAATGATCTTTACTAGTGTGGCCTTCGGGATTATTTTGAGCGTAAGCCGCGATGTAGAAGAAAATGCAAGTACATCAACAAAGGAAGAAAAAGAGAAAGTTAAAAATAAGGTAATTGTTGGAGAGATTCCGGCGATAGCTTAAGGATTGGCCGTCATTGCGAGGAAGCATGACGAAGCAATCCATTTAAAAATAATAAAGTAAAAAGATTGCTTCGTACCTCGTAATGACAGATACAGGTAATCAATAATTAAATATAAAATGAATAATTCCCCAAAAATTATCATATCAGGTGGTGGCACCGGCGGGCATATATTTCCCGCCGTGGCCATAGCCAATGCGCTAAAACGCATGGTGCCAGCCTGTGAAATCTTATTTGTGGGTGCAATAGGCCGAATGGAAATGGAAAAAGTTCCTGCAGCCGGATATAAAATTATAGGATTGAACATTAGTGGGATGCAACGCGGCTCGATTGTTAAAAATCTGGCTCTCCCATTCAAAGTAATCGGTAGTGTGCGTAAAGCCATGCAGATTATTAATGACTTTAAGCCCGATGCTGTAGTTGGCGTTGGTGGTTATGCCTCAGGGCCGTTATTGTATGCCGCTTCTTTAAAAGGAATTCCTTATCTCATCCAGGAACAGAATTCTTATGCAGGAGTAACCAATAAGTGGTTAGGTAAAAAAGCTTCGAAAATCTGTGTCGCCTTTGATGATATGGATCAGTTTTTTCCTGCAGACAAGATTTTGAAAACAGGCAATCCTGTCCGCCAGGAAGTAGTTGATATTAAAGGTAAACACCATGCTGGTGCCGAACTATTGAAGCTAGATCCACTCAAAAAGACCATTATGGTTACCGGTGGAAGTTTAGGTGCAGGCACACTGAATAAGGCGATTGAAAAACATTTGCCCGAGATTATAGCACAGGATGTGCAGGTGATCTGGCAAACAGGTAAGTATTACTACAAAGGGATTATAGAAAGATTGGGCTTAGAATACCATCCTAATGTTCGCATCCTCGAGTTTTTAAATAAAATGGATCTGGCCTATGCAGCAGCAGATGTGATTGTGAGCAGGGCAGGAGCCGGAACCATAGCAGAACTTTGTTTAATTAAAAAACCTGTGATATTGGTGCCTTCGCCAAATGTAGCAGAAGACCATCAAACTAAAAATGCGATGGCTTTGGTGAAAAACGGAGCAGCGATATTAATTAACGATCGCTCTGCAGAAGATAGCCTGGTTAAAGAAGCGCTGGCATTATTAGCAAATAAAGAACAGTGCGAAAAACTAGCCGAAAATGTGGCTAAGATGGCATTGCCCGAAGCAGATGAAATTATTGCGAACGAAGTATTGAAATTGATTAAATAAGCTTAAAGGTAAAAGTCTAAGGACTAAAGCTGAAAGACCAAAGTAAAGACAGGCCGTCATTGCGAGGTATAAAGTAATCTTAAAGCGATAGAAAATGAAAAAAAACGGTAGAAAGGCAGCTTTAAGCTTTGGTCTTTCTGCTTTTAGCTAGAAAAAATGGAATTAAGTAAAATAAATAGGGTTTTCTTTGTAGGTATCGGTGGTATCGGCATGAGTGCGCTTGCCCGTTATTTTGCTAAACGCGGTCAGGTGGTTTGCGGTTACGACAAAACCAGAACTAAACTGACGGAAACCTTAGAGCAGGAAGGTATTCTCATTACATATCTTGATGAAGCCTCTTCATTGCCTTGTGCATTTTTGGATAATCATGATGATACCCTGGTGGTTTACACACCAGCAATTCCAAAAGACGCTAAAATTTTAAATCATTTTATAAATAATGGTTTTGCGCTCAAAAAACGATCTGAGGTTTTAGGAATTATCAGTAAAGGGATGTTCTGTATTGCAGTTGCGGGTACGCATGGCAAAACCACAACATCATCTGTTGTTGCGCATATTTTAAAAGATACCGGCTACGATTGCACTGCTTTTTTAGGTGGCATAACCAGTAACTATAACAGTAATGTGCTTTTTGGTAAAAACAATGTAGTAGTTGTTGAGGCCGATGAATATGATCGTTCGTTTTTAACCTTGCACCCAGATGTAGCGGTGGTTACTTCTATGGATGCCGATCATTTGGATATTTATGGAGATAAGAGCCATCTCGAAGAATCTTTCCGTTTGTTTGCCGGCCAACTTAAAGCCGAGGGGGTGCTTTATGCACATGAAGGATTGCCGTTGGAAAAAAGTATCAGCTATGCGGCAAGTTCAACAGCAACGGCAAGAGCAGAGCATTTAAGGGTAGAAGGGGCGAAATTTGTTTTTGATTATACAGATAGCACTCAAAGCATTAAAGACATTAGTTTAATGCTCCCTGGTAAACACAATGTAGAAAATACAACAGTTGCCATTGCCATTGCCTTACAATTGGGTATAGATGCAGAAAAAGTGAAACAGGCAGTTGCAAATTTTAAGGGGGTTAAACGCCGCTTCGAATATATTGTAAATAATGGCAGTCAGATTTATATAGATGATTATGCACATCATCCTGAAGAACTGAGGGCTTGTTTTGATGCAGTGAGGCAGTTGTATCCAGGTAAAAAGCTGACAGTAATTTTTCAGCCGCACTTATTCACGAGGACAAGAGATTTTGCAGATGAATTTGCAAAAGTTTTAAGCACTGTTGACGAACTGATACTGCTAGAGATTTATCCAGCAAGGGAATTACCGCTAGAGGGGGTAAATGCACAGTTTTTATTAGATAAAGTCACTTTGGAAGATAAAAAAATATGTGGAAAAGATTTTGTGGTTCAGTACGTTAAGGATACTAAACCTGAATTAATTTTAACCGTAGGTGCCGGTGATATTGATACCATTATCGAACCTTTAAAAAATACTTTGAACAATGCTTAAACGGATAAACTGGAGCACAATTTTTACTGGCTTTGCCTGGCTGATCAGCTTGGCAGGGGTGGTGGTGCTTTTAAGTTTTATCAATGTGAAGAAACAGACTGTTAAATGTACCGATGTTAAGATTCTGATTCCCGGAGCTGATAATTTTATTGAGCGCGAAGAAATCGATGCTATTTTAAAAGAAGATCAAGGTGTGCTTTTAGGTCGCAATCTCGAAAATATCAATATTCATAAGATCGAGAAAAAACTGCAATCTAACCCTTACATCGGTTTTGCTAAAGTATATGTAGATATGGATGGGGTGTTGCATATTGAAGTAAAACAACGCCAGCCTATTCTTCGCATATTGAACGAAAACGGGCAGGATTTTTATATTGATAATGATGGACTAAAAATGCCTATCTCATCAAATTTTACTGCTGATGTGTTGGTGGCAACAGGGCATATTACAGAGGTTTTTGGTAGCAGAGTTGATACCTTGCATACACAATTGGCAAGAGATTTATATAAAACGGCACAGTACATTAAAAAAGATACCCTTTGGGATTCGCAGATCGAACAGATTGTGGTAGATCAGAAAAACGACATCGAACTGATACCAAGGGTAGGCAATCAGCGGATCATTTTAGGTAATGCCGATTCGCTTGAAAAGAAAATGAAAAACCTGTTGCTGTTTTATAAAAAAGCAATGCCACAGGTAGGGTGGGATACCTATAAAACCATAAACATTAAATATACCAATCAGATTGTTTGTGAAAAAAGAGATTCGACAGGTCTTGGGAAAAAAGCAAAAACAATTTCTGCAGCCGATAGTTTGAGGATACAGCGAAACGTGACCGACTCATTAATCAAAAGCACAATTGTTGCAACAATGGACGATCGGCCAGAGGCTGATCAACAAGAAAAAGTGGAGCCTAAAAAAAATGAAGTTCCAAAGGTTGAACCCAAAAAAGTTGAACCAAAGAAGATTGAAGTAAAAAAAGCCGAACCTAAAAAGGTAGAGCCGAAAAAAACAACGTCAGTTAAAACAGAAGTAAAAAAGCTAACGATTACGTCAGCTACAAAACCAAAGGAAACGAAACCTGCGGATAAAAAAGAGAAACCGAAGCAAACGGTAACAACACAGCCAAAGCCGGCAAAATCTGAGGCTCAATTAAAAAAAGAGAGAGAAGCAAGAGAGAAAGAAATCAGAGCCCTGGAAAAACAGTATAAAACTCAGCAAAATTAACGAATATGGACAAGGCAAAATTTACCAGTCAGTCGCCCATCGTAGTAGGATTGGATATCGGTACTACAAAAATTTGTGTTATCGTTGGTCGTAGAACACAACACGGTAAGATAGAAATCTTAGGAATAGGCAAGGCAGAATCGGCGGGAGTAACACGCGGAGTGGTTTCTAACATTCAAAAAACAGTGCAGGGTATTGCTCAAGCAGTTGAAGTAGCAAGCGGACAATCCAATGTAGAAATACAGGTGGTAAATGTGGGTATTGCTGGTCAGCACATTAAGAGCTTACAGCACAGAGGAATTTTAACAAGAAGAGAATTAAACAACGAAATCGGCAAAAAAGATATCGATAAATTGATTGATGATATGTTTAAACTGGTAATGCCGCCGGGTGAGGAGATCATCCATGTATTACCACAAGAATTTACCATCGATAACGAACCCGGAATCAAAGATCCGATAGGTATGGCAGGAGTTCGCCTTGAAGCTAACTTCCATATCATCTCCGGTCAGGTTACGGCTGTGAAAAACATTATTAAATGCGTAAACAATGCAGGACTGCAAACTCAGGACTTAATTCTTGAGCCATTGGCTTCTTCTGAATCGGTGTTGAGCGAGGAAGAAAAAGAAGCTGGTATTGCATTGGTCGATATTGGTGGTGGTACCACAGATATAGCCATTTTCCATGAAGGTATTATTCGTCATACTGCAGTTATTCCTTTTGGTGGCAATAGTGTAACCGAAGATATCAGAGAGGGCTGCTCTGTAATGCGCAACCAGGCTGAGTTGTTAAAAACACGTTTCGGTTCGGCGTTGGCAGAGGAAAATAAAGAAAACGAAATTATTTGCGTTCCTGGCTTACGTGGCCGCGAACCAAAAGAAATTTCGGTTAAAAACCTGGCCTATGTTATTCAGGCACGCATGGAAGAAATTATTGAACACGTATATTACGAGATCAAATCTTCCGGATATGAGAAAAAACTGATCGGTGGTATTGTAATTACAGGTGGTGGTGCTTTATTGAAACATTTATCGCAAGCGGTTGAATATGTTACTGGTTTAGATTGCCGTATCGGTTACCCGAACGAGCACCTATCTAAATACGAAGATATGCCTAAAGCCATTTACGATGATCTGAAAAGCCCGATGTATGCAACCAGCGTTGGCTTGTTGATTAAAGGGATACAGAAAGCAGAAGAATTAATTGAAGAAATGAAACAACCAGGTGTTTTTGTTGAAAAACCAAAAACAGCAAAAGAAAAAGAGAAACGTGGACCAGGTTTGTTTGATAAATTACTGGCAAAAACAAGAACTTTCATTCAGGATGATATGAATGTAAGCGATGAAGATTACTTGAAAAGTTAATTTTTTTTCCACAAAAGATGAGTTTTCCACATTATTAACAGTTGTGGAAAACGTCTGTTGAAAAAGTGTTAATATTACATGGAGTAATGAACAGAATTTAAAATTTTTAAACAACTGATTCATAAAGATATGCAGTTCGAAATGTTAAAAGATAAGTCTTCAATCATCAAGGTAATTGGTGTTGGAGGCGGTGGCGGCAACGCAGTGAACCATATGTACCTGTCTGGTATTACTGGTGTGGATTTTATTATTTGTAATACAGATGCCCAGGCTTTGGAATCTAGTCCGATACCGAACAAGGTACAATTAGGAGCTAGTTTAACTGAAGGTATGGGAGCTGGTTCTATCCCTGAGGTTGGTAAAAACTCAGCTATAGAAAATATAGATGATATTAAGGCAATGTTAGGTAGTACAACCAAAATGCTTTTTATTACAGCAGGAATGGGTGGTGGTACCGGAACAGGCGCCTCTCCGATCATTGCGAAAGCAGCCAAAGAACTTGATATCTTAACTGTGGCCATCATTACTACACCATTTTCTTTCGAAGGAAAAAGACGTAGACTACAGGCCGACGAGGGAATGGAAGAGTTGAAAAAATACGTAGATTCTTACCTGGTTATCTCTAACGATCGCCTGCGAGAAATCTTCGGAAACCTAACCCTGGGTTCTGCCTTCGGTCAGGCCGATGATATTTTAACAACAGCTGCAAAAGGTATCGCAGAAATCATTACAGTTCCGGGTTATATCAACGTGGATTTTAAGGATGTGCGTACAGTAATGAAAGATAGTGGTGTAGCCATTATGGGTAGTTTTGCCGCTGAGGGCGATGACCGTGCATTACAGGCTGTAGAGGGTGCTTTGGCCTCCCCACTTTTAAAAGATAATGAAATCGAAGGTGCCCGTTATATTTTATTGAACATCAGCTCAGGCTTACGTGAGGTAACTATGGATGAGGTTTCGATCATTACTGATTATATTCAGGAGAAAGCCGGTCTGTCAGCTGATTTAATATGGGGTAACTGTACAGACGAATCTTTAAGCGATAAGCTTTCTGTAACCATTATTGCAACCGGCTTCCAAACATCAGAAGAACGCGTAAACGAAGAAAAAAATAAAAAGAAAATATCACTTTTAACACCTGAAGAAGCGCCGCTAGTTCGTCCCGTTGAACCTGTAAACTCTTTCATTCAGCCTAAAACAACGCCATCTTACGAGCCTGTTTTAAAAACCAAGGAAGAGGTTTCGCAAGCAGATCTTTTTGGTGGTATGTTCAATAAATCTGAACCTCAAAAAGTTCAGGAGCCAGAAAATAACGTGGTTCGCCATACTTTAATTGAAGAAGAACCTCAGGTAGAAGAAGCAAAGGAAACCGGATTTGAATTCGAAGTTAAATTAGCAGAAACTAATTTCGTGTTCGAAACACCAGTTGCCCAAATGCCACCAATGCCTGAGCCGGAGCCAGAAATCGAAATGCCGGTTGTTGGTTTAGATGACGACAAAAGTGATGAATCAATGGAAGAGCAATTGAAAAAATCTAAAGAACGTATCTTACGTTTAAAAGATTTAAGCATGAAATTGCGTACAACCAATGGTTTACAGGAATTGGAAAACGAACCTGCCTACAAACGCAAGCAAATGCAGTTGCAACAAGTTCAGCATTCTTCTGAATCGCAGGTAAGTAGGTTTACACTGAGTAATGATCAGGATGGCGGTACAGAGATCAGACCTAATAATTCTTTCTTGCACGATAACGTTGATTAAACGAACCAAATATAACTTTAAAGCCCCGTTGTAAAATCGGGGCTTTTTTGGCATAAAATTGGAGTGTTAAAAAATCTTAATTAACACCTAAAAGATCATTAGGTTGATTTTAAGACGAATAAAGCTTAAATTCGCAAAATTTTATTATAAAAAACACATAATACATTGGATATATTTGATAAGATAGCAAAGCACATGGGGCCACTTGGTCAACACCAGAAATGGTCTCATGGGTATTTCTCGTTTCCAAAATTAGAGGGAGAAATTGCACCCCATATGCAGTTTCGCGGAAAAGAGCATTTGGTTTGGAGTTTAAACAACTACTTAGGCTTAGCCAATCATCCGGAAGTTAGAAAAGCAGATGAGGAAGC
Organism: Pedobacter sp. AK013; assembly: GCF_014205835.1. Lineage (GTDB taxonomy): Bacteria > Bacteroidota > Bacteroidia > Sphingobacteriales > Sphingobacteriaceae > Pedobacter. The sequence continues at coordinate 48,733 of NZ_JACHCQ010000001.1, read as the reverse complement.
TGCTGCAAAATTCGGTATGGCTTATCCTATGGGTGCCCGTATGATGAGTGGTAACTCAAACTATCACGAACAGTTGGAGCAAGAACTTGCAGAATTTGTAGGCAAACCCGATGCATTTTTATTAAACTACGGCTATCAGGGTATGGTATCCATTATCGATACTTTGGTTGATAGAAATGATGTGGTGGTATATGACGCAGAATCGCATGCCTGTATTGTAGATGGATTACGCTTGCATATGGGTAAACGTTTTGTTTACAAACATAACGATATTGAAAGTGCCCGTAAGCAATTAGAACGTGCTACCAAGTTGGTCGAAGAAACTGGAGGTGGTATTCTTTTAATTACTGAAGGTGTTTTCGGAATGAGCGGCGCTCAGGGCAAATTAAAGGAAATCGTTGATCTTAAAAAAGATTTCAACTTCCGTATCCTGGTTGATGATGCGCATGGTTTCGGTACAATGGGTAAAACCGGTGCTGGTACGCACGAAGCACAAGACTGTATTGAAGGAATTGACGTTTATTTCGGAACCTTTGCCAAATCAATGGCAGGTATTGGAGCCTTTGTTGCTTCAACAGAGCAAATTACCAATTTCTTAAGGTATAACATGCGTTCTCAGACTTTTGCTAAGGCATTACCTATGCCAATGGTAATCGGTTTATTAAAACGCTTAGAATTGCTAAAAAGCAAACCTGAGTTGAAAGATAAACTTTGGGAAATTGCAATGACCCTTCAAAAAGGATTACGCGAACGCGGATTCGATTTGGGTGTTACCGATTCTGTAGTTACGCCGGTTTTCTTAAAAGGTGAACTTTCAGATGCCACTGCAATTACTTACGATTTACGCGAGAATTATAGTATCTTTTGTTCAATCGTAGTTTATCCAGTAATTCCAAAAGGTATGATCGAACTGCGTTTGATTCCTACAGCCGTACACACGCTGGAAGATGTACAACGTACTTTAGATGCTTTTAGCGAAGTTGCCGAAAAATTGGAGAACGGATATTATAAAGAGAATCTTTTCGCTACCGTTTAAGATCTATAAAAAATTTACAGAGCCCTTTAAATACGTTTAAAGGGCTTTTTATGAAGCTTATTTTTGTAAAAACCTGTATTTCAGCTACTTTTGTGTGTGTTTTTTAATGTAACATGTTTATAAATGGATAGAATGTGGAAAAAAATGGCTTAGAAGGTTGTTTTTTATTGTTCTAAAAATTTTTTTATTTCATCAAACCCTTTAAATTAGAGTAGATAATTAAAAACTAAAACCTTAAAGAACCATAGGAGTAATTAAAAATGAAAAAATTCGAAGAAGTAAAGAGTTTAGTGGCAGCTTTGGAAGCTGATGCAGACAAATTTTATAATAAAGGTAACAGTGCGGCTGGAACCCGTATACGTAAAGGTATGCAGGATTTGAAAAACTTAGCTCAGGCCATCCGTTTAGAGGTTCAGGAAACCAAAAACAAAGCTTAAGCGATCAAAATATGAATATTGAAAAGCCTCAGAAATTTTCTGAGGCTTTTTTGTGTCAACTATATTTCTCTTGTTGTTATTGTTTATCACCAAATGTCATTTTTACTGTAAAATATATAAGACAAATTAGCTGTCATTGCGTAAGTTTTCTTAGCTTTCTTTTTATTTACTCCAAGTAGTCTTTTAGGTTACAAACATTAAGCGGAAATTTTGATTTTACGATATATTGCAAGCTTTGTGTTAAAGCAAAGTAAGTAGAATACTGAAGTACGCCAATTATTTGGTATGAAGTGATAACATTATTAACAGTATAAGGTGTCAAAACATTTGCAATACAATAAAGCAGACAGTAAAGATGTAGAGTATGTGCTAAGCATACTGAGTAGGGTATATCCTGTAGATATTAAATTGAAAAAAGAATTTGAGCAACATCTCTTAAGGCTCAGGATTAAAAAAGACCAAATATTGTTCAATGAGAACGAAGTGTGCGAATACATCTATTTCATTGTTAAAGGAGCTTTAATGGGTTGCACCACTCATAATAAACAAAAAATAACCACCTATATCTCAGTTGAAAATGATTTTGTAAGTTCTATATCCGGTCTTCATGGATCGGGTTATTCACAGGAATATGTGGTAGCTGTAGAAGATACGGATCTGCTTGCCATCCATAATAATGAACTCAATCGTCTTTTTGCACACCATTTCGACCTCAATTATATCTTTAGGGTTATTTTGGAGAAATATTATAAAGATGCACAGCAAAGGGCACATATTATCCGTGTGGGAAATGCGAAGGAAAGGTATCTGTATTTTGCTAAAACTAACCCAGGCTATTTAGACCGATTGCCCCTAGCGCTCGTAGCTTCATTATTGAATGTTAAAGCATCAACACTATTATCCATCAAGAAAAGTTTTTCGAAACCAAAAGAGGGCACCAGAGATCTGGCAGAATGCGGGCAGAAATTGGAGCTCTATGTTAACAAACATCAGCTGTTCAGGCAAAAGGATATCAGGCTCCATTCTCTCGCTCAAAGGATAGGCATAAGCAGCCATGAACTTTCTGTAGTACTAAACAGCCATTTCAATAAAAGCTTTATTGATTATATTAATCAGTATCGGATAAACTGGATCAAAGATAGCATCCGCAACCCAGAGATTATGCAAAATTTCACACTAGAGGCATTGGCTTATAGTGCAGGTTTTTCTTCCAGGAGCGCTTTCTATAATTCTTTTAAAAAATCGGTGGGAATGAGCCCTGTTGAGTATTCGAAAGGCATTGTGAAGGAAAAACATTAGCTTAACGTTTTTGTTACGGAAAGGGCGCTTTAAGCTGCTTTTTGCAGGCGAATTGTATTGATTTATAATACAGGACAAACTTGCCCCTGTTATCTTCGCCAGAAGAGGTCTTATTGGCTAATTTCGCTCAATTAATATTAATAATATAGCTTTCACAGGCTTTTTAGCCACAATTGATTAAAACTATGATAAGAATAATGCGTGCTGCAGACTGGAGCGAGGTAAGTGCCATTTATCAGGAAGGAATCGATACAGGTACTGCAAGTTTTAGAACTCCCGATATTTCTTGGGAAAATTGGGATTCATCACACCTTAAAGCTTGTAGGTTTGTGGCCTGCAAAAGTAAAGAAATTATAGGTTGGAGTGCGCTTTTGCCAGTATCGGCGAATTATGATACTGGTAGGGTGGGTGAGATAGAAGTGTATGTTAAACATGGTTATAAAGGCCAGGGGATAGGTTCTTTATTATTAGATGCCTTGGTTAAAGAAAGTGAAAATAAAGGCATTTGGATGCTTCAGGCCGGGATATTTTTGCAAAATTCGGCCATATTAAAAATCCATGAAAAAGCAGGTTTCAGGGTAGTCGGCTATCGTGAAAAAATAGGAAAGTCCAAAGGCGTTTGGCAGGATAACCTGCTAATGGAAAGAAGAAATAAATTGATTGCGTAAAATGCATTCATCCTATTATTTATTATAAATCCTTCCATTTTTTAGGAAATGAAAGAGCCGCATTTCGTAGGTAATATTGTCTGGCCTTCCACTTTACTGCACAAGGGTTTGTTTTGAAGGTGCAAAACCTTGTATATGAGCCCGATAGAAACGGATGCCAATTTCCTTCAAGTTGGCAGGAGGGAAAGCGGGACTGAAGCCACCAAATGCACGGAAACATTCATTTCCTATCCATTATAAAACTTCTATTTTTTTGGAAATGAATGTAGGTGTTTTATAGGTGCTGTAGGCCCTGCCATCCGCTTTATCCCGATGAAGAATCGTGATGCCCGCTACTGCCAGGTTTATTGAACAATGGTTTGCTTTCAAGGCACAAAACGTAACGTTGTACATAAAACGAAGGGATTGGAACGGATGCCAATTTTCTGGCGCTTTTTATCATAATCTGTCATTGGTATAGCTGCCTCTTTTTACACAAAAAAACAGATTGCCTTCATTTACTTTTCAGCAAAATCAAACAATCTGTTTTAAAAAATATTAACAGGTCGGCGTTTAAGCCAACGCGCTCAGTTTTTCTATCTCTGCTATAATTGACTTTTCTAAAGATGCAGATGCTTTAACCAATGGCAACCGTACGGTATCACCACAAACACCTAAATGTTTTAATGCTGCCTTTATTCCTGCCGGATTGCCCTCAGCAAAAGCCAAACGTGTAAACTCTATTAAGCTTAAATGAGCAGGCAAGGCCGCTTTATAATCGCCAGCTAAACAAAGTTTCACCATATCAGAAAACTGTTTCGGTAAAGCATTTCCAATTACTGAAATAATGCCTGCAGCACCTAAAGCGATCATTGGCAAGGTAACCGGGTCATCACCAGAGATTAAAAGGAAATCTGCAGGTTTATCCCTCATAATCTGGTTAAACTGATCAAAACTTCCTGATGCTTCTTTCGTAGCAATGATGTTTTTAAAATCATGTGCTAGCCTGCAGGTTGTTTCCGGACTCATATTGCTTCCTGTACGACCTGGTACATTGTATAAAATCAAATCTAAGGGAGAAATTTCAGCCAAATACTTATAGTGCTGATAAATTCCTTCCTGAGTAGGTTTGTTGTAATAAGGACTAACGGATAAAATTGCACTATACCCGGCTGCATCGAAAGATTTAATGTCTTCAGCCACAGCTAGCGTATTATTGCCACCAATTCCGGCAACTAATGGTAATCTATTGTTATTAATTTCAGCAGTATAGGCCCACACCTTCTTCTTCTCGTCCTTGGTCATTGTAGCGGTTTCGCCGGTTGTACCTAAAGAAACGAGGTAATCTATCCCTCCCTCTATCAAATGATTAATCAGGTTTTTTAAACCATTATAATCAACTGATCCATCTGTGTTGAAAGGCGTAACTAATGCTACACCAGTACCCTGAAATTTGTTCATTATATATTTAATTATTATTCTCTAACCACGAAGCCACAAAGGCACGAAGTTTTTTTCTTATTTTGGGTTATAAATGGCCATTTATAACCCGCTTAATTCCATCTTTTATTTTAGCAACATTGGAGTTTATCAGTAAACCAAGCTTACAATCAGCTAATTTTAAATAAGTAATGGTTTGTGCCAGATGTATCTCATTTAAAAAGCTAACTGCTTTAATCTCTACAATAACTTTTTGTTCTACCAAAATGTCTATCCTGTAGTTACAATTGAGTTTAATGCCTCTGTAAATCACAGGTAGTTTTAACTGTGATTTAACCTGCAATCCTGCATTTTCCAATTCATAAATCAAACACGTTTCATATGCCGATTCTAGCAAACCTGGTCCTAATTCTATATGTACCCGGTAAGCTGCATTGACAATCGCTTTTGCAATCTGTTCTTCATTCATCCCTATCTTTTTAATCATAAATCCTAATAATGTAGGATTCTAAATAATTAATAATTGCAGGGATGTTGCCAACAAAAACTAAAAACTTTGTGGTCTTAGTGCCTTTGTGGTCAATTTTTATTTTATCATTTCTAAAAGTTCGGCATCGCTGATGATCGGAACGTTTAGTTTATTCGCTTTTTCCAGTTTCGATGGTCCCATATTATCACCTGCTACCAGGTAATTCAATTTCCCCGAAATACCGCTCAGCATCTTTCCTCCATTGGCCTCAATCATATCTTTTAACTCATCACGGCTAAAGTTTTCAAAAACGCCCGAAATTACGAATGTTTTTCCAATAAGCCTATCACTATTCAGCGTTATTACTTTTTCTTCAATTTCAAACTGTAATCCTGCTAATTTTAATAATTCTACCTGCTGTAAATGCTCTGATTTTCCAAAATACTCAACAATACTTTCCGCAATGCGCTGCCCGATCTCATCTATGGCGATTAATTCCTCTACGGTAGCCTTAGAAAGATTGTCGATATTTTTTACGCCAGCGGCAGTTTTTTTTGCAACAGTTTCGCCAACATAACGGATACCTAAGCCAAAAAGCACTTTTTCGAAGGGCATTTCCTTCGATTTTTCAATTCCGGTGAGCATGTTTTCTATTGAACGTTCTCCAAAACGCTCTAAGGTTTTGAGCTGATCCGATTTCTGATATAAGGTGTACAAATCGCTGATGTGCCTTACAAGGCCATGTTTGTAAAAGGTTTCGATAGTTTCGTTGCCAAGTCCATCAATATTCATCGCTTTCCGCGAAATAAAATGCTGGATTTTTCCAACAATCTGCGGCGGACAACCTTCATCATTAGGACAGTAGTGTACCGCTTCACCTTCTTTTCTGATTAGTTCGGTTCCACATTCAGGGCAATGATGAAGATAGTGCACTTTGATGGCTCCGGGTAGCCGTTTCTCAAGATTTACTTTAATGATCTTCGGGATAATCTCACCACCTTTTTCCACATAAACGGTATCACCTTCATGTAAATCTAAACGATCTATCTCGTTTGCATTGTGAAGGGTGGCACGTTTAACGGTGGTGCCGGCCAATAAAACAGGTTTCAAATTGGCAACAGGAGTAACTGCCCCTGTTCTACCTACCTGGTAGGTTACCTTTTCTAGAACAGTTTCAACTTCAGCAGCTTTGTATTTGTATGATATGGCCCAACGTGGAGATTTGGAAGTGAAACCCAATTCTTGTTGTTGTGCATAACTATTCACCTTAATTACAATGCCATCAATATCGTAACTCAATTTAAAACGTTCGCCTTCCCAGTAGCGGATAAATTCGAGGACGGCATCTATACCTGAAACCAATTTTGTGTGTTCGCAAACGTGGAATCCCCACTCTTTTACGGCATTTAAGCTATCCCAATGGGTTTTAAATTCATTTCTATCCGTATACAAGAAATAAATAAAACCATCTAAAGGCCGTTTTGCTACTTCCCTGCTGTCTTGCATTTTTATGGTGCCCGATGCAAAGTTTCGGGGATTTGCATAAGGGATTTCACCAAGTTCTTCACGGGCAGCGTTTAAGCGTAAAAAGGCCGCTTTATGCATAAAAATCTCCCCACGGATTTCGAAATGTTCAGGGGCAACAGCAGATTTGATCTGGTGAGGGATGGTATGGATGGTTTTTACATTGTTAGTTACATCATCACCTTTGGTGCCATCACCACGGGTAACCGCACGTAAAAGTTTGCCATTTTCGTAAGTAAGACTGATTGATAGGCCATCAAATTTTAATTCGCAAACATATTCGAAATTATCGCCAATAGCTTTACGGATGCGTTCGTCAAAATCGCGGAGATCTTGTTCATTATAAGTATTCCCCAGCGATAACATGGGGTATTTATGGTTTATGGTAACAAAATTCTTGGTGATATCGCCACCAACGCGCTGCGTAGGCGAATTCGGATCGGCCAAATCAGGATTTGCTTTTTCAAGCTCGGCGAGGTGTTTTAATTTTTTATCAAACTCATAATCGCCAATGGTAGGCATAGCCAGCACATAATAATTGTAATTGTGCTGATTTAATTCGGCCACCAGGGCATCCATTTCTTCTTTTATTGCAGTTAGCGACATAAGACAAATATAGAAAAAGGAGCAGCGTGATTAATATTTTAGTTGTAAAAGCTGTAAATCTACCTTCTTGCTAAAAATGCCCATACGCTCTACGAATGGAATAACAAAGCTGCCATTTAGCCAGCTGATCGATTCTGTATTGGCATAATAAGAATTTTTGATGTCATCTTTAGATATCATATTAATTTTGTTTATCGTGCCCGATTCCAGGTTCATTTCGGCATATATGGTTGCAACTGCAGTAAGACCATCTTTTTGGTTAGCTAAGATCCGAAGGGTTTTCTCTGACTGTTTGAACGAAACTTCTGATCCTTCTCCTGCTATGCTACTTGTATAATCACGGGGCAAAAATTGGTGATAAAGCGGTTTCATTTGAGCATCATAAGCATTCATCAGAACCGATCCCTCGGATGTAATAGAACCATGGCTGCTCGTAACGGAGAACCTTGGGGAAATAGTAACCAAAAGTGTGTTGTTGTATTCTGCAATATGTCTGATATTCATGTACTTAATATCTGAAAAAGTCAGATCGTTGAATTTTTTGTTAACCGGTACAAAAGACTTTTGTAGTTCCTTAACATGTACCTTATCAAATACTTCCTTGGTAGAGGTAAAGGTTCCATTATTAAAATCAATTCTTGCAATCAAAGTAGAGCGTTCTTTATTCGCATTTTTGTAGAATATGCCAATGTAACTTACCAGTGGTTTTTTACTGCTTGCAAAAGTAATTGATGAAATATCATCTTGACTAAAAGCATCGACAGGAATACTCACTGTTTTGAGTGGGCTTGGGTTGCTGCTTAAATAAATGGCCACATTACACTTTCCTTTTGAAGCATCTACAGTGCTGATGATAAAGCTACCATCATCACCACAGGATGCCTTCCAGGTATCTCCATCTGGCATTTCAGGCTCCATTCTTTGTATTTGTTCCAGCTTATCATTAAAATCGATTACCGTATAACTTTGAGATTCGTTAAAGTCTTTGTCCATTTTAAGTGCGGTGAAAAAGCCCACCACTTGTAAGCCTATGTGTACTTTACGCTTTAATGCTGTTAGTCTTGTAGCCATTTTAAAATAAGCGCCATCTTCAGAAAAAAAGAATTCTGGTGTTTCCACAAAATCCTTACTTCCATCATAAATTATCTTTTCAGAGATCAATTTGCCAGTTTTTTCTTCTAAAAGATAGGCTTTGAACTGATTGGAAAAACTTTTGAAATAACTGCGATCTGAGGCGGCAATAACCACAATGTTATTTTTGAATTTTCCAATTGCCATTGGAAAGCCCGAAAGCTCGGTAAGCCACTTCTGGCTTAACTTATCATCAATGGTAACTACAGCGAAATCAGCTTTGGGAACATCTACAATCATGGCAATGGCATTATCTGATAAATCTACCTTCGAGCCGTACCTACTATCGTAAGATGCTCTGATATTCCATGTTGGTTTTTTAATAACATTAATCTGCTGTTGAGCAAAGGTATTAAACTGCAAAATAATTAGCAGTAGGGAGAACATTAGTTTAATTTTCATTTAGTTGTTTGGTTTTTTGCCAAATATATCAAAATAATTAAACCAGTTTTTTCTCAATTTCTCTAAAAATATCCATGTAATCTTTCTCTAAAATAGCTTTGAAAATACCCAGCTCTAAGGTAAGTTGCTGCATTTGTTTCTCGCTTAATGTTTCTGGCCACAAACGCATACATATCCTGTTAAAGGCATTTCAAATATAAAAAAGGATGAGAGAGTTTTATGAATACTTTATTTAATGTCTAGACAATTAATTAAATCATGGTTCTAGTACATAAAGCCAAAAAGCCAAACAGGAATGATATTTCCAAAACCGATTTCAATGCTGTCTTTCGCAACATAAGCATTGTCCACGCCCACAATTTGTTCTTTTGTTTTGTTTTTTCCTCCGATCTCAAACGTATAAGTTTTGTCAATTATAAAGTCGGCAACTTTCGAATGGTTTATTTCGTGTAAACCTCTGAATTGGTTTAGGAAAAATGTTTCTCGTATATTTCCAATATTAATATTTTCTTTTGCCAAGGCGTACATCAAATTGCTATTGTTAAGATAGAGTTTTTCTGGTTTAGTTAACACACCAATACCCGATGCATCTTTGTATAGTTCATTAACTAATCCGGCACGTTCCAGGATTTTTATACCCTGAACCAGGGTGTTACGTGAAATCCCTATTTTTTCGCTCAATTTAGTGATGTTAGGCGTAAATGGGGCGCTTGAAGCTACGCTGATAAGCAATTTTTTTAGTTTTACCAAGGTTTCATAATTCAAATCTTCAACTGCATTAATGTCTATTTCGATGATGAGATTTATTGTGTTTTGGAGCTTCTGGATGTAAAGATTCTCATTTTCTTTGTAATACGGGTATACGCCTATTTTTAGATATTTTTCAAATAAAGGCAATGGCTTTATATTCTTTAAAAGTTCTGCTGCAATGGTATTATGGTTTTTTAAAATTTCAGGAAATGAGTAAGTCGGAAGTGTTATTTTGGATTCAAAAGTGATAAATTCTCTAAAAGACAATTCTTTCAGATAATAAGTTATTGCTCTTCTGCTTAAATCAGATTCTGATTTATAGATTTCCAGCATTGAAGACGAAGTGAAGATGATATTAAGTTCAGGAAAATTGTCGTAAATCAATTTTATCTCTCTCGACCAATTGGGATATTTGTGAACTTCATCAAGCAGTAAGTTCGTCCCTCCAAATTGGACAAATTGTTTGGCCAAATTATAAAGTTTATGATCAAAAAAATAAATATGATCTAAACTTACATAAAGTGTTGATTTTTGAGGCAAATACAATTTCGCAATCTGCAAAAGCAAGGTCGTTTTTCCAGCTCCTCTTGCACCTTTAATTGCAATTAAGCGGTTATTTAAATCGACTTTACCAATAAGATAACGTTGCAAATCTAAAGATACACGTGTTAAATTTGCTTGAAATTCTAGTAGTAAGTCTTCCATTTTTGCTTTTTTTAATAAGCAAAAATAGCTTTTTTTGTTAAATTAAAAAAGCAATTTGTATTGTTTTTTGCTTTCTGTAAAAAGCATTTTTTTTTGATGGTCGTGACAATTAAAGAATGATGTAGCGGATTAAAATCATATTTTTTTCTCAATTTCCCTAAAAATATCCATGTAATCTTTCTCTAAAATAGCTTTGAAAATACCCAACTCTAAGGTAAGTTGCTGCATTTGTTTCTCGCTTAATGTTTCTGGCCACAAACGCATACAGATCCTGTTAAGGGCATAACTGATATTTTCGAGTTTCTGATAACTCAGCAGATACTTGCTACTGATAAACTTTTCCAAAAAAGTAAAAAATACCTCAGGATTTTTAAGATTACAGTGTTCAAGAAAATCACTTAACGATTCTTTTTTTACCGCACTCAGTTTTTCATAAAAATGGTTTACCTGGATTAAGTTATGCTCAACCAGTAAATGATCTAACAACAACTCCAGGCCAATATGGGCAAGAAAAGATGGACGAACCACTGTATTTTCTATAATGGGCTTAATGAGCTGTTTAAGTTCGGTTGTTTTCTCCAGAAAGAAGTTTGAGGAGTGAAAAAACAGATCGACGGCTAAATGTCTTTTCCAGCCAAGCAATAGATTTTCTTCGTCTGGGTTTCCTTTAAACAGGAATTCATTTTTCTGTGGGTATAAATTTGCCTCTTTTACAGCATTTTTAATCAGATCTGGCAAAACCGTTCCCATTACCACATTGGCATCATTATTTGCCCGGTCGAAATAATAATGGGATAAAAAGTTCATCTTGCAAGGTAATGTTTTCTTGTATGGTTGTAAAGAACCATTAGTAAATATTATTAAGGATACGTGGCTGCAAAAGCACAATTGCGATAAACATTTACAAAACCAACTAATTTGCTTTAAACTAAGCTAAAATTTTATCTTTGCACGCACATTATTAAAGTGTTTGTACAATGACGAATTTTGTTGAAGAGTTAAGATGGCGTGGCATGCTGCATGATATTATGCCGAATACTGAGGAAAAGTTAAACGAGGGTATGACTTCCGGTTATATCGGTTTCGACCCGACTGCAGATTCGTTGCACGTTGGCCACTTAACGCAGATCATGACACTGATTCATTTTCAAAATGCCGGGCACAAACCATATGCTTTGGTTGGTGGTGCTACAGGTATGGTGGGCGATCCATCGGGGAAATCTGATGAACGTAATCTTCAGACACCTGAAATGATTGAGCATAACCTGAAAGGGATGAAAAAGCAATTGGCTAAATTCTTAAAATTTGAAGAAGGTGGAAATGGCGCAGTAATGGTTAACAATGCCGATTGGTTTAAAGATATGAACCTTTTTACCTTTATCAGGGATGTAGGTAAACACATTACCGTAAACTACATGATGGCAAAGGATAGCGTTAAAAGACGTTTGGAAGGTGATTCTGGTTTATCTTTCACCGAATTTTGTTATCAATTGATTCAGGGGTACGATTTCTATCATTTATGGAAAAACGAAAACTGCCTGGTACAGATGGGTGGATCAGATCAATGGGGCAATATTGTAACCGGCACAGAACTGATCAGAAGAAAAGACGCCGGTACAGCTTATGCCATTACCACACAATTAATTAAAAAGGCAGATGGAACCAAATTCGGTAAAACCGAGAGCGGCGCGGTTTGGCTAGATCCAGAGAAAACTTCTCCATATAAATTCTACCAATTTTGGTTAAATGCTTCAGATGAAGATGTGAAAAAATGGATTCGTATTTTTACTTTAAAGAATAAAGAAGAAATAGAAGCCTTAGAAAAGGAACACGATGCTGCACCGCATTTGCGCATCCTTCAAAAAGCTTTAGCTGAAGATATCACTATAAAAACCCACTCGGAGGAAGCTTTAGAAGCGGCTATTAAAACTTCAGAATTCTTGTTCGGAAACGGATCATTAGAATTTTTGAAAAGCTTGTCAGAAAGCCAGGTACTAGAAATGTTCGAGGGTATCCCACAGTTTAACATTTCGAAATCTGAGCTAACAGAGGGTATTGATGCGGCTACCTTACTCGCAGAAAAAGCCACTGTTTTTTCATCTAAAGGCGAAACCAAGAAACTGATCCAAGGTGGAGGTGTTTCTGTCAATAAGGAAAAAATTGTAGATGTAATGCAGGTTTTCAATTCTGAACATCTCATCAATGATAAGTTTATTGTGGTTCAAAAAGGTAGAAGAAACTACTTTCTTTTGATTGCCGAATAATATTTTCGGGCCCAATGAAATTAAATATCTGTTTATTGGGCCCGAATTTAAGATTGAATATTAAAACGCCACATGGTATTTCGATGGGATTAATATTACACAGCTTAAGCTACCTATATTAAATTAAATTCTTTTGTAGCTACTCTTGGTCTGGTAGGCGATCTTTCTCATCTTTTTTTCGGTTAAAGCGGTAAACCAATGTTGCGGTGGTTAATCTTCCGATCCCTTTAAAATTCGATTCTAAATAGTAGGTATCTGTTGTGGTAGCCTGCTTATCAATAAACGAATCGAACATATTGTTTACGGCTAAGGTAACGGAAACTTTATCTTTAAACAGATCTTTACTGAGGGCAATATTGGCACGGTACTGCGCTTTATTAACCGATTGGATATCGGTGTTTTTAGCTCTATAGTTAAAGCTGTATTCTATTGAAAAACTTTTCGGAAACTTCATTCGCGAATTGATACGGGTAAACCAGGTATGGTCTTCAGATCCATACGCTTTATTTTCGAAGGTGCCTTGTTGCTTAAAAGCATAATAATTAAAATCCCAGGATAACCGCCACCAGGATAACGGATTGTAGGTGGTTGAAATTTCTAATCCGTAACGGTCTTCGTAATCGAGGTTAACAGGGGTATTCACAAAACCACTAGCAGATTGCTTGAGTATAAATTCAAAATAATTGGTGGCATGTTTGTAATAAACCGATGGGTTGAAAGTGAGTTTTCCCCATCTTTGTAATACACCAAGTTCAAACGAGTTGGTGTACATCGGGTTCAGATCAGGGTTGCCCACCGTTAAGTTTCTGGTATCAGATAAACCTGAAAATGGATTTAACTGCCAAAACTGTGGCCGGTTTATCCTCCTGCTATAACTTAATCTTAAATCGGTATTCTTTTGCAGTTTATAGGTAATATTTGCGGTAGGGAATAGATCGATATAATCTTTTGAAGCCTGAAAAGAGCCCTGTCGGTCTGAAATACCGATATCCGACAGTTCAGCCCTTAAACCCAACAGGTAATTAAATTTTTTGAATTTGTTCTCATACTGAAAATAAGCACCATAAATGTTCTCATTGTACTTGAGCTTATTGTCATAGGCTGGGAGCAGTACATCGTCTGCTTTGGCCCAATAATCACTTCTAATGGACCTGATATTTGCCCTTATCCCAGCTTCGAACTTCGAATCTCCAGAGAAAGTGCTTACAAAATCGCTTTGAATAAATAGTGCATCACTGCTTTCAATATCCCTTGATGTTAAACGGCTGGCGTTATTTAGGGCTGGGAAAGTTTTTTGTTGGGCGATGTCCTGGTTTTCATCATCTTTCCAGAAAACATATTGTAAACTCGTATTCCACTTTTGATCTTTGTTATCAAAGGTTTTTGCATAATTCAGTTCGAGCTGATTGTATTTTTGTGGTTCTTTGTAATGCTCAAAACGGTTAATCGTACTATCGAGCACATTGTTTTTATTGTAATAGTTGTAACGGTAATTGGTGGTATCCTTATTTACCAGTAAATCATGATAAAAACTTCCGGTTAAGGTGTTTTTAGCGTTGATGTAATAATCCATTCCCAAATAAACATTATAGAGGTCATCATTTCTTCCCTGCTCGTTATTTTGCCTTAATATGGTCTGTACCTCATTGTTTAAAACGCTTTGGTATCGTTGCTCAGATCCATAAAGGTTCCGGTAGCGATAACCGATGTTGCTAAAGAGATTGATTTTTTCGGTTTTATAACTCAGGTTTAAATTACCGTTATAATTTGCCGGATCGCCAATACCAAGTTGCACGGAGCCATTAAAGCCACTTAACATATTCTTTTTTAATACGATATTAATAATACCTCCACCGCCCTGTGCTTCATACCTTGATGATGGATTGGTAATTACCTCTACTTTTTCGATATTGCTGGCGGGTATCTGTTCTAAACCGTTGTTATTGGTCAGCATAGATGGCTTTCCATTAATTAATACCTGTACGCTTGCATTTCCACGCAGGCTTATGGCGCCATTGGCATCTACATTTACTGAAGGTACATTGTTTAAAATATCATTCGCAGAGCCACCTTTTGAAATTAGATCTTTGCCTACATTAAATACTTTTTTATCTAAGCTTAATTCTACCGTGGTTTTTTCTGCGGTTACATCAACTGATTTTAACAGCTGAACATCTTCTTTTAGTATGATATCTTCAAGCCTAAAGCTTTGCTTTATTTCTTTATTTGCTAATAGTTGCGTTTTGTAAGCAATAAACTCAATTTTAATATCAAACCTGCCCGGCAGTGCAGATAATACAAATTCGCCCTTGTTATTGGTGAGGGTAGCTTTTAAAATTTTCTGGTCATTTACCGATAAAAGCTTAACTCCTGCATTTTCCAGCGGTTTTAAAGTTTTTTCATCTATAACCCGTCCGGTAATAATTACTTCAGTTTGTTGTGCAAAACCGGGCAGGGCCAATAATAACAGGAATAAAAGGTAAAATTGTTTAATCTGATTCATAGTGGGTTTAAATTTCATCCGAATATGAATATTATAGCAAAGCCAAAATCTAATTATGGTTATATGCCCAGGACTTAGCGCTAAAGAGGTTTATTTTAGTTCTGAAACCTTTTCGTAGCCATTTAAGCTGCATCCATGTGCATTTTTATGGTGTTCGTCGATAGCGTAAATTCAGATAGCTAAGAATCGTATATTTGTGTTGATGCCATTAATTGAGAGGATAGCCAAATTCAGTTCCGCACACCGGTTTCTTAGCCATATTATTTTTTGGCTGGTTACCTCAATTGTATTTCTTAACCGTTACGATATTGATGAATACAAAGATTTTCATAAAATCCTGATCCGGCATGCCTATTATATTTCTTTCACCATTATTGCTTCTTATTTTCTAACCTATTTAATCATTCCGAGACTGATTACGGCAAGAACTTATTATGTGGTAGCCGTTTACTTCCTGGTAGGAAGCTATATCATATGTGTTTGCTCAAGAATAGTGGTGGTACATCTGCTTGAACCCTTTTTGAGAACACCACCATTTGGCCAGGAAACTATTCTGGAAATCGCAACAGATGTACCTAAGCTTATTACACACTATTTTCCCTTAACTTTTTCTGCAGCCTGGATTTTTGCTTTTATAAAATTAATTAAAGAACAATATACGGTACAGCAACATCAACTTTCGTTAGAAAAGCAAAGAGCAGAAACAGAATTAAAGGCCTTAAAGGCACAGTTAAACCCACACTTTCTTTTTAATACGCTGAACAATATTTATTCGCTTTCCTTGGTTAATTCGCCCATTACCTCAAAATCAATTGCAGGATTATCTGAAATACTAGACCACGTATTGTATCGCTGCAATGGTACCTATGTGCCGTTATCGGCAGAAATTACGCTGATTAAAAATTATATAGAACTCGAAAAATTAAGGTATGGTGGCCGTTTAAAAGTCAATTTTACACATACAATAGATCATGATACCATTATTGCCCCTTTGATTTTACTTTCATTGGTCGAAAATGCTTTTAAACATGGTGCTGGTGAAGATATCGGTGACCCTATCATTAATATAGATTTAAAGCTAATTGATAACCGCTTCCGTTTTATGGTTTCAAATAGTTTTACACCAGGGAAAGAGAAAGAAGAAAATAGGATCGGGATAAATAATATAACCAAGCAGCTTCAGCTACTTTATCCTAAACAATACGATTTGAGCATTAGTACTCATGATCATATATTTGTAGTTTTGCTGCACATTAACCTAAAAAACAACATCATTAAAGAACAAAATAGCTATGAAAGTAAAATGTCTTTTAGTTGATGATGAGCCACTGGCTATTCAATTGATACAAAATCATATTAACCAGCTGGATACTTTTGAGGTTGTGGGTACCTGCTCAAACGCGATTAAAGCATTGGAGATGCTCAGGACAATACCGGTTGACCTGTTGTTCCTGGATATTAAAATGCCTCAGATTACGGGGATTGATTTTCTTAAAACCTTAAAAAATCCACCTGCTGTAATTATTACAACGGCTTACCGCGAATACGCAATAGAAGGTTACGATCTCGATCTGATCGATTATTTACTCAAACCCATTACTTTTGACCGTTTTTTTAAGGCTGTTGACCGTTATTTGAGGTTAAGAGGCCCCATTGTTAAACCTGAGGCAATACCTGTTACTGCCCATCAGTTTATTTACATCAAAACAGGGGGCAAGTTTCACAATCTGAATGAGGACGAAGTATTGTATGTAGAGAGTTTAAAAGATTATATTGTAATTCACTGTACCGATAGGAAGGTAACGGCTAAATACAAAATTAGTGAGCTGGAAACAGAACTTCAGAACAGCTCTTTTTTACGCATTCACCGCTCTTTTATAGTTAATTTGAAAAAGGTGACTGCTTTTACTGCTTACGATATTGAAATTGGTACCAAAGAATTACCAATAGGAGCAAGTTATAAAGAATATGTATTTAAAAAACTGCAACATGCCACACTTAAATAATGCGAATTGCTTTTCGTGAATTATTTCATCCTGAAATGAAAAAAGCCACTAAAGTGGCTTAAATGAGATGTTAACTTTAGATGTTAATTAAATACGTAAAACTTATTAAAACACTTATAACATTTGTATCTCTTAACTGAAATCCATGGCATAAGTGTTTTAAAGAGAAAACCCCTTGGCACCCTATAGGTTTCGAAATTTTTACACTTCGGGCATGATAAGCGGGTTTTAACTAAAGTTAATTCTTCTGAGGGTTTCATAATAAGCGTAAGTTTGGTTGGGTAAATCAAATTTACACAAAATAAAACCCAAGAATATCATCGAAAAACTACCATTTTGTTCATTTCATCGACTATTATTTTATTTTATGACAAAATACGCTCAAAAGGGTTCTTAAAGCTGTTTTTTGTTGCGTAATTTTTTACTTCTGTATCAGTTAATAGACAGTATTCAAGCGATTTTTTTAGCGCATCGTTGTTCATTTCCTGTCCGATAAAAACAAGCTCATTTTTACGGTCTCCAAAGTCATCATCCCAATCTGCATCAATTTCACTTCTGTTTTCAAGGTAGTCCACATATTGTTCCCGTTCGTGCTGCGGCATACTGGCCCACCAAACCCCTGCCAAATCGATGCGTAGAGAACCGCCCGCTTGCGAGAAATTAATAGCCTGCTCGGGCATTGCAGCTAAATAGAAGATGCCTTTTGAACGGATAATGTTCTGTGGAAATTCCTTATTGATGTAATGCCATAATCTTTCAGGGTGAAAAGGTTTTTTGGAACGGAATACCATTGAACTTATTCCATATTCTTCAGTTTCTGGCTGATGAACTTCTTCCAGCTCTTTTTTCCATCCGGCACCATCTGATGCTGATTCAAAATCAAATAGACCTGTATTTAAGAGTAAGACCGGATCTATTTCTCCAAAAAGTGTCTGATAAATTTTAGCAGTTGGGTTAAGTTTTGCAATTAACGCCTTTAGTACTTTAAGATCGTTATCACTTACCAGGTCTGTTTTGTTCAATAAAATTACATTTGCAAATTCGATCTGATCGGTAAGTAGGTTAACAATAGTACGTTTATCTGCGGCATTATCAACCATGTTACGGTCTACAAGCTTATCTGCCGAGCCAAAGTCCTTGTAAAAATTATAAGCATCTACAACAGTTACCATTGTATCTAAGCGGCTAAACCTGCTCAAATCAATACCCAACGCCTCATCAATAAAAGAAAATGTTTGGGCTACAGGGATGGGTTCGGATATTCCGGTGCTTTCAATCAGCAGGTAGTCGAACCGATCTTCTTTTGCCAATCTTTCTACTTCAATCATCAGATCTTCACGTAGGGTACAGCAGATGCAGCCATTGCTCATTTCTACCAGCTTTTCGTCAGTTTTAGATAAGATATGTTGGTTTTTAACCATGGCAGCATCAATATTTACCTCGCTCATATCGTTTACAATAACAGCCACTTTTAAATCTTGCTTATTCCTTAATATGGCGTTGAGCAGCGTAGTTTTGCCGCTCCCTAAAAAACCGCTTAATACAGTTACCGGTAATTTCTTTATCATTTTAATGCAATTTAGTTGCAAATATAAGGCTGATTATTTTAAATGCAACTAAATTGCTTTTATATTTGTCGACTAAATTTATTTTAATGAAACTACGAAGCTACAGAATCAACCTCGATCGGATCGGTATTACAGCCTCCACACTTTGCGCTATACATTGCGCCGCATTGCCATTTTTAATTACCGTTTTACCCTTGTGGGGGATGGGTTTTCTGGCTAATGAAGCGGTTGAAGTTACGATGATTACAGTTTCATTGATCGTAGGTATTTGGAGTTTAAGTGCGGCATACCGCAAACAGCACCGCCGCATGATACCAATCCTGGTACTTATTGCTGGCTTTGCATGTATTGCATTGGGACATTTTTCAGGCATCGAACCATTGGAGCCCATCTTGATCCCAATTGGCGGCTTTACCATTGCTGCAGCCCATTATATCAATTTACGAATGCTTAAATCTTGTCCATTGGGTCATCAATAGTCAATTATGTCAATGAACCATAAAATCTTATTTATCCCTGCATTGCTATTTATTATGATGTTAAATCCTGCCTGTAAGCATGGCACAAATGATGGAATAGCACTTTACAGGCGTTATGCCATTAAAAATCTGGTTGTTAAAAAAATGCAAAAGGCAGTACATCATGATTAAAATCAGCTCATTAGCACATGTTTATGATAAGGGGCGAAACTTAAAATTTCCATGCTGGGAAATTGCCGACATGGAGCAATGGCTTCTGCTAGGTGCATCAGGCAGTGGCAAGAGCACGCTTCTTAATATTATTTCCGGTCTTTTAAAGCCAAGCCAAGGTGAAGTTTTAATTAACGGAACCGATTTATATACTTTGTCTGCAAAGGAGCGGGATAGATTTAGGGGAAGGCATATCGGCATCATTTTTCAAAGGCCGCATCTTATTCGTTCTCTTGATGTGCTCGATAACTTAGAACTTGCTGCAGTAATGGCTGGTTTGCCTATAGATCACGAGCGAAACCTGTCACTTTTAGCTGATCTGGGTATTGCCGAGCTGGCTAAAAATTATCCCGATGAATTAAGTCAAGGGCAGTTGCAAAGAGTTTCGGTAGCACGCGCATTGGTAAATAAACCCGATCTGTTAATTGCAGATGAACCTACCTCTAGCTTAGATGATGAAAATGCTAATCAGGTAATCCAGATGCTGACTACCCAGGCTAAAGATAATGGTGCAGCACTGATTATTGCTACGCATGACGGAAGAGTCCGGGATCACATTACTAAAACCTATCTACTCTAATGAATATCTTTAAAATCAGTACTAAAAACCTCATCAGAAATAAGCTCACAACAATTTTGAATATTATTTTGGTTGCCTTTGGTGTGGGTATCCTGTCTATTCTCTTTTTGGCTTCTACACAGATTAGCAACAAACTGGAGAAAAATGCCAAGGATATCGATCTGGTTGTGGGCGCAAAAGGAAGCCCCTTACAGTTGATATTAAGTAGTGTTTATCATATCGATTACCCAACAGGAAATATCCCGGCTAAAGATGCCTACAAATTAATGCAGAACCCGATGGTTAAAAGGGCCGTTCCATTGGCATTGGGCGATAATTATAATGGGTACCGCATTGTTGGCACCGATAGCAATTTCTCTAATCTTTATGGTTTATCTATTCAAAATGGAAGTTTTTGGCATAAAGATCTGGAAGTAACTTTGGGTAGTACGGTAGCTTTAACAACCAAGCTTAAGATTGGCGATTCCTTTTTCGGTGCACATGGCTTAACCGGGAATGGAGATGTGCATAAACAACATGCTTACCAGGTAAAAGGGATCTTAAAACCACAGGGAAATATCACTGATAATTTGATTCTCACTAATATTGGCAGTGTGTATAAAATGCATGAAGGGAAGCATACCGAGGGCCATATCCACGCTGCTGCGGAAGAAGCCAAAGAAATTAATGATAAACAGATTACAGCCTTGCTAATCCAGTACAAATCGCCAATGTCGGTTATTCTTTTCCCGCGGATGGTTAACCAGAGCACTAACATGCAGGCCGCATCTCCGGCCATGGAAAGTGCAAGGCTGTTTTCGCTCATTGGAGTTGGAATAGATACCCTACAATGGTTTGCCATATTTATTATGGGGATTGCCGCCCTGAGTATTTTTATCAGTCTTTACAACGCGATGAAAGAGCGGAAATACGATTTGGCCATTATGCGTTGCCTGGGTGCATCAAAATCGAAATTGTTTTTCCTGGTCATGTTTGAAGGGGTTTTGGTTACGTTTATCGGTACCTGTTTGGGTTTATTGGTCGGCCATACTGCGCTTGAGGTAATCGGGATTTATCAGGAATCTTCGCAGGCAAAATTAACCGGGCTTACGGCAATTCCGCAGGAAATTTATTTAATCTGGATCGGGCTGTTTATAGGTACTTTGGCTTCACTTATTCCTGCTATGCAGATTTACAAAGTTGATATTGCCCAAACCTTAATCAAAGACAGATAACCTTAAAGGTTTTATGTAATGAAGAAATTGGTTTTATTGGTTGTTTCATGTTTAGTTATCCACGTAGTAGCGGCGCAGGTTAAGGTACATACCGACATGCGCACGCCTACCTGGAACCTGATCGGTTTAAGGTACGATGCCGAAATTGCACCAAAGAAATGGGGAAGTGTTTTTCCACCGGCATTAAAGGCATTACACAATAAGGTTATCGAGCTGCCCGGTTACATCATTCCCACAAAGGTGGGGTCGAAATTTAGCGAATTTATGCTCTCCATTGTACCCATTGCTTCCTGTCCGTACTGTGGCTCAGGCGATATACCATCAATGGTGCAGGTGAAAATGGTAACGGCTATCCCTATTACCGAAAAACCGATCAAACTGAAAGGAATATTCATCATTAACGATTCGGGTGATGATAGAGGCGAATTTTTTCTTTTAAACGCAAAACAGTTATGATGAAAAAATATATAACAGTTTTATTTATAGTGATCTCTTTTACGGCTACTGCCCAGGTAAATGTACATACCGAGATGCGGACCGCTACTTGGAATCTGATCGGCTTAAAATACGACAAGCAAGTAAAACCTCTTGTTTGGCAGGCCATTTTTCCACCCGCATTAAAGGCAATCCACAATAAAGTAATTGAACTTCCCGGGTATATTATTCCTATCAAAGTTGGTAATAGCTTCAGCGAATTTATGTTTTCAATCGTGCCCATTGCCTCTTGTCCGTATTGTGGCACTGGAGATATCCCTTCGATGATAGAAGTGAAGACTTTAAAACCGATTACCTGGACCGATGAGCCCATTACACTTCGGGGGAAATTTATAATCAATGATTCTGGCGATAGCCGGTCTACTTTTTTTCTATTAGATGCTGTGAAACGATGAGATCTTTATATTTTATTTTCTGTCTGTTTTCGGTTTGCTCAGTTGCCGCTGCACAAACGCAAAAGCACAACCCTAAAGATCAGTTGCGATCTTTAAACTGGGATGTAATCGGCTCGGTGAAATTTGAACTTACCGAAAAGAATGAACTTTTGCCCCTATTTACTGAATCGATCAGACGTTTTGAAAATAGAGAGTTCGATTTAACAGGTTATCTGATTCCGATAAAAAGCGGACAAAAGCAACAAAAATTCTTATTGGCCACGCTGCCGATCAACCAGTGTTATTTTTGTGGACAGAACGGTATTCCGGTGATGATCATGATCGAAATGGAAAGTGCTACAGTTTATAGCGAAAAACCGATCCATGTGAAAGGGATTTTAAAACTGGAACAGAAGGATGCGAGTTATGCCCCACCAATCAGTATCAAAAATGCCAAACTCATTAATTAATTGCTTATTTTTGTATTGTTATGGAAAATAATACAGCGCGTTTCGAAAAACTTTTGGTTAAGAATGGACTAAAAAGAACTGCTCCACGTTTGCAGGTGCTGGAGATTTTGAGCGGAAGAGATTCTGCAACCTCGCAGCCTTATTTAGAGCAGGTAATGGGGAAAGATGCAGATCGTGTTACCTTGTACCGTGTTTTGCAGGCTTTTGAAGAAAAAGGGATTATCCACAAGGTTTTAGATCAACAGGGCACGGCCAACTATGCCATCTGCTCTGATAGTTGCAGTGCGCACGAGCACCATGATGAGCATGTGCATTTTAACTGTGATAACTGCCATAAAATTTACTGTTTAGATACCGTTAAAATTCCGGCGTTAAAAGTTCCGGCAGGTTTTAAGGTAGATCATCTTAATCTGATTGCTACCGGTATATGTGCCAGTTGCTCGGATAAGATAAATTAATTACTGCACTAAAAGATTACAGCCCCTTATATCGGCATTGTCAAACCTGCCCAACACTTCAAAACTCTGATCGGGATTGATCCTGCCCAGATCTTGTGTGGCAATAAACGAGCAGGAATTGATA
The DNA here is from genome assembly GCF_014205835.1 of Pedobacter sp. AK013. Taxonomy (GTDB): domain Bacteria; phylum Bacteroidota; class Bacteroidia; order Sphingobacteriales; family Sphingobacteriaceae; genus Pedobacter. Next base: position 25,542 of record NZ_JACHCQ010000001.1, on the reverse strand, counting down.
TTGGCCAAATCGATTACGTTAATGCCACCGGTTCTGCCATTTTCGATTAAACTTAAAGGATCATTGGTATCGCGGATTAAAATGTGCATCCAGCTTGGGCAGTTAAAAATACCTTCACCCAAAGAATAAGCCTGAGAAAGTAGTTCTGTCATTCCGTATTCGCTATGGATAGCTTTTACGCCAAACCCTTTGGTTAACTGTTCATGTAGCTCCTCGCGCACCATTTCTTTACGTTTTCCTTTCATTCCTCCGGTTTCCATTACAATCAAATCAGGGAAATCGATATCGAAATTTTCGATAAAATCAAGCAGGGCATAAGTAACCCCGATTAAAACGGTTTTTTGATTTTTTGATTTTAAATCGAGCAGGGTTTGCAATAACTCATCGTGATTGTATAAAAAATAACCGCTTTGTGGATGTTTACTTTTTTCGATCAGATCGTTCACCATGTAAATTAACGACGAACCTGAGCGCTGTTGGTAGGAGGGTAATAATGCTAAAAAACAATAATCGGTAACATCACCATAAAATTCGGTAAAAGCCTGCAGGTAACTCTGCTCATAAAGTTTTGCATCAGTTACATGGTGGCTGCTCTGTGCCATGCCCGTAGTGCCCGAACTGCTAAAAGTAACCTCAATAGGGGCGGTACTGCTTAAAACCGAATGGGTTTTAAAAAAGCTGATCGGCAGAAAAGGGATCTGAGCTACTTCGGTTATTTCATCGGCATCAATACCCAAATGAAAAATATATTCGCGGTATACGTTACAGTTTTGAGCCTGTAACTTAAAAATATTTAAAGCAATGGAGTTAAACTCATCTGCGTTTTTGATAGAAAATATATCCTCAGCTGTTAAATTCACGCTGCAAAAGTACAAAGCATTATGCTATTTTCTCGTCAGTTTTTTTAGCTAACATCGCCATACGGAACTGATAACCACAATAACCGCTAATTCCGGCAACCAAACCGCTTAAAAATCCCGTAACCAATAATAGTGCCCACCACAGCGTTATACCTGTCATTACAGCCACCCGGCCTGCAAGCAGGTTATCGTTAGGTAAGCTTTTAAACAGGGCATAACCGATCCATAATAAGAAAATGGCAAAGAACGATTGCCAGAAAGCAATTTTGCCCGTTTTGCCTATAATGCCGCAGGTAGCAAAAGAAATGACAATGATAACCCACCAAGGGGCAATCATTTGCAGAAAAAAACAGATTATTGCGATGACGATGAAAACCATTTTAACTTATTTAGAAATTTTTAAACGAGAAATAATTGTGCCCGATTTATCATCAGGGCTTTGCATATAAAATAGATCGTACAATTTACCATTTGCCCAGGTATCGAGCATGTTATCGTAAAATTTACTTCCAGGGTTGCCCGATTGCCCGCCAGGATAAACGCCATGTCCTTTTGGTATTTTACCCAATTCGATTACCATTCTCCATGATGGTCCGTTACTTTCGCCAAGGGCGTTAATGGTCGATTTTGCGCCACCGATCTGTAAAATCTTCGATCCAAATCCAGGTATTTTAGCCAGATGGGGTACATTGCTCTGTTTTACATTTGCCCAGTCCCAATCTTTGTTGATCGGCCCAAAACGCCTTTCCAAACTATCGCAGCTATATTTAAACGATTCGTTTACCAGGTCGGCAAGTGTTTCTTTTTTGTCTGTATGAATGTTGTCATACCATGGTGCATTCGGCTCTTTCAATATCATCTCCACCGTGCGGTCGCGGGATGGATAACGCATCGGGATTCCTTTTACCTCAAATTCATCCGCCCAGATATCATACGATAAACGTTTGGTCCATATTTCGAATACGCTGGCCGCAATTTCATGCGCATCATAACGCTTATTCCATTTACTGAGGTAAGATAATGCTTCCTTTTGGGTAGCATTTAACTGCTCATTATTTAATAAAGGTAACAGAGCCGGAACAAGGTTTTGTGCTAAAATGCTGTAATTATCTGTCTGCATTAAGCGGATGCTATCCAAGGTGGCTTTGCTCATTGCAGTTAATCTGTCGTTAATCCTTTTTCCGCGTTCGTAAGGTGCAAATTCCCAGTTAATGTAATATGGATAAGTGGTGTCTGTAGAAGATTGGTTGGCCGAGCTCACAAAACCGCGAGGCGGATTTTTAACCGTTGGATTCTGTGCATTTGGGATCCATCCTTGCCAATCGTACGCAGGGTCTGTTCCATCCAGTATAAATTTGCCCTGATCTTTCCATTTTAATGGGAATTTTCCATTTGGTGTAATGGCGATATCATTATCTACACTTGCAAAAACGAAGTTCTGTGCGGGTGCCGTGTAAAAAGTTAAGGCTTTGCGATAGTCGTTATAATTTTTACCCCGGTTGAGATAATAAAAAGTCATGAGTTCGTTCGATTCATCATGTGCAATCCATCTTAAGGCATCACCAACAGGTACATTGTCGGCTCTACCGTATTTTGGTTTCTGGAAATATACCACCGGGCCATGGTGAGTGTAATAAACCGTATCTACTTCATCTTTCCCTCCACGTATTTTAATTGTTTCCAGCCTTTTTGTTGTGGCTTTCCATTTATTGTTATACCAATATTCATTATGGGTAGAATCTTTAAACTTGATCTGATAAAAATCGAGCACATCAGCAGCAACATTAGTTACGCCCCATGCTATTTTCTGGTTAAAGCCAATAATTACACCTGGGGCACCAGGTAAGGAAACACCGTAGGTATTTACACCAGGTGCATGTAGTTGAATCTGGTACCAGATTGATGGAAGCGTTAAATCTAAATGCGGATCGTTGGCTAAGATCGGGTATCCTGATGCGGTTTTGGCGCCAGATAATGCCCAGTTATTACTGCCAATACCCTCTACTTTTTCGGTTGTTTTAACATCGCCGGTTTGAGCCTGAGTGAAGCTTTCTGGCGGTTTAGGTGTTGCTAAGGGAGAAAAGTTCCATTTTGTGCCAACGGGGATGATCGGGTCTTCGCGAAATGGGTAATCCGGAAAAAGATTTTTGGTCACCTCGGGGCCAAATTTTTTCAGGATATTGGTCATGTAAAATTCATCAGAACCCATAGCCAGCACTGCCGACATCTGTTTTAAGAGCAAAGCACATTTTACAGGCGTCCAGTTTTCTGGTTTAAAATCGAGTATTTTGTATTCTAGTGGATAATTGGCTTTAGAAAGTGTTTTAATATAAGCATTAATCCCTTCGGTATAGGCTAAGATCATTTCTTTTGCTTTGGGATCGGCCATCATACCCTTTAAAGAGTTTTCTGCACCATAAACCATGCCCATCCGGCGCTGATAGCGGTCTACCTCAATGGCTTTATCGCCCACAACTTCACTAATTCTTCCAGCGGCAAAACGGGTCTGGAAATCCATTTGCCAAAGACGGTGCATGGCGGTAACATAACCTTGTGCCAGATACAGATCGTGATCATTCTGAGCAAAAATATGTGGGATCATGCGGTCGTCAAAAACGATTTCGATTTTATCTATTGCTCCTTTAATCTTCGTTTTATGGTTAAACATAAAATGATTGTTTTCTGCATTTTGCCAGAAACCCATAAAAGGATTTAGGAATTTTAACAGTGGAGGTGTATTACCTAATTTGGTGTTAAATAAAAAAGCTAATGCTATCGGAATGATGATGCAGAACAGGGCTTTAATTTTATTCATAATGGTTAGCTAACAAGTCTTTTGCTAAGATAGGGCAAAATGACGGTTTATGTTTAATGCAAAATACAACAAACTGTATATCAATCAAAATTATAATTTGGAATTGAAATTATTATGCTAACATAATTTGTTTAATTCAAAAAAAGAATTTAAGTTTATATAACTAATAATACAAACAACCAAATTAACAATCGTTTATGAGCAGAATTTTTACACAGATCTTCTATGTGTTATTATTTGTGTACGCAGGCAATATCGCGGCACAGGCACAGAGTATTACGGTAAGCGGTACCGTAAAAGATAAGCAATCGAAAGAAGGGCTAGCAGGAGTTAGTTTAACCATCAAAGGTCAATCTGGCGGTACAGCCTCCACAAGTAACGGTAGTTTTACTTTTACCACAGCAGCAAAAGTTCCTTTTACGCTGGTGGCGTCTTACGTAGGCTATGGTACAGTAGAACAACAGATTACCGGGAATGCTACGGGAATTAATCTGGAACTCGAAACAGCAGTGGTTTTGGGAGGGGATGTGGTTGTTTCGGCATCACGTACACCCGAGCGTATATTAGAATCACCGGTTTCTATCGAACGGATGAGTGCCGCTACCATCAGGGAAATCGCTGCACCATCATTTTACGATGCCCTGAACAATATGAAAGGTGTAGAAAGCAGTATGCAGAGTTTAACTTTCAAATCGATTAATACCCGTGGTTTCAATTCAAACGGTAATACCCGTTTTAACCAATATATTGATGGAATGGATAACCAGGCGCCAGGACTGAATTTCTCGGTTGGTAATATAGTAGGGATTACCGAGCTAGATGTAGACAATGTAGAGCTTTTACCGGGTGCTTCATCTGCTCTTTATGGCGCGGGTGGTATTAATGGTACCTTATTAATGACCTCGAAAGATCCTTTTAAATATCCTGGAGCAAGTTTTCAGTATAAAACAGGGATAAACCACGTTAACGATGATAATAGCAGTGTACAGCCTTTCAACCAGTTGGATGTGCGTATGGCAAAATCATGGAACAATAAATTTGGTGTAAAAGCTGCATTTTCATTTCTTCAGGCCAAAGATTGGATCGGGAATAACTATTCGAATTTCGATCGGGTCTCCAGAAGCGTAAAAGGTGGTGATAGAAACAGTGATCCAAATTATGATGGGATAAATAGCTACGGTGACGAAGTGAGCCAGAATATGCGGAACGTAGCTTTAAGTGTTCAAAATGCAACTATTGCAGGTATAAATGCAGGTTCAGGCGGCGCAATACCAAATATTAAAACCTTAATGGATGGCGCTTTTGGTGCTGCTATTCCAAATGCAGCACAACAGGCAGGCTTTTTAGCTGGCTTACCATCCGCATTGCGTGCTCCGGTACAAAATTATTTTCCTTTTTACGTGGGCTTGAAAGCAGGTTTAATTCCTGATCAGAATATTTCCAGAACAGGCTATAATGAAGAAAATCTGGTTGATTATAACACAAAATCGTTAAAAGCATCAGGTGCATTATATTACAATATTAGTAATACCGTTCAGGCTGTAGCATTGGCCAATTGGGGTACCGGAACTTCAGTTTATACTGGTTCTGACCGTTATTCTTTGCGTAACTTTAATATTGGCCAGTATAAATTAGAGATAAAGGGTGAAGATTTTTTTGTAAAAGCTTATACTACCCAGGAGCGTTCGGGCGATTCTTATATTTCTTCTATTTTGGGTAGTTATATTAACGAAATATCTAAACCTTCAACAAGCTGGTTTCCGCAGTATATTGGCAACTATGTTGGTGCAAGAGCCGCTGGGCAGAGTGATGCTGCCGCACATGCATTTGCAAGAGGAGTTGCCAATCAAGGCCGTTTTGAGCCTGGTAGTCCACAATTTGAAGTTGCAAAAGATAAAGTGATGAATACCACGATCAGTGCAACAAGTATTAATTCTGTTGATCCTTCAAAAAGTGTTTACGGCGCAAAATTCGATGATAAGTCAAATCTATATCACTACGAAGGTATGTACAACTTTACCAACCTTTTCGATAAAGTGGTCGAATTTCAGGTGGGCGCATCTTATCGTTTATATGATCTAAATTCTGCTGGAACAATTTTTAATGATTTAAACGAATCTATCAACATTAAAGAATATGGTGCATTTGCACAAATAGGTAAAAAACTCTTTAACGATAAAGTTAAATTTACTTTTGCTGGCCGTTATGATAAGAGCCAGAATTTCGAAGGTCGGTTTACACCAAGGGTAACCGGGGTATTCACTGTTGCCAAAAACAACAACATCAGGGTTTCATATCAAACAGGTTACCGTAACCCAACTACGCAAAATCAATATATCGACCTTTCAGTTGGGGGAGGTTCTCAAAGATTAATCGGTGGTTTGCCAGAAATTATGTTCGATAAATATCATCTTGATAACAATAAAGCGTTTACTGATGTAAGTTACCGGGCATTTTTAGCATCTGCAGCTGCAACAGGTACGCCTAACCCGGCGTTGTTGCAACAATACACTTTTGATACAAAAGGTGTTCGCCCAGAGAGCGTTCAATCTTACGAGTTAGGTTATAAAGGATTGCTTCTTCCTAATTTATTGGTTGATGTTTATGGTTACTATAACATTTACAAAGACTTTATTACCGCAGTTGATGTTTATCAAAATGTGGGTGGAAGCTTTGTGAAATTCGGTGTTCCGGTTAATGCAGAAGGTAAAGTAACCTCTTACGGTGCAGCTTTAGGTTTAGATTATTTAGTAGGTAAATACACCATAAGTGGTAACGTATCTTATAATAAAATAGGCGATTTGCCGGTTAACTACATCAACGATTTCAATACTCCAAAAATCCGTTACAATCTGGGTTTTGGCAATAAAGAAATTATTAAAAACTTTGGTTTTAATTTAGCCTACCGTTGGCAAGATCAATTCTACTGGAATTCTTCTTTTGCCTCAGGCCAGGTACCTGCATATAGCTCTTTAGATGCACAGTTAAGTTTAAGAATACCTTCGGTACAATCAATTGTTAAACTTGGCGGTTCTAACGTACTAAATAAATATTATTTCACTTCTTATGGTAACCCATCGGCTGGGGCAATCTACTATATTGGATTAACTTTTAACCCATAGTAAAATATTGAGTTTTGAGTGGCCCTCTGTATCATGTACAGGGGGCTTTTTTGTGCTGTTTAAACGATCGATTTATTGTTGCTACTATCAACCGCTTCTGTTAAATCTTCTTTAACGAACTCCCATATTTTTCCTTTTAAACATATTGGATCGAAGTCGTTATCTGCTAGAAGAAAGTTAGTAAAGTTTCTTCTGATCGTTTCTTCATTATGAGTCCATTCAAAACGTTTTTTATGAAGTTCAATCATATCATTTATACTATAATCATTTAGCAATTCATGTAAGTCCCAAAAGTCTTTCTTTCTGCCGCCTCTTTGTACAATATCTATTTTCATTGCAATGATTTCAGGTATGGTAGCCATACGCACGCCGTCATGATCTGCAAAATCTTCAAAAAAGGGATCCATGCTGTAAAAGAGATCTAGCTTAATAATATTATCCTTATGTGTGCCGATAATATAAGACTTTCCTAAACCTGCAAATTGACCAAAATCACCTTGAACGAAGGCGAACTTATTTCTTAGTAACTTTTCAATTCGATCAAAGTCAATTGATCCATATTTTGCATCAGTAAAAAGATCAATGTCGACTGATAAACGATGACCAAGATAAAGGCTCAGCGCTGTTCCGCCAACCAATCGAAATTCAGATAGCTCTTTTGCTTGCATAAGCTCAAGCAAGCAGCTTTTTAAGGTTTCATTTACAGTATTCCAATGCATCATTTTATTTTTAGATATCCCGAACGATTCGGTTAGTACTATTGGCGGCTACTTTATTCACCAAATCTTGTCCGTAATATCTAATTAGTTCATTTTTTTCATCACTATTTCCTCGCTCCAATACTCTTTGAATAACAGATTGGTATTGACTTTTCCAGTTTATTTTATCAAAATCGGTATCCCAAAAAAGAATCTTTCTGAGAATTGATAAATTGGGTTTATCGGATGCATTCCGTTTATCTTTTTCTTTCTGTATCTCATAGTAAGCCTGGAGTATTAGCATGCTGCCCTCTTCTAAACCCAAAATTTGATCTAATTTAATGGAAAGTGAAGCGGTTACTCCTCTTTTACCTTTTGTAATATCACTTAGGGTTTGAGGATATTCGTTTAAAGAAAGCGCCAACGGGCCTTTTTTAAGTCTCCTTTTTTTTAGCTCCCGTTCCAGTATAAGGCCAGGGTGAATGCCTTTAAACTTACTGATCAAATTTTCCATATTCAAAAATAAGCAAAAATTTATAAACATTTTTGTTTATTTTTTTGGGTTTTTATATCAACCCATTTGTGTGTCTTAGTGTAAATAATACACTTTAATCAACAGGCCTTGAAAAAAAGCTTGATTCCTTTTAATAAAATATTTGTATTATAGTACTTTCTTAAGCACATCCCGGTTTAAGAGCTATGAATTTAAAATTTGAATAAATAAGGATGGAAGCGCAAAACGACAAACCTAATGAGGCAAGCGATCTGGTCGAAAAGGAGCAAGAAATACAGCATTTAAACAATCCAGTTGATATATCGGTAAAACCAATTGTTAAACAATACCTTGGTGCAGTTAAAAAAGTAAAAAAGGAAGGTAACCGTTTTTATTTTTCTGATGGAGATGCAAGAGTAGAGGTTCGGGTGGTAAGCGATGATATTATTAGGGTAAGATTAGCACCACATGGCGTTTTCTTGGATGATTTCTCTTATGCAGTACCTGAGGTAGACCAGAAAGTTTCTGTTTTTAAAATGCAGGAACACGACGATCATTTCACCATTTCTACTCATGCGGTAACCTGTAAAATAGAAAAAGCAAATTTCCATATTTCCTTTTCTGATAATATTACCAACGTGGTAATGGTTGATGAGGCCAATTCTATGCACTGGGAAGAAAATGTAGATTTTGGTGGTTATTATATTTACGCAACCAAAAAATGCCATCCTGAAGAAAATTTCTTCGGTTTGGGTGATAAATCTGGCAATTTTAATCTGCGCGGCAGGCGCTTCGAAAACTGGAATACCGATGCTTACTCTTTCGGTTGGAATCAAGACCCACTTTACCGTACTATACCTTTCTATATTGGTTTGCATAATCAGGCTGCCTACGGTATCTTTTTCGATAATACCTTTAAATCGTATTTCGATTTCGGTTCTGAAGATGTAAATAAAACCAGTTTCTGGGCCGATGGCGGAGAACTGCAGTACTATTATATCCACGGGCCACATATTATGGACGTGGTTAAACGTTATGCAACTTTAACGGGAACACACCCGATGCCTCCAAAATGGACTTTGGGCTATCAGCAATGCCGTTGGAGTTATTATCCTGAAACAAAAGTTAAAGAAATAGCCAAACAGTTCAGGGAACGTAAAATTCCTTGCGATGCCATTTATCTGGACATTGATTACATGGATGGCTACCGCTGTTTTACCTGGAATAAAAAGTACTTTCCAGACCCGCGGAGAATGATTAAAGAGCTTTCTGATGATGGCTTTAAAACAGTGGTCATGATCGATCCGGGAATTAAGGTAGATGACGATTACTGGGTTTTTAAAGAAGGTAAGGAGAAAAGATTTTTCTGTCGCCGTAGCGACGATTATTATATGGAAGGACATGTTTGGCCAGGCCGTTGTCAGTTTCCCGATTTTACCAATCCAAAAGTACGGAGCTGGTGGGGTAATTTATATAAAGAATTGGTTGATATGGGGGTTGCAGGTTTTTGGAACGATATGAATGAACCAGCTGTGTTCGGTTCAGGAACCTTCCCTAACGATGTTCGTCATAATTATGATGGTTACCGCGGCTCGCACCGTAAAGCACATAATATTTATGGTATGCAGATGGTGCGTTCAACCTACGAGGGATTAAAAAAACTAATGCGCAATAAACGTCCGTTTACCATTACAAGAGCTGGGTATTCGGGCATGCAGCGTTACGCAAGTGTTTGGACGGGGGATAATATTGCAACCTGGGAGCATTTAAAAATTGGAAATATCCAGTGTCAGCGCTTATCCGTTTCTGGCGTGCCTTTCTGTGGAACAGATATTGGTGGGTTTAGCGGTGAGCCTGATGGCGAATTGTTTACCCGTTGGATCCAGCTCGGTACATTTTCTCCTTTTATGCGTGCACACTCTGCCGGCGATACTGCCGAACGCGAACCCTGGAGCTTTGGCCAGTTTTTTGAAGATATTAACCGTAAGTTTATCGAATTAAGGTACCGCTTAATGCCGTATCTGTATTCGGTTTTCTGGGAGCATCATCGTTATGGTTTCCCTATTTTAAGGCCGCTGGTGATGCTTGAGCAGGAAAATATCAGCAACAGTTTTCGTCAGGATGAATTTTGCTATGGTGATAAACTATTGATATGCCCGGTTTTAGAGCAGGGTGCAATTTCTAGAAAAGTTTACCTTCCGAAAGGAACCTGGTATAATTTCTGGACCAACGAAATCCTCGACGGTGGTAACGAATACACAGTTGATGCCAAGATAGACAGTATGCCGATGTTTGTGAGGGCAGGTAGCGTTTTGCCAGAATATCCGGTAATGCAGTATGTTGATGAAAAATCGATTACTGAAGTGATATTGAATATCTATCATAGTGATTATGAGGTGAATTCATATATGTACGAAGATCATGGCGATACATTTGCCTACGAACAGGATATTTATCTGGAAAAGAAATTTACTGTAAAAGGCGATACCCAGACCATTAAAGTGAACCAGCGTAACGAAGGTTTGTACACGCCTAATTACGAGTTTTATGTTTGTAACGTTATCGGCGTAAAATTTCAGGTGAAAAAGATCATTATCGATAATAAAGAGGTGAAAGATTTTTATACAGATGATCAGAATATCCTGCATTTTAAATGCAATAAAAACTTTACCGATATACAGATTTTAAGTCTGTAAATCTTTTAGCCCCAAATGCTGTTTAGTATTTGGGGCTTCATTTATCTAGCCAAAATATCTATGCCAGCAGCAAAAAAAGTTTCTGTAAAAAAATCATCCCAACCAAAAACAGATCAACAGAAATCCGTTTGGATACACAGTTTATTTACCGATTACGATATCGATCTCTTTCTTGTCGGAAAGCATTTTAGGCTTTACGAGAAAATGGGCTCACATTTAATTACTGTTGATGGGACCGCCGGAACTTATTTTTCGGTTTGGGCCCCAAATGCCATTCGTGTTAGTGTAGTGGGTAATTTTAACGATTGGAACAATAGTTCGCACCCGTTGAGCGTACGCTGGGATAAATCTGGTATTTGGGAAGGTTTTATTCCTGGTATTGTAAAAGGCGAAGTTTATAAATATTTTGTTAAAGGTTTTGATGAATCTGAACATCTAAAAGGCGATCCTTATGCCAGAAGATGGGAACATCCTCCACAAACCGCTTGTATTGTTTGGGATACCGATTACACCTGGAAAGATAAAACCTGGCTCAAAAAAAGAGCAAAAATAAATGCTTTAAATCAGCCCATCTCAGTATATGAAATACACCTGGGTTCCTGGGAGCGCGATCCGGATAATCCAGACCGTGTTTTAACCTGTAGGGAAGTAGCAGGCAGGTTAGTGCCATATGTAAAGGAAATGGGTTTTACGCATGTAGAACTGATGCCTGTAATGGAGTTTCCGTATTTTCCGAGCTGGGGTTATCAGATTACAGGTTATTTTGGGGCCAGTTCACGCTATGGTTCTCCACAGGATTTAATGTATCTGATTAATGAGCTCCATAAAGCAGATATTGCAGTAATATTGGATTGGGTTCCTTCCCATTTTCCTGGTGATAGGCATGGTTTATATGAGTTTGATGGAACGCATCTGTACGAACATGCCGATATGCGCAAAGGCTTTCACCCCGACTGGAAGTCATATATTTTCAATTATGATAGAAATGAGGTGCGTTCTTTTCTCATCAGTAATGCTTTATTCTGGTTGGATCAGTATCATGCTGATGGATTGAGGGTAGATGCTGTAGCATCGATGTTATATTTCAATTTCTCCAGAGAAGGTGGAGATGCTGCAACAAACGAATATGGCGGGAGTGAAAACTTTGGAGCCATACAGTTTTTGCAGGACCTTAATATTGCTGTTTATGGAAATTTTGAGGGCGTACAAACCATTGCGGAAGAAAGCAGCACTTACCCTGGGGTAACTCACCCAGTTCATGCTGGAGGCTTAGGGTTTGGGATGAAGTGGATGATGGGCTGGATGAACGATACTTTAAAGTATTTTAAGGTAGATACATTGGGTAGAAAGCATCACCATAACCAGTTGAGTTTTAGCATGACTTATGCTTTTACCGAAAATTTTATGCTTCCTTTTTCGCATGATGAGGTAGTGCATGGTAAATCGCCAATGCTGTATAAGATGCCGGGCGATGACTGGCAGAAATTTGCTAACCTAAGGGCTTTGTACGGTTATATGTTTACCCACCCGGGCGCAAAACTGCTTTTTATGGGGAACGAATTTGGCCAAACCAATGAGTGGAACTTTACCCAATCGCTGGATTGGCACTTACTACAATACCCCCCGCACAAAGGCATGCAGGAAACAGTTAAAGCCTTAAATTTTCTATATCGCAGAGAACCAGCATTGTATCATTTCAATTTTAGTTATGAAGGTTTTCAATGGATTGATGCAGATAATGCGAACGAATCTGTATTTGTGTATATGCGAAAGGGACCAAAGGCAAAAGATACTTTGGTTATTGCTATAAACTTAACGCCTGTGGTTAGGGAGAATTATAGAATAGGAGTACCTTTTAAAACCAAATGGACAGAAATTTTTAATACCGATGATATTGTTTATTATGGAGGCGGTATTAACAACAGGGGGGATATTATCCCTGATCTGGAAAATTATAATGGACAGGAATATTCAATAGTTGTTGATCTGCCACCTTTAGCGGTAACAATTTTTAAGAGTAAGTAAAATATTGTTGGTTCACTATATTATGCCAAAACTATGTACGAAAACATGGTTTTGGCGTATTATAGTATTTTATATTACGCCAAAATAGTATTTAAAAACATAGTTTTGGCGTGTTATATTATTTTATATTACGCCAAAAATAAATATTTGGTTATGTTTGTTGCTGTAAATTAAATGTTTATGGAGCAGGTTGTAGGAAGAGCCGAAGAAAAATTGCTACTCAACAAAATTGAAAAATCTGGCGAAAGTGAGCTAATTGCTGTGTATGGGCGTAGACGGGTAGGGAAGACATATTTAATCAGAAACGGATTTACTAAAGAAATAGCATTTGAATTTTCTGGTATCCATCATGCAACATTAAATCAGCAGCTAGAAAACTTTAGTCTGGCACTTACAAAAGTAACCGGGGGTTTTACTTTAGCCAAACCAGAAAGTTGGATCGCTGCTTTTGAAATGCTGATCCAATACCTCAAGCCCTTAGTAAAAAAAGAAAGAACAGTCATTTTTATTGATGAATTTCCCTGGATTAACACACCCCGATCAGGATTTTTACCTGCATTTGAAAACTTTTGGAACAGTTGGGCTTCGAGGGAAAAAAAACTCATTGTCGTGATCTGTGGTTCGGCAGCTTCTTGGATGATTAATAAAGTAATTAATAACCGTGGAGGATTGCATAACCGTGTAACCAGAAGAATAAGACTCCTTCCTTTTACTGTAGGTGAAACTGCAGCATACCTTAAACACAGAAAAATAAAACTCGATAAGTACCAGCTCTTACAAGTATATATGGCTATGGGTGGGATACCACAGTACCTTAAAGAAATAGAGCAAGGAGAAAGTGTCGCTCAGATTATAGACAGACTTTTTTTTACCAAAGATGGTTTGCTCCGGGAAGAATTTAAGAATCTTTATTATTCATTATTCGACAAAGCAGAAAATCATATTGATATTGTTAGGGCATTGGCAAAAAAAAGCAAAGGATTAACACGTACCGAAATTATTAATGCCTGTAAGCTAAGCAGTGGTGGTTACGCTACGCAGGTACTTGCAGAACTTACAGAATCTGGTTTTATTACGCCTTATATTCCCTTTGGAAAAAATAGTAAAGACTCTTTATATAAACTAACCGATGAGTACTCGATATTTTACCTCAAATTTATAGACGGCAATAAAGCAACGGGCGCTGGAAGCTGGTTAAAATTTTATTCGGGTGCATCATGGAAAAGTTGGAGCGGATACGCCTTTGAAAGTATCTGCATGAAACATACTCCCCAGATTAAAAAAGCAATAGGGATAGATAATGTTTATACCGAAATATCTGTTTGGCGTTATTTGCCTCGAAATAAAGAAGAGCAAGGCGTGCAGATTGATCTGCTTATTGATCGAAATGATTCCTGTATCAATATATGTGAAGTTAAATTCTCTGTTGTACCTTTTGAAATTACTAAATCCTATGAAAAGGAATTAGCCAACAAACTAAAAGTATTTCAATATCAAACCAGGACAAGAAAAGCATTATTCCTGACTATGATTACAACTTATGGAGTTGCAAATAGTGACCGTTATCCGGGTTTGGTACAAAAAGATATTACGATGGATGTGCTGTTTGATAATTAACCAGGCTGATCAACCAATTTAAATAAGAAAAGCCTCCCATTGCTGGAAGGCTTTCTTAAACTCTGGAGTGGAAGCTTCCAGAGAGGGTGCAAAGATACAATAACCATTGTTTCCTGCAAGTATTTTTTGCTAAATATTTATAGTATTCCAGTTGCCATCGATTGTTCTTATCGATGGGTATTTCAATTGCTTCTTTATGTAATAATCATAAGTGCCATTCTAGAGACACGGTTGGTTTAGGTTAATCGTCCAGATAGATGCTTTAATCTTTGAGGTTTCCTTGTTTGTTGATAAATATCAATAAAACAGGCTTTTATGGCGTTGTGAGCAAGGTAATGAATGAAGTGAACGGATAATCTGCTTCTGTACCTCCGTACTTTTGTATCAACGAGCAAACGAACTGATTTTTTACGTCCACATCCCAAACTTACATTGAAAAGGCGCTCTTGTCTATCTTTCTTGATGTTTGTGCTTTTTCTTATGCCCACGTATTTGCGTGCGCAGGTTGTAGCACAGTGTGAAAATACAAAGCGTACTTACGCAGATTTTCAAGGATCAATCCAATACGGATTTAAGGTATTGGGAGGGTCTTTAATTATGGGTACCATTTCAGATGCAGCAAACGCTGTTAATGGACAGGTTAAAGATGCATCAACATTAGGTGTAGGACTTGGCCTGCTAGGATTGGCATCTTCTACACAATTCTTACAGTTTAGTACTACTGGCGGTTCACCCAGATCAATTCCTGCCAATACTCCGGTTACAGTTAAAATTTCACTCCCCACCGAAGTATTAAGCGTTCTAAGCGGTGTAGAGATAGGAACATTTACAGATTTGCACACTGTTGCTGCTGATTGGCCGCTATTGGGATTGCTTGGTCCGGGGCATGACGCGGGATATGAAGCAACTACTGTTCCGATTTATAACGCTACCAATATAGCCGGTGTAATTAGCGGTTCGGGAGAGGTTGAGATTACACTCACACCCAACCAGATATATAACGGGATTTATGTAAAGGTATCTGGCAATTTACTCTCGGTAGCCTTATCGACCAAACTATTTCACGCTTATATTATGGAAACCACTATTGATAAAATAGACTGTGATGAGGTAATTGATGTGCTGTCGGGTGTGCAACCAACTGTAATAGGGGGGTATTAAATGCAACCGGCAAGGTAACTAACCCTTTCAATTCAATAGATAACGATAAAGATAGCTATGCGCTGATGGATGTTGGGATCTCGGTATTAAACAAAATATACCTTACCGCGATATTTAATAAGCCTTCTCAACCGAAAGATTCTGTGAGCATTATAATAGGTAAGCCAGGAGGCGGATTACTTAATCTGAGTTTACTTACGGGATTTATCATTCAACCTTATTTAAATGGGGTTAAAGCGGGAAATGCCTTTGATAATACAGGAACTTTTCTAAACCTTAGGCTTTTTCCTGGTTCAACAGATAAATATGTATTAACTTTTCCGATTACCGATGTTTACGATCGTTTAGAAATCACTACCGGTGGATTGGCCGGTGTGCTGGGCTCACTTCAGGTTTACGATATTAAAAGAAAATTGGCTAAACCACGCACATTGATTGATCCTATTGCCGAAGATGCCAGGGCTATCTGTCAGGGAGAAACCACCACCTTTTCCGTTAACAATCCACAGGCCTGTACAGAATATAAATGGTATGATGCTGAAACAGGAGGCAATTTGTTGCATACCGGAGAAAATTATACTCCTCCATCCTCCCTACTTGCCGGAGATTATAGTTATTATGTACAAGGTAGCAGAACTTACTGCGTAACAGGGATTTCTGAAAGGCTTCGTGTAAAATTAAAGGTTAATCCATTACCTCCACTCGATGTTCCAGGCATAACAATCTGTAGTGGAGCAACAGCCGCGTTAGCGGTCAGCAATTCCGATATCGCCCAATATACCTACAATTGGTACACCACTGCCAATGGAGTTACCCCGGTTAATACAGGAGCAACCTATGCAACACCTGCCCTTAATACAAATACTACCTACTACGTAGAAGCCATTAATACATTAACAGGCTGTAAGAATGCCGGGGGGCGTAAAGCAGTATTGGTAAATGTTAAATCTATTGCTGTTGTAAATCCGATTATTGGCGTAAATACCATCTGTGCAGGAACTACCACAACTTTATCTAATGATAATCCTTTGGGTATTTGGAGCACTAGCAATGCAGCTATTGCAACAATAGATGCTACAGGTAAAGTTACCACAGTGGCTGCTGGTAATACGGTAATTAGCTATACAGTGGCTGATGACGCTACTTATTGCGGTAAAAAAGTAGATTTTAATTTAACTGTAAATCCACAGCCCGATTTAACATTAGGGCCTGATGCAAGCATTTGTGAAGGATTAACCACAACCAGAATTACTTACACTAATCCTGTTTTTAATCCAATAACCTATAGTATTTCCTGGGTAGGAAATTTATTGCCCGCTGTTCTAAATCAGGCTTTACCTGCAAATGAAATTACCATTACTATACCATCAACTACTCCTGTTGCAGTGTATCAAGGAGCTTTAACCATTAAAAACGCAAATGGCTGCGAGCGTACCATCCCTTTCAATTTTAGGGTAAAGCTTGTGCCGCACAAACCAACAGTATCAATTAATTAAAAAGAAATCAATCATTCACCCCTAACAAATTAAAGCCATGACAAAAAAAACTACAAAAAACTATTTAAGGATCTTTGCATTCTTGATGTTCTTATTACCGATTAGTGCATTTGCGCAAACCCCAAATGTATACCTGTGCGGAACGGGTACGGTAAAACTTACGCCAGCATTTACGGGATATACCCCAGTGGCTGGTGATAAAATTATTTGGACTGTTGATGGTAGCGCTCAGAGTCCTGTAACTTATGCCACCGCAGCAGACGCGATTTTTAACGTGCCTGCAACATTATCAGCCGGAACGCATACTTATTCTGTACAAGTGCAACCCGCCGATGCAAATCTCTGCCCTAGTGACGCCTCTGATAATACTGTCGTAGAAAAATTACCTACTCCTATAATCGCTGTTGCAGCTCCAGGAAGCGTTTATTGTACCGATCAAACAGCAACTACCGTGATTACAGCGAGTAAGGATGCTTCAATAACACTACCAGCGGGGGTAACCATGACTTATGCATGGTCTGCAACGCTTGGTGGTACTGCTGTGACTGATATTACAACTTTAGGTACAGCGTCTAGTTCTGGAGATACTTTTACGCTTAAAGCTGGTGTAGCTCCTGGTGCTTATGTTTTTGCAGCTGTTGGAGGTTATGCTACTGGTGCTGTTCCGATTGTACCTGCAACAACATGTACCGCAACTGCTTCAAAGGCGATTACCGTTACAGTTAAGCCAGGTAAAGCAACTATCTCTGTTGCACCATAAAACTTTATTGTAAAGTTTAACCGTTATGATGTTTAACAGGCTAGGGATAATTGTGTTGAGCGTGCTGCTGCTTCTTGCAGCGGCATGTTTTGCGCAATCTAACAATCCCAATACGCTTAATCTTAAACCAGGCGTTACTGTTAAACTTAGGGCCAACGGTACAGGCGCTACGTCTTATCAATGGTTCAGGAATGGCGAGCCTATTGCGGGTGCCACTGCACAAGATTATGTAGTTAATTCAGCCGGAAAATATACTGTCATTACTTTTAGTTTAGGTGGTTGTAGCTCTGATTTATCAGAAGAAATGGAAGTGGTGATGGAAACAGCCATATCAGCAGATGTTTCTATTGTTAAAAGGTCAGAAAGCAGGCAGGTAATGAATACGGAGGTATTCAAATACAATTTATTGGTTCGCAATAACGGGCTGGGTATGGCCACCAACCTGCAGGTAAAAGACGATCTTCCAGAAAATCTGACCTTTGTAAGTGTCGATCCTACTGTTGTTGGTACGGCAAGTTACAACGAACAAACCAAAACTGTTTCCTGGGCTATACCATCACTTGCTAATGGTAGTTTCGTTGAACTGATCATTAATGTAAGGTCAATGAAACCTGGTAATGTTGTAAATAGTGCCACTGTTAAGATTGATGAGATAGATCCCGATCCATCAAACAACATTTCTGTGGATACCAAGGAAATTACGGGGCTTAAAATTCCAAATGTGTTTACGCCAAATGGTGATGGAAAGAATGAAACATTTTTTATCGAGCGATTAGACCTTTACAGCGAAAATCAGCTTACCATTATTAACCGCTGGGGAAGTACGGTTTATGAAAAGAAAGGCTATTTAAATGATTGGACAGCGAACGGTTTGGTAGACGGAACTTATTTCTATGTGATTAAGGTGAAAACTACCAGCGCTCAATGGCAGGAATTTAAAGGCTATGTAACTGTAATGAGATAAATGAAAGTTAAAATGTGAGGATATGAAAAAGATAGTTTTAACGGCATTATTTAATTTATTCTGTCTCTGTTTGTTTGCCCAGCAGAATGCCCAGTTTGGACAATACATGTTCAATGGTTTATATATCAATCCAGCTTATGCCGGCTACAAGGAAGAGCTCTATATGCAGGCTTTTGTCAGGGCCCAATGGACGGGTATTCAGGGCGCTCCCCAAACGCTTTCCATATCAGTAGATGAAGCGGTTAAGGAAGAAAGTTTAGGTTTGGGTTTGTTGGTATCTAAAGATAAAATTGGTGCACAAAACTCGTTAAACTTATCAGGAAATTTTGCTTACCGCATTAAACTAGACCGTACCGAAACCAATGTACTTGCCTTTGGTGTTGGAATAGGCATGATGCAGATGGGACTTAACGGAAATCTGCTAGATCCGAATGAAAGCGGCGATAATAAGATTCCGGCAGGTTATGAAAGCCGTACTGTACCTGATATTAGGGCTGGTGTACATTATTCGAACGAGAAATTTTTTATCGGTTTCTCTGCCAATAACCTGCTTACACAGTATCTCCCTGTTTTTAGGGATAATAATCTCCTCAGTATTACTTCCAAGCCGCATTTTTATTTAACGGCTGGTATGATATTTCCAATCGACAATGATTTTATGTTCAAGCCTACTTTTTTGATTAAAGACGATTTGAATGGGCCAACCTCATTAGATCTTAATGCTTTTTTAATGATCAAAGAGAAACTATGGCTAGGTGCTGCATATAGGACCTCTATCAAACTTTATCCTAAGTCGGCATTACAAAGCGATTTAAGGGCAAGAAGTGCCATCGGACTAGTTACTGAGTTCTTTATTCGCGAAAATCTTCGGATTGGCTATGGTTACGATTATAGTTTAAATAAATTGGGTAACTATGACTATGGCTCACACGAAATATCTATTGGCTATTACTTGCAGACCGCAAAAAGCCGCAGGCCAAAGTGCTATTTTTAACAACAATCCTATTATTATTCTTTTGCTTTACTGCTAGCAGTACTCTTTATGATTAGTTGTTGGTCTGTAGTTTTGTTTATACAGATAAATGAATAAAATGAACATTTTAAGCCTCTTGACCTATCTTGTATTGGCTCCGAGATGTTGTGCTCCAAAAACAAATTTAAGAGAATTATGATCAATTATACCGCAATGCATTAGGAAAATCGCTTTACAACAGCTTTTTAACTGCAAAAGTGTCTCGATAATCTACTTTATTTTTATGTTTCAATAGAATTTGCTATTATTAAGGGTCTAAAGTCTATCCCTATTTGTATATGCTCGAATCTCGCAAGGCATTTTTGATAAACACTGTATTAAATTATTTCAGTAGTTTATGCCCAATAACCCCTGGGTTTATCCAGGAAATAGAAAAAAATGTAGAACCGCTTTTGGTCAAGAAGAATAAATACATTTTATCGCCTATTGACAATAATGATTATGTTTTTTTTGTTGTATCGGGCTTAGTAAGAGGTTTTATTAAAGATGGTAATAAAGAGATTACCACTTGGATCAGTTTAGGGGAGGAATTTATTGGAGCCATTCAACATCCAGACGAAGATATTCAGCCTTCTATTGAATATCTGCAGGCACTGGAAAATTCGGAATTGGTTGCGATTCCGCACTTATTGATTGATAAACTTTATGCCAATTACCAGGAAACGAATGTTATTGGCCGCAAAATTTTAGCGCTCCAGTATCACGCCGCCTCAGAGCGCGCTATAATCGCGCGGATCCCTTCGGCAGAAAGGCGTTATGAAAAATTCTTGGAACTAAATTCTTTAGATATATCCAGAGTACCTTTAAGGTGCATAGCCAGTTATTTGGGGATGCGTTTAGAAACACTTAGCCGCATACGCAGTAAGCTGGTGAAAGAGCCGATGCAGTGAATAAAAATCTCAGTTAGTTACGTGCTTATAACAGCTTATCGATTCATGTGAAAGAATACTCATTCGAAAAGCTATGTTTACATAGTATTATACACTTTTTTACATATGCTGTACAATATTAAATTTAGCATGCCAAACACTGTTTTTATGTTTAAATTTGGTTAAGTAAGAATTAAATCAACGGGACGATTTAGATTACATTTATAAGCCGCTCTGCTAAGGGAGGCTTATTTTGTTTCAGGCTACAGTCAAACTTCTCTGTCATCAAATGGATTTTGTTAAAGTTTTATTAAATACTATATTTAGATATGGAAATAGTAGTCGGATTATTATTTATTTTGCTTTCCAGCCAATGGAAGAAGATGGGCAAGCTGCTGAAGTTTGAGAAATAACCTAAGCTTGTATGAAGGTAACGCTATGGAATGAAGTACAACAATTTGATTTCGATCATTCATCAGGTGAGTATAACTTTTCGATCAGATTGGCTAGTGAAAATCGATGGACCAAAGACTTTACCGAAAAGGCTATTGTTGAATATAAAAGGTTTATGTATCTGGCGGCCATTTCGGATGTTATGGTTTCTCCTTCTGTCATTGTTGATGTGGTTTGGCATCAGCACCTCATTTTCTCTCAATCTTATCAGGATTTTTGTAAGTTACTTGGCAAAACAATTCAGCATGTTCCCTCTACTCACCATAAGGCACAATTCGAACAGTTTAAACAGGCGACAGAACAGACAAAAAAGCTTTATTTAGATCACTTTGGTCAACAACCCAAATGCATCTGGGAATATAATAGTATGCTGGCCAGCTTAAAACTCAAACCTGTTAAGCTTAAAACTGGACTTTTTGCAATATTTGGTGTATTGATGTTTATTCTGCTCATAATTCCCTTTTATTATTTACTTAAACCGCTTTATGTGCAAATCGACAATCCAATTTTTATATTGGGTTTTCTTGGTGTGGCACTTCCGACTTATGTAATCTTAAACTTGTATAACAAGAATAAAATTAAACGGATATTGCATTCTTTTGATCAGGATTCATTTGTTTATCACCTTAGGCCTTTTGAGCTGGTTTACCTCAAAACGCAACGATTATCTAACGTGATTAGTGGTTCTGTAAATGAACTGATTGATAATGGTACAATAAAGATAATTGATCAAATGATTTCGGTTTCAAATACTGTTGTAGTTCAGTCTGTCGAACAAGCGCAGATTGTTGCTACTTTACAGGATTCTGGAAGGATGTATTATCCAAAATTGCTAAGAATACTAGAATCAAAGCCGATATTCAGAAATGTAGGTAATAGTTTAGATAATTTTAAATATCATTTTAATCAATCTCTGGCATTCGGAAAACTATTTTATAAAAGCTTTCTTGTTTTTGCCTTATTATTAATGTTTCCATTTATAAGAGTAATCACTGGGATTGTAAGAGATAAGCCTGTAACACAGATTGTTATTGTGCTTGTAGTTTTGCTTTTTTTTATTTTTTTCTACCTGCGTAAACTGTCATTGATGTTATGTGCAAAGGTCATCCCCAATTTTTACGAAGATAATATACAACATAAGCAGAAAGCAGAAAAGGACTGGCAATGGGATTACTTTATGTATGGTACAGCTGCACTAAATGCTTCTTTTTTTATGGCGATAAACAATAACAACAAAAATAGGTGGGATGGGACTGATGGTGGAAATTCTTCATGTGGTTCATCTTGTGGGAGTTCGTGTGGAACTTGTGGCGGTTGTGGTGGAGACTAAGTGTTTTTAATTTGTTAATATTCAAATCTTCATCAAATCTTAATCTTTCTGTGGTAATATTGCAGACATAAGGGGTGAGAGCCTTATATCAACTTCATAGTTGAGAGCGTTAATTTAGATAGAGGGTGTGGCCAGTGGCTACACCCTTTTTTGTTTATGCTATTTTTCATTAAGCCAGCATGAGGTCTGTTTCTTCCAGTTGTTTCAATAAAGCCGGTACTTCATTCCAGTGGTTAATTCGCTGATGATGGTCTTTCTCTACATTATGGAATGCGGTAAACATTAAAGGTTTGCCTTTGCAGAAATCGAGGTTTTTGCAATGATCATCAATTAAATAGTGGGTATCAATGATGCTTTTATCGCCGCAAAAGATAATGTTTTTCCAGCTGATGAATGGGAAATGCTCTGCGAGCCATTCGTGTTTTTCGAAAAGGGATAAAGGAAATTCCATGGCTGCCGGAACAATATAGATCTCATAATCTTTCATGAGTTTTCTTACTGTTTCAACTGCGCCTTCCATCACTGGCAGATTCCTGAAAAAATCTTTCCTGTTACAGATTTTCATTACTATGGCCCTATCTGGGAAAAGTTCTTCTTCCGATTTGCCCCTAATGTCTGCCCGCCTAAGCGAAATGCCTGTTTCAGTCTGATAGGCCTGTAATATATGATCTTCGATATCGGCCAGTACGCCGTCCATATCTATACCAATGGTCTTTTTCATTTTTGCTATATTTTGCAACAAAAATATTTAATATTGCAATATATTGCAAATTTTATTCTTTTAGAATTTCTATATTTGCAATATATTGCAGTAATATGGTAAAAGAAGAGCGCTTACAGATTATTATTAATACCCTTGATAAAGACAGTAAAGTGAGGCTTGATGCCTTAAGTGCTTTGCTGAATGTATCAGAAGATACCGTGCGCCGCGACATTAAAGAGCTTGATTCGCAGGGGTTGCTCCGAGCCGTTCGGGGTGGTGCAATTTCCCGTTCTCCTATACCCCAACACTATAGAGATAGGGAAAAATACAATCAGCAACATAAGCAAACCATTGCCAGCAAAGCCTTGCAGTTTTTAAAAGATGGTCAGGTGGTTTTTTTTGATGGTGGTACTTCGGTAGTTGCACTCGCGGCGGTATTGCCCAAAGATTTAAAGATTACCATCATTACCAATAGTTTTCCTGTAGCCAATATCTTGGAAGATCATCCTAGTGCCGAGGTGATATTTGCTGGAGGAAGATTGCAAAAAACTGCATTTGTTACTATAGGACAAGAAACCATCGATACCTTTAAGAAGGTAAGGGCCGATATCTGTATGCTGGGTATCTGCAGCTTGCACCATAGCATGGGCATTACTTCCATTATTTATGAAGATGCACAGTTGAACAATATTATGATTAACCAGGCGCAGAAAACTATTGCGCTGTCTGCACTCGAAAAAATAAATACTGTAGAACCTTACTATGTTTGCCCGGTTAACGATGTAGATGTGATTATCACTGAAGCAGATCCTGATAATGCCATTCTGCTACCTTATAAAAATTTGGGGATTGAGGTGGTTTAAACACTTGCTTATTAGTCTGTATCAAATAAATGACTTAATTTGTGCGGTCTAAATTTAAGCCTCATTAATGATCGATTCAATTTTTCCGCGCTATATTTTGCAAGAACAAATATTTATTTATGCTTGCTGGAGTATTGTGATATTCTTTTTAAGGAAAACTGAATTTATCAGCATACTTGATATTCCCATTATTTGGTTGACCAGAATTGTAGGTATTGTATATTTATTAGAAGTTCCTGTAATTGTATTATCTGACTGGTTTAGCGAAGATTATATTCAGTACGCATTCGTAAACCGCTTTACCGGTCCATATTGGTTTCCTGCGGTGTTTCTGTTATTGGTGTATTGGTTTTCCACACAAAGCCTTTGGTTCGCCTATTTTCAGAAAGCCAGATACTGGCGTTTAACTTTTGGGTTATTGGTATTGTTGGCAACCTTCTTTAGTGATATTTTCACCATCTTAAACACTTGGGGTTATTCATTCTCTTCGTGGACAATGCAGTACCAGGCGCCTTTTTTGCATATTCAATCCATTGCAGCATTTTGTTTAATAACAGGAGCCGGCTATTTTATCATTAGGAAAAAATGCTTAGGCAGTTCTTAGCTTAATTTGATGTAATGTTTGATCGGCTTTAGGCTGCAGCATACAAACTAAGGTTCTTTTTGCGTAAAAAGAAAAAGCTCAATCCACCTAAACATAAAACCAATAGAAAAAGAGAATTGTCTAGGGGACAATCCAGTATGGTGAAAGTTTTTATGGTTCCTGCCGTGGGGTTACCACTACCTGGTGGGCAATTACCTCCATTATTAAGTCCGTTCATGCAAATGGTGCAGGGCGTTCCGGCAGTAGAACTAGAGTAGCACTGCCCTGACAAATCTACGGAAGGTGATCCATTAAATAATGTCACGTCGCCATTTCTACTTGTTTGGGTATAAACCAGTTGTCCGAGTGGTACCACACAGCCAGTAATAGTAGGTTGCGCCATTAATTTTTGCACAGGACAACATAATAAGCAAATACAAAATAATAAAAGTGCCTTCTTTATTTTGACAAAAATAAATTAAAATGCAGTATAAATACTACGTAATTTTACTGTTTTTGATAGTTGTCAACGTGAAAATTTGATTGATTTTATCATTAATCTTGCTGATTTTTAGTGTGTTACTATAAGATAGCTGTTTGGGGTTGTGCTATTTTGTTTCGTTAATAGATAAGCTGATAATTTTTACGAATGAATTTGATTCTGCCGATTGCTCTTTTCTATTGTGTTTTTATCAATAAATAGTTTCTGGCGAGCGCCTGTAAGTAATTGATGATGGTGCCTTGTTTAGTGAGTGATGGAATGTTAAAGTTTACAGCTAATTCTTTCGGGATTTTATTGTTGGCAGATTTTATTTCTGTTTCAGTAAAAAAAATCGGTGTTGAAAGTATAATATTGGTTTGTGAATATGCTTTTTAAGGATCAAGCGGAAAAGTTGGGGGGGGATGTTTTAAGCATATATTTTCGACAATCTGAATAAGAAGAATTTAATATCCCTTACACCTCTTGAGGTTGCCCTAAAAGCTTTGATCTTGGCATTGAA